>CAJTMW010000019.1:0-69376 GCA_910577275.1 uncultured Lachnospiraceae bacterium
ACAGGCTGCCGCCTGTGCTGCGTGTCGGTAAGCCGGTGTTTTCCGGCACGATAGATAGTACAGGGAAGTTTCAGGAAATTTTCAACAGGAAAAAGAAAGGAGAAGTACGATATGAATCATTCACAGACGCCGCAGGAAAACAAGATGGGTGTGATGCCGGTAAACCGGCTGTTAATCAGTATGTCGCTGCCGATGATGATTTCCATGCTGGTGCAGGCGCTTTACAACATAGTGGACAGTATTTTTGTTTCAAGAATCGATGAAAACGCTCTGACGGCGGTATCTCTGGCTTTCCCCATTCAGAGCCTTATGATTGCGTTAGGGGCCGGAACGGGAGTGGGCGTCAATGCGCTGCTGTCGAAATCCCTGGGGGAGAAGGATTTTGAAAAGGCAAACAAGACCGCGGTTAACGGGGTTTTCCTTGCGGGAATGTCTTTCATCGCCTTTTTGCTGACAGGCCTTTTTGCGGTAAAGCCCTTTTATATGAGCCAGACGAATGAGGCGCAGATTCTGGAGTATGGAAAGCAGTATCTGACAATCGTGTGCTGCTGTTCCTTCGGACTGTATACACAGTTTATTTTTGAAAGGCTCCTCCAGTCAACGGGAAAGACGGTTTATACCATGATTACCCAGGGATTGGGGGCGATTATCAATATTATACTGGACCCGATTTTCATTTTCGGGTATTTCGGCGTGCCGCGGATGGGAGTTGCCGGCGCGGCGATAGCAACGGTAATCGGTCAGGTGATTGCCGGAATCGTGGGAATTGTTGTGAATCAGAAGAAAAATACGGAAATTCGTCTGGAATTTAAGGGATTTCGCCCGGATAAAAGGATTATCGGACAGATTTATCAGGTGGGTATTCCTTCCATTATTATGCAGGCCATCGGCTCGGTGATGACCTATGGCATGAACAGGATACTCCTTACCTTTACCTCCACGGCCGCGGCGGTATTTGGAGTGTATTTTAAGCTTCAGAGCTTTGTCTTCATGCCCATCTTCGGGCTGAACAACGGAATGGTGCCGATTCTGGCATTTAACTACGGCGCCGGAAATAAGGAAAGGCTGATTAAAACCATGAAGTACAGTATCGCCTACGCAGTTGCCCTTATGGCGGTCGGTCTTGTGGTGTTTCAGGTATTTCCGGCACAGCTGTTTTCTTTGTTTGACGCTTCGGAAACCATGCTTGCAATCGGCGTTCCGGCGCTTCGAATTATCAGCATCAGCTTCCTGTTTGCCGGTTTTTGTATTGTCTGCGGCTCCGTATTCCAGGCGCTGGGCAACGGCGTGTACAGTATGGTAGTGTCCATTGCAAGGCAGCTTATTGTTTTGCTTCCGGTGGCTTATTTCCTGTCGCTCACGGGAAATGTAAATTATGTCTGGTGGTCTTACCCCATTGCGGAGCTGATGTCGCTTTCGATGACGATTTATTTCCTGATTCGGATTTATCACGGGGTGATAAAGCATGTGGGTGAGGAAAAGAGAGCCGATTCATAAAAATTGTATGGTTGACAGTATTTTTGTCAGATGATAAGATACGTTATGGAAAGTCTGGTCTGGCTGTGCCATGCGCAGTCAGGCATAGCTTAAGCGGATATGGCGGAATTGGCAGACGCGCCAGATTTAGGTTCTGGTGTCAGCAGACGTGCAGGTTCAAGTCCTGTTATCCGCATTGGACAATATGCATTAAGCAATAAGGGGGGTGGCTTTTGCCAATCCCCTTATTACATATTCGATATCTATATGGTCGCAATTTATCCAAGGAGGCATAACGCAAATCACAGCATGTACAGAGTTTTAAACACAAAAACAGGAATTTGAAAGGATTCGATTATATTGTAATGCCGTAAAAATAGTGTTATAATTTAACCAACACAAAGGAGCTTTCCATGCAAGATACAAAAATACAATGGCATCCGGGATTCGTGGCGGCGATGAACCTGGAATTTGCAAAAGACAGAGAAGGATTGATATTTGAAAAAGAATATAACCTGAATACAAAGCCTCTGGAAATAGATTTACTTGTAATAAGGAAGGACAGTTCCGTCAGGATTTCCAATGAAATAGGAAGCCTATTCAAAGGACATAATATCATGGAGTATAAATCGCCTGAGGACAGTCTGGATATCGATGATTTTTATAAAGCCGGCGCCTATGCAAGCCTCTATAAATCATACGGGAGGACGACGGATGAAGTCAGTGCGGAGGACGTAACGGTTTCGCTTGTGCGTGAGGCAAAACCGGAAGGGCTGTTCCGGTATTTTAAAGAACATAGTTATTCCGTATTGAACCCATACCGGGGAATCTATTATATTGAAGGGAATGTTTTGTTTCCGACACAGATTGTCGTGACAAAGGAATTAGATGAAGAATCGCATATCTGGCTTGCCGCTTTGTCAGAAGGGATGAAAAAGCAGAGAATGACCAAGCTGCTGAGGAGGGTAGAAAGTCTGACGGAAAAGGCGGATAAGGAATTCGCGGATTCCGTTTTGGAAGTAAGTATAGGAGCAAACAAACAGGTGATTGAAGAACTGATAGGAGATGGTGATATGTGTCAGGCATTAATGGAAATTATGGAGCCTCAGCTGCTGTTGAGGGAAAATAAAGTAAGAGAAGAAGGGAGAATAGAAGGGAGAATAGAAGGGAGAATAGAAGGGACGGTTGATACGCTGCGGGAGTTTGGGCAGGGAGATTCAGAGATTAAAAGAGCCATTATGCAGCGGTATGGGCTTTCCATGGAGGAAGCAGAGGAATATTTATAAGGGAAAAAAAGAGGTAAAAAGTGCAGCAGAACGAAAACAGAGAACGGCGCATGGCGACGGAGAGCATCGGGAAATTAATGCTTGGTATGGCGATTCCTTCGGTGATTGCGCAGATTATCAACATTTTATACAGCATCGTGGACAGGATTTATATCGGCCACATTGAAGGAGTGGGAATGGAGGCTTTAACCGGCGTGGGTGTGACCTTTCCCATCATCACTCTGATTTCCGCATTCTCCGCCTTTGTGGGAGTGGGCGGCGCGCCTCTTGCTTCGATTTGGCTTGGAAAAGGGGACAGAAAGCGGGCGGAGACCATTCTCGGGAACGGCGTGACCATGCTGATAGCGTTTACGGTGGTGCTGATGGTGTTTTTCTACGCCTTTCAAAGACCGCTCCTTTATATGTTCGGGGCCAGCGACGCCACAATTGATTATGCAGTAGACTACATTTCCATTTATCTGGCTGGCACCATATTTGTGGAGCTTGCCCTTGGGCTGAATACCTTTATTATTTCTCAGGGACAGTCCAGAATCGCCATGATGGCGGTTTTGATTGGGGCGGTGGCCAATATCGTGCTCGACCCGATTTTCATTTTTGTTTTCCATATGGGGGTAAAAGGGGCGGCAAGAGCTACGGTGATTTCCCAGTTGCTGAGCGCGCTCTGGACGGTGGGCTTTCTTGTGAGCAGAAAGTCTTCCCTTACAATCAAAAAGGAGGCGTTAAAGCCCGACTGGCCTGTGATTGGAAGAATCATGGCGCTGGGGGTTTCGCCTTTTATCATGCGCGCCACGGAAAGCTTAATCAGCATCGTACTAAACAGCGGCCTGCAGAGATACGGCGGCGATATTTATGTGGGTTCTCTCACAATTATGCAGAGCGTGATGCAGATGTACTCTGCGCCGATTGGCGGATTTACTCAGGGAGTACAGCCCATTATCAGCTACAATTTCGGAGCCGGTGATTTTGACCGGGTGAAAAAGCTCTACCGGCGGATGATTGGAATCTGCTTTGCTTTTTCGGCGGGAGCTACGGCTCTGGTGATAGTGTTCCCTGAATTTTTTGCTTCGCTGTTTACCAATGATGCGGAATTGATTGCGCTGGTGGGGAAAATGATGCCCATTTTCATGTGCGGTATGCTGGTGTTCGGGTTGCAGAATGGGATTCAGCCAACCTTCCTTGCCCTTGGACAGGCAAAAATTTCCCTGTTTATTGCGGTTTTCAGAAAGGTGCTGTTGCTTGTGCCTCTTGCGCTCATTCTGCCTCTTAGGTTCGGCGTGATGGGAATTTATTATGCGGAGCCGATTTCCGATATCCTTTCGGCAACGGTAGCTTCGGTTTTATTCTTTACTCACATAAAAAAGATTGTGTCAAGGGAAACTCTGGAAAATATTGTTTGACAGAGCGCGTTTTTTCTGGTAAAGTGTCCTTAAGTTAAGAGGGAGTAGTAAGAAAGGTTCAGCCAACAATCCCCGGCGCAAGCCGTGACTGGACACTTCCCGGTTTTAAAAGCAGATGGATTCCGCGCGGATTTTGACGCAGGCATCTGCCAGGAAATGGAAGTACGAGACTTTTAACGCATAACAAGTGCGTTAGAGGTCTTTTTTTCTTGTAGAAATGACTGACGCACAAAATAAAAAGAAATACTAAAAGGAGAAAGGAAAGAAAAAATGGTAAAAGCGATTATTTTGTTTATTGTGGGGCTTGTGCTGATTTGTGCGGGAGGGGACCGGCTGGTGGACGCAGCGGTGGCGATTGCGAAAAAGCTGGGGATTCCCCAGATTGTGGTGGGGGCTACCATAGTCAGCCTGGGAACCACGCTGCCGGAGATTCTGGTTTCCACCACGGCGGCTTTTGACGGCTCTGCGGCTATTGCGGCGGGCAATGCTTTCGGCTCTATTATCTGTAATACGGCGTTGATTGCAGGACTGACCCAGACCATACGTCCCTCAAAAAAGGTGGAGTTTTCCTCCATTGCATGGCGGGGAGGGTTTTTCTTTGGCGTACTGATTCTCATGAATGTGTACGGATACATCAGCGGGGCTTTTCAGCGGCCGGCAGGTATTGTGATGCTTCTGCTCTTTGTAGTGTATGCGTATCTGAATATTAAGCGGGCGTCTGTGGAAGGCGGAGATGAGGAGACCGACGAGGAGGAAAAAGAGGTTTCCATTCCAAAGCAGCTTATTATACTGGCGGTCTGCGCGGCGCTTTTGTATTTGGGGGCCAATCTTCTGGTGGATAACGGGATTTTCATTGCCCAGACTTTGGGCGTTCCTGAGAGGGTGATTGCCGTTACCTTCATTGCCCTTGGCACTTCTCTGCCGGAGCTTGTGACGTCCGTCATGTCGCTGGTCAAAGGCTACGGAAATGTGGGGCTTGGAAACGTGATTGGAGCCAATATTTTAAATCTGCTTCTTGTAATCGGCATTCCTTCCGCAGTTGCGGGGATTCCACTTGAAAGAAGCACGGTAACCGTGGATATGCCTCTTTCGTGTCTGGTGATGGCGGTTTTAATCGTGCCTATTTTAATAAGAAGAAAGTCCTCGCGGGCGCAGGGAATTGTGCTGCTTGGGATATATGCGGTTTACTGCGTGGCGTCGTTTATTTAAGAAAAAATCAAAATCCCCTTTCGGAACCGTAAAAGCGGAGTTCGTAAGGGGATTTTTTGAATAATTATTCGAAATATCACCTCTCATTTGATACTTTATCCAAAGATAAGGTTATATAGTTCTTATCTCTTTTTTATCACTGTATTTTAACGGAATGGGAAGAAATCTGTATTCCACGTTGACATCAAAAATAAAAACACATATAATATTAGAAAAATCATCTGTATAATAGTAATTTTGTATATTTTTCCTTTTAATTAATTAATTTACTAAAATATACTTTAGTGGATTGATTAATATAGTCATGTCCATTTGGAGGAGAGATTTAAGAAAATGACAGAGAGAATGTGCATTACGCTGCGTCCGGAACGGATTCAATTCAGTGGAAACTGCATAAAAATTCTGGATTCACGCAACGGAAAATATAAGATACCGTATCAGAGAATAGTGCTCGCTGTCATGAGCGTTCCAGACAGGGAATCCGGCATATATTATGAGCCGGAAATTGCGGATATAACACGGGATATGGAAGGGGATATAATCCTTTATGATGCCGAAAACCGCAGATGGAGAATAGTGATGGATATGGCGGAGAATACGGCTGGGGATGTAATGGTAGATTTGGCAGTACATGCGCCATATATTCTGATGGGCGGACAGGAGTGGCTTAATGTAGACAGTGAAGAAGAATTTATCGAAGCTGTGAGAATGACAGACGTAATGCGGCATGCAGATAAGGCAGGAGGGGTATGACTATGAGATGGAAAGCACAAACAGGATTGGGCGGAAAAATGAAAAATGAGCAGCCGGACACAGAAAAGCTGGACGCTCTTACGGGTATCCTGAAAAAGAACGTTGCCGAAGCAAATATTGCTTCCATAATGAGCAGGAAGCAGGGCGGCGCTCTTTTTCTGTGTGATGTGGACCGCCTGCATAGGATTAATGACCAGCATGGGCATTTGGCGGGAGATGAGTGCCTGAAGCAGGTGGCGCAGATTCTTACATATATGACACGCCAGGAGGATATTCTGGGCAGGCGGGGCGGTGATGAATTTCTTATTTATATGCCGGGATGCAAGGATATACACCGGGCGCAGGAAACCTGTGAACGAATTGAAAATCGTTTCCGCGTTGGCAGCAGAGGAAAGGAAAAAGATAAAATAGCTTTTTCCGTAACGGTTGTATGCGTTATGCGGAACTCAGGAGATAATTGCCGGAAATTACTGGAACGGGCGGACGCAGAACTGGAAAAACGCAAAGCGGCGTTGTATACGGCAAATGAGCAGGCAGATAATGTGAAAGACCATTATATTATGGACGCCAGACGGATTCGAAAAGAACTGCTGGAACAGATTAAGATACCGGGGGCGTACTGTCAGGATTATGAGACCTTTAAGGGAATATACCGTTTTTTGGAACGCGGGCTTATCAGAAGCGGCCAAAAAGCATGCGTTATTCTGATGACTGTGGTGAACGGTCAGGGAGAAAGCCTTTTACCATATGAAAAGGACGCATTGATGGAGCGATTGGGGGAAGATATACGTTCTACGCTTCGATTAGGCGATGTGTATACCAGATATTCCAGCAGTCAGTACCTTGTTCTTGTTATCGATACTACAGAAGGGCAGGCCGATATGATTGCTGACAGGATAAAAGGTAAGTTTCTTGCAGGAAGCCTGGGAAATGATATTCTGATTCACCGTTGCTATGAGCTTCAACCGGCTAAAATCGGGGAAATCATAGAATGGGATGATATGGAGGCGGATTTGCAGAGGCTGTAAGGGGGGATAAGGTATGAGCGCAAAAAAGTTGTCAGTAAAAATGTTCGGAAAGTTTTCCGTCAAATATGGCGAAAGGGTAATTACCTTTGGAAGGCAGGGAGATTCAAAATTCGGGCAGTTGTTTCAGATACTGATGACTAAGCCGGGACAGGGGTTCAGTAAAAGAAATATTGCTGAAGCTCTTTATGATTGGGATAAGGTGGAGTATCTCAATGCAAGTCTCAATAATACAATTTTTCGTTTGCGGAAATACCTGGAAGCATCGCCCCTGCCACCCGGAGAATATCTGGTCTTAAACGGAGGGGTATTACAGTTTGGCGGGGAGGTAGAAGTAGAGTCAGACGTCTGGGAATTTGAAAATGCGGCGCAGGAATTCAGGGAAGAACAGGACAGATGGAAAAAGGCAGGGTTATGCGAAAAATGCAGCGAACTATATCAGGGAGAATTTCTGCCGCATCTGTCCAATGAACAATGGGTGATAGATAAAAGCCAGAATTACCAGAAGCTATATTTTGAAATGATGGAGTATTTGTTCTGTTTCCTGAAAGAAGAAGGCAATTATGGAAGACTGGAAAAGCTGTCGGAACGAGCCGCGCAGCTTTACCCGTATGAAGGCTGGGAAGTCTGGCGGATTGAAAGCCTGATTGCGCAGAACCGGCATGAGGAGGCAAGGGAACTTTACCAGAAAATTATAACCGATATGCGGAGAACGGGATTCTTCCTGCCAAAAGAGAGACGGGAGCAGATGAATAAAATAGGGGATAGAATATGCCGTTTGGAAGGAGCAGAGGAGGAAATCAGAAAATGCCTGATAGAGACAGTGGCGGGACAGGGAGCCTATAGCTGTACGCTCCAGAGCTTTCTGGACTGTTTCCGCATGGTCAAACGCGTCATAAAACGTGAAACTGTCCACTTCTATTTGATTTTATGCACTATTCTGGACAATAATGGTCAGCCTGTGAACAATTGTAAAAATTGTGAAAAGCGGGAAAAGAAGCTGTGTGAGGTTTTCCGGACTCATTTACGATTGGGAGATATTTATGCAAAATATTGCGAGGGGCAGTATTTGCTGCTTTGTCTGGGGATGGAAAAAGAGGATACTTCTGAAATTGGCGAGAGAATTGATATGGATTTCCGTAAACGCTGCGGAGGCCGCGGCGGGATTAGCTGCCGGCTTATGGATGGCAGTTAATACAATAAAAAATTATAAGCCGGGCGCGGTTTGAACAGAAAAACAAATAATAAAATATGCAGGAATATTTGTGATTTGAAAGAGTTTGTGAAACACTTCTTTTGCTATACTTTAGTGAAAGTAAATTTGTCGAAATAGATATATTGCAGTTTCCAGGAGAAGAAAGGCAGGGTGTGATGAAGAAGAAACAAGCAATGAAAGCAATCGCTGCGGCAGGTGTTGCCATTGGAGGAGCACATGTGTTCTCAGATGGGAATATGGTATATGCTGCTGAACTTGATGCAGAGGAGGGAGAATCGAGTGGATTGGTGTTCCCTCCGGAAGAAAAGGAACAGGAAGTAGAACAACAGGCAGAACAAAGCTATGAGGAAACAAACGAAGGCACAAATGAGTATGTGAATGAGGATGTGACGGAACCGGAGCCAGAGCCGGAACCGGAACCACAGCCGGAGCCGGAAGAGCAGCCACAGCCGGAAGAAACGGAGCCGACAGATAATACGGATGCCGGAGACGTGACAGAGCCGACAGACAGTACAGATGCCGGAGACGTGACGGAATCGATGGATAGTACAGATACCAGTGATGTGACGGAGCCGACAGACAGTACGGATACAGAAGATGTCACAGGCTCGTCAGCCGACGAGGGTTCCGAAGAAAATAAAGGTTCAGAAGAAGCCGTTGATTCCGAAGAGGATAAAGGCTCTGAAGAAAATAAGGATTCCGAAGAAGAATACTCTGATTCCGAAAGCTCCACTTCTGAATTTGAGGCATCGGAGTCTGTTTCTGATGCATCTATGGAATCTGAGAGCGCTGTCTCTGAATCAGAGACCGTTACATCCGAGAAAGAAGTATTTTCTGAAACCAAGATAGAGAGTGGAAATGAGCTGTTTACTGAGTCTGAATTCACGCTTTTGAGAAGTGCAATGGCGAAAGCGGCAAGAGGTGAACAACTGACTGAGGAAGAGAGGGCGTTGCTTGAGAGGTCTGCATCAGCAAGCGAGGCGCTTTCAGAGACATATCAGTCTTTGTTATCAGACTCTACATCGGCCAGTGAAGCAATGTCAGAAACGCATAGTACTTTGCTGTCAGATTCCACATCGGCAAGTACTTCGTTATCAGAGGCATACAGCACTTTGCTATCAGATTCAACATTAGCCAGTGTATTTATGTCAGAGGCACAGAGTACTTTACTGTCAGAGTCTACGTCCGCAAGTACTTCACTGTCAGAGACATACAGCACTTTGATGTCAGAATCAGAGGTGGCGAGTACAGAGGTGTCAACTGAATTGTCAGAAACCATCTCGGAATCTGAGAGCGCATCTACGCTGATGAGTACGAGTCTGCATGAATCTGAGTCAACAGTGGATAGTTTGAATTCGGCAATGTCTGAGTCGGTTTCGCTGATACAAAGTGAGTATAATAGTCTGGCAGGGGACTATAATGAAAGCGAGAACAGGCTTGAGAAACTGGCAGCTTTGAAAAAGCAGATTGAGGCCCAGGAAAGGCTTGTAGACACAATACGAAAAGGGGCTGAAAACACTTGGCACAAGGACCTGAGTGAATATTCATATAATGGACTTAAATATTATAATGAAGCAAATACGCTGGCGGAGCTTTTAATTCAGTATAAAATGCTTAGTGAAGCCTTGATAGATGATTATACAGATGTTACGGTTGTCAAAGACAAAGATGGTAACGTATGGTCGGACAACGAGGGCGATAATGGACGACATGTGACGGTACAGTATACGGATAAAGACGGCAATCAGCAGACCAGATATTTTGATTATGTTACGGCAAATGAAGACGGTAATGTTATTGGAAATGGAACCAAGACATATCAGGAAAACCCGTGGCTTGTTTGGACGAAGCACGATACAGCAGATGCTAGTAATGCAACGATAGTAAGATATATTTACATTGTGGAACTTTTCCTGAATGAGGCGGGTCAGATTGTGGTAGACCCAACAAAGGATTTCAAAGGTGGCGATAGCTTTTTTGCGGAAAAGGATTTTGTTGATGGCAAAGATGAATATCAACAGGAGTATGAGTCAGAATATCAAGAAATATCACAAAAGCTAAGCGAAGCAAAGAGCGAAAGTACATATGAAAGTGAATCACTTTTCAGTGAATCACAGAAAGCAAGTACAGAAGTCAGCACAAGCCTCTCAAATAGCCAGAAAGATTCTGAGCAACAAAGTGAAGCTTGGGAAGAAAGCGCAGAGGCATCTGAAGTAGCGAGTACGCATCTTTCAGACACTACGAGTACATCTGTTTCTGACTATGAAAGCAGGAGTGCACAGCTTTCAGAAAGCGAAAGTACATCTATTTCAACATATGAAAGCCAGAGCACATATCTGTCAGATAGCACGAGTACATCAGCTTCAACATATGTAAGTGAGAGCACACAGTTGTCGGAAAGTGAAAGTACATCTGTTTCAACATATGAAAGCCAGAGCACATATTTGTCAGAGATTGCGAGTACATCAGCTTCGACATATCAAAGCGAGAGTACACTTTTGTCAGAAAGCGTAAGTACATCATTAAGTGAAAGCACTTCGACAATAGTAAGTGAGAGTGAAAGCACCTCAACGGTAGTAAGCGAGAGCGAAAGCACCTCAACGGTAGTAAGCGAGAGCGAGAGCACTTCCACCGTAGTAAGTGAAAGTGAGAGCACTTCAACGGTAGTAAGTGAAAGCGAGAGTACCTCAACGGTAGTAAGCGAGAGCGAGAGCACCTCGACAGTAGTAAGCGAAAGCGAGAGCACTTCCACAGTGGTAAGCGAGAGCGAGAGTACATCTACAGTAGTAAGTGAAAGTGAGAGTACCTCAACGGTAGTAAGTGAGAGCGAAAGCACTTCAACGGTAGTAAGCGAAAGTGAGAGTACTTCCACAGTAGTAAGTGAGAGCGAAAGCACTTCCACAGTGGTAAGCGAAAGCGAGAGCACTTCCACAGTGGTAAGCGAGAGCGAGAGTACATCTACAGTAGTAAGTGAGAGCGAGAGCACATCCACAGTAGTAAGTGAAAGTGAGAGTACCTCAACGGTAGTAAGTGAGAGCGAAAGCACTTCAACGGTAGTGAGCGAAAGTGAGAGCACGTCCACAGTAGTAAGTGAGAGCGAGAGTACCTCAACGGTAGTAAGCGAGAGCGAGAGTACTTCCACAGTGGTAAGCGAGAGCGAGAGCACGTCCACAGTAGTAAGTGAGAGCGAAAGCACTTCCACAGTGGTAAGCGAGAGCGAGAGCACTTCGACGGTAGTAAGCGAGAGTGAGAGCACTTCAACCGTAGTAAGCGAGAGCGAGAGTACTTCGACAGTAGTAAGCGAGAGTGAAAGCACTTCCACAGTGGTAAGCGAAAGCGAGAGTACTTCAACGGTAGTAAGTGAGAGCGAGAGCACTTCGACTGTGGTAAGTGAGAGCGAGAGCACCTCGACGGTAGTAAGCGAGAGCGAGAGTACCTCAACAGTAGTAAGCGAGAGCGAGAGTACTTCCACAGTAGTAAGTGAGAGCGAGAGTACTTCCACAGTAGTAAGCGAGAGCGAGAGCACTTCGACTGTGGTAAGTGAGAGCGAAAGCACCTCGACGGTAGTAAGTGAGAGCGAGAGTACCTCAACGGTAGTAAGCGAGAGCGAGAGCACTTCGACTGTGGTAAGTGAGAGCGAAAGCACCTCGACGGTAGTAAGTGAGAGCGAAAGCACCTCGACGGTAGTAAGCGAAAGTGAGAGTACTTCAACCGTAGTAAGCGAGAGTGAGAGCACTTCAACCGTAGTAAGCGAGAGCGAGAGTACTTCGACAGTAGTAAGCGAGAGTGAAAGCACCTCAACCGTAGTGAGCGAAAGCGAGAGTACTTCAACGGTAGTAAGTGAGAGCGAGAGCACCAGTACCGTAGTGAGCGAAAGCGAGAGTACTTCAACGGTAGTAAGTGAGAGCGAGAGCACATCCACCGTGGTAAGTGAGAGCGAAAGCACCAGTACCGTAGTGAGCGAAAGCGAGAGTACTTCAACGGTAGTAAGTGAGAGCGAGAGCACATCCACAGTAGTGAGTGAGAGTGAGAGCACTTCCACCGTAGTAAGTGAAAGTGAAAGCACTTCCACCGTGGTAAGCGAAAGTGAAAGCACCTCGACGGTAGTAAGTGAGAGCGAAAGCACTTCAACGGTAGTAAGTGAGAGCGAGAGCACTTCCACCGTGGTAAGCGAAAGTGAAAGCACCTCGACGGTAGTAAGCGAGAGCGAGAGTACTTCCACCGTGGTAAGCGAAAGCGAGAGTACTTCAACGGTAGTAAGTGAGAGCGAGAGTACCTCAACAGTAGTAAGCGAGAGCGAGAGTACCTCAACCGTAGTGAGCGAAAGCGAGAGTACTTCAACGGTAGTAAGTGAGAGCGAGAGCACATCCACCGTGGTAAGTGAGAGCGAAAGCACCAGTACCGTAGTGAGCGAAAGCGAGAGTACTTCAACGGTAGTAAGTGAGAGCGAGAGCACATCCACAGTAGTGAGTGAGAGTGAGAGCACTTCCACCGTAGTAAGTGAAAGTGAAAGCACTTCCACCGTGGTAAGTGAGAGCGAGAGTACCTCAACGGTAGTAAGCGAGAGCGAGAGTACTTCAACGGTAGTAAGTGAGAGCGAGAGCACTTCCACAGTGGTAAGCGAAAGCGAGAGCACTTCCACAGTAGTAAGTGAAAGCGAAAGCACTTCCACAGTGGTAAGCGAGAGCGAAAGCACCTCAACGGTAGTAAGTGAGAGTGAGAGCACTTCCACAGTGGTAAGTGAAAGCGAGAGTACTTCCACAGTAGTAAGTGAGAGTGAAAGCACCTCAACCGTAGTAAGCGAAAGCGAGAGCACTTCTACAGTAGTGAGTGAAAGCGAGAGTACTTCAACGGTAGTAAGCGAGAGTGAAAGCACCAGTACCGTAGTGAGTGAGAGTGAAAGTACTTCGACAGTAGTAAGCGAAAGTGAAAGCACCTCAACTGTAGTGAGCGAAAGCGAGAGCACCAGTACTGTAGTAAGTGAGAGCGAGAGTACGTCCACAGTAGTAAGTGAAAGCGAGAGCACTTCGACAGTAGTAAGCGAAAGCGAGAGTACTTCGACGGTAGTAAGCGAGAGTGAAAGTACCTCCACAGTGGTAAGCGAAAGCGAGAGCACTTCCACAGTGGTAAGCGAAAGCGAGAGCACTTCCACAGTAGTAAGTGAAAGCGAAAGCACTTCCACAGTGGTAAGCGAGAGCGAAAGCACCTCGACGGTAGTAAGTGAGAGCGAAAGCACCTCAACGGTAGTAAGTGAGAGTGAGAGCACTTCCACAGTGGTAAGTGAAAGCGAGAGTACTTCCACAGTAGTAAGTGAGAGTGAAAGCACCTCAACCGTAGTAAGCGAAAGCGAGAGCACTTCTACAGTAGTGAGTGAAAGCGAGAGTACTTCAACGGTAGTAAGCGAGAGTGAAAGCACCAGTACCGTAGTGAGTGAGAGTGAAAGTACTTCGACAGTAGTAAGCGAAAGTGAAAGCACCTCAACCGTGGTAAGCGAAAGCGAGAGTACTTCAACGGTAGTAAGTGAGAGTGAAAGCACCTCAACTGTAGTGAGCGAAAGCGAGAGCACCAGTACTGTAGTAAGTGAGAGCGAGAGTACTTCGACAGTAGTAAGCGAAAGTGAAAGCACCTCAACCGTGGTAAGCGAAAGCGAGAGTACCTCAACGGTAGTAAGTGAAAGTGAGAGCACTTCTACAGTAGTGAGTGAAAGCGAGAGTACCTCAACGGTAGTAAGCGAGAGCGAGAGTACTTCAACGGTAGTAAGCGAAAGTGAGAGCACTTCAACCGTAGTAAGTGAGAGTGAGAGCACCTCAACGGTGGTAAGCGAGAGTGAGAGTACTTCGACGGTAGTAAGCGAGAGCGAGAGTACATCTACAGTAGTAAGCGAAAGCGAGAGTACTTCCACCGTGGTAAGCGAGAGCGAAAGCACCTCGACGGTAGTAAGCGAGAGTGAGAGCACTTCTACAGTAGTAAGTGAAAGCGAAAGCACTTCGACAGTAGTAAGCGAGAGTGAGAGCACCAGTACCAGTGCATCATCAAGCGAAAGCACCAGCGCATCTTCGAGTGCAAGTGCAAGTACCTCAACGAGCACCAGCACTTCACAGAGCCTGAATGATGATACACCTGCTCCGGGTGAAGATGTACCGGGCGAAGCAGCTGAACCTGACGCGGCTCCTGAAACCGCTACAGTTGTACCGTTAGTAACGATGGCAGATGAACCTGTACCGTTGGCTACTCAGATACTGGATACGCCAGTGGCAGCGCCCGCGGCAATACCGTTAGCAGCAGGCGCAGTAGCGCAGGCAGAGGAACCGGCAGCTCCGGAGATTGTTCAGGTAGGAGATGAAGAAGTACCTTTGGCAGTTCTGGACGAAGATGACCAGGGACTTCAGGAAGTGGACGATGAGGAAACGCCTTTGGCTGATGTGGCTCTTGGCAGCGGGGTATTCCATCACATCCAGCATATATGCGAATTGGCTGCATCCGGTTTGTTGCCAGTATTCTTAGCGGGAAGTAACAGGAAAAAGAAGAAAGAGGTTGACAAATTAAAGGAACAGCTAGATGAAGAAGGGAAGGAGAACTGATGGTTTTTCATGAGAATATAGTATGGGGGTTTTGCGGATGGGATTTACTGGCAATAATTTTCCTCATTGCAATCACAGCGTTGTTCCTTATAAGGAGGCATAAGCTGAATAAAGAAATAAAAGAGTTAAAGGAAAAGAGTAAACCGTAAATTGATGCAAGATAAAATTAATGGCTGCCGTTATCGGCAGCCATTAGTATCTTCAAAGACATCTCGAAGATAATCGGGGCCTTCCATCCAGAGTCCGGCGGAATAGTCAAATAGTGTGTAAGCGGTTGAAGTCGTTCATAGAGTATACCTCCGTTTCAAAAGTTTCAATTTAAGTATAGCTTTTTTTTCAGCACATAGCAACGATTGGATAGTATTTCAGGAGGATTAGCTTGTTTTTTTACAAAATTTTAAAATGAAAGAGTTTGAGAAAGAGACAGTCTGTTATACTATGTAGGGAAAAATCGTCAGGAAAAGGGAAAATGATGGGTAATAATGAAGTAAAAGAAAATGTATTAAAATACAAGCTGATTTATTCAGGGATTATGACATTAGTATATTTAATCGGAAAAAATATCCCTTTATATGGCATAGATATATCGGCATACAGGAATACTGCGGGGCTGAGCGTGGAGGACTTACTGATTCAGTCCATAAGCGGCGACCTTTTCCGTTCCTCTGTATTTGCACTTGGCATTTTTCCCTCTATGATATCCGCATTTCTGGTTCAGATTTTTATGGTAATTAGAGGATTATTTACCAAAACCGGAGTTTCTCCGGGAAAATCCCGGCGGATGACAGTTGTTGTAACGCTTATTATTGCAATATTTCAGGTTGTCGCCCGGATTCCGGAATTGAAGTTTGATGTCTCCGGTGAGCAGTTGTATATTGCGTGGTTGATAGCTGCTTTGGAAATGATAACGGGCGCGGTGCTCATCATGTGGATGGCTGACAGGAATGGCAAATACGGACTTGGCGGAAGAATGGTGTTCATGGTTGTTAACATACTGGAACGGATTACTCTGCCGCTGGTTACGCACACTATACGTAGTCTCGTGATTCCTCTGATGGCAGGATTTCTTATGATGATGATTATGCTTGTCATGGAAAATGCCGAGAAGCGTATTCCGGTTCAGAGAATCTCGATACACAATATTTATGCGGATAAGAATTATATGGCAATTAAGCTTAACCCTGTAGGGATGATGCCGATGATGTTTTCTAACGCAGTTTTTATGCTGCCGGGGCTTCTTGTTTCTCTTTTGCTGCGGTTTTTTCCGTATCATCAGGGGCTTCTTTGGTGGCAGGAGAATTTGTCTCTGGCAAAGCCTTTTGGTATTTTTATCTATGTCGTGTGTGAGTATTTGCTTACCATTGGTTTTTCCATGTTGATGATAAGCCCTAAAGACATTTCAGAGAATTTTTTGAAAAGCGGCGACAGCATCGTTAATCTTCATGCCGGCCGCGATACAAGGCGGTATCTGCGAGGGGTGATGTGGCGGATAAGTCTGTTCAGCGCTACCGTCATGGGAGTCTGTATGAGTGCCCCGATGATTATGCAGCTTAAGGGAGGGATTGACAGTACGCTGGTAACGCTGCCGACGTCTATTATGCTGCTGACAGGATTTTCATGCAATATGTATCGGGAGATTTGTACACTGTGGGCTTATGATTCATGCCGGCCGCTGTTTTAGAGGCGGCTGGGGCAGGCCGCTGATGTTTCGATAGAGGAGTCGTAAAAATGCTATATTTTATTCCGGCATGGTACAGGGAAATGGATTGGAGTGAAAACGAACAGAGCTGGCGGGTGAAGCGTATGTATTCGGAATTTGACGATACCGTAAAGCAGATTCAGCTTTTCCATCGCAGCGGAGCATATGATTATCAGATTATGCTGCTCAGCTTTGCGCCAAATTTCCGGCATTTTCTTCACAGGCAGGGAATATACCGTGCGCCCTACTGGTCCTGTTTTGACGCAATTCAGGAGGTGCAGAGAAAAAGAGTCAGGGTGTTGTCGTTTCATGACCTGAATTGGCCTGAGAAAATAGAGTTTCTCTATACTCCCTTTGTGGTGGTCGCCATGCTGGGCAAAGAAAAATACGCGCAGATTGATTTTGGGGAGGATGGGAATCCCATATGGATTGAAATGTACCAGGGAGGAAAAATCTGCCGCCGCAATCTCTATGACGACAGAGGCTTTATTTCCAGTACGATTCTTTATGAAGACGGCAATCCTCTTTATCAGGATTATTTGACGGAAGAAGGCGTGTGGAAGCTCAGGCTTTATTATAAAGACGGACATGTGGAAATTAATAATAAATGTTCCGGTTATTTATTAGAGTATAATGATATAAAACGTAAGAGGCGTTTTTCCAGACGGACATACGATAATCTGGGGCAGGTTATATATGAGGTATTGACAGCTTTTCTGGAGTTGACCAGTATTTCGGATATTTTTTGTGTGGCTATGCACAATCTGCATGCAGGGCTTTTGGGAAAAGCGCTTCTGCGCGAAAAGAAAATTCTGTCATTTTTTCAGAACAGGTATCAGGCGACAGATAATCCTGAAGAATTAGAGATGATTCAAAAAGCAAATTATGTGGTTGTGGACTCCAACGAAAGCGCAAGGAGGATATGCGGGACGTTTCAGGTATCGCCGGAACATATTGTAGCGATTCCTCCTTATGATACGAGAGTGGAAGAGGGAACCAGCCTGCAGAGCGGTATCCAGAAGCTTATGCTGGCTGTGGATGACCTGGATGATAAGTTATTGGGAGCAGTAGTACGTATTTTGGGCGAACATCTTTCACAAAGGAAAGGTGTGCAGGTTTGTCTCTTTACCAGAGACGCGAGATATGACAGGAAGCAGAAGCTTTTGGAGCAGGTGCGCGCCGAGCTTGCCAAAGGCGGCCTGCCGGAGGGGTGGGCGGCGGAGACCGGAGATGGAATGGTGTCCGAGAATGATTTGGAAATGGAAGAAAGAGTTCCCGTTCTGTTTGTGCCGGAACAATGTGTGGATGAATTGTCTGTGAGCAAATGTATGCGCGAGCAGTGGCTTTTAATTGACCTGCGGGAGGTGCCCGAGCAGTATCTGCAGATAAAGGCGGTCAGCTTTGGAATTCCGCAGATTGTGCGGAAAAAGACAGAGTTTATTGTGGACGATGGCAACGGCATTATATTGACAAAAGGAAGAAGATTGCCCAAGGCGCTGGATTATTACCTTGACGGATTGGAACACCGGAATGAAGCGCGTATATTTTCCTATGGGATAAGCAGGGAATACACAACGGAGCGGCTGCTCGATATGTGGGGGGAGGTCATGGACAGCGTTGACTAGAATAAATATTTTACAGATTGGTGAAGAAGACTGGAATGGAATTTATACGCTGCCGGAATATGTGACATTGGATTATGTGGAAGGTCTGGAGGAAGCGCCGGAAAAGGCCTATGACATGTTTTTTCTGGACAGGGAGCCCTCGGATACAGAGATAGAGCTGATATACCGTGCGGCAAAGGCATATACGCTCTTTGTGACGGATAAAGTGGATATGCAGGGGCAGGCGGAATGGCTGTGCCGCAGCAGGAAAGCACAGCGTATTGCCGGAGAGGATATTCAGAGGTTTCTTGCAGAGGAAAGCAGATACTATTTCCCCCGGCCTTACGGGGAGAAGTTTCGTCTGAAGGATTTGGCTATTGCGCAGGGGTTCCGGGGAAAGGTGAAATGGAACGGAAATTACAGCGTGGAGCTGGAAGATGATTTTGGAGAGGAATTCCGGCAGGTCGCTTTTTGGCGTTTCAATAATCCGATGCCTAAGGGGGAGATGGCTGATTTCTGGGTAGAATATGAAAAGGATTCATCGGTTGAGGTTATATTTGAGTTTACTCTTTTTGCCTCGGGAACGGCATCTATTATTTTGGAACAGCAGGAACTGCGGGAAAAGGATTTGGAGCAGGTGGTCCGCATGGAGAGCGCACGGGGAGATGGTACGCTTTTTGTTTCCGTAAGGGCAAAAGGAAAGGGAAGGCTGCAGCTTATTGCTTTGCATAAAAGGCTTTCCAGAGGCAGTCACGGATATTTTCTGCCGGGAGGGGAACGGTATGCGACGGCTCAGGGGGAAGAGGCTTTCTGCTATTTTGAGCCCGCAGATTTGAAGCCGCCTCTGTGTGTGTATTTTTCCGGCTATAAGACGCTGCAGGGATTCGAGGGCTATTATATGATGAAAAATCTGGGATGTCCGTTCCTTTTGCTCGCCGAACCGCGTCTGGAGGGCGGCAGCTTTTATATGGGCTCGGAAGAATATGAACAGATGTTTACGAATGCTATCAGAATGCACATGGATGAGCTTGGTTTCACGCCGGACCAGGTCATTCTTTCAGGGCTTTCCATGGGAACCTTTGGCGCTATGTATTATGGCTGTGATATCCGGCCCCATGCTATGCTCGTCGGAAAGCCGCTGGCAAGTATTGGGAATGTGGCGGCCAATGAGAAGCACCTGCGCCCCGGCGGATTTCCCACGTCGTTAGACGTGCTGAAGCTGCAGGGAGGCGGTCTGGATAAAGAGAGCGTGGAGTGGCTGAATGATAAATTCTGGAGGAAATTTCAGGCGGCGGATTGGGGAAATTCAAAGTTTGCCGTCGCGTATATGATAGAAGACGACTATGATACGGATGCGTATGCCACCATGCTTTCCTATCTGGGTTCGGACGGCGTGCAGGCCTATGGAAAGGGGCTTCACGGAAGGCATAATGATAATACGCCGGGAATCATCAACTGGTTCCTTGGACAGTATAGAAAGATGCTGCATGAGGATTTCGGAAGAAGGATGGGGCAATGACGGGAGAAAAATGGACTGTTTACTGGAATGAATATTCATCCAATACCTATTTATATGGTTCGGAAATATCTTACCATGCAAAAGATGACGTGGAATTTGAGAATTTATTGATGCCCCCCGGGACAGTGATTAAGCAGTGGTATTCCAAAACTTATTACCAGATGCAGAGAATTGAACCGGCTTTGCCTATGATAGACGGGGAGAGCAGATATCGTATTACGGTTCATATCGATTGCCCGGAGGATGAGACGTGGCTGATACAGCTGATATTTTGTGATAAATACGACGCTGTGGCAGGGCGTGTCGCCATACGGGACGAGGTATCTTATTTTCAGTGTCCTTTGAGGACATATAGCTATAGGATGGAATTGGTGAACGGAGGGATTACCCGGTTTCATTTTCATTATGTTGAAATTCAGGAAGTCGAAGATGAGCAGGAAGAGGAAGCTGAAGAAACTAAATAAAATTCTGGATAAGGTCAGAAGCTATGGAGAGCAGATGGCGGCGCTTTCTGATGGAGAACTTTCCCATCTTACTGTGACATTTAAGGAGCGGCTGGCGGAAGGGGAAACTCTGGACGACATTCTGCCGGAAGCGTTTGCGGCAATATGTGAAGCAGATTACCGGATTCTGGGAATGGCGCCCTTTGACGTACAGATTTTAGGAGGGATTGCCCTGCATCAGGGATGCCTTGCGGAGATGAACACCGGCGAGGGAAAGACACTGGTGGCAACGCTGCCTCTGTATTTGAATGCGCTGACAGGAAAAAGCGTTATTCTGGTGACGGCAAATGAATACCTGGCGGCAAGAGATGCGGAGGAGATGGGGGCGGTATACCGCTTTATGGGCCTTACCGTTGCGGCAGGCGTTCCGGCGAAGGGACAGAAGGAATTCGGGAATGAGGAAAAGAAAATCGTATATGCATCTGATATTGTATATACCACACATAGCGTACTTGGCTTTGATTATCTGATGGATAATCTGGCAAAAAAGGCGGAAGACCGTTTCCTTCGGGAATATTATTATGTGATTATCGATGAAGCGGATTCCGTGCTGCTGGATGCTGCCCAGACACCGCTTATTATTTCAGCGTCACCCCGTGTGCAGTCCAATCTTTACGCCGTGGCGGATTTCTTTGTCACCACGCTGGAGGAAGAACGGGATTACATGCTGGAAGACGGGAAGGTGTGGTTTACGGAAGATGGAATCCGGTATGCGGAGACCTTTTTCCAGATTGACAATTTCTATGGAGAGGAGCACTTTGAGATTAACCGCCATGTGATTCTGGCACTCCGCGCCCATAAGCTTCATGAGAAAGGCGAGAGCTACGTGGTGACGCCGGACGGAAAAGTACTTCTGATGGACAGCAGTACAGGGCGCGCACTGGACGGTATGAAGCTGCGCGGAGGACAGCATCAGGCGCTGGAAGCAAAAGAGGGGGTTACGGTCACACAGGAGAGCCGTGCAGTTGCTATCGTAACATTCCAGAATTTGTTTTTAATGTTTCCGAAGCTGGCAGGGATGAGCGGAACCCTTGCGGACGCCACCGAAGAGCTACGTGATGTGTATGGCGTGGAAGTATTGGTAATTCCTCCAAACAGGCCGGCAAAAAGAGTGGATTTGCCTGACCAGTATTTCCGGAATACGAAGCGGCAGGTTCATGCGGCGGCGGCAGCCGCCATGAAGATACATCGGACAGGACGTCCTGTGCTGATTGTGGCGGCAAATATCGAGAACACGGAACAGGTATCACAGATATTCATGAGGAAGAGAATTCCTCATAATGTTTTAAATGCAAAAAATGCTTACTGGGAGGCGCAGATTGTCAGGGAAGCAGGCCAGCGGGACGCGGTAACCGTAGCCACAACGATGGCAGGCAGAGGAACGGATATCAAGCTGGGAAAAGGCGTGGAGGAGCTGGGCGGTCTTGCGGTAATAGGTATCGGACGTATGGAAAACGTGCGTATGGAGCGGCAGGCCAGAGGGCGCGCGGGCAGGCAGGGAGACGTGGGAAGCAGCCAGTTCTTTGTATCTCTGGAGGATGATGTGGTGGGGGAAAATCCCGCCTATGAAAAGTATATAGAAGAGAAAAGGCGGATTCGTAAACGAAAGCTGAAGAAAATCATCAACAAGGCACAGACTTCAGGCGAAGAATCTGCTGTCATGGGAAGGAAAACCGCCGTTGTCCACGATAAGGTAATACAGCGGCAGCGGAACTTGATTTATGCCACAAGGGATAAGCTTCTGCAGGGAGAGGAGCTGCCTCAGGAAATCATACTCCGTATGGCTGAGGGGAATATAAAGAGATTGTTATCCTCTGAGGAGGGCATCGACAGGCGTACCCTGAACCGGTATATTCTGGACAATATTTCTTATAAGATTGACAAGGCGGCGACAGAGCTGTCGCTGGAAGATAAAGAAGCGATAGAGAGATATCTTATGGAGCTGGTGCGTCAGGTATTGAAAGCGCAGGAAGAGAAGCTGTCCAATACGAAGCGAATGAACGAATTTATGCGTGTTGCCGTGCTGAATGCCGTCGATGACGCATGGGTTGAGCAGGTGGATTATATGCAGCAGCTGCAGGCTGCCGTTTCCGGCAGGTCTACCGCTCAGAGGAACGTTTTCTTTGAGTACCAGAACGAGTCCTTTGAATCTTTCGGGAAAATGCAGGCTGCCGTTTATGCGAACGCCATGCGGAATATTTTGCTAAGCGATATCTTTCTGGACGAGGCGGGCTGGTTGCATATCCTTTTCCCGTGATACGGTGGGAAAGGACAGGGGGGAGGAACGACATGAATATCTATATTACCCGCATAAATGGATTATCCTTCAGCGACCCCGTGCAATATAAGCAGTGTATGGTAGCGGAAGCCGCATATCAGCTGGGTTGCAGGGAGATGGGATTATATCGTTATAGCTGGAGGGATGAGCCTGACGTGAGCCTGAATTCCAGAATGGATGGCATTATTGCCGGAATCAATGCCGGGGATATTGTAATCTGTCAGTTTCCCACGGGAAACGGCTTAAGATATGAATGGTCACTGATAAATCATCTGAAAATGTACAGGAGCAGGATTGCGATTTTTGTACAGGAGGAAAATCTGTCTGCGCTTAAAAGCGCAGTTGAGTTGTACAATCAGGCGGAGGTACTAATTGTGCCGTCACCGGCGATGCGCCGGTTTTTACGGGAAAACGGAATCCGGGAGAACATGAAATTCATTGTTCAGGAAATGTGGGATGATACTGCCAGGATGCAGTTTTTGCATAATACCGGGAGAGACAGGGAAGAGGCTTCTCTACTGCTGAAAGAGAAATTTGGCGCGGTATGGTATCAGGATGAGAATGAGCGCAGGAGCATGGAGTATAATGTGTCCTTTTCCCTTGCAAGATATCTTGCATCGGGGATTCCTGTTGTTGTTCCGGCAGGGATTTCAAATCAGGCCCTGATTGAAAACAATCATCTTGGTCTTGTGGTAAATTCGCTGAACGAGGCGGAGGCGCTGATTGACGCGATGGGCGAGGCGGAATATCAGGAGTATGTCCGCTGCACAGAACAATTTACCCCGGCTCTGAGAGAGGGATTTTATACAAAAAAATGCCTGATGGAGGCAATGCAGGCATTTTACAGAAAGGATGCCGGAAGAATGTTGATACCGGCAAATGAATATACCCTTCCGGAATGTAAATTTGATTATGTTGTGCTGAATATTTCCTATGGCGGGAAACTGGCTTTGTCCTGGAGTTATAAGGGAGAGACGGATGGATTTCTTATATATGATAGTCTGGGGAACCTGAAATGCAGGACGAAAAATGTACGCCAACATTACCTCCTGGTAGAAAATTCACCAACTGAAAAAGAAGACCGGCGGGGGGCTATAGATAGTGAGACGGAAAAGGGGTTTGTTGTAAAGGCTTACGTGGAAACCGGGAGAGGGCGGCTGATTGTGGCGGAATCAGAGCCAGCCTGTCTGCGAGGGAACCAATATACAGAGCCGAAGGTCAGTCTTATTATACCGGCCTATAATGCGGAGAATTTTATTGCCAGAAGTATGGACAGCGCGTTAGCGCAATCGTTTCCTGATTTGGAGATTATTGCGGTGAATGACGGCAGTTTGGACCGGACATCGGAAATTCTGGACTGGTATGGAGCGCAGTATTCTAACGTAACTGTTATTCATCAGGAAAACGGATATGTTTCCGGGGCACGCAATACAGCGATAAAGCATACGCATGGAGAATATATCTGTTTTCTGGACAGTGATGATACGGTGCGTCCGGATATGGTAACAAGGTTATACGATTCTATCAGGAAAAATAATTGTGATGTTGCGGTCGGTTCCGCCTATCAGATTACCGACAAGGGTTATGAAATTTTACTGCAATATCCTATGGAAGAAGATATTGCAGTGACAACGGATGAGTTTTTCCGGGATTATTATCTGAAGGAATGCGGATTCGGAACGGTTGTGTTTTGTAAGCTATATCGGGCATCGCTTGTGAAGGCTCATTTATTCCCAAAGCTTTCCTATGAGGATGAGGCGTGGACGCCGGTTGTTTTATCCTATGCGGATAAAATCTGTTACCTGAACGGTTTGTTTTATGAATATGACAGACTGATTTATGACAGTTCAATTGTGCATAAAAGAAAAGTGAAATCAAAAGAAGAATTGGATAGAGATGCTTGTGCGGCAAACAGGCATTTCCTTATGAACGGGAATCCCAAAAGGCTTGAATGGCTGAAAGCGCTGGCGGCTAAACACGGACAGGACTGGAAAGAGCTTATGCGGGAATCAGATTTGAAAGAGGGGACGGAGGGATAGAAAGTGGCAATCTATGTATTCAGTCTTCTGGTGGGATATGCGCCCAACGGTGTGGATTATGCGCAGGGATATCGCGCCGGAATTTTGAGAAAATTTCCTTATCCGGTTCACTATATCTTTGCCGAAATACCCAGGAGACATGATATCGACTTTTATAAGGGAATTGGAATCAGAGAAGAAGAGATGCTCAGTATGCATCATTATTTTCTGAATCATTCTGCTTTACAGCTGACGGTTAAGGTAAAGGATAAACTCGAGGAATTAGAGGAAGCCCTGCAGATTACAGATATAGTTTACAGAGGGATGGAGATTCAACTGATGCGGAATGGCTCCGTTGCCGCAGCCATGGTTCCGGCTTCCGGGAATCAGGATTATTTATTGGAGATTCATTATTTTAACCAAAGTAAGCTGATTCGCACGGAGGTATATACAGATGGACTGGCATATGCAGACTGCTTTGTGACAGCAGAATCAGAGCGGGGACCTTATGCAAAAAGAACCAGACGGATATATTATCACAGAGATGGTTCCGTTGCTTATGAGCAGATTTTTGAAGATGAGAAATTTCAGTATCTGTTTCCGGACGGCAGAATTCTTACAAGGTCAGAGTTTATTGCGGAGTTTGTAAGGAAACTGAATCTGTCTAAGGAAGATACTGTTTTAATCGACCGTTTCGCTCAGTTTGATTATGTACAGCCGCTTTTTCAGAGAGGACAGAAAGCGAAAATGATTGCCGTTATGCACGCCGGACACTATTTTGAGGAAGGGGAGAGCGCGTATACGGTAAACTTCAATCAGGACTACAATTATCTGATGAGATATACCGGAATGATTGATGGCATTGTGGTTTCCACACAGCAGCAAAAGGAAGAATTGACGGAAAAACTTCTGGAATATGGCCGCAGTGTACCTGATATCAGGGTGATACCGGCAGGCGGGGTGGATAAACTGCGTTATCCGGATGGGGAGAGAAGGCCTTATTCTATATTGTCAGTCTCCCGAATTCAGACGCATAAAAGGTTACACTGGATTATTTGGAGTGTAATAAAAGCGCATCAGAAAAACGACAGGATTTCGCTTGACGTTTATGGGAGCGGCAGTATAGATTATCTGAATGCCTTGAAAAAAACAGTGGAAAACCATCAGGCAGGGTCTTACATCAGATTTATGGGTCATAAGGATGTGAAGGAGGTTTATAAGGATTATGAGCTGTTTATGACTGCATCGACTTTTGAAACGCTGGGGCTTTCCATTCTGGAGGCAGTTTCATCGGGCGATGCAGTGATAGGGCTGACAGTGAAATATGGAAGCCTCTTGTTGATTCACCCGGGGGAGAACGGGTATCTGATTGATTTTACGCCAGGGCATGACAGTGAGGAGGAAGAGAGAATAATAGGGGATATGGCGGAAAGGATTGTCGAGGTTTTTGAAGACAGGGAGCGGCTGGAGAAATTCCAGGAGCGTTCTTATGGAATTGCAGAGGGATTTTCTGCTCAGATAGTCGAAGATAAATGGGGACAATTGTTGCAGGAGACAATGGAATATTGCAAGGGAGCAGATTGATATGATTTATAGTATTCATCATTATAATTATTGGCTCAAAGGCGGTGTGGAGATGGGGCTGGCTCACCGGGCAAAGATTTTTCGAAATTTAGGTCTGGATGCGAAATTCGTCTTTGCAACTACTTTTCCCGAGCATAATATCTGGGATGAAACAGAACAGATGGGATTTTTGGATTCAGAGGTCTTGTGGATGTATGGCTTTTTTACTGACTGTAAGCCTTCTCCGGTCACTTATACGTTGGAGCAGTTAGAAAATACTTTCGGGGAAGAAGATTACATTTTTTCAAGGGACGGCATGACGGCAAAGTATCAGTTTCCAGATTTAAATGCTTACTATGTAGTGTTTTTGACAGATGAAATAAGTGATTTTGTACACAGAGTTGTGATGGTTTCCAACGGTTGTCTGGTAAGAAAGGATTATTATACTTATTGCAGGATTTATACGGAGTATTTTACCCCTGTGAACGGGCAGGCTTATTTGTACCAGAGAAAGTTTTTTAATGAAGATGGAAGCATAGCCTATGAAGAGCTGGCAGAGGGAGGGACAATACTTTATAAATTCCCAGACAGATTGCTTTATTCTCGGGAAGAACTGGCAGGATATATGATGTCCGGTTTGCAGCTTACGGAGGAAGACGTGGTTTTGATTGACGGCGAATGGGGATTTATAGATAAGACGGCTTTCATACAAAGCGCGTTCCCGGCAAGGATAGGGTTTATCGCTCATTTAAACCATTTCAAATTTAGTGATGAAGATTTTATTTTGTGGAATGAAGCTTATGAGTCCGTCTTTTCCCATCCGGAAAAAATCAGCTTCTTTGTGACGAATACGGAGGTACAGAGCAAGCTTCTTAAGGAGCAGCTTCAGTATTATAAAGGTATCGACTGCAGGGTTGAGACAATTCCGGTGGCATGTCTGGATAAAATCCGTAGGCCCCGGAAGGCCAGAAAGAAGTATTCTCTTATGACTGCAGGACGGTTTGAGGCTGATAAACGCACGGGCTGGGCGGTTGAAGCGGCAGTGATGGCGCGAAAAGAGATTCCGGAGCTGACTCTGGATATTTACGGCGAGGGAGAGGAAAGAGATAAATTGCAGAAGCTGATTGATGAACTGAATTGCAGCGGCTATGTGCGTCTGTGCGGTTTTCAGAAGCTGGATGATATTTACCAAAACTATGAGGCATATGTTTCGGCGTCATATGGCGAGACTTTTGGGATAACCTTGCTGGAGGCAATCGGTTTCGGGCTTCCTGTTGTGGGATTCGACAGTCCATATGGAATACAGAACTTTGTTGATGAAGGGGGGAATGGATTCAGGATTTCCGATATGTCAGTAAGCGGGCTGGCTGATGGAATTATCCGGCTTTTTAAGGAAGCGGATTTGGAGGCATTTCGAAAACACTCTTATAAAAAGGCGAGACGTTATCTGGAAACGGAAGTAGAGAAAAAATGGAGGGAGATACTGGCATGAAAGTTCATATTACAAACCTGTACGGTATAGGGGGCACAATCGGGAAAGCACAGCAGATGACGGCGGGTATCGCGAAAAGAGACCTCCACTATAATGAGTTAGGGATATATAAGTATCCCATGGATTCCGATACGCCCGATATGTTACGGACACGGCTGGACGGTATCATAGCTTCTGTCAGCCATGGCGATATTGTCATTTTCCAGCTGCCTACATGGAACGGTATCAGATTCGATGAAACTTTTGTGTCGCATTTTAACGGTTACAGGGAACTGAAAAAGATATTTTTTATTCATGATGTGCCTCCTCTGATGGAAAAGAAAATACTTCATGAGCTGGACAGGTATATTGCGTTTTTTAACCGTGCGGATTTAATCATTGTGGCGTCTCAGAATATGGCGGATTTTCTTAAGGCACGCGGACTTGCCGTGAAAAAAATTGTGATTCAGAGGATGTGGGACGCTCTGATAGACATTGAGGGGACAAAAAAACCGGAATTCCGCAGACGGATTAATTTTACGGCAGACGTTGTATCCATACCGCGTCCGTTTGTCCGGAACTGGAATAATGACAGGGTCGAGCTGGCTGTCACGGCGGAGCCGGGAGAGTATGACTGGGCGAAAGGCAGAAATATAGATTTCCTTGGCTGGTTTAACAACGAAAATTCCCTTGCGGGCGCGCTCAGAAAAAGCGGCGGATTCGGCCTGCTCTGGCATGACGACCCGGTATGGCAAGAGTACATGAAATACAATACAGGCTGCAAAATCGGTACATATCTCGGGGCTGGCCTGCCGGTAATTGTTCATAACAGCGTTTCGGTGGCGGACACGATTCGGAGAAAGAATCTGGGATTGACAGTGGATTCCTTAGAGGAAGCGGCGGATAAATTGGAGCATATGACGGCGGAGGAATACAGCCGGATGGCGCAGAATGCGGATTCCTTTGGCAATCTGATTCGGAACGGGTATTTTGCAAGAAAACTGCTGACAGACGCTGTTTTTAATCTGTTGTATGAATGATGAAAGGAAACAAAGCGGCATGATTTATAATTTCCATCACTTTTACTACTGGCTGAAAGGCGGTGTGGAAACCGGGCAGGCATACCGGGCGAAGCTTTTCCGCAGGCTTGGACTGGAAGCGAAATTTGTGTATGCCACTACCTTTCCCGACCGCAATATCCAGACTGAGACATCGTATCTTGGCATTTTGGATTCCGAAGTGATGTGGATGTACGGTTTCTTTACGGACTGCAGGATATCTCCGGTTACCTATACGCTGGAGCAGCTGGAAGATTCCTTTGAGGAGAAAAACTATACATTCACAAGAGAGGAAAATACCGTAACCTATCGCTTTTCGGATTCGGGCATTTCTTATAAGGCTTTTCTGACGGACGGGAACAGTGATTTTGTGCACCGGGTCATGATGATTTCTAATGGCTGTCTGGTGAGGAAGGATTACTATACTTATTGCAGAAATTACTCAGAGTACTATATGCCGGTGAACGGTCAGGCGCAGCTTTATCTGAGACGGTTTTTCAATGAAAACGGAAGCGTGGCCTATGAGGAGATAGCGGATTGGGACAGGGTGCTCTATAAGTTTCCGGACAGGCTGCTTTATTCCAGAGAAGAGTTGTTGGGATATATGATGGAACGGCTGGAGTTTACGGAAGACGATGTGGTTCTTATCGACGTGGAGCCGGGAATGATAGAGAAAGCTGCTTTTATTCAGAACGCAGCGCCTGCAAGGGTTGGTCTTGTGATGCATGCGGACCATTTCTGGAATTATTATGACGACCATATATTGTGGTATGGAATTTATGAATATGCTTTTGCCCACTCTGAAAAAATCAGTTTTTTTATCACCAATACGGACGCCCAGAGAAATCTCCTCAAAGAACAGCTTAAGAAGTACCAGGGGGCGGAGCCAGATATCAGGGCGATACCTGTGGTGGGTCTTGACAGAATCAGATATCCGGAAAAGAACAGACGAAAGCATTCCCTTATTTCTGCGGGACGCCTTGCTCCGGAAAAGAGGATGAATCAGGCGATAGAAGCGGTGGTTATGGCGAGAGGGGAAGTACCCGACGTATCGTTGGATATCTATGGAGAGGGCGGGGAAAAAGGGAAGCTGCAGGAGCTGATTGACAGGCTTGGCTGCGGGGATTATGTGCGTCTGTGCGGATTTCAGAAGCTGGATGAAAAGTATCAGGAATATGATGCCTATCTGTCCGCTTCCTATGTGGAGACGCTGGGCGTTACCCTGTTGGAGGCTGTCGGATCGGGGCTCCCCATCGTCAGCTATGATATGCGCTATGGGGCTCAGGCGTTTATCGATGAAGGGGAGAACGGCTACAAGGTTCCATGGGAAAACGTGGATGAACTGGCAAAAGGAATTGTCCGGCTGTTTACGGAAGCGGATATGGAAGCTTTCAGAAAGCGTTCTTATGAAAAGGCGGAAGCCTATTTGACAAAGGAGGTAGAGGAGAGATGGAAGAACCTGTTATGTTAAGCGATACGATATTACTGTTTGACAGTTATTCCGAGGGCGGAAGGCGTCTGTATGATTCCTTTAGGCTGGCAGGATGTGAGTGCTCTGTCGTTGTACTGGAAAACAACGATTTCCTGCCGGAGGAAGCCATGTCGGCATACGATTTGTTTTTGGGCTATTATGGAGAGAGAGGCAGAAAGACAGGAACCGGTAAGCCCAGATTCTTTAACGAGGTTGAAGTGCCGGATAATTGGAGCATCAACGCGGGGGTCGGTGAAAGTGATTATGGAAAAATCACTTATCAGCACGAGGAAAAGGGCAGAATCTATTACTGGGAGTCCCCGAAGAAATTTCGGGTAAAGGCGGTGGACTGGTTTGACAGGAAGGGAGCTGTCCGCTTCCGGGATTATTATAACCGCTATGGCGCAGTCTGCGCCAGAAGCGTTTACGACGGACAGGGAAAAGAGCTCGGAAAGACATGGTTTTCCGCAGGAGGACAGGAAGCAATCACAAAAAATTGCGTTACCGGCGATTTGATTGTCAATGACGGCGAGCTGGTGAAGTTTTTCCGGTCGGAAATGGATATGATAGTTTATTTCTTCCGCCGGTCGGGATTTGAGAACAGAAAGGTATTTTATAATTCCCTGGCGAATCCATTCCTGATTTCCGGGAGGCTATCGGCTCCGGAAAAGCGGGACGTGCTGTTCTGGCAGGAAAATGTGGAAGGGGAAATTCCGGGGAACATGCAGATAATTCTTGGCGGGCAGGCCGCCCGTACGGAAAAGGTTATGGTGCAGAAAAGAAGTGTCTACAACAGACTTCTGGAATTGGGAGCGAATCCTGACAAGGTGCAGAGGCTGGGATATGTATACGATTTTAAAAAGAAGAATGAACACAGGCCGCAGGCTTTGATTTGCACCAATTCCGAGAGGATTGAACACTGTGAAGAACTGGTCAGGGAATTTCCGCAGATGCATTTCCATATCGCGGCGGTTACGCTGATGTCGCCGAAGCTGATGGATATGGGGAAGTATGATAATGTATCGCTGTACCCGGGAGCGCAGGCGGATACCTTTGACAGGCTTTTTATGTCCTGCGATTATTACTTTGATATTAACCACTGGACGGAGATTGTCTCCGCGGTGTATCAGGCTTTTCTCCACAATCAGGTTATTTTTGCTTTTGAGGAAACTGCGCACAACAGGGAGTATGTGGCGGATGCCCATGTCTATCCCATAGCGGAATTTGACAGGATGGTTTCGGATGTGAAAGAGGTTATGGATAATAAGGAAGCGATGGAGCGGCATCTCAAAATGCAGCTGAAAGACGCTATGGCGGAGGACAAGGAAACCTACCTGAGGCTGGCGGAGTAAATAAGGCAGTCAAAAAAATGAAAGGGTATGAAATGCTGATTTTTTTTGATAAATACACGGAAAACGTTGAGAAAGTGCGTGAAACCATGCGCGGCACGGGATGCGAGGAAAAAATTGCGGTACTGCAGGATAACGGCTTTTTGCCGTCCGGCGTGACGTCGCCATATGAGTTTTTTGTCTATCGGGACAGACAGGAAGCGCTTACGGAGAAGGATTTGTTTTACAACTTTATCGAGCTTCCCGAATTCTGGGAGGTTCGGCTGACCGGCTGGACGGGCGGCATTTTTGATATGGGGCGGGAAAAAGCCAGGATTTATTTTAAGGAGCCTGCTGAAAAGAGGAATGTGCAGCGGGTGGAATGGCATATGGAGAACGGATGGGTATATAAGATTGATTATTACAACAGGTATGGTTTGAAGTATGCCAGTGAATTTCTCTCTCCGGAAAAAAACGTGGAGTCCAGGGTGTTTTACTCTGACAAAAATCAGGAGATTGTGGTGGAGCAGCCGGTAAATCACATGATTTCTCTGCTAAAAAACGGAGCAGTCAGGGGACTGTTCGATTCTTATGCCGGATTCGTTGCCCAATATCTGAAAGAAGCGGGATTTGAAGATGAAAGAATCCTGTTTGTGCAGGAGGAGAAAACTTTTGAACTTTTCTCGCTTGCTTCTGATGAGAGAAACAGGTGGACGTCTGTTTGGTTCGCAAATGATGAGCTGCTGAATAAGTATATCGGTATGGGCGGGAAAAACGGCGGCAGATTTTATACGATGCCGGAACAGTACCGGGAAAATCAGGCAAGGGGCGAAGCGCTTATTCTGACGGCTTCCGACCGGATTGAAAATCTGGAATATCTGATTGGCGAGCTCCCTGATATGATGTTTCACATAGCCGCACATACGCAGGTATCGGATAAGCTTCGCGGATTGGCGGAGCTGGATAACGTAAAGGTTTATCCGCAGATAAGTGTGCAGAATTTGAATATGCTGTGGAATACCTGTGATTTTTATCTTGATATCAACCATTATCGGGAGATATATGACGCGGTGGATACAGCACATATGAAAAATATGCTTATCATGGGATTTGATAATACGGCCCATCACCGGGAGCTTATGGCAGGCGAATGTATCTATGCGGAGGACGAAGGGGAAAAAATGGTTTCCGCCATAAAGGAACTCAAGGGAAATCCTGCCATGGTGGAGGAGCTGCTAAAGCGGCAGCAGAAAAAGAAAGAGGAAATCCGGGAAGGATTTTTGCAGAGGAGGGAGAACGGTCATGGTATATAATTTTAATCTGGGAATCGGCTGGGCGAGCAGCGGTGTTGAGTATGCTCAGGCGTACAGGGCAAAGCTGCTTAGGCGTATAGGGCAGGAGGCAAAATTTGTTTTCACTGATATGTTTCCAAAGGACAATATCCAGCACATGGCGGAAAACATTGGCTTTCTGGATTCCGAAGTAATTTGGCTTTATACGTTTTTCACGGACTGTAGGACGTCGCCTGTTACGTTTACGCTGAAAATGCTGGAAAAGACTTTTGGCAACAGGCAGTTTTCCGGCGCAAGAGACGGCGGAAAGGTGAAATATACATTTCCGGGAACCAATACCTATTATGTGGCTTATCTGGTTAATGAGAAAGAAAACAGAGTGCACAGGGTGGAGATGGTGTCAAACGGCTGCCTGATTCGAAAGGATTATTATACTTATTGCCGGATTTACTCGGAATATTATGCGCCTCTGGACAATAAGGCTCATTTGTATCACCGCAGATTTTTTAATGAAAACGGCTCAGTGGCCTATGAAGAAATTACAGATAACGATGCGGTGATGTATCAGTTTCCCGACAAGCTTATCTGCTCAAAAGAAGAACTGGTAGGCTATATGGTATCGCGTCTGAATCTGACGAAAAAGGATGTGGTTATCATTGACCGGACCACGGGAATCGGACAGGCGATTATGCAGAATGCGGGCCCGGCGAAGATTGGGATTATTATCCATGCAGACCATTTCAGCGAGGGAGGCACGGACGAGGAAGCGATTTTGTGGAACAATTATTACGAGTATGCGTTTTCACAGCGGGAGCGCATTAAGTTTTACGTTACCTCCACGGACGTCCAGAACCGCCTTTTGAAGCAGCAGTTTAAGAAGTATATGGAAGCAAGCCCAAGGGTAGTGACGATTCCGGTGGGAAGTCTGGACGAGTTAAAGGTTCCGGAGAAATCCAGAAAGAAACATTCGCTGATTACGGCCTCCAGACTTGCCAGCGAAAAACATGTGGACTGGCTCATTGATGCGGTGGCGGCCGCAAGGAAGCAGGTTAAAGATATTTCTCTGGATATTTACGGGAAAGGCGGAGAGGAAACCAAACTCAAAGAGCAGATAAAACGTCTGAACTGTGAAGAATATGTACATTTGTGCGGGCAGAAGAACCTGCAGGAGATATATAAGAACTATGAGGCCTATCTGTCAGGCTCCACCAGCGAGGGATTTGGCTTAAGCCTCATGGAGGCAATCGGTTCGGGACTTCCCATCATCGGTTTTGATGTGCGTTATGGAAATCCGAATTTTATTGATGATGGGAAGAACGGCTACCTGATTCCGGTGCATGATAAGATGGAAAAGCAGGAGAGGGTGCAGAGGCTTACAGAGTGTATTATCCGTCTGTTTACGGAAGCGGATATGGAGAAGTATCATCAACATTCCTATGACAAGGCAAAGACATACCTGACAACGGAAGTGGAGAAGAAATGGAGGAATGTATTGAAATGAAAGATATAATACTGCTTTTTGATAATTATGGAACAGACAGCCAGAGCCTTCATGCCTCTTTTCAATCCGCAGGCTTCCATTTTCCGGCAACTGTGATAGAGGATAACGGCTTCCTGCCGGAAGATGTGGTATCGGTTTATGGATTTTTCCTTGGCAGTTACAAAGAAGCCCTTGGGGATAAGGCGCGTCCGAAATATTTTAACGAAATAAAGGTTCCTGCCTATTGGGAAATCAGCGGGAATAACAACAGCGGCTCCGTGCATGACCTCTATAAGGAGAGGGCGAAGATTTTTTATGCGGAGCCTGCCCACAAGCGCCGCGTAAGGATTGTGGACTGGTATGACGAGAAGGGCGCCGTACGTGCCAGCGACCATTATAACCGCTATGGCGCAATTTTTGCCAGAACCGTTTTTAACGCAAAGGGACAAAAATTCAGCAAGTCTTACTTTTCAGTTACAGGGGAGGAAATTATTGTCGAGAACTTTGCTACCGGAGATATCATTTTAAATTATGACAATGAAGTACGGATTTTCCACACAAAGACGGACTTTGTTGTGTATTTTCTTGAGCGTGCCGGTTATGCCCAAAGCAGAATCTTCTTTAACTCCCTGTCAACGCCGTTTTTTGTATCAAACAGACTCACGGCGCAGGAAAAGAAGGATATTTTATTCTGGCAGGAGCCTGTCCGGCAGGATATTCCGGGAAATATGCAGGTTATCTTCAGGGGACAGGCAAGCCGTACGGCGACGGTTATGGTGCAGAAGCGTAAGTCCTATGACAAGCTGATTGCCCTTGGCGCAAATAAGGATATGACGCATAAAATGGGATTTATTTATTCTTTTGAAAAAGAGAACGGGCATGAACCGAAGGCACTTATTTGTACGAATTCCGATAATATCGAACAGTGTGAAAAAATTGTAAAGGCGATACCGGAGATGCATTTTTACATCGCGGCGCTTACGGAAATGTCGTCCAAGCTCATGGAAATGGATAATTATGAAAACGTGAGCCTTTATCCAAACGTGAAGCAGGCGATATTGGACGGATTATTTGGAGAATGTGATTTTTATCTGGATATCAATCACGGGAATGAGATTGTTTCGGCAGTACGCAGGGCGTTTATGAATAACCAGCTGATTTTTGCCTTTGAGGAAACCGCCCATAACAGAGATTATGTGGCGGAGGCGCATATTTATCCGGCGAATGACGCGCACCGCATGATTGTGGATGTCAGAAAGGCCATGAAAGACGGGGATGTGTTAGAGAGATGGCTTGGGAGACAGTATGAGGCGGCTATGGCGGAGACGAAGGAGAGGTATGAGGGGATAGTGATATAAAAAACGCGGAATTTTTGAGGATTGGATATTCCGAAACAGTGCTACGGGGAGGATATAAGGTGATTTTTCTTTGTGACAAAAACACGGACAATGTGAAAAAACTACAGGAAACAATAAGGGCGCTTGGCTTGGATGGAAAGATTGTTGTACTGGAAGATGACGGTTTTTTGCCAAATGGAATATTATCGCCCTATGAATATTTTGTCTATTGTCAGACACATAACGAGCTGGTTGAAAAGGAATTGTTTTTCGATTTTATTGAGGTACCCGAATATTGGAGAATACTTTTAATTAATTCTGCGGTTGGCGGAATTTACGACATGGATACGAAAAAGGCTTCTATCTATTTTACGGTGCCGTATGAAAACAGAAACGTACAGCGGGTAGAGTGGCATACAGAAGATGGCTGGGTTTATAAAATCGATTACTATAACAAATACGGCTTGAAGTATGCAGGCGAATTTCGTAATCGGGAAGGCGGCGTGGATTCCAAAGTATATTACTCAGACAGGAATCAGGAAGTTATTGTGGAACAGCCCCAAAATGGTATTATTACATTGCTGGAAAGAGGCGCAGTGAAGAACTTTTTTACTTCTCAGAATCAGTTCATTAACTATTATGTGAAAGAGGCGGGATTAGAGGATAAGTATGTACTGTTTGTGGAGAATGAAGAACAGTTCAAGCTTCTGGATTTTAAACCGGATGGAAAGAGTACATGGGAATTTATCCTGTTTTCAGAGCAGGCGTTATTGGATAAGTATATTCATATGGGCGGGGAAAATGGATATAGATTCTGCGCGATTCCGGAAAGCTATCCGGTTAATCAGGCAAAGGGCGAGGCTCTGATTTTAACGGCATCTGACAGGATTGAAGGGGTAGAGGAATTAATTCAGGCATTGCCGGAAATGATTTTTCACATAGCGGCAAACACGCAGGTATCGGATAAAATCAACAGGCTGGGCGAACAAAGCAATGTGAAAATCTATCCACAGGTCAGTCCGCAGGAGTTGGAGCAGTTGTGGGGGAAATGTGATTTTTATCTGGATATTAATCATTATCGGGAAATATATGATGCGGTCAATATGGCTCATTGGCATAATTTGTTAATTATGGGGTTTGAGAATACCGTACACAACAAAAAGGTGTTGGTGGAAAGATTAATTTTTCCTGAACAGGGTAGTAGGGGGATGATAGTTAAAATAAGGGAAACGTTAAATAATCCTGATATTATGGAGGAACTATTAGTGGAACAGCAGAATAACAAGTTTGAGATTTGGAAGGGTGCGTTGGAATTGTTGGAGAAAGAGGAAAAATAGGAAATGGCAATTTATGTATTCAGTTTGTTGGTAGGAATCGTCCCCAGTGGTGTAGATAACGCTCAGGGTTATCGAGCCTCAATGTTGAAAGATATCTCACAGCCTGTCTTTCATATTTTTACAGAACTGCCAGGGAAAAAATATATTAATCGCTATAGACAGGCGGGGATTGATGAAAGTCAAATGCTTTGTTTGCATCACTATCTTACAGGTCATTCTATATTAAACTCATCTGTTAAAACAACAGATAAGCTGAAAGAACTAAAGAAAAATCTGCATTATTCACATTTGGATTATCGGGGGAATGAAGTCCGTTTGCTGAAAGATGGTGTGATTCTTGCCACAGTTGTGTCGGATGAAGATAAGGTAGAATGTTGTAGCAAAATTTTATATTTTGATAATGCAAAATTGTTTCGTGAAGAAACGTATACAGATGGAATTTTTTATGTAGATTATTATGTGACTGCAAAATCAGACAATGGAAGTTATGCAAAGCGGGTAAGACGTACTTTCTATAACAGAGATGGTTCCGTAGCTTATGACCAGATTTATGAGGGAGAGAAAGAACTTTATCATTTCCCAGAGGGAAGGCTTTGCTGTACAAAGATGCAATTGATGACAGAATTTATTAAAAGATTGCATTTATCAGAGCAGGATACAGTTATAATTGATAGGCCATCATATTTTGATTATGAACAGCCGCTTTTTCAGTATGGAGGAAAGGCAAGATTTATTGCGGTACTACATGCAAGGCATTATCTTGAAAAGTTTGAAGACTCATATGATTTGTATTTAAACAAAGAACAGTATTATTGGTTTAAATATTCTAAAATGATAGATGCCATGGTAGTGTCAACACAGGAGCAAAAAGAAGAATTAATACAAAAACTTCAGGAATATAATTGTACCGTTCCGATTGTTGAAGTGATACCAGCAGGTGGAATTAAGCAGTTACGATATCCAGAAAGAAACAGGAAACCATATTCCCTTTTAGCTGTTTCACGTCTTGATTCTCCCAAAAAAGTTGATTGGATTATAAGAAGCGTGATAAAAGCACATCGGAAAAATTCTAATATTTCAATTGATATATATGGCAGTGGAGGGGATGTTCAATCACTTAAGGAGTTAGTTTCAGCTGATAATGCCCAATCATATATTAAATTTATGGGATATATGGATGTTGCCGAAGTTTATAAAGAATATGAAGTGTTTATTTCCGCTTCATTAGGGGAGAGTTTTGGCCTGTCTACTATGGAAGCGGTTGGAGCTGGGGATGCAGTTATAGGATTAGATGTGAAGTATGGCAATCATCTGTTTATACGTTCAGGAGAAAATGGTTATTTAGTTGATTATAATACAGGTTATGTTAGTGGTGATGACAGTCGGCTGATAGATGACATGTCAGATAAAATAGTTGAAATTTTCAAAGATGAAGAGCGACTGAAAAAATTTCATCAAAAATCATATGAGATTGGTAAAAATTTTTTTGCTGATAGAATTAGGGAGAAGTGGATTAGATTGCTATTTTCAAAAGAAAAATGAGACACTGTTACTTGGTGGGTCAAAAATATTGCTTGATAATCAGAAGTATTGGGAAATATGTTTAAGAGCAATTTAAAATGATGTAGAAAGGGTGTCTTCTCAAGACAGATAAGAAATAATGGCAGTTTATATATTTAAACTTTTGGTTTGGACTGCGCCGAATGGAATCGATAATGCGCAAGGTTATCGGGCTAAAATGCTGAATGATTTATCGGAACCTATTAAATTCATATTCACTGAATTGCCAACCAGCAGGGATATAGACTATTATGAGAAAACAGGAATTAATGTAAGCCAGATGCTCAGCATCCATCAGTATTTTACAGATAGCAATATATTAGGCTCATCTGTTAGAGTAGAAGATAAACTAAGAGAACTGCAGGAGAGGTTCCCCTATACGGATATTGTAAGTAGTGGCAGAAATATTAAATTGATAAAAGACAGTGTTGTGGTTGCTTCCATTTTGCGTGATGAAATGAATCCGGATTTTTGCAGTGCAATTCATTATTTCAGAGATGGATGTTATTTGGTGCGCACAGAAAATTATATGGGTAAAATGCTATATGTAGATTACTATGTGACGGCATCATCTAATACCGGAATGTATGCAAAACGCGTGCGACGTTCATTCATTAACAGTGATGGGGCGGTAGCTTATGAACAGATATTCTCAGAGGGAGAAAAGGAGTGGTATCTGTTTCCAAACGGAAAAATTTGTACGAATCAGGAATTTTTTGCAGAGTTTATTAAAAAATTGAATCTGACAAAAAAAGATGTAGTTTTGTTAGATAGATTAACACAGACAGGATTTATGCAGTCAATGTTGCGGTACGGAAGCAGAGCAAGGCTTATCACAATTTTTCATTCCAGACACTTCTTTGAAAAAGGAGAAGATACCGACAGATTATATTTGAATGACGAATATTACGATTGGTTTAAATACTCTCACAGGATAGAGACAATGGTAGTATCTACAGTAGGCCAAAAAAAAGAACTGGCAGGCAAGCTTTGTGAATATGGATGCAGTGTTCCTGAAATTGAGGTTATACCTGCGGGAGGGATTGACAGACTGCGATATCCGGAAACGAAGCGAAAGCCATATTCTTTAGTGACGGTTTCAAGACTGTATGCGTCAAAGAAAGTGGATTGGATTATAAAAAGCATTATAAAAGCACACGATATAAATTCAAAAATTTTTCTTGATATATATGGAAGAGGTGCAGACGCTCATACGAAATATTTACAGGATTTGGTGACGTCTCATAATGCGCAGTCATATATCAGGTTTATGGGATATGTGAATGTGACAGAAATATATAAAAATTATGAAGCTTTTATCACTGCATCTTTGGGGGAAACTTTAGGTCTGTCTGTCATGGAAGCAATAGGCTCAGGTACGGCGGTGATTGGTCTAAACGTAAAGTATGGAAATCAGGTGTTTATTCACCCAGAGAAAAACGGATATCTGGTTGACTTTAGTCATGCTGAAAGTGAAGAGGGACAACTGGTGTTTGATATGGCGAATAAGATTGTAAAGCTCTTTGATGAAAAGGAGAAGTTGGAGAAATTTCACAAACATTCCTATGAAATAGCTAAGGATTATCTTTGTGAGGTAGTTAAAGAAAAGTGGAGGAAGTTGTTGAAATGAATATATATGTTACCAAAGTAAATGGATTATCCTTATGGAATCCTTCGCAATATATACAATGGATGACGATTGAAATTGCGGCTCAGATTGGTTTTCGGGAAATGGGGATATTTTGTTATGATGGGAGAACTGAGAGTATCGAAAGTCTGAGAAGCAGAATTGACGGAATTATCGCAGGGCTAAGCTGGGGGGAAGATGTGGTGATATGCCAGTTCCCAACGGGGAATGGTTTTAGATTCGAGCAGGAACTGATAAGCCGTTTAAAATTGTATCGATGTCGGATTGTGATTTTTAACAGTACGATGGAAGGCCTTCTCCGTGAATCTAACCATGATAAGATGTTGAAAACAATAGAGCTATATAATCAGGCAAAAGCTTTGATTATACCGTCATTGGCGATGCGTCAGTTTTTATTAGATAATGGGATTCGTAAAGATATGAAATTTATCATTCAGGATATGTGGGACTATGCAATGGATATAAATTTTTTCAGTGACCCGCAGTTCCACAGAGAATTTCATTTTTTAGGCGGCAGCTTTGCGGGAATAGATAACTGGAATGGGGGATTGCCGTTAAAATTGTATGCTGCTTCTTCGAAACAAGGGAAAAATATATATCATATGGGAGAACTGCCTCCAGGAAACCTGACTTCAGAGTTATCGAAGGGAGGCTTTGGACTGGTGTGGTATCAGGATGAGGATTCCAAGCATTGTATGCAATATGACGTTTCGTTTTCGCTCGCCCGATATCTGGCAGCGGGGATCCCTGTTATAGTGCCTGCTGGAATTTCCAATCAAATGATAATAGAGGAAAATCATCTGGGATTGGTGGTAAATTCTCTGGATGAAGCGATAGAAGCGGTGGGAACTATGGCGGAAGCAGAATATCAGCAGTATATTCGGTCTGTCAGACAATTTGCACAAATTGTGAGGAAGGGTTATTATACTAAGAAATGTCTGGTTGATGCAGTACATGCAGTATGCACAAAGAATGCGGGGAAAATCTCTGCACCGGCAAACGTATATCGTTTGGGAAAACGGGAATTTACTTATACGGTTTTGAAAGAATCCTTTGGGGGGAATCTGGCATTATCATGGAACTATCATGGAGAGGCAGATGGATTTTTGATTTATGATACATTTGATAATTTGATTTATGAGACACGAAATATGTATCAACATTACTTTTTGCTCAAGGGGTATCGGAAAGAAAGTGGTTTCATTGTGAAAGCCTATGTAGATACCTGGAAGGGGAAAATGGTTGTGGCAGAATCGGAACCTAATTATTTGCAGGCGGAAATATATGACCATACCTGCGTCAGTGTGATTATGCCGGCATATAATTCGGAAGATTACATTGTCAGAAGTATAGACACGGCTTTGGCACAGTCACTTTCAGGATTGGAACTCATTATTGTAGATGATGGGAGCATAGACCGCACCTCGGATATAGCTGACTGGTATGCGGAGAGGTATTCAAATATAACAGCAATTCATCGTGAAAATGGAGGTGTTGCAGCGGCACGAAATACAGGGATTAAGTATGCAAAGGGAGAATATATTGGATTTATGGATAATGATGATATGATTCGCCCTGAGATGATGGCAAGATTATATAGTTCTGCAGAAAAGAATGACTGTGATATTGCGATTACTTCTATCTATGTGATAAAGAATAACGAATATGAGGTGGCAGTACAATATGAGCTGAAAGAAGATGCTGCCATATCTGTTGATGATTTTTTTGATATGCATTTTATAAATGAGATGCTATTTTCTGTGATGATTTGGAACAGAATATATCGTACTTCTCTTGTAAAACAGTTGCCGATTCCTGAAATTGTAGGTGACGATGACGCTTGGAGTCCATTTATTATTTCATATGCAGACAGTATTTGTTATCTTGATGAGCGCGGATATGAGTATGACAGAACTATCCGTAGTAAGACACTTGTAGATAAATGGGTGAGCTACTCTAAGGAAGAGCATTTTTTAGTTTGTAAAAAAATAATTTTGTTTTTTTTGGAAAATGGAAATCCGAAAAAGAGGAAACGGCTTAAAGAACTGGCAAAAAGGTATATGTTAGGGCTTAAGGGTGATTGTAGACAAGATGAATATGAAAAACTGTGGGAACAAATAGAAAAAAGTTATTAGTTATTATATGGTGCGAGGAATAGTGATGAAAGTATTTATAACATGTATAAATGCATTGGGTGGTATGGGTGAATATTCACAGGTGATGGTTTCGGATATTGCGCATCAACTTGGATTCAGAAATATGGGAATTTATTTTTATAATTCAAGTGAGGAGAGTGAATTGAGTTTGAGTGCCAGGTACGATGGCATCATTGCCAGTATATCTTGGGGGGATATTATTTTTTTTCAACACCCAACTTGGCATCCCCTAAAGTTTGAAGAAGGGTTGATTAAGCGGATAAAAGGAAGTGGTGGAAAGGTAATTATTGTGATACATGATATAAGGTCCCTTATGTTTGAGTACAGGCGTTTTGAACTGGAATATGAAATAAATCTGTATAATTCTGCAGAAGTTCTTATAGTACCGTCCTTTTCTATGAAAAAATTTTTACAGGATAATGGAATCAGGGAAAATATGAAGTTTGTGGTGCAGGAAATGTGGGATTATACTACGAACATTCAGTTTTTACGAATGCCGGAATTTCAAAAAGAGATTCATTTTGCAGGAAAACCATCTAAATTTTTATTTCCTAATCAATGGAATTTTGATGTGCCTTTGAAGGTATATGCATCGGAACAGTGTACAGGAGAAAATGTACGGGCGATGGGGTGGCTAAATTCTGAAGGTTTGTTATTGGAACTTGCAAAAGGGGGGTTTGGTCTGGTGTGGTATGGGAGCGATTATTGGCATCAATATATGAAATATAATAATACTTTTAAGCTTAGTACCTATTTAGCAGCAGGAATTCCTGTAATAATTCCCAGGGGGATTTCTAATCAGCACTTGATTGAAAAAAATCAACTCGGGCTGATAGTGGATAGTTTGGACGAAGCGGTAGAAAAGGTTAAAAATATGGAGGAATCAAAGTATCAGGAATATGTAAGATATGTGAGCAATTTTTCGCCATTAATCCGAAATGGATATTTCACGAAAAAATTTCTGATAGATGCTGTCCAGATGCTTATGAGACAGGATATGATTAATTAAATCATATTGTATAACACTCAGGAAGACAGAGGAATAGGTATCAAATAGAAAGATTTTGATATAAGGCAGTCAGGAAGGAAAGAAATATGAATGTTTACATTACAAAATTGAACGGTTTACCTTTACAAGACATATCACAGTATATGCAGCGGATGACAGCAGAAATTGGGCATCAGTTGGGCTTTCGGGAGATGGGCATATATCGTTATAATGGAGCAGGAGAAAGTAAGGAAAGCCTGAACGCCAGGCTTGACGGTATTATTGCAGGAATTGATTTGGGGAATGATGTTGTGATATGCCAGTTTCCAACAGGAAATGGATTTAAATATGAATGGGAACTGGTAAAACGCTTGAAGATGTATCAAAGTAAAGTCATAATTTTTATTCATGATGTTGGAGTTGTTGTTCAGAAAACCAGCCAAGTTGTTTTGGATATAATCAGGCCGAGATTTTAATTATTCCATCTATAGAAATGCGCCAGTTATTGTTAGATAATGGGATAAAAAAAGATATGAAATTTGTTGTTCAGGAAATGTGGGATTGCATAACAGTATAGTAGCTTTTATAGCATTCCTTAGTTTCACAAGGAGATTTATTTTGCAGACGGCAGAAGTTATGAAGGTATGCATGATTGGAAGGATGCGCTTCCACTAAAAGTATATATGGCTTCGGAAAAACAGTGACAATATGTGAAAAACATGGGAGTATTACTCTTTGCGCTATCAAAGGGTGGGTTTGGATTGGTATGGTATCAGGATGAAGAGTCTTATCAATGTATGAAATATGGCATTTCGTATCCGCTTGCCCGATATCTGGCCGCAGGGATTCCCATGATTGTGCCCGCCGGAATTTCAAATCAGACGTTGATAGAAAAGAACCACTTGGGATTGATTGTGAATTCTCTGGATGAAGCAATTGCAGTAATAGAATCTATGACAGAGTCGGAATATCAGGAATATACTCGTTATGTCAGTCAATTTGCACCAGCAGTAAGAAGAGGTTACTACACTAAAAAGTGTCTGATTGATGCAGCGTAGCCATTATTCAGAAAAAATACGTGCGAAATTACGACAACAACAAATATATATAAATCAGGAAAACAGATATTTACTTATACAGTATTGAGGGAATCTTATGGGGAAAATTTGGCTCTTTCGTGGAGCTATTCTGGGGAACCAAATGGATTCCAGATTTATGATATATATGGGAAGCTGGTTTATGGGACAAGAAATCTGTATCAACATTATTGTTTGATTAGAGGATATGGGAGAGAAAGCGGATTTGTTATAAAGGCGTATATTGATACATTGAAGGGAAAAATGATTGTAGCAGAATCAGGGCAGATTTATCTTCAGGAAAAGCAATATAGTTATGCAGATGTGAGCTTGATAATACCGATTTATAATGCACAGGATTATATTGTCAGGGAGATTGATGTTGCATTAGCTCAATCATTTTTTAACCTAGAGATTATTCTGGTAGATGATGGAAGTACGGATAATACATCAAATGTAGTAGATTGGTATGCGGAAAGATATTCAAATGTAATAGCCATACATCAGAAAAATGGTGGAGTAGGGGCGGCAAGGAATACGGGAATTAGACGTGCAAGCGGTGAGTATATCGGATTTATGGATGGTGATGATATGATTCATCCTGATATGATAATAAGATTGTACAATTATGCAAAAAAAACGATTGCGATATTGCAATCACATCTGTACGTCAGATAAAAAACGAATATGGGATACACGTGCAGTATTTAATGGAAAATATGCTGTTGTAACAGTAGAAGACTATTTCGAAATGCATTTTAATAACGATGTTATCTTTTCCGTAGAGGTTTGGAATAAGTTATATCATGTCTCTCTTATAAAGGAACGTTTATTTCCGGAAATATTATTAGGCGAGGACGCGGCGTGGACTCCATATATTTTGTCTTATGCAAAGAGGATTTGCTATAATGATGATTTTTTATATGAATATGATAGGTCTTTTCGTGAAGGGACTCTTGGGACATAATGGCTGTATAAAGGGAAAGAGGAGCGCTTTGAGATGTATAAAAATATAGTCACATTTTATTTGAAAGTTGGAAATCCTGAAAGAAGAGAAATGTTGAAAAAGCTGGCAAAACGTTTTTTGTTAATGTGGAGCCAAATATATGGTGATACCGCATATATGAAATTATGTGAGGAGATAGATGAAACTTTCTGAAGATTAAATTATATTTTGATATTTGAGTCATATAAAAATGCCAATGTTTTTTGAGGAAAGGTTGGAATTGATAAGCATGAATATTCTGATTGCTGCAAACACTAAATTTATGGAGCCAACGTCAGTAATGGTATACTCTCTTTGCCGGACTCATAAAGACATGGAGGTTGATATATATCTTGCGTATCATGACCTGAAAGAAGAGGATATTGAAAGACTACAAAAAATAGTCTCCAATTTTGAAAAAAAGAATTTACACCCGCTTGACATGGGGGGAGAGTTTGCAACAAGAGTATCAGTAACCGAACGATTTTCTCATGAAATCTATTATCGTATTTTAGCTGTAAATATGCTGCCTCAAAATATGGAACGGATTTTATATTTAGATGCGGATATGTTGATAAAAAAGGATTTAACAGAAGTTTATGGGACATCTATGAGTGATACATGTCCTTTTATTGTCTGTGAGGATATAGAAGGACATAAAAGAGAGACTTATGAATGGTTGCGAAGCAGAGTTGCAATTCCCCATAACAGTAGATATTTTAATTCAGGATTTATGCTGATGAATTTAAACTATTTAAGGCGAAGGAACAGCGTTGATTATATTTTGGATGCTTTTTATAGGGGGGATAGTCGATATCCATGTCCTGACCAGGATGTGCTAAACCATATGTATTATGATAAGGTTCAATATGTGCCATGTTCTTTATATAATTTGCCGCCGGAGTGTTGGAAGATAGATACGGAAGCATTATCTAAGGGAAACATCCGTTTTGCCAGCTATCCAGAGATGAGTGACCCAACCCTTAATCAGGACGAGCGTTTTGTTGATGTAACATTGTAGCTTCGGGATAATGCTTATATTATTCATTATCTGGGCTTCTTAAAGCCATGGTATTATAGAGACAAGCCGATGTTTTCGGATGTTGCTTTATATGCCGGACTTTGGTTTGAATGTGAAAGCGAAATGTATCAAAGCATTGAAGGCTTGGGGGCATATGGGGGAGTGATATGAATATATATATTACAAAGTTAAACGGCTTACCATTACAAGACACATCACAGTATATACAGCGGATGACCGCTGAAATTGCGCACCGGCTTGGCTGCCGGGAGATGGGGATATTTCGGTATAATGGAGCAAACGAAAGCAGGGAAAGTTTAAACGGCAGGCTTGATGGAATTATTGCGGGGATTTGTGGCGGGGATATTGTTATATGCCAGTTCCCAACGGGAAATGGGTTTCGGTATGAATGGGAATTGGTAAGACGCTTAAAAGTTTATCAAAGCCGGGTGGTAATTTTTGTTCATAACGCCAAAATTCTCATTAGGGAATCTAACCAGATGATACTGGAAGAAACGATAAGATTATATAATCAGGCCGATGTTTTGATTGTACCATCTTTGGCAATGCGTCATTTTTTATCGGATAACGGAATAAAAAGGGATATGAAATTCGTCATTCAGGAAATGTGGGATTATATAACTGACCTGAATTTTTTTAGTTTTCCGCAGTTTCGTAAAGAAATCCATTTTGCATGTGATAGTGGTTTTGTGGGAATGAATGAGTGGAATGGTACAATTCCTTTAAAACTGTACGATGTTTCAGTAAACCAGAGGTATAACGTGTATCATATGGGAAAATTAACCTCAGGAGAATTGCTTTCGGCGTTATCAAAGGGCGGATTTGGTCTCGTCTGGTATCAGAATGAGGATTCCAGGCGGTGTATGGAGTATGAAACTTCCTTTCACCTTGCCAGATACCTTGCGGCGGGAATTCCTGTCATTGTACCGGATGGGATTTCAAATCAGATGCTGATAGAAAAAAACCATTTAGGACTGGTTGTGCATTCGCTGGAGGAAGTGGTAATAATGATAGAATCCATGACAGAATCGGACTATCTGGAATATATCCGGTGTGTTGGGCAGTTTGCACCGGCTTTGAGAAACGGCTACTATACTAAAAAATGTCTGGTTGATGCAGTGCAGGCAGTGTGCCGGAAAGATGCAGGGGAAATTATTACACCGGCAAAGATATATGAATTGAGAAAGCAGGCGTTTACATATATAGCAGTAAAAGAATCTTATGGAGGGAATCTGGCATTATCATGGAGTTATCATGGGGAGGCAAATGGATTTCTGGTTTATGATATGTCTGGGAAACTGATATATGAAACAAGGAATATGCATCAGCATTATTTTCTGATTCAGGGGTATGGAAGAAATGATGAGTTTGTTATAAAGGCATATATTGATACATTGAAAGGAAAAGGGATTGTAGTAGAATCAGAACCGATTTATCTTCAAGAGCAGCAATATACCCATGCTGATGTTAGTTTGATTATTCCTGCTTATAATGCGCAGGATTATATTGTCAGAAGTATAGACATCACGCTGGCGCAATCATTTCTTGATTTGGAGATAATTATTGTAGATGATGGAAGTGAGGATGATACTGCGGATGTGATTGATTGGTATGCGGAGAAATATCCGAATATAATAGCTATACATCAGAAAAACGCTGGAGTTGGAGTGGCACGGAATACTGGAATCAAGTATGCAGAAGGTGAGTATATCGCTTTCATGGATAGTGATGATATGCTCCATCCTGATATGATTGCAAAATTATATTATTCTGCAAAGAAAAATGACTGTGATATTGCGGTTACATCTGTATATCGGATAGAAGAAAGTGGTTATAAGGTATTTATAGAGTATCCATTGGAAGAGGATATTGCTGTAACTGCAGATGACTTTTTCCAGATGCATTTTGATAAAGGGCTTATATTTTCTGTAGCGGTTTGGAATAAGTTATACCGCTCTTCTCTGGTGAAAGAACGATTGTTTCCTGAAATTTTTTTGGGTGAGGATGAAGCGTGGACTCCGTATATTTTGTCTTTTACAGATAGAATTTGTTACCTTAATGACTTCCTGTATGAATATGACAGAGTTATTCGAAAAAATACACTGGAAGAACAGTGGATGAAAAAGACAAAAGAAGAGCGGTTTATTATGTATAAGGATATTACGGTATTTTATCTGAAAAAGGGTAATCCTGATAGAAGGAGGTTTCTTAAAATGTTGGCAAGAGGTTATTTGTTGGGGCGGAGTCAATTATATGGAGATGCTGAATATGAAAAATTATGGAGGGAATTGGATAAAATTTTTTGAAATTCTGATTCTTATTCAGAGATAAAGGTGTCGTGGAGTGATTATTCTCTGTAATTTAGATGAGGTGAGATATGAAAATCCTTGATAATATGGAATCGTGTTATGGCTGTGGCGCTTGCTTTAATGAGTGTCCGACAGGGGCAATTGAAATGAAGGAAAATACAGAAGGTTTTTTAGAGCCGGTTGTAGATGAAGAAAAATGTATTTCCTGTGGGAGATGCAGGCAGGTATGTCCATCTGTAAATTGCCAGTATTCAAATAATTCGAATCCCGATATTTATGCTTTTTCAGCGGAAGAGAAGATACTTTATGACAGTTCTTCGGGTGGAATATTTACCTTTCTTGCAGAGCATATCATAAAAACAGGAGGTTATGTTGTAGGAGCAGCCTATGATTCGGATTTTTTTGTGAAGCATATTATCGTACATAATATGGAAGAATTGGACAAAATACGGCGCTCTAAGTATTTACAGAGTTCTACAGACGATATTTTTCAAAGGACAAAAGAGCTTCTGGAACAGGGAAATTATGTGTTATATAGTGGCTGCCCATGTCAGATTGCCGGATTGCTGCGTTTTTTGGGAAAAGACTATGATAATCTTTACACAGTAGATGTATTGTGCCACGGAATCCCTTCTCCCAAAATGTTTCAGGAACATCTGGAGAATTCTTTTGGAGGTATTGATTATGTTAAGGATGTTGAGTTTCGTAGCCGGGAAGGTTGGGCTTCTCTGCTCAAAGTAAAATTGAAGAATGGAGAAGTCAGAACATCGTATAATAATACAAGTGTATATATGCAGTCTTTTCTACAGGATATTAATTTACGTGCTTCATGTTTTCAATGCCAATATAGCAGGCTTCCGCGTCAGGGGGATATGACAATAGGAGATTTATGGGCGGCAGGAAGCCTTAATTTATCTTTTGAATACAGAAAGGGAGTGTCAGTTGTTCTTCTTAATAATAATAAAGGCATTGCTTTATTTCAGGATTCGCTTTCTGGAACGGAATACGAGTATTACGCTCAGAAAATATATGGAGAAGATATGGAAAATTCCTGTAACATTAAGCTGTTAAATGAAAATATTTTTCATCCGTCTACATGTAACAGTAATTTTGCCAAACGACGGAAATTTTTTAATGATTGTACTGAGATGAAATTTGAAAGTGCTGTCTATGCATCTTTGCATAAATTTGATGTAGGGCTTATGCTTTTTATGTCCAATAATTATGGAAGCATTGCAACAAACTATGCTCTTTACAGGGCGATTAAGGATATGGGGAAAAGAACTGCTGTCATGGACCATTTGTGTTTTATGGGGAGTGAAGCTATAAAATTTGCCCGAGGATATATGGAATTGTGCAGTGGCTTTATGGAGAAAGATGATTGGCAGGCGGTTAATCAGTGCTTTGAAACTTTTGTTGTTGGTTCGGATATGTCCTGGAATTGGAGCATGAATCAATTTGACAGATTTTTTCAATTTATGCTGCTGGGTTTTGCAAGTGAAAATAAGCGGATGATATCTTATGCCCCCTCTTTTGGTGCCAAAAGAGGGATAGATGAAGATGTGAGAGCAGTGTATTCTCATCATTTAAAGCGATTTGACGCAATATCTGTGCGTGAAGACTATGGAGTTGATATGTGCAGGGATTTGTTCGGTCTTCAGGCTAAGCAGGTAATAGACCCTGTGTTTATATGTGACAGAAAGGCTTGGGATGAACTTAGCAGTAAATCACAACTCAAATTTAACGAAGAATATATACTTGCATATATACTGGATATAACGCCATATAAAAGGCAGGCTGCTCTTGAAGCAGCAAAAAATCTGAATAAGAAACTTGTTGTGATATTGGATTTGTACGGAAATTTTGAAGCAAATAAGAGAGCAATGAATATGGATGAAAATGTTGTAAGACCGGAATTTGTAGACTGGGTTGAATATTTCCGGCATGCCAGCTGTGTGATTACCGATTCGTTCCATGGTGTATGTTTTTCAATCATATATGGGAAAAAATTTGTGGCAATTAAAAACAGAGCAAAAGAACGTTTTGATTCATTAGCAAAATTGATAGAATGTCCGTCTTTGTTCTATGAGGACAGTAGACTATTATTGGGGAAAGCCAATATTTTTACTGAGATAGATTATGATTTTGTATATAAGCGTATTGCAGCGAAAAGGATGGAATCAGAAAACTGGCTGCATTCGGCATTAAATACCGAAGTAAAGCCCAAAAGCGGCAATGATTCCACAAGAGTCATGCTGCAATTGTTGAAGTCCTTGCGTGAGAAAACGGACCTTCTTAATAAGGTAAGGACAGATTATGCCTATGAGGAAGAGAAAAAAAGAGAAATTGTATCACAGTTAAAAGCCGGAAAGACATGGCTTGACATAGTTCTTTCAAGAAATAATATTGTTTCCGCAAACTCAAAGTTGCGGGAGATTAATAATTTACGTGAATATTTTGCCGTGTTAAAAGCAGACTCCAAATATGTGGTAATATTATCCGGCAGAGATGAGTGTGCCACACATTGGGGGAAATTCCTGGAAATCTCCGGTTTGCCTCTGCGGGCAGATGTACAATGGAGAAACAGCTATGTGGCGGTCATAGACGGAGGAGCGATCAAGGTTGATGAAAAATCGATAAAGGAGCTTAATTTGAATTATGAGTTTGTCACGGGGCATCCCAATTATAGTGTGGAATATCTGGATAACAAATTAAAAGTGTGCTGTACGCCATTGCAATACTGTAAGATTAAGGTAAAAAGCAGAGGATTTACCGAAACGCCGGGGAGGGACAGAAGTGAAATTATAGTTGACAATATAGATTATTCTATGAATAAAATCGGATTAAATATTGTGGTGATTGATAAGGAGACGGGGGGAGTTGTCGATTCAATAAATGTAAATACATATTCTGATGCCGGTTTGAAAATTAATAGAGTATGATGTTAAAGTTAAAAGTTGTAATAAATCCCGAAAACGATTTCCATAAAAAGTCAATACCCCCTTGTCAGCGAAAATGGAATCTGCTATACTTCTACTGGAAAAGTTCAGGATAACAAAAGTACTCAGAATAAAGGAGAAAATGAAATGAAAGGTAATATTGTAGTTGGACAGTCAGGCGGCCCTACGGCTGTAATTAACTCATCTGTGGCAGGCGTATACGCAGCAGCCAAGAAAATCGGCGTTAACAAGGTGTACGGAATGGTTCACGGCATCGAAGGCTTTCTGGAAGACAAGCTGATTGAGCTTGAGGATTATCTTGCCGAGCCTACGGGAATCGAGCTTTTAAAGAGAACACCCTCCGCATTCCTTGGCTCCTGCCGTTTCAAAATGCCCAAGATTGAAGGGCATGAGGACGTTTACGAGAAAGTATTTGAAATCATGGAAAAGCATGATATCGAATGTCTGTTTTATGCAGGCGGAAATGATTCCATGGATACGGTAAAAATGTTATCCGATTATGCGGCGGCTCACGGCAAGCCTCAGAGATTCATGGGCGTTCCCAAAACTATTGACAATGACCTTCCTGTTACCGACCATTGCCCCGGTTACGGCAGCGCGGCTAAATATATTGCAACCAGCTTAAAAGAAGTTATCCGTGACAACGAGTCCTTTGGTGCAAAGAAGCCCACTATCTGTATCGTGGAAATTATGGGACGTAACGCAGGATGGCTTACCGCAGCGGCAGCCCTTGCAAAAGGCGACGACTGCACAGGCGCGGACGCGATTTATCTTCCCGAGAAGGTGTTTGACATGGATGCTTTCATGGCAAAGGTAAAACATCTGGCGGAGACAAAGTCTTCCGTAGTGATTGCGGTTTCCGAGGGTATCCATATCGCGGACGGACGTTATGTGTGCGAGCTTGCAAATGAAAACGTGGCGGTAGACGCGTTCGGACACAAGCAGATGTCCGGTACGGCAGCTTTCCTTGCGCAGAAGGTTGCGGAGGAAACCGGATTAAAGACAAGGGCAATCGAGCTTTCAACCCTTCAGCGCTCGGCTACCCATCTTGCTTCCCTTACCGACGTCAACGAGGCGTTCCAGGTTGGATACGATGCGGTTCTGGCGGCGGAAGAAGGTAAGACCGGCATGATGATTACTCTGGACAGAAACGGAGACGACCCTTATCAGTGCGGAACAAGCGCTTATGATATTCATGCGATTGCAAATGTGGAGAGACCTGTTCCGGCGGAGTGGATTACGGAAGACGGCTGCGGGCTTAACGACGGTTATGAGGAGTATGCAAGGCCGCTTATTATGGGCGAGCTGTTCCCTGTTTTTGTAAACGGTGTTCCTTATCATCTTGTAAGAAAGTAAAAGTCAAAAGGGCTGGCCGCAGGGTCAGCCTTTTACAGGATTTTACATGCGGACGACAAAGGAGAAAACGATGATTTCAGGTATTGTAGGGCGCTATTTATTAAAGCGGGAGCTTCTTACGCCAAAGCAATTGGAAATTGCGATTTTAGAACAGGGGCAGGTTCGCGTAAAGCTGGGACTTATTGCCGTGGCGGAAGGGCTGATGACGCAGGAGGAGACGGAGAAGGTACACAGGCTTCAGACAGTGACGGATAAACGTTTTGGCGATATCGCTGTGGAAAAGGGCTATCTGACCAGAGAAGATGTGGAGATGCTTTTGCATAAGCAGGAAAATGCCTATCTGGCGTTTGCGCAGGTGCTGGAGAACCACCGTCTGATGACAATGGAAGAGCTGGAGCAGTATATGCTTGATTTCCAGACGGATTATAACCTGACGCTGATGGATATAGAGGATTTGAAAAGCGATGATATTGACAGGATTCTTCCGCTTTTTATGCCGATTGGCTGTGAGAAATATCTGAATATTGCCGGGTCGGCGCTCCGTATGCTTTCCCGCTGTATCGATACGGAAATTTATCTGGAAAAAGCTTTTGTTACGGACAGATGCGCGGTGGATAACGGCGCGGTTCAGATGGTGGAAGGCGAGCCGGGATTTTCCAGCGGGATTTTCGGAAAAGGAAATTCGCTTCTTGCGGCGGTGTCCGCATTTGAAAAGAAAAAATACACAGAGGTAAACGAGGAGTCCATGAATGCGGCGGGTGAGCTTTTAAACTGTCTCAACAGCTTTTACGCCCGGAATTTAAGTCAGGGGGGAGCATTTATCAGGCTTTGCCAGCCGGAATATTCCGTCAGCATCAGCGGAGCTGTCGGAGAAGAGATGTTGGTATTACCGGTATACATTCAGGGAGAGCGGACAGATATGGTAATAGCAGCGGGAGGTGAAATCAGGATGACAGAGTGTGAAGAGTAGATTTTCACACACCAAATTTGCGCCTTGGCTCCGGCTTGCGGGTCATTGGCGGCATGGAGGAATTAAATGGTATCAATTAAGGATGTGGCAAGGGCGGCCGGGGTGGCAATCTCCACGGTGTCAAAGGTTTTAAACGGTTATCCTAATGTCAGTGAGGAGACAAAAGTCAAGGTAAACAGAGCAGTAGAGGAACTGAATTTTGTCCCCAACTCTGTAGCCGCCGCCCTTTCTTCCAAACAGTCGGGGCGGGTGGCGCTTCTTATGCATTTGAACCAGAAGACCCAGGCAATCGACGAGATTAACATGCAGTATATCCAGGGGGCAATCCATAAGGCGATGGAGCTGAATCTGGACGTGATTACGCTCTTTTTTTCCATGTTCAAAAATAAAACCGTGGAGGAGCTTACCAGATATCTTCAGTCACAGAGCATCTGCGGCCTGATTATTTATGGTATGGGCAGGGAAAATCATGTGCTCCGCGAGCTGGTGGAAAGGCAGAACTTCAAGTGTGTGGTAATTGACGCGCCCTTTGTCAATGAAAATACTTCCTCTGTGGGAATCAATCAGCTTAAGGCCCAGTATGACGTGGCAAGGAAAACCATTGAGGATAATAACGGCAGGCGGATTCTTTATATCACAGGAAAAAAGGACGGATTTGCCACGGAAGACAGGCTTGTGGGAATGAAAGAGCTGGTTGACGAATTAAAGCTGGTGATGACAGTTAAAAACGGAGAGTTTTCGGAACTCCAGGCCAGGAACATCACCATGAAATACGGCGAAAAGTATGATGTTATCGTGTGCGCGTCCGATTTGATGGCAATCGGCGCAATGAAGGCGTTGACCGAGATGGACATTTTCAGACCTGTCTGCGGCTTTGACGGGATTATTCTGATGGGCTATGTGGGGAAGCAGATGAACACGGTGCATCAGGATTTTGCGGGGATTTCCGCAGCGGCCATGGAGGAGCTGCAGCTTTTAATGGACGGGAAAACAGGGGAAAGAATCGATATTCCGCATTATCTGGACAGGATGAAATATCTGGATATTATTTGTTGAAAATTCTGTTTTACAATAGAATTTTTTAATATCCACTTGCGGAAAACGTTTTCTTATGTTACACTCAGTATGCAACATGTAAATTTTGGAATAATTTAATATGAAAGTCGCGAAAAATTGAAATTATTGTGAGGAGAGATTATGGCAGAAGGAACGAATTTAAAAAAGCATGTTCTGGTTTTAAATATGGAACAGCAGATGGAAGAAGTTGCAAAGGAAATGTTCGGCAGGTCATTACAAGAGCTTTCCAATCAGGAAGCCTATTATGTACTGCTGACATACACGAAAAGACTGATGACGGTTTCCAATCACAATGACGGAGAAAAGAAGATTTACTATATTTCTGCGGAATTCTTAATCGGAAAGCTGTTATCCAACAATTTAATTAATCTGGGCGTTTATGACAGGGTTGACCAGATTATGAAAAGTAACGGAAAGAGCCTTGCGGAGATTGAGGAGTGCGAGCCGGAGCCGTCTCTTGGCAACGGCGGTCTTGGAAGGCTTGCGGCATGTTTTCTGGATTCCATTGCAACCCTTGGGCTTCCCGGGGAAGGAATCGGCTTAAATTACCATTTCGGCCTTTTCAGGCAGGTGTTTAAAGACAGGCTCCAGTGTGCGGAAAAGAATGACTGGATTGAAAATGATTCCTGGCTCACAAAGACTGACGTTTCTTTCGATGTACATTTCGGTAAAAAGAAAGTGGTGTCACGGCTTTATGACATTGATGTCGCCGGGTATGACAGCGGTGTTAACAAGCTACGGCTCTTTGACATCGAGTCGGTGGACGAAGATATCGTGAAATCGGGGATTGATTTTGACAAGGAGGATATTGAAAAGAATCTTACCTTATTCCTTTATCCCGACGATTCCGATGAAGCCGGCCATCTGCTTCGGATTTACCAGCAGTATTTTATGGTGAGCAATGCGGCGCAGCTCATCTTAAAGGAACTGAAAGAAAAGAAATATGATTTGCGCAAAATGTACGATTACGCTGTAATTCAGATTAACGATACCCATCCCACCATGGTAATCCCGGAGTTAATCCGTATCCTGGTGGAGGAAAAGGCATTTTCCATGGACGAGGCAATCGAGGTGGTAAGCAAGACCTGCGCTTACACGAACCACACGATTCTGGCGGAGGCTCTCGAAAAATGGCCGCTTAAATATCTGGAAAAGGTGGTTCCCCAGCTTGTTCCCTATATTAAGGAGCTGGATAAACGGGTGGCGGCAAAATACGACGACCCGGCGGTGCAGATTATCGACAAAGACAACCGGGTTCACATGGCCCATATCGATATCCACTACGGATTTTCCGTCAACGGCGTAGCGGCGATTCATACGGAAATTTTAAAGAACACCGAGCTGCATGCTTTTTATGAGCTGTATCCCGAGAAGTTTAACAACAAGACCAACGGCATTACCTTCAGAAGATGGCTCCTTAGCTGTAACCGGGAGCTGGCAGGCTTCCTATCCGAGACCATTGGTGACGGCTTTAAGAAGGATGCCGATAAGCTTGAAAAGCTTCTGGAATTTGCGGACGACGAGAGAGTGCTTGACCGTCTGGCGGAGATTAAGATGAACCGCAAGAAGGAGCTTGCCGCATATGTGAAGGAAAGGGAAGGCATTGATTTGGACCCCGATTCCGTGTTTGATATCCAGATTAAGCGGCTTCACGAGTATAAGCGCCAGCAGATGAACGCGCTTTACATTATCCACAAGTATCTGGAAATCAAGAGCGGCAAAAAGCCGGTAAGGCCCATGACCTTCATTTTCGGCGCAAAGGCTGCTCCGGCCTACGTGATTGCACAGGATATTATCCACCTGCTTCTGGTTCTGGAGGAGATTGTCAACAACGACCCCGAGGTAAGCCCTTACATGAAAGTGGTTATGGTGGAGAATTACAATGTCAGCTATGCGGAGAAGCTGATTCCGGCCTGCGATATTTCCGAGCAGATTTCCCTTGCCTCCAAGGAGGCTTCCGGCACAGGCAATATGAAGTTTATGTTAAACGGAGCCGTGACCCTTGGAACATCGGACGGAGCCAACGTGGAAATCCACGAGCTTGTGGGCGATGATAATATTTATATTTTCGGCGAGAAATCCGATACGGTAATCGAATATTATGAGGAGAAAAAGCAGGGCAAGCCGGGCTATGTGTCGAAGAAATATTATGAAAAGAGTCCGGTCATCAAAGAAGCCGTGGACTTTATTATAAGCGATAAGGCGCTTAAGGCGGGGCATAAGGAGAATCTGGAGCGTCTGTACAAGGAGCTGATTAATAAGGACTGGTTTATGACGCTGCTTGATTTGGAAGACTATATTGTAATGAAAGACAAGGCGATTGCGGATTACGAGGACCGTGAAAAGTGGAAAAAGATGATGCTTGTGAACATTGCAAAGGCGGGTTTCTTCTCATCAGACAGGACGATTGCAGAGTATAACAGGGATATCTGGAAGCTGAAATAATGTTGGCTATTGTAATTCCGGCTGTTAAGTGTTAAAATGTTGTTGTTCTGAAAGAAATATAAGTTGATTTTTAGAATATTCGACCTCTCACCAGGACAATGCCTGCTCTTCCGCTTAAGAAGAGCGGGCTTGTCCTGTGAAAATATATGGGGAAATAAGCAAAAGGAAAGGACAAACGAATTATGGAAGAAACAATGAAGGATTACGAGAAGGAACTTGAAGCGTCTTTTCGCAAAATTAATGAGGGGGATGTGATTCAGGGAACGGTGATTGACGTCAATGAAGAAGAGGTATCTCTGGACTTGAAGTATTACACACAGGGGATTATCAAAGCGGCGGATATGAGCGACGACCCGGGCTTTTCCGTTCTGGACGATGTGAAAATCGGGGATGTGATTGAGGCGTCTGTGGTAAAAATGGACGACGGGCAGGGAAATATTCTTTTGTCTAAGAAGGAAGCGAACGCGGAGCTTGCATGGGACGTCCTGAACAAATATCTTGAGGAAAAAACGGCGTTGACCGTAAAGGTTAGTGGAGTGGTAAATGCCGGAGTGATTGCTTACGTGGAGGGAATCAGGGGATTCATACCGGCCTCCCATCTGGCGCTTTCTTATGTGGAGGACTTAAATACCTATCAGGGAAAAGAGTTGACTGTAAGAGTCATTACCGTAGATAAGGAGAAGAAAAAACTGGTGCTTTCCGCTAAGGAAATACTGCGGGAGCAGGAAAAGGAAGCCCACGACCATAAAATTGCCATGCTGGTTCCCGGCACGGTGATGGAGGGCACGGTGGAAAGCCTGCAGCCTTACGGCGCTTTTGTGGATTTAAAGGACGGCTTAAGCGGTCTGGTACACATTTCCCAGATAAGCCAGCGGAGAATCAAAAAGCCCTCCGAGGTGCTGAACGTGGGCGATAAGGTGAAGGTTAAGATTTTAAACACGGACAACGGAAAAATCTCCCTGAGCATTAAGGCCGCCACGGAAGAAAAGGAAGTGGAGGAGACGGAGCGTGTCGATACCGCTAAGTACAGCTCAAAAGAGAGCTTTGGGACAAGCCTTGGAGATATTTTTGCAAAACTGAATTTAAAATAAACAGGAGTCTTTTTATGTTTGATTATTGCTTATTTGACCTGGACGGCACGCTGACGGACCCTAGAGAGGGAATCACCAAATCGGTGCAGCACGCCTTGCGGGCCTTTGGCATAGAAGAACCTGATTTAAAAAAGTTAGAGCCCTTTATCGGCCCGCCCTTGAAAGACAGCTTTATGGAGTTTTACGGTTTTACAGGGGAGGAGGCCGAAAGGGCTATTGCTGTTTATCGGGAAAGATTTGCACCCGTGGGAATCTCTGAAAATCAGATTTATCCGGGAATCCCTCAGATGCTGGAGAGCCTTTACAGGAGAGGAATGCGTCTGGCGGTGGCGTCCAGCAAGCCTATAGGCTTCGTAAAGCAGATTCTGGCTCATTTTGACATCGAAAAATATTTCGACGTTGTAGTGGGGAGTGAACTGGACGGAACGAGAGGCACAAAAGAGGAAGTTGTGGAGGAAGCCCTCGGGCAGCTGGGAATATTGACTATGCCGGTCACAGAGCGGCACGGCAGGTGCGCCATGACAGGAGACAGGAAATTTGACATTCAGGGCGCAAAGGCTTACGGTCTTACCGGCGTGGGCGTGGGTTTTGGATTTGCCAGAGAAGGAGAGCTTGAGGAGGCCGGAGCCGAGTACATTGCAGAGACGGTGGCGGAGCTTGCGGAGTTTCTTTGCGGGACATAAGAAGGAAACGTGACGCGGAGATTCAGAGAAAAGCGCGGCGCGCGGGCAGAAGCACGGAATGTAAAGGACAAATGGGGCGAACCGGAGAAAAACATGGAATGTGGGCAGAAAGCGCAGCGCATAAGCAGGGAAGAAATGGTGTCGGGAAAGTGGCGGAGTGGTAGCATATGAAAAATTTTTGGGAAAGAATGAACATGCGGTGGAGCAGGGAGGAGTTATCCGGCTGGGGCTCCTTTCAGAAGACGGTATATCTGCTCTGGCCCCTTCTTGTTTATTTTGTTGTTCATGACGTGGCGGAAATTCTGCTTTGGGCGGGAGCCGGCGGTATCTTTTCGGGAAAGGAAGCGCTGGCGTTATTTTTTACGGAAAATTCCGGGACGTTCCGCGGCGTGATAAACGGGTTGGCGATTGTCTGTGGCGTGGCGGCTATCCGGCAGGCGGTGAAAAGGGAAATTGCAGGCGGAGAAAGGGGAAGTTCAGATATCCCTGACAATATCCGCAGACAGGAAGTGAAAAAAACAGATACGCCAACCTGTAAAGGCGTAGCTGACGGCGGCGGGGCGACGGCCCGCCTGACCCGATATTGCGTGGTGGCGGCGATTGCTTTTCTTTCGGCAATGGGGTTGAATCTTCTGATGAGTCTTCTGGGGATGACCGGTATTTCCAAATCCTATGAGGAAACGTCGCAGGCTCAGTACAGTGTGAACTTTATTCCGGGCTTGTTTTTATATGGAGTAGTGTCGCCTCTTGCCGAGGAAGCGGTTTTCAGAGGAATGATTTATAACAGGATGAAGCGGTGTTTTAACTATCCCCTTGCGCTTTGCGTTTCCGCGCTGCTCTTTGGCTGTTATCACGGAAATCCGGTGCAGGCGGTTTACGGGACGATTCTGGGGATTATGATTGCCTGGTGCTATGAAATATGCGGCAGTTTTGCCGTGCCGGTACTGTTTCATGGGGTAGCCAATGTGAGTATGTATGTGATGACTTATTACGGCGGTTTGAAAGATATGAGTCGTCCGGTGGGTATAGGCGTTTCTGCGGTGTGTCTGGCGGGTGCGGCGGGGTTCCTTTTTAATTTAAAGAAGAATGAAGAAAAGGGATAGGAATCATGACCGGAATGGTTATGATGCGGTTATGATTCAGGAAAATAGCAGGACAGGAGAAAATGGACAGTATCGAAGAAAGGCGAAGAAAGTAATGGCTGATAAAAGAAATGAAAAGCCAATTGTCGTGAGGTCGCATGACGTACATTTAGATTCCGACTATGTGCAGTGGATTCATAATATTAAGGAACGCTTCAGAACTACACAGATAAAGGCTGCTGTAAAAGTGAACTCCGAGCAGCTCCTGTTTAATTGGCAGCTTGGACGAGAACTTGTTATGCGTAAAGTGGAAGAAAAGTGAGGCAGCGGTATTGTTGAGCAACTGAGCCTTGATTTGAAAAATGAGTTTCCAGATACAAAAGGTTTTAGTACAACCAATATCTGGTATATGAAAAAATGGTATACGTTTTATAATGGGAAAGATGATGGAAAACTCCAACGGCTTGTTGGAGAAATGGAAACACAGACTTCAACAATTCAATCAAGAATAGAGCAGTACGGAAAAAATATAAATGCTGAAAAACTCCAACAGGATATTGGAGAATTTTCGTTTCCGCTATTTTTTGCATATGTTCCATGGGGACATCATATTGACATTATTACAAAATGCAAATCTATAGAGGAAGCATTATTCTATATGAACCATACAATAGCAGAAGGGTGGAGCAGAAGCACACTTCAGAATTATATCAGGTCTGGTTTATATGGCAGAGCAGGTACGGCCATTACTAACTTTAGTGAGAAATTGTCTTCTGCGCAGGGAAAACTTGCACAGGAGATTACAAAAGATACTTATGATTTAGGATTTATTACATTGTCTCCGGATTATGATGAAGCGGATTTAGAAGATGCGCTGGAACAGAATATTACAAGATTTTTATTAGAACTGGGAACAGGATTTGCATTTATCGGAAGACAAAAGGAAATTGTAGTAGCAGGAAAAACACGTAAAATCGACATGCTATTTTATCACATTCGGCTCAAGTGTTATGTGGTAGTTGAACTGAAAGCTGTTTCTTTCGAACCGGAGTTTGCCGGAAAATTAAATTTCTATGTCAATGCAGTGAACGAACTTATTCGGACTCCGGATGAAAATCCTACAATAGGATTATTAATCTGTAAAGATAAGGAACAGACGGAAGTGCAATGGGCATTTCAGGGAATCCAGACACCGATTGGCGTGGCATCTTATGATAATATTAAATTAGAAGAAATTAGGAAGCAGCTGCCTACGGAGAAACAGATACAGCAGCGTATAGAATTGGCAGAGGAGGAATTTAATCTGAACAGGAAAAAAAGAAGGTAGAGGAGGAAAAACTATGCAGCATAAAGTAAAAGTAACGGTACTGGACAAAAAGCTTTACCCCGAATTACAGGTGCAATACTGCGCAGACCCGATTTCCGGGGAATGTCCCTGTTATCAGATTGGGGATGAATTTATTTTTGAGAGATACGGCAATGCCGACGATTTCTGGCATATGGGACTTAATACCCTCAGGCAAAGCGCCAAACCTGCGGACGGAACAGCCGGGGGAACGCGTTTTCCCCACTGTTCCGAGGCGTGGGACGCCATTAGCAGATATATTTATACAGGACTGCAGGGCGGAGCGATTATGCGGGGCTGGATGAACGATGAGAGAATCATGATAACCTGCTGTTCCGACGGAACGCGGCCTGTGATTTTCAAGATTGAGCGCATGGATTACAAGGCGGTGTATGTGGAGGGAATCAACTGCGACAGATGCCGGGAGAGGATAAAGGAAGCCTTAAGCGGGATAAACGAGGTCACGGATGTGGCGTTCAGGGAGGAGCTTTCGGAGGAATACATAGAAGTTTTTCTGGAAAAAGATATCTCCGACGATTTGATTAGCGATGCGGTTAAAAACTGCGGAGAATATCGGGTGAAAAAGATTGATTAGCTTAAAATAGCAGTTCAGAAAAGAAAAAAGTCTGACAAAATATATAAAAACAATGAAAAGTCAAATAATCTGACAAATCCCCAAAAAGTTTATATTTACAAAAAGAGAAAACAGGTGTATATTCTTACTTACAGGTCGCAAAGGCGCGAGTTACAAGCCCTTTGCGACCTTTTTGCGCGAGCAACGAGCCGTGCGCGGGCGTATCATTCGCAAGAATGTATGCGCACACATCCGGTGACTGCCGCGACAGCGAGGCGTAAGCCGAGTGCGGCGCATAAAGCGAAAGGAGAAGCTATGTTTGATGTGAAAAAAACACGTCCCGACGCACCTTTGTATCGGGCGGAATTTGAACATGATAATTGCGGGATTGGCGCGTGTGTAAATATCAGAGGCGCAAAAACCCGGGAGACGGTGGAGAATGCCCTTAAGATTGTGGAGAACCTGGAGCACCGCGCCGGTAAGGACGCGGAAGGGAAAACCGGCGACGGCGTGGGTATTTTGACGCAGATTCCCCACAGATTTTTCGAGAAGGTGACGAAGCCTCTTGGAATTTCTATCGGGAAAGAGCGGGAGTACGGCGTTGGCATGTTCTTTTTCCCGCAGGACGAGCTGCGCAGGAATCAGGCGAAAAAGATGTTTGAAATTATTGTGGAAAAGGAAGGCCTCACTTTTCTCGGGTGGCGTGATGTGCCTGCCAATCCCTCCGTTCTTGGGCACAAGGCGGTGGAGTGTATGCCCTGCATCATGCAGGCTTTTATCAAAAAGCCCATGGGTGTGGAAAAGGGTGTGGCCTTTGACAGGCTTCTTTATGTGGCAAGGCGGGTCTTTGAGCAGTCCCTGGACGATACCTATGTGGTGTCTCTTTCCAGCAGAACCATCGTATATAAGGGGATGTTTCTGGTGGGGCAGCTGCGCACCTTTTTTGCGGATTTGCAGGATAAGGATTACGAATCGGCTATTGCCATGGTGCACTCCCGTTTTTCCACCAACACCAATCCAAGCTGGGAGCGGGCCCATCCCAACCGATTTATCGTGCATAACGGGGAAATTAACACTATCAGGGGCAATGCGGACAAAATGCTGGCCCGGGAGGAAAACATGGAATCCGGGCATTTGCGGGGGCTGCTCCACAAGGTGCTTCCTGTGGTAAATACGGCGGGCTCCGATTCTGCCATGTTGGATAACACGCTGGAATTTCTGGTAATGAGCGGTATGGATTTGCCCCTTGCGGTGATGATTACCATTCCCGAGCCTTGGGCAAACAATACCACCATGAGCCAGCATAAGAAGGATTTTTATCAATATTATGCCACCATGATGGAGCCCTGGGACGGGCCGGCTTCTATTTTATTCTGCGACGGAGATGTTATGGGGGCGGTGCTGGACAGGAACGGACTTCGCCCTTCCCGTTACATGATTACCGACGACGGCCAGTTGATTCTTTCCTCCGAGGTGGGAGTACTTGATATTGCGCCCTCGAAAATTCTGGTAAAGGAAAGGCTCCGTCCCGGAAAAATGCTTTTGGTGGACACGGTAAGGGGAAAAGTGATTGACGACGACGAGCTGAAGGAAACCTACGCCTCAAGGCAGCCCTACGGGGAATGGCTTGACAGGAATCTGGTGCATCTCCATGACCTGAAAATCCCTAACGAGCGGGTGCCGGAGTTTACGTCCGGGGAACTGGAACGGATGCAGAAGGCTTTCGGGTATTCCTATGAGGAGGTAAAAAACAGCATTCTCCCCATGGCGAAAAACGGCGGCGAGGCCATTGCGGCAATGGGGGTGGATACGCCGCTGCCGGTGCTTTCTGCCACCTGCCATCCGCTTTTTCATTATTTTAAACAGCTTTTTGCCCAGGTCACAAATCCGCCCATCGACGCTATCCGGGAGGAGGTTGTCACATCCACTACGGTTTATGTGGGAACGGACGGAAATATTCTGGAGGAGATTCCGAAAAACTGCAACGTGCTTCGGGTAAACAATCCGATTCTCACTAACACGGATTTGATGAAGATTAAGAGCATGAAAAAGGAGGGCTTCAAGGTAGAGGTCATTCCCATTACCTATTATAAAAACACCAGCTTAGAGCGCGCCATCGACCGGCTTTTTGTGGAGGTGGACAGAGCCTACCGGGACGGGGTGAATATTATGATTCTCTCGGACAGGGGCGTGGACGAAAACCACGTGGCGCTGCCCTCCCTCCTGGCAGTATCCGCCCTCAACCGGCATCTGGTGGTGACGAAGAAAAAAACCAGCGTGGCGCTGATTCTGGAATCAGGGGAGCCAAGGGAGGTGCATCATTTTGCCACCCTTTTAGGCTACGGCGCATGCGCCGTCAATCCCTATCTGGCGCAGGAATCCATCAGGGAGCTGATTGACAGGCATATGCTGGATAAGGACTATTACGCCGCGGTGGAGGACTACAATAACGCCGTCCTGCACGGGATTGTGAAGATTGCCTCCAAAATGGGAATCAGCACCATCCAGTCCTACGAGGGCTCCCAGATTTTTGAGGCTATCGGAATCGACAGTAAAGTGATAGACAAATATTTCCCTCACACCGTCTGCCGGGTGGGCGGCATTACCATCAGGGATATTGAAAAGCAGGTGGACGCCCTGCATTCACAGGCGTTCGACCCCTTAGGGCTTGCCAATGATTTGACTCTGGACAGTCTGGGGCACCACAAGATGCGCAGCGGCGCCGACGAGCATCTTTACAATCCGGCGACCATTCATCTGCTTCAGGAGTCCACGAAGCGGGGGGACTACGAGATGTTCAAGGAGTACACCGCGCTGGTTTGCGACGAGGATTCGGTAAAAAATCTCCGGGGGCTGATGGATTTTAACTACCCGAAAAAGGGCGTGCCAATCGACGAGGTGGAGAGCGTTGATACCATCGTTACGAGATTTAAGACCGGGGCAATGTCCTACGGCTCCATCTCAAAGGAAGCCCACGAGACCATGGCGATTGCCATGAACCGTCTCCATGGAAAGTCCAATTCCGGCGAGGGCGGCGAGGATTTGGAGCGGCTCACTCCCGGCCCTGACGGAGAAAACCGGTGCTCGGCTATCAAGCAGGTGGCTTCGGGACGGTTCGGCGTCACCAGCAGATATCTGGTGAGTGCGGACGAAATTCAGATTAAGATGGCTCAGGGCGCAAAGCCCGGAGAAGGAGGGCATCTGCCCGGCGGCAAGGTTTATCCCTGGATTGCCAAAACCAGACATTCCACGCCCGGCGTGGGCCTGATTTCCCCGCCGCCCCATCACGATATTTATTCTATTGAGGATTTGGCGGAGCTGATTTACGATTTGAAAAACGCCAACAAGAACGCCAGAATCAGCGTGAAGCTGGTTTCCGAGGCTGGCGTGGGCACGGTGGCAGCCGGTGTGGCGAAGGCAGGGGCTCAGGTGATTCTGGTATCGGGCTATGACGGCGGCACGGGCGCGGCGCCCCGAAGCTCTATTCACAACGCCGGGCTTCCATGGGAGCTGGGGCTTTCGGAGACCCATCAGACGCTGATTATGAACGGACTTCGAAATAAGGTGCGGATTGAGACCGACGGAAAGCTGATGAGCGGCCGGGACGTTGCCATCGCGGCTATCCTGGGGGCGGAGGAATTCGGCTTTGCCACGGCGCCTCTGGTGACCATGGGCTGCGTGATGATGCGTGTCTGCAATCTGGACACCTGCCCTGTGGGCGTGGCCACCCAGAACCCGGAGCTGCGCAAAAACTTCAAGGGCAAACCGGAATACGTGATGAATTTCATGCGCTTTATTGCCCAGGAGCTTCGGGAGTACATGGCAAGGCTGGGCGTGCGCACGGTAGACGAGCTGGTGGGACGCACGGAGCTCCTCAAAATAAAGGATAATCTGAGCGAGAGGCAGAAGCAAATCGACTTAAGCCTGATTCTCCAAAATCCCTATGCAGGCGGGAAGGAAAAGGTAACCTTTGACGCCAGACAGGTATACGATTTCAAACTGGAAAACACGGCGGACGAGCGGGTGCTGCTAAAGCAGTTAAATAAAGCCATCAGCGAAAAAAGCCGTCGCAGTATTGAGGTCGCCGTGAAAAACACGGACAGAGCCTTTGGAACAATTCTGGGCTCGGAAATTACCAGACGCCTTGGGGATAATGTGGCGGAGGACACCTACCGGGTGCTCTGCACCGGCGCGGGAGGACAGAGTTTCGGCGCGTTTATCCCCGCGGGGCTTACCCTGGAACTTGTGGGCGACAGCAACGATTATTTCGGAAAAGGACTTTCCGGCGGCAAGCTGGTGATTTATCCCCCGAAAGGAAGTCGCTTTAAGGCCGGGGAGAACATTATTATAGGAAACGTTGCGCTCTATGGAGCCACCAGCGGCAAGGCTTTCATAAACGGCGTTGCAGGGGAACGCTTCTGCGTGAGAAATTCCGGCGCCGTTGCGGTTGTCGAGGGCGTAGGCGACCACGGCTGCGAATACATGACCGGCGGACGCGTGGTGGTGCTTGGCAGAACCGGCAAGAATTTTGCGGCGGGAATGAGCGGCGGCATTGCCTATGTGCTGGACGAGGACAGAGACCTTTATATCCGGCTGAATAAAGAGATGGTTTCCTCCTATGAAGTGACTTCCAAGTACGACGTAATGGAGTTAAAGGAAATGATTAAGGAGCATGTGGCTCTTACCAATTCCGAAAAGGGAAAAGTGATTCTGGATAACTTTAAGGAATATCTGCCGAAGTTTAAGAAGATTATTCCTCATGATTATGAAAAGATGCTTACCAGTATCGTGCAGATGGAGGAAAAGGGACTCAGCGCGCAGCAGGCTCAGATTGAGGCGTTTTATGCGATTAAGGCGCAGGCGTAAAGGACGGCGGAATTGGAAACAGCAGTTGCGGAACTATAAATGGAGGAAATTATGGGAAAACCAACAGGATTTATGGATTATAAAAGGGAAGTGTCGAAGGATACCCCCCCGAAAGAGAGAATTAAAAATTTCAGGGAGTTTCACGAGCATCTCCCCATGGAGCGGCAGCAGCTGCAGGGAGCCCGGTGCATGGAGTGCGGCGTGCCTTTCTGCCAGTCGGGAATGACCATAGGAGGCATGACCAGCGGATGTCCTCTGCACAATCTGGTGCCGGAGTGGAACGACCTTGTTTATACGGGAAACTGGGAGCAGGCTTACCACAGGCTTGTGAAAACCAACAGCTTCCCGGAGTTTACATCCAGAGTATGCCCCGCGCTCTGCGAAGCCGCCTGCACCTGCGGTTTAAACGGAGAGCCGGTTGCCACGAAGGAAAATGAGTACGCCATCATTGAAAATGCCTATGAAAAAGGTTATGCCCTGCCGAAGCCCCCGAAGGTGAGAACCGGAAAAACCGTGGCGGTAGTGGGAAGCGGTCCCTCCGGTCTTGCGGCGGCGGACCAGTTAAACAAGCGGGGACACAGCGTTACCGTATTCGAGCGTTCCGATAGAATCGGCGGGCTTCTCATGTACGGCATTCCCAATATGAAGCTGGAAAAGCAGATTGTGGAGCGGAAAATCAAGGTGATGGAAGCAGAGGGCGTTACCTTTGTAACCGGCGCGGACGTGGGGAAGGAGATGAAGGCGGATAAGCTCTTAAAAGACTTTGACAGGGTGATTTTAGCCTGCGGAGCCTCCAATCCCAGAGATATAAACGTGCCGGGGCGAGACGCAAAGGGAATTTATTTTGCGGTGGATTTCCTTAAGGCAAACACCAAAAGCCTGCTGGATTCGGATTTTAAGGACGGGAAATTCGTGAATGTCAGGGATAAAAACGTGGTCATCATCGGCGGCGGCGACACCGGAAACGACTGCGTGGGCACCAGCATCCGCCACGGCTGTAAATCCGTGACCCAGATTGAGATGATGCCCAAAGCCCCGGATAAGCGGGCAGAAAACAACCCCTGGCCACAGTGGCCGAAGGTCTGCAAGACAGATTACGGACAGGAGGAGGCCATTGCCCTGTTCGGCCATGACCCCAGAATTTACGAATCCACGATAAAGGAGTTTGTGAAAGACAAAAACGGGAACCTGAAAGCTGTGAAAATCGTGAAGCTGCGCTGGGAAAAGGACGAGGCGAGCGGACGGATGGCAATGAAAGAAGTGGAGGGAAGCGAGCAGAGCCTCCCGGCGGAGATTGTGCTGATTGCGGCAGGTTTTCTTGGAAGCCAGAAGTATGTGACCGATGCTTTCAAGGTGGCGGTAAACCAGAGAACCAACGTGGACACCGCTCCCGGAGGGTACGAGACCTCGGTGAAAAATGTGTTTACCGCAGGAGACATGCACAGAGGACAGTCTCTGGTGGTCTGGGCAATCCGCGAAGGGCGGGAGGCCGCAAGGGCGGTGGACGAGAGTTTGATGGGGTATACGAATCTGATGGTGCAGTAAGTACAAAGGCAGTATCCCGATGCACTCAAAAAATGACGGTGGTAAAATCCTGTGGTTGTTTTGGCAATCACGGGATTTTTCCTTATGCGAGTGCAGGGCGGATGTCCGACAAGAAATAAACCACCAGCCAATTCATAATATTGTCAGTCAGTACGTACAATCCGGTGACCTGTGAGTGGCATGGCCGAGTTGTTACAATTTTATAAAAATGACGAAATACCATTGAAAAATTCTCCGCCCTGTGCTATGCTGTCATTATCAAATTAAGCATATAGAGATGTAATCTGTAAATCAATTCTTATTACAATAAACTGGGACAGCGTTGTTACAATAAGCTGGCGTTTGTTGTGTATGGAAAACCAATTTCCTGTCTGATTAAAATCTGTTATTATCGGATATCTTCCGATAATCGTATGCTTATTTTCCAGAGAAAACTCCGCCGGAGTAACCGGCGGGCAAACTGAAAATGGCAGAAGATTTTAAACAGGCAGCAACCGCTTTAACAGACAGAGCTTCGGCGCCTTTTACTATCTTCTGCGGATGGGAGGATAAAGGAAGGGTGAACGCAGCCGAAGAAAAAATGGATACAGTTGAGAAAGAGTTTCTGGCATTTCCTGATATTGCGGCGGATACGATTAATGCGCTGCTGTATCAGGGGCAGGCATTGACGGACGCAGAGTGTTTATGGCCGGGACCGACGGAGACAATCTATCAGGG
>CAJTMW010000019.1:69782-82403 GCA_910577275.1 uncultured Lachnospiraceae bacterium
TACCGTTCCCACAGGAAGATTACCCACAAGGCGGCATTGATTAAGATGATAAAGGTTCTTTCAGGGGAGACGGATACGGACGGCGTGGAGGAATGGCTAAGGAAACAGGGAATCAGAGAGGAGGACGAGATAAGCGTGTGTGAATTATTTGACCAGTATGAGAGAAAAGGACGGGAAGAGGGAAAACTGGAAGGAATTGCAGCCGGGAGAAAAGCCGGGATAAGAGAAGGAAAGAGAGAGGGAAGAAAGGCTGGCCTTGTTGAAGGAATAAAACGCGGCGAGGCCAGACGTCTTGTGACAGATATTGAGAACGCTATGCGGTTTTTTCAGGTGACGCTGGAGAAAGCCTGTGAAGGGCTGGGAACGACTGTGGGCAGATATGAAGAAGCGAAAAGGATTCTTTGATTGCGTTCCTGAAATAAAAATCTTTTATTATAATTCCGTAATGCGTAATATGATTTTTTACAAAGAGAAATCATGTTAAAAATATTATCTGTGAAAGCGGTTAACCACATTACAAAGGGTCTCCCCTTCTGCATACCGACGCACATTTTCCAGACAGATATTCACCACATTGTGCAGAGTCTCAGGAAGATGATAGCCGCCGGAAACGTGGGGCGTGATAAACACACCCGGAATATCCCACAGTCTGTGATTTTCCGGGAGGGGCTCCGGCTCGGTTACGTCCAGAGCGGCGCCTGATAAATGACCGGATTCCAGGGCGTCGCACATATCATCAGTGCATACAAGGTCGCCTCTGCCGGCGTTTAAGAAAAAGCTTCCCAGCTTCATAAGTTCAAACAATTCTTTATTAAAGAGTCCTCTTGTCTCGTCGGAGCTTGGCAGGAAAGAAACTACCGCGTCCGCTTTTGGAAGAAGCTCTGTAAGTTTTTCCATTGTGTGAAGCTCGTCCATGCAGGACGGGCATTCTCCGGGAGTCCTTTTTATACCGATTACATATGCGCCAAGGGAATGCGCCAGTCCGGCAAAATATTTTCCGATATTACCGGCGCCGAGAATCAGGATTGTGGCGTCTGTGATGGAGGTAACGCTCTCTTCGTCTTCCCACAGATGCTGCTTCTGGTTATCTCTGTACAGGTGCAGCTTTTTCTGGAGGGACAGGAGCATGGCAAACATATGCTCGGCCACGGCCTTATCGTAAGCGCCGCTGCTGTTTGTCAGTATGGTATGCGGACGAAGGACGCCTTTTTGCACATAAGGCTCGTAGCCCGCCGAATTTAAGTGGAGCCAGTCAAGATTTTCCGATGCCTGTATCATATCGGCCGGTACGTTTCCCAGAATAATCTGCGCCTGCTGCACCTGTTCCCGCGTCACCTCAAAGATAGTTGTATAGAGGCATTCCGCATTTGGCAGAAACTGTTTAAGTCTGTCTTTCTGTGTCTGTGTCATGGGGATTACGGTTAATATTTTTTTCGGCTCCATATGATATGCTCCCTTTTATTTTGATAAAAATTATATCTGAAAGTCAGGCGGGATTGGGAAGCTGTAACCAGTCCCGCCCGTTCCAATTCTGGAAATAAGAATCAATGCTGGATATCCTGTGTCTCCATAGCGGTCATGAGATTAAAAGGCGGTAAAATACTGTCAATCAGCTCATATAACGCGTCGTCGAAATTCATCCTGACCTCGCATTCCCTGTCAAAAATCATGGTAGGCTCCCTGTCCGCGGTTACCGGAGGCCATGCGGGAAGGCCGTCATGATTCGGGTCTCCGGTTTTGGCAAATGCCATAAATGCGCCGAATATCTGTTCCTGCAGTTTATCGCTTACGCCGGGAATGCCACAGATTTCCACTCTGTCGGTATTGTGGAAGAAGAACGGTATATCCGAACAGTGCCATGCGATTTTGTCGTGCATAAACGGAAATTCCAGCGTAAAATCGTATAGGTATGTACCGGCGTTTCCTTTTCCGGCGTGAAGAGCCGCAAGCTGCTTGGAGGGCTGGCGCATTGCCCGGTCAACAAACAGGAGGTCTGTGGGATATTTGCCTGGATAGGCCTTTGCAAATGCCTGTATCATTTCCTCTGTATGTTCCCCGTAAACTTTTTTGATGATGTCCGAGGCAGCTTCCCCGGTCAGTTCTTTTTTGTTAAAGGCAGCCGGTGCAAAAGAGAATTCTCCGAATACGGAGCCAATCATAACGGGAATGTCCCGGGCCTCATCGCGCAGTCCGTATTCTAAGGGACTTCCCTTGTAATAATCGTTTACCAGGGGCGCGCCGCCGATGTATCCGCCTTTTGCGGCAATGGAGGGGCTTACTTTTGTATAGGCTCTTACCAGCTCAGGGTAGGGTATGGTTTCCAGCTTTTCCACCTCATTTTCCGTCAGTCCCAGCTCTTTTAAAAGAGCGCTTACAAGCTCCCGTCCGTCGCCCGTACAGGAGGGAAGCATGGTGGCGTTTCCCACGCCGCTCATAATCAGTCCTTTATGGAACAGGCCGTCGGCCTCTGAAATCTGCATTAAATCTGCAACTTTCATACCGCCGCCGGACTGTCCAAAGACGGTCACGTTGTCGGGATTTCCTCCGAAGAGGGAAATATTTTCGTGAACCCATTTTAAGGCGGCTACCATGTCGGCGTGTCCGGCGTTGCCTGAATTGCGGTATTTTTCGCCGAAGGGCGACAAATCAAGGTATCCGAGGATGTTTAATCTGTGATTCACGGAGACCACAACGACGCCGCCCTGTTTGCACATATTAGAGCCGTCGTAGGCTTCCTGCTCGATGGAGGAACCGGCAAAATAGCCGCCTCCGTGGAGCCAGATTACCACGGGTTTTTTCGCATTTCCGTCCAGTGTGTCTGTCCAGATATTCAGATTCTGGCAATGCTCGTCCATGGGCCAGTAGCGGTGGGGGACAAGCAGTTCTCCGTTCGGGGTTTCCTGGCTCATGAGCGGGCACACGAAGCCGTAGGAGGTGGCCTCTTTTACGCCCTCCCATTTTGATTCTGCGGGCATCTGGAACCGGTCTGCGTGAGCGTAGGGGATTCCCTTGAAAATATATGCCCCGTCATAAAAATAGCCTTTCAGTTGTCCGGAAGTGGTATCGAGTACCGGAACATCGTCATACCTGAATATTTTTTCCATCTTTGTATCCTCCTTGTCTGGGTGCGGTTTTAGTTATATTTTAAAGGTCTTTGCGCCGGAAAGCAATAGAGAGTTGCGATGTGGGAAAGTCAATATTGCGTTTGAAAAGCGAAGCGGATATACTATAACCAGAGTTGTGAGAGCGGACTGCAAAGTGGTTTCAGCGAGAGACAGAGTATAAAAGCCGCCGCAGAGTCAATCACGTATGACTTCAGGCAATGACAGCTGGCGATATAAAAGGTTTGCTGATGAACAGGTAATTACGTTGAACCGTCAGAACGTATGCGGAAGTACGGATTTGCATTTTTCGGAAAGAAAGGTACTGTGATGAGGGAAATTGTTAATCAGGCAGATACAGATATTTTAGTGCAAAAAATAGAAATTCTGATTGAAGAATCAAGAAAGCGCGTCGTTACACAGGTCGATTCCGTAATGGTGCGCACGTATTATGAAATCGGTCGTGCCATTGTGGAAAATCAACAGCATGGCGAGGTGCGTGCAGGCTATGGGAAAGGCGTACTTAAACAGCTTTCACAAAGACTGAATGCAAAATTTGGAAAAGGATTTTCGGTGGATAATCTCGAAAATATGCGTAAGTTTTATCTGACTTATCGCGACACAAAATCCGAAACAGTGTCTCGGATTTCCCAAAAAACAAAATCTGAAACAGTGTCTCGGATTTCTGACGGGCAAATCAGGTCAGCATACGCTGATTTTACACTTAGCTGGTCGCATTATCTTTTTCTGATGAGGATTGAGAACATAGACGAGCGTCATTTTTACGAAATGGAATCAGGTAAAAATAACTGGAATCTGCGGGAACTGAAAAGGCAGTTTAACAGTGCGTTATACGAAAGACTTGCTTTGAGTACTGAAAAAGACAAAGTGATGGAATTATCCAGGAAAGGGCAAGTTGTTGAAAGAGCTTCAGATGTGATAAAAGACCCTTATATATTGGAATTCCTTGGTCTGAAAGAAAAGCCGGAATATAGCGAAAGCGACCTTGAAAGCAGAATTATAGACCATTTACAGGAGTTTTTGATGGAAATGGGGAAAGGTTTTACCTTTGTCGGCAGGCAGGTAAGGTTTACCTTTGATGAAGAACATTTTCGGGTTGACCTTGTTTTATATAACAGATTACTTCGCTGTTTTGTGCTTGTTGACCTGAAAATCGGAAAGCTCAGACATCAGGATTTGGGCCAGATGCAGATGTATGTGAATTACTATGACCGTTATGAAAAAACCGGGGACGAAAATCCCACAATAGGGATTTTACTCTGTAATGAAAAGAGCGACAGCATGGTAGAACTTACGCTTCCCAAAGACAGTAATATTTACGCTTCAAAATATGAATTATACTTACCGGATAAAAAGCTTTTACAGGAAAAGCTGATTGAGTGGCTGAGAGAGGAAGACGGCAATGAGTAATATGAAATTTAAGTTTACGATACAGCTCAATCACCATCTGCTGAATATTATGGAAAGTCTCTGAAAACAAAGTGCAAAGCCTCTGACATCCCGGCGGGCTTTGCACTTTGTTTTTTATTCCCGCGAGCAATGAGTCAAGCGGATGCGAAGCAATACAAACTTCGTTTGATACATTTGACGAATGCCGCGAGGGTCAAGACCCCGCAGCTCTGCTGCGGGGTCTTTGACTACAATAAGCTGACTTGCGAACCGTGTCAGTATTTGTTGTGCTTCCGCCTTTGCATATTTCTACTTCCATCTCTGCACATTCCCCTTGACAACCGCCACACTCTGTACTAAACTGTATATATCGAAACAATACAGTTATAAACAGAAAGCCGGTGAAACCTTGGAAATAGTTGTGAGTAACAAAATAAGCCGCCCCCTGTATGAGCAGATTTCATCCCAGGTCAGGGCGCAGATTATGAGCGGGGAGCTGAAAGCCGGAGAGGCCCTGCCCTCCATCCGCTCCCTTGCAAAATCGCTGCAAATCAGCGTTCTGACCGTTCAAAAGGCATACGATTTGCTTCAGGAGGATGGCTTTATAGAGACGACGGCCGGGAAGGGCTGTTATGTATCGGCGCAGAATCAGGACTTCTATCTGGAGGAGCAGCAGAAAAAAATAGAAGCGCACTTTAATGAAGCCATTGAGATTGCCCGCACCAGCGGAATACCGCTGGATAAATTACTGAATCTGCTGAGACTGCTTTATGAGGAGGACTGACTATGGAAAATGCTTTGACGGTTTTGGGGCTTACCAAAAGCTATAAGGACTTTACTTTGGATAAGGTTTCCTTCAGCGTTCCGCGGGGCGCTGTCGTGGGGCTGATTGGAGAAAACGGCGCGGGAAAAAGCACCACAATCAATGCGGTTCTGGGGCTTATTCAGAAGGAGGCGGGGCAGGTTTCTATTCTGGGAAAGGAGGAGCTGGACGGCGACACGAAGGAGCAGCTTGGCGTGGTGTTCGACGGAAGCAACTACCCGGAGATTCTTTCCCCCCGGAAAATCAACAGGGTGATGAAAAATATTTATCATTCGTGGGACGAACAGACTTATTTCCGCCTGCTTACACGGTTTTCTTTGCCGGCTGACAGGCAAATCAGACAGTTTTCAAAGGGAATGAAAATGAAGCTTGCGATTTGCGCCGCCTTTTCCCATCATTCGGAATTACTGATTCTGGACGAGGCCACCAGCGGGCTAGACCCTGTTGTACGGGACGATATTCTGGATATGCTTCTGGATTTTGTGCAGGACGAAAAACATTCCATATTGATGTCCTCCCATATCACCGGCGATTTGGAGAAGATTGCCGATTACATTGTATTTATCCATGAGGGAAGGGTTGTTTTTTCCAGGCCGAAGGATGAGCTGCTGGAGCAGTACGGCGTTATCAAGTGCGGGGCGGCGCAGTTTGACGCGCTGGACAAGGAGGATATTATTGTGTACCGGAAAATGGACTATGAATGGCAGGTTTTAGTTTCAGACAGGGAAAAGATGCGGAAAAAGTATCCGAAGGCATTGGTTGTCCCGGCCTCCATTGATGAAATTATGCTTCTCTATGTAAAGGGGGAAAAAGGATGAAAGGCGTTTTGTTGAAAGACCTCTATATCGCAAAGAGCAATATTTTAGTAACCCTCGTCTGCCTGATTGTTCTGGGCTTCGGGCTGTCGTTTCTGCTGGAGGGGAGCGCGATTCTGGTTCTGGCTCCGGTGGCCTCCACCACGGCGGTTTTCATCAGCATCACAAGCGACGCCGGCTCTAAGTGGAATAAAAATGTGGTTGTCATGCCGGTTTCAAGAGAGCAGATTATCCGGGAGAAGTTTGTATTTTATGTCCTGCTCGCGGCAGCCGGGTTTGTGACGGCGCTTATTCCGTGTATCATACTTATGCTTGCAGGCGCGGGCGTTACGTTTTCCTCCCTGTGCCTGTACGGCAGCATCGGTATGAGCGCCACGTTGCTGGCCGGGGGCATCAGCCTGCCCTGCGCCTACCTGTTTGACCCGGAAAAATCGCAAATCGTTTTTATGATGTCTTTTATGGCGTCCACAGGAATTATTGCGGGAATTGTGCTTTTTATCAATCTTTTTCTCCCGGTAAAAGAACATATCCTGCCGGCCTTTAACATCGTTCTTGTGATTTCCGTCATCTGGTTCCTTATCTCCTGCCGGATTGCGGCGGCGGTGTATCAGAAACGGGATATTGCATGATAGCCAGGAAAACGACGGGCAATGCGCCTTGCATAAAAGTCAGGGAAGCAACGGGCAATGCGCCTTGCATGATAACTCAGAAGACAACGGATAATACGCTTCACAGCTCAGCCTACTGCAAAAAAGAATGAAATAACAAACGATTTCATGAAATCAGGAACGCATCATCTCTAAAACTATCTTACAATAAGTCTATCATGACAGCCGGAAAAGGCGAGACGGAAAAAGCGGCCGGGGGAGCTGCAGAATTTATTCAGGAGGACTTATTATGGGTAGGAGAGTAAAACAAAGTCAAAGTGAAATCGACGGTGTGCAGTACCGCCGTGCAAAAATGTGGCAGATTATTTTAGTTGCCTGCAACGCCCTTGTGGGGATGAGCGTCTACAGTCTGATTGGCATGGCCAGCTACAGCGCCAGCGTGGGCTACGGCGTTACCACGGCGGTGGTGGGAGTGATTCTGACCTGTACAAGAATCCTGGACGGGATTACTGACCCGCTGGTAGCGTTTCTGTATGATAAGGTGGATACAAAATTCGGCAAGCTTCGGGTGCTTTTGATATCCGGCTTTGTGATTGAGGCGCTTGCCCTGTGGGCGATGTTTGACTTTATGTCGTCCAAAGGCTTTGGCTGGGCGGTGTTTACTCTTTTATATGTGGTGTATGTGATTGGCTATACCATCACCAACATGACGGCGCAGACCTTTGCGGCAATTATGACCAATGACCCGAAGCAGCGTCCCGTCATCGGCGTCTGGGGGACGGCGTTCAATTATCTGGTTCCCATGGTATTGTCGATTGTGCTGAATATGGTTCTGCTCCCAAAATACGGCGGGGAATATAATCAGGGCTTTCTGTCTGCGGCTGTGAAAGTCACGATTGCCGTGGGGACACTGGGAATCATTCTGGTGAGCGTCGGGATTTCCGCCTTTGACAGGCCGGAGTACTACGGCGGCGTGGGAAAGCAGGAGCCCCTTAAAATGAAGGATATTATCAGTGTATTGAAAGGAAACAAGCCCCTCCAGTGTTATATTGCGGCTCAGGCATCGGATAAGATTGCGCAGCAGACAGCCTCTCAGGCGGTAATCAATACCATGCTTTGCGGAATTCTTATCGGCAATATGGGGCTTGGAACCATGCTGAGCGTTATCGGTATGGCGCCCTCCATTATCTTTGCGGTAATCGGTGCCAGGTATGCCGGCAAATACGGCAGTAAGAACGCCATTGTCACCTGGACGAAAATCTGTATGGCGGTTGCGGCGCTCATGTTCCTTTTCTTTGTGGTAATCGAGCCCTCCTCCATTGCGGCAATGGGGCTGACAATGATTTTGTATGTTGTCTTTACGCTGGCGCTCAACGGCTCCAAAATGTGCGTGACAACAGCGGCCAGCTCTTTTATGGCCGACATAATCGACTATGAGCTTGACCGCAGCGGAAAGTATGTCCCGGCGGTGATTACTGGTACCTACAGCCTGATTGACAAGCTGGTTTCTTCCTTCAGCGCAATGATTGCCACGGGAGCGGTGGCGTTAATCGGATATAAGCAGACGGTTCCACAGCCCGGCGATACGGCTACGGCGGCAGTCTTCTGGATGACGATGATGATTTACTTCGGTATGCCCCTGCTTGGCTGGGTGGTTACGCTTATCGCTATGAAATACTGTACGCTGGATAAAGAGGAGATGGTAAAGGTTCAGAAGCGTATTGCGGAAAAGAAGGCGATGGCGGAAGGACGGTAAACAGAGGAAACGGAGAGCGGGCTTCACAGCTTTCCGTTTCTTTTTCTGTATTCGCTGGGGGAGAGTCCCGTCAGTTTTTGAAAACAGGTATAAAAATAGCTCCGGTTGCTGAAGGATAAGGCGTCGCTGATTGACTGAATGGTGTCGTTTGTGCCCTCCAGCATCAGCTTTGCCTGAGAGATTTTTTCTTTTATAATGAAGTCGGTGACGCTGCAGCCCACTTCCTTTTTGAACTTGTGGGAGAAATAGTACTCCGTATATCCCACGCGTCTGGCCAGCTCAGAGATGGAGAGCGGGGAGCCGAGGTGAGTTCTGATGTACTTGCAGGAATTTTCGATAAGGGTGGAAATGCCGGTCCGGGTTCTGGCCTCCTGGACGCGGGTGACGTAATCCTCCAGCATTTTGCCCCGCACATTTGAGGCGGTGGCCATAGAGGTACACTCCTCGATTTTTTGCGCATAGTAATCAAAAAGCTCGTAGGCGGAGGAGGGCTGTAAGCCTCCGTTGATACAGGCTCTGGAACAGAGGGTAAGCAAGACAAGGAGATTATTTTTGTGGGCCCGAAGGGCGTCCCCGTAATCCGCTCCGATGCCGGAGGCAAAGGAAAAGAGCCGGGAGAGGGCTTCCTTATACATGGGGTCGCCGTCCGCAAACATTTTGCATAACTGCTGTTCGGCATACCAGATGCCGGTATAATTCGGGCTGTCAGATTTACGCATATCGGGAAAAGCGGCGTCCTCGGCGCACAGATAGGTGACGTCGCCGCGGGCGGCCTTGTTCCCGGTCAGGCAGTAGTGAAGCATCACCGCGTATTCGGTTACGATGTTGGAGGAAACTGCCGGGATGTTTTCAAAATTTTTCATCACAGCCGCCCGGGTCTGCACGGAGAGATTATAGGCGTCAAGGCGCCTTTTGATAATCAGCCAGGAGTCCCGGCCGCTGAAAACCGGCCCTATCAAATGAATGCGGCAGTCCGGGGTATCCGGGTTTTCAAAGCCGCAGGCCCACAGAAGATTGCCGGGCAGCTCGAGAATGACAGGCATACTTTTACCTGCCGCCAGATAGTCCGCAAGCAGGGCGGACAGTCCTGTATAGACGAGAAAGCCGTCTGCAAACAGGTTATCGGTGTAATCGGTATGGATAAGGGTAAAATCCCTGTCATATTCCCAGCAAAACAGGGTGTGATTGCAGTTTAACAGTTCGTGAAAAAAAGCCAGTCTGTCTGTGGAATCCATAGGATACGCCTTCCTGATTTTATATGCCTGTCAGCTTTTGCATGGTTTTGAACATTACGCCCATATCCACCGGCTTTGCCAGGTGCTCGTTCATTCCGGCCGCCTTTGCCATGGCGATATCCTCTTCAAATGCGTTGGCGGACAGCGCTATGATGGGCACAGTCCCGGCATCCGTCCGTTCCAGGGCGCGAATCACACGGGCCGCCTCGTATCCGCTCATGACCGGCATCATCAAATCCATGAGAATGCAGTCAAAGGTTCCCGGTTCGGATGCTGTGAACTCATCGACTGCCGCTTTTCCGTCGTTCGCGGTAACCACCTCCACGCCCGCCTGCTTTAACATGAACTCCATGATTTCGCAGTTGATTTCATTATCCTCCACCAGAAGAACGCGCATTCCGGCGACATTGCCCGGCGTGTTCTGCCCATCCTCCGCCGGCGGCGCGCTTTGCGTCCTGTCGATTTGGAGGGGCAGGGTGACCAGAACTACGGTTCCCTTGCCGGGCTGGCTGTCAACTTCAATGGTTCCCTCCATCTGGTCCGCCAGTTTTTTGGCAATGGACATTCCGAGTCCGGCGCCGTTATAGTTGGTTCTTGCCCCGTGATGCTCCTGGGCAAAGGGCTCGAATATGCGCTCCTTGAAGTCCTCCCCGATACCGATTCCGGTATCTTCAATCACAAACCGGAAGTTTGCGGTTTCGCCCTCGAAAGCGGACTCCGTTACCCGTACGGACACAGAGCCGTGGGGACGGTTATATTTGAGCGCATTGTCGATGATGTTCATCAAAATCTGTTTCAGCTGCAGCGGATTTCCAATCAGTCTGTTATGGTGAAGCTGCGCCTCGTCAAGGGCCAGCCGGATTCCGGCTTTTTCCGCCTGAACGGACAGCATCATGATGCAGTTTTCCAGTATTTCATGAAGGTCAAAGGGCTCCTGCACCACTGTCGGCCTTCCGCTCTGCAGCTTGCTGACCTGTAAAACGTCGTTGACAAGGGACAGGAGGTGCTCGGCGGACACTCGGAGCTTCTTCTGACATTCCAGCCGACGCTGCGGGTGCTCCCCGCTTTGCTCCATGATGGAGAGCATTCCCAGAATTCCGTTGATGGGGGTGCGCAGGTCGTGGGACATATGGGAAAGAAACTCGCTCTTTGCCGAGTTTGCCCTCCTTACCCTTTCCAGCAGCTCCAAAATAGCCTGCTCCTGCTTTTTCCGCGTCACGGTGATTTCCGTGATGTCCTGATGGTATCCGCTCAGGCTGGCTCCTGATTTTTTAAAATTCTTATCCGGTACGCCGCCGCAGCGGACATAAATCTTTCCGAGCTGCGGATGGTTCCATGGGTAAACCACTTCGGAACGTCCGGTTTTCAGCATTTCCTGCACCGATTCCTGAACCATTGCCACATAATCCGGCTCGATGTTTTCAAACCAGTGCCGGTAGCACGCCTCCGGCTCAATCTCCTCTGAAACGCCCAGAAGCATACGCATCGTCCGGTCTGCATACATTCTGGGCTGGCAGCCGTCTTCCAGCTCGATTGTCCAGATTCCGGTTCTGGCGCCTTCCAGAATGTCCTCCAGGCTCTGCCTTGCCTCAAGCCTGTACTTCTCCTCCTGCTCCACCACAGCGTTGACATCCCGGTGGGCAAAGATGACACAGTTATCCTCAGCCGCGTTTTCCGTGGAGGAAAAATGAATTTCCATGTGCTTCAATCCATAGGAATTATCCTTTACCTGATAGCGGACATAGAACTTATTTTTTGTCCGAAGCCGGGCAAGCACATAGTCTTTTGCCGTGACGGTACGGAGCCGCTCCTGGTCCCGGGGAAGCACATGCAGGGAGATAAAACGCTCCATAGTCTGCTGATAGCCGTCCTCAAAATTGATATTCCAATCCTTCCGCAGCCCTTCGTTGTCCCGGTATATCTCGCATTTATCGGTGTTGAAGTTTACCTGATAGATGCCCAGATAATCCATGCTGAGGGCATGAAGGACATTGAAGCTCCGTTTTTGCAGCTTACGGACCAGGTCCCGCCGTTTCAGGGAGGACACAATAAAATATGCCGCGGTCTGAAGCATATTCGACGCGTATTGAAGCGACTTTACGGGCGGATTATCCACGCCGTAAAAGCCGATAATCTTTTCTTTGTCATAAAGAGGAACCACCACAAGGGAATGGACGTTCTGGCGTTTCAGAGTTTCATATTGAAGGGGGGCGTCCTCGCGGATATCCTCCAAATCCCTGATGACGATATGTCCTCCCACGCTGAAATTCCGGTACCAGGCGGCGCATACCTGGGGAGGGACGTTTTGAAGGCTTTCCTTTTCAGGCTCCACTCCGTCTGCCGCCCACTCATAGGTATTATCGTCTCCGCCAAAGCTGTTCCGCTCAAATATGTAGGTACGTTCCCCGTTAAGCGCTTTTCCCAGATGCTCGAGCAATACCTCCAGCGACTGGTCCGGAGTCGGCTCAAGCAGGGCGACGCGGAGACCTTCGTTGATGACGGCCTCCAGATTCTGAACGTTCTGAATGCCGCTTTGCGGTTCCTGTTCCTTAATATACGGCGCACCTTCACCGGTCCGCTCAAAAAAATCTATGGAAGAACCCATAAGCCTGCCCTCCGTATATTCTGTCCGGGCGAATCGCAGCATCCCGTCAGGAACGATTCAGCCTTCCGCAGAAAAGTGTAGGTTTTTGTAAATTTGCACTAGCTTTCACAGTATCAAAGGATAACATACAAAGCGCTTATTTTCAATACTTTTTCACGGAAATCAATTTTCGGTTTCCGGTGAAGCGTATGCTGCCAAAGGGGATGTCAGCCCGGAATATTTCTTCGTCGCCGCGCTTTCGCTCTATAAAAACGTAACGGATGCTAAG
>CAJTMW010000020.1 GCA_910577275.1 uncultured Lachnospiraceae bacterium
TCCCCGAAGCCTTTCTGCAGTACCGCTTCCAGGCTGGCGAAGGCCGCCTTTGCTTCCTCATAGTTCTTCCTGATAATGGAGACCGTAAGGTAACGCTCCTGCTCGATACCCTGCTTCCCTTCCATAATCTTCCGCTCCATGATTTGGTTGTAGCAGTCACGCTCTTTATCATTCCCGTCGCCCTTCTTCTGGAATAAGACCTTCTCCCGTAAGGCTTTCATATTCCGATTCTTATTGTTGATAGTCACTTTAAATTCCACATCCATGGCATTTAAAAACTTGCAATAGCTTTCAAATATCCCCACCTGCTCCGTCTCGCTGGTGGTGTTGTAGTTCACGTCCGAAAACAGGTAGCTTTTGCTGTAACGGTTCCCCGCCACCTCAAAGATGCCGTCCGGGGCAATCTTAAGAATCTCGATGCACTCCTGTACGCTTTTCGGGGTTTTGTATAAAGGCTCCGCTGCCTTTTTGTAGATAGAAAATTTGTCCTGGAATAACCTCAATCTGTCTGCTCCTTCCTTTTTATGCCGGAAAGGATGGGGAACTGCCTTTTTATTTACAATTAACTGGCTGTAAAGCATGGCGTTGTTTCCCATGCGGCAATCCCTGTATGCAGAAAGACCCGGCAAGGGGGCTTTCCGCACTCCCTTCCGGGTCTGATGGTTGATAGTTTTTATATTTTATTTGATGGAATCCCTTTCGTAGATTTCAACCACTTTTGTTTCTCTGGTAATCTGCCGCTTTTGTATAAATCATTTCAGGCTGACTTTCTTTCCTATGAAAATATCTGTAGAAACATTTCCATGAAAAAACACACCTAAAAGCTGTATTTAAGTGTGCTTAAATCCTCTGTATCCGGTTATCTTCCAAGTCCGGGGTCTTCCCTTTCTTTCTGTTTCAGCAGCTTCCTGATTTCTTCCGCACTGCACTTCCGGCTCTGCCACCGCTCCCGGAAAATGACCTTCCTCACCTGTTCCTTCCCGGCCGGGCATCCGGCTTCCCTTATCCTGCGGATGGCATCCTTTTCTATCTCCCTGCCCCTTTCCATCGCATCCATTACGATACGGTATAGGTATTCCGGCTTGCGCCTGTCGCCAAGGTCTGAAAAAATGGCGCTTGCCGCCACCAGCGCATCCCTCATGTATTCCGCATTGTCCTTGAAAAGCCCGCTGTCAATATAAATCCCCTGTTCCTCTATGAACATGGCACAGAAAGTAACCACCGTCCTTGTGTTCCCTTCACGGAAGGGGTGCGCTTTCCACAGTTCCGCCATATAGTCGGAAAACCTTTCAGCAGACTCATCCATGGATGCATCCTGCCATCTATAGTTTCTCATTTTTTCCAAGGCGGATTCCGCATCCCCCTTAATATCAAAAACATCTGAATATTCCACGGAGATACCGTTCAGTGCGTCCTCCGCCTTTTCGATATTTATGATACGTATCTTCCCCGCCCATTCGTAGATATCCTGGAAGATACGGTAATGCATCCGGCACAGGGCGGCAAAATCATACAATCCTATCATACGCCCGTCTTCCGCAATCTCCGAAAGCCGCAATGTCACATAATCGCTTTCCGCCTGCTGTAGTTTTTTGCTATCCCTGATATCCAGAAGGTTTTTTAAAACCTCCATATCCGGGTAAAGGTATGGGTCTCGCATCCTGCCTCACTCCTTCATCTTGTACCGCCTGTCAAGCGCCTCCTTTATCCCTTCCATGGTAATCTCCCCGCGCTTTTCCTTCTCGATCAGTTCCCTCATTTCCGGCGTAGGCTCAAGGCCGTCAACCTTTATCATCCCAATGGCATAATCCCATTTTTTATCCCTGCTTACCAGCATATAAGACCGCTCCTTTCCTGATGCTGTTTATAGTATAACACAGGCATGGCAAAATAGCCATGATAAACCTGTGTTTATCTTTTCCTTCCCCTTTCTTTATGTACGGTTTTCCGTTTCGGATTTCCTGCCATTTCCTTTAGTTTCTCCTTAATCCGCTCTTTCCGCATCTGCTTCCGCTCTTCTTTTATCTTTCTGACTGCCGCCCGTTTCTGCGCTTCTTCCCTTGCACGGATTTCTTCCCGCATTTCCCGGTAGCCGCTGGCTTTAAAAACCAGTGCCTTATTCCTGAAAATGCTCCTCATGTACCGGGTGAATACTTCCGTAAATCCCATGCCATTGTAGGAATAAAAGCCACACAGGGCAATAGGCGCCACAATGGGAACCGCCACATAACAGCTAAAGGTCAGCCCGATTTTTTCATACAGTAAAAATACAATCAGGCACCCGCCTCCAAGGGCTAATACGGAATAGATAAGCTGCTTTGCCGTAAGCCCCATTGCCACGCTCTCCTGATATTTCTCTATGTCCTTATTAATCTCAATAATCAATCTGTCTCCTTCCTGCCGGGAGATGGGATTTTGTATCATTTATATTGCCAAAGGCTGGCTCACAATCGTAGCAGTATTTATTATCTTTCCCTCTCCCCGGCTCTTCCATTTTTCTTTTACTTTTGGCAGAAGTTTTTCTGCTGAATTTCCTGTTCCACCTTTTTACTTCAACTGCTTTCTTTCTGTTACAATCCCAATGCCCTGCCTGTCAGTGACTGTGCGCCCTTACATGCCCCTACCGTTAAAGCTATGGTAAAGGTAATCTCACAAAGATAGATGAGTACCTGCGCCCAATCCGCATAGCCGCCCGTGAAGGACGGGAGCCCTGCGCTGATAAAAGCGTTGCAGATGAGGATTGCCAGCGCCATGGTCACAGCCTCCATTACTACCGACAGGAAATACTTAAAATACCGGACACAGGTGCTGCTCACTATCCGGTTTCCCGCAAGGGTGGAAAAGGCAATCGCCGCCAGCGGCACAATCACCATGATTTTCAGGAAGCGGAAGTACACCGTGTAGATAATGAAAAACCCGCATATCAGGATGATGAGTGATAGTATTACCGATAAAATCAGGAACACAAGGCTGGTTGCAAAGCTGAGGTTTTCTATCACCTCCGCTTCCCCTGCCCCGATACCGGCCTGTGCCATGGTGGTATTCCCAAGGTGGCTTACCATTGCGCCGATACTGCTGAAAAACGCTTTCAGTATGGTAAGGTTGTTCGCCACAAGCCACTGTGCTATCCCAAGGCGGAGCAGCATACGCAGCATTGCCTCAAAGCGGAACTCGCTCTTGATATCCACGCTCTCCGCACAAAATCCAATCACGAAGAACAGCACCACAAGGCCGCTCCCCACTCCTACGAACAAAGGCTGTAAGCCCTCCACCACCGCCCACGGCCCGCCTCCCTTGAAGGATACCGGCGACTGCCCAAGCAGGGAGAACACAAGGTTTATCTGGTTGTTCCAGAATCCCAGCACCATCTCCAACAGGGCAAGGATGTCATCCCCAAGCTTAAATATCTCCATAAATCTACGCCCCCTTAGAATCCGAGGAAGGTCATCACTGCGGAGATGGCCGCCATGATAAGCCCTGCCACAATCCCCTTAAGGGCGGAGTTCATGGACGAGGAATCCTGCTGCTGGTATGCCTGTGCGAACTCCATCACGTTCTTTGCAAGGACAATCACGCCCACTGCACCAATAATGGAAAGCACCAGCGTTTTCAGGTTGTTGATGGGGTTAAGCACTTCCGATACCCCGGACGCATGGACAGGCAGGGCATACATGGATACGGCTGTGATGATACCTGCCGCCATGGGTACGATACGTTTTTTGAATCTGCCTTTTTTACTGAATGTGATCACGGTTATAGTTTCTCTTTTCATAATAATTGGTTTCCTTTCTCTGATAAAAAATATGATTATTGGCTACTTTGGTTTCGCTTTAGACTGGCTGCCTATAGTAAGATTTTGCAGAATATTTCTATTAAGTCTGGTTCTGTTTTCTGCCCTGTTCCAGGCTGATTCTGTCTTGTTACAGGCTGGCTTTTATTATCTTTTGTCCTCTTATCTTCCGCTTCCGGGCTGGCTGTCATTATTTCTCTATCCTTTGGGCTGGTTTCTTTCTATCTGAAAATGATGGCTTTCTAAATTATTTTGACTGGATATCTATTTCTCCGGCGGTGTATTCCCAAGCGCAATCAAATCCTCCGCCCTGATAGTGGTGATGATGACATTCCCATCCTCCCCGGCTTCCTTTTTCAGGCGTTCCGCTGTTTCTTTATCTATGATATCCATGCCGTTTTTCTTCCGGGGATTGTGGACGTACCACTTTCCCTCACCGTCACCGCTTCGTTTAAACATGGGATGCTTAAACGTATTGAACTTAAAATCAATCACAGGGTCACAGCCACGGATCAGGACAATGCACTTTTTATTATCCAGTTTCCTTACTTCATCGGGCGTCATAAGCTCACGGCCAAGGACATCATAATTTCTGCTGGAGCTGCCTCTTTTCCCCAGCGTCTCCCCGCTGCTCCACTTGTCTATGGTGGACTTCCCCAACAATTCACTGATATATTTGTGGCTGGAACTCTCGTTGCCGCCAAGGTATACCAGAGTGTCCGCATTGCCGGGGATGGTCTCCCATCCATCCTTAAAAAGTTCCTTAATCTGTGCGATATTCTGCACCACAATTACGTTGGATATCTCCCGGCTCCGCATGGTGCTTAGGAAATTCAGGTAGGAATCCGGCAGGGGCGTGTTATAAAATTCATCAAGGTACATGCTCACATGAAGCGGGAGCCTGCCGCCATATTTCGTATCCGCCTGAAAATATAACTCCTGCATCAACTGCTCGTAGAGCATCCCAATCAGGAACGCATAGGATTTATCCGAATCCGGCGTGACAATGAAAAGTGCTGTCTTTGTCTTTTTGTCGCTGTTCTTCCCTGTTCCTAACTCCCCGAAACGCAGTTCGTCTGTTTCCAGAAGTTATTTTATATCCTTATTTTCGAGAAAAGCAAGCCTTGCGTTGACGCTGATGATGATGCTCTTAATGGTATTGTCCGCACCGTCCATGACCTTCCGGTACTGGCGCACTGCCGGGTGGTCTCCCCCTAATGGGTTTGTCCTTGCAAGAAGTTCAAAGCGGCGGTCAAGTCTGCTGGGCTCGTCTTTCTCCCGCTTTGCCTCCGCTAACAGTTCCAGCACGGACACGATATTTTTCCTGCCCGGAGGCATCTCCATCCACACATAGTAAAACAATGCCTGCAAAAACAGGCTTTCGGACTTTTCCCAGAACGGGTCACTGCTGCTGCTCTTTTTCGGGGTGGTGTTCTTCATCAGGTTTGTGATTAATTTGATTACGTCTGTCTCTGTCCTTATGTAGGCAAACGGGTTATATTTATTGCTTTCCTTCGGGTTTATCAGATTGAACACTTTTATCTGATACCCGTTTTCTCTCAGGTAATTTCCCGCACTCCCAAGCAGTTCCCCTTTCGGGTCAGTGGCGGCAAAACTGCCCTGCATCTCCATAATGTTACACTTGATGAGGAACATGCTCTTGCCTGCGCCGGAGCCGCCGATACAGAAAACGTTGTTGTTCCGCATAGTCTTCCGGGCGTTCATGGAAAGGCGCAGGTTCTGGGAAAGGATACGGTGGTAATTTGCCTTATCCCCAAGCTGTTTTGTCAGCATTGCCGCCTCCGCCCATCTTGCCGAGCCATGCTCCTTCCCGAAACGGTAATTCTTCCTGTTTGTCTTCTGTACCATGAGATGCAAAAATGCTGTTAAAAATACACCTGCCATGGCATATGGGGTATATGCCGTCATTCTTATTTCCAGCGGATGCGCCATCTGTTCCTTAAGTGCCGGAATAAGAGTATAAAGCGTCATATCCGGGTGGAGGATGCTGCCGAGGAAGAATCCTAAATATACACACCCGGCAATCACAATCCCATAAAAAAGACAGGTAAACACGTTAATTCTTTTCAAGCGCTCACCTGCCTTTCACTGGCTGTCTGACTTCTCTTACAGTTTTTGCCTTTTCCACTGGTCTTTCTGACTTTGCCGGATTTTTTCTTTCTTCCCGGCTGCTATTTTTTACTTCTGTTTTTTCAGCTTCCGAATAAAGATTCCCTTCATCCCTACCATATCTCTGTGCTGACGGTTCGCCTGCTTCCGGCTGTTTTCTTCTTTCCATGCTGTCATGCTCCTGTTCCCTGTCGCCGGATTTATGCTCCATGGCGGTACGGATATTGGCATTGGCCTGATCGAAATAGCCGTGGTAAATCTCATTGCCCGTCATCCGCATCATTTCCTCCCCATGTTCCGTGTATATCTTCATTTCCTCTTTCTTTTTCAGGAACGCCAACGCCGTCCTGCTCCCGTCCGGAAAGAAAAAGTCTTCTTTCGGGATATGGATAAATTTACCTGTCTGCCGTGGGAGCCTCACCACCACATAATCTTCTGTCTCCTTTGTGATCAGCTTGCTTGTGATTGTAATGGGATCATGTTCCCCGGACTGGTAATGGTTCAATACATCCAGCCGTTTGTCTAAGGGGAGAGCTTCGATATCCTTCATTTTCAGATACCCGGTATCCATCCACTCCGGCTTTTTCCCTGTTCCCATACCGCTAACGGAGTATGCCCTATCCCCCGTATTTCTCTGTGTACCTCCCGCTTCTTTCCCCGCTTTCTCCATTCCTTCCGTCCTCCCCTGCCGTGTCTCTTCATAGAATTTATCTATATCTTTGTCGGAGGCCTCCTGCATATACTCCCCTAACCCCATAACCTGCCCCTCTTTCAGCTTTTCAATCAAAGCATTCATCCGTGGCAGGGATTCCGCATGGAAAGCAATCTCCCTCATGCCGTCCTTATTAAAATCCGGGAGCCGGGAAAAAAGGATTCCATACTTCTTCGCCATGGCCTCCACCTTCTTAAGCTGCTCCTCCGGGAACTTGAATACGTGCATATCGCCGCCACGTTTTAACAGGTTTTTCATGGACGTCTTCCCTTCCATCTTCTCCCTTGCAAGGATTCCCACAATCAGTTTTGCAAGCTGTTTCAGCGGCTTTATCCCCACACCGGCAACACGCAGGAACAAGTCTGTTCCGTCAAACAGGATGCGGATAACCTGTACCGCATCCGTGATCTCACTGCTCATCTGCCCTCCCCTTTCTCCTGCCCCTTGGACTGGTGCATTTCTTTCTGGTGCTGGTACTGGCGGTCTTGCGCCTGTGCAAGTTCCTTTTGTAAAGAAAACATTGCCGCCTCCATGGCGTTCCCGGCTTCCTTTGCCTCCGCCGCCTGACGGCATAATCTACTTAAAACTGTATTCCTCTGCCCCGCCTTTTCCGTGCTGTTGTCGGAAAGCAGGACGCTGTTAATCTCTATGGACTGCGCCAGCTTTCCGCTCTTCTTTCGGAAATCTTCTGATGCGTATAAAAATGCCTGCAATTTTCCTGTCACTTCCCCTGCCGCCCCCTTTCGTTCAAAATCTTCATAGTCATACGCAGCTCCCTGATCTTCTCCGCATCCATGGTTCCATTGGAAAGCAGGAGAAGCTGTTCCTCATTAAGGCCGTCCTCTATGCCAAGGCGTATCTCAGCAATCTGCCCTGCGTCCAGCTCCCCGGCCAGTTTCTCCATCAGGCCCGGTTTTTTTCGGGTAAACAGAAAGCGAAAAGAATTGAAAATATTTTGCTTCATTCCACTTTCATTTTTTACCATACTTACTTCCGGCTGACCGATGTTTGCTGTTGACCGGCGGGCTTCCGTTCTCTTACCGTTATTTATCTCCTGATTCCGCTGTACATTTCTATTCTCCTGCACATATCTGACCTGATTCTCCTGTAATTCTGTTACAAGTGACTGCTGTGCCAGTAGCTGCTCATGAAGATGCTTATTTTCCCCTTCCATCTCCCGAAGTCTCCTGTTCGTCTCTTCCCGTTCCTCCAAAAACCGCTCCGCATCCTCCCTTGCCTGCCGGAACTGTTCTTCCAGTTCCAGATAGTAAGCGTCGGCGGTCATATCAGCATCAGCTTCTGTCTCTGCTTCCGCTACCGCTCCCTTTTGCGGTTCTGAAAAGATATCCGGCTTTTCTTCCATGGATTTCTTTAAATCCTCTATGAAACTGTTTTGTCTCGAAAGGCTCTCCTTCAATTCCCGTACCGCTTCCGTAATAAACTGCATCTTCTCCCCGAATTTTTCAGGAAGAAGTTCCCTCTCCTGCATAAGGGGCAGTATCTTCTCCCGTAACTCTATGGGGAGCATATCCTTCTGGTAGGCTTCCTTCAATGCGTAGAGCGGTATGCCTGATTTCAGGGCTTCCAGTATGATCCTCCCGGTCTCCCCCTGATGGATGGCGGAGAGAAATTGTGCCGCCTCCACACCGTAGTCTTCCTTCATGGCCGTGAACATATTTTCCATGGTCTCCGCCGGAAGTGCTGTATTTTCAAAAAGCTGTAAGTAATCTGCACTGATGCCATAAGCAATAGCATCCATCACAATCTTAAGCTCTTCCCCGCAGAAATCTTTGGATTTGAAATAGGCAGCCTGTTCCTGTCTCGTCATATCCTTTAAATTTTTACCCATCTGATTTCCTTTCCGATCGTTCCGTTATTTTTATCTTGCCTGTTCGGGCTGTTCCTGTTTTTCATTTTGGGCTGGCTGTTTGTCCATATGAGCTGTGTCTGTCTTGACTGCTTTATTCTTTGTTTCCGGATTTTCTATTTCCGGAAATTTCTCTTTTTCTACACCACCCCCTTTCCGTGGATTTTCTGTCTCCATTTCTTTTTCCGGAATATTTGCTTCTTTCGTATTTTGTTCCAGTATATCTGATGTTCTCATTACTTCCAGCTCTGGCACTTTCTTCCCAAGTACCTGCGTTCGGCTCTCCCCATAGAGAACACTGTCTATCAGGTTTCCCTCTTTCTTAAGTTCCTTTTTTCTTTTTGCGGCTGATGCAAGCTGATTTTGTACTGTCTCCTTTATCTCCAAAAGCTGCCCGACCGTATAGCCCTTTTCAGCCAGGGCTTCCACTGCTCCCTTCCACTTTTCATAATAAGGCGCATAAAAAATGCTCCCCTCTTTATAATAGGAAGCACGGGTCTCATTTTCTTCAATTGTTTTAAGCAACGCAAGGGCTGGTTTATGCGGATACCGCCATTTATAAATCTGGTGTCTTTCCTCATCTAAATTTTCTATTCGTGTATCAAGAGCGTCTCTCCGCTCCTTTAAATCATCTGCGGAACGGACGTTGTGTCTGCAAAGATACAGGTATTGTGACTGCAATTTTTCAAACCTTGCCGCCTCCTCTTTGTACCGCCACATCTGGCTGTAGGGCTTCCGCTTAAGCTGGCCGGTGCGGTACATCTTTGCAAAAAATGCTTTCTGGTACTGTGTCGGAGGAATGTACTTTCTGTAATTCTTCCTGCACCTGACAATCCTTGGGGTACGGTTTTCTGTCCTGCCCGCTTCATACCGTAAACCTTTTTCTATCTGGCTCTCTATGGATTCCTTTGCATAATAAGCTGAAATATCTGTCAGCCGGATAAACCTTTTTTCTCCCATAGGCTTTATATAGGTCTCCCCGGATTGCCGCCTTATCTCATACCCTTTCAGCTCGATTAATTTCAGAAAGTTTTCATAACTGTTTGCAAAAGAAATGGAATCCTCCACATCCAGCCTGATCTGGCGATTCCATTTAAAAATTCCCTGTTTTGTTTTATCCCATTTCTTTAACGGTTTTTCTTCTGTTCCTACCTCAATATCCTGTACGGAAAGGCCGTACTCCTTGCAGAGTTCATTTACAATGGGCTGGATTTTCTTCGCCCAATCCCCTTTTTCGTAGCGGTACTTTTTTCCGGTGCGCCATGAAACGCTGTTGAAAAGGATATGGGAATGTACGTGCTGTGTATTATCGTGGGTAGCATACAGACACTGGAAGTCATCCCCAAAATATCTTTCCACAAACTTCTGTGTAATCTCCATGGCTGTTTCCGGCCTTACTTCCTGCTTTTTGAAGGATATGATAAAGTGGTAGCCTTGGCGTTTATCTGTTTTTCCGTATTTCCGCTTTGTAGCAAGCATTTCCTGCAAAGCGGTGTCTATGCCGCAGTTATGGCTCCCCACCAGTGCGCCGTCCTGCGTCTTCTCTCCGTCCGTGATGTAGGAAACGGCATTTGCAAGGTGCATTGCCATGTAACGTTTTCCTGTCTGGTGAATGCAGGATATTTTTGTTATCGCTATAAGATAACCTCCCGTTCTTATTCTTTACTGCTTATTTGATTATATACGCCGCAACAATCTCACCAATATACGCCGTGTGGGCATCCCGGTTAGCCATAGGGTATGTTCCGTCAACGTCCTGCGGGTACATCTTTTCCCTTATATCATCCGGGATGCTTTCAAGCTCCTGTCTCTGGGAATATAAAACTTTGCATTCAAGCGTCAGAGGATATTCTTTAATTCCCGGTACGCTTATTTTCTCCGGATTCTCCAGTGTCAGGTGCGCTTCCACTGCTTTATCAATATCCCTCCCGGATTGCATACCGCATACTTTCGCTATGAAAGGGATGGGCTGCTCTAACGGAACACTGATTGTAAATTCTTTTGCTGCATCAATCTGTGCCTTGGTATAACGGTGTTCCCGCACATATACCGTAAATGCAGGCTTCCCCCACACCGTTCCTAGTGCGCCCCACCCTATCACCATGCTGTTAAATTTGGTGTTTTTGGTATTGAGCAGAATCCCCTTCGGCAGTGCTTCCGTAATCATCTGTGCGTATTCTGTAACGTTAATCCTTTCTTTCATGCTGTTTCCTCCAATTTCATTTTATAACTGCAATAAAAAGTTCCCGGACTATGTTTTCTCATGCCCCTGATAAATCCTCTTTCCAAACTCATACGCCTGTTTTAGATAATCAGTCTTCTCAATCTGCGGCCTGCCGTTAGTATCTCCACAGCCTCCGGCAAGGAGCATCCCTTTATCGTGGAATCCTATGTAATTGACCAATGCAAACTGATAATAAGAGACCGCCTGCTCAAACGTCCAGAAAAAATTATCGGCGGAAGTCATCAGAAGGGCGCAGTCCTTTACCGGATAGCTCTCATACCTGCCGAGGGGCGGGTTTGGGTCTTCTTCTGCGATACAGTAAAACCGCTCGATAAAAGCCTTGATTTTTGACGAAACTGTCCAGAAATACAGTGGTGATGCAAAAACGATACAATCCGCATTTTTTATTTTTGGAACGATTTCATTGAATGAATCCTTCTGGATGCATGGCTTCCCATACCGACAGGCGTTACAGCCAAGGCATCCTTTCACCTCATTTTTTAAGAGAGAAATCAGCTCTGTCTTATGCCCCACCTCTTCGGCTCCTTTGATAAAATGTTCCACAAGCTGGGCGGTATTCCCTTTCGGCCTTCCGCCGCCCTGTATGATCAGTATATTTTTCATGGGCTCTGTCTCCTTACATTTATTTGTGCCGACACCGTTTCTTTTTTAGATACTATTCTAAAACTCCCTCAATACAAGTTCCGTAATTCCCTGATTATCCCCCATGGTAATCCTTTTTACTTTGGGCTCCCTGCCGTAGCTGAACTCATCCCATATGCCATCCCGGATTCTTGTGCCGCCATGGAAGCCATGGATGATACGGATTCGGTATACACTTGGTTTCGCATTATTTAAATGCTTCCTTATTTCCACAATCGCCGATTCAACATTCTTTCCATGGACATCAATTTCAATAATCCCATTCATCATATTTGCGGTTCTTCTTTCTCTGATATTTACATTGTTTACAGCGGACACTGGTATCTTGGTTTGCCTTTACTTCTATTTCCGTATTCAATAGCTTCTTTTGGGCATTTGCAGATACAGGCCATGCAGTGGGTACACTGATCGCCCCAGGCAGGCTTGCCATCTTTTAAGCTTACGTTATTTAAAGGGCAGACCTCCGTACATTTACCGCATCCGATACATGCATCCGTGACATAAAATTTTTTTGCGCTTACAATCAGAGGATAAAATAGAGTATTTATTACCCCACTGCTGGCCTTTGCAAAAGCACTGACTTTTTTCTCTGGTATCGTACCATTATGCTTTATGACATCAGCAGTATTTTTTATAACAACGTCAGCATTTTTAATGATTTTAACGGCTTGTTTTCTTTCAGGGGCGTTGAACACTGCAATATAATTCTCCGGCATAACAACTTCGGCACAGCCCATATAAGTAAATTTCTTCTGTTCACAAAGCTGCTTCAAATATTTAGGCGTGTTTCCCATGCTGTCTCCGCAGGTTGTTATAAAATAAGTACATTTACTTCCTGTAAATGAAGTCCGCAGGATAAAATCCCTGAGAATCCTTGGCATCTGCCACGCATAAGTGGGATAAACAAATATAAAAGGTCTGTTTGAATGTATCTCTGAATAATCATGCTTCCTAATCTTATCAAACAGGTTGATAACTTCATCTTCTGTCTGTTCCCCGATTTTCTTTGCTACATATTCACTGTTTCCTGTTCCCGTATAATACAATATCAAAATATCCGCCTCCTGACTTGCTATCCATGGACTGGCTCTCTTTATTTCTGCAGGCTATTTCCTTATAACCTTTTCACCAGAACCTGCTCAAATATACTTCCGCATCCATATGTGCGGGCATCCCTCGTCATCCTCTATAGAGCCAAATTCTGTATAGCCTAATTTCGCATAAAAGGCAGATGCCCTGCATTGGGCATGTAATGCTATGCATTTTCCGCCCTTCTCACTCACATACTGTTCTGCCTCCCCGACAACAACAGAGCCTATGATTTTGCCACGGTATTCTTTGACCACTGCCAGCCTTCCAAGTATGTAGGAATCCTTTTCCGCATCCCAAAATACACGGCAGGTTGCAATTGGCACCTTACCCTTATCAAATAATACTATATGTGCAGAAATATTATCCTTCTCGTCAAATTCATTTTGGAATCCCTGTTCCTCCTCGAACACCCGCTTCCTGATTTTTCTTGCATAATCCGGAATGCTCTTATATACTACCACTTCCATTATAGGTTTACCCTCCAGGCCGCAAATCATTTTCCTAAATTATACCATACAGATACAGGCTACTCCAAAACAAATTTACTTTTGTCTAATCTGCTGTCATTCCTGTGATCATAGTTTTTTGCAAAAGTACTATCTCTTCCAGATATTCTTTTAATTGGTTCTTATCCTCTTCTTTGTATAAATAAGAATTATTGTTTTTCACGATCTGGTTCACATTCAGGCCGATTTTATTTATCTCATTACGCAGACGCATTATTTCAAGTTCTAATTCTCTGCTCCTTGGATTCTCCGACTGATTCAGGAGCAGATAACGGATATATTCCGATTCATTCATATTTTCCGCTTTGGAGTGTTCTGCTAACAGCTTTGCTGTCTCTTCCGTCAGTTTGAAATGCTTCCGTATCACGTTTTCGCCTTTCGGTCTTGCCATCCGGTTCTCCTTTCCTTTGGGAGAGAGGGCGTTCCATGGAACGCCGCAAGATACGCATTTCGTGGGCACGAAATGCAAATCTTGTCGGGGAGTACCCCGAACCCCCTCATAATCCACTAATTTTATGGCAATAGCGCCAAATCTGCTGAATCTGACGCCAATTCACCATCCCGTAGCGCCAATCCGGTTATATTTTACACCAATTAATTTTCTCTGACGCCAATCTGAAATATATTTACGCCAGTGAAATTCACCCATTTTTTTGTTACGCCAGTCTGATGTCAGATTTCCTTTCCGTTACGCCAAATCATCTGATTTTTACGCCAACCGGAACAGAATTTCTCATTTTTGACTGCATTCTGACGCTTTTCTATCTTTTCTCCCTTCCCCAATACTCCGCTCCCGGCGAGTGTACCGGGAAGTGCGTACGGTGTCAAGTATTTTAGTCCTGGACGAAAATACTTGACACCGCCCACCCTCCCCGGTTCCGGGCAGCCAAGCGGAAGTATTTGGGGGTGTCGGCTAACCGCCGCACTTCCCACAAGCCTACCTTCCCATGGCTTCCAGATAATGAGGGCTTCGGTCAGCCACTGAAATCACTTTCCTCTCTGGAAAACGGTACAGCCTGGATAATTCCTTCCTTTCTTCCGGTGATATAAATTCCGGCAATTCCCTATTTCCTGTCTCGCCTTTCAACAGGTGGGAAAGGTGATTCCTGTCTATCGCTTCCAGAAAACAGGATAGTTTGCTGTCTATGGTTCGAAAGACCTCCGCATCTTTTTCTGTCTCTGCCCCCAATGCTTTTGCCTTTGCTTCCTGTTTCATGGCAACGAGTAGTTCCCTGGAACAATATACAGGCTTTTCATTAACGAGGATATCCAACATTTTATCCCAATCCTTTTTCATCAAATATAATGGATTTTTGTCTCCGGTCTGTGCATCATGGGCGTAGCTGATATCTCCTTGCTTTCGCAGGGTATATCTGGGTAAATCAAATCTTTTTGCTTTTGCCGCCAGCTCCGGGGATATCCTTATGTAGCCCTCCTGTGCCATCTGCTCCTTGAATCGGGATATACGTTTTTCATCCGGCAATCCATTCTGGTATCCAGTTTTCCGGATTGCCAGCAATAGCCTCATATCCTCCATAAATGGTCTGAAAAATGCCAGCGGCTTTACTGGTAAGGTTCGCTCCCTTTTCCTTCGGGCTTCCCTGACTGCCGCTGAAAGGGAACGCTCATTTGCCGCTTCGTAGAAAGCGGAATAGACTTCCCTCCGCAGTGCCAGAAGGGTATCAGCTACACAAGCGTAGTGGATGGTGTTTACCCTCTCCCCGAAAGGACCTTTGATATATTTCTCCGTTTTCAGCGGGCCTTTATCTATTGTTCCATCCATATATTTTACAGTGATAGATTTTCCCTTTACCTGTTTCTCCTTAATCTCCATGGATAGCTTCCGGCTGTCCAGTACCGCTATATCTGCCTTACCGGATGCTTTTACATGGACCGCAAAGGATACAGGCATATCAGAAAAATAGCAGGCTGACCTTGCCAGAAGGTTCTCCATAGTGTCCTTTAAATAAATCTCCCGTTCTTTCAGGCAGAATGCCCGTTCCGAATCCCAATGGATTAGGTAATGCCCCTCTGTCTTTAATTGCTCAAAATCTGATGGCAGCTTTCCGTTTCCGCCCCTGAATGAATGCAGGAACACTGGTATGTCCACGTCATTCATCCTGTATTCTTCCAAAGTTACCTCCCCTCTGCATATTTAGATTTTCATATGGCATCCGCTTTATGTGCCGTACAGATCATGGTTGACTTCCGCACGGTAATAACTGTCCATTGTGGCCGGAGCGTTGTACAACGCTGTCAGCAGATAGGCCTTGATATTTCCCACCTTCGTAGTGTTATTGTCAATACAGTCAAAGACATACTCCACATGGCTGGAATTGATTTTTAAAAACCGGCTCCTGACTACCTCCCTGGGGAAATCGTCTCCCGCAATGCGGATGTAGGGGCGCTTTGACAGGACAACTTCCAGCATCAGTTCCACTGTTTCATCCATCCGCTGTTTCCCGTGCCGCTCCGCAAGGATGCCGTACTCGATATTCTCACAGATAATTTCACGGTATGCATCCACAAGTTCCGTCTTGTTCTCACCATCCATCCTATCTATCCCATCATGGCAGGCTTCCGCTTCATGCCCTGCCGGATAGATTGATTGATATGTATTTAATTTATCTGTATTTGATTCTTTAGTATTTAATTGTGCGGGGTTCCCCTGTCTTGGCTCCGCCTGTCTAAAGTTTACCTGTCTTGGATTTTCCCGTTTAGGTTTTTCCTGTTCAGGCAGTTCTTCCGGTTCTTTCTTTGCTTCCTGCTCTATCGGCCTTTCATGTATCGTGTACGTGATATCCCCTAGCCGCCCGTTTTCATAGCGGATGCGCTGTCTGGTGAGATAGCCGTGGCTCTCCAATTCCTTTAATGCGCTGGTGATGGAATCCACACCATCCTTACAGATACAGGCAAGCCCCTTCGTGGTATAATCCCAATCCTCCGGGAGCGAAAGCATCAGCGACAACAGCCCTTTTGCTTTCAGCGACAGTTCCACATCACGTAAATGGTAGTTGCTCATAACAGTGAAATCTCTGGTCTTCTCTATACGGAATACAGCCATAATCAAAATCTCCTCTCCAAAACTGAATCATTTCAGAAGAACCGTCTGCAGGCGGGTCTTCAAGAGATGGCTTAGATTTTCTTGGGCGGCGTCCTCTGACGTCTTAGAAATTCTCCATCTCTTTTTCACGCTAACGGTTAAATTCCCTGTCTCTGCTGTGGTCATGGTACAGATATCCATCCGGCGCAACCTTCAAATGCTCCTGTATCTTTATCTCCCCTTTTTCCTGCCGTTCCTGAAATTTTCCATATCCGGCATCCGTCAGAAACAGGCGCACCCGGTCTCCTTTGTCACCCACGAAAGAATCACTCGAAAGCACCTCAAAAACAACCATATGCCGCACTTCCGGGTCAAAGCGTTCCAGTGCCATAATGTCATGCCCTTTCAACTGTTCAGCGCCGGATTTCTGTTTTTCCTCCGCTATCAGTTCTCCGATTGTCCGCCCTTCTTTGGGCAGGCGGTAATTTTGCCGGATATCATTTACAATCTCCATGCACTCTTTATCCGACAGAGGGCGCAGCTTTTCCATAAGACTGTCGGCTGCCCTCCGCCGGTCCGGGTCTTTTGCATACCGTGAGGCCATTAACAGTTCATGCAGGATGGCGTATCGTTCGCTCCCTTCCGTCTGGTACAGCATCCGCTTTTCCATTTCATTCAGTTCCATAATTTCCCCTTTCTCTAAAAATCTGCATGAAAAAAGGACACGCATCCCACACAAGATGTAATGTCCTTTAGTTCTTTCTATTCAATTTCACATACAGGCAGTATGCCATAATATCCTGTCATCCGCCCATGAAGCTGTCCATAAAATCCAGGGCGGCTTCGTTCAGCTCTTCTGTCTCCGGTGTTTTTGTCTGTATCTCCACCTGATCCGGTTTCTCTGTCTTTGCTGTATCTGCCTGCATTCCCGGCATTGCCATTGGCATATACGGGTACATCATGGGATAAGGCATCTGCGGGAGACTTTTCCTTATTTCCTCCGCTTCCTTCCGGATGCCCTCCTGTATTTTCGCAAGAAGTTCCTCATTGGTAAGATTGGTTTCCTCTTTCCTGTCATAATAGCCAATCATTGCCTTTGCGATAATGCTTGTGTAGTCCTGTTTCTTCCCATCTGGCGGCTCCTGATAGCAGCCCTGTAAAATCTGCCACGCCCGCCGCTCCTGCGGCACGTCCATATCAAACCGGCAGGACACTCTTTTGATGTTTTTTATTGCCTGTCTTTTCCCCATAAAGCATACCCCCTATCCACGCCGGATGCTCCGTAAAAACCTCTGGTTGGATAAATACTCGTAGCCTTTGGCGTTGGCATGGATATCCTCAATGAAGCGAACCTTATTCTGATCCAGCTTTGCGAAATGTTTCATCAGCATAGCACCGCCTCCAAGGAAGTGGAGCTTCGCCAGTTCTTCATTATAACCATACTCCCGCAGCTTCCGCATAATCTTGTCAGTATAGTCTGACGCACACTCCGCTATCGCTTTCAGATACTTCTCCCCGATATCCGCCGTGCCGTCTTTCAGCACTTTTTTCACGATAGAGTCATCTACAACGATATGTACCTTGTTTGTCAGCTCGCTCCGCATCTCGATTACACAGCATTCCACGCCGAAACGCTCCGTATAATATCGGCTGGAATCCGGCTTCCCGTCAATGATGAAGATAACGTTCATTGTGCCGTTGCCGATATCCGCCACAATATTAAATCCCCGGTAGCTGGATAAATCCGCCGCAACAGCCGCAAAACCCTGTGCATAGACTTCCACGTCCTCAATCTTCACATGGTATCTGGTGTCATTGCACCGGAATGTCACTTCCTTATTCTTCAAAAGATATTTCCGGAAAGTTTCCCCCTGTTCCCCAAGCCACTTGATGGGGAGGCCTGCCGCAAGGATGACGGAAGCGTTGCATAAGCCCCTGCCCTTTAATTCCTTTGCCAGAGCCGCCAGCGTCAGTATATAGTAATCTTCATCCCACACCTTATCCATCTGGTACTCTTTGTGGGTAGAGCCAATCTCGTAAAACTTCCCCTCAAACTCTACGGTCATCCCTGCCAGTTCTGATGCCCTCTCCCTCTGGATAATGCCAGATTCAAAAATGTGATGGGCGGTCTTGATGTTTCCGTATCCGTGGTCAATGCCAATCCTGTAAACCTGTTCCATAATCTTCTCCTTTTCCAATGAATTGTTGTAATAAAATAAGGACTACCCAAGCACTTACACTTGAATAGTCCTTCCCTTCAACTGATTTGCATAAAAAAGGGCATCCATCTAACGCAAGATAAATCCCCTTTAATTTACTTTTCCATACAAAGCAGTTTGCCGCTGTTACGCCGCTTTCTGCTGGTGTCTCAATGTTACATTCCCATCCTGGAACGGGTGAATCCGTTCAAACTTCACATGTAAGTCCAGAATATCCTCAAAAGTCTTCTCTTCTATTGCGTTATACTCTGTCAGGAGCGCTTTCATTTTATCGGCAACTTCTTCCGGTAGTGCGGTCTCCAAACCGCCGACTTCGTTAGGCATCTTCTTATAATCACCGACAGCAAACCAGCCTTTTCTGGAATCGCTTGTACCATTCTTCAGGAACAGATGAAGCTCTTTGATGAACTTCTCAGTCAACGCCGCTTTTGCATTGTCGATAATCATATCAATACACCGGAAATGATTTGCCGTTTCAATCACATCGTCCACGTTCAGCACTTCCTTTTCTACGCCGATGGTATTGGTCTCAAAAATGTATCTGGTCTGTTCGTGAGTCAGTCGGCTCCCCTCCATATGGTTTGAGTTATACGTGAAATCAATCTGTGTCTTATGGTAAATCCCGCCGGAATATTTTGTTTTCTTTTCTTCCTGCAGAATATCCAGCAACGTAACAGGAGATACCTCTTTTTTATTGGTACGCTCCGGTTTCTCAGCATTTTCAGGAATGTTCCAGGTTTTACCGGTAAGAAATGCTCCGATTACCCGACCCTGGGAACAGTAATTTCTAACGCTGCGTTCCGACACATTCCATTTTTTCGCTGTTTCAGTGACTGAAAGGTATCGCATCTGCCCTCCTCCGCAATAATTCAAATCAATAATTACATCAAACTGTTAATAGTATACCATATCATCGGCAATATAATCAATCCTCTTATACTCCACACTAATCCTTTTTGCCGTTTCCGGCATTTTTTGTAATCCGCCTCCTGCCTCATAAACCCTGGCATCGTCCCCGTCGGTTATTTCCAGATGCGCCGGGTGGCTCTTTCAATATTGGAAATGCCGAAATCGTGCATGAAAATATCTTCTTTGGCGGATTACCCAGCCGCCCTGAGTCCGGCAACCTTTTTCATTTTTTTAAGCAGTCACTGGTATTTGCAGGAATACTGCTATGTAAGAAATAATTTCCGTTTATTCAGAATATCCCATATGTCAAATTTAAAAATACTGAATGAGGCTTTTACACCGCGAAATTATCAAAAGCCAATTTTAGACTTTTCAGAGACCCGGAAAACTATGCGCATAAAAGCCAAAATCCGTAATCATTATTGTTGATTTTCCTTTCATAGAAAATGACTACACTATGATATTCTTCTCAGCTTAAAAAATAAGTGCGAATGTTTGGAACCGCCGCATTTTCGCGAAAACATGAAGCGTAAAGTCAAATACCCCACAGCAGAGCTGCGGGGTATTGACCCCTCGCCGGGGCGGCATCTGCTCTTCTTCGAAGAACAGATAAGCCTCGCGGCATTCGTCAAATGGATGCTCCGCATCCGCTTGACTCATTGCTCGCGGGAATAAATGATATTGCTGCTATCTATGAAAAGTAATTCTTAAGGATGGTAACTGTCGGCAAATTTCCGCATCTTTATTTTTACTTCAATGCTGACATTCAGAAAATCTTTAAAGATTATTCCGGTAACAGACAGTCATCCTGCTCATACTCTCTTATGGTCATCTCATAGATTGCCGATGTTCCGTATCCACTCACATTTTCTTCTGCGTTCTGAAAATTCAGGACTTCCACATTAATCTGATTTGGCAGAAAGGTAATATGAAGCGTTCCCGCACCGCCCTGGCCATCGTCTGTAAACTTGTAAAACAGCTCGCCGTTTTGAATTGTACCTGCAATATTCTCCAATGACGTAATCTGCCCCGTCGTTTCCTGTTCTGTAAAGAGAGTTCCGTAAAATTCATTGCCATTGCTGATACTGCATGTCAGCCTGTTTCCGCTATCCGGCATAGGATTCTCATATGCCACGACATAGCCGGGACTTACCGTCCAATTTCCCGAGTAGCTTTCATAATTTGTAAGCGGTTCATTTCCGTTAATCAGTTGAAGCAGCCGGTTGATATCTTTCGCCAGCACATTGCTTACCCACGGAAGATAGCCGTTAATCTTATCGCTGAGCTCCTCATTATAAGTAAAATCGTCGCCACAGTCTTCATATATCCGCACTTCCACATGCGGCACCGCCCCCTGCGGTCCAATACCCGTCATATACTCTGGTCCTATGACTACGTCCTCTTTTCCGTCCGCATTTGTATCCGTAAATATGACAAACTTCACATCCCAGTACAAACCATAACCACTGGTATGATTTTCACTGATATACGGAAACTGATACAGGATTTCTTCATTTTTTAACAGATAGAAGGTGACGTCTTCCAGGTCTCCGTTCGGGGAATCGGGTTCGTATGACAAAAACCTCACCTCTCCCCAGTCATTTAACTTAACCTGAAAGGACTGTTCCTCTATGATTCTATCTGCGTCCAGCTTATTCTTTGCCTGGTCGTCGGACTCTTCTTTTGATACTCGCTCCGTCTCTTTCAATTGAGCCGTTCGTTCCGGTAGCCCCGATTGTTCTGATTCCTCTGATTGTTCCGTTTCCTTTGATTGTTCCGGCATTCTCTCGTCCGCTATGCTTCCCTCTTTTGTATTCTGCTGTAATTGCGAAGCGGTATCCGAATCTGTCTGTTTCTGTATTTCCTGCCCGGCACAGCCCACAAGCAGCAGGAGCGCCGCCGCAATTTCCAATATGACTATGCCTCCTGCCTTTTTCCTATCCTTTATTTTCATTTTTTCCCTTTTCACTACCTTTTCCGTATTTTCTCCTCATATCTACCGCCGCCAGCAATTGTTCTTTCATAGCCGCTCAGCTAATCCTGCCAACACGGCCGTTACCGTCAGAAATCGGTTCACAAGTCAAGGATTTTCTTCATACACAAGCTTGCTCATTTCGGTGAAATCATCAGAAGATAGTATAATGTCTTTTCCCATGAATGTCTATTGATAAATTCACTAAGAAAAGGGGCAGTTTCAACCGCCCCGATTATCTTACAATCTTTATTATCTCTGGCACATCTCCTCTATGTTGGGCTTTCCAATACTGCGGTGATACTTTTTCTCTTTTCATAAATGCCTTATATAATAAAGAGGGAGATGTATATCCAACATCTTCGCTTATCTGAGAAATTGACTTTGTACTGGTTAAAAGAAGCTGTTTTGCTTTTTGAATCCGCAAACGTACCACATACTCATATATAGAGAGTTGAAATTGTCTTTTAAATGTCCTTCCCAGATAATCATTACAATACCCAAATTGAGAAGCTAAATCTTCCAAATAAATTGCTTTGTCAAAATTGCTAAGAAGATATTGACGAATTTGAAATGCAACTCCATTTTGAGTTGCCTGAAATTCTTCTTTAATTTTTAACAGAATATAATTAAAAATGATTTTTCCATAAAGTATCCCGTTTTTCATATCACTTTGATTTTCATATAATTCTTTTACCAATGGATAAATAGACTGTATATTGAATTTCCCAGTAATTGGCAGAACTGCCCCTGCGTATTCTGCATTATCAAGATACTTTCCTTCAAAATGCACATAAAAATACTCAGGGGCAGGAGACCCGACATTCCCTCTCTGTAAAAGATTGTCTCTTTGAATATACCACGTATTTTCGGATATTGAAATTTCCTTCCCATCTTCTTCAAAATTTAATGTGTTTTTAAAAATAAGTAAAAAAACACTTTTATTCCACTTTCGTGTAATATGCTTTTCATTTGGAAGAAATTTTCGAAATTCGCATCCTTCAAAATGTATTTCCTGAGACAAATCTAAATAGTACACCTGCGATACCCCGCCATCCGTTCATTAATTTCCTGAATTTGTTCCGGTTTCACTTTATAATTCCACTTCATATCTAATAATCCGTTCACTTCCTGTTGTACATCTGTCAATTGTGTATAGCAGTAACCACAAACAAAAGGCAAATTTTTTATAGCCGTTGTAATCTTGTCGAATCTTCGGATAAATTCTTCCTGTGACTTTACTTTATTTCCATAGCCCCATCCGGATTCCCCATTATCAAATGCAATACCGCCAAACTCGCTTATAATGACAGGCTGGCCATGATATACATATCCGTCAGCTAACGCTGCCCGCTCTTTGTTATGATATACTTTGCCTTTTAATATCTGCTCCATAAAGTCCAAATAACGCATTCCCAGGGTTTCCCCATCTTCCTCATAATCATGAAGCGTAATTATATCTGATACCGTATGTTCCCACCCATCGTTAGTAATCACCGGCCGGAATGGGTCTATACCTTTAGTTAAATGATAGATGGCTTCCGTAAAATGCTGCATGTCTTTTCTGGATTTCACTCCGCTAATTCCCCATGATTCATTGAATGGGGTCCATACAATGACACAGGGATGATTATAATTCTGCCTGACCATTTCTAACCATTCTTTTGTAAATTCCGACTGTGATTCATCTGTAAACCGGTAAGCTGCCGGTGCTTCCCCCCATACAAGCATGCCTTTGACATCGCACCAATACAAGAAACGTTCATCCTCAATTTTCTGATGTTTACGAAGACCGTTATATCCAAGCTCTGATATCCTTTCTATATCTTTTATTAACGCCTCTTCATCAGGCGGTGTCAAATGTGAATCTTTCCAATAGCCCTGGTCCAAAATCAGTTTCTGATACAACGGTTTTCCATTTAAAAGAATGTTCTGACCATCAATTTCAATTTCTCTCATTCCAAAATAGGAGCCTACTTCATCCAGGGTATTTTCGTTTTTTATAACCCGAAAGCAAATGTCATAAAGTTCGGGTGTCTCTGGCGACCATGTTCTTATCCCCCATTCGAATCCATTGTCTTGTATTGTTGAAATTTCTATCGAAAAATTTACATGACCGGACATTGCTGCAACAGATATTTTATTAATCAGCCTGTCTTCAAATGTAACCTCTGCTTCAATCATCAGGTTATCCGAAAAGCTTCCTTTCGGCGCAATCAAATCGAGCGCTACATCCAGACATCCGGTTAAAAGACTTGGCGTCATCTTCACATTTAAAATACTGATTTCCGGCACCAGCTCTGACCATACTGTTTTCCAAATGCCTGTGGTCTGCACATACCAGCACTGAAAGCTTTCCTCTGCCCAACGCTGTTTCCCTCTGGGGTACTGATGGTCAAAAGAGTCCTCAACCTTTACTGTAAATATATTCTCCCCATCCTTTATTAAAGTAGTCACATCAAAAGAAAACCTTGTGTATCCCCCTATGTGTACACCGGCATACTGCCCGTTTACCCATAATTTTGTTTTGAAATCGCTGCCTTCAAAATGGATAACATATTTATTGCTTTTTAACTGCTTTCCATTTACATACACAGCTCTCTGATACCATATATTATCATGATGCTGTTCGTCACCGATTCCGCTTTTCTCAGTTTCAAATGTGAAAGGAACTATAATTTCCATCTGCCCGGGGAAATTCATATACCATTGTTCCTTTTCCCCCTGATTACAATCGTCAAATGCAAAGTCCCAAACGCCGTTCAGATTATACCAGTTATTGCGTACAAACTGCGGTCTGGGGTAATCCTGTTTATAGCACTTCATCCCCTGCCTCCCTGTTTATCAAACCCCAGGTCGGCGCCATCATGGAACGCCACTCCAATCTGCTCTACAAATGCACGTCTCCCGTTATACCACAAAATCCATCTGTCATTCTCTCTTTCATAAATTGCAAAAGGTTTATAAGCCGCCTCACAGTCCCAACTTCCTGCACGTCCTCCTACAATAATCGGATTATCAGGATGACGTTCCCAGTTTTCAATCCCATCTCTGGAACGCGCTAAATTAATACGGGCTTTATCAATATCCTCAAAGCCAATGTAGAACATATAATACCAGTCTTCATAACGAGTCACCTGACATGCTGTTACTTTTTCTCTTTCCCAAAGATTGCCGGGAATCGCCTCCAGAACCGGATTCCCTGCATATGTTTCCCAGTTAATTCCATCCGTGCTTTCTGCGTAACCGATTGCGTCCGGCTCAAACCAGCCGCCTCCGGAATACCACATACGAAACTTTTTTATATTTTCATCCCAAAGAACATGCGGGCACATTAATGATTTCTTTTCCCACGGTTGCGTTGGCTTCATAACTGCGTTATCCCTGCGTTCCCAATGAATTCCGTCCACGCTGGTGGCTAATCCTATCCAGGAAAATGCCGTTTCCTCATCCTGATAAAGTATATGTTGCTCATTAACCAAAGTTCCGCATACCTGTCCACTATACCACATCCAGTATATTCCTGCATGGAACACAACACTGATACGGTTCACATCATCTTCCCAGCCGGATTCCGGTCTCGGCCCCATGACTATTGTCGGTTCATTCCAGCTAAGTCCGTCTTCGCTTTCTACCATAGCGATGCTTTTTTTACTACGCCATGAGAAGTACATTCGATAACCGCCTTCTGTTTTAGGAAGTACCGAGACATCAAAGCATTCTCCCAATTCATTTCCAATTACAGGATTATTCTCATATCTTCTCCATCCAGATGCACATCCCTGTTTTAAAGTATCAATCTTCATATAATAAACCCTCCTTTTATCCTTTGATTCCGGTCATAGCAATACCCTTTATGATATATTTCTGGAAAAGTAAAAATACTATCATCATGGGAATACTTGCTAAAAATGCAGCAGCCATAGGCATTACCATATCTGACCCCATTAAACTGTTAAACATAGGCAGTCCTATTGGTACCGTCATCTTTTTGCTGCTGGTTAAAGTTAAAAACGGCCACAAAAAATTGTTCCAGCTTCCAATAAATAAAAAAATACCAAGTGCAAATACAGAAGATTTTGAAAGCGGAATAAATATACTTAAAAAAATTCTAAAATATCCGGCCCCGTCAATCTTAGCCGCATCTGCCAGTTCCCTTGGAATTCCGTCATAAAATTGTTTTAATATAAACACACCAAAGGGCCCCGCCAACGTCGGTAATATAATAGACAGATAAGTATTGGTCAGGCCAATTTCCACCATTTCCTGATATAATGGAATAATTTCCGCTTCAACAGGTATCATCATTCCCATCATAATAAACCAGAAAATTATTTTTTTGCCGGGATATTCTATATAAGAAAGCGCATAGGCCGCCATAGAATCTACGATAACTGCTCCCAAAGTTGAAATGCAGCCCAGAAAAAGGCTGTTTTTCATCCAGGTCCAGATTTCACTTTCTGAAATTTCTATATAATTTTCCAGTGTAAACGGTCCTCTCAATAAACTTTCTAAAATAGTAACCGCAGAATTCTGTGGTTTCAATGAAGCAAGTATCATCCAGACAACAGGTGCAAACCAAAGTACCGCACAGATAATTGTAAACAGGTAGAGCAATCCCCGCTGTAAGGTAATCTTTCCATGTTTCATTTAGTCCCCCTCTCCACGTCTTCATGTCCGGAACCGACCCGATACTGAACAACTGCAAAGCTTAACATAACAATCAGCAAAATTACCGACATTGCAGTTGATACTCCCAGCTTATTTTCCGTGAACGCCTTTACGTATATATAATGAACAATGCTTCTTGTCTTTGTTCCCGGTCCGCCCTTGGTAAGCAAAAATGTATGGCTAAAGAGCTTCATAGATGCAATTGTCTGCATCATGGTAATCATTAAGGTTATATTTTTTAAACCCGGCAGAGTAATATGTATAAATTTTGCAAATGTACCTGCACCGTCAATTTCCGCCGCTTCATAAAGATTCTCATCAATTTCCTGTAATCCTGCAAGAAACATAATCATATTGAATCCAACACCAGACCATACGGTCATTGCCACAATGCTTCCCCATACAAGTTTTTCATTTTGCAGCCACATAATTTCCTCTGGCATTCCCATTCGATGTAAAATTGTATTTATCAATCCGCTATATGGCTGGAGAATAAACTTCCATATATAGGCTACTACAGAAATGGATAATACATATGGCAGAAAAAATGCCGTGCGGAAAATCACATTCCCTCTCAATTTTGCATTTAGGAGCATCGCAAAAATCAGCCCGGTAATGACCAGAACAGGTGTATTGATTGCAACATAAATGAATGTGTTAGTCATAGATTGCCAAAAATATTTATCATTCAATATCGTTTTATAATTATCAACCCCAATAAAAACCTGTGTAAAATCAAGTTTTACATCACACAAGCTTGTATAAAATCCTTTAAATATCGGATAAACCATAAATAGCAGATATACTGTCATAAAGGGCAGCAAAAACAGAATGGCAACTTTCAGATTTTTATATTTCTTTGTAACCATATGCTCCTCCTTGCGAATATCTGAATATAGTGTCTGCTGTTGATATTTTCAACAGCAGACATATTATTTAGTTCAAACAACAAAACTACTTTATACCCACTATTGCAACAAAGCGTTGATTTCCTGTTCACAGTCTGCCAACACATTTTCTACAGAGCTTGCCCCATTAAATGCTAACGGAATATTATTGCGGAACACTTCCACAATCGCGTTTACATTATCAACAGCCGGTAAATCCAGCATATATGCATTAACCATCTCATAGGTTTCCCGATGTCCCAGGGACTTATACTCCTCAGATTCGATTACGCCGGTATTGGCTGGAATATGCCCGCCTTTTGCCCATTCTGCGCTGTTTGTCGCTAACCAGTTCGCAAATTTTACAGCTTCAATTTTCTGTTCTTCAGTCTGTCCCTGCCTGGGGTTCAAATAAAATACATGTGTGCCCCCCCATGCGGATGGTTCATCATAAACCTGTGGAACCGGCATTGCAATAAAATCCATACCTGCCTCAGCAGCTGCCCCTACCCACCAGTTTCCGCTCACATAAAAAGCTGCTTTATTCGCTAAAAATACCTGGTCTGAATTCTCAATATTAGCAGGCCATAGCCCTTTTTCCGTCAGGCTCGCCGCCAATTTTAATGATTTCTTACTGTTCTCGGAATTTATATTCGTTGATAATCCATCCTCACTAAGCAGGCGCTCTCCGGTCTGTCCATACAAAGACCACCAGAAACGGTATGGGTCATCCATTGTCGTTCCACCTACAATCGTATAGGTATCATCCGGTTTCTTTTCTTCATATTCTTCCAGATAAGCAATAAATTCCTCCGGCGTATTTCCAAAATCAATGACACCCGCCTCATTCAGCCGAAGCATATCTGCCTCCTCCAAAAGTGCTTTATTGGCAAACATAATAGTAACATAAGAGCTTAGTGGAATCGCAAGGTGCGCACCATCTACAATGCAGGTATTCAAAACATTTTGATTATAACTTTCCCAGTCCACTCCAGCTGCTTCTGCATATGGTTCCATATCTTCTACTAAGCCGGCCTCTTTAAATTCAACTAGCCGGTTGGCATCTCCTGTAGAAACATCCGGGCCTTCCCCGGAAGCAATTCCGGTTTTGAATTTTGTATAGTAATCCTCATTAGTTACTTCAAGATGCTCAATCCTTACTTCCGGATGACTGCTTTGATATTCTTCCACCATATTATTCAAATACTTGCCATCATCTCCCCCGAAATGTGACCAGAAAGTAATCTCAACTGTTCCCCCTTCTGCTGATTCTTTTTCTTCAACCTCTTTTTCTACTGTCTTTTCTGCCTTATCTTCACCTTTGACCGGTTCTTTTGCAGCGTCTGCCGCTCCACATCCGGTCAATGCTTCGAAAGAAAGAATAACTGCTGCCGTTAGAACTGCTACTTTTTTTAATTGTTCTCTTTTCATTTTTCCTCCTTTTAGAAACAAAACCTTTTTTCTGTTCTTGTACTTTACTGCCAAACTTTATTTTTCTATCACCTCCCCAATATATGGCATCTCTGTCATACGAATATTTGTACACCCATATGGAATAAATGTTTTAATACAAGGAGTTCCTTTTGCCTCTCTTGATATTGGCATTTGAGCCGCACATGTATTTTCTTCCTCCCAGTCAACAGGTACACATTTGACCTTTAACTTCAGTGGTGCCTCATCTGGTGAGAACGGATAATCTCCAATACCGCATCTGCATAATTCAGTTTCAAAATCTGCAATGCCATATCTCCACTCACTTTTTGCACGCACCTCATAATCACAATGCGGAAACTCTTTTCCTTCCTCCTCCTGGTGTACCTGTACCCATTCTTCATCTATTTTTAAAGAATAAATCAACGGTCCCCTTTTTATTGCAACCAGATTTTCAGGACGGCTTTCCAATATCGTAGAGACTAAAAAATGTATTTTCAATTCTGTTTTTTTGCCCCATTTTCTTTTCAGTACAAAATCTTCTCCGGCATTTGCTGTAAATACTTCTTCACAATAAATTAAGGTACTGTATGCATATTCGGGAATTCGAAACCGTAATGAAAATTCTACATCTGACTCTGTTTCCACTAAAAGAGAAACCTGTTCACAAAATGGGTAATCCCCGATAATTTCAAGAGACACCGGCACACCATCTACCGTAGAAATAATTTTATTTGGCGCATATGATACCAGATAAAATTCGTGTTCTCCCTGAAGAATTGTAGAAAGCGCAAATTTCGGCCAGCCTTGTCCAAAATTTACAGTACAGCAGCCAAAATGCGGTTCCAATCCAAATAAATTAGAGTCCCCGCCATTTGTATTGAATACAGGCCATTGTGTTTCTATACAATTAATCTGATTCACTTGTTGGTCATACTGATGTGACCACATATCCGGGCTGATTGCTGCCGGCAAAGCATTAAACGCTATTTTTTCAAGTAAATCCCCATAGCGTGCTTCTCCAGATACCTTAATCAAAACCTCAAGAGAATACATCATCTCGGTCACAGTACACAATTCTGTTCCCTGTACAGGGCTTTTGCCAGCCAGGCACTCGTCAGCGGAAAATACCCCTGTAACCATTCCATGATATTTTTCCAATTGCTCCAACATATAATCTGTGTATTTAAGTAAATACTCTTCTTCTGACAATAAATATTCCAAAGCTTTTGCTTTCAGGGCCATAGCGATATTAACCCCATGCCCCATCAAAGTCCATGCACCTTTCTTAACTGGATTTTGATAAGGAAAATTATCAAAAAAATTCTTATAATCAAAGCCCTGAGATTTTAGTTTTATTGCCAGACCAATCATCCATACTTCCTCTCTCCTTTCATACATCCACAAGATTGCCAACAGGCATTCCTGCCATCGCATCTGCGCCCATCCGCTTAAGGTATGCACATCAATATACCCGTCCAAATTTTTAAGCGCTTTATATACCGCTTCCTCAATCCTGTCATCATCTGTCGCATCATGATACAAAATCAAAACTTTTAAAACCAGAAATAATGCCCAAATATCATAATGCTCACGCTCTTTACCGGAACATGGACAAAGCCAGCCGTCTTCCTGTTGTCCTGCTAAAATAGCGTTTATGTAAAACTCTGCACGCTTTATCATGTCATCATTTCGTAATAAAAATGCTAACGGAATAAAACCATCCAGCCAGTAAGGGACTCTTTCCCACCCTTCACTGGTTCCCCCAATCCATTTGCTCTCCTTAATATCCTTCCAAAACAAATCTAAATTACCGCACAATCCTTCCGCCTGAATCTCCAATTGTCGGCGCAGCCATCCCTGAGGAAATATTTGATTTATTTTCAAATTATGATATGTTGGAAATCGAACCTCCATTTTCATTTAATCATCTCCGTTCCAGTTTTTATTTCCTGCATATTCACCAGAATAAATTCAAAAACTTCACTTTTTCAAATTTTATAAATACTGCACATGTTTAAGTCATATCTTTCCAATTATATTGTGTATTTTGCTCTGTTTTTTTAACATCACCTCCCAGAACCAGAAAATAATTACAATTCAAAGTTAATAAGTATATTAATTATATATTTCTCATTCTGTAATTGACATATCAAAAACAGTTCTAAATCGTTCAAATACCGACCACTATGTTCTCGCCCTTACATATATACAACAATATTAAAGAGGTACTGCTTGAATGACTTGGGAATTCTTTCACCAAAATAAGCCATATACTGTAATCCGCTTTTTCTGCGTTTTACAATATATGGCTCAACCGTTTTCACTGATTATCCTGATATTTAATTACGTCCCTGCTCATCCACACCCGCTAAGCCTGTCTGTGACTTTGTCACTGAACAGAAAATCTTTTTCCTGTACACTGGAGAAAAATACAAAGGAGTTTTATCATGGCTAAAAGAAAGGCGGTTGTAAGTACAAAGGAATGCGTTGCATGCGGATGCTGCATGAAGGTCTGCCCCAGAGGTGCAATCACCGTTCCCAGAGGCGTCTTCGCCGAAATAAACAGAGACCTGTGCGTGGGGTGCGGCCTGTGTGCGAAAGAATGCCCCGCAAGCGTTATCACACTGGAGGTGGCTGAATAATGAAAACAAAAAAGAAATGGTATGATTACCTTTGGATTGCTTCTCTTTCCTATCTTATCCTTGGTTTCTTCAATATCCTTTTTGCGTGGCTGGGGCTTTTGTGCTTTTTTATACCGCTTCTTATCGCAATCATAAAGGGCAATAAGGCCTATTGCAACAGATACTGCGGCAGAGGACAGCTGTTTTCCCTGGTGGGCGGCCGTTTCGGGCTCTCCCGGAAAAAGGATGTTCCAAAATGGATGAAATCAAAATACTTCCGTTACGGATTTTTGATTTTCTTTTTTGCTATGTTTTTTCTGATGCTGTGGAACACCTGGCTGGTGTTCGCCGGAGTCAGGGATTTGCGCACGGCGGTGACTTTGCTGTGGACCTTCAGGCTTCCATGGCACTGGGCCTACCACGGCACGCTCTTTTCCGACGGCGTCGCGCAGTTTGCCTTCGGCTTTTACAGTGTGATGCTCACCTCCACCGTGCTTGGATTTCTCACCATGATTTTATTCAAGCCCCGTTCCTGGTGCGTGTACTGCCCCATGGGAACCATGACTCAGCTCATATGCCGGATTAAAGGGTAAGCTGGCGGAGCCGTTTCTTATCGAAGATGGTAACACCGCCTCTTGAAACCTCCACAATCCCCTCCCTGTAAATTCACAGGCAGCGCCACAGCAGCATACTGTCCTCAAATACGGCGGTCAGCTCCCCCCCGTCCTTCAGCCATGAGAGGTAAGAACGCACCGTGCTGCCCACCAGCACATACTGTTCAAAATTCATGGAAAGACTGTAGCCCCTGAACACTTCCTGCAAAATTTTTTCAAAACATACCGGTTCCTTGCAGATGGACAAAATTCTTTCCGCCACCTCATATACTTTATTTCTGTTATAGCGGACAAGCTCCCCGACCTCGGCCGAAGCCGCCGCATGGGACGGAACAAACATTGCCGCTTCCATTTCTTCCACCTTATCCAGCGTTTCCAGATAAGCGCCCACATCATATATAAAGGAGACGGCGTATTTTTCCAGCGTTTCCCTGCTGCTGATGCAGTCCGCAAGGAACACCACTCCGTCCGGCGTGCGGAAGCCCGTCATATCAAAGAAATGCCCCGGCAGCGGAATCACCTCTATTTCCTTCGGGAAACCGCCCCCGAAAAAATCCAGGACCTCGCTTTCCTGCGCCATCAGGAACTTGTGGCGAAGGTCTTTGCATGGAAAGCCGCCGTAGAGGAAGGAGGGCTCCAGCACCGGATATTTTGTAAAGGCCGCCTCAATGCCGCCGCAGTAAATCCGGCATCCGGTCTGTCCCTGAAGGTACTTGTTGCCGCCGATGTGGTCCGCATTGGAATGGGTGTTCAGTATGGCCGCAAGATGCCAGCCGTTTTTATCCAGAATCTGCCGGACCTTCCGCCCCGCGTCCTTATCGCTTCCGCTGTCAATCAGATAAACATGATTCCCCTCTGAAACATAAATTCCTATTTTTGCCGGACAGTTGATATAATAGCATCTCTCACTGACCTGTACCAGTTCATACATTTTCTGTGTCCTCCCCTCAGTTATTTGTTTTTTCCGTAAGCAGCAGCTCCAGGATTTCCCTGCAAGTCGCCATTGTGGCATTACCCTTTCGTGCGGCCTCCTCTGTGCAGACCGCTGAAATTCTCCTGCTTCTGCTTTGCATTGCTTTCCATACCCATGAAGCCAAAGCCCCTGCAGCAAGCTGACGGGGCATCAAACTTGCAGCGCAGTTTTTATTATACTCTGCAAGTACAGTTTCGTAAATCACGATTTACTAAGTGATATCTTACTAAAATGCAGCCTGTTCATATCACCCCAAAGACTTCAAACTCCTGCGGTATTCCTCCATCTCCTCCTCGCTCACCGTATCTATGATATGCCCGAGCTTTTCGATAACAGACTCCCTCTCCTTTGGAAGATAAGCCGTCACCGGGTAAAAATTGGAAACCGAGTCGGCGAACAGATGGGTCCGTATCTGGAGATTCCTGATAAATACCTGCAATTCCAAAAGCCTCTCCGCCTCCCCCGCCGGGATAAATCTCCCCTCCTTTTCCATGCGGTACAACTCCGTGCCCGGAAAAAGGGTGAGGGAATCGACGGAGATAAAATACGGATTCAGCTCACTGAAAATCCTGGCGCTGTTTTGCGCATTGCGGACGCCGCCGCCCCTTCCGGCAAGCCCGGTCATATAGACAAAATAATACTCAATTCCCGCTTCGTCCAGCTTTCGGCATTGTTTCAGGATGTCCCCCGCCGTATAGCCTTTTTGCGCCAGCGCAAGGGTCTCATCGTCCCCGCTTTCCGTGCCGATGCTCAGGCCGTTAATTCCCATTGCCCGAAGCTTTTTAAGCTGCCACACCTCTTTATTTTTAATATCCCTGATACTTGCAAACATGGCGATGCTCTGACATTTAATGAGATATTCCCTCGTCATGAGCGCGCGGAGCTTTAAATTCTCATAACTCATGGCAAAAGGATTTGCGCCCGTCCAGAAAATCCGGCGTGCTCCGGGCTGGAAGCTTCTAATCTCCGCCAAATCCTCCTCAAACTCCTCCGCCGGCGACATTCGGAAGCACTCGTCCTTATAGAGACTGCAAAAACGGCACTTTCCGTAAGTACACCCCGAGGTCGCCTGAATAATCACGGAATGAGCCTCATAAGGCGGCCGCCACGTTCTTCCTGTAAAATGCAAAGCAACCCCTCCTCTCCATCCTCCGTTTCGCATACGGTTTCTTCCACTAAATTATCTCCAAATTTCTACGGAATCAAGTACTGTCTTTTTCTGGCGATAGTATGATTTTTGATACTATACGGAGTAATTGACTTTTCTTACCTGTCAGAATATACTGATGGAAAGCTGACCTTTGCGCAAAGAAAGATGCAGACAGCATACCCGCCTGCTGCCGGGAAAACAAATGCTGTCACGCTCTGCGAGCCAGCTTATTGTAATATAAAAATGAGCAGTCTCGGAAACCATTGAGCCAAAGCCCCCGCCGGGAAAACCATGAAGTGAGGTAGCAATATGAAGAAAGACCCGTTTAAGGAATATTTGAGAGAATCTGAGCCTGACAAAGCCAGTAAAAGTTACGCGTGGAGTACGGCAATCGGGCTTCAGGCTGTAGACGGACTCAAACCGTCGAAATATTTGATTGATACTGCCGTTCAGAATATCGAGGGAAAAATTACAATAAAAGAAGCACAGAACCTCATTGATAATTATTATGAAAAAAGGCCGACACATTTATCTGACGAGAAGCGTACGGAAGAAGCGGATAAGGTATCTTCTCGTATTGCAGAGATACTTTCGGAAACAGCGTTTTCTTTTTCGCCAAATGAGTATATCTCTATTCATCGAAGGCTCTTTCAGGGTATTTACAATTATGCCGGAAAGATAAGAGATTATAATATTACAAAAAAAGAATGGGTGCTTGATGGAGCCACTGTTCTGTACGGCAGCGCTTCAGAATTGAAAGCAACGCTTGAATATGATTTTTCACAAGAAAAAGCTTTTAGCTATAAAGGTCTTTCAATGGATGAGATTATCCGCCATCTTGCTGTTTTTGTTTCAAGGCTGTGGCAAATCCATATCTTCGGAGAAGGCAATACAAGAACGACAGCAGTATTTTTTATCAAATATTTGAGGGCACTTGGATTTTCTGCTGCAAATGATATTTTTGCAGAAAATGCGTGGTATTTCAGAAACGCTCTTGTCCGCGCTAATTATACGAACTTGCAAAAAGATGTTCACGAAACAACAGAGTATCTTGAATTGTTCCTTAAAAATCTTCTTTTGAATGAAAAAAATGAGCTTCACAACCGAAATCTACACATAAGCGGACTTTTTAATGAAGGAAAAGTGGATATTGAAAGTGAAAAAGTGAACATTCAAGGCAGAAAAGTGGATATTGAAAGTGTGCTTTCTGAAAAAGGCAGCGCCTTCTCGGTAAAAACGACTGTCCATATCCACAGACTTTTTGAAAAGTTCGGCTTTGATGAAGTATTTGGCAGAAGCGCGGTTATGGAACTTTTGAAACTGAAAAGTTCAGGTGCATCTAAGCTCCTCTCAAACCTGATACAGGCGGACATTATTGAAGCGGTATCCGGCTACGGAAAGGGAAAGTATAAATTCAAAAGGAGCGTTTAAAGGATATGCTCTGACATTTAATGAGATATTCCCCCGCCATGAGCGCGCGGAGTTTTAAATTCTCATAGCTCATGGCAAGGGATTTGCGCCCGTCCGGAAAAACCGCCGCATTCTTCCTGTAAAATGCAAAGCAACCCCTCCTCTCACAGATGGCGGACGCTCTTTCGGTAACGCTTAAGCCTATCTTCCCCGACGTTCATAATGATATCGTCAAGGAAAGCCAGCAGCTTTCCTTTATCCTTTGGTAAAATACTCTGCATCTGAAAGGCATTCGACGCGCCTAACGCGGCAAATATTGTGGGGATTTCCAGATTTTCCACCAGCGCGCGTATTTCACGGTATTTTTCCGTTTCGCTCTCCTCCCTCCAGTTTCCCTGCCTGATTTCCTCATAAAGCCCGGAATCCGGGTAAATGGTCAGCATATTTGCCCCTACCCTCGCCGGGTGAAGCTGATTGAATACGGCGGCGGAAGCTCTTGCCCCGGCTTCTCCGCGGCCGGCGCCGGATATCCCCGTCAGATAAAAGAAGCTGTAGCCGATGCCCGCTTTGTACAACCGCCCGCACTGTTTTAAAATATCCGCCGCCAGATAGCCCTTATCCATAAATTTAAGCGCCTCGTCGTCCGCCGTCTCCACACCGATGGTGAGCCCGTCATACCCCGCCCCCGAAAGCGCCGAAAGCTCCTCATCGGATTTCATGGCAATATCCGTAATTCTTGCAAAGCCTCCGATGGTTTTCATCCCGGGAAAATACTCATGTATCATTTCCGATATTTTCATCAGCCTTTCATATTTCAGCACAAAAGGATTGGCGCCTGTCAGAAAAGTCCGGGTGACCTCACGTCCTGTCAGCTTTCGACATCTTTTCCGCGCCTCCTTTAAGTCCCCCTCGATATCCTCAAGAGAAGACATCCTGAAAGAAAAAGGCAAATCTGTGTAAAGCGTACAGAATTTACACCTGTGATGGGTGCACCCCGCCGTAACCTCGAGCAAAAGGGAAGCTGCCTCATAGGGCGGTCTCCAGATAGTTCCTGTGTAATGCATGTTTCATTCCTCCTCATCTTTGCAACTGCTTTCTTTCGTTTCCGCCTGCGGCAATTTAAGCCGTCCTTACCCGGAGCAGCCGTCTGTGCATACGGTTTCTTCCACTAAATTATCTCCAAAACTCTACGGAATCAAGTACTGTCTTTTTCTGGCGATAGTATGATTTTTGATACCATGGGGCTGATTGACTTTTTATTCCTGTCAGAATATACTGATGGAAAGCCTTTGCATAAAGGAAGATACAAACTATCCGCCGGCCTGCCGCCCGCAGAATATAAATGCAAAATATATAATGAGAGGGAAATTAAAATGTCCGAAAATAAATTCAGCAGCAAAGAAGTGATTGCCAGATGCGTCCCCATGAGCCGGCTTCAGTCCGTCATCGGAGGCAAATGGAAAATTCTGATTTTATGGTATGTGTCTTTTTATAAGGTTCAGCGGTTCGGGGAGCTGATGCGGCGGCTGGACGGAATTACCCAGTCCACCCTCACAAAGCAGCTCCGGGAGCTGGAAAACGACGGCTTTCTCCACCGCGAGATTTACAGAGAAATTCCGCCGAAAGTGGAGTACTCTCTTACGGAACTGGGCGAAAGCTTCCTTCCCGTTCTTAAGGCCATGATGGCGTGGAGCGAGGCTTACCTGTGCCCGGATTATGAAAATCCCTATAAATGAAATTTTTGTTAATGCTTCCGTTACCCTGACGTGATATCCGCCAAATCAAATTTCAAAATCTTTTTCAGCTCATCCAGAGACGTTTCCACCTGCCATCCTATTTTGCCGCCGCTGAAAAGAATCGTGTCAAAGCCTTCCGCCGATGTGTCAATCACCGTTTTAAACTGCTTTTTCATTCCGACCGGCGAACAGCCGCCGTGAATGTAGCCCGTCAGTCCCAGCAAATCCTTTGACTTAATCATGCCGATACTCTTTTCCCCCACAACCTTCGCCGCTTTCTTTAAATCCAGCTCCTTGTCGCAGGGAAGCACAAAAACATAATTGATGCCTGAGCCGCCCGCCGTTACCAGTGTCTTGAACACCTGCGCCGGGTTCTGATGCAAAACCTCCGCAACCTCCCTGCCGCTGACAACGCCGGTGTCCACATAGCAATGACTGACATAGCCCACTTTTTTCTGCTCCAGAAGTCTCATAACATTTGTTTTTTCTGTATTCTTTTTCAAATTTTTACCCTGCCTTTTCCAATTATCTTTATCTCCATTTTTCGCCCTGTATCAGACGCAATTATATCATAAATATATCTGTTTTTCAACAACAAGATATATTTGTCCTCAAATCTGCTCATATTACCATTGACAAAACGCCGCCTGTGGCGTATGTTATAAATGAACACGTTCATAAATAAGATATGAAAAGAGGTGCGAATGAGAAAAAAAGACGATACTCTGCGCGATACACTGATAAAGCTTGCCCGCAGCATTGCGGACACAGACGGAATCGACGCCGTCAATATCCGCACTATCGCCCAAAGAGCCGGCATCGCCACCGGAACCATGTACAATTACTTTTCCAGCAAAGAGGAAATCTTGCTGGCATTGACAGAAGCATACTGGATGCAGACATTGCCTGAAATGAATACGGCAATAACCGCCGACTCCTTTTGCGGACAACTGAAAGAAATTTTCGTTTTTCTTAAGGAGAGGATTGACCAGTCCGCCGGAAAGCTTATGAACAGTCTCGGCGGGCTGGAAGCATTAGGTCAGCAGCGAATGGCTTCCATGCAATCCGCACTGGAAGCGTTTTTGCTTCAAAGCATGGAAGGGGATGCCGCAATACGGGAGGATATCTGGAACGAGCAGTTTACAAAACAGCAATTCGCACGTTTTGTTATGGGAAACCTGACTATGCTGCTGAAGGCAAAATCGCCGATGGCAGACCTTGATTTTTTTATTGCAATCATAAAAAATACAATTTATTAAGTGAAAGGAGAAAAGCTATGCCACAAGCTATGCCACAGGCAATCGCAGAAACTGTTTTTGACATTTTTTATCTCGGCTTTGCTGTCATTACCGGACTTACTATGCTCATAAAGGGAAAGAATCCTCTGGTGCGAAAAGCCGGAGCCATGACCGCGCTGCTTGGCGGAGGAGATTCCTTCCATTTGGTTCCCCGCGTTTATGCGCTTTGGACCACAGGTCTTGAGGACAATGCGGCGGCGCTGGGAATCGGGAAATTTATCACATCCATTACCATGACCGTTTTTTATCTGATACTTTACTATATCTGGCGCGAGCGCTATCAGATAAAGAACCGGAAGGGCCTTACCGGAACCATGTGGGGGCTGTCCGCGATTCGGATTGCGCTTTGCCTGCTTCCGCAAAATCAGTGGCTTTCTTACCGCCAGCCCCTTCTGTACGGAATTTTGCGCAATATTCCCTTTGCCGTCATGGGAATTATCATTATTGTCATCTTTTCTCAGGAGGTCCGTAAATCCGGCGACAGGGTATTTCGCTTCATGCCCCTTGCCGTGGCGCTGTCCTTTGGCTTCTATCTGCCTGTCGTTCTGTTTAGCGGACTCTTTCCGGTAATCGGTATGCTGATGATTCCCAAAACGCTTGCCTATGTCTGGGTTGTTCTGATGTGCCAAAAGCTCTACAAAACGCCGCAAAAACAAATGTGAAATACCCAATCAGGGGGCAGCCTTCTTAAGGGCTGCCCTCTTTGCCTAAACACCCGTCGCAGAACTCCAGAATCCGTCCCATCAGCTCCTCGTCAAATTCATAACACCTGTCTTTATCCAGATTTTTCTCCATAAACGCCGCCTTCAGTTCAGCGCTGTACTCCCCGCCGTTTGCCTCCACGTAGGCAGTATAATCCTCATTTAACTTTTCCCTGTAGCTTTTTGCTTCTTCTGAGTAATAGACATAATTGTGCCCTCTGTCCGCATATCCAATGAAACAAAAACGAGGATTCCCGCCATACGCATCGTAAAATTTATCATACCCGTTTTCGGGCCTCACAGTTTCGTCGTCCCGGCTTTGAATAACCATAATGCCCGCATTTGTACCGGCAAAGCCTTCGATTGCGCTGTAGGAGGCATATTCCCCGAATTTTAACCGCTCATACAAAGAAAACCAGGGCATAAACGGCTTGATTCCAAAGCCTATCATGGACTCGCCCTGCTGCTCGAACAAATCGGCGGAACGGTTAAATCCGGCGACAATCACCGCCGCCCTTACGTCAGGATGACAGTTCAGCACGCTGCCGACGCTGTAGCCTCCCCAGCTATGCCCGAACAGCACGACAGGCAAATCCTTATATTCATCTGACTGTTTTATGTAGCGCAGGGCATAATCCAAATCAATGACTCCCTGAGGCAGACCCTCCACCGAATCCCCCTCGCTCTTATCGTTTCCGGTCGCGTCATAAGCAAAAGCAAGATATCCGTTAGAGGCGAAATAATCGGCAACATCCATATAGGTATTCTGCCCGCCGCCGCCAAAACCATGGGCAATCACCGCCACACCCTTTATTTTTTGCCCTTCTTTGAAATATTTGTAACCGGCAAGACGCTGCCCACTGTCAGACGGGAAAGTGCATTCCTCCACTTTCAGCCCGTCAAAATCGCTCACGGAATAGGCCATCCATTCCGCGGTTTCAAATCTTTTTCCAAAGTTATCCCGGTAGACAATCACCATTAAAACGGGTATCACAACAAGAAAAAAGATTGCGACAATACAGGCGGCGGCTACAGCCGCCTTTGCGGGCGTAATTGCAATTTTCCTTTTATTCTTCACTCTGCCCATAGATTCTCCTTTTAAGCTCCTGAATCCGGTCAATGCTGAAAACAAAGCCATCCATTCCGCATCTCCTTCCGGCAAGAATATTTTTTTCCGTGTCGTCTACAAAAAAGCATTCCCGGGGATTTAACGAAAATTTCTCGAACAGCCTGCCGAAAATTTTTTCATCCGGCTTCATCATCTTCTCAACTGCCGATATCACAAAACCGTCAAAATACCCTCCCACTTCCGACCTTTTCATATATTCATAAAACTGGATATTTGTATTTGAAATCCCATACACCCCAAATCCTTTCCCCTTTAATTCCCTGATGAAAGCGCAAACCTCCTGATAGAATTCTACTTTTTCAAACCAGGAATCCATGATTTCCTTTACCTGACTTTTCAGATTTTCCGGCGCTTTCCCCTTAAATATCTCCTCTGCCTGCTGTGCGTTTATGACTCCCTCATCTAATTGCAGCCATTCTTCCGACTCGAAAATCACCGTTTTTAAAATTCTGAACTCCTCATCATTTACATTATACTTTTCCAGAATAGCATTAGTATCCCATTTTATTATTACATTGCCAAAATCAAACACGATGTTTTTAATCATATGAGGTTTCTCCTTTGATTTCTTTTATCCATTCCCTTTCAATATAAAATTCCACGTTCTTCCCGACAGAGGCATTGTTACACAGGGGCTGTTTACATAAAAGCCGCAAATACCGAAGCCAGAATCACCGTCAAAATTCCCGCCACGGCAATGGAGAGACTGCTCATAGCGCCTTCCACTTCCCCCAGCTCAATGGCTTTCGCCGTGCCGATTGCATGAGCCGAGGTTCCAAGGGCAAGCCCCTTTGAAACGGGCTCCGTAATATGAAAAATTCTGAAAATCATTTCCCCGAAGATATTTCCCAAAACTCCGGTGATGACAATCACCGCCACCGTGATTGTCACATATCCGCCCAGCTCCTCGGACACTCCCATACCGATTGCGGTCGTAATCGACTTGGGAAGCAATGTTACATATTCCTGATGGGAAAGCCCCATCAGCCGGGAAAGCAGAAAAACGCTGCAAAGGCTTGCCAGAACCCCGGAAGTAATTCCGGCGGCCACCGCTTTCAGATTATCCTTTAGAAGCTGCCACTGTTCATACAGCGGTATCGCAAGACACACCGTTGCCGGCGTCAGAAGCCAGCTTAAAAAAGCCGCGCCCTGGCTGTAAGTCTCATAATCGATGCCAGCGCACACAAGGGTAAGGATTGTAAAAACAATCGACAGTAATAAGGGATTGAAAATCCCCGATTTGAATTTCTTTTTTAATGCCGCCCCGATAAAATAGGACAGCAGGCTGACCGTGACGCCTGCAAACACAGACGTCTCAAATAACTCCTTCATATCTGTTTTCTCCTCTACCGCACCGCCTGCATACAGTATCCTGCAATGCCTTCCTCAACACTTCTTCCCTCTTTCTCTCCGAATCAGCCGCTGGGAAATTCTGCCCGTAACCGCCATCACTATCACCAGCACCGCCACGGTAATGATACTTACCGGTACAAGCACCGGTTTTAAGGTTCCCCAGGACGCCATCAGTCCCACTCCCGCCGGAATAAACATCACCGGCATAATTTCAATCAGAAATTTCCCGGTTTCCTTCACCGCCTCCAGCCGAATCCTGCCGGTAAGCAGACCGATAAACAAAATCACCATCCCGTAAATACTTGCCGGTATGGGAAAGGGAAGAAAATGCTTAAGTACTTCCCCCGCAAATGAAATTGACAAAATAAGTAAAAGCTGACGTAAATACTTCATTTTTCCTCTTTTCCGCGCTGAGCCCTGCCATAAAAAGCAGTCGGCAAATGTAATCTACCCACCATTTTAATCCTATAAAAAACTTTGTCAATGCATATGCGGCTATGTTAAAATAGTGCAGTCGGAACCCAAATGATTTCATCTGCTCTCCCCCACAGCCGAAAGGAATTACAGAAATTATGGAAAACAAAATTTTACTTGTTGACGGAAGCAATCTGCTGTTCCAGATGTTCTTCGGAATGCCTTCGCAGATTACCGGTAAGGACGGAACCGGAATCTGGGGCGTGCTCGGCTTCATCGGCGCGCTTCTTAAAATTATCCGCAGGATAAGCCCTACCCATACCGCCGTATTTTTTGACGGTCAGCATGAAAACAGACGCCTGGAAATGAATGCCGAATATAAGGCAAACCGGCCCGATTACAGCCAGGTCCCCGATGAGGAAAATCCTTTTTCACAGCTTCCCTATATTTATCAGGCCCTGAAATATCTTGGTATTGCTTTCGCCGAGACGACAGATTGCGAGACAGACGACTGGATTTCCGGCTTCGTCAGCCGGTACGGCAATGAAAATAAAATAATTATTTCTTCTTTCGACAGCGATTTTTTCCAGCTCATCAGTGAAAATGTATCCATTCTGCGTTACCGCGGGAAAAATTCCTGCCTGTGCGATTCCGGGTATCTTCTGGAAAAGTACGGAATATCCCCCTGTCAGTATGCCGATTTCAAGTCTCTGACCGGCGATGCCGCCGACAACATCAAAGGCGCCGACAAAATCGGCCCCAAAACCGCTTCCGCCCTGCTTTCGGAATTTGGCACCCTTGATAATATTATTAAAAACGCGGACAAAATCAAAAAACCGTCGGTGCGGGCTTCTATCAAGGAAAACAGCGGGCGTTTAATTTTAAATTACAGGCTGATTAAGCTTAACGATAAGGCGGCTTTGCCCTTTGGCCTTGACGAAATCCGGTATGTGTATGAGGGAGCGACGGCAATGGAGGTTTTGCAGGGGATTGGATTAGTTTAGAAATTGACAAATAACTTATATATGATAAAATATTAAGTAAGATATTCTTACTTCAAAAGGAGTTTTGCAATATGAATGCTCAGATATTAACTGTTTCATCAAAAGGTCAAATATCTCTTCCGATTAATATTCGTAAACGTTTATCCATTGACACCGGAGACAAACTGGTTGCTTATACCTCCGGGGATGTAATTATGCTCAAAACTTTAAAACTTCCCTCTTTAGAAGAATTTGAAGCGTCTCTGGACGAGGCGCAGGCATGGGCTTCATCTGTGGGATACGAGGAAGCAGATGTTAATGACATTATAAAATCAGTTAGAAAGAACAAAAAATAATGAAAATAGTTATCGATACAAATGTCCTGATTTCCGGTGTGTTTTTCGGTGGTTTTCCAAGAAAGGTTCTGAATGCAGTTATTACTGAAAAAATTACTGCCTGTGCAACAACAGAAATTATTCACGAATATGAAGAAATTATTCAGGAAATGATTGACCGGAAGCAAGGTCATATAAATAAAAATATTTTACAGCCGCTAGTTCAATTAATGCATATCATCAAACCTGTTTCCAATATAAAAATAAGCAGAGATTCGGATGACGATAAATTTATTGGTTGTGCAATAGATGCTCATGCCTTGTATATTGTAAGCGGTGATAAAGATTTACTGGTTATAAAAGAATATGAAAATATTCAAATAATAACCGCCAAAGAATTCTGTGAAAAATACTTATCTGTTTAATAGAACGGAGGAACACAAAATGGAAGACGCCCGGAAAACAGAACTGTTTGAAAAAATCCCCGTCCCGAAGGCGGTCATGAAGCTGGCAATCCCAACCATCATCAGCTCTTTGGTTATGGTTATCTATAATCTTGCGGACACCTACTTTGTGGGAATGCTGGGCGACCCCGTCCAGAATGCGGCGGTCACGCTGGCCGCTCCGGTTCTCCTTGCGTTCAACGCAGTAAACAACCTGTTCGGGGTAGGTTCCTCCAGTATGATGAGCCGGGGGCTTGGAAGAAAGGATTATGACACGGTTTACCGCAGCTCCGCCCTTGGCTTTTACTGCGCGCTGGTTTGCGGACTCCTGTTTTCGGCGTTCTATACTACGTTCCACACGCCCCTTTTAAATGTGCTGGGCGCGGATAGCGGAACGGTGAACGCCACCGGAAATTATCTGAAATGGACGGTAAGCTTCGGCGCGGCTCCCGCCATACTGAACGTGGTTATGGCCTATCTGGTGCGGGCGGAAGGGGCTTCCCTCCATGCCAGCATCGGCACCATGAGCGGCTGTCTTTTGAATATTATTCTCGATCCCATATTTATTCTTCCCTGGGGGCTTGATATGGGAGCGGAGGGCGCCGGCCTTGCCACCTTTTTATCCAACTGCGTGGCCTGCGTTTACTTTTTTATCCTGCTGTATGTCAAAAAAGGCCGCACCTACGTCTGTATCCGGCCTTCCATGCTCCGCTTTAACAAAGCCATTGTCATGGGGATTTTAGGCGTCGGCATTCCCGCCTCCATACAAAACCTTTTAAACGTCACGGGAATGACCGTGCTGAACAATTTCACCGCCTCCTACGGTGCGGACGCTGTCGCCGCAATGGGAATCGTCCAGAAAATCAACATGGTTCCCCTGCAGGCGGCCCTTGGATTTTCACAGGGAATCATGCCCCTTATCAGCTACAGCTATGCCAGCAAAAATGTTTCCCGCATGAAGGAAACCCTCTTTTTCACTGTAAAGCTCACCCTTTCTTTCCTCGTGACGGTATCGGTGGTTTACTATATCGGCGCCGGATTCCTCACCTCGCTTTTCATGAAAAATGCCGTTATTGTGAGCTATGGCACCAGACTTTTGCGTGGGCTCTGCCTTGGCATTCCCTTTTTGTGTATGGATTTTATCGCGGTGGGCGTGTTCCAGGCCTGCGGGCTTGGCAAAAAGGCTCTCCTCTTTGCCGTGCTCCGCAAAATCGTGCTGGAAATCCCCGCGCTTTTTATCCTGAATTATCTGTTTCCTCTTTACGGACTTGCCTACTCCCAGCTCACGGCGGAGGTTATTTTATCCGTTGCCGCAGTTATCGTGCTGCGCCGGATTTTTAAACAGCTTGAGAAGGAAGCGGCGCCGGCGAAAGCCTGACTTTATATGAAGGGCTTCGCGGTACGTTTTTTCCAAAAAAGAGGGTGTCGCAAAATCATCAAATTAGATGATCGTGCGGCACCCTTGCTCTATATTATGAAAAATCCGGATACAATCCCTTTGTTTTAGGAATCGTTCCGGATTTTAGGCATACTTTAATTAAGCTTCTGTCTTTCCTGGATTTTATGCTGTTTCTTTTACCGGGAAAAGATGGCTCTCAGTACGTTCGTTTTGGATTTTTGCATGCAGCTTGTTGATGTTGTAGCCCATACAGAGCAAAAGTATCTCCAGTTTTACCTTTGTTTTCCCCCGCAGCAGAAATCTTTGGAATTCGTAATCATTTTTCAGAACGCCAAAAGCTCCCTCTACTTGAATGGAACGGTTCATCCGATATCTGATCCCCGTTTCACTTAGGATATTTTCGTAGGATTCCTGCCGCTTCTCCAGAAAACTTTTGGAAATATATAACCGTTTATTCCCCTTTGCTCTGGTGCATTTTTCTTTATAAGGACAGTCCCTGCAGTCTTCACATTCGTAAACAGTTACTTCCGATTCATAGCCCCTCTTACTTTTCTGCTTTTTCATAAAAAGAGGGCTCAATGATTTCCCGGCATGGCAGGTGTATGTGTCAGTTTTTTCATCATATCCCATGTTCTCACGTTTGCTGATATCCTGTTTGAAGCTGCGTTTTTTCCATTTCTCATAGGCCTGGGGTTTGATATAAGGCTTCTGTCGGTTCTCTCTTAAAAAGCTGTAGCCTTCCCCGCTTTCGTAGCCTGAATCCGCTGTTACACTTAAATATCGAAACCCCAGTTTTTCTTCCATTGTTTTCAGGAACGGGACAAGCGTCCATACATCGTTTCTGTCCTGAAAGATATCAGCTGCCACGATATATTCACTGTCTACCGCAAGCTGTACATTATATCCCGGTTTTAACTGGGCATTCCTCATATGGTCATCCTTCATGTGCATAAAGGTGGCATCCGGATCTGTCTTACAGTAATTGTTCCTGCCCTGAAAGCTTGCCGTGTGCCAGTCATAAATCCTCTGGCGTTCCAGATACCTGCGGAACAGTTCCAGATAACGCTGGTTCCTGCTCTTCCTTTTTCCACGCCCGTGGACAAAAACAGTTCCGTCTCTCCTGCACTTTTCTTCCAAAAATCCGGATATCTTTTGTATATCCTGTGTCCTTGTTTCTGCACTAACCGAAAAATCCTGCAGGTATTCATGGTTCAGAAGCCCTACTGCTTCCTGTATCTTCCGGAACATCTTTTCTTCCCATTTCCCAACAGACTTTTTCCACACAAAGGTATACTTATTGGCATTGGCTTCTAACTTTGTCCCGTCAATGAACACGGTCTCCTTTGACAGTTCATCCGCTTGCTCCAGCCTTTTTACCATCTGATAGAAAAGGCTTTCACAGGCCTCTGCCAGAAATCCCGTACGGAAACGGGCAATGGTGCTGTGGTCCGGTGCTTTCTGTCCGGCTAACAGCCACATAAAGTTGATGTCGCGCCTGCAGGCGGTCTCGATCTTTCTCGAAGAATAGATGTTCTGGGAATAAGCATAGGTCAGTATCTTGAACATGGTCTTTGGATCTACTGCCGGATTTCTGCCTTTGGCAGAGTAAGCCTTATACAGCAAGCTGTAATCTAATTCCTCCAGTTCATGGCTCAGCAGTCGGACAGATTCATCTTCAGGGACCAGGCCTTCCAAACTTAATGGCAAAACCAGTTGATAAGGCTCGCCGAATTCGGTATAATTTTTATGGTATTTTAAGTTATTCGTCATAATTTATTATACCACGGATGGCAGGTTCTTCGGAGCCTGCTTTTCTGTTTTTAGATACAAAAACGGAGCTGCTGCTCCGGTAGATTATTCATCTACTTTTGCAACAGCCCCTTTTTCGGTATCTGCTTCCGGTTATTTTATCCTGAACTCATCTGCTTCTTCTTCCGTAAGAGGTCTGCCCAACAGTTTGAACCTTTCTATCATCTCTTTCCATTGATACCGCTTACCGTCCGGTTCTCCTGTCAATCTGCTGTCTTTCGCATAATACGAAATGTCATGTATAACATTTACTGGTTTTCTCTGCATTGCCAACATAATCACCACCTACTTTCTCATATATTTATCTAACAATATTTGAGCGGCATTCTCAAAAATAACCATTCTTCTTGGCGTGATTTCCACTGCATTTAATTTTTTCATATAGTACTCTACCAAGTCACTCTTAGATGTAAATGCCACTACGCCATCGCACCCGGCATCGAAACTAACCTGACACGCTATAGCAAATAAATGTGCTCCCACACCTGCATAGATACCTTTATGGCTATAATTATGCGGTGCAGTTTCAACTATCTCTACATCCGCTACTCCACCGTCAATCTTTAAAGATATTCTGCCCTGCACTGTATCATCACCTTTTAAAAACAACTCATATATATGATATCCGTTTTTTTCTGTGGTACTCCAGTTAAATTTCCACCCCTTATAATCCTTCGGTCTTATCGGCGTTTCACGCATCCGATATTCTGTTTCCAGTTCTTCTCCGGTTCTCGTATCAATCAGACAATCTGTAATTCTGTCGATTAGAATATCAACTTCCATCTCATATATATCTCCCGCTTTTCTTAAATTTTATCATATTTTCCTGCAAAATGCTACCCAAAATACGTTTTTTAAGAATTTATTTACAGTTCCCTGAAAATTATATACAAGCTATGCTTCCAGCCTCCGCCCGCCTAAAGAAATCCTGCCTAACCCTGCCTGCGCCGGTACTCCCGATAAATTACCGGCGGAAGCAGAGCCGCCAGCACCCCGTAGAGAGCAAACAGAACCGGTATGGCTCCCGTTACCTTTCCGCCAATCGTAAACAAATCAAAATACTTCATAGCCCTTCCCACTCCAAGAAGTCTGTCGGGGAGAAGGGACAGAATTTTATTCAGCACAGAACTGCTGGTGATATTTTCAAGAAACGACGGAAGAAAAATCAAAACAAAGGGAAGCATTACCGCAAGCACCGCGGATTTCGTCTTTGCCGATATCAGCATACAGAGGAACGAGATAAAAAGGCATCCCACATATCCGCCGACTGCCACTATCAGATATTCCTGCAGATTGGTCACATTGTAAAAGCATTTCCAGCCGTTAGAATAATCCGCCTGAATCGGGCAGTTCCAGCCGTCCGTCCCCAGATAGATAAGCGTGAACGCGCTGTAAACCAGCATCATCGTCCAGTAAATCCCTGTCACAATCAGAAAGCCTGCCCATACCTTGGCGCGCACCGCTTTATTTCTCCCGTATTCCGATGAAAAGAAAACCGAATCCGCTTTCCATGCAAATTCATTTGAAAAAATTCCCGCCACGAGATACCCCAAAACCATCATCCCAATCATAACAATCGTCGGCGCATACTCAAACCACTGAGTCCACCCTTTCATATAATCATAATAGAAAGGCGTCTTTATCTCCTCATAGCGCTGAATCAGAAATTCCCTTTCCTCATCGGAAAAAAGCTCCGCCGTTCCCTCCTCCAAAAGCCAGTCCTTAAGAAGCTTTACCCGGTTTCCGTAAAAATCCGCCGCGTCGTCTTCTGACAGGGAATCCGCAAGATAGTAATCGTACTCCTGAAACCCTGTCGCATAAGAACGGTTTAAAAGCTCGCGGATTCCCATGATTCCCTGTCCCCAGCCATAGGCAATATTCCTTTCCCGCACATTATCCGACCTTGCCTCCGGCGTACTGCTAATCCGCAGGTTTTCCGCAATCACCCGGCGGATTTTCTCTTCGTCCAAATCCCCCGCCCACTCCTTCTGCATCCTTCGCAGCTTCATGGCCGCTCCATAGCTGCTTTCCGTTTCTCCGTTTTCATTGGTATAGGAAATGCCCATGGCAAAATAACAGGTAATCCCTGTCAGAAACACCAGAACCAAAAGCGCAATTCTTCCGCCTGTCCTTGAAAAAACCTTTTTTATCTCGTATTTAAGCATCCTCTCCACCCGCTTTCTCTCCAAAATAATGTAAAAACACATCCTCCAGCGTTGCCTCGTCCAAAGCCGCGTTTTCAGAGGGCTTCTCCGCTGCCAGAACCCGAAGGGACACGCCGCCCGGCACGGTTTTTACGTTGGACACCTTATACCTTTTCATATAAGAATCCGCTTCCTTCCTTTCCGTCTCCAAAGTCCATACCTTCTCCGTTATAGACTCTGTAAGCTCCGTCACCGTGCCGGAAGTGACAAGCCCTCCGTCCTTCATCAGAAGAATATCGTTTGCAACATACTCGATATCCGACACAATATGGGTGGACAAAAGCACCAGCCGCTCCTGCGCCAGCTCGCTGATGAGATTGCGGAAGCGAATCCGCTCGCTGGGGTCAAGTCCCGCCGTGGGTTCATCCAGAATCAGAATTTCGGGATTATTCAGCATGGCCTGCGCAATCCCCGCCCGCCGCTTCGTCCCTCCCGAGAGCTTCTTCATCTTCTTATTCTTCACCTTTTCAAGCCCCATCTGCTTTATCAGTTCTCCCGCCCGCGCTCTGGCCGTCAGGGGACGCAGCCCTTTAATGGACCCGATATACAGAAGATAATCGTAAACCGTAAAGTCCGGGTAAAATCCGAAATCCTGCGGCAGATACCCCAGAATTTTCCGGTACTCCCCGTCCATCCCGAAAATATCCTCGCCGTCCCATGTAAGTGTCCCCTCCGTTGGCGTAAGCAGGGTGCATATCATCCTCATCAAAGTGGTTTTCCCCGCGCCGTTTACCCCCAAAAGGCCGTAAACTCCTGCGCCAAAGGTATAGGACAGGCCGTCCACAGCCGCCACGTCCTGAAATCTTTTCGTCACACTTGAAATTTCTAACTTCATATCGTCTCTCCTTTTTCCATGCGTTCAGCCGCGCCCTTTCAACAGACGCCGAATATCTCCATGCATCCGTTCAGCCTGCTCCCTGCGGGAATCTGTTTCCGGCTGTACCTGGCCCCTTTATCCCCACATTGCCCCGCATTTTCTCTGTCCTCTGTAGATACAATAGGCCAGATAAAAAGCGGTTACCGCCAGCATCGCTATCCAGACCCCGCCGGAAACTGCTCCATAAATCCTTTCGTTCAGCACAAGCTCCGTCCAGATAACCGTCCATACCATGCACATAAGCATTGAAACGGCCTCAGAGCCGAACCGACGGCTGTACAGGGTTCGGAAACAGATGCAGCAGGTCACCATATAAGGAAGAAAAAACTGTATCGCCACTTCCAGTAAAACCGCCTTTTCATTCAAAACCACCGTCAACAGGAAAACGCTCAGCATTGCCATATCCGCCAGCGCGCATAGTAAAATCCTTGCGGAATATATCTGCCGCAGAGAATACCTGGCGGCGCACTCTATCTCCATTACATTGCTGCTACGGTTTTTCCACAGCTCCGGCAAAAGCAGGATTGCAAACAGCGAAGCTCCGATTCCCATGCACCTCTGACCATAATACCCGCTGCCCAGAGCCTTCAAAATACTCCAGAGCGCAAACAGCACCGCCCCCTGCAGCAGCCACAGATACTTGTGGATGTATCTCCCCTGCTGATAGAGAAATTCCCACTCCGAAAGAGTCCTTTCCGCCTCGCTTTCATAAAGCGCGTTCATTGAACGGCGTATTGTCTCCTTAACATGCCTTTCTCTCTGAAAGCCCTCCGCATGCGCTGCCCCACCGGCTTCCTTTTTCAAACGCTCCCTTATCTGTTTATCCGAAAGCTTCATAATTCCTCCTTACAAAAACCTGATAATTTCACATCCGCCCTCTGCCATTCCGCCGCCTGCCCCGCCCGGCTCGCTGCCGGAAAATTCAATTGTCTCCAAAATACTTCCGAAGCAATTCCCTTGCCCTCTTTATCCGGTACTTTACAAGGGGCAGCCCAATCCCCAGAATCTCCGCAATCTCCTTCTGCTTCCTCTCCTGGGCAAAAAATAAAACGGCTGTTTCCCTGATTTCCTCCGGCAAACCTGCAAACGCCAGTTTTATTTCCAGATACTTTTCAGGATTCTCCCCCGCTCCGGCCTCCGCCCTCAAATCCGGCTCCTCTGGCAACTCCTTCAGAGCAATCTCCCTGTTTTTTCTGTAAAAATCCTTACAGAGATTGCCCGCAATCACATACAGGTAATTTGCCGCCCTGCCGTAATGGCGGTACTGCCCGAAGTTTCGGAAAAACCGCTCAAAAGTCTCCTGAGCCGCGTCCTCCGCATACCCGTAATCCCCGATATGGAGCCGGCAGTACCGCAGTATCTGCGCATAATATTTTGTTACAAAGGCTTCTACCGCCTTTTCGTCCCCCATACGCATCTTTTGCGTAAGAAAAAAATCCATGTCCATGTTTTTACTTCCCTGTTTTTCTCCCGCCAGACCGACTGGCCTTATCTCCCGTCATCTATTGGGGCGTCTTTCATGGCAGTCCTTCATGACCGGAAATAATGGCTTTGAAAAGTACTTTCTGTATATTATAACGTTGGAAAAGAGGAAAAAGATAGCCGCCCCGGCCATTTTTTCCTGTTAACGAACAACAGGCAGCTCGCCTTGCGAACTGCCTGTTGTTAAAAACGGCCATATGAAAAGTATCACCCTAATTTGCCTGCGCCGTATTTTTGTCCTCCCTCGGCTTCCTCAGCAAAAAAATCCCCGCCACCAGCAGAACCGGAAAGATAATCGCCGCCAGAATCCCCTTTTTCAAATCATCCGACGCCATACTTGAAACATATCCCACCAGCGTGGGCCCGCCCGAGCACCCCAAATCCCCGGCAAGAGCGAGAAGGGCAAACAAAGCGGTTCCGCCGTTTCTGAGAGTTGCCGATGCCTTGCTGAAGCTCCCCGGCCACATAATCCCCACCGACAGTCCACAGACGGCGCAGCCTATAAGGGACATCACCGGCGAAGGGGACAGGGAAATGCACAGGTACGACAGGACGCACAAAAGACCGCTTCCCACCATGAATTTATCCAGCGATATCCTGTCTCCGAATTTTCCGTAAAAGGCCCGTGCGCTTCCCATCAGAATAGCGAACGCCATAGGCCCCGCAAGGTCGCCGACGGTTTTGCTCACCCCAAGCCCCCGCTCCGCAAAGGTGGAGGCCCACTGGCTGACGGCCTGCTCGCTTGCCCCCGCACAGGTCATCATAAGCATCAAAATCCAGAATACTCTGGTTTTGCACAAATCCAGCATGGACATCCCCTTTTCGCCCTCTTCCACAAGAGGCGCAATCGGCGTCTTTGCAAAAACAAAGGTGTTGACAGCGGGCACTACCAGCCAGATACAGGTCAGTATCTTCCAGTTTTCAATTCCAAACAGCTTAAAGAACAGCGTGGAAAAAAGCACGACGCCCACATGTCCCCAGCAGTAAAAGGAATGAAGCAGACTCATGGCCTTTTCCTTATTTTCTGTAGGGCAGCTCTCCACAATGGGGCTTACCAGCACTTCCAAAAGCCCGCCTCCCAGCGCATAGACAGTAACCGAAATCAAAAGCCCCGCATAAGCGTCCGGCAGAAGCTCCGGCAGTACCGCAAGCCCTAAAAGCCCGGCCGCCGCAAAAATATGGGCAATCATAATGGACACCCTGTAACCGATTTTATCCACAAAGCCCGTTGACAGCAAGTCCACCAGAAGCTGAATTCCGAAATTAAAGGTAATCAGTATGGTAATCTTGCTTAACGGAATATGGTAAGTACTCTCAAAAGTCAAAAAAAGCAAAGGTACAAAATTGTTGATGATGGCCTGCACGATGTACCCTGTAAAGCAGGCGTAAATGGTTCTTTGATATCTGGCGTTCATGGTTTTGTTTTCCTCACTTCTGCTGTATTGTTTATCCGCCGCAGCCTCACGGAGCATTTCCGGGGCTATACACATTCTTTTGGGGCGTATCTCATACAGTATACCATCATTTACCTTTTATTCAACTAAAAAAACAAACCCACATCAATTTTTCCGCCAGAATCTTTCCCTGAATATTATCCCGCAAATTCCCGGTTATAAAGCCCCGATGGTTTCCACCACCGACATCTCCCGGATGCTTTTCGCCGGCCCCGCTACCGCCAGAATCACCGAGCCGATAACCACCGCCGCCATCAGCAAAAGCGCCGCCGCGGGCACAGGCCAGGCAGCCCCCCATCTGGAAGTAATAAGCATCTCATAGCACACTTTGTTGACCGGTATGCCAATGGCAGCCCCCGCCGCAATTCCCGTCAGGGCATAAGTCCCCGCTTCCGCCGCCACCATACGGATGACCTGCTTATCGCTCATACCGATGGCACGCATGGTTCCGAACTGCGTCAGCCTTGCAGAGACGCTCATGCTGATACTGTTGATAATATTAAATATGGTTATCAGCACAATCACCGCCAGAAATCCATAGACAAACAGTACAAAGGAATAGTATGCCCCTCTGACCTCCTGATTGCCCTTCCGCCTGTCGGAGAACGTCCGCCCGTCCGCCAGATTCCTGATTTTTTCCACATCCTCCTCCGAGGCGTTCCTCACAAGCTGGATATCCAGTATGGTATAATTCTCCTCTCCAGTAATCTCCCGGAAGGTTTCTTCACTGCACACAATGATGCCATGCTCGCTGTCAAAAGGCGTCTTCGATAAAATCCCCGCAACCGGATAATCCTTCTGCCCGCTTATTGTGGGAATCGTGACGGCTTTCCATACATCTGTCCCTTCCGCCGCTTCCGAACCGGCTCCTTTGTCCGTACTGCGTCCCGCATTTTTCGCGACATCATCCGCGCCTCCACTCGCCGCTTTGTACAAAGCATCCCGGGCCTTATAGTCCAGCAGCACACCGCCTCCTTCTTCCGCGTCCTTCACATTTCCCTCTATCAGCGAATCCTCCGCCCATGCAAACTGATTTTCCTCATAGGAAATGAGGTGCATTGGAATCGTCTCTTCCGCAGCTTCCCCGCCCCCTGTTACCGGAACGGAATAGGCAAAGCTTCTTCCATACATCCGCTTAACCGCCGGGTTGCCCTTAAGCTCCTCCATAATTTCTTTCGGAATCGAACAGGTTTCGTCCCGGCTGACAATGGAAAGGTCCGGCTGCCAGGGGTGTAAGGGGTTAATCGCATAGTTCACAAAGTCAATCGTTGTGGTAAAGGCAAGAAATAAAATCACACTGAAAGCAAAGGAGCCTGCCATCAGAAACAGAGTCCTCCCGCTCCCTCCCGCATGATGGACGCCCAGCGAAATATCCACCCGAAGCAGGTTTCCCGCCGCACGCTTTACCTTCCGTACAAAGCCCGCGTTTCCCGAAACGGCTGTCAGCGGGGACACCTTTGCCGCCCTCCTTGCCGGCACATTTGCCGCCAGAAGCACCGTAACCACGCCGATAACCGTTCCCGCCGCCAGTCCCGTCAGACTGATTCCCAGGCGCATCTCCGCAAAATAGCGGGGGCTTAAGACTCTTAAAAGCCAGCTCAAGGCCATGGTAACGATTACCGATAATAAAAGTCCGGCCGGAATTGCCGTCCTGCACCAGTTCAGCGCCTCCCGCCGCACGAAGCGCCTTACCTGAGCACAGGTTGCCCCAAGGCACCTTAGCATTCCGAAAAATTCCGTCCCTTTGGCAACCTGGCTGTTCATGCTGCCGGTAATCATCAAAATGCCCGCCACCATCACCAGCACCGCCAGCATTGCCGCCGTCAGGTAAATTTTTACGATATAAGAATCGTTGCTCTGCAGCATCATCCCGAGAATTTTTACATTCTGTCCCACCTTATCCACCGGAATCCCCATCTCGGAGCTGATTTTTTTAATGCTTTTCTGGATATTGCATAAAGGCTTAAATTCCACATAGCATTCCAAATCCTTCTGCTCTGTGTCGCCCATAAAAGACTGCTCATAGCTTTCGCTGTTGAGGAAAAGACCGATGGCGTCATACTCGGCCATCATGGAGGTGGTCTCCGAAATACCCGTGACCCTGTAGCGCAGCTCCCCTCCTTTCGGCGTTTCCAGCGTGAGATAATCTCCCACCGAAATTTCTGTCTGTTTCTGCAGATTGTCCGTCACCACAGCCTCGTCCGCTTCCGTGGGAAAATGTCCCTCCACAATCCTCGCCAGAGGAAACAGCTCCAGAAAATCCTCGTCAAATCCACAGACAGCCGCCTTTTTTCCTTCAATTGTATAGTCCTTATCCAGTTTATAATTTGTCACCGCATAGCGGGAGGAACGCTTCACCTCGGGGTACGCCCCAATCATTGCCGACTGCTCCTTCGTCACTCCCCGGAAAGCCGCATGCCATGCGCCGTCGTCCTTAAGCGCCATGGCCCGCTGGTTGCGGATTTCCATGTCCCCCATTCCGAAGATGGCGGCTATCAGAAAGACCGCAAGGGTAATGCACAGCCTGGTCATCCGGCTCTGCTTTCTGTGAATTTTTTCCAAAACAGGGATTAAATCAAGATATCCTTTCATACTCATCTTCCCTCCCCTAACTCGGTCAGAACTCCGTCCGCCACACGGAATACCCTATCCGCGCTGGACGCCAGATTCTGATTATGGGTAATCATCAGAATTGTCTGCTGATACCGTTTCGACGCCTGATGCAAAAGGCTGATGACGTCCCGGCTGTTTCCCGAATCCAGATTGCCTGTGGGCTCGTCTGCCAGAATCATCATGGGCTTTGTAATCAGCGCCCGTCCAATCGCCACCCGCTGCTGCTGGCCGCCGGAAAGCTGTCCCGGCAGATGCTTTCTCCTCTCCTTAAGCCCTAACACCTCCAGAATTTCCTCAAGCTGCTCCGGCTGCGCCTTCCTGTTGTCGAGCAGCAACGGAAATATGATATTCTGCTCCACGTTGAGCTCGGGCACAAGCTGAAAGGACTGGAAGATAAAACCGATATTTCTCCTCCGAAATATTGTCCTTTCATTTTCCTTCATGGAAAAAAGCGTCCTTCCGTCCAGATATACGCTTCCACTGTCCGGCTCGTCGAGCGCCCCGATGCAGTTAAGCAGCGTGCTCTTTCCCGAGCCCGACTCGCCCACCACCGCGGCAAACTCCCCCTTCTGCATGGAAAAAGACACATTTTTCAGCGCTTTTACCTGCGTTTTTCCTTTCCCGTAGGTTTTACAGAGATTTTCAACCTTTAATATTTCCATAACTATTCACCTTCCTTCGGAAAGTATCATAACAAAAGGCCCTTACAGCCGGGTGAATTTCAGCTTACAGATTTGTAAGAAAGGAAATGGTAAATTCGCTCCCTTCTCCCTGCACACTTTCCACAGACAGCGCCGCGCCCTGCCCTTCCAGAATTGCCTTTGCAAGGGGGAGTCCCAGTCCCACTCCCTTTACGTCTCTGGAATTTTTACTCCGGTAAAACCGTTTGAAAATAAAAGGAATATCCTCCGGTGCGATTCCGCTGCCGTTATCCGCTACCGAGAGCCGTAGCATCACCGGCGTCCTCTCCCACTTAACGCGGATACTTCCGCCCCTTTCGGTATGGTCAAGGGCATTTTTTATCAGATTGCTCACCGCCTCCCCTGTCCATTCCAAATCGCAGGCAATCCGTTCCCTGCCGTCGCCTTCTGTCACGATGGTTTTTCCCTCCGCCTGCGCCCGCGTCCGCAAATCGCCCAGGGCACGCTCCGCCAGCTCCTCCACAAAAACCTCTGTCTTTTCAAAGATAATGCTTCCCGCATCGACCCTCATAATCTTAAGGAGGGATTGAATTAACGCGCTCATTCTCTCTAAGGACTGCAGGGATTTTGCGGAAAACTCCCGCACGGTTTCCTCCCGCCCCGGCTCCTCCTCCATAATCTCCGCGTACATGGTCAGGGCGGCAACAGGCGTTTTCAACTGATGGGAAATGTCCGAAACGGTATCCTTCAAAAACTCCCTCGCCTTCCGCTCTGACTGTGCCTTTGCCTGTAATGCCGTAGCAAGCTGGTCAACGGCGCCGAAAAGCCGATAAAGCATTCCCGTTTCATTTTGCCAGAGACGCTCCGTAAAATTCCCCTCCGCAAACTGCGAGACAACAAGCTCCGCCCGCTGATACAGCCGCTCCCTCTCTTTCAGAAAATAAACCGTTCCTCCCGTCAGCAGGCCGCAAAGCAGCGCCCCGGCGGCAAAAGCCCATAATAAAAAAACGACTGTCGTTTTCTGTACCTGCGGCAGCCACCAAAAATTCGTATCCTCTGTTCTTCCCGTTTTAGATAAAAAATCCCTTCCCGCCTCCGTTGCCTTCTCCTCTGAAATGACGCCGGCAACCACCTCCGGCGGAATCTCCCGCTCAAGCATCGCCGAAACAAGGACGCGCTCCCGCTCAAGCATGGCCCGCTTTGCCTCCCGTCCGTGCATCCAGCCCATAAAACCGCACAAAGCCAAAATCCCGGCGGCAAAAAATAATATGAATATAAAATACCTTCGCGACTGCCTTTCATCCATAAAGCTCATCTTTTTACCTCTGTTTTCATTCCGCAAAGCCCTCCGGCGCATCCCTTCCGCCGCCTGGACTCCTGCCCTTTTTACAGCTCCTCCGCTTTCCACTGATACCCGAACCCCCGGACGGTCTTAAGATACCGCGGATTTGACGGGTCGTCCTCTATTTTTTCCCGAAGCCTTCTGATATAGACGGACAGCGTATTGTCGTCCACAAAGCTTCCGTTATCGTCCCACATTGCGTTTAAAATCATGGTTCTGGTCAGCACCCGGTTCCGATTCTTTAAGAAAAAGCACAAAAGCCGGTACTCCGCGCCTGTCAGCTCCAGATTTTTCCCCGCAAGCCTTACCCGGCTTTCAGATAAATCAATTTCCACCGGCCCGGATTTCAGTCTCTCGCCCTCCCCGGAAGCCTTTCGCCCGCTTCTGCGCAGCAGCGCATTGATACGGGAGCACAATTCCCCCAGCTTAAAGGGCTTGGTGATATAGTCGTCCCCGCCGCCGTCCAGCCCCCGGATGACGTTGACCTCCTCGTCCAGAGCCGTGAGGAAAATAACCGGCACTTCGCTGCCCCTTTTCCTTATATTTTCACACAAATCAAATCCCGTGCCGTCCGGCAGACCGACGTCCAGCAAAAGGAGGTCGTACATGACCGATATCTTCTTTTCAGATGCATTCCCCTTTTCCGCCGCGCCGCTTTTCCCTCCAAGGAACTCGTACGCTTCTTTCAGGCTCATGGCCACATCCAGCTCAAACCCGTTCTTGCGGAGAGAATAGGCAAGACCGTCAATCAGGCTGATATCGTCCTCCACCAGTAAAATTTTTGCTTTTTCTTCCATATAATATACCTCCGCCGGGCAGAATTTGCAGCCTCCGGTTTCCGCTGTCTTTCTCCAGCCTGCCATATCCGGTTTCCTCCGTCTTTCTCCAACCTGCCATATCCGGTTTCCGCCCCGAACTTCCCTCACCTGCTGCCGGAAAGCGGAACCACCAGAAATTCGCCGCCGGTATTTTCCGCCATTCCCTCTCTGAGCAATGCCGCCACGCTTTCCTCGTACTCCCCGTCCCTCAACATAACCTCTGCAAATTCCCTTCGGATGCAGAGATATTCGGAGCCATAGTAAACCGCCCTTAAATCCTCCAGACTGTCCGCCGGGCTTATGGTTCCCTCCACCACATCCGGTCGGTAATAAGAGGAACGGAAATCAATGTCGTTAAAGATAATCACGGACCTTTCCGGTATTTCCTCATAGGCTTCGTCCCACTGGCCCGCAAGCTGCGCATAATAGTTGTCCGACGTGTCCATGCCCCCGTTTTCAAACAGGGACCATGCGGCAAGAATCACCAGAATACTCACAGCCCCGCCAAAGAAATGAAAGCCCTTTTTCCCCCGGAGATAAGGCAGCAGAAGCCCGATGAAAGCAAAACACAGCAAAAAGCTGGCCGGCTCGAAAAACCGGAAATAAAAAGTGTCCATGGAGGAAAAATACCGGATGACAATAAATATCAGATAATAGGAAACCCCCATAAAAATCATAACCGATTCCCTGCTAAAGGGACGGCAGTTTTTCCATGTAAACCACACAAGCCCCGCAATCACCGTCGCCACCACAAACACCTTGAGCTGATAGGGAAAGCCCTCAATGAGCTCCGGTATCTGGAGGGAAAAGACGTTAAACACCTCCGTCAGAAGGCTCTCTATCAAATCGTTGGTGAGCTTTTCGTAATCGTCCCACCAAAGCGTCCTGCTGACCCCGGAGGCCATGCCGTTCATGATTTTATTTAAAAGAAGATAGGCCATGCTAAGGCTCCCGGATACAAGGGCGGTTACTGTCAGCATCACCGGCTTTTTGAAAGCCTTTTTCTCCTTTTTCTTAAGCGCGCCGATAAAGAAATACAAAATATAAGCGCCTGTTGCAATCCACACATAAATCCCGAAGTATCTGGTCAGAAAGCAGCAAAGCCCCAGAAGCCCCAGCGCAAAATACCGCCGTCCGCCCGGTTCTTCTTCCTCCACAATCCCTGCAAGCGTCAGCGCAAATCCCAGCAAAAACACCATAAAGAGGATTTCGCTCCAGGTATAATAGGAAAGATTCAAAAATCCGATATTGGTCAGGCACAGGGCGTACACCCACGCGTCCTTTTTGAAATACAGCCTTATGACTATCAGCAAAATACCGATAATTACCATAGTGAGAAGCTTGGAGGCAAGATAAGCGTCCGCACCGGTGACTGCCATCATGAGGGCAATAAACGCCGGATAGAGAATTGGCCAGTTGGCAAACCAGGAATCGTAGCCCGCCATGCCGTCATAATGAAAGCCGTTCCCGGCCGTCAGATTCACCGCCTCCCGCAGATACCCCGCCGAATCCGCGGAAATATAGACGCCTTTCAAGTAAGCCCGGGAATAAATACTAAGGCACACCGCCGAAAACAGCAGAATCAGAAACAAATCGTTTCCGTATCTTGTAAAAAATTCCCCGAAAGGAACCCTGCCAACGCACTCCCGCACCCGCCGAAAGCCGAACACCACGCAGATAATTCCAAACAAAGCCGCCAGAATACATACGGGAATGGAATAGTAAAGTATCTCCCCATAGGTCACCGCCACTTCCTCCGCAACGTTCACCCCCAGAGAGATACCGCAATCCACCGGCTCGCCGCCCTTTTCCACCGCCATGGTAAACGGAAGGCTTTCCGCCCCGCCCTCCGGCACCTGCATAAAGTAAGGCTCGCTTCCGTCCGCCAGAATGGAAAGCTGATAAGTCTCTCCCTTTACAAAGGCGATATTCGCCTCCACCAGAAACCATTTCCCGGGGGAAATGCTCTCCACCGGAATCACCTGATTCAGCAAAAGATTCGACGCGCTGTCCGTCACCGCAAAGCGCACCGTTCCCCGGCTCTCCTCGGAAATATTCACTAAAAGCACCTGGAAGCCGCCCGCCGTAAAATCCTCCTTCGCGCAAAGGGACGCCTCCACCGGAACCCCCGCCTCGCATTCCACATAGACAGGTTCCCCGTTAATTTCCGGCAAAATCTCCGTGGTTTTCCGCCCGTTCTGCGCCGGGTGAGTCAAAACCAGCATTGCCGCCAGAAGACCGCATAAAATCAGTACAATTGCCGCCGCTTTTTTTATCACTGTATTTTTCATAATTTTCCTCATTTCTGCTCTGCCCTTTTCACAGCCGCCTACGCCCCGGAGTTCTCACAGATACCTTGCGGATACAGGCAAGGGTCAGGCCATCTTCTCCGCCAGCTCCATAGCGCGCTCCACCACCACGTCCGAATTGTAGTGGGAATGCTCTCCCCAGCGTCCCAGACCGTAAATCTGATTTTCCCGCCCAAAGTCAAGAAGCTTTTCCACAATCTTTGGTTTTCCCATGGTGTTTAAGGGGTATGCATAGGCATTCAAATACCGGTAATTTTCATCCTCCGGTGAAAACATGGCCGTTCTCTCCGCTCTGGTTTCCAGCCAGTGTCCTCTGCTTTCCCGGCAGAAATTATGGCGGACCAGAATTCTGTGATAAGGAGTTTTCAAATCCGGCACATAGAGCCAGTGGGCCTGTGTGTCCAGATTCTCCGGCACATATCTGATTTCCACGGCGCTGGACTTCAAATCCTTTATAGACGAAAACAGCTCCTTTGGCATACCGGCTATTCGGGAAAAGGACGCCCACGGAATTGTCGTAATGATTTTATCCGCCATGAAAATCTGCCCGCTCTTTGTTTTCACCGCTTTCGCAGGGCAGACTTCCACGCCGTTGCTCTTTGCCGGCGTCCCATGCCCGGACGGTGTGCAGTCAATTTCTTCCGCCCCGCACCCGTACACTACCTTCGGCGCAACCGCCTCCGCCATCCGCTTCCAGACCTCGCCGTATCCGTACTTTTTCGGGTAATAAAAGGAGGCATGGCCCGGCTGGGAGCCAAAAGGCTTTCTCGCAAGGCAGGAACGGAGGGTATCCTCAAAGCTCACATCGGGGAGCTTATCCAGCCAGTAGATTCCAAGCGTATCAAGCTCGTCCGCAAACATTTTCTGATTGTAGGGCAGCATGTAATCATCCGCAATCTTTTGCCCCAGCTTCCAGATAATCCACTCCACAAACCGCTCCGGCACCGGCTCGCCGCTGTTGCACCCCGCCTTTGCTATGGAAGAAAGATATTCCACCTGTTCCTCTAAGGGAAACTGCCAGATATTGGCCTCCAGGGGATGTCCCACCACCGCGCTTTCCAGATAAATACGGCTGTCCCTGCAAAAAAGCTCCCACTCCTCCTCTGGCAGAAAATCAAACAGAAATTCACACACCTTCGGCCTTCTCACGTCAAGGAAATGCCCGCCGCCGATATCCAGGGGGCTGCCGTCAACCATGACAGAGCGGCAGAGCCCGCCCGCTTCCTTCTCCTTTTCCAGAACCAGAAAGGAATCCTCCCCTTTTCTTTTTAACATATTTGCAAAAGTAAGGCCGGCAGGACCGGCCCCTAAAATCAGATATTTTACCTTTTCCATTTGCATACCTCCGGCTCATGCTTTTTCAGCATAAATAAAATTTTAAGGGCTTCCGTCACAGAGCTTCCCTTTAAGCTGGAAGCCGTTCCCACATAGTGAATCGGAACCTCCACCGTGCGCAGGTTCCGGCAGTAATAGCGCATTTCCGTCTGATACATATGTCCTGTGGACAGAAAGCTGTCCAGATGCATCTGCTCAAGAATTTCCCTCTGAAAGCCCTCAAAGCCGCTGGTCATGTCCTTAAGCGCAGTACCAAGCACCGCATTGGACAAAAAAGTGCCGCCCTGGCTTAAAATCCGCCGGTACAAGGGCTGCTCTTTCATGGAACCGCCGTCCATAAACCGTGAGCCCCAGACGCAGTCGTAGCCCTCCTCCAGCTTTTCCAGAAACTGGGGAATTTCCGAGGGCAGATGGCTTCCCCCGCCGTCCATCTCAATTATCCGCTCCGCCCCGTCGGCAAGGGCCCTCTTAAAGCCCTCCAGATAACAGCTGATAACCCCGGTGGACTTTTCATGGAAAATACATTTCACCTTATCGCTTAATCTTTCTCTGTCCCGTATGATTTCCTCTGTCCTGTCCTTCGAATAGCTGTCAATTACCGGATAAATATGTAAGTTGTCATAGGGCAGACCCAGAATCTCATCCAGAATCCACCCCATGGTCGCCTCCTCGTTTGCCACGGGCATCACGATAATTGTTTTCTTCATCTCCACCTCATTTGTAAAATTCATTACTGAATATCAGATAATCGTCTCCGTCAACCAGAATAACCCTTCCTGCCAGAACATTACTGTAGGTCTCAAACAGATTCTTTGAAATCAGTAAAAGAGCGTCTTTATCCTCCACGAATACGGGAACGCCCCCTTCTATGGGCTTCATATCCCCGATGATATAAATATCCGCCACGCTGTTCTGCTCCCACTCGTTCTGACGGCAGTACTCATTCCGGCTGTTTTCAATGTAAATTCCGGCGCCCCGGTACTCCGGGTATTTTTCTATCAGGCAGGAAATATCCCTCCTGATATCCGTGTTGTTTTCATATTCCAATGTCTGCAGATTCCACAGGGACTTTTTCACACTGGTTCCAAGACCGATAACCGGAAGCAAAAGCAGTATCAGCGCGGCCGCCTTCCTTTTGCCGGGAAGGTCCAGGGCCCGTCCCAGAACCGCTCCGGTAATCACGCAAAATGGCAGATAACAGATATAACCGTACCACTCCATAAACGAACCGGAAACACTGTAAGCTGCCAGCGAAACCAAAAGCCACACCGCAAACAGATACAGTCTGCTTCCAATGATTTTTCTCAACAGGCTTTTTCCGTCCGCTGCTCTCTTTTCCTCTTTCCTCCGGAAAAAAAGAAGCGCCAGCGACCCGAGGATTGCCGCAAGAGAAAGCAAAACCACAGGCTTCGTCCCGAAATATCTGATATATCCCAGATAATCAGACTCCTTCGTAACCCTGTCCACAATTTCCACGCCAAACATCTGCGCAAAAAAAGCAAATCCGTCGTAGGAAAACCGCACCGCCGCCCAGATTCCCGTAGGAAGCGCCGCGCCAATTGCCGCGCCGATATAATGCTTTAGCTTAAGCTTTTTATAAATTCTCGGCAGATACAGAATACAGACCACTACCCCGATTCCCATATGCATACACTTTGCCATAAAGGCCAGCGACAAAAACACGCCGCAGCCAGTAAGAAACCAGGGTCTTTTTTCCGACTCATACAGACATACCATGGCTGCCATAAACATCAGCAAATACAGAGCGTCCGCATCCGCGCTTCTTGCCATATGGAAGAAAAACATATCCGTATAGGAGACGAAAACCATCCCGGCAATCACTGCCGCCTTTTTCCCGAAATATCTTGCCGTTGATATAAAAATCAGCACAAAAAGCAGCACCGCGGCTATCGCAGAGGGCAGCCGCATGGCAAAAAAGCTAAAGCCCAGGCTCTGAAAACACAGGGCAATGCACCACATGATAAAGGGCGGCTTCAAATTATAATAGTCAACCGCATATCGGTAGGTCTGCACCCACCAGTTCCCTGACTGAATCATTTCATAGGCGTTAATCCCGTAGATAGCCTCGTCCCAATTCTGAGTCCCGGCCTCGCCCAAATGATAAAAGCACAACACACAAGTCCATGCGGTAAGAAGTAAAAACATTCCCGCAAATAAGAGCTTTCTTATAAAAATATCTTTCCTTTCCAAAATTTTGTTCCCCTTTTACAACTGATTGCCTGTCTTATTTCACTGTATAGGCATTGCAGGCGTCAATCACCATCCCCGCCTCCTCGTCCGTCATTTCCGGGAAAAGAGGAAGCGTAATACAATGGGAGGCAAGATACTCCGCATTGGGGCAGTCCCCCGGCTGATAGCCCAGATTCTTATAGGCTTTCTGCAGATGGCAGGGCACCGGATAGTGCCGGTTGCACTCGATTCCCTTTTCCTCCATATAAGCAAGGAAGTCTCCCGGGTCCTCCACGGTAATCACAAACAGATGGAACACCGGCTCTGTGTTCGCCGGATGGGCCTGCATGGCAAGCAAAGGATTCGTGATTTCCCTCAGATATCTTCTTCCGATTTCCCGACGCCTTTCTGTCCATTGCGGCAGATATTTCAGGCTGACGCTCAAAACCGCCCCCTGCAGCCCCTCCAACCGGTAATTATATCCAACCACGTCATGATAATACCTCACCTGACATCCCTGATTTTTGATGGTGGTAATGGCGTCATAGTATTCCTTTTTGTAACAGGTGACGCTTCCGCCTTCGCCAAAGGCATAGAGATTCTTGCCCGGATAAAAGCTGAAGCACCCAAGCTCTCCCAGACTTCCCGCCATCCTGCCCTCATAGGTCGCCCCGTGGGCCTGAGCGCAGTCCTCCACCACGTAAAGTCCGTACCTGTCGGCAATCTCCTTTACCTTATTATACTCGAAAGGCTGTCCATATAAATGGACTCCAAGGATTGCTTTCGTTTTTTTTGTGATTTTTTCCTCGATTTTATCCGGGTCAATTTCCCAGGTATCGCCGGTACAGTCCACAAAAACAGGCACGGCTCCCGTATAAGTCACTCCCCACGCGGTTGCTATGTAGGTGTTGGCAGGGACAATCACCTCATCCCCCTCTCCGATTCCCAGCGCCATCATGGCACAGTGCAATGCGGAAGTCCCGTTGTTCACCCCCGCCGCATAAGGCACCTGACAGTAACCGGCAAATTCCCTGTCAAACTTATCCGCGAATTTCCCGCCTGAAAAGGCCGTTTCCCGGCAGACCGCCTCGATTGCCTCAAGATACTCCTCTTTGTGCTTCTCATAATCTCTCGATAAATCAATTCTTTTTAACATTGTTTTCCTCCCGAAATGCCTTATGCAGCTTCCACATCCGAACCACATAATTTTTTATGGTCTTCCACACCTTCACGGTGGTGTTGTAATCCTCCTGCCACTCCACGGGCATATCGTAAATCACTACCCCCATCCGCTCCGCCCTAAGCAGAAACTCTATGGTATAAAACCACCCGTTATCATTGCTGCAGACTGCCGCCAGCTTCTCGGCGGTATCCTTCCGAAGAAAGGTAAATCCGCACACCGCGTCCGTCGCCTTCATATGGAAAAACAGCTTTAACAAAAACACAAGCCCCATAGAGGTGATTTTGCGGTACCACTTTCTTCCCTTTGTGTCCGACTCCTTACTGAAACGGCTCCCGTTCACATACTCAAGTTCCGGCCTTGTCCGAAACAGCTCGATGGTCTTCCCCAGATATTTCAAATCCGTGGACAAATCAATGTCCATATACCCCACCAGCGCGCTCTCATTTAAGGCAATCCCCTTACGAAAAGCCACGCCCACGCCACGCTCCTCCATTCGGATGTAGGATACCTCCGGGTACTTTTCCGAAAGCTCCTTTCCAATCTCCGGCGTTTCGTCGTCGGAGCCGTTGTCCAGAATGGTGAGCTTATAAGGTATGGTAATATTTTCCTTCAAATACGCCATTGTCCTGTCGATTCCGTTTTGGAGCCGGAGCCGCTCGTTCAAAACCGGAAACAAAAGATTAATTGATAATTCTTCCCCGCTCAATGTTTTACCACCTTTTCTATATCCGAAACCAGATATCTTTGCTGTTTAAAGATTAAATTAAGCATCACCGAAAGATATTTTAAAATAATCGTAAGAAGGGCAAACACCCCGAAAAAGCCCAGAGCCAGAAATCCCATAGTGGAAAGCCAGCCCTCCACGGGCTTCGTATTGTCGTTTAGGAAATCGCTGATAATATAGATTCCCATAAACACCGTGACCATCAAAAACACGCCGCAGATAATCGCCGACGTCCGCTCAAGCACGTTGGTGAAATAAATAAAAGAGTCCAGCGCCAGCGTCGTCCGCTCCGATGCCACCGTCTTGTTTTTCACACGCACGTCCACGTCCCGGCTGTCATAATAAATGGTGGCGTTCCCAAGCCCGCAGTCCATATAAACCGCTTTTCTGTAGGGAATATACTGCCCCATGGACTTGATTCTGTTGATTGCCCGCCGCGACATCACCCGGAAGGTCTCCGGCCCGATTTTGCCGTTTCCCCGCTTTGTCTTGTTATAAAGGGCATAAAAAAGCTTCGACGTGAGCCTCATTTTCCCTTTACTGCTGGCCGCCACAATGTCATTGCCCTCCAACAGCTTATAGTATACGTCCATAATGACCTTCTCGTCATAGTCCACGAAAATATCGTCAAACTCGTACACAAAGTCACCTATGGCAATATCCCTTCCGGCGTTCATTGCGCTCTCCAGCCCCTGGAAAAAGCTCATGTGCACCACATTTACCATCACATGGAGCTTTCTCTCCTCCACATACTCCTTCAAAAGCTCCACAGTATTGTCCTGGCAGGCGTCGTCCACACACACGATTTCAAACTGCTCAAAATGATTTTCACAGGTACGGATAACCGTATCCAGAAAAAATTTCAGATAAGGGGCTGAGTTGTGAAGATAAATAACAAGCGATATGAATTTCTTTTCCTTTACAATTTGTGTTGTATTTTCCATACTTCTCCTTTATTTTAAGTAATCGTCCAGGTCGTAAACCGTGTTGATTTTGCCTGAGAGCACACTGACAAAGGTGGGATTTGCGCTCATCACCCTGATTGCCGTGGGCCTTGAATCGTCCACCTCCGAGCTCTTTAAAATCGGCTTCATGGAATACAGCGATTCCACGTAGGTATAAGCATACTCGGGCTTCATATATTTATCCGCCAGATGAGACATATAAGGCCATGCCGACTCCGGCTTGTTTGGACATGTGCTGCAGTTCCCCAGATTTTCCGGCGAGCAGCGCCCCTCCATACCGCTCTGGCAGGAGAAGGAAGGCTTCGAATCATAGCTCGTGATGTGAGGCGTAAAGGTCACCGCCGTCAGCGAGTGAAGCCCTGTCTTTCCAAAAGGCATGATGGAAAAGAAAGGCCCGTCCATCACGGTAATTCCAATACCCTTCAGCCGCTCCGACGGCTTGCAGAGGATGATTTCGCAGAGCTCATATTTTATCTGAAACATTTCCGCCGCCGCTTTTCCCGGCGCGCTTCTCGTCCCGCTCTGCTGCAGCGCCCCCGGCGAACCGCTGTCCGATACGCCTGACATTCCATTCCCTGAGCCGCCGGATACGTCCTCCACCTTGTCGATTATCTGGTTGACGGACGCATAGGTGGCGTTCAGCACATAGCCTGTCTCATAGCTTTTCCCGTCCGCAAGAACTATCTCATAGACCTCTTCTCTTTTTATAATTCTGTCAATCCTCGCGTGGAACACAAAGGTTACCGCGCTGTTCCCGAAAAGCCTGTCCTCGTAATATTCTTGCAGAATTTTTGCGTCGTAGGTATATTCCTCCGTGAGAAAAGCGCCGTCGCACATCCCCTCTTTAAAATACTTGGAAGCTGCGACCTCCTCGCACTTGATTTCCGCCGCCCGGCAGAATTCCTGAAACTGTTTCGCGTTTGTCCAGGAAAATTTACCCGACGTGGCATAAATCTGCTCGAATTTATCATGAATGCAAAAACCGAAATCCTCCGTGAACCGCCTGAAATATCCGGCGGACTTTACCGCTGTTGTCAGGCTTCTGGGATAATGATAGCCCATGTGAACCCTTGCCTGATTGATATAAGTAGCCCTCTGGAAAGGCGCACCATCATATTCAAGCACCAGAACCTTCTGCCCTCTTTCCGCGCAAAAGGCGGCGGCATACAGACCGTACAATCCGGCCCCTATTATAATTTTGTCAAACCGCTCTTTCATATTTAAATCCTTTCCTGTTTTATGTCAACACTCCGGGCATCCGGTATTTCCCTGTTTTACTCTTTCCCGAAAACCGGAATTTTATAAATCGTATATTCTTCCCCTCTTGCAGTCTTTTCCTCCGTCCGGTACAAAACTTCGTACTCCTCAAGCTTCTCACCGTCCGTGATGCAGGAGCCTCCCGAATCCAAAAGATAAAACACATCCCTGTCCCCGAATCTTGTCCGAACCAGATTCAGCAGCTCCTCAACCGTAATCCGCTTCTCCTGCTCCTCATTATAATCCGCATAGGAAGCCATTTCCCCGTTTCCGGCAAAATAAAACCTGTGCTTCGGAAGCCATGCAAGAACCGTGGATGCCATGGACACATTGGAAGAAAAAACAATCTCTTCCTTTCCGATGTACTGCTCGATATATTCTGCCGCTCCCTGCCCGTCCGAGTAAAGCCCGTGCAGCGCATTGTCCAGGCTGGAGGTCTCCTCCCCGGAGTTCCACTGTGTGAACATGCTTACGCACAGCACTAAAAATAACACCTGTATTCCCAAAAGCAGTCCGGCTCCCGCCCTGTCTGTCAGTCCCTTTTCTTTTCTCTGAGCGTCCAGCACCCACAGCGTCCAAATCAGGGCAAAGCAAAGGGCTATGAAATGCCAGATATGGAGCTGATACACCATAACGCTGAATACCGCTTCAAACAGATATGCAACGACCATCACCGCTGCCGCCCAACAACTTTTGATGCGGATGGAAACCGCCAGAAGAAGGAGGAGCAGCAAAAGGAGCATGATACTGCAAAAGCCCTCTCCCCTCCCTGTCAGACGTTCCATAATCCAGAGGCTGTAATTTCTGGTTTCGCTCAAAAACTCCCGTCCCCCGGGAAATCTCATCTGAAACGCCGCGCTGTCCGACACCTGATAAAACTGCGCAACCCACAAAAAAAGACTGGCCGGGGGTATCCAGATTCCTTTCAGAATTCGCAAAGCCGCCGCCGGAGATTTCTCCTTATAGCTTCGCCATAGATTTTCACACAGCCACATCAGCGAAATCATACCCGCCGCCGCAATCGCTATGGTGTCGGCCTGCACCAGAAGCCCCAGAAGCAGTCCGTAGCAGACAGCCTTTTCGTTTCGTTTTGGATAACACACAGCCAATAATATCAAAATAAGCGCTATCAGGCAATAATTCCTTGCAATATCAGCATAAAAATAAGAAAAAGCCGGGCTAAACAGACTCGCCGCCTTCACAAAAGGGTGAATCGGAGCCCTGAACAGATAAATACCGGCGGTTACTGCCATAATAGAATAGCTGATAAGCCCTATTGACCGAAAAGGCAGCCCCAGCTTTGCAAAAGGCATCACAATCAGATACCACAGACAGGGATGCCCCTGATACCGGATTTCCGCAAAAAGTCCTGCCGGCGACAGCTCCCTTGCCATAAGCCAGACATTCGCCTCATCCCGCCAGGGCTCGTGACGCGCCAGCAAAAGCCCGTTAAACGCCAGATATCCGGCAAATACACAAAACAAAATTAAATTTAAAATTAACTTTTTATCCAACCGTATCTTATCTTTTACTGTCTGCATGTTCTCACCGTTTCAGCGCCGTCCCCAAAAATCTCTGTCTTTAAGCGTTCCCTCCGCCGCCGTCACTTTTCCGCCGGAAAGCAGATAACTTTTCAGATTCCGCTGCAAGGAAGTGTTTTCCGGCAAATCCTTAAGGGGAATATCCTGCCTTTTAAATACCCACGTCATAAATTCCCCCTCGTCAATCCCCAGGGATTTCGTCACAAAATAATCCTGAAATCCCAGTATCTTTGAGGAAGGCGGCAGTACCTCCTTTAACGTGGGCGATAGCAGCCAGGACTCACACTTTATCTTTGCCCCGGCATACGGTATGAATTTTTCGGCAAAAAACTGCCGCGCCCTCAGAATAGAGCCCTCTATCTCCTCTGCGGTCAGCCTTGCGTCCGACGGAATGTGCAGCCAGATACACTTCTCATTTTCAGCGCTTTCCCCGGCGTCCGTTCCATCTGCGGACATTGCGTTATCAGTACCGGGAATTTCCGCTATCTCATATTCCAGTTCTCCGATTCTAAAAAGCAGCCCTGAAATCTGTCTGGGCGTCCACCATTCCCTGTCGAAACCATAATTGCCGTAGCTTTCCCCGTGTTCTTTCACAAAACGGCTAAAACACTTCATAGTATCCACATAAATCTCTTCCGAAATTCCAAGCTTCTCATATATTTCAAAGGTTTTCAGCGCACACGAAAGCTCGCAGGCCAGGATTCCAAAGCCCCCCGCGTCTTCCCCGATATACTGTTTTAATTCCGCAAGCCCCGCTTTCCATGTGGCGGTATGAAAAAGCTTTTCCATGGAAGCGCTAAGGCTGCCGTCCTCTGTCAGTCTTTCATTTCTCAAAATACAGTCCGTCGCTTCCGCCGGCATAGATATTTTGCCGCATAACTCTTTTAAATTTTTCATTGGTTTTCAGACGCCCCCTGTTTTTCTGATTCTTCTATTTTACCATAATCGGTATGTGAATGACACTATATTTTTCTTTATTCCCGCGGGCAATGATGCTGGCGCCAGCATCATTGCCCGCGCGCAAAAAAAGCCGGCTATGCGTCACCATTTTCTCTTTGCATAACCGGCTCTTTTCTTTTCCTTATTTAGTTGTGTTTTCATGCCGTCTGTGTCTCTTACTTTCTCAGCAAAAGATAACTTTCAAATGCGCTGCGGTCGTCAGATAATGCTGCCAGACTGCACATAATTTCTGCAGCATGCTCCTCGAAATATTTTTTGATATTATTTTTCAATACTACGATACTCATAGCTGTAATCTCCTTTTCTGATATTGCTTTGTTTCTTGTTTACAATACCATTTTACCGGAAAACAGCTATGATACCAGAGGTTAATTTGACTTGTTTTACGGCGATATTGACCTGTAGTATAGTTAGTTTTTTACCTGCCGCCCCTCATGGTTCATATGATACCCCTCCCGATAAATCAATTCCGAAATCGGCACGAAAGTATATCCTTCATTTTTTAATGTGGCAATCAGTGTGTCCAACGCCTGCGCTGTATATTTCGCCCCATTATGGCACAAGATGATGGAGCCGTTTCCAAGATGCTTGTGCTGTGTCACTGTCTTGATGATGGAATCCACGCCGTAATCTTTCCAGTCCAAGCTGTCAACATCCCATTGAATGGTAAAATATCCACAGTCCTTTGCCACATTCACCACCGCATTATCATAATCCCCATAGGGCGGCCTGAACAGGAACATTTCATAGCCGGTCAGTTCCTGCACCTTGGTATGTACCTTCATCAGCTCTTCCTTTTTTTCCTCATCGGACAGCTGACTCATGTTCTTGTGGTTTTCACTGTGGTTTCCCAAGTCGTGACCTGCTGCCAGAATCGCCTTCACATCGTCAGGATAGCTCTCCACCCATCCCCCTGTCATAAAAAATGTGACATGTATGTCATGTTTTTTTAAAATTTCCAGAATTTTAGCCGTATCCTCATTCCCCCAGGCTGCGTCAAAGCTGAGCGCAATCTTTTTCTCCGGCGTATCCACGCAGTAAATCGGCAGTTCCCGGCCGTCTACGCTGTTGCTCACTGTCACGTTTTCTCCCGCCACCACAAGCATTCCCCGGAGTATGGCAAAAGCCGTCAATGCAAACACGCCGTATTTTAATCCCAGAAGCGCCCTCTGCCTGGCATATTCCTCTCCGCTCTGCCCCTCTTTTCTCGGAGGGAAAAGCCTTATCTTCCGTCTGATTTTTTCTATGTACCCTTTCATAAAAAGCACCCGTTATTGTTATTGCTACAGTTTATGAAAGGAAAGTTTGGCCATATGCCACATGAGGTACGTTTCTCCTTAAAACAGGCTCATTTGCTCATACCCCTTATCCTCCGGGAACTCACGAAGATAAGCAAATATTTTATCCATATCGCTTACCATGTTGTTTTTCCTGCATATTTCATGAAACCTGCCCATAAGCTCTCTGTTGTTGTCGCTGACCACCTCGTAGGCATAGCCGTATTTTCTGTGGTATCTCTCCCGCATTCCGGGAAAATGCTCGTCCAGCTTCCGGTAAAAATATTCTCTGTCGCCCTCCCGAAGCGTCACGCCGATGCCGAAGCAAATCACGCCGTACACCCCCGCCTCTATACAGTAGTCCAGAATTCCCTCCATGTTTTCCCGCGTATCATTGATAAAAGGCAGCAGAGGAGAAAACCACACCACTGTGGGAATGCCGTTTTCCTGCAGAATTTTCAAGACCTCAAATCGCCTCCTTGTCGTACAGACCTTCGGCTCCAGGATTTTGCACAAGTCCTCGTCATAAGTGGTAAGCGTCATCTGCACCACGCACTTTGCCTTGCGGTTAATGCTCCTTAGCAAATCCAAATCCCGCAGAATCCTGTCGGACTTGGTCTGTATGGCAAGCCCGAACTCATAACGGTCTATCAGCTCAAGACATCTCCTCGTAAGCATCAGCCTCTCCTCACAGTGCATATAAGAATCGCACATGGCTCCTGTGCCTATCATACACTTTTTCCTTTTGGAGCGGAGCGCCGCCTCCAAAAGCTCCGGGGCGTTCCGCTTTACTTCTATATCCTCAAAATCATGGTTTATCTGGTAGCATCTGCTGCGGCTGTCGCAGTAAATACAGCCGTGGGTGCACCCCCGGTACAGATTCATGCCGTTTTTTGCCGATAAAATCCCTTTTGCGTCTACAAAATGCATCTGACTCTGGCCCCATTCTACGAACAATGGTCAGCACGCTTTGCGAGCCGGCCTTATGTTAAAAAGGGCTGCCGTCCCGCGGCAGCCCCACTCTCCTGCTTCTCTTTTTAAAGTCAACAAACACGCCGCAGACAATCATCTGACTCTCTGCCCGCGGAAACAGATTTTTTCCGAAAGTTACATAACAAGGAATGTACAGGTTCCCGGCGCAAGCTCCACGCATCCGGCTTCCTGGATAACCGGCTTCATTTCCGGCAGCGCATTGCCTTCGCCCAGAACAAGCGGCTTGTCGTTCAGTGTCATCACTGTTGAACGCACCTTCCCGTTTTCGCCTGCCAGCGTATAACGCTGCGCTTCCTTCGGAAGCTCGACGGTTGTAGCCTCCGTCAGGGAATTGTTGATTATCAGGTAAACAACGCCGTCTTTTCCGTCCTTGCGCGAATGGGCAAAGACATGGGCGCCTTCGCGGATTGCTTCCCCGGAATCGTAAACCGTGCTCCCCATCAGCCTGTTCCACAAAAGAACCGCAAAGTAATTAGGGCGGGGGTCAAACACTTCCCTTGCAAGGAAACCGTAATCGGAGGAGGCCAGGGTGTTATGGAAAATCACTCCGTTGGTGATGGATGCAAAACCGCCAAGCTCGTTTAATGTGCGCAGTACGTCCAGATAAGTGGAGGCCCAGGTGTCTCCGCCGCCGCCGGCATCGCCGGACTCCGTCACCCACATTTCTCCGCCGGGGCAGTATTTATCCCGCATGGGCGCATAGGTGCGGGCAAAGTTAAGAGCCGTAGCCAGATAAGGCTCGCTGTTTGCCTCCTCCGCCTGCCAGTGTCCTGCCGGCATAACGGATGCAAGACGCTCCGAAATCCCGTTGTAATAGTGATAACTGAACACATCGAGAGGCTCCTTCGTGCCTTCCATCAAATCCGCACACCCACAGCTGTTTACAAGCTGCTCCACGCCGCCGGATTTTCCGTCGCCCCCTTTTCCAAAGGTAACATTATCTCCTCCTGTGGTGCTCGGCCCCACACAGAGGCAGTCGGGATAGTTCTCGCGAAGCCAGCCAAAGAACAAATCCTGGTCTCTGCGGTAATGCTCGGGCGTATAGCCTTTCGGGAATCCGGTATCCTCCATCATGTTAGGCTCATTGGCAAATTCCGCCGCATTGATAGGAACTCCGTACTCTTTGCTTAAAGAAAAGAGTTTTTCGGCCTCCGCCGGATGCCAGGGTTCCTCCGCGCTGTGCAGTCCGGGACAGTTTGCCACGGAAACAATCAGCTTTGCGCCGATTGCTTTCACAAAGTCCAGAACGCCAATCCACTGTTCTTTTGTCAGTACATTCAAATAGCCTTCCGGCGCCTTGCCGCCGGTAGTGCCGTCAAAATCATAGTAGGTTTTCGTCGCCCATGTTCCTGAAACGCGCACCCAGACCGGACCGAATTCCTTCGCCAGAGAGCGAAGCTTCTCGCTATACAAATCAATAGGTGCATAAACCTGCATTAAATCCTTGTACATTGCCGCAATTCCTTCGGAAGTGGGCGTCACGTGAAATTCCTCTGTTCCGGCAATCTGCCCGGGCGTGTAAGCCTTCCAGAATGTGCCTCCCGTTACCTCGGCAAATTCCACATTATAAGACATCATCATCGGATTTACTTCCCGGAGCTCTTTTAACTGCTCAGGATTCAGTTTTACAAATTGGGACATAATTTTCTCCTTTCCCGGCATCCCCCAATGCCATTGCACAATTTCTTTGATTCAGTATAACAAATCCCATTAAAAATGCATAGAATTTTCAACCAAAATACGATTTTTCCCAAATATTGTCTGTAAAATTTGTTGTTGACATTTCAGAAAAGTTATAGTAGACTTATCGAAAATTAAAAAGGACAAAGGCTTTGACGAGGAGGAGTACATATCTTTTCCGATGCACAGAGAGAAAGCGGTTGGTGTAAGCTTTTCTGAAGAAAGTATGGAAGTGGCCTCTGAGCTGTGAACAAACGCTGCGCACTTTGTGAGTCAGCTTATTGTAGCGAAAGGAAATCTTATAAATTTCCAAGTAGCCTTCACCGGATTTCCCCCGTAACAGGGAAGCAATATCGGATGTGCGGCAGTATTGCGCCTGCAGTCCCGTATTGATTGAGCGCGGAAGGCTTATGCTTTCCGAATTTGGGTGGTACCACGGACTTTGTTCGCCCCGGAGTAATTTGACGTTGCTCCGGGGCTTTTTTGTAGTGGCGGCAAATACAGAATTTTGTTGTGACGGCAGATGCAGAACATTGCATGGAAAGAATGGAGGTAATCATGGAAAAGCACTATCACTTTGAAACTATCGAAAAACAAATGCAGGAATTCTGGGAGAAGAATCAGATTTACAAATTTGATTCCGGAAAAAAGGGGCCCGTCTACTCCATCGACACACCGCCTCCCACGGTCAGCGGCAGTCTGCACATCGGACACGTTTTTTCCTATGCGCAGGCGGAAATGAACGCAAGGTTCCGCAGAATGCAGGGCTATAATGTATTTTATCCCTTTGGATTTGACGACAACGGGCTTCCCACCGAGCGTCTTGTGGAAAAGGAGGAACACCTTCAGGCCGGTTCCATGCCCCGCAGCTCCTTCACGGAAAAGTGTATGTCCGTCACCCGGAAATACGAGGAGGAATTTAAGGATATGTGGAAGTCCCTGGGCTTTTCCGTTGACTGGTCGCTGCAATATACCACCATAAGCCCCGAGGTATCGAAGCTTTCACAGGCGCTGTTTTTAAATCTTGTAAAGCAGGGAAAGGCATACGATAAGCTCTCCCCCGTTCTCTGGTGCAAAAGCTGCAAGACCTCCATCGCCCAGGCGGAGCTTGACACCCGGGATGTGGAATCCTCTTTTCACTACATTCCATTCAGGGCCGGAGGGGAAACCATTGAGGTTGCCACCACACGCCCCGAGCTGCTCTACGGCTGTGTCTGCCTTTTTGTCAATCCGGCGGATGAACGATACCGGAAATATATCGGCAGGACTGTCCTTGTGCCTCTTTACGATTATGAAATTCCCGTCATGGCGGATGAAAAGGTCGGCATGGATAAGGGCACGGGAGCCGTAATGTGCGCCACCTTTGGCGACAGCACCGACGCCGAATGGGCGGAAAAATATCGCCTGCCTTACCGCAAAGTCATTTTGCAGGACGGCACACTGGATAAGGACGTTCCCTTTCTCGGCGGCATGACCGTCCCTTGCGCAAGAGCCAGGATTGTCGAACTCCTTTCCGAAAAGGGGCTGCTTTTAAAATCGGAAAAAATCACTCATACCATCGCCGTCCACGAACGCTGCGGCACGGAGACGGAGATTATTCCCTCCCGCCAGTGGTACATTGATATTTTATCGGAAAAGGAACGTTTCCTCAAAGCCGCCGACGAGATTAACTGGTACCCCGCCCACATGAAAAGCCGTTATCTTTCGTGGGTATCCAATTTGAAATGGGACTGGTGCATTTCCCGCCAGCGTTACTTTGGCGTTCCTTTCCCTGTCTGGTACTGTAAGGCCTGCGGCAAAGCCGTCTTTGCCGAACCGGAGCAGCTTCCGGTAAATCCCCTTGAAACGCCTTTTACGGGAAGCTGTGAATGCGGCTGCCGGGATTTTGTCCCGGAAAGCGCCGTCTTTGACACCTGGGCAACCTCATCGGTGACGCCCCAGATTAACGAGAGATTCGGTATTCCTCTTGTGCCCATGAGCGTGCGCTGCCAGGCCTCCGAAATCATCCGCACCTGGACCTTTTATACCATAGTAAGAAGCCTGTATCACACCGGAAAACTTCCATGGAAAGATATTATGATTAGCGGTTTTGTCCTCGCCAGAAAAGGAGAAAAAATCAGCAAATCCAAAAACAACAGCTCCCTTACGCCAACCGGCCTGATTGAAACTTATTCCGCCGACGCTGTCAGGTACTGGGCAGCCGGCGCCAGACTTGGCACCGACACCTTTTTTGCCCCGGACGACCTTGCCGCCGCCAGGCGTTTTCTCACAAAGCTGTGGAATGCCTGCAAGTTCTCCCTGTCCCATTTAAAGGACTTTACTCCCGCAGACGCGCCGGAGCTTTTACCTGTTGACGCGTGGATAATGGCGCGTACCCGGCAGGTAATCCGCAAGGCCCGAAAGCTCTTAAACGAATATGAAATCGGCTCCGCAAAAAGCGAAATTGACGATTTTTTCTGGAAGGACTTTTGTGATAATTACATTGAAATCGTTAAGGAACGCCTTTACCGTCCCGATATTCATGGTGAGAGGGAGCGCCGAAGCGGCCAGTATGCCCTTTACTTTACCCTGCTTAATATCCTGAAGCTGTATGCAATTTATGTTCCCCATATCACAGAATATATTTATCAGGAATTTTTCAGACAGTATGAAAAGGGAATCTCTCTCCACCTGCTGCTCTGGGAAGGGGCGCCGGACACTTCCCCGCGCCTGCAGGAGGAGGACGGGCTTTTGCTGGAATTTGGCGAGGACGTAATCCGAATCCTGTCCAAAATCCGCAGGTGGAAATCAGAAAATAATCTGTCTATGCGCGACGAGACGGACTGCCTTGTCATCGACGCGCCCGAAAAGCTCCATCCCCTTTTCAGGCAGACGGAAAAAGACCTGCTTGCCTGCACCAAAGCAAAAACAATTCTGTACACAACGCCAGCTTCAGACACAGGAGAGGAATTTTTATGACCGGAAATTCATCCACCAGCAGCTCCCGCAAGCCTCAAAAGCCGGAAAAAGCCCGAAAGCTGCCGGAAAAATGGCTGGGAAAGCCCTATTATTCCCTTGACGCCTACTGCAAAAACACCTTTCAGCGCAAATGCTTTAAGATAGCCTTAAACGCCCGCATGACCTGTCCCAACCGGGACGGGACCCTGGGCAGCCGGGGCTGTATCTTCTGCAGCCAGGGGGGGAGCGGCGAATTTGCCATGGAAACCGCCGGAAAGGGAGATATTGCCGCCCAGCTGCAGGCGGGATTTGCCCTGATTGCAAAAAAGCTTCCGCCTGCCGGAACCGCCACGGCAAAGCCTGGGTTATCCGATACGCCTGAACCAGAGTTACCCTCCACGGCTGAACCAGCGCTATCTGTCCCCGGTTCCTTGCCCGTTCAGCCCTGTATCATTGCATACTTTCAGGCCTACACCAATACCTACGCTCCCCTCCCCCATCTGGAGCAGATTTTTTCCGAGGCGTTAGATGCGCCTTTTGTCCTGGGTATTTCCATTGCCACCCGCCCGGACTGTCTGCCCCCGCAGGTGCTTGAGCTGCTTGCCGGCCTGAAAAACAGATACCCGGACAAATTTATCTGGGTGGAACTGGGGCTTCAAACCATCCACGACAAAACGGCAGCTTATATCCGAAGGGGATATCCCCTTTCCTGCTTCGACGAGGCGGTAAAAAATCTGCAGGCCATCAACATTCCCGTGATTGTCCACATAATTCTGGGGCTTCCGGGCGAGAGCCCCTCCCAAATGCTGGAAACCATAAGCTATTTAAACGCCGTAAAACCTTTCGGCGTCAAGCTCCAGCTTCTCCACGTCCTGGAGGGCACAGACCTTGCCGCCGCCTACAGAAACGGGGAATTTTCCGTCCTGACGCTGGAAGGATATCTGGATATCCTGATTTCCTGCCTGGAACATCTTTCTCCCGACGTCGTCGTCCACCGGGTCACCGGAGACGGACCCAAAAAAATCCTGATTGCCCCGGATTGGAGCGGTGACAAGAAAAAAGTGCTCAACACCCTTCACCATCTGATGCGTGAGAGGGAAAGCTTTCAGGGGCGCTGCCTGAAAACCTGTTGACGGCATAATCCTTCCCAACATATAATAGGTAACAGAAAAGCCATGCAAAGTTACCGGTACGGCAGCCTGCGGACAGCATGGTAAGGCTGCTGTAAATCACAGGAAAATCAGGGGGGATTACTTTGTACGAATGTCAAAATTGCGGCGGTAATCTGAAATTTGATATTGATTCCCAACAGCTTAAATGCGATTACTGCCTTACTGTCTATGACCCGTATCAGGTGAAAAAAGAAAATGACGCTGTAGAAAGCGAGATGTTTGACGCCACAGTATTTACCTGCCCGCAATGCGGCGGCGAAATATTGAGCACTGACAACTCCGCCGCCGAATTCTGCAGCTTTTGCGGCGCATCCACAATTCTTTCAAGCCGCGTCAGCCGACAGATGCGCCCGGCTCACATCATTCCTTTTAAACAAAATAAAAACGCATGTAAACAGGCTTATTTGAACCGGATAAAACGCGCTCCCTTTGCGCCTGACGAGCTGAAAGACGAAAAATGCATTAACAGCTTCCGCGGAATCTATATGCCTTATTGGAGCTATACTGTCACCCAGCAGGGGCCCGTTTCTGTCAAAGGGCAGAAATCCTACACCAAAGGCAATTACCGCTACACGGATTATTATAACCTGACCGGCGATATCGACGCCGCCTATAACCATCTCTCCTACGACGCATCTTCCTCCTTTTCCGACAATATCAGCGAGCAGATTGCGCCTTTTCATACCGGGGAGCTGAAGGAATTTACACCCTCCTTCTTAAGCGGTTTTTATGCGGATACTGCCGACGTGTCCGCTGATTTGTATAAAAATGACGCCGTAGCCCTTGCCAATTCCACCAGCTGCCAGAATATTAAAAAATCTCCGGCTTTTTCCGGCATCAGCATTTCCGGCAGCAAGAATAATTTTGAGATGACCAATACCCTCCATACCTGGTGCGAGCCTCCAAAGCGCGTCATGTATCCGGTATGGTTCATGTCCTACCAAAAAGACGGCCGCGTTGCCTATGCCACAGTAAACGGACAGACCGGAAAGGTTGCCGCCGATATCCCCGTGGACCTCAAAAAATATACCCTTTGTTCCATCCTGCTTGCCCTGCCCATATTTGTCTTTCTGAACCTGTTTTTTACTATCAGGCCGAAAATAGTTTTAAGCTGCGCCATTTTTCTGGCCGCGGCTGCTTTCTTTATTTACATAATGGAAATCCTGAAAATTTATCACAGGGATAAGCGCAATGACGACAGGGGATACCTTGCCCGTCAGACGGACGGTACTTCTTTGCATAAAATCCGTAAAGAAGCCTCCGGCTCCGTCCCTTTAAAAGAGCTTTTGCCCTTCTGCCTGACAGACGGCCGCCTTCGGGTATACGGCTTTACCGGCTCTCTGGCCGCCATGGCAGCAACGCTCCTTATCCTGATATTTAATCCGGTATCCGACCTCTGGTATTACGCGGGGACAATTGCCGCTTTTATCGGTATTTTATTTACCGTTACAGACCTTATTAGAAAATATAACATACTTGCCACACGAAAACTCCCTCAGTTTGACAGGCGCGGAGGTGACGACAATGCTTAAGAATAAATGCGGAAAACTCGTCTTGCTGACAGCTTCTTTCCTCTTTCTATGTTCCCTTATGACAATCACAGTAAAGGCGGAATATGCCGTAAGTGCGCCCGATGCTTCCTCCTCCTGCCGTATGCAAAATCCCGACACCGGCTTTCAGGTAGTTCTGGAAGACGACGCCGGTCTCCTCAGCGAGGAAGAACTTACACAGCTCTCCCTAGAAATGCAGACTATTACCGCCTACGGAAACGCTGCCTTTAAATCCGTTTCCTATAATTATATGAGCGCCTCCCGTTTTGCGGAGAACTATTACCATGAATTATTCGGACAGCAGAGCGGGACTCTTTTCCTCATAGATATGGACAACAGAGAAATTTATATTTTCAGCGACGGCGCCGTTTACAGAACCATTACCGGTTCCTACGCCGACACCATCACCGACAACGTTTACCGCTATGCTTCGGAGGGAGACTATTTTCTCTGCGCCTCCAAAGCCTTTGAACAGATTAGCAGCCTTCTGGCCGGAAGAAAAATCGCCCAGCCCATGAAGTACATCAGTAACGCGCTTCTGGCATTAATTTTAGCCGCACTCATAAATTATTTTATCATCAGAGCGCTGTCCGGCGGGAAAAAGCCTTCCACAGGCGAAATTTTAAACGCCTCCTCCGCCAGCTTTGCTTTCCGCAACCCGCAAAAATACCTGACCAACCAGACGAAAGTCTACTCTCCCCCCAGCAGCGGGGGCGGAAGC
>CAJTMW010000021.1:0-6343 GCA_910577275.1 uncultured Lachnospiraceae bacterium
CATCCTTCATATACCTATATCCAGATGACATACAATTAAAATTAAGAGATTGCAAAAGCCAGTCAATCTCTCCAAATTCTATATCTGGAGTATTATAATCAATAGACAACATTTTTATTGCTTCAACCAATTCGTTACTTTGAATAGGCTTGTATAAGATTTCATTAATTTTAGCAACATTATTAAGTTTCATACTATAGTGTGGCGATAATGTTAAAATAGTATTACATCTTTTTCTCTCTACAGGACTACTAGACAATCTATTTACTATATCTTCAAGTGATATATCAGATAAATTATTGTCTAAAACTAAAATGTCTGGATTTACTTTCCAATACATAGATATTGCATCATATCCAGTAATGGCATTATCAACCCTATAATTTTTTTCATTTGCAAGTTCTTGACAAAGAATATCAATTTCACGTGTATTCTTATTGCCGATAAGTACATTAACCATAATTTAGCCTCACAAATGTATTATTTCAATTTTTTTCCAACATTATATCACAAAAATTATGTCAATTCAATACTGTAAACTTCTTTTTTTGTACCCATTTCAATACTTTCAGCAGAAAAATGTGTCGAACATTGTCGAATTGAGGAAAACAGCAAAAAATTATACAGAAAATGCACAATGTGATATAATCATCTCGACTAATAGTAATTTACCGAAAAGATTGTCAGTAATGACAGTCTTTTTTGTACGACAGGCAGTTATACAAATAGATTAGTTCAGTGCAACTAATCTATTTTTTTACAAGAAACACAAACGAATTAAATGCAATTATTTTTTTATTATATAAATCATCTTTTTTAAGTACTGAAATAATTAAATTCATAAACTCATCTCCCGTTCAAATCGGACTCAATATCCAATTTTTCTTTTATCAGATACATTATTCCAAAATAGGCATTAGACAATGTCCTGATGCAATATGCTTCGTCATAAACCATTGCATTATTTGCAAGCAGACTGGCTATTCCATGTGTTACTAAAACAATTTGAGAAAATATGCTATATGCCTGCCGCTCATCTACATTTGCCTGTCTCCTTAAAATAGGAAATAAAGAATCAAAAATTTTCCCTGTAAGCCAATCAGAAAGGGAAACGCCCGTATAATAGTTTGAATGATACAAAAAGCGAAAAAGATTTTTTTCTTCTACGGCAAATTGAATATATCTCATACCCACTTCCAACATAGGGCGTTCGTATTTGCCACTTAAATTTGTTACATAGCTGATATGAAATTCGCCTGCTTTCTTATGCGCTGCAATTCGGACATCTTCAATCGTTTTAAAATGATACAAAACTGGCTGCGTTGAACAGCCGAGTTTCTGCGAAACCGTCCGGGCGGTTATGTTTTCTGCGCCCATTTCTCTTGCAATTTCAAAAGCTGCGTCTATAATCATTTCCTTTGTAACCTTCGCAATTGCCGGCATATTTGCTCCTCCATTTATAATTTATGTTATATATATCTCATATTATATATAACATAAATTATAAATCAAGGTAACCTTTCTGTCAATCCCCCATGCCAACACCTTTCACCGCCTCCATAATTATGCCTGCTATTTTTAACTGCTTATATTTTATTGTAAACCAGCTCAAAGAAAGATTACCTCCCTTTGAGCGTTCCCCTAAACACCACACAAAAAAAGAGCAGCATCCCCTCAAAGGCTCTGCCACTCTCCTTTCCTTATCGTTCCTCTCCCTCAAACCACAGCATCGGCTTCTTCCCCCTTAGTTCCTCCGCCATATTAAGGGCAAGGATATTCCAGTTGATGAAACCGCCGTTCATAATCGGCTCTCCGGTAAAAGGATTATAATACTCGTGAAGACTTCCTGTCTTTTCCAAATCTCTCCCAAGGAGCGTCAATGTCCGCTCGTACATGATTTCCGCTTCCTTTTGGTAGCCGTAATTTAAAAGCCCTCGGAACACCACATAATTCGCCACTCCCCATATAGGACCAAGCCAGTTGGAGGGATTGTTGGTCACTGACAAATCGAACATCTTCTCGTCCTTTGCAAGCGTCACAAGCCCGTACTCGGAGCCGAAGGTTTTTTCATCAAAAATATGCCGCACCATGGCCGCCGCCTGTTCCTTTGTGGCGATTTTCGCATACATGGGGATAAAGCCCGACCACACCCGGATTTTGATGGGGAGCGTCTTCCAGAATACCCCCAGTCCCTGATGGAACCAGTCGAACTTCCGTGTTTTGATATCCACATCCACGGAATAAAAGAACTCGTCTCTCTTATCCCAGCACTCCCTTTGAATCGCCTCCGTCAGCTTCCTTCCCTTTTCCTTATAATACTCCGCCCTATCGCCCTTTCCAAAACGCCGGCAGATTCTTTCGGCGGCGGAAAACTCCGTGCACATAAAGCTGTTCAGGTAAATATTTGCGGTGGAAAACTTCGGTCTCCCAAAGGTAGCCGGGTCGTTGTCCATACCTATCATAATGTCGTCGCACCAGACATAAAGGCCGCAGTTTTCAAAATAATAATTTTTATCGTAGCAGGCAAAATATCTTTCGATTCCCTCAAAAAATTCTTCCGCCCAGCTGTAATCTTTGATATAATCGCTGATTAAACAAATCTGGCTGCACAGGAAAGGCTTATGCATGTTCATCAGAATCCCTTCCTTATGCTTCATGTTCAGATAGGGCTCCGGCCAGTCGGCAACCTCAATCATCATGGGAATATAGCCGTCCTCAAGCTGATGGTCGAAAAAGTTTCTGATATTTCCCTTTGCATGCTCGATGAGGCGCTCCCGCATCCCTGCGCCGCTTTCGGGGCCGCCGCCGACACCGCTCCCGCCTTTTCCAGCCGGACTGTCCCCTGCAACGCTTCCCGTACCGTCCCCGTACTTATCCGCCAGATTCAAAAATCCATACACCGACCAGAAGGTATCCCAGTCCCACACGTTCCCGTCATAGACAGAGCCCGGGTCTATAAAGGGATAATGTATAAACTCCCTTGGCTGCTTTAACACATCCTCCGTGTGCCCCATCACGAAATTTTCCAGGCTCTGCCTGTATTTTTCTTTCTTTTCCGCTTCCATTCCTATCCTCATTTCCGCCGCATTTTTTCTTGCAGACACAAAAGCCGCTTTTCCATAACAAAAGCAGCCTGTGCCGCCGGAAATTCTCCGGCTTTCTTTAACCTTTCACGGCTCCTGCCGTCATTCCCTCGATAACCGCCTTGTTTAAAATCATGTAAAGAATCAGCATGGGGAAGACGCTCATGGACACGGAGGCAAAGATTGCTCCCCAGTTCTTTGAGCCAAACTCGTCGGAGAAATACAAAAGTCCCGTCTGCACCGTCTTTAACTTGGAATCGCTGATAAAGGTCATGGAGAACAGCAAATCGTTCCATTTAAAGAAGAACTGCAATACCAGTACCGTAACGATGGAGTTTTTCATAAGCGGGGTCAGGACATACCACATCAGACGGAAAATCCCGCAGCCGTCGATAACCGCAGCCTCCATGATGTCGTCCGGGAAGGAGCGCAGATACCCTTTCACCAGATAAATGGACAGCGACAGGCCGAACGCGATATAGGTTAAAATCAGGCAAAGATGGGTGTTGAGCAACTTTGTCCTGCTGTATATCTGAAACAGAGGAATCAGCGCAATAGCAACGGGAATCATAATCCCGAAGGTAAAATACTGGGCAACGGCGTCCCGGAATTTCCACTGCATTTTCGTCACGGCAAATCCTACCGTAGAGGAAAAAATCACGATAAACACCAGTGAAATCAGCGTGGTAATCAGACTGTTCTTAAAAAAGGTCGCCATGTTTCCGCGGGTCCACGCGTCAATATAGTTCTGGAAATGAAAACCCTTGTTTAAGGCGTATGCCGGATACTCGCTCCACTCGGACTGCTGCTTTAAGGACGCCGTGAGCATCCAGAACAGCGGATAAATTTCAATTACGCAAATCAGAAAAATGACAATACCCCGAACTCCTGCTCTTACTTTTTTCATTTTCCTACCCCCTTTAATAGTCCTTCACATCAAACTTATTGATAATTGCAGAGCCCACCACGCAAATCAGGAAAATCACAATGGCGATAACGCTGGCGTACCCTACCTTATAATAAGTAAACGCATTATCATACATATACATGGACAGCGACTTTGTAGCCGCGCCGGGACCGCCCTTGGTGAGGGCTAACGCAGACTCGAACATCTTAACCGTTCCCGAGAAGCTGAATACCGTGCTGGTGATTACCATAGGCCACAGGAGCGGAAGCAGGATACTCTTAAAAAGCGCAAAGCCCGAAGCGCCGTCAACCCTTGCCGCCTCTAAAATATCATCGGGAATATCGAGGAGCGCGCCGTAAAAGATAACGGAATAAAAGCCCATTGCCACCCAGATATCCATCACGCACAGCGCCCACAGAGCCGTCTTTTCCTGTCCCAGCCAGGGCTGAACCAGATTCTGCAGACCGATTTTGCTAAGGAAGCTGTTTAAAAGGCCGTAGTTGGGCTGAATCTCGTAAATCTTTGCAAACAACTGGCCTACCGCCACCGTGGGCAGTACCACCGGGAAAAACACCAGCGTCCTCACCACTGTCTTGCACTTGCGCAGCCAGAATTTAAACATCAGCGCCATTAAAAGCCCGAATCCCACCTGGCCGATTACCACCACCGATATGTACTTAAAGTTGACGCCCAGCGCCTTTAGGAAATTTTTATCGGAAAACAGATTGATATAATTCTTAAGTCCCGCAAACTCCCACTTAAGCCCCGGACTCCCGGCGTAAAATGAATAGTAAAGCGACCAGATAACCGGAACCATTACCAGAGCCGTATACAAAATAAATGCGGGGCCCACGAACAATGCGATTGCTTTTTTATTACCCAATACCTTATTCATATAGCTTTCTTCCTTTCCTGATTCTTATATAAAGGGGAGTGTCCCCCGGACACTCCCCCGTATGGCATTTCAATGCCCTGTGCCTTTTTTACTGATTGTCATATACATCCTGAATGGACTGCATATATTCCTGTCCGGTCATATCGCCGTTCAGCAGAGGCTGTACGTTTTCCTGCGCGGTCTTGGAAACTTCGCTGACCATCTTTGCTTCCCACCAGCCAAAGCCTTCTGTGGACTCGTTGATTGCGTCAAGCACCATGAGCGTGTAGGGGTCCATATCCTCAGCCTGTACGGAGTAGGTATATCCCTTTACGGTGGAGAGCTCGTTCATTGCAAGGTCGCCCATGTTCTCGCAGAAATATTTCAGGAACCATGCTGTTCCGTCGTCATATTTGCCCTTGTCAAGCGCAAGGATATTGCCGCAGTTCATAGAGTAGGATGTCGCGCTGCTGATGGATTCGTCGGCTATCGGAATATTGAAGAAGCCGATTCCGTCCTTGCCTGCCGGGTTCTGGCTCTCGTCCGCCAGATTCTGTGTAAACCAGGAACCATTGTAGAAGATGGCAGCCTTGCCGCTCATCAGCATGGAGCCTGCTGTGTTGGCGTCTACTGTGGTAACGCCTTCGCCAAAGTATCCCTTCTGTGACCATTCCTGAAGCTTGTCGGCAGCTGCCACAAGGCCGGGGTCTGTGTAAGGAACTTCACCGTTGGCTGTCTTTGTCATAATATCATTGCCGCATGTTCTTACTGCATAAGCGTTAATCAGACGTGTTGCAAGCCACTTGTCAGCGCCGCCTGTGGAAAGGGGCTGAATGCCTGCCGCGTCAAGCTTTGTAAGAACCTCCTCGAAATCGTCCCATGTCCTGGGAACCTCGCAGCCTGCCTGCTCAAAGAGCGCCTTGTTGTACCAGAAGCCCTCTGCGTTTAATCCAAGAGGAAGGTCGTACAAATCGCTGGTTCCCGAAAGGCTCTTCATGATTCCTACAGCGCCTTCGTTAAGGTTCTTCATCACACCGATTTTCTCAAGCTCCTCGGAAAGGTTTACAATCTTGTCCGCCTCTATCAGTGTCAGAAGCGGTGTGCCTGCCTCATAGGCAAACATATCGGGAAGGTCGTTGGATGCCGCAAGGGTTGCTATCTTCTGCTGAAGATTGTCCGCCGCTACCATTTCATATTCCCATGTGAAGTTGGGATTTACATCCTTCTGGTAATTCTCGCAAATCTTGTTTAACAAAATACCGTTGTCGTTGTCCTCTGCCCAGATGGTAAGAATCTTAATGTGCTTCTCAAGCTGAGGGTCCGCTCCTGTGAAATCCCCTGCTCCTGCCGCGCCTGCGTCCGCTGAATCGCTCCCTGCATCCGCTTCCGGAGCCGCCGCGTCGTCGCTTTCTGCCGGTGCGTCGCTTTCCGTCTGAGCCGGTGCGTCTGATGTGCCTGCATTGTCCGCCCCGTCGCTGC
>CAJTMW010000021.1:6363-69926 GCA_910577275.1 uncultured Lachnospiraceae bacterium
CCTGCCATAAGACCGGTTACCATAAGCGCTGCCAATAATACTGCAACTATTCTTTTCTTCATGTCTTTCCTCCCTTTCCAGTTTGCTCCGGCGCCTCTTTTTTACTGCCGGCGCCTTTGCTTTATTAAGATTTTTTTGATATCTTAATACTATCATTTTAGAGGAAATTTTCCAGTGAGTAATTTTTTATATTTTGTACAGTTTTTTAATATGCCCTTTTACCTTTTTAGTAATTGTGCTTATACTCGTTGGGAGTCTTTCCGACACACTTTTTAAATATGTCGCAAAAATAGCGGTAATTGTTATATCCTACCATCTCACTGACCTCGCTGACCTTATAGCCCTCCTTCAAAAGCTTTTTGGCATGCTTAATCCGAAGGTCAGTCAGGTATTTTACATAGGAGGTTCCCACCTCCGACTTGAAAAGCACGCTTAAGTATGCCGTGCTCATGCCAACCCTGTCCGCCAGCTCGTTTAAACCGATATCCCTGTTATAATACTCCTCGATGTAGGCTAAAAGCTCCAGAATCGTCGCGTGGCTGCTCCCCGTCTTGTCCGCCTCGATGTGTCTTGCAATATCCCTTATCATCTTCCGGGCGTATTCGAGAATTTCTCCGTTTGTATCCTTTTTTGCAATTTCCTGATAGGAAATCAGCCCGTCCCTGGAAACCTGAGGCTGCCGCTCTGTCAGAATATCGCTCTGCACGCACAGCCATTTATAGACCTCCCTGCGGAAATCCTCCGTGTTCTCACAGAGCTTTAAAAGCTCGTCGAGCCCCTGCTCCATACACCGCTGGAAGCTTCCGGCATCTCCCTCCGCCATTGCGGAAACGCTTTCGTCAAAAAGCTGACCCATTTTTTCCTGTGCAGCTCCTTCCCGCGCAGCCCGCCCGCCGTCCGTCCCTGCATTTTCATCCCTGGACTGAAAAAAATCCTTTTCAATCCGCGTCAGTACGTTCTTAAGCTTTTCCATACTGATTGGCTTGTCAATATAATCCTTCACCCCCATTGACAAAGCCCTTCTGGCATACTCAAACTCCGTATAACCGCTGATTACCACAAAGATGGTATCCGGGCAAAATTCCTTCGCCTCCTCAATCAGAGACAGTCCGTCAAGCCCCGGCATACGGATATCCGTCAGTACAATATCCGGCTCCGTCTGCCGTACCGCCTCAAGACCGTGAATCCCGTCAAAGGCAAATCCCACTACCTCATAGTTCAGCCCAAGCCGGGTAATCATGGCTTTGACCGCCTCCACTACAATCGCTTCATCGTCAATCACTACCAGCCGGTACATAACTCTCCCCATTTCTGTGCTGCTCTCTCTTGCCAAGGGGCAGCACGATTGTAATTTCCGTCCCTTTCCCTTTCGCGCTTTTCACCGTAAATCCGTAATCTTCCCCGTAATGCAGTTTTATCCGTTCCTTTACGTTATTGATTCCGAAGCCGGAATCCAGTTTTGTGATATCATCCACGCCGATGCCGTCGTCCGCCACTGTAAAATAAAGCTTTTCCCCTTCCTTCCAGCCCCGAAGCCTGATAGTCCCGCCTCCCAGCTTCGGCTCAAGGCCGTGATAAATGGCGTTTTCCACAAAAGGCTGCAATAAAAAAGTCAGCATTTCCTCTTCCAGAATATCCTCCGCCACCTCCACCGAAAGCTTAAAGCGCTCTCCGAAACGCATTCCCTGAAGCTTCATATAATCCTTTATCTGGGCAACCGTATCGGCCACTGTGCAGAACCGCTTTCCCTTATTCAGAGACAGCTTAAAATGGTCGGATAATGCCAGTGTCATATCGGCAATCTGGTCGTCCCCGTGGATAATTGCCATGCAGTACAGGGAATCCAGTGTGTTATAAAGAAAATGCGGATTAATCTGGGACTGCAAAAGCAGAAGCTCCGCCTCCCTTTCATTGAGCCTGGCGGTTAAAAGATATTCCTTCAGCTCAAGGTTGGTGTTGACCATCTCCTTAAACTTCTGCCCTATCCGTCCCGCCTCGCTTTCGTCGAACTCCTCCGTGATGTGCCGCTCGCCCTCTTTTACCCTCTCAATCACCTGCTCTAACTGGTTTAAGGGCTTTGTGATGGTTCTGGAAATGGACATGGCAAGGCCGAAGCTTAAAATCACCAGAAAGCCGCCGCACCAGAAAACGGTGTTTCGGATGAGCTTGCTTTCCGCGCTTAATTCGTTCCTCTCAATCGCGTTCACCAGCTCCCAGCCGGTGATGCTGTTGTGTACGCTGGTGAAAAGATATCTCTGCTGCTGCCCCTTTGAAAAGTCCTCCAAAAGCGCCTGTCCGTCCGCAAATCCTCTCCTTGCCCGCACAAGCTGGTCGTACCGCAAATCGGCAATCAGATACTCGTTTGTGGCATACCCCTCGTTTCCCGTCATAAAGGTCTTATCCAGAATCCGGCTGTTCACATCCACCACCAGATAGCCCATAGGCTTTAAGGTGTCCGGCGCGTTTAAGTACTTGACGATACTGAACCCCTGAGAAGGAATTCCGCCGATTACGCTGCTGCCGAAAAACACCTCCCGGCCGTCGGCGGCCCTCGCCTCCCCGCTCCAGATTTCCTCAAGAAAATTGTGCTTCTCGTAGTACCGGTAAAAATCATAGGTTCCCAGATTCACATTGCTGAGCAGATAATAATGCCCGTACAAATCCATAAAGGCCACATAATTGACGCTGTTTTCCTGCTTTGTCAGCCGCTCTCCCACGCTTTTGAGCACCCGCTGTTCTTCTCCGGTAAATGCCCGCCTGCCGTCCGCCGTCTGGCTTTCCAGCACTCTCTGCATGTCCTCATCGTTCAAAAAGGAACGAATCATTTCAATAATAGGGCTTAACTGGGTATCCAGTACCTTGCTTGAATTTTTCAGGGAGGACTCGTGGGAAAGCTGATAGTTTTTTTCCACCGCCTTACTGGAAATCCGGTAGGAAACGCTCCCTAAAAGCCCGATTCCAAAAAGTGAAACCAGAAGCAGGGAGAAAAAAATCTGCTGCTGGACTCTCTGGTAGAGCCACCACTTTTTTATACGGGAAAGCAGCCGCACCGGGCCGGAAAACGCTCTGCGCCAGACGCCGGCGCTCCCTGCCCTGCTCTCTTTTTCTTCCATCAGCAGATTCCTCCTCCCTTGCTCCTTGCAGGTCTCTACTTCATCCGATACCGTATCGTATATTCACCGGAACCGGCCTGCGCGGTAAGATACTCTCCCGCCTCAGTAAATACAAGGCCGTCCGTCTCGGATACCGCTTCCCCGTTGTCAAGGCGAATCTCCGCCGTGGTGTTGGCAGGTATCTTTACCCGCAGCGTTATCTCCTTCCCGTCCGCCTCCCAGCGCACGGCTTCCTCTCCGTAAATGGAATGATACCTTCCGTCCACAAAGGAAAGCCCTCCGCCCGGTCTCGGATACAGAACCGCATGTTTAAAGCCTCCCGCCTTTTCATCCGCTTCCAGCCCGGCCATCACCCGGTACATCCACTCTCCGATAGCGCCGTAGGCGTAATGGTTAAAGGAGTTCATATCCGCGCTCCACATGGTTCCGTCGGGCTTTAAGCCGTCCCAGTGCTCCCATATGGTGGTTGCGCCCATTTTTACCTGATAGAGCCAGGAAGGGAAATCCTCTTTCAGCAGCAAATCATAGGCTTCCTTCACACAGCCGTTCTGGCTCAGCGCATGGCAGAAATAGGGCGTCCCTACAAACCCGGTCACAAGATGGCCGTTTTCCTTCTCCAGAAGCCGTTTCAACCCCTCCACCGTCCGGGAGACATATTCCTTTGGCGTCAGCTTAAAATACAGCGCCACAATATGAGCCGTCTGGGTCTGAGCCGTCAGATTCCCTTCCTCATCAAAGAAGGTCTGCTGGAATTTGCGGACAATTTTCCCGTAAAGCTCCTCATACTCCGCCGCCTCCGGCTTGCCCAAAAGGCGGGCCATCTTTGCAAAAAGGCCGGTGGAATAGGCAAAGTATGCGGTACAGGTCAAATCGTTGGGAGTCGCCCCGAAATAGCTTCCCTCCTCCGCGTCCAGCGCCACCCAGTCTCCGAACTGCAGCTTATAGTTCCAGATATAATCCTCGGAATGCTCCCGCATGAATCCTATCCAGCCCTTCATGCTTTCGTACTGCCGTCTTAAAATTTCCTTATCGCCGAACATCAGGTACATGGTCCACGGGGCAATCACCGCCACGTCCGCCCAGGCCGCCGCGGAATGGGGGCCCTGCCGAAGGAGCCAGTTGCCGTCCGTGCGCCCCTCCTCGATATTGGGAACCACATGGGGCACGCCGCCCTCGGGCGTCTGGTCGACCTCCACGTCCCGAAGCCACTTTTTAAAGAAGGTATAAATATTCGCCAGATAGCTTGCCGTCCGGCAGAAAATCTGTGCGTCTCCCGTCCAGCCAAGCCGCTCGTCACGCTGGGGGCAGTCGGTGGGCACATCGAGGAAGTTCCCCTTCATTCCCCAGAGGAAATTATGATGAAGCTGATTCAAAAGCGGATTGGAGCAGGTAATCTCACCGGTGCGCACCATATCCGAATGCAGCGTGTGTGCCGTAAAGTTCTCCTTTTTCAGCTCTCCGGGATAAGAAACCACCAGCGCATACCGAAAGCCCATATAGGTAAATCTCGGATACCAGGTAACCGTTTCCTCCTTTGAAAAGATATACTTCATGGTCGCTTTTGCCTTGCGCAGATTGTCCAGATAAACGTTGCCCTCGCTGTCAAGCACCTCGAAACAGTGCAGCTCGATAACGTCCCCGGCTTTCCCTGTCGCCGTCACATGGATTCTTCCCGCCATATTCTGTCCGAAATCAAGCACTCTCTCGCCCTTCGGCGTGCGGATAATCTCCTGACAGGGCAGCGTATCCATCATCCTTACCCGGGCGCCGCCCTGAGCGCGCAGCACGGAAATATCGAAGGGAACCTCCGCAGTTTTGCGCCATCTCTCGCAGGCTTCTTTATCCGCCGCGCTCCGGGCCGTTCCGTCTCCCTGCTCTGCCGTGCCAGAGCCGCTTCCCTCTGATATTGCCTGGCCGGTAAACGCGCCCGCTTCCGCCCAGCCGGGGATTTCCAGAGAGGAATCATAAATTTCCCCGTCGTAAATCTCGGAAAAAATTACCGGGCTGTCCGCTCCCTCCCAGGAGCTGTCCGTGCACACCCGTTCCTCGCTTCCGTCCGCATAACGGAGCAAAAGCTCCATGGAAAAGCCTGTCCGGTCGCCGTAATTGTTCCTTGCCTTGGTAAGCCCCATGACGCCCTTGTACCAGCCTGCCGCCAGCATCGCCCCGGCGGTGTTTACGCCCTCTTCCAGATAATCCGTCACCTCATAGGTCTGGTACAGGAGATGCCTCTGATAGGAGGTCCAGCCCGGCGTCATCTCGTCCTCCCCCACCTTCTTCCCGTTCAGGAAAAAGTTGTAAAGCCCCAGCGCCGTGGTTACGGCATAAGCTTCCTTCAACGGCTTTTTCACCGTAACCTGTCCCCGCACATAGGTTCCCTTTGAGCATTCCTTATAAAAATCCTCCGTCTCCGCCGACACAAAGGGCGCTCTCCAGTCCTCTTTTACAAGAGCCGTTATAAACCACGCCGTCTTGCTTACTGCGGATTCCGTGAGGCTTTCGCCATCTGCTTTTTCCATACCGGCACAGGCCCCGGCCTTTCCGCTGTCTGTCTTTTCGTCTCCTGCCTTTCCGCCATCTGCCTTTCCGGTGACGGGCGTCCCTGTCGCGGTAATTTCCACCCGCACAAAATATTTTGTGAGAGATTTCATCCATTTTGGCAAAACGCCGGCCGCCGTCTCCTTCCCCTCCTCAAGGGCCTGCACATGGGCAGACTCCTCCGACCACGCCACGCCGCTGTCGTATACCGGTTTTTCAAAGCTCTCATCCTCCGCCAGCAAAAGCCGGTAGGAGGTCTGCTTCACGCCGCGCATGTCGCTTTCAATTTCCCAGCCAAACTGCGGACTTTCCGCAACGCCTGCGGGATTTTTTTCATAATTAATATGTATTCCTGAAATTTTAAGCATCGCTCTTTCCTCATTTCCGCGCTGCATTGTTGCGCATAGTAAAGTTTGTGGCTGCAGCGCGGACACAAACTTTTGGGGAGCTGCCCTGGCAGCCCCTTTCCTCATTTCCTTTTTAAGTGCAGAATTTCCCTTGCTTCCATGGGGCTTGCCGTCTCAAGACCCATACTGCGGATTAACGCCGCCGTCTTTTCCACAATCTGATAATTATACTTTGCCGTCTCGCCCTGCGCCAGATAAGGGCTGTCCTCAAAGCCTACCCGGACCACGCTGGCTCCCATGGCGATGGCCATAGCCAGAAACGTCCAGTTATCGCGCCCGAAATGAGTCACTCCCCACAGGGCGTCCTTCGGCACAAAGGAACGGAAAGCGGAAAGCATTTCAGGTGTGGGCTGCATACCGCCCTTGTGCCCGAACACCAGATTAAAGAGCATGGGCTCCGCAAAGGGCTGCTCCCTCTTTACCAGCTCCATGTTATAGAGCATACCAATGTCAAACACTTCCGTCTCCGGCAGTATTCCCCGGCGATACACCGCGTCCGCGCAGTACCGGATATCGTCAAAGGAATTGATGTACACATTTTCTCCCAGATTTGTACTTCCGCCGTTTAAGGAGGCGCTCTCCACCTTTTCATAGTCAAGAGGATTGCACCTCTCGGCAATATTCATCTCTGATACCCCGCCGGTGGACGCCTGCACCACCACGTCCGTCCGCTTTAAAATTTCCTCAAAGCATTCCACCATATAGGAGATGTCCGGCGTAAGGCTCCCGTCCGGCTTTCTGCAATGCAGGTGGCACATGGCTGCTCCCGCCTGCACGCTTTTTGCCACATCCTCCGCAAGGGTTACTGCGTCTACCGGCGTCCCGGCCTGCACGGGCGCCAGTGAAATGATTACTTTTCTCATAGTTTATAATCTCCTGTTCCAGTTTCTCTGACTTTATACAAGTTCTTCCACAATCCGGCGGAGAGTGTCCACATCTCCCACGTTTCCGGGGAAGATGATGTACGGCATCCCGGGGAATTTGCTCTCCTGTCCTGTAAGCCACACCGGGATTCCCTTCTGAATCTGACCCATGACGAGGGCTTTCTTCACCTTAAGGGCCTTTGTCCCCACATCGGAGGAGGTGATTCCGCCCTTTGCGATGATATAGGCCGGCTTTACATGAAGCTGTCCGATTACGCTGGTCACCGCGTCCGAAATTTCAACGGAAGCCTTTAATATCCTATCAGTATCCGTATCCCGCGGCACAAGAAGCTTTCTGCTGGTATAAACCACCGCCGTCTTTCCGCTTTTTATTGCTTCCTCCGCCATGGCCGTGATGCGCTCCGCCTCCTTTTTCAGCCCGCCGGACACAAGGCAGGTGTTTACGTCAAACTCCATAAATTCCAGAGCCGCCTTTGACTGCATCAGGCACTCCAACTGCTGAGTGGACTTTTTCACATGAGAGCCTACCAGCACGATTCCGCCTGCCGCTTTTGACGTCTCCGACTGCTTTCCGTCTGCAGACGCCTCCACCTGTCCGACCGCCCTTCCGCCGCCAATAATATCTTTCTTTCCGAGAAGCGGCTTATCGGAAACGCCGCCAAGCACCCTGGGAAACGCCGCCGCCGTCCGGGCAAGGTAATTTTTCCCGGCCTCCAACGCTTCCACATAGACCTCGCAGAATACCGAAAGCTCCTCATAGGTGGTGGCGTTGACGATGATTTTCGCAAAATTCTCCGCGGACAAAAGCTTTTCCCTGATATCCCTAAGACGTCTTTCCCGAAGCTCCTCGAGGGTAATGCAGATGCAGCTTTCTTTTTTATAAACCCCTTCTGTCTTTTCCTCCACATACTCCGTCAGGTCCGAGGCATGGTAGCCAAAGGTCTTGTCCTTTGCAAACTCCGTCATCCCCGCCGGAACCAGCATCGTCCCTTCTTTTACATAGTGGACGTTTCCCATGGTAAAGCGCCCGCCTTCGGGGAAAAAGGGGCAGAGTATCTCGCCGTCAATTTTCTCTCCCGACGCCTCCTCCAGCTCCTCACGCAGCGTCTCCGTCTCTAATGGATAGTGCCCTCTCAAGGTGGAATCCCCTCTGGAAATCAGCACGAATTTCTTTCCGGTTTCTCTGGCAACACGGCTGACGCGCCGGGCGATTTCCCTTTGAACCTCCCTCGTCTCCTCCCGTGAAAAGCTACGGGAATTGGTGAGAATGAAAAACATGCCGTTTTCTTCCTCAAAGCCCTGGCGGATGGACGCCTCCTCCCAGTCCGTGTAAACGGAAATATCATGCACCGTCTGAACGCCGGTGGGGTCGTCGTCAAGGACTACGATTTTGCGCCGGAAGTCATTTGCCGTTTTTTTTTCCGCCGAATCTTTTGTCACATAGGCCACCGGGAACCAGACGCGCATTTCTCCGAACTCCCGGTTATCCCAGGCATAGTAAGGAATCAGGCGAACCGCCTCCTTTTTCATTCCGCGGTAAACCAGCGGCTGATACAGCGCTTCCCTGTCGTATTCCTCCCGGTTCATGCAGTACATCTCGCCGCAAAGGGCTGTAATCCGCCGTCCTTCGATTTCAACCTCCGCGGTCTGATACTCCGCGTCCAAATCCAGATACAAATCGTCAAGGGTAGACGCTTTCGTATCCACGCCCTCACAGCAGTACACCAGCGGGCCTCTCTCAATGGCCGCCTGTCCGCAGGACTCCTCCACCATGGTATGGGCGGTGGTATAGCGCGGTTCCATATCCAGCGTCAGAATGACCTCCATGTTTTGTAAATCCGTAATTTCCACGCTCTGGTAGGTTCCCGACTCGTTCCTTCCAAGCCTGCGGTTTTCCCCGCCTGCGCAGATGCTTCCGCTCTTTGCCCAGCCCGGAATCCGAAGCTTTAAGGAAAAGCCCTTATCCGATTTCACATTTTCGCAGGTAAAGCGAATCCGTCCGTCAAAAGGATAGTCCGTCTCCTGCACCAGCGTAAATTCCGCTCCGCTTTCCAGCGCAATCTCCACCCGGTTTGCGCCGTACATGCCAAGCCACACCGCGTCCTTTGAAACCGTGTAGGCATACTCGCCTGACTGCGCCACCGTGCGGGCAAGATTGGGCGGGCAGCAATAGCTTAAAATGTATTCGCTTCTGGTAAGCGGCCACACCAGCTCGTAGTCCAGCTTCTTCGTCCGGCGCAGGGTATTTTCGTAGAAGAACTTTTTCCCGTCCAGACTTAAGGCTGCAAGGTTGGTGTTCAGCATCATCCTTTCAATAATATCAAAATACTCCGCCTTCGGCTCTAACTGAAACATCCGGTACGCCCAGAACACGCCGCCTAAAGACGCGCAGGTTTCATTGTAGGCCGTAATGTTGGGCAGCTGGTATTCGTAGCCGTAAGCCTGATGGATTTTCTGGTCAACGAAGAAATTCCCGTAGGGGGAAACGCCGTTGTAAAGCGCTCCGCAGCCGCCGGTGATATAAATCTTTTTGTCAAGAAGGCTCCGCCATACCTTATGCAGCACCTCCAAATACTCCTCGTCCGTCTCCTCCAGACACAAATCCGCCACGCCCGCATACAGATAATTGGCTCTCACCGCGTGGCCGATAATCTTATCATGCTTCTTTAAGGGAATCCTGTCCTGATTGTCGTCCATGCCGTTCTTTACACTGTCCCGCAGGGAAATCGCCTGCTTCGCCAGCGAAAGATAACGCTCCTGTCCTGTGGTGCGGTACATTTCGATAAGCCCCATGTAATGGGAGGGGCACACTGCCGTCTGCACTTCGCCCGAGGCTTCCGCTTCCGCATAGAGATGCTCCAGATAATCCGCCACCTTCACCGCTACCGCCATGAAGGTGTCCTTGCCGGTAATTCTTTTGTGCAGACAGGCGGAGGTGAACATATGCCCGAAATTGTACACCTCAAAATCGTTGATATCCCCCATTCTGGTGGTGCCGTTCTTCTGCCTCTCCCCGATAATCTGCTTGGTTGAAAGATAACCGTCGCTCTGCTGGGCTTTTGCAATCAGCTCTATGTACTCGTCAAGCTGCGCAAGCAGCTTTTCATTCTTTGTCTTTGCGGCGGTGTAAAGGGCCGCCTCCATCCATTTGTAGAAATCCCCGTCGCCAAACACGGTTCCGTCAAAATCCCCCTCGGCCTCCCCGGCGCAGATTTTGAAATTTTCCACCACGTGGCTGATATCCTTGCTCTCAAACATGTGCTGCAGCTGCGGCACCGTGCTTTCCGCGCAGGTGTCGAACCGCTCCTTCCACAGTCCCCCTGTCCATTCCACGTTCAGCCCGTCCACCGGATGAACCTTTGCGTTTACTGATTTTCTTGTGTCTGTCAGCATTTTGATACCTCTCTCTTTTCTACTTTGTCAGATGATATTCCAACAGGGCTGACACACAGAAAAGGTGTTCCAGCCCTATTTTTACAGCAGAGCTCTGCTCCGCCTGTTTACTTATTTTTTTCCCTGTAGAGCACAGCCACCTCTCCCGAAGCAACAGCAAAGCTCCCCGATACTTCCTTATCCCGGAGCAAATCTCTGTAGACTACGGCCTGACCATCTTTATCCAACAATACCCTGCCTTCACTGTCGCCGTGATTAATCACAAAGATGTATTGTCCGCTCTCGTTTTCCCGGCAGGTCAGTTCCAGTTTACCTTCAAAGGAAAACAGCGGCCTGATGCCTGCCTCACGGCACATCTGCGAAATCCAGTCTTTCATAAATGCCGCGTCCGGCTCGCACCCGAGATAGTACGCACGTCCGGCTCCATACCGGTTGATGGTAAGCGCCGGCATTCCGGTATAAAAGCATTCCTGCTCCTTTCCTCCGCAAAAGCTCTTTCCATAAACCGCTAAAACCTCTGCTGTATTTGCATGGAACAAATCACAGAGAAAGCCTCCTCTATATTTCTTCCCTTGCAAATCCCCCTTTCCTGGCAGAAGCATTTCAATCCTCTCTTCCGGATAAAGGGCGTCCGTCTCTTCCACCCATATGCCGAAAACATCCTTAAGCGGCCCCGGATAGGCCCCGAAAATGCACCTGTCATTTTCATCCGCGCGCCCGCTCATGTAGGTGGCTGCCACTGTGCCCCCCTTTTTTACAAACTCCCGTATCTTTCCGTCAAAACCGGGCTTTATCATATATAAAAGAGGCATCAGCACCAAATCATAATTATCAAGTTCCGTTGTCGTCTTTATAATATCCACAGGAATGTTCTCTGTGTAAAAAGCCTGATAATAGAGAAAAACCTGCTTTAAGTAATCCATGTCCTGTGTCGGTCCACTGGTCAGCTCAATCGCCCACCAGTTTTCCCAGTCAAAAACAATTGCCGCGCGCGCTTTGATTCTGCCCCCTGTAAAGGAACTTCCAAGCTTTTTGAGCTCCTGCCCGAGCGCGCACCCTTCCCTGAATATTCTCGTATGAAAGCCACTGTGCGCAATCAACGCTCCGTGAAACTTTTCCTGTCCCGCTACAGACTGCCGCATCTGGAAAAAGAGGCTGCTGTCAGCGCCATGGGCCAGTCCCTGATAAGCAATTCTGCGGATTTCTCCCGGACGCTTGATTTTGTTATAAGGCTGCCAGTTCTGCTGGTTTGGAGATTGTTCTGTAACCAGAAACGGCGCTCCGTCACGTGCCGCCCGCATAATCTCATGTTTAAAGGCCGGAAAGGCCGTATCATCTCCCGGCGCAGGATAATTATCCCACCCGGCAAAATCCATATGCGGTGTCATTTCAAACTGATTCAGCTTTTTTATGTACCCGGAAATGTTCGTAAACACCGGTAAATGCGGCGTTGCAGCCTTTAATACTTCCGCCTCGTTTAAATAGCACGCAATCGTAGAATCCGTCACAAACCGCATATAGTCCAGCTGCACCGCCGGGCAAAAGCGGTAATCATCGTTCAGCTCCGTCGGCAGCATCACTTCTTCAAAATCAGAAACCGTTCTTCCCCAGAACGACGTATGCCAGCGGCTGTTTAATTCCTCCACTGTACCGTAACGCTCCTTAAGCCAGTCCCGGAATTTTTTCTGGCAGTTCTCGCAATAGCAGTAGGTTCCATATTCATTTGCCACATGCCAGCCTGCCAGCCCGGGGAAATTCCGGTAACGCTCCGCCATCGCTTCCGCCAATGCTCTGGCCCTTTTCCGGTAATTTACGCTGTTCACGCAAAAAAATACTCTCATTCCGTGTGTCCGTTTGCGCCCGGCAATGTCCACCGGAAGCACGTCCTCATATTTTTTTGAAAGCCATGCCGGCTGTGCCGAAGTCGGCGTAGCCAGAAACACATGAATTCCATGCTTCCAGATTTTATTCAAAATACGGTCCAGCCACTCAAAATCGTATTTTCCTTCCTCCGGCTCCAGTCTTGCCCAGGCAAACACCGGAAGCACCAGCAGGTTAATCCCCGCCTGTTCAAATAATTTCATATCCTCATCAATGGTCGCATCATCCCACTGGTCAGGATTATAATCGCCGCCAAACAAAATCGGCCGTTTTTCATCCCACATTCAGTCTGTTCTCCTTTTATTCTGCGGCCATATCGTATCCTAATCTTCATGTCCCCGTCTGCACACACTTCCGCGAACCACAAGGCTGGTGCACACTTCTATTTTTACAACCCCTTCCACCGGTTCTTTTATTTTATCAATCAGTGTATTTGCCGCCACAACCCCCATCTTGTGCTTTGGCACCTGAATAGATGTCAGGGGCGGGTCAAGTACCTCCAGAAAAGCAATATTATCAAATCCGGCGATTGAAATGTCCTCGGGAATCCGGTAACCCATTTCCCGAAATATCCGCATTGCATAAACCGCAATAATATCATTATCTGAAAAAAAAGCGGTGGGCATTGTTTCAACCCGAGACAAAGCCTCCTTTAACGACTGGTATACCGCTTCTCCGCCGTCCGTGCAAATATTTATAATCCTGCTTTTGGGGCATTCAAGCCCAAGACTGTCCATCGACCGCAGAAACCCGTAATAGCGTTCTGTAAAATTGTTCGCATTGTCTGAAACATGAAGATATCCGATATCTGTATGACCCATTTCCACAAAGTGCTTCACCACTTCGTTTACACCCTGTTCATTATTAATAGTAATGCAGTCAAAGCTTTTATGCTGCACATAATTATCCACGATGACCACAGGCATTTGAATCTGTGCAAACGCATTTAACTGTTCTTCCCTCATCTCTGTCGCCAGTATTAATACTCCCTCTGCCTGTTCTTTGTCAATTCCTGCCGCGACCTTTACGGCGCTGTCTCTATCCACATAAGACACCAGCAGATTGTAGCCTCTGGCTTTAATCTGGCTCTCAACGCCTTCTATAATTTCTGAAAAAATCTGTGAAAAATACGGACTGCCCTCCTGCGCCGCATTGCGCTTGCGGTACACTATAAAAATAATATTTTTCTTTTCTTTCTCGTCCTCTAAAAGTTCTTCGCATCCCAGCTCTTTCACCATATCGCGCACCCTGGTGCGGGTCGCCTCGCTTATTCCCGGCCGGTTATTCAATACCAGCGATACAGTGGAGGGCGATAAATCCAGCATTGCCGCCAAATCCTTTACTTTCACAGCCATAATTTTTTCATCCTGTCTTTTCCATACTTTAGTATTTTATTCTATCATTTTCCCCGTTCGGCTGTCAACGTACCGTCACTTCCAAAACAAAATTTTCTTATTTCACGGACCCTACCATTCCTTCCACAAAAGCCTTCTGCAGGCAGAAGAATACAATCACCGTGGGGATTGTTGACATTACAATTCCCACCATAATCATTCCGTAATCCGGATTGAAATCTGCCGCCAGATTGGCAACCGCAAGGGGCATGGTAAACTTTGCATTGCTCTGCAGGGCGATTAAAGGCCACATATAATTATTCCAGCTTGCCATAAATGCAAAAATTCCGGCTGCCGCATAAGTAGACTTCATCATCGGCGCATAAATCCGCGCAAAAATCTGGTACTCGCCGCAGCCGTCCACACGGGCTGCTTCAATTGTTTCTCTGGGAAATGCTTCCGTATTTTGCCGGAAGAAAAATATCAGAAACGGCGCTCCTACTGCAGGCAGGATAATTGCCCAAAAGCTGTTAAGCAGCCCCATATTGGAAAACATACGGAACATCGGAATCAGCTTTGTTGCAAAAGGCACCATCATGGAGGCAATCAGTACCATAAACAGAATTTCTTTCCCTTTGCCCCGGAAGACCACAAAGGCATAACCCGCCACAGAACAAAACAACAGGGAAAGAAGGGTAATCGCAATCGCAAGAACCGCTGAATTAAAAAAAGCCCGCCACAGGTCTGCCTTTTCAAAGGCATTGGAGATATTCGCTACAAGAGAGCTTCCAAAAGTCAGCTTTCCCATTGTAATATCCTTAGAATCATTTGTCATTCCCACAACCATCCAGTAAAACGGAAAAATACTGATAAGGGAAACCAGCATCAGAAACAGATTTTTAAAGAAACTTCGAATTACTTTCATGATTTTTCACGCCCGATTCCTTTCTGAATAATTGTAAGTATCACTACCAGCAGCAACACCACATAAGATACTGCCGCCGCATATCCATAGCTTGGCACAAAGTTAAACGACAGGTCATAAATGTACTGTGATATTGTCCGCGTTGCATTGCCCGGACCGCCGTTTGTCAGATTCACCACTTCGTCAAAAAGCTGTAATGTATTGTTTAACGCCATAACGCTGGTCAAAAATACAATTGGCCGGAGCATTGGCATGGTAATCCTGAAAAACGTCTGCAAAAAATTACTGCCGTCAAGCTTTGCGGCTTCATAGACCGACTGGTCAATATTCTGCAGCGCCGAAAGAAAGAATATCATAAAATATCCGGTATACCTCCAAATCAGAGCAATTATAATCACCGCTTTTGCCCACCCGTCCGTTAACACAAAGGAAATCGCCGTATCTATAATTCCCAGCTTCAGCAGAAGCTGATTAACAAGCCCGTCCACAGCAAAAAGATTTTTGAATAATATCGAATAGGATACCAGCGATGTCACGCATGGCAGAAAGATACAGGTCCGATAAAAACTGCGCAGCCTTAATTTAGGGTCATTTAGGAGCACCGCTATCAGCAATGACAGCAAAATCATTACCGGAATCTGTATCGCCGCATAGAGCAGCGTATTTCCAAGAGTTGTCCAGAACACTTTATCATTAAGCATACGGGCGTAATTGGCCAGACCGGCAAACCGCAGATTAGCGCCTTTCCCCGTTTTCAGGGAAAGAAAAAATGCCTGAATCATAGGCACATAGCTGAAAAGCAGGACAAATGCGGCGGCTATTACAACCATAGACCATCCCGTCAGCCAATACCTGTTTTTTTCTTTTTTCAACATAAGAAATCCTTCCTTTATGAAAAGCTGCTGTACAAACCGTATTTGCACAGCAGCTATGCCCTACTGAATCAACTGTTCAAATTGCGTTGCCGCCTCTTCCAATACAGTATCCAAATCGCCTCCTGCGAGATACTCAGGCATCACGCCAAGCAGCGCAGACTGTGCCTCTGCCGAAAATGCTCCGGTGGCAACGGCCGGAATCTTTCCAAGCCACTGCGCCAAATCCGCATTCACGGTCTGACCGCCATAAAAATCTGAGCCTGCCGAGTATGCCTCCACAGAAGAAGCCGGGAGATAAGTTCCCATAATATTCTTCTCGCCAAGGAGGGTGTTGTAAAGTTCTGTGCTACCGCCAAAGGTTTTCGCCATAAAGTCCGCCGCAGCCTCCGAATTCTTACTGTTTGCCAGCACAAACCAGCTGGAACCTCCCTGATTGGAATAATTGGTCGCTCCGCTTACTGATAATGCCGGAACCGGTGCAACAGCCCATTTTCCGCTCTGGTCCTCTCCCTGGATAATTGTGGAGGATATCCATGAACCACGCAGCACACACGCCACATCACCACCATTAATTGCTCCTGCAAATTCCGTCCAGTCACTGACCACCTTAACATAATCCGATTCATTCAACGTCCTGAAAATCTCAAAACACTCTTTCAATGCTTCATTATTTTTGAAATCCGCACTTCCGTTTTCATCTGTAAACCATTTTCCGGCAGACTGAAGCATAATCTGGAATTCTGCAATATCATTAGGGTTATATGTCTGGAGCATATGACCCTTTTCCTTTAGCTTTTCTCCCAGTTCCAGATATTTTCCCCAGGTCAGATTCTTCATATCCTCCGCCGTATAGCCCGCTTCTTCGATATAATCTGTGCGGTAAAACAGTCCGGCCACTCCGGTATCGAAAGGAATCCCATAGGCTGTTCCGTCGTAAGAAAGCATAGACTTCTTATATCCTGCAAAATCATCATAGTTGAGCAAATCTTCCATCGGACGGAACGCTCCCGGATAGGACATCAGATAGCCCGGTGCATTCAAATCGGAAATCAAGACAACATCTGGTAAATCATCTGTCACGCCTGACGCCAGCGTTGTATGTATTTTCTGCAAGCAGTCAGCCTTCGCCATCTCCACAAAATTTACTTTCACGTTTCCGTCATATACCTTCTGTGCCTCTTCCAGCGCATATCCATTGAATGCCGCATCCCAAGCCCATACTGTAATTTCGGTTTCTTCACCGGAAGCAGTCTGTGTTTCCTCTACGGCAGTTTCCTTTGCAGGTTCAGTTTCAGTTCCCGCCTGGATTTCTTCCTGTTTTCCTATATCTGCCTTTTCCGCTTCTGTTCCTTTCCCAGTCTCGTTACTGCCACAACCGGTCATAGCTCCTGCCACCAGCATTGCCATCATGATTAATGCCACCAAACGTTTTTTCATTTAATTTCCTCCTTATTGATTTACAGTTAAATATGTTATTAAATGATTTATAAATAATTTAAGCATATTTAAAAATCATTTAATATCATTATAAGTCTACTCATATTTGTTGTCAACAATATTCTTACGATTTTATCTCTTAAAAATATATTTTTGTCATAATATCATACTTATCTATTCATTTATTGTATATTATCCACAACCACAAAACTTTATATATTTACTAAATCAATGCTAAATATTTATAAATAATTTATATCCAATGTTTTATAACGAATTATATTTTGCCAAAGCAACCGGCAGCCCATTTCGCCAACTGCCGTTATACTAAACAAAAGCAGGACACTCAACCGGTCAAGATTGAGCCCCTGCTTTAACCTCATTTCTCAATTTTCCAGACAGATTACATTTCTGCCTCAAATCCGGCAATACTGTCCGTTTTAGCGGCAAGCCGCACCCACTTTCTTAAAATCTGCAGGTCTTCTTCTCCGTTAATGCGCCCGGCTGTATCTGGCGGGATTTCTCCTTTATCTTTGAGCAAATCAAAAACAGTTGCTTTGCTTTCTTCAATTTTACCACTGGCCTCCCCCTCTTTCCGGCCTTCCTTTCTTCCTTCTTCCCGCATCATATCCTCATATTCTTCCCACAGCATATAGCTCTCCCTCACCTCCGGCTGAATCTTTACACTCTCCGTAAACGCATGCAGCTTCCCTGTGGCTTCGTCCGCCACATTCTCTTTCCGGCTGTCGCCTATGTAACGGAGCATGGTCTTTATCCTTTCACTTCCCCCCTGGTTCCCCTGCGTATAGAAATAGTAGAAATGAAGCCCGTCCTCATATGCCAGTTCTTCCACTTCCTCGCACCTGTTGCGGATACTATATGCCATATAATCGTATCCGAAAGGGTCCTCGTCCAGTATCGTCACCACATACAGGTCCGGAAGGGCTCTGTAATCCTTCTGTCCCCGCTTCATACGGCCGGAATCCGTCAGCGCCTGGTAAAACCGGTTTCTTCTGGCAAGGCCGGTATCTGTACCTTTAATCAGGTGGGGCTCGATGTCATAGACCTTTCTGTCACAGACCTTCATTTCCTTAACGCACATAGCGGCTGCATCCGCCTCCCCGCCTGCGTCTTCCGCTTCTTCCACCATGACGTCCATGCGGACTCCCTTCCTGTCAGGCGACAGCGGCGGCATCATCTTCTGCACCGTTACTTTAACCTTGCCGATTTCTCTTTGGAGAAGGGTTGACAAAAGCAGACGGCAGAACTCCTCTCCTACTGCCGCGTCCGACGCCAGACGGTTCATCAGAAAGTCGTCGATTACGTTCAGTTCCTCTAATTTTTTCTTTGTGTAGCTCATTTCCCTCCTTTTCCGGCGAAGCCGGACCGGTCAGAGGAAAATGCTCCATCTTATCAGGTACTGGCAACGCCAACATATGTTTTTCGTGAAAATGCTGGCGATATGCCAAAGAAACTCTGCCCGACGGGAACCGTCACGGCGAATTGCTTTTCACTCTTTATGATATGATTATAGGTTTTACCGAACGCTTTGTCAACCTTTTTTCATATATTTTTTATTTTTTTATTGCAAATATTGTATTAAAACGCGGAAAGCAATTTTGAGTATTGCCTTCCGCGCTCTGTATTCCTTACTTTATGAAATTATAGAACTTCTTCGTCCGACAATTATATCAATCCCTTGTGCGCCAGCGCCTTTTTCAGCGCCTCTGCTCCGAACCTCGGGCTCGAAACCACCGTCTTTCCGGTTTCCTCTTGCAAAAATTCTTCCGCATAGGCCATGGAACCCTGACAGAGCAAAATCACATCCACCTGCGCCAGAATCTCCTTTGCCTTTGCAAGCAGCATTTCCTTAAACTGCTCCTGATTGATGCCGAAAGCGCCGTCAATCAGCCCGTCCACCAGCGTCACCGTTCGGTTCATCTCCCTCGCCACACGTTTTATGGTATTTTTTGTGGGCTCCAGCGTTGTGGGAAGGGTCGCCAGTACTCCAATCCTGTTGCCAAGACGTACCGCCTCGCAGCACATCTCCTCATCAATTCTCACAATAGGCACGCCCGTGTATCTGCCGATATCCGCCGCGGCGTCCGCCACCTCGCCCACCGAGGAACAGCAATTCAGGATTGCATCCGCCCCGTCCGAGGTCGCCTGCATAAAAAGCGATACCAGCCTTGCCGCCGCACCGGCGGTCACATGTCCGGCCTCCCGCACCTCCGCCAGAATGGAGGCGTCCTCATAACTTTGGATTTCCGCTTCAGCGCCAAGCTGCTTTTTTACTTCCCTGTTCACCAGTTCAATCAATTCCGGTGTAGTGCTCGTGTAAACAATTCCTGCTTTCATAAATCCTATCTCCTGTTCTATACTCTTTTCAGCCGGATAGCCATGTATTCCCGTCCCGGCAGCTCCACTTTAAATTTCCCTTTGAACACGCCCCGCTTTTCAATGGTCATATTCCAGGTGTCAATTACTTCCGCTTCAAATTCTGTTTCATCATCGAAATAGTATTCCTTAAAGCTTGAGCAGGTGTATCCTAAATAAATCAGATAATAGCTTTTTACCGGTTGCATCCACTCCTTTTCGGGAACGGCGCATACACAGTCCCATTTGAGATTGTAAGGTGCAAGTCCAAGTCCCGGCGTCTCGCATAAAATATCGTATAAAAAGCCGAACCGCTTCCAGCTCTCGCCCCGCAGCTTTCCGCCATGGGACCACCACAGAACGTCCTCCGAGTTCATCAGCGTCTCGCCATGGCCCGCATACCCGCCCCGGCAGGCCGCCTCCCAGAAACGGCGAAGCAGCTCTTTTCCGCTGATGTTTCCCCATCCGTACTGAATATTTCCCTCGTAACAGATTTCGTCAAGCACCACCGGCTTTTTATACTCCTCCCGCCACTTTGCCACATACTCCGCAGACAGATAAGGCTCCTGACGCTGGATACTGCAATGGGTCACCCAAGGCCTTCGGTAATCGTAAAATCCGTGGCAGTTATGTACTGAGCGAAGGTGATTGTAGGGGTCTTTTTCACAAATCAGGGCCGCATAGCGCTCCCAGTCCCCGAGGGTTTTATGAGTCATCAAATCATACTCATTGGCCAGCGACCACCAGACGTTGCGGTATGCGGAAAACCTTGCCAGCACATATGTCCAGTACATGTCGTCCTCTTCCTTTGTCATCTGTGAAAAGCCCCAGCGGTCATAAGGGTGCATCACAATAATGTCCGCCTCGATTCCCCGCTTTTGCAGCTCCAGAATACAGTTTTCAATATGCCGGAAATGCTCTGGACGAAATCTTGTAAAATCAAAATGATTCCCTTCCATTTTTCCCGTGTAAAGGCTGAAGTTCTCCTTTGTCAGTACGCTGCTGTCCATAGGCGTTCCCTCATAAGGGTAGCTGCGCGGCTCGCCCAGATTATAGTCGTAATGCTTGGGAAAAATACAGAACCGGATTTTATTAAACCGGGCCGCCTCGAGGCTCGCAAGGGTCTGCGCAATCCTCTCGTCGTTTTGCAGCTCCCACACGTAGCAGGTGGTGCCTATGGAATAATAGGGCGTACCGTCCTCATATGCAAAATGATAGGTTCCCGCCACCCGCACAGGGCCGTGATTGCCCTCCGACGCCGGAATCACCTCAAACGCTCCCCCTGTTTCTTCCCCGATAAAGCTCCCTTCAATGGAAAAAGTATAGGTTCCCGGAAAGGAGGGCATAAACCTTACTTTGTAAACTCCTTCTCCATCATAAAAACCGTCCACCGTAACCGTCTCGTTCTTTCCACAAAAGCGTCCCGTAATACTCTGTTCCAGAAAGGGATTGCCTCCGGGCGGCCCCTGACAGGTGATTTCGACAATTCCCCATCGCTCTACCTGCTTTTCGTACGTGATTGTATTCATTTTTTCCTCGTTTCCGCATCTTCCTCCGTGGTTCTTAAGGAAAGCCAGCCTTTGCTCCACGTCGGTATGCCTTTTCATGTTCTGTCTCTGTTTTCCGTAAGAAAACGCTGATTTTATCCTCATTTTAAGAGGGATTTTCCCTTCTGTCAATCAGCTCCCCGAAAGGTGTGAAAAATTCGGACAATTTCAAAATAAATTCTACATAGGAACAATGCTTCAAAACCGCGGCTTTATAGCCTGTTTCGAAACGGTATATACGAAAAAGTAAAAAACACAGAAAATCTATCTGCTGCATCATGGATGCAAGCCGGTTTATTTCCTGTGTTTTTCGATTGATTGCGTTTAGAAATCTCTGTGTACTTTTCAACAAAATGCTCAGGCAAATTTACACTACCAGTAAATCAGGCTCCGGAATCGGCTGTCCATCCTCCAATGCTGTTTAAATCCACAATTCTTTTGCTGTTTCAATTTCCCTTAATGCCTGTTCCTTCGTGCTGCCATGTGCCATACACCCCGATAGTTCAGGAACACTTGCTACATAAATTTTATCTATCGGGTCATATTTAATAAAAACAGAATATTCAGCCATTTGACTTTCTCTTTGCCTGCCCCGCTTTCCTATTCATTTTTAAAATAACCACCCCGGATTATTTATCTTCGAAAGGGTATCGTAATATCCCTTGTAATTCATATACCCCTGCAGATTTCCCGCGCTGTACTGGGACTGCATGGCGTTCTGCAGAACGTTCATCCAGTTTGTCCTGCCAAACAGATTGCCGTAGCCGAAGCCGCCTATCCCGTACTGGAGCGCGTTTGCCCCCGTAAGAGCCGACTGGGCGCCGGAATATATCCCCATGGCTGTCAGATAACTGGAGTAGGCATACATGCTGAGGTAATCACTGTTGCGTGCATCAACCTTTGACATGTCCGCCGACTGCTCCGTCACGTTTCCGTCCTTGTCCCACACCTTCATTTTATATACCGGATTTGCCGGGTCAAAATCCTTCGGCTCATAAACCGTAAAGGAATAGTCATTGCCGCAGCCCGCACCAATCACCTTTCCGTCAATATCATTTGAAAGGTGCAGTTCAAAGGTGCCGCTGGGCATTTGTGTTTTTTGCACCGCATTATCCATATGGCCTGCAAAGCTCTTTCCCGCCGTGCGCTGGGCTGCTTTTTTTGCCCCGTATTCCGTTGCAAGGTACTGCGCTGTTCCGATTGCACTTACGCTCATTATTTATGCCCTCCATTTTTAGTACCGCTTCGGCTCTCCTGTGCACCTTGGTCTAAATCGATTTCCGGCCGCATAAATCCTGCGTCCGTAATTCGATTTGTGCACCGTCAAGCCTCCGCTGTTTATTCTTATTCTGTTTCTGATATCGGCATAAATTGTTTCTGTTTAAGCGAAATGTAACCAACTCCGTTCTTGCGGGAACGAAAAGTTCAGCCGAGCCCGAACCCGTACTCATAATAGTTTCCGGCGCTGTCCCTATAGGCGTAGGCTTTGCCGTTTTCGTCCTTCATGGAATCCGGCATGTAGGCATCCTTGTCAAATCCCGGAACGTCATTGGGGCTGATGCAGACGCCGTTTTTATCAACTGCCAGTACGCTGTCGTCCTTGGGCAGCGTGATGGGGAGCCTGCCTACAGGCGCAAAACGTCCGAAGAAAATATCCAGAACTGCCTCCGGGAAGGTGTCGAAACCGGCTGTCAGCACATCCGCACAGGGCTCCACATTCCCCACCATCCATGCCAGAGGGAAATTCACATTAATCAAAACCTTTCCGCCGTTGTTATGTACGGCCTCTGCGATTTCGGGAATCCTGTTTGCTCCGCACAGGGTAGTCTCCTTGTGGGTTTCCTCGGTGGGCTTTCCTTCTTCATCCACATTGCAGACAGTCTTGTCCTCGCAGATATCCAGCTCCAGAAAGCCGGGGGTGGCGTTAAAATAATTTCCGCTGCTGGGGCTTAGGAACAAAAGCGCAGCCTCCGCCTGTGCTGCATCGTCCACCAGCGTCACATTGCCAAGCAGTTCCTTCAACGCCTTTGTATTGGCCTCGCCGGCTTCTTTTGTTTTTCCGAAAGCCTCCGCATATACCTTTGTTCCGTCCTTTAACGGAAGAACGCCTGCATTTTTCAGCAGCACGACGCTCTGGCGGTGTACCTTCCCGGCTTCCTCCCTCCTTGCCTTATCCGCAACGGCTTCTTCCGCTTTTTGCGGGCTGGCATAGGGATTTTCAAACATTCCCATCTGGAACATTTCTTTTAAAGTGCGGCTTACCGCCCGGTTAAGGCTCTCGTCCGTAAGCACAAGGTCTTCTCTGGCAAAGCCCTCGGGAACCGGATGGGTGTCATAATAATCATTGAACGAGCGTTCATAAGCCATACGGGCCGCTTCGTCGTCAAAGGAGCCGCTGATTAAATCCACTCCGCTTTGCGTAATGGCGAATCCCACTCTTTCGGGAATATCCAGCATCTCCACTCCCCACGCCATATTTCTTGTGATACCGCTGTCAGAATTAATGTATCCGTCAAAGCCCATCTGATTACGGAGCATTTCATCGATAAATACCTTATTATATGCAAAGCCGTAAGGACGAAGCTCCACATCCGCCCCTTGATAATCTTCCTGCGCCGCGCTCTTTTCCTTTGCCGGCTTGGAATAATAGGGCATGATGGAGGAAGCGTGATATTTAACGGCTGCTTTAAATGTGGGAACATGATATTTCTGTAAGCTGCCGGGTGTGGCGTATACGTTCCACTGTCCGGTCGCATAGTGAGGGTCGAAGCCGTTTTCGCGGGCGCCTCCTCCCGGGAAATGCTTCACCGTCATGGCAACCCCTTCCGGCGTAACCCCTTCAGCGCTTCCCTGGATGCCCGGAATCAGCCTCTCCATCATTTCCGAAATCAGCTCCGGGTCCTCCCCGAAGGTGCCGAATGTACGCTGCCAGCGGGGGTCTGTTACCACATCCGCCATGTACATATATCCCTTTTTCAGGCCGCAGGCATTCCACTGACGCCGCACCGTATCCGCAAAGGTATCAACAATGCCGAAATCACCGGTTCCTTTCACCGCCGCCGCAATGCCAAGCGTTCCCGGATAAGTTGCAAACACACCGGAGGCATCATTCATCCCGAAAACCGCCTCCCCGTTTTCATTACGGCTGTTGCTCATAACCTGCACCGGTACAAAATGCCCGCAGTCCTCCGCAAGGTACTGCAGCTGATTCAGATAATCCGCCAAATCCGCCGGCGTGGGATTCTCCCGGAGAATTAAATGCCGGGAGAAATTCTTTTTAATCAGTTCGCTGGTTCCCGACAGCTTCAGTTCCCCGAAAATATTTTTCACGTTTACCGACGCTTCATCTAAAAGTCCGGTTTCGTCCGCCACAGGAATATGACCTGCCTTTTCCAGGTTCGCGCTGGGATATTTCGGTCCCATGCGCCAGTCGGCGGTAAAAAGCTGTCCGATTTTTTCATCGGGAGTCAAAAGCTTCGCATAAGCCTGCGCCCGCTCCGCCGCCGGAAGCCGCCAGTCATTGACCGAGGATACTTCCCCGCTTCCGTCGATATCCTTGAAATACAAGCCGTCCTTTTCAATTACCCTGCGGTCAACCGTACCAATTACAGGACCGGAAGCATTGGAAAAGTAACGGATGCTGTCACTTGCTTTTTTTGCCATAATTATTGCTCCTTTCGCGATTTTGTGATTCCTATTTTAGCATAAACCGGTTCGGGATACAAATGAAGAATCCCCGTCCGCCCAAAACTGAAAATTGATTTCCGCAACCCTTCCAAGACCATTGACAAGTTAACGCCATCACTCATATAATATTAATTAATAAATGGCTGAACATATTAATTACCGCGGACAACGAGCCAGGTGACTGCTTGCAATATAAACTTCGTTTGATACATTTGGCGACTGCCGCGAGGCCTCAGCCGATAAAAGGGGGTAAATCTAAAGATGAAAAGCATTCGCGCAAAAATCACTCTATGTCTCATTCTAACCGTTCTGACGGCGCTCCTGGCAACGGGAATATCCAGTATCGTTCCCAATTACAGAAGCACCATCACCACCGTAGACCACATGATGAGCGAAACCGCGGTTCTTGCAGCGGAACGTGTGGAACAGGAACTGACAGCCTATAAAAATGTGGCCATGGATACAGGCTGCATCCCTCAGTTATCAGATTCCACAGTATCAGTAAATGAAAAGAAATCCATTATCGAGGAACGCGCTTCCATGCACAATTTCCAGCGCGGGAATATTATCGGAATGGACGGCATCAGCATTTTTGACGGCAAGGATTATTCTGACCGGGAATATGTAAAACAGGCCATGCAGGGCAATGTATATGTGTCCGAGCCTCTGATAAGTAAAATCACAGGCGAATTGTCCATCATGGTTGCCGCTCCGCTTTATTCCGGCGGCATTCACGGCTCCTCCATCGCAGGAGTAGTGTATTTCGTTCCTCACGAAACCTTTTTGAACGACATTGTTTCCTCCATACAAATAGGGGAAAACAGCCGGGCCTATATGATTAATAACAAAGGCGACACCATTGCGGACATCACCCTTGATACGATTACCGTCCAAAATATTGAAGCCGAAGCCCAGAACGATTCCTCCCTTGCGGATTTGGCCGCCATCCATGAGGCCATGCGCCGGGGCGAAAACGGTTTCGGAAGCTATGAAGGCGCAGAGGGGAGCCTGTTTGTAGCCTATGCCCCTGTAAAGGATACGGACGGCTGGAGCATTGCCGTAACCGCACCCCAGCTGAATTATCTGGAAACCACTTATAAGGGCATGGCTCTCAACATCATGGTTATGGTGGGGTCCGTAATCATTTCCATTATCATTGCCCTTTTGCTTGCCGGAAATATCAGCAAGCCCATGAAAGCCTGTGCAAAACGGATGAAGCTGCTTGTGGAGGGCGATTTGGAGACTCCTATACCTATAGTCAAAAACAGAGATGAAACAGGCATGCTTGTCAAATCTACCGCTTTGCTTGTGGAGGGCTTAAGTACGATAATCAAGGATATCCGTTATCTCCTGAACGAACTGGCCAATCAGAACCTTAATGTCTACACCCAGCATGAGGACGCTTATGTGGGCGGTTTTCAGGATATCCTGCTTTCCCTGCGCCACATGAAAACAGAGTTAAACGACATTATGCAGCAGGTCAACCGTTCCGCGGAACAGGTATCCTCCGCCAGCACTCAGTTATCCGTCAGCGCCCAGACCTTAAGCCAGGGAACAGTAGAACAGGCCAGCGCCGTGGAACAGCTTGCCACGCAAATCACTGAAATCTCCGGTCAGGCGAAAAACACAGCCAGCGGCGCGCTCACCGTCCGCAACCAGACCCACAGCACCGGAGAGGAGGTATCTCTGTGCAATCAGCAGATGCAAAAGCTCATGGATGCCATGAATAAAATTCAGACCAGCTCCGATGAAATCGAGAAAATATTAAAAACAATAGACGACATCGCATTCCAGACCAACATACTGGCCCTGAACGCGGCGGTGGAGGCCGCAAGAGCGGGCGAGGCCGGAAAAGGCTTTGCCGTTGTCGCGGAAGAAGTGCGTAATCTCGCCGGTAAATCCGCGGAAGCCGCCAAAAACACTTCCGCCCTCATCCAGAATTCCACCGAGGCGGTACATACAGGTACGGAAATTGCAAACCAGACGGCAAGCGTTTTGTTCGAGGTGGTGGGTAGCATACAGTCCGTGGTGGATTCTATCGACAATATTGCCACTGTAGCCAACGAGCAGTCAGACGCCGTATGGCAGGTTTCCGAGGGTATCAACCAGATTTCAATTGTAGTTCAAAGCAACAGTTCCACCGCCCAGGAAAGCGCGTCCGCCAGCGAACAGCTTTCCTCGGAGGCAGAGAACTTAAAGCAGTTGGTGAATCGGTTTACGCTTTCGGCGGATTAAATTTTACATATTTTTTAACCTGCCGGCGGCAATTCAACATTACCGCATTAATATGCAAAAATATCCCACAGGATAATAAAATGTTTGCAAAACATTAATTCCTGTGGGATATTTTCACTCCGGTATAAAAGAATCAAAAATAAAGATATCAAACTTATCCCTGACCGCGTCAAGTTCCTCCTGGCTTTTAATTGTCCAGGCCACCGACAGATTTCCAAACAGCCCCCGGCAGATTCTTCTTGACAGCGTCTTTTCGTATTTATGGTTATAGGCGATAAAGTCAGGCTTGGTTATAAAATTCAGCATCAGGTTCTGTAAAAAGAAATACAGCGGACTCTGAAACTCGCCGGATTTAAGAAAACCGTCGGCAAGCTGTCCTCTTACTACCTTGCCGTGATTTTGCCTGTACCATCGAAGTACCAGAGGATTAAAGGATTCAATACAGTATGGCCCGTGATATTTTTCAAGCAGAGCGTCCACTACCGGGCATAAGGCCAAATCCACCCGCTCCACCTTCAGCTCCACAATCAGCGGCACTCTCCCTCTCACTTCATTTAATACATCCTCAAATCCCGGAATCCCTTCCCCACTGTTGCAGAGCCGGAAGCTTTTAAGCTCCTGCCAGGTATAATCGCAGACTTTTCCCTCCTGCCCGCAGATTCTTTTCAGCGTAAAATCATGGAATACCACGGGAAGGCCGTCCTTCGACAGTTGTACGTCCAGCTCAATCCCGTATCCCGCTTCCACCGCTTTCCTAAAGGCTGCCATGGAATTTTCCGGCGCGTCGGTGCCGTTGTCATGGAGCCCCCGGTGCGCATAATATACATTCAAAAAATCTTTCCGTCTTTTTCTGTTTCCCATCCGCGGCATAATTGCAAGCAGATAAAGGCCGGCTGTGGCCGCTGCCGCTGTGGGTATTGCGTATTTTACTTTCATTTCATCCTCCCGCTTCGCGGGTCCCTCCTTACCACAAGTTTTGAGCAGACACATTCCATGCGAACTTGCGTTCGCCAGTGTCTGCCGGGTGATAAGGCATCCTCCCGCTTCGCGGGTCCCTCCTTACCACAAAATTTAATCATCTACATCAAAGTTTTCTAGCACACTCTTTTTCTTTCCCGGCTTCACATCTCCGTGGCGTACCTGAGTCATGGTGATAAACGCCAGTGCGGAGAACACAAAGGCGTAGGGAAACAGCGTTCTGTAAGAAATGTTCTCCAGAAGAAATCCCGACAGCACCGGCGTAAAAATCTGCGCGGTCATGGAAAAGGTGTAGTAGGTTCCCGTGAATTTCCCGATGTCCTGTCCTTTGCTCATTTCCACTATCATGGGATAGGAATTCACGTTGATTGCCGCCCAGCCGATGCCGATTGCCGCAAAGGCAATGTTGATTACCGGATGATAGGCGTTCGCAAAAATTGCCGCAAGATAGCAGATAGTCATAAGAATAATTCCGCCCATGATGGTCTTTTTGCGGCCGATTCTGCTGGCAATATTTCCAATGGGGATATAGCTGATAATCGCCGCCACCGTCGCCACCATCAGGCAGTCCGCAAAGCCGCCGCCTTCCAGCTTCCACACCACTTTTGTGTAACGGGAAAACGCTGTTGTAACCGCATTGTAGGCCGTAAACCACAGAAAGATGGAAGCCAGAAGATATATCATGCTCCGCTTTACCTCCCGCGGCATTGAAGTTTTTTTGCCAGAAGCTTCCGCAGATGAATTCCCTGAACCTGCCGATGTTTTGTCTTCGGCCAAACCTGCTCCTGCCGGTCGGTTCCCTGCATCGTCTTTGAGCAAACCGTTCCCGGCGCCGCTTTGGGGCGGGCGTTCTTTCGTTCCGGCTTCCTCCTCGTCCTCCGCAACGCTCTCCCCGCTGGCTGCTATCTCCGCCGCCACCTTTGCCTTCACTTTCTTTTCATTGATGGTAAGCACAAGAACCGCCACCGAAACCACCATCAGAACCGCCACGCTCAAAAACAGCGGCATGTAATCGGGATGCTCTCCCCCGCCCACTAAAAGCTTTATCATTATCAGCGTATAAACGCCGCCCACCGCGCCCATGAGATTGATAATGGCGTTGCCCTTGCTCCGCAGCTTATTGGGCGTCAAATCCGGCATCAGCGCCACCGCCGGCGAACGGTAGGTGCCCATGGCTATCAGAAGGGCGAACAGGGAAACCACAAACAGCCGCAGGTTCACCGCCCTGTCGGCAGCCGGAAGCAGCAGAAGGAAAATCACCGCCAGTATGGTTCCCGTCACAATAAAGGGCATTCTTTTTCCCGCTTTCGTGTCCACCTTATCGGAAAGGCTCCCGAACAGAGGCAGCAAAAACAGCGCCAATACGTTGTCCGCAGCCATTATCATTCCCGTGACGGTCTCCCCTATGCCGAAGGTTCCCTGCAAGATGAGCGGTATTATATTATCGTACATCTGCCAGAAAGCAGAAATCGACAAAAACGCCAGCCCGATAAAAAAAGTTCTCCGGTAATTCAGTTTCATATGCATTCCTCACTTCTCTTTTTGACATACCGCAAAAGCGATACAAACACCCCGTTATCCTTCAAGTCAGATACTACCAGTCCATTGTAACACCAATCGCCCCGATAAACCATCATTTCCTTTCGATTATTTCCATAAATTCCTTGCAAAATCACTATTTTTCTGTAAAATATGAAAGAGTGAGCCCTGTTGGTCAAACACAGCATAATTGAGAGGAGTACAGGAAATGATTAGTACAAGCAACGTAACATTACGAATCGGAAAAAAAGCCTTATTTGAAGACGTTAATATTAAATTCACGGAAGGAAACTGCTACGGTCTGATTGGCGCCAACGGCGCCGGGAAGTCCACCTTTTTAAAAATCCTTTCCGGGCAGCTTGACACCACAAACGGCAACGTGTCCATCACTCCCGGACAGCGTCTGTCCGTCCTTGAGCAGGACCATTTTAAATACGATGAATATCCTGTCATGGACACAGTGATTATGGGGAACGAGCGTCTTTATCAGATTATGAAGGAGAAGGACGCCATTTATGCCAAGGAGGATTTTACCGACGAGGACGGAATCCGGGCAAGCGAGCTGGAGGGCGAGTTCGCCGAGATGGACGGCTGGGAAGCGGAATCCAACGCCTCCATGCTCCTTAACGGCCTTGGCGTTGACACCGACCTTCACTACAGTCAGATGAAGGATTTAAACGGCAATGAAAAGGTAAAGGTTCTTCTTGCCAAGGCGCTTTTCGGCAACCCGGATATCCTTCTTCTGGACGAGCCTACCAACCACCTGGATTTGGACGCCATCGCATGGCTTGAGGAATTTCTGATTAACTTTGAAAATACCGTTATCGTGGTGTCTCACGACCGTTATTTCCTTAATAAAGTCTGCACCCATACGGCGGATATCGACTACGGAAAAATCCAGCTTTACGCCGGGAATTACGACTTCTGGTATGAGTCCAGCCAGCTTCTAATCAAGCAGATGAAGGAGGCCAACAAGAAAAAGGAGGAAAAAATCAAGGAACTGCAGGAGTTCATCTCCCGTTTCTCCGCCAACGCCTCCAAGTCCAAGCAGGCTACTTCCAGAAAGCGCGCCCTTGAAAAAATCGAGCTGGACGAAATTAAGCCTTCCAGCCGCAAATACCCTTATATTGACTTCCGTCCCGACAGGGAAATCGGAAACGAGGTTTTGTCGGTGGACGGTATTTCAAAAACGATTAATGGAGAAAAGGTTCTGGACAACATCTCCTTTATTTTAGGACACGACGACAAGGTTGCCTTTGTGGGCGGCAATGAGCTGGCAAAGACTACCTTATTCCAGATTCTTATGGGCGAGCTGGAGCCGGACGAGGGCTCCTACAAATGGGGCGTTACCACCTCACAGGCTTATTTCCCCAAGGACAGCACCGCCGAATTTGACAATGACTATACCATTGTGGACTGGCTCACCGGCTATTCCGCCATCAAAGACGTCACCTATGTGCGCGGCTTTCTGGGACGTATGCTTTTTGCCGGGGACGACGGCGTGAAAAAGGTTAAGGTGCTCTCGGGTGGTGAAAAGGTGCGCTGCCTGCTCTCCAAGATGATGATTAGCGGGGCAAACTGCCTGATTCTGGACGAACCCACCAACCATCTGGACATGGAAGCCATCACAGCCTTAAACAACGGCCTGATTAAATTCCCCGGCGTGGCGCTTTTTGCCTGTCATGACCATCAGTTTGTACAGACCACCGCCAACCGGATTATGGAAATCCTTCCAAACGGAACTCTGGTTGACAAAATCACCACCTACGACGAATACCTGGCAAGCGATGAGATGGCAAGAAAGCGTACGGTTTACACCAAGCAGAACGAGGATGATGACAACTAAATTCCGGAAATCTTCCATACCCGGCTCGTTGCCTGCGGAAATCATACGGTTACGAAATGAGGAGTATTATGAACATCATCGACTTACATGTACATTCCAATAAATCCGACGGTAGCTTCACCCCAACGGAGCTGGTAAATTACGCAATTGAAAAGGGGCTCTCTGCCTTTGCCTTAACCGACCACGACACCACGGACGGCATCGACGAAGCCTTAGGCGCTGCAGCTGCCGCTTCCGCAGCGGCAAAGACAAGCCCTGCTTCCAAGGCTGCAAAGACTCCTAAGGCCGGCTCCGCCGGGGTGCAAGCGGACGGCGAAGCAACAGCTCCGGCAGGCAGGCCCCTTGAAGTCATACCCGGCATTGAATTTTCCACAGAATACGAGGGGCAGGATATCCATATCGTCGGCCTTTACATTGATTACAAAAGCGACTTTTTCAGGCGCCGTCTGGTCAGCTTTGTGGAGGGGCGCATTACCCGCAATAAGGAAATGTGCCGCCGTCTTACCGAACACGGAATCCCCGTAACCTACGAGGAGCTGACGGCGGAATTTCCCGACTGCGTGATTACCCGCGCCCACTATGCCAAATTCATGTTAAACCACGGCTATATCAAAAGCCTGAAGGAGGCTTTCGACCGCTATATCGGCGACCACGGCCCCTGTTTTGTGCCCCGCAAGAAAATTACGCCAATGCGGGCGGTGGAAATCATTTTAAAGGCGGGAGGCTTCCCCATACTGGCGCATCCGGTGCTCTATCATTTCAGCAAGGCCCGGCTGGAAAAGCTCGTCGCCCTTCTCACGGAAATGGGACTGCAGGGACTTGAATGTGTCTACAGTACCCACAGTGCCTCCGACGAAAGGGAAATGCGCTCTCTTGCGAAAAAATACAACCTCTGCGTCAGCGGCGGTTCTGATTTTCACGGAAACGCCAAGCCGGGGCTCGACCTTGCCACTGGCTACGGAAAGCTTTTTGTTCCCGGGGAGCTACTTGATAAAATAAAAGAAAGGCGCAGATGGATGTCCGCCCATCCCGACAGACTGCGGCGCACAAAAATCTTATTTACGGATTTGGACGGCACCCTTCTAAACAGCAAAAAGCAGATTGACGGCTATACAAGGGAAATTTTAACCGCCTGGTCCCGCGCCGGCCACAAGCTTGCGCTGTGTTCAGGCAGAGATATCAACAGCGTCTCCGATGTGAAACGCGACCTCCATCTCGACCTGCCCGGCATGTACCTCATCGGCTATAACGGCGGGCAGATTTACGACTGTGAAAAGCAGGAAACCCTGCATAAAATCACCCTGACGCTTCCCCAGACCCGTCATCTTTTAAGGGAAGCCGAAAAATGGGGAATTCACATTCACACCTACTCGGACACCCATATTCTTGCCCCGAAAATGGACGAGGAGCTGCATTACTATCAGCACGCAATCAAAACGCCCCTGATTATCAATGAAAATCTGGCGGACGGCCTGTCGCAGGAGCCGTGCAAATGCCTTGCCATTGAGCTTAAGGATTTACAGAAGCTGGAGGATTTCCGTCTCTCTCTCCTGCCCTGGGCAAAGAAAGAGGGAATTTCCATGATTTATTCCAATCCGAATTATCTGGAATTCATACCTGAGATTTCAGGAAAAGGAACTGCGGTCAGGACGTTATGCGAAATACTGGATATCCATCCGTATTTTTCACTTGCAGCCGGAGACGCCCAGAACGATATGTCCATGATAGAAGCCGCCGGCATTGGAATCGCCATGATAAACGGCAGCGAGGACGTAAAATTTGCCGCAACCGTCGTCACCCACGAGGACAATGACCATGACGGACTGGCCCGTACGCTGATTGATTTTATCTGATATGCTCTCTGGGATTTTCGTCCTCGAACTCAAAGACGCATCTCTCATATGCGTTAATTACATGGGTATCCTGGTATTTGTCATACCGCTTGTGCCCTCTCCCGTAGGAAAGATGCACATGCCCGTGTAGAAAATATTTGGGCTTATATTTTTCCATCAGGGTCTTAAATACCTGAAAGCCCTGATGGGGCAAATCCATCCCGTCGTTTAGCTGATAGGCCGGCGCATGGGTCACTAAAATGTCAAAGCCCCGGCTCTTAAACAGCTTGAACTTCAGCTTCGCCACCCTCTGGCGCATCTGCCATTCCGTGTACTGGTGCGGCCCCGGCTTGTAACGCATGGAACCGCCCAGCCCCAGAATTCTTACCCCGTTGTGGACATAAATCTCATCGTCTATACAGGTACAACCTTCCGGCGGAATGTTTTCGTATTTTCCGTCATGATTCCCGTGAACATATAATACCGGCACGGAAGATAAGGTTACCAGAAAAGAAAGATAGTGGGGGTTTAAATCCCCGCAGGAAATAATAAGGTCGATTCCCTCTATTTTACTCTTGTCAAAGTAATCCCACAAATATTTTGATTCCTCATCCGCAATCGCCAGTATTTTCATCTGTAAACTAACCTTCCTTTTTGATTACTCCCTGCTGCTTAATCACAGGCTCCGCCTGCTCCTTCAACTCCTCCACTTTGGGAATCGTGCCAATCACGTTTCTGGCCAGCCAGTCCATGGTCATAATTTCCTCCGGCGAAAGGCTTCTGTTCACATCGTTTGACACCACGCCGTTTTGCGAATACAAAATACCGGAAAAGGGATTAAACATATCCGTGCTGATAGTCGCCTTAAGGAGCTCCACCAGACGCTTTGTCCCGATAGGCAGACGGTTGGAGCAAATCACGTCGATAACGCCCGCGGACATTCCCCACCAGTAATTAATCGCCTTTGTGGCGGAAGGATTGTCATCGTGCTTCCATGTGCCGTCCATGATAGTGCCGATAAGCTGCTCGTAGAATTTCCCCCAGTGATATAAGGGCATTGCAAGGCTTCTGGAATATCCGCCCTCCATATGGTAAATCCCGAAAAACCGGGAGGCCTCCTCAGGAATCACCATATCCTTGCCCGACACGCAGGTCGCCCCGGTCTCGCGGATTCTCTCGTCAATGTCGATATCCTTTCTGGTTGACCACTCCAGATATACCTCGGCTCTGGGGTTAATCATTTTCGCGCCTAGGGCAAAGGCATTAATATTGGCAATCGTCCCGTAAATCGGATAATCCGCAATATACATCAGGCGGTTGTTCTCCGCCATGGCTCCGGCAATGGCTCCCATCAGAAATTTCGCCTCGTGCATCCGGGAATAATAGGTTCGGATATAGCGGTGGGAAGTGTTCAGGGAACAGCTTAAAATCCGAATATCAGGATTGGCAATGGCCGCCTTCACGCTGGCCTGTACAAATGCCGGCGTGGTGGTAAATATCAGGTTGCACCCTGTATCTATGGCTTCCCCAATCAGCGTATCCGCATTTTCCTGGGTTCCGTTCTCAAAACAAACCGTAATGACCTCGTCCGGGAAGGTCTGCTCCAGATAAAGCCTGCCAAGCTCATGGGCGTAGGTCCACGCGGAGGTTCCCGGCGTCTTTTCATATATAAATGCAATTTTCAGCTTCGGAGAGCTCAAAGGGTGGAGAATGCTGCTAAATAGCGACTTCTTTTCCTGGCTGGGCGCCATTTTAAGCTCGATTTCCTTATCCTCCTGAAGGAGCTCAAATTCTTCCCAGCTTTTTGTAATCAGCTCCTTTAATTCGCTGGCAGTCTTTTCGTCAATGGCGTCGTAGCCGTAAAGGGTGATAAAGGAAAGGAACGCATCGCCCGGCGTGATTTTCAGTTTACTGCCGCCCTTCGCCTGATACTCGGCGTTAAATCTGGTGTAGGAAGCGCTGAACCGGAGACGGTCTTCGTCCGTCCATGCCTCTCCCGGCTTCTTTCCCACCGCCTCCTGCAGCTTGGCAAAGCTCCCGAGCTCTGTAAACCAGATGTAATTGATTTTCGCAAGCTGATAGAAGTCCATAAACTCATAATAAATTTTATTTTCCTTCTCCTCCGTGCGCTTCGGAATGATGCGGATAACCTCTCCCGGAATGGAAACCACCCCGAAGAACTTCATGACGCTGACCCGCTTATTCCCCTCCTCCACATAGAACTTGTTCATATATTCATAAGCCTTGATGGGGTCCCTGATTCCCTCCTCCACGTGGCAGGTGCTTAAGCTGCTCCACTTGGCGGCGAACTCCGACTCCTCCCGCAAAATAGGCATAAAATTTCCCGCAAAAGAACTGCTTCTTCCCACGGTCTTGGTTCCCACAATCTGGTCTATGGGAATCTGCACCAGTCCAAGGGGATATTCCGAGTACGCCCCTTTTTCCGGCATGATATCGTCTAAAACCTGTAAGGTGGGTTTCACTCCCCGAAGCATCCTTGCCTGGTAGTCTTTCTTTCCCATTCTGTAAGCTTTCCCATATTCTTCTCTACCCATACGCACCTCCTGTGTCTGATGTCTTATGCGTTTTCCTGCGTCTTAAGACTACCACGATTTGCGGAAAAAAACAACTTAAAAAAGCCTGCCGCTTTTTTCGCAAGGCAGACTTTTTATCAGATTATAACCTATTTTGCCGTATACACCGTCTCGTTCACCACAACGGATTCCACATTTTCCGTATCCGCCAGCCGGTTGAACACAAGCACAAGCTGTCCGTCTGTGCTGCCGCAGACATAGCTGGTATTGTCAATTTCTGCTCCGCACTCGTGAACGCCCTCCACTTCATGCTCATGGACAGTATAACCGGCGCCGTCCTTATAATTGACAGCCACATAATATATATGCCAGGGGTCGCAAGCCTCCTCGGCGGTCAGGCCGGGCAGCGCGCTTACATCCACCTTCATGGATATGGGAGATAAGCTGACAATGCCTCCCTCCTGATTCTGATACGTTTTCCTTTCCACCTTTTTCCCGATTGGTATAAAAAGGCTGTCTGTCGCTTCCGTCTTCCTGTCCACTTCCCTGTCCTGAAAACTGCCAGTCTCCATGGTAAGGCCTTTTATATCGTCCTCCGCAATACCCATTACAATATAATCATAGCAGTAAAGCTTATCTTCCGTGGATTTTTCCAAATCCACAAACAGGTTTTCATAGCCCTCCGCAATCTGGAAATAAAACGGCGAATCCTCCGAAAACCACGCCCCCTTGCTCTCATTGTCAAGCTGACTGTAATTAAGGAAGTCCACACCGCCTTCCTTTTCCAGCGTAAGTTCAAGGACGGCGGCATTTCCGTCGCAGACAGCGGCAAGAACCGTAAGCCTGATATCGCCTGCCTCCTTTACAATCGGCGTATACGATACCGCATCCCCGATTAGGTCTTTGGCCTTTTCCAGATAATCGTCCGTATAATCCCGTTGGGGATATGTGACCGTATAGCTGCTGCCTTCCTGTTCGTCATATACCTCCTCCGTATGGGATTCTATATTTTTTCTGCCTGACGTTCCCCAAATCCGGGAGAAAAACCCGCTGCCGGAAGCCGCCGCTGCCAGAGCCGGCACCGTCAGGAAAAGGAAAAGAACTGCCGCCGCTTTTAATATCCCCGTCCTGTTCGGGCAGAAAAGGCTTCTTCGGTATTTCCTCAGCATTACCCTTTTATTCTTTTTATATTTTTCTGAAAATTCGTGCGCCTCTGTCAGCATGTCGAATTCTTTCATGGATATATTGCTCTCTGTCAGATTAACGCCGTCTGTGCTTTGTTTCATATGTAATCTCCTGTTAAAGTCCGCTCTCATTTCCTCCGCACTTTGCCGGAACGGTTCAGGGACTTTCCGCTTTTATGCGGATATCTTCCATGCTTTCTTTAATATTTTCTTTGCGCGTTCAAATCTTTTTCTTACGTTTTCCTCTGAAATTCCCAATTTTCCCGAGGTTTCCCTGACTGAAAGATTTTTAATCGCCAGACATTCCACCACCTCATAATACCGCGGCTGTAAATCCGAAATCAGTTCCTTTATGTCAATGGCTTCCTCCCGATTTTCCTGAAACGACAGCCTATCCGCATCGGTCTTTTCGTCCAGAAAGCATAGAAGCTCCTGCTCCTTCTTTTTCCTGTTATAAATATCGATGGCGGAATGCCGGATAACGGTAATAATGTATTTTTTACAGTCCTCCGACGCGGCGTCCTCAAAGTAAATACGCCCTTTCATCAGTTTCAGGAAAGCATCCTGCACCGCATCCTCCGCCCTTGGAGAATCATTCAAAATCCGCCGGGCGGCCTGGTACATCTTCTGCTCATACAGTTGATAACAGTTTTCGATGAACGCTATCCGGGCCTTTCTGTCAGGCTCCTTTTCCCTGTGCATCTTCCCACCTCATTTACTTTGTCTCTGAAAATTCCGACGGTAATTCATAATAAAAGCTCTCGTACAACCTAAGACAGCACGCACTTCTCAGCTCCTCCGCATCCTTTACAGGAACATAAAAACCGATTGTCACCGTCTTTTTCTCTCCCTCGTTTACAAACACATGATAGTAATCGGTTTCACCTCTGCCCGCCTCCGACACATAAACCGGATAAGACCCATACCATTTATCATATTCCTCCTGCCCATTCGGCGCAATGGCAAACATGGAAACGTTGATACTTCCATCATCTGGATTCCCGGGATAATCTATATTTTCAATATCCGCCTGCATGACAAGGAATTTGCTTCTGTCCATGTAATATTCCGCATCTGCCAGCACCATATCATCCGAATGAATGGAAACATCTTCGGGGGAATCGTACAGCCGGAAGCTATGCAGCGTGCAAATCAGGCTTCCTTCCTCCTGCTGTACCTCCTTATCAGGTCCTATTTCTATCACAATGGCATCTTCCATGGCATTTCCTGCGGCATTGTCCATGGTATCGTCTATACCATCTCCTGTGGCATTATCTGTGGTCTCGCCTATGGTGTCGCCTGCGCTTTCATTTCCCTCTGCCGCTTCTTGTGTTTCCTGCTTTGTCCCGCCTGCGCTCTCTGATGCGCTTTGCCCGTTTCCGTCTGCATTTGCGTCCGCCCTCCGGCTTCCACAGCCTCCAAGCAGCAGAATAATGCAAAGCAATATGGCGGGGATTCTCTTGTTTCTCATAAAATGTCACTCCTTTTCATCGGTAATTTGTATTTATATTATGTATAACTGTGGGGGAAAGGATTTTGTGACATAAAGGGAGAAATTTTTACAAAAAAAGCACCCGGACTTTGGATTCCGAATGCTTTGGTATAATAATTATTGAGCTTTCGCGTTATCGCCCTTCTTCAATGATATCGAGCATTTCCCGCGGTGTTACGATATAAGTCCGCATCGGGAAATGCTTGATATTTCCGGTTACAAGATATGCATCCTCCTCTTTGCGTTTTTCCATCAACACCGCATAGAACACAACATCTTTTACATCAGGGATTTCATCGTCTATCAGACCATAATCCGAATAAACTGCCCGTCTTTTTAATTCATCTAAAAGAACTTTAACTGCCTGTTTATCAAAACGAAATTTGGGACGGTTTAAAACATCTTCATATTCTGCAATAATCTCATTATTCAACACAGGTATAATGTCTCCATTTAATGCTTCCGCAATTACCTGACCGGGTATCGAGCTGTTCTTAAGCATCGCAGAAATAAGAACATTCGTATCTACAACCGCGTAATATTTCATAATGCCGCATCCCGTCTTTCACGCCGTGATGCCTCAATCTCGGCATTAATTTCTTCCAGAGACATTTCAGAAAGTCCATTCTTTTCAGAGGCCTGACCGATTTCCATCAGTGCACGATAGCCTCTGTCCGCATTGTATGTTGCCTTCGGCAATGTCATCCGAAACGGAATTCCGTTTTCCATTACCGCACGTTTCAGAAACATCCTGACTGCTGTAGAAGTGTCTATTCCAAGATTATCAAAAATTTTTGCCGCCTCATCTTTTAAAGTATCTTCAACACGCACCTGTAATAATGATGTAGACATAATACTTCCTCCTTTATTCTGTAAGACAATTATATTATATTATCATTCAAAATTCAAGAAAAGTATTCAGATAAATATATTGAAACAAGATTTAGCCCTGATTTATCTCACCACTCCCGCTACAATCTTCACAGCTTCGCCCGGATTGTCCTCGCCTCCAAGCAGTCCCCTATACGTAACCTGCACCACGTCTCCCACCGCAATGGGCGAATCCCCTTCTGTCACCTGTGCGTTCTTCGTGGAAAAATAATAGGTAAGTCCGTCGCCTTCGTCAAAGATTACAATTACGTCGTCTTCATACTTTTGAACGATTCCCGTTATAGGGTCGGCAGTCACCCCTTCTGGAATTTCTTCTTCCGGAGCTTCTTCTTCATTTCCATCTTCGGCAATTTCTTTCCCTGCATTCCCCTCATCCGCATTATCTGTCCCGGCAGCCGCCTCCTGCCCGGAAGCTTTCCCTGACTCAGATTCATTCTCCGGTTCCGTAGCGGCTTCTGTAGCGGCGCCATCCTCCTTCGGTTTTGATGAGCATGCCGTCATCCCCATTGCCAAAACCATCATAAGTGCCAGTAAGAATCTCTTTTTCATTATGTATTCTCCTCCTGCAAACTTCTTTTCTGCTTCAATATCCATTTTCTTCCATCAAAGCCGTCAGGAAACACTTAATATCCATATTTCCGTGGCATAAAACACGTCTTCCTCAAACATGCCTTTCATTTTGACAGGCATATGTTCTTCCAAATCCTGAAACTTTGCATCCTCATAGCTTTCTTCACCGCCATAAGAAGTTCCAACGTAAAACTGTGTATTTCCATCAAAAACCACCTGAATCAACCGGGAATCAGGAATATCGGTACTGGAGCTGGGAGAACTGGTTGACAGGGAACCGTCATCGAGAATTTTCACTTTCGTTTCCGCAATAAAAAAAGAATCCTCTGTAATTTTCCGAACCTTTCCCATAAAATCCGCATCAATAGCAGCCGCAATCTCCGGCTCCAGAACATGCCATTTTCCCTCGTGATTTTCCTTTGGTTCGTTCATAGAACCGGCGCTCTCCCCCTGCTGCGTATCATCTGATTCCTCCGGCAATCCTTCGTCCGCCGCTGATTCCTGCTCTTTGGCTGCCGGCACGGGCCCTGAACTGCACCCTGATGCCAGCACATTCAACATACAGCCAATGCCGATTATTACCGCTGCTTTTTTCATTTTCATAATGTACATCTCCTCTCGAAAATTTTTACTGCTTAAATTTCCGGCTTATTATAGCGCAGTAATCTCTAAACTATCTCTAAAAGAAAAAACGTTCGGATTGTAATTTCCCGAACGCTTTTCCTTCTCTTGCCATATCAGACGGTTTTACCTGCGCAGTATCTTATCCATTGCTTTTCCCTTTGCCAGTTCGTCCACCAGCTTGTCAAGATACCGTATTTCCCGCATGAGTGGTTCCTCGATATTCTCCACCCGGACGCCGCACACCACTCCTTTAATCAGATTCCTGTTTTCATTGGGATTCGGCGCATTTTTGAAAAAATCCCCATAAGCCATTGAAGCTGCAGATATTTCTTCAAGCTCGCTCTGGCTGTAACCGGTAAGCCAGCGGATAATCTCGTCAACCTCCTGCTTTGTCCGTCCCTTTCTTTCGGCTTTATCTACTAAAAGCCCGTATACTTTTGCAAAATCCATCTGATATACTTTTTCGTTATTCATCGTATCCGCCTTTCCTGCTGCGGGGCTGCTTTCTTTTCAAGGATGATTCCCCGTCTGACTGCACCAGAGTGCAATATCCGCAATCATTTTCAGGGGAAGCGGACTGCTGTACAAAAACTGTATCGTGCCCTTGCTGGTTTTGTAGTCTTTCAGCTGTGCGCTGAACTTCTCCACGGCTTCCGGCCCCGGATAAAGTCCGATATGCTTTTTAAATCCCGCAAATTGTATGATATTATGCTCTTTCCAGAAAGTCGGCATACTCCATGAAATCCTTTCTTCCGCCTCCGGCAGCGCTGTGCGTATGGCATTTCTTACCGCTCTTAAGTATTCCTGCGTATATTCCGGCTGCGCCATAATATAAGCGTCAATCGAGTCCGGCGCCTTTCCGCAAAAATGCCCCTGATTTTGTTTTTGAAAGGTCCGTCCGCATTTCGGGCATGTCCACATTTTCTGCTTCCTCCTTCTTCTCCTCCCGCCGCTATCTTGCATACCGGGAATTTATCCTGCTTAAATCCTACTTATTATTCCCGCCAAGACGTGCGATAATCGCCTCGCGGTACTCTGCGTGATGCGGCATTCCCCCGCCAACGCCGCCGAGCTTTGGGAGCAGCAGTTTAAAGCTGCTTTTATTCTTCATTTTAACAGAGCATTTCACAGAGCCCATCCATCCCTTGCCCAGCTCGCAGCTTTGAATCTCTGATAAAGGGAAGCAGGTTCCCATATCTTCAAAAGGGATAGCTGACGTAACCTCTCTGACATCCGCTCCGTTTCCCTCCGGCGCGTCGTCAAACTTGTAATAATATAAACTTTTTTCACATTCAACAATTAACAGGGATGACTGCGTAATCCCTAAATAAATATCATAGGTAGAGCTTTTCTCCTTTTCCACCAAAATGTTTCTACCATTTGCGTCGGGAAGCAGCCCTTTTTCCGTGTAAACGCACTTTCCAAATACGCCTCTTATCTTCGTTTCCTTCGATAACGCGTGTATACCTGCCTCCAGCGTTTCCCCATCAGGTATATATTTTCCCAAGGCCTGCCTCATATTTGCTTCATTGAAAATTTCAGACATATTGCCCTCCTCATTTTTATACATTTTACTTTGCTTCTCCAAACTTCCATTGTCAGAAGTTTAGTTTTGCAGAATTACCAGACAATACTATTTTATCACAGACGGATACACGATACCATTAAATTTTACTTGACACAAACCCTTGGATTTTGCTGTTTGATACATTACTTAAAATTTGATATACTATAATTACAAATCGTTTTATCAAAGAAAGGAGTTTCAGGTATGAATGATAAACTGTCTTTACAGGATATCAATGTTGGAATGTCTGTAAAATTTAATCAGCTTTCAAATATATATGATACCTGGATTTTAGTGGAAGAAAAAAGCATAGGAGCAGACGGAGGTATCATCAGATTTATTGGAAAAGAGGCCAACTCAGTCTCTCAGGCCATATTGGATGAAGGTAAACCCATCGGGTGCATTTATAATGACAGTGAATTATTAGATGAGGACGTATATTTTGATGAATGATTTCATGGATATAGAATTAAATCCCAAAAATGAATTTCGATGCGAAGGCAGCTTTAAGCTGTTTGGCGCGGTATTGGATAAACTGAATTTCAAAATAGATACAGGCTGTCCAATGACAACAATACCCCTTTTAAGGACACCTCTGAGTCCCTCCGTAATAGAAGCAAATAAACAAAAAGATTACGAAAATATTGCTGTCAAAAAGCAAATCAGCTTCGGGGTAAATGATTCCGCATTAAAACGAAAAACAGATAAATTAAAATTTAAGCAGGGATTATTCAGCCAATTAGATTCTGTAACCTGTACGAAAACCGTACAGGATTTTGTAATAGCAGGGTGTAATTTTGGAACTATGGACATAAAAGTTTCTTATACAAGAACGGGAAATATGCTTATAGGTATGGATATCTTACAAAACTGTGATATACATATCGCAAAGACCTGTGATAACAAAGTCCATCTGTTAGCATGCCCATATAATAAGTTGAGCGATGCTTATTTTCTAAAACTCGAAGAGTTCTATAAAACAGGTACCATAATATATTCAGCTATTAATCGAAACAGATTATAAAAGGATTCTCCCACAAAAGCCTGCCGCCCCTACCGCGACAGGCTCTCCGCAAATTCCTCCGCCGAAATTTCTTTCCGGTAAAGCTTTCCCGAAGCCCTCATAAAATATTCCGCCCTTTTCCCTCCAAGATAAAACTCCCAGTAGGGCATGGTTTCCTCCGCCTGCAAATCCATCTCCGCAATCTCATTGTAAAGCGTCGCGTCTTCCTCTGCATCTGTATCCTCAAAAAGCCAGACGGGAATTCCGGCGCGGCTTTCTTTCAGGTTCCCGGAAAAGTCATACATAAGCTCTGAAAGAGCCTCCACAGCCTCTCTCGGATTTTTGGCAGCCGCATTTACCACAAAGGCCTCGCTCACCCCGCCTAAAATGCTGTCACCGCTGCTCCCGGGAAAGGGTACAGCGCTGATTTTCCCATACAAGGGACTGTTTTGCTGCAAAAAATTTCCCGCCAGTCTGTTTTTCGTAAAATACATGGGAATCCTGCTTAAATTAAATTCTTCGTCCGCCCATCCCGTGGTATTTTTAAGCGGCGTACTGCCGAAGGCTCCCATATCCCGCAGCTCGCAGAAATGGCTCACGCCTCTCAGAAAGGCTTCGGACGGCTCTTTTTCTCCCGCCGCGATTTCCAGGCATTCCCGCCCTCCCGCTTCGCTCATGCACAGAGCCTCCAGATACATGCGGTAGCCTCTGTCCGTATCCGCCGAACAGGCAAGCGGCACGATACCGTTATCAAGAAACACCCGGCATACTGCCAAAAGCTCCTCCCAGCTCTCAGGAACGCCGCACCCATACTCCCTGAACATTTCATTATTTACAAAGAATATCCCTGCATCTCTGGCAAATCCAAGACCGTAAATTCCTCCGTCAAAAGTCATCTCGTCAAGCATTTCCGGCAGAATTTTGTCTTCCGCTTTACTGTCAAGATAATCGTTAAGCCGCAGCACCTTTCCCGAATCCACGGCAGTTTTCAGGTAGGCGTTTGTGTAACACAGGTAAATGTCCGGCGTATCGTTTGACGCAATGGCGGAAGGAAGCTTTTCCCTGTAGAGCCTTGTCGCAATTCCCTCCGCCTTTATCTGTATTTCCTCATGGCTTTTGTTGTATTTATCGACAGCGTCGAGAAACGCCTTTTTGTATATTTTTTCTTCGTCCGTCCAAGGATACCACAGGCGCATTACAACCGGTTCTTCGCCTGATTTCCCGCCTCTGTCCTCCGCTGTGTCCCAGACTTTCCAAATCCTCAAAGGCCCTGCCGCCAAAAGCAATGCCGTCAAAAGCGCTACTGCCCAAAGTACTACTTTGGATGGCAGCGCTTTTGACAATGCCTTTTTTCTATCCATTGATTTTCAATATCTCCTTCACACAGTCCGCAACCGCTTCGCCCAGCTTTCTGTGCCCCTCGCCGGTCAGATGAATACAATCCCTGACGGATACCTCCGCCACTTTTCCGGCATCAAGAAGCGTTACTCCCGGCACATCTTTAAATATCTTTCTGTATTCTTCCCCCAGGGCTCTGCTCTTTCTCACGGACTCCTCGTCATACATGCCGTAAAAGTCCGATGTGGCAATCTCCTCCCGCACAGGCGCCGGGATAATCACCAGAACCTCCGGCACTTTCCCCACCCAGTAGCTTTGCGGGTTTTTCACCATTTTCACCAGATTATCCATCCCCATGGCAATCTCCTTCACGGACGGGGTAAAGATATGCCTGATGTCGTTTGTACCCAGCATGAAAATCACAAGGTCCAGGGGCTGGTGGCTCTGGATGCAGCAGTTTAAAAATCTGCTTCCGTTTCTGTCCGCCGCCACAGGGTCGTCGTACATGATGGTCCTTCCGCACAGCCCTTCCTCGATTACTTTCGCCTGTCCGTCAAGAATATTTTGCAGTACGCCTGTCCATCTCTCCTCATCCCCGTATCTGAAATTATCTCCCTGGGGCTCCGGATTATGCCCCCATGTATTGGAATCTCCGTAACATAAAATTCGCTTCATTTTCTCTCCCTATCCTTTCACTGCGCCTAAAGTCATTCCTTCTATAAATTTATCACTTGCAAAAATAAATGCAATCAAAAGAGGAATAAAACTAATCATGGACGCCGCCATAATCGTTCCTGTCAGCGTTCCGTTTAGGTCCTTCATGGACGCAATTCCCAGCGGCAGGGTTTTCATCATGGTTTCATTCACGGTAATCAGCGGCCAGGTAAGGCTTCCCCACTGATTGGTAAAGTTAAAAATGGCAAGGAGGCTTAACTGCGGAACGGTGATTGGCATAACTATCTTAAAAAATTTCCCGTATTCGCTGCATCCGTCTATGGTTGCCGCCTCCAGAAGGGAATCCGGGATATCCTTCATAAACTGAGTCATCATGTAAACTCCGAAGGCATTGGCAACGCCGGGAAATATCAGCGATTTATAGGAGTTTACCCATCCCAGCTTCGAGACAATCAAAAACAGCGGGATTAAGGTTGTCACGCTTGGAATTATCTGCGTGGCAACCACAATGTTGAAAAGCACGCCACTCCCCGGAAACTTTCTCTTTGCAAAGGCATAGCCTGCCATTGATGCGACCAAAATAACAAGGACGGTGTTCGCACCCGACACAAAAATACTGTTTGCCATCCACCGCATATAGGCGCCGCCCTGCATGGTCAGCACTTCCTTATAATTATCCAGGGAACCGCCCTTTGGCCAGAACTTCGGAGGATAGCTGATAATGGCATTGGTTTCCAGCAGCGAAGACACGATAAGCTGCCAGAAAGGGAACAAAATAATCAACGCCAGCAGCAAAAGCGCCAATGTCTTTAAGAATGAAAACATACCCTTTTTTACCACATATTTATTCATGCCTTCCCCTCCTTTTGCCCGTCTCCTTTTCGCGCAGGAGAAGATTTTCCAGACCATAGATAACCAGAATCACAAGCAAAAACACCAAAGAAGCCGCCGCGCCGAAGCCCACCCGGTAATACTTGAAGCTGTACTGGTAGATTTCATAAATCACCGTCTGGGTAGCGCCTAAAGGCCCGCCGTTTGTCAGCATGTAAACAGACTCAAAAATCTGGAACTGCCAGATGGTATTCATGGTCACGCATAAAATAATGGCGTTCCTGATAAGGGGAAGCACTACGAAAACCGCCTCCTGCATCACATTTGCCCCGTCAATCCTTGCAGATTCCAGACAATCCGCCGGAAGGGAACGCATGGCCGACATATACACGAAAATGAAAAAAGTCCCGCCCTTCCACAGCTCCAAAATCATAACCGCCATCTTGGCGCTGAACTTGCCGTTCAGCCAGTTTATGGGCTGCATGCCGAAAAACTGAATCAGCAGATTTAAGGGCCCGTTATTGGATATAATATAGGAAATCAGCACGCTGGCGACCACCATGGAAATCAGCATGGGCAGAAAGAAAATAATCTCGCACGCATGACTGAATCTGGTCTTTTTCCTGATGAGAAGCGCAAAAAATATGCCAAGGAACTGGCTCACCGGCACCTCTATCAGCATGTAAATAAAGGTATTTTTAAACGCGCCCTGAAAATCCGGCGTTATCAGTACGTCTTTAAAGTTTTTCATCCCCGCCCAGTCAAACTTCGCCTGAAGGAAATTCCCGTCATGTACGCTCAGATAAAAAACATATCCGATGGGAATCAGCGTGAAAACGATGAAGAATACGGCGAAGGGCAGTAAAAAGCTGTAGGATATCGCATAATCCCTGATTTTTCTTTTATCCATAAATTCACCTTTCTTTTAGAAAAGAGGTTTTTGCGGAAGGAAACCTCTCTTTGCAAAAACCTCTTTCAATAGCAGTTGACGCTGCCGTTTTACGATTCTATTCGCCGCTGATTGCCTTCATGGCATCATACATGCCAGAAATTGCGTCCGCCGGTGATTTCTCGCCTCTTGCCACGTTCTCATACAGGATTTTCAGGTTCTGCATCATCGCATTTGCATAATCGGATGCGGGGCTTACCTGCAAAGAGGCGATTCCTTCCGCCGCAACAGCCATAATCTCATCGCCCTCGTACATCAAATCATTGGTCGCAAGCTGAGGAGAAAAGAATCCTACTTCCGACAGATAAGTCTTTTCGATTTCAGGTCGGGTAATAAACTCCACAAACTTCCATGCGGCGTCGGGGTGCTGGGTCTGGCTGGAAATAGCAAGCATTCCGATATTTGCAAAATTCCATTTTGCATGGGCTTCGTCGGCTGCCGGGCCTGCCGGTATCGCAAAGGCGCCCAGATTAATGTCGGAAGCCTCCTTGATAATGTTTGTATAATGAATCTGCTGAGGGAACATTGCCACCTGTCCGTTATAGAAATAAGCGCGCTCCTCGTCTCTGCTCGAATATTTTTCAAGAGGAAGCACCACCTTATCCTGATTGTACAGCTTGTCAAAGAATGTAAGCCCCTCAATCCCCTGTTCGTTGTTAAATCCGATATTGGTCAGATTTTCGTTCCACTGGTCTGCCCCGGCCTGAATAATATAGGTAAGGGGCTGCCAGTAGTCGTCCATCTCAAACATCATGCCCCACTGGTCGGTCTGACCGTCGCCGTCTTTGTCAAGAGTCAGCTTCTTCGCCACTTCCTCCATCTCCTCCCAGGTAGTGGGAACCTCAGTGATTCCCGCCTCCGCAAACATATCCTTGTTATAGAACATTACAGAGTTAAGCGCCACGAAAGGAATTCCCATAAGCTGTCCGTCGTAGGAGCAATACTCCAGGGCGGACGCCGGATAACCGGCGCGCTTTGCCTCGTCGGCGTAATCCTCTAAAGACAATATGTAGCCGTTCTTGGCATAAAGAGGGAACTGCTCTGTCTGGAAGCTGATGTCGGGTCCCGTTCCCGCCGCAAAGGCCGCCGTTTCCTTCTCCACAACCGAATCCCATGCAACATTCAAAAATTCTACCTGAATATTGGGGTTTTCTTTGTTAAACTCGGCAATCATGGACGCCCAAATCTCATCCTCTCTGTCTGAATGAGGCGACTTCCAGAATGTCAGCTTTACCGCCTCCCCTGAATCTTCGGATTCGCTGCCGGCTGATGCCTCGTCGCCGCCCGAAGCTGCATCCTTTCCTGTTTCTGCCCCCGCCGACTCATTCCCGGGAGTTTCCCCCTTACCGTTTCCGCCGCCGCAGCCGGCAAGTAGTCCCATAACCATACCTGCGCACAAAAGCATTGCTAGTTTCTTTTTCATTTTTTACCTCCTGTAACTTTTGTGGTTTTTATGCAACAAGTACAGTATAGATTTTTTTCTCCGTATTTGAACGTAAAATTTTGACTCATTCACTCACAATTTTGACCTTCTTTTTGTAATCATTGACAGACATACCCGTATATTTGCGAAAACATCTCCCAAAATAGTCAGGATTCGGGATTCCCACCTTCTCCGCCACCTCGTACGCCTTAAAGTCGCCGGATTTCAGATAGTCGCAGGCCTTATCAAGCCGTATTTTATTAAGGCACTCCACCAGCGTCATTCCGTGCTTTTTGCGGAACGCCCTGCTTAAATAGCTGGGATTTAAAAAGAATTTTTCCGCAACCAGAGACAGGGAAAGCTCGCTTTCCGAGTAATGCTCCTCCAGATAATTCCTGACCTGCTCCATGACGTCCACAGCGCCTTCCTCTGTCTTTTCTATCTGTCCGCTTACCCGAAGGAGCGCCTCCCGCACCTCCTGCCTTTTCATGGGCTTTAAAATGAAATCCGCCGCTCCGGCCCTGATTGCCTGCTGAGCGTACTTAAATTCATCATAGGCGGTAATAATAATTACCTTCACCGACGGGTATTTCTTCATAATTTCTTCCGCCAGCTCAATTCCGTCCATGACAGGCATCCTGATATCAGTCACCACCAAATCGGGAAGCTCTTTTTCCATACAAAATAAGGCCTCCCGTCCGTTGGACGCTTCCCCCATGATTTTCATATGAAATTCTTCCCAGTTTACAATGATTTTAAGCAGATTCCTGGCTCCGGCCTCATCCTCCACAATCAGCACCTTAATCATCCGACTCATCCCCCTCATAATAAACAGGCACTCGCAGCGTAATCACCGTTCCTCTTCCCTCTGTGCTTTGGATATCATAGCCGATATCCTGCTCATAGAAAATCTTAATCCGTTCGATAGTTCCCCGGAGGCCAAAGCTCTTTTCATTGCTGTCCAGATTTTCCCTCTGCAGCTCCGCCATCTTTTCGCTGCTCATCCCGACTCCGTCATCCGCAACCGAAAAGCAAAGATACCCGTCCTCCTCCTTTCCCTCCACGCACACCATACCTCTGGTGGTTTTGGGACGGATTCCGTGGTTTACCGCATTTTCCACAAGAGGCTGCAGAATCATTTTCAGAATATAATCGTCGCAGATATTTTCATCCACGTCCAGAACATAATGCAGCTCGTCCCCGTATCTGATTTTCAAAAGCTCCAGATAATCTCTCACCATCTCGATTTCCTCCCTGACGGTGATGAGCTCCTTTCCCTTACTGAGCAGTATACGGTAATAGCTTCCAAAGGCTTCCAGGGCGTCGTAAACCTCCTGGCTTCTTCCGCTTAAGGCAAGATATCCCATGGCATCTATGGTATTGTAGAGGAAATGCGGCTTCATCTGCTCCTGCAAGGCGTTCAGCTCTGTTTTCCGCTTTATTTTTTCCTCCTCATATACCTGCTCGATTAACGTGTCAATCTCGTCCACCATCTGATTGTAGGTATCCTTTAGAATCCCCATTTCTGCGGAAAATTCCGCGCCTCTGCTGTCGGTGCAAATCTTTTCAAATTTTTTCCCTTCCATACGGTTCATGGAATCCGCCATATCCTCTAAGGGATTGGCAACATACCTCCTGGTAAAAAAGAAAGCCGCAAAACAGAAAACCGCCAGAGAAATCATGACAGTGGCAACCAGAAAACCGCCCGCCGCAGACTTATCCAGCGAGTTTTCGGTCACCGTTCCGGCAAGAATCACCCAGTCAATTCCATCTGCTTCAAGGCTTGCCGGAAATACTTTTCTGTCCCCGTATAAAAAGCTCTCCCTTCCCGACGCCAAAGCCGCCTGAAACTCCGGCAATGTAATCTCTGAGCGGGACGCCACAATTTTCCCGGTCTGGTCAAGAATATACAGACAGGGCACGCTTTGTGCATCCACGCTTTCATAACAGCCTACAAAGGCTTCCAAATCAATATTTATCATTAAAATACCGACAGGCTGATAATCAAAGGGATTGTTGACCACCCGAATCAGGGAAACACAGGTCTGGGCGCTGCTCTGCGTGAGAACTCTGTCCGCATTTAATTTCAGGCAGTAGGAGCCTCCCAGCGCCATCACTTCCTCATACCAGTTTGTCCCGCTCACATTTTCCGTCCGCAGGCTCCTGACATGATTTCTGTCAATACTGCACGCATGGTCGTACATATCCCACATATAAATCCCGTTAATATGGGTTTCCGAATCTACCAGAGAAATAAACTGATACAGGCTTTCCTTCTGCCTCTCCCCGTCCCCTGCCTCGAGCGCGCCCGTAACCTCGCTGCTGGAAAGAATGATTCTGGAATAGTATGCCGCATTGTCAATGATTGTCGTCACGTTCCTGCCCACGGTATTCAGCGTCTGCGCCGACAGGGCTTTCGCATAGTTTCTTGATTCCCTGCTCCTGATTCCGGCAAACAGAAAGAAAATCATCATCCACGAGACAAACAGAATTAACATATAAATAATTGCCAGCTTTACAGATATCCGCATTGTGCGCAGCAAAGTATTTCACCTCTTTCCATCTACAGCTTCAATATGTTAGAATAATACCATATCCGTCTGAATAAAGACCACAAAAATTTAACGGCATACGCCACAGGGTGCACAAATCGGTTTATGGATGACGTGCCAGAAAGGCCTTTGCCGAACCGGAATGGAGGAAAATTTATGAGTATGATAGGATACTATCTTCGTGCAGGCGAAGATACCGTGAACAAAATCCGCGAGGGAGACACGGGCATTTTATTCGGGGAAGAAAATGACAGAAACCTTGCATGCATTGACAAGGCGTGGCACGCAATCCATTACGTTGTAACCGGATGCGTATGGGATATTCCCGACGACAATATTTTAGGGCATCTTGTTTTAGGCGGCGAGCCGATAAACGACGAGGACATGGGCTACGGTCCCGCCAGACTCATCCCGGCCGAAACCGTAAAACTTTTGCATGAAGCCTTAAAGCCCTGGGACGAAGGATTTTTCCGGGGAAATTTTCATATGCAGGATATGATTGACAACGAGATTTATCCTGTGATGTCCGATGAAAATGAAGCGGACTTTTTTGAATATGTGTGGGCGAATTTCGATGAATTGAAGAAGTTTTTTGAAGAAGCGGCCAATGCGGGGGAGAACGTGATTGCATTTCTGGCGTAAGGGCCGGATTGTGTCAGGAGAAAAGGGAACAGAATATATGATAGAAAACAGAAATGTAAATATCATAACCGATGTCGATGGTAAAAAGCTGGTTTTGATTCACGATATTCGTTTCAAAGGGAAACGACAGATTGACTGGAATGATGTAGAACAGTACCTCAAAGGATATGTCGGAGATTCCTACGAGATTGTGGAAAATTCAGAACGTATTTTCATTGGAAATGAACTGCCCGAAGAGTACACGGAATCAGAGAGCCGGAAAAGCCTGATGGGTGCAAACGCAAAAGCTAAGGCAAATGCCGCTACCGCAATACCGGAGTTGATACAGATTGCCTCAAATCCGACTTATGAGGAAAACCGAAAAGAAAAACACGGCAAGAATGCCATACATGGATGGTACAGATATGATGTGCGATTTGCAATGCCTGTCTATGAGGAAAATGTACTCCTCAGGTACAATATTTTCCATGCCCGGCTACTAATCAACCACGCCGAAAATAACAGGAAATATCTGTACGACATTCTGGCAATAAAAAAAGAAACGAGCAAGCCGCAACAAGATGTACGGTGAAAACCCATTTCTTATTTTTAATAATAAACCTTTTCTTCTGCTTTGTCAATCCCTGATTTGATTTTCGAATTTTTCGCCGGTTTCCCGGCTTTCACTGAAAGGCAGACTGCCGCGTCAGAACGGTAGTCTGCCCAAACAACATATCACACTATCAGATTCCCCGCAATATGTACCAAAAGCGCGCAGACCCACGCAATCCCGCACTGCAGAGCCACGATTCCCAGCGCCCATTTGCCGCCCAGCTCTCTTTTGACCGACGCAATGGCCGCCACGCAGGGCGTATAGAGCAGGCAGAATATCAGAAGCGAGGCTGCCGCCACCGGCGAAAGCACCTGCGTAACTCCCGCCTCTCCAAACAGAACCGTCAGCGTGGAGACCACGCTTTCCTTTGCCATAAAGCCTGAGATAAGGGCGGTGGATATCCGCCAGTCGCCAAAGCCTAAAGGCGCAAAAACCGGCGCGATGAAACCGGCCGCAAGGGCAAGGATACTGTCCTTTGAATCCGTCACCATATTAAGGCGCAAGTCAAAGGTCTGTAAAAACCAGATAACAATGGTTGCCATAAGGATAACGGTGAACGCTCTCTGCAGAAAATCCTTTGCCTTATCCCACAAAAGCAGCGCCACATTCTTTGCCCCCGGCATACGGTAGTTTGGCAGTTCCATCACGAAGGGCACCGCCTCCCCCTTAAAGACCGTCTTTTTTGAAATCAGGGCCGTGACAATTCCCACCGCAATCCCTGTGAAATACAGCAGAACCATGATAAGGCCGCTGTATTTCGGGAAAAATGTTGCTGTAAAAAATCCGTAAATCGGCAGCTTTGCCGTACAGCTCATGAAAGGCACCAGCAGAATCGTCAGCTTTCTGTCCCTCTCCGATGGAAGGGTCCGGCTCGACATCACCCCGGGCACCGAACAGCCGAAGCCAACCAGCATGGGCACAATGCTCCGCCCTGAAAGCCCGATTTTCCGAAGCAGCTTATCCATTACAAAGGCCACCCGCGCCATATAGCCGGTGTCCTCCAACAGCGATAAGAAGAAAAAGAGGGTCACGATAATGGGCAGAAAACTGAGAACGCTCCCCACGCCGCTCATAATGCCGTCTGCCACAAGGGACTGCAGGGCCCCGTTGACGTTTGCATTTTCCATCCACGCCGCAATGGTTCCGGTAAGCGCCTCGATTCCCGCCTCCAGTATTCCCTGAAGCCATGCGCCAATCACATTGAAGGTCAGCCAGAAAATCACCGCTATAATTCCGATAAAAGCCGGGATTGCCGTGTATTTTCCGGTAAGTACACTGTCAATGGCCTTGCTTCTTAAGCTTTCCCTGCTCTCTTTGGGCTTCACCACGCATTGTTCAACCAGATTTTTGATAAAGGAAAACCGCATATCGGCAATGGCCGCCGCCCGGTCCAGTCCTCTCTCCTGCTCCATCTGACAGATAATCTGCTCTAACATCTGCTTTTCCGGCTCTGTAAGCGCAAGGGCCTTAAGAACCCGCTCGTCTCCCTCCGTCAGTTTTGTGGCGGCAAACCTTACGGGAATATCCGCATCCCTTGCATGCTTTTCAATCAGATGCATCACCGCATGGAGACATCTGTGTACCGCGCCTCCGTTATCCTCAGAGCCGCAGAAGTCGTTTCTTCCGGGCGTCTCCTGAAACCTTGCAACATGTATGGCGTGGTTAATCAGCTCGTCAATTCCCTCGTTTTTTGCCGCCGAAATGGGCACCACCGGAATCCCGAGGGCCTCCTCCATGGCATTGATATAGACGGAGCCGCCGTTTCCCCGAACCTCGTCCATCATATTAAGGGCCAGCACCATGGGGATATCCAGCTCCATCAGCTGCATGGTCAGGTAAAGGTTTCTCTCGATATTTGTGGCGTCTACGATATTGATAATTCCCTTGGGCTTTTCCCCCAGTATAAACTGTCTGGAAACGATTTCCTCACTGGAATAAGGGGACAGGGAATAAATGCCGGGCAAATCCGTGACCAGCGTGTCCGCCTTCCCTTTAATCTGGCCGCTTTTTCTGTCCACTGTCACTCCGGGGAAATTTCCCACATGCTGATTGGAGCCTGTAAGCTGGTTAAACAGCGTGGTCTTGCCGCAGTTCTGATTTCCTGCAAGGGCAAAGGAAAGCACCTGCCCGTCGTTTACCGGAACCGCGCCCGATTCCCTTCCGTTCTTTTTATGCTCTCCAAGCTCGCCGTATCCGGGATGGGCCTTATATCCGGGGTGCTCCTTTTTGCTGCTGTTTCCGCTTTTGCCGTTATTCTTCTCTGCGTCTGCCTGTAGCTGCCGGGATGCTTTTACTCTGTGTATCTGAATCTTTGCGGCGTCCGCCAGACGTAAGGTCAGCTCATATCCATGGATACGAAGCTCCATGGGGTCTCCCATCGGCGCCAGCTTAATCAGCGTCACCTCCGCTCCGGGTATGACTCCCATATCCAGGAAGTGCTGCCGCAGCTCCCCTTCTCCTCCTACCACGTCGATAACCGCCGATTCTCCTGTCTTTAGTTCCTCTAATGTCATGCCTCTCACCCTTCTGTCCAAAATACTGTTCCGTACGCTTTAAGCCGTTTCCTGTCTGCTGTTTTTACAGGATATCGGTTCAAAGAGGCAGGTTATCCCTTGAGTCCTCTGGACTGTCTGTCCATATCCTCCACCACGATATCATAAATTTCCCCTAAGGAAGCGCAGTATTCCAGCACCTGCCAGGGCTCATTGGTGTGAAAATGAATCTTAATCAGCTCCTCATCTCCCACCGCCAGCAGGCAGTCTCCCTTAAAATGCTCCGTAAAATATTCGGAAATGGCATCCTCGTCCAAATCCTCTCCTTCAATTAAAAGCTGTGTGTCATACTTAAATTCCAACATGTATCCGGTCTCCTTTCATTTTTTTGAAGCAACGAGCCAGGCGGCATTTGCCGACTGCCGCCCCGGCGAGAGGCAATACCCCGCAGCTCTGCTGTGCTGCAAGTTTGATGTCCGTCAGCATAAATCCTGAAAATTCTCCTCCATGTATCTTCTGGTCTTTTCCAGCGCTTCCACCGTCTTTGTCTCGAGCACCACTCTTGCCCCGGCCTCTTTCGCCATCAGAAGCCTCTGCCGCAAATCGATTTCTCCGTCCCCGAAAGCCAGATGGCATTTCGCTCCGGCAGCGTCGTGGGCGTGCATATGAATCAGTCTGCCCCTGTTTTTTTCATAAAAGGGAATATCCACATTCTTCGCCGCATGGCTGTGCCCGATATCCAGCGTCAGCCCGAAGCAGGGACTTTTAAGAAGCTCCTCGATTATCTCCTGCTCGTAGGGCGCAAAGCCGTCCGTATTTTCCACCGCGATTTTAATATCGGCGTCCCCGATTGCGCACTCGCATTCCTTGCGGAATTTTTGCATATTTTCATGGTAAATTTCGCTGTACTCCTCAAACAGGTAACGCTTTTTATCCGGCAGCGTGATGAAAATCCCCTTAGCCAGATGCATGTTAATCAAAGGAGCACCGATTTTCTTAGCCAGCTCAATGCTCTCCAACGCCGTGTCCAGATACGCCCTCCGTACCCTTTGGTTGAAATCGCTGAAATTGATATTTTCTTCCAGATGCAGCGTATAATAAATGTTTTCCCTCTCCCCTGCCTCGCGCAGCATCTCCGCCTGAAAGTTTTCCGGCTGGCACTGAGGGAAGTTCATGTTCCACTCAATGAACTGCAGGCCAAGGCGGCGGCAAAGGCTGATACATTCCTTTTGAGAACAGGTTTCTATTAAAAACGGCATTCCAAAATCCATAACCCACCTCCACGCCTAATCATACCACCTTTTTTTAAGATGTGCAAACAGCGGATATGCGGCTTCACCTGCCATTTTTTTGTTTCAGTAAAAAGGCGGGAGAACAATTTGGTGGCCAATTGCTTTCCCGCTCTTTTTTCGTAATATTTTACACAAATACAGAATCCCCTTTACCGTCTGTACATAAAATCCAGGTAAGCCTGCATGCTGTACTGATAGTAGGCCGCCGACTTTGGCTGGCGCAGCAGGTTCATGTCGCTGATTGCCTTCCTGAACATATTTATGAAATCCCTTCTGTCATACAGTCCCATATCGCCGGTTTCCATGGGAAGCGAGCTGAAGCCGTACTGCTTTTCCACACCCGCATAGGCTTCTAACGCCCTCATCTCCACGATTGTCGCCAGGTTCGGGTTGATTTTGTTAATATGAATGGTCTGCTCAAATTCCTTTCCGTTTTCGTCAACGCCCTTTGCAATCACAGTGGGGTCATCCTCTGTCGAGTTTTCCGCATATTTAAGGTAAAAGGATAAGCCCGTTCCGTTTCCGCCTGAGTAAAGCATGTCGTCTGTTTTCATATAAACAATATGCGTCCTCGTTTTTGCGGCCGCCGCGTTTTCCACATGCTCCGCAAAGCTTCCTCCCGCCGGATTCCTCTGTGTTCTCCCTGTCTTATAGCCTGCCACCGGATAGCCTGCCGTTCCGATACCGTTAATTCCCATTTCCCGCTCCTCCATTACCATCGGTTATTTTTATATAGCGGTTCCTGCCATCTGACAAACCCGCCTTTTCCTGTTTCATAAATTATTCATTTATTTATATATCGGCAGATAATTTTACTTTTTCAGGCGGACGTAATGAAAAGGCTGTTTTCCGGTAACGAACCGTCAACCTGCCATCAGTACCCGTACCGCTTTCTGTATTTGAAAAACATGAAAACGGACAATCCAAGCGCCATCAGCTCCGCCGCCGGCGTTGCCAGCCAGATTCCGTTCACGCCAAGGATTAAGGGAAGTACAATCATTGTAATGAGCATGAATACAAAAGACCTCGAAAATGCAAGGACAGCCGAGACCACTCCGTTTGACAGCGCGGTAAACATCCCGCTGGCAAAAATATTAAACCCGATAAAAAGAAGGGCAATGGTACAAATCCTGTTCCCTGTCACCGCCAGAGAATACACCGGATTATCCGGTCGGGCAAAGACGGAAACCAGAGGCTTCGTCAGCAGAAGGGAGACTGCCACCGTCACAAGGGAAATTGCCAAAATCACTTTCAGGCTGACCGCAACCAGTTTTTTCAGCTTCCCATGGCTTTGTTCCCCGTAATAATAGCTGACCATCGGAGCAACTCCATAGGAATACCCTGTATACAGGGAGCTTGCAAACATCAATACATACATGATGATTGTAACAGCCGCAACGCCGTCCTCTCCCACATAATGCAGCATTGTCCAGTTGAACATCATGGTAATAATTCCGGTGACAAGGGCGGTGGCCATCTCCGAGCATCCGTTTGTGGCTGCATTTACAAGAACCTTAAAACGGAACGCCGGTTTCTTAAAATGCAGAAGGCTCTTTTTCCGGCTGAAAACAAATAATCCCGCAACCGCCGTCACAGAGTAGCCAAGCCCCGTTGCAACCGCCGCGCCGCCGATTCCCATGCCAAGCCCGGCAATAAACACATAGTCAAGGGCCATATTCAGAACGCCGCCCGTCACGGAGCAGACCAGAGAAAGGGTTGCCTTCTCGCTGGCAATCATATAAAGCGTAAAATTGTTCATTAAAAGAATGGGAACGGTAAACACCAGATAACGGCTTAAATATTCCACGCAATACCCTTCCACATCAGCGGATAGATTCATACCTCCAAAAATGGAATCCATTGTCAGATATCCCACCGCGCACATGATAATTCCCACAATCACGTTTACCAGAATCAGAAATGTAAAATCCTCCTTTGCTTCCTCCGCCTTCTGCTCTCCCATCTTTTTCATGATAACCGCGCTGCCTCCTGTGGCGAGCATGGTGGAAATTGCCGTGACAAGCTGGATAACCGGCGCCGTCAGATTGATTGCCGAAAGTGCGTTGGTGCCAATCAGGTTCGACACAAACAGGCCGTCCACCATAGTATAAAAGGACATAAATACCGTCATTGCAATGGTGGGAACGGCAAATTTAAAAATATTTTTAAGTGTTACAGGTTTTTCGTATACATTTGTGTTTTCCATCAGTTTTTCCTCCATTTTCCTTGTATTTTGTTCCTGTAGGGAGTATCATAAACCATACAGTAACTGTACGGTCAAGCAGAAAATACCATTTTTCTGAAATGAGGAAAATTATGGATAAAAAGGAAAAGCTTCTCACAATCGGCCAGTTTGCGGCCATGCATGGAATCAACAAGAAAACCCTGATGTGGTATGACGAGATTGGACTTTTTAAACCGGCCGCCATCAATCCCGAAAACGGCTACCGCTGTTACAGCTACCATCAAAGTCCTGTCCTTGAGACTATCCTGCTGTTACGGGAGCTGGACGTTTCCGTCAGCGAAATACAGGCTTTCATGGAAAACCGCTCCGCCGCCGGCCTGAAATCCCTTCTGGAAGAAAAAATAACGGACCTTGACCTGCAGATTACCCACCTGCAGGCAGTCCGCACGCTTCTTTGCACCCATCACCGGAATATGGCCACCCTTCTTACCATGGATTTATCCGAAATCAGTATCGTTGAAAAGGAAGAACGCTGTCTTGTCACCGTAGACATCGACCGGGATACCTCTTTTGAAAAGGAGGTGGAGCTGATTACCGCGGAAACGGAAAAATACCGGCTCGGCCGCCTCCATAAAGCCTCCTACGGTTCCATGATTTCCGTTGACAGCCTGCTTGACCGTCGCTTTGACGATTATTCCCGGCTCTTTATAGAGATTCCTTTTCTTCCCTACCAGAGCGGGCTCCATATAACCCCGGGCGGAAAATACCTGAGAGCTTTCCATAAAGGAGCGTGGGAGGGGCTTCCAAAACGCTATCAGGAAATTCTTGACTATGCCCGCAAGCATAATCTGCTTCTCCACGGATTTTCCTATGAAACCGGCATCAATGAAAATGTGATAGACAGGATTGAAGATTATATTGTGCAGATTGAGATTCCTGTCAGATAACTCTATCCATCCTTGACTTTTTGAACAACGTTCAGTATAATACATATTGAACATCGTTCAAGGAGGACACTATGGACGCAAAGGAAGCAATCATTCAGGCTGCAATTGACCTCATCAATGAAAAAGGCGAGGATATGAACACCATTACCGTGCGGGAGATATGCCGGAAAGCAAACGTGGGCCTGGGGCTTGTGAATTATCATTTTGGAAACAAAGACAGACTGATAGAATTATGCGTTGAACACATGGTCAGCGACATCGTTGACATTTTCCGCTCCATTCAGGAAAAAACAGCGTAGCTTTCTGCCTTTGAAAGGCTTGAATACCTCGGGAACATGACGTTTACATTTCTATTCGAGCATTTTGCCGTGTCGAAAACTTCTATTCTTTCAGATATGCGTACGCCGAAAGAAGATGACAACACCCACAAGACATACCTTGCCTATCTTCCGCTTATGTCCGCCTGCCGCCCGGACTGGGATAAGGAAACTCTTGAACGCAAAACGTTTTGCCTGATTTCCGTAATGCAGCAGTCCTTCTTAAGGCATGACGTCATCCGTCGGCTCTATGGCATCGACCTGACTGTGCCGGAAGAACGCAGGGCTTATCACAGGGCAATTTTACACGATATTCTGGGGGAGGGCTTATGAAAATCACAGTGATAAACGGAACGGAAAAACACGGCGTAACCTGGCGTCTGAAAGAGATATTTCTGGAGCGTTTCCGGGAACAGGCGGAAATCACGGAATTTTACCTGCCCAAGGACTGCCCTTGCTTTTGTCAGGGCTGCGCCGGCTGTATCTTTAAAGGAGAGCATACCTGCAAGGATTTCTCCTACATACGAAAAATTGCGGAGCCTCTGCTGGAATCCGATTTGATTGTAATGACCTCCCCCGCCTATGTGATGCACGCCACAGGCGCGATGAAGGCGTTGCTGGACCATTTTGCCTATTTGTGGATACCCCATCGTCCGGCGCCGGAAATGTTCAGCAAGCGCGCCGTCATCATTACCCAGTGTCTCGGCGCCGGCGCGCGTTCTGCGGCAGCCGACATAAAACACAGCCTTTCGTGGTGGGGGATTTCCCGAATCACGGTATTTATCGGAAAACTTATGAGCGATATTGTCTGGGAAAAGCTTGCCGGGAAGAAGCGCGCCGAGCTTATCAGAAGAATGAACCGCTTATCGAAGAAGCTTGCCGCTGAAGATTTTGGAAAGGCTCCAAGGGTAAGCGCTGTTACGAAGATAAAATTTCTTTTCTGCCGTATGATGCAAAAATCATTACACGAAAACGACTCCGAATATACTGACGGAAAGTACTGGGCGCAACAGGGCTGGCTTGACGGAAAACGCCCCTGGTAAAAGCTTATGCCCGGAACCGTTTCTGAAAAAGATACCGTTTCCGGGCATAAGATGAATGATTATTCTTTTTCCCTGACCACCGAAAAGAATTTGGCCATAAGCGGAATATAGGTCGCCGCAAAAACAGCCGCCGCAATCCATGCCGCCGTTTTTTGTTTCTTTTCCGGTATGCACATACCGGCTAAAACTCCCATGGAAAAGAGACAGAACTTTATCATCGCCAGGTCTTTCCAGTCGCTTTTTTCTAAATACCTGTCAGCATAGCCAAACAGCTTCTTTACAAAACAATTCCCGCACATTTGCAATCCCTCCAATTATTATACGTTCTTTTTCCATTTCCCAGAAGTCCCAGGCGCTTCTTCCACTCCCCATCCAGCCGTTCGATTCCGTTAATCTGCGCCCTTTCGCACCTCCGGTTCCGGTCACACCGTTTCTATAAATAGCATATCGCAGAAATAGACAGAATTCAAGGCATACACGGCACTTTTCCAATCATTGTTTTATACAGAAACAGCAATCTCTGCGCCCACATCCGGCGAGCTGCTCTTTGCTTCTCCGGTTTTTGTATATATTATGGGCTCACTTTTCCCCGGGGCATCCGTCCCGTCCCCTGACAAAGCGACCTCTGGCTCTCCGCCCTTAAAGCCGGTATTCTCCAAATCCGCGCTGTCCTTCAAAAGCGCCTTTCCGTCCTCGCTTATCTCAACGATATCAGATTTCCGGTTTCTTCTTTCCTCCAGCTCTTTTTCCAGCTTCTCCTGTTCCTTTTCACGCTCCTCCTTCCGCTTCCTGACAGCTTCTTCCGCTTCCAGCTCCGCCTTTTCCCTTGCGGCCTTTGCATCCTCCTTCACGCCTTCGTCCGCTTTCGACCTGTATTCCTCCGCCTTGTCCGCAAAATCGCAGGCGTATCCCATTGCCCTTTCCATAGCCGCCGTATCACCCTTGCGCCTTGCCTCCTTATAGACACGCATGGGGGTATTTATAAGCTCCATATTCTTTCCGGCTCCTGCAAGTCCTTCCATAATTTTTGTATTCATAGCCGCCTCCTGTTCTTATCTGTTTTTCCCGCAGGCATCCTGCGCCCTTTGCCGCGCGCAAAAAACCGCAGACGGGAACTTTTACAGTAACTCTCACTTCATTTTTCGGCAGCGCAAACGCCCGCTTTCAGCTTTCCGTCTCAAACAGTCTGTTTCCTGTCATATGCGGCGTCGTTTTGCGGAATTAACACCGTGATTACAAAAGCCCCTTCCCCAACCTTTATATTCATTGCCCCATGGTAGCTTTGCACCACGTCTCTGACATTCATAAGGCCAATGCCATGTCCTTTCCGCCTTTTCCCCTCCCCGGCTCCGGCTTCCTCCGTCTCCTTCAAATCCGTACTGTTTTTCACTTCCAGCAAAAAACACTTTTTAACGGATTTCGCCTGAATATTGATAAACCTCCTGCCGACAGGCGCGCCGTCGCCCGCCTGTGCATCCCGCTGTCCCTCACATGCCTGTCCGTGAGGAGGAATATCCTGCATTCTCCCGCAGGCTTCCACCGCATTGTCCAGTATGTTTCCGAACAGTACGCATAAATCAAACTCGCTGATACAGCATTTCTCCGGCATCCGCACATCGCACTCCCACAGAATATTTCTGCTCTCCGCCAGCTTCCGTTTCTGAGTAAGCAGCACATCCACAACCCTGTTCCCCGTGACCTCGTCCTCATCCAAAAGACCCGAGCTGTCGTTCATTTTATTCAGATAAGCGGTCATCTTTTCCCATTCTCTCTTTTCCAGCAGACCGGACAGGGCTCTCATATGGTTTTTCATATCGTGCCGCAGCCTCTCTGACCGGCTGTACTGCTCCTCCAGCATTTTGTAAGCCGCAACCTGAGCCTGATACTGGCTGCTCTTTTGCTGTTCCAGATAAATCCGGTTCATGCCAAGCACATAAAATCCCGCCGCAAACATAGATAAGGCCGTCAGCACACAGAACTCAAGATGGCTGAAAATCTGGTCGTAATACAGCCCCATATTGCCGCCGCTTCTGACTGAAATGCCCTTGCTTGCGCCAAAGGCCGCCACATCAGCCACCGCCGTAATCGCAAGCAGGGGAAGGGAAAGCATGAGGTACCATTTCTCCCTTCCGGGATACCCGCTCCCGAAGCAGCCGGCGTCCTTACCGCCGGACCTTTGAATATCCATCCCCCCGTCCGGGCAAAAGGCGGGTGCAGTATCCTTATATTTTCCCATACTGTTTACCGCCCACAGGCTGACAGTCAGACTGAAAAAGCCAATCATGCAGCCCTCCCTCTCGCTTATAAAGGGAACTTCAATATTGTTCACCCTATGACGCCAGAAAAGCGCAAGGCAGGAAAAAAAGGAGCCGGAGAAATTTCCCGTAAGGGTTACGGCGGTTATTATCATAGAAGCCGTCAGAACTTTTTTCCCCGTATCTCCCCGGAAAGTCAAAAATACCAATCCCGCTACATATAAATGCCACGAAAGCGACAGTAAAATCTGCGGAACGTAGAAACAGCGGCTGACGATATCCGCCAGCATGTAACCGCCCGCAATAAAAAGCGCAAACGCCGCTTTACTTACCCGCAAATCCGCCATCATAAAATCCCTCCGTTCTCTCTCATATACTTAAGGATTTCCCGGCAAAATTCCTCATACCTTCTCTTTGCAATCACAATCCGCTCCCCGTTATCAAGGGTAACCTCCTGCCGGTTGTAGACGTCCACATACTTCAGGTTGATAAGATAGCTTTTGTGGCACCGGAAAAAGCCCTTTCCCGCCAGATTCCTCTCCAGAACGCCAATCTGTTCGTAATAGGTAAAAATGCCCTCCGGCCCGTGAACGTCAATCAGTCTCCCCTTTATCTCAAAATAGTAAATATCATCCAGAAACAGCTTCCTTTTCTGCCGCTCCCGGCTGACGATAATAAATTCCTGTAAGCGGCTCTGAATTTTAAGGACGGCCCTTTGCAGCACTCTTTTCAGCTTCTTTTCGTCAACAGGCTTTATCAGATACCAGAAAGCCTCCACCTCATAGGCGTCAAACACATATTCCCTGCTGGCGGACATAAAAATCAGGATTTTGTCAAAGGCTTTCTCCCGGACAATCTGCGCCGCTCTCATCCCGTCCATATCGTCCATGATAATATCAAGGAAAATGATGTCAAAATTATCCGGCGACCGGGTCAGCTCCCGTCCGCTGTAAAACTGGCGTATGACGCACGCCACCCTCATCTCCTCCAGAATATCCCTGATTTTTTTCGCCATACCGGAACACTCTATGGCCGCGTCGTCGCATACCGCTATCCACAACATTTCATTACCTGCCTTATCCCGCTTTTTTACCGTCAGCCCGGCGCTTTTCTTTGCCAGAGGCTTCCCCTCGCAAACATCTCGTTTCCCGCCGGCTTTCTCTATATATCGGCATAAATATTGTCAGAGTTTCGCTGTTGTCATAACCGGGCAGACGGCAGTCATAACCGTAAAATTTTCTCCCGAAAAATCCAGATATCCTATTGCCAGAAACCGGTATTTTGTTATAAAATGCAATTATTAAGAAATATTAAGAATTTATTAATATATTTTTAATT
>CAJTMW010000022.1 GCA_910577275.1 uncultured Lachnospiraceae bacterium
CATCGGAAGGGAACAAGAAAGGCACAGCAGAATGCGGTAAAAAGGAGTTTTGCGGAGCAGGTAAACAATGTGGCAGATACTCCAAAAGTCTATAATATTTTTACAGATGAAGATATGTTGTGGACAGGAGGGAACGGTACAGGGCTGTCTTATTATCTTAAGTATGCGGAAGATTCAACGGAAGACGACCCGAAAATAATCGCAAAAGGTGTTGATGAGAATGGAGATGAATTAGAAAAGACCATACATATCAACGAGGTAAATCCCAAGTCAGCGACTGTTGTGGAAATGCGTGCTTTGGAAGCGCATATGGGGGTAAAGAAGCTGGGGGGATTTACTTCCCTTCCGATGGAAGCCGGGGCTATGGGATTAAATGACAGGACAGATTTCATGAACAGGAAATAAATTCCATCGGCCGCATATCCCAAATGAGCCACAGAGGGCGGGCATCCCCGGCGTTTCGGCAGATTAGATAGCCCCGTTTGGAACGGCTATCATCAATTGGATAAAGTAAAAAAGGAGCAGGTTTTTATGGATATTAAAATGAATCGTTATATGAAGCAGGCATCATATACAGCAACAGCAGGCGGAAAATCGTCAGAGTCTCATGTTGGCGGCAAGATTGGGAGCGAAGCGAAGTCTGGCGCAAACAGGGATACCGTATCAATTTCTGTAGCAGGACAGCAGTTTTACGCTGAAAAAATGGAATCAGGTACTGATATGGAATTGATACATATCGGTTCTGGTTTTGATGAATTCAGAAACGCCGTATGCTCTATGAATGAAAAACTGCCCGTTAGCTGGAAGGCAATGGTTGACCCGTACAATACGATTACGAGCCTGGCTAAAGCAGAGTTCCGCCTGAAACAGTTGGCAGACCCGGCGGCTTCTCATAAAGATGAGGATATAGAGAAGGGCGCGGAGGCATACGCAAAGGAAAAGATTGATGAATTGATAGAAAAGAAAAAAGCCATGATTGCTGACGGAACGGCAAAAACTGCAGCCGAGGAGTATGAAGAATACAAAACGGCATACGATGCTTACCATTCAGAAAACGGCAGCAGCCTGATTGAAAAGATGACAGGAGATACAAAGAAAGCATATGACATATACAAAAATATCATTGATGGAACGAAAGTCTCAATAGATGAGGAGGAATTTCTTATTTTCCATAACTGTACAATGTACAGGGCGGCAAAAGCTGAATACATCCAAAAAACTGATGAACTATATAATGCAATGAATGGTATTCCTTTAAAATAAACAACTTGAAATGAAATGCCCAAACAAAAGAATCACTTGCAAATGATACAATAGTTGTGGAATAGACAGAACTCTAAAAGCATGTGAACAGAATATGACGGAAGAGCCGCTATAAGAAAGAAAATGGAGGATTTGAAAAATGAGCATTAATGGAATAGGAACAGCAGGATATCCGACATGGCAGGGAGCAAGAAAGACAGAAAGCAGTACAAAGGGCGGCTTTGGGGCGAATGTACAAGGCGCAAAAATGTGGTACATATTACCCCGGACGCATTATTTTCCATCTATGATGCGAAGACAGGGGAAAGTGCGAATGTATACAGGGTGGATGATTATTCAGAAGATAATCCGGTTTACCTCGTAAAAGGCACTGACATAAACGGAAATGAATATGAGCAGACAGCAATTTCCTTAGCATGGCTATTATGAAGGATAAAGCGGGTACTGCTTCCTACCATGAAAAATCGGACTACCTTTCAGCGGCATACGCGCTTATGAATGATATGAAAACGCTTGGAAATTGGGACGGGTATCTGCGGTATGGGAAGTGGATTAATGATATTCTGACTTTCTGTAAAGGCAAATCATGATTGAAAAACAGCCTGACCCACGGCTGCATGTTTCCAATAAGCCACAGCCCGACAGGGCAGGCATCCACGATGTTCCGGCAAAACAGAGAGAGGCGATTGAAATGGATATAACAGGAATAGCAAAAAGCCGTCATGCGGGCATCCCCAAAGCGTCATCCAAAAAGGAATGGAAACTGTCCGATTCCCTCCGCGAGCAGATAGCCGAATACGCCAGGGAGGATGCGGCGCAGAACGTCTATATGGGGAATAAGTTCCTCGCCCTGCGGAAAAGCGAGGTCGCCAAAGTCGCGCCGGACAGGACCGCGCTGATGGGGAAGGTCAATCAGGAAATGGTGGACATGAAAACGATACAGGAGGCGGACGAGAGGTGGCTGCGTCTCCTGTTCGGTGAGCCGTATGAGGCTAAGTTCCAGTCCGAGGGGACGGGCTCTGCCGTCCATGTGTATGACAGCAACGGTGACGAGATACTGACCTACACGGCGGGCGTGGGCTGGCATGAGAAGGAGTCGAAGGCGGAGACGCAGGTACACGGGGCCTTGAAGGCTGCCTACTATGATGCGTTCCGGGCGGCAAGGCAGGAGATAAATGCCGGGGCGGTGGAAACGCAGGGCGGATTTGACGCGAGAGCGTGAGGATTTTTGACTGGCAGGGAATTTGCGGATAAATATGGTGGTTGGCCGACAGACATTGAGATACCAGCAGAAAGCGGCGTAACAGCGACAAACTGCTTTGTATATAAAATTGAATAGCGTACATGCTAAAGGACATTTCATCTTTTATTCAGGTGGATGTCCCTTTCTGATATAGAATAAAAATATTGAAAATGCGCATAATGCGTATTATAATATATTCAAATAAACAGAAAGGAGAGATGCCATGAATGAATAAGGAGGTATTTAATGAGATTTAGAGAAATTGAAAATATGATATTAAAAGACGGATGGTATCAGGTAAAGCAAAAAGGTTCACATCATCAATACAAACACCCAATTAAACCTGGAAAAGTTACAATCCCGGAACATGGAGGGGATTTGAATTCCGATACAGTAAAATCAATTTTGAAACAAGCGGGGCTTTAAGTCCTGTTTATTTAATCTATATAAACGGAGGTGAATATATTGAAATTAATTTATCCGGCTGTATTTAAGCCTTTTACAGATAAAAGCGGTGGATATGTGGTAGAATTTCCGGATTTGCCCGGTTGTGTAACAGAAGGAAAGAATCTGGAACAGGCTATTGAAATGGGAATTGACGCAGCTAGCGGCTGGATATTGGGAGAACTTGAAGATGGGGAGAAAATCCCACGAGCTTCCGACTATTCTGAAATAACTGCTGAAAATGGGTGCATGATAAATATGCTATTATTAGACATTGATGCCTATGAAGAAAAATATGGTGAAAAAGCCGTAAGAAAAAACCTTACTATTCCTGCATGGCTGAATACTTTTGCTGAAAAGAATAATATCAATTTCTCTAAACTTTTACAAGACACATTATTCTCAATGGCACAGGCAAAATAAATACAGGGAGCTGTCCATAGGGCAGCTTCTTTTTGAATTGACTTACCAACACAATTATAGTATTATGTCTGAAACGGAATCACCCTTCAAAGCAAAGGAGAACTATCATGAATTTTTATTTGACAAGCCAGCTGAAAAAGAAACTGAACTCTGTACAATCCATTCCGATGAAACATTGTGCAGAGTATGGCGTATAGATAACGCGTTTGGATTTCATCGGAAAATGAGGCAATAGAGATACTGCATGCCAGTATGTTTACTGCCTGTTTTCCGTATGCAGATTGAGCGTATTAAAGGCTATGGACAATGTTTTGTCTGTAGCCTTTTGTCATAGGGAAACTGGAACCATAGAGGCAGAAGGCAGTACACGGATGTGTACAGGCGCTTTCTGCTTTTTTATTGCCATAAGGGTGTCTGGCGAAAGCTTGCATCCGTTGTTTTTTGGGAAGTATTTTACGAAAAATGAAAGGACGTGATTTATATGAGCTTATTGGAAATTAAAGACCTGACTCATTCTTTTGGCGAAAACCTGCTTTATAAAAATGCGGAGTTTTCATTAAATAGAGGTGAGCATATTGGAGTTGTGGGGCAAAATGGAACCGGAAAAAGTACATTGATTAAAATTTGTACAGAACAGATTATGCCGGATGCCGGCCGCGTTGTATGGCAGCCGGATATATCTGTCGGATATCTCGACCAGTACGCAAAGTTGGAAAAGGGCATGACAATGCAGTCTTTTTTGAAATCGGCATTTTCAGGACTATATCAGCTTGAAAGAGAAATGACAGCAGCTTATGTAAAAGCAGCTACAGGGAAGATGGAGTATCTCAGGCTCGCAGCGAAGTATCAGGAGCAGCTTGAAATTCATGATTTCTATTCCATCGATACGCAAATCGAACAAGTGGCTAATGGCCTGGGGCTGCTGGCATTAGGGCTGGACAGAGCGATTGATGAAATGAGTGGCGGCCAGAGAGCAAAAGTGATACTGGCAAAATTACTTCTTGAGAAGCCGGATGTTCTTTTGCTTGATGAGCCAACCAATTTTTTAGATAAAGAACATATTGCATGGCTTGCTGATTACCTGTCAGGCCTTAATAATGCTTTTATGGTAGTATCACATGATGATGCTTTTCTGGAAAAAATTGCAAACCGGATATGCGATATCGACAATGACAGTATCACAAAGTATTATGGGACGTATTCTGAATTTTTGAGAAAGAAAACGCTCCTGCGGGAAAATTATGTGCGCCAGTATTCGGCTCAGCAGAAGGAGATTAAGAAGACGGAGGAATTTATCCGCAAAAATATTGCCGGAAGAAAATCTAAAATGGCAAGAGGACGCCGAAAACAGCTTGAGCGAATGGAGAAGATGGAAGCATTAGAGCAAAAAGAGCTAACGCCTTATTTCCATTTTCCGGAGGTATCGCTCACAAATACGGAACACCTTTTGGTAAGGCGTTTATCGGTAGGTTATTATTATCCGGTTTTGTCTAAGGTCGATTTTTCGATAAAGGGTGGGCAGAAAGTAGTGATAACGGGTTTCAACGGGATTGGAAAATCCACCTTATTGAAAACGCTTGCAGGACAGATTCCTGCCATACATGGGCATTACAAATTTTCGGAACAGGTCACAATAGGGTATTTTGAACAGGATTTGATATGGGAAGATACGACAAGAACTCCTGTACAGATTGTTTCCGACAGCTGCCCTGATATGGTGATGAAGGAGGTCCGCAAAGCCCTTGCCCTGTGCGGTATTTCAGGTAAACATGCCATGCAGCCTGTGGGAACGCTGAGCGGCGGCGAGCAGGCCAAAGTAAAAATGTGTCTGCTGACTCTAAAGCCGTGTAATTTTCTGATACTGGACGAGCCGACAAACCATTTGGATATTCAGGCAAAAGATGCGCTAAAAGTAGCATTGGCGAAATTTGCCGGTACAATCCTTCTCGTTTCGCATGAGGAAACCTTTTACAGAGAATGGGCGCAGCGGGTAATTGATATAGAAAACAGCAGCTTTATATAATCATATCAGCAGTCGTCAGAGCTGGCTTCCAATATCGGACAGCTTGCATTTGACAGAATGGCAGGGACAATGGAGGTAAATTTCCCATCGAGCATACCGGGCGGGGACAGGATATATCGCCGGAATTTGTGATTAAGAATCTGTCGCCAAAGGCAAAGACCCTCGCTGTTACATTGGAAGAACATCTTCTAAAAAAGTCTTAATATTGGGTGACGAAATAGAGGATTTTTAGAGAATTGAATGCTATTCTTCTAACAGGTGAAAAAGCCAAATAAAGGAAAAGAGGTATGAGAGATGAGAAAAAAGATGTTGAAAGCAGCAGGAATTCTTTGTTTGTCCGTGGTTTTGTGTATGGGTATGGCGGGATGTTCAGGAAAAGAAAATGAGCAGCCGACTTCGCCGGATGCACGCATGACTAATGAGAGTGACAATAACGAAGATATTGAAACAGGCGGAGAAAGCGGCAGCATCAATGAGGCAGAGGGAAATCAGGAAGATACGGATAATGCCGATGCGGAAAACAGTGACGGAATTACAGATAATAGCGAAAAAGGCGCATTTTATGACGGGGCAAATCTGAGCGGGCGTGTTGTTGATTTTACGGATACAGGTTTCACCATAACTCCCACGACAACGGTTATAAACGAGGATGGCTCAATGGAAGGAGGTATTGCAGCTCCCGGCTATGAATCGGATGAAACGAATATAAATATAACCTATGCAGAGGATGTTGTTTTTCAAATCATAAATTTCAGCATGAGTCTGCAGGCGGAAGCTTCGAGGGAGGACACCGATAAAAGCAGTATCAAGATAGACACTACGGTGAATATATTTGGCACCTGTCAGGATGAAAAACACTGGATTGCCGACAAAGTTGTAATTGAAAGGTGGCAGTAGGAGACCAGGATGAGTTGTTTGACAGGAGCACTCTGTTACATTCACAAAATCTGTAAAGCTTTTCGTCCGACAGATAGCCGGGTGTTCCTTTTTAGACGGTCATTCGGTTTTCAAAGGGCTTGTCCGTATATCCATAAGGCAGGAAATCTGCCCAAAGAACCCGCTGTTTCCAAGCTCTCGGAATTGCGGTATAATGGAAAAGCGATAAATCAAAATATGGGAAAAGGGGCAAATGTAGGGCTGCGGGGTATCTCAAAAGGAGCAGAACTGGCGCTGACGGCGGGAAGCAGTTGGAGTTTTCATGGGCAAGAAGTTCCTTATATCGCTTACGGGCTTGAGAAATTTCTTCTCGGTGGTGCGCCAGGAAAAGCGTCCGGGCGGGCAGTATGGCCTTGGCAATACAAGAACGCTTAAAAGACCTGCGTTTGAGCGACGGGATGATTGAACTGCTGAAAAGCGTGCGAATGGATAATGCGCTAATCGTCAAACAGCACAATCCTGATATAAGCGACCCGCAGACAGCGTCTTTGGTATTTATCTGCAAACAACAAATCTGCATTTTGGGAGGGTGTTATGTTTAATGAGATATGCATATATGAGGCAAAATTAACTAAGTTAGACGAAATTGAAGAGTTAATGAAAGAAGTGGCTGAGTTCTATTTGAAACAAGACGGTGTCATTGATGTGCATTATATAAAACGTACTCACAGACAAAAAGATTTTAATGCAGTTAAAAACGGGGAATTGCCTGTCCGTCTGACGAAAAATACAGGAAAGGTAACATATGTTCTGTATTGGGTACTGGAAAATGAAGAAGCACATGCAAGAGTATCCAAGCTCGGTGTAGAGAAATTTTATAAACGCTGGAATCGCTGTTTAACTACAATGCCTAAAATAATTCTGGGTGAGAATATAATCTAACTTGATAGGAAAGCATAGAATTTTATGTTATAATTTAGGGGAAAGGAAGAATGACATAGATATTCTGATAGATGAATTTACAGACTGCCTGGTAGAGAGAAAGACCGGGAGCAGGTGGAAACAGAGTACCAGTTACGTTCAACGCCAATTAAGCCAAAAGACTATAAGGGGTGGAAATTCGATTGGAGTAGGACGGAGAAAACGGTTACAATATTTATGAATTGTTTTTAGCGGATGATGATACAGTGCAGGGAAGAATCTCGCTAAGGATAGATGGTGGTGTGGCAGATGTTGACGATGGAAAGAAAAAGGACCAGTTTGTTTGAGGATATTGCCGATTATGCGAAAGACGGCAGGCTGACGGAACCGTCAGACGGAAAGCGTTATGAGTGGCGTAAAATGATTGATGCGGTAAAGGCGTTAGGCAGGCCGCTTACGGACGAGGAAGCCGAGCAGTACCGGGTAAAATAGTATTGGTGCGATAAAATCAAGGTTTTTAAGACTTGGTGAGGTTCATCACGGGGTGAGTGGTGGACCCCTGTTTTTGTGTTTTTTGTGAATAAAACAACAAAAGTGAGCTGTGCAATGCTCTTTTTTCATTTTCAGGCAATTCATAATTTCCTTTATTTCTAAAAATATAACACTCAAACAAAATCCCCCAATACACATAAAATCGTTTCTTTTTATCCAGATAATCCCCGCAGGAAATAAAACCGATAAATCTGAAAAATGAAGATATTTTACAAGACGCAGGAAAAAATAAGAGGTAAAATGGCTCTTGACAAAATTCAAAAATTGAATTTGGAGGAAATCCACATGAAGAAAGAAGTAAGGACAGTGGTGTATGATGATGAATTAAGGATGGAGGCATACCGCTTTGAGGGAATCGTGCAGCCTTTTCCGAGCCATTTCCATGAGCATTATGTCATAGGTTTTGTGGAGAAAGGGGAGCGTGTGCTTTCCTGCCGGGACAGGGAATATACCATAGAGGAAGGAAGTATCGTGCTTTTCAATCCGGGTGACAGCCATGCCTGTGTGCAAAGTGATGAAGGGACGTTTGATTACCGGGGCTTCAACATTTCAAAGGAGGTTATGCTCGAGCTGGCGGAAGAAGTTACAGGGAAGAAAGCGCTTCCCGGTGGGAAACGGGAGCTTCCGGGATTTTCAAAGAATGTTGTCTGCGATGAGGAGATAGCCTGTCATCTGCGCCCGCTGCATGAGATGGTCATGAAAGGGACGGGGGAGTTTAAGAAAGAGGAAACCCTGCTGTTCCTGCTTTCGTACCTCATCCAGAATTATGGGAAGCCATTTGAAAGCTGTATCCCGGAATGCAGACAGGAGATTGAAAAAGCCTGCGAATACATGACAGCGCATTTTACGGAGCGCATTTATTTAGAACAGATATGCCGCCACGCCGGGCTTAGCAAATCAACGCTGCTACGGGCCTTTACGAAGGAAAAAGGAGTCACGCCGTACCGATACCTTGAGACAGTCCGCATCAACGAGGCAAAAAAGCTGTTATCGGAAGGTGTGCCGCCTGTGGAGGCGGCTATAAGGACAGGGTTCTCGGACCAGAGCCATTTTACAAATTATTTTAACCAGTTTATAGGGCTTGCGCCGGGGACTTACCGTGAGATATTTTCGGAAAAAGTCAGGGACAGCGTGAATGAGAATACCATTCCCAGCGTGAAAAAAATTCACGCGGAAGAACCGTCCGCAAAGCGGACTTGCTGCAAGCAGCATTCTTCCCATGTTCTGTGAGATATAGAAGGGAGGCATCGAATGGAGAATAGGAAATCAGCCGGGCATCTGGCAGCGCTGTTTACCATCATCATCTGGGGGACGACATTCATATCCACCAAAGTCCTGCTTACGGATTTCAAGCCGGTGGAAATACTGTTCTTCCGCTTTGTCATGGGATTTGCGGCACTTTTTTTGGTTTGTCCGCACCGCATGAAAGGCGTGGGGCGCAGGCAGGAGCTGACTTTCGTGCTGGCGGGCTTAAGTGGGATATGTTTATATTATCTGCTGGAGAATATTGCGCTTACATACACGATGGCATCCAACGTGGGAGTCATCATTTCAGTTGCACCGTTTTTTACAGGCGTCCTGTCACGCCTGTTCCTGAAATCGGAAGGGAAGCTAAAGGCAAACTTTTTTATAGGCTTTGTGGTGGCGATGGCGGGCGTTGCGCTGATTAGTTTTAATGGTTCCAGAATGGAGCTGAACCCGGCGGGGGATTTGCTGGCAGTCCTTGCGGCTTTTGTGTGGGCGTGCTATTCCATACTCACAAGGAAGATAGGCAGCTTCGGCTACCCGGTCATACTCACCACGCGGAGGACGTTCTTTTACGGCATCCTGTTCATGGTTCCGGCATTGTTCCTTTTCGATTTCCGCGGGCAGCGAGCCAGGTGGGTGTGCTTGTACGAGCATTTGGAGACTGCCGGGCGAGTACACAATTTTACTGCTTTTGGTAAAATTGTGTACCGTGAAATGGGGCTGGAACGGTTTGCGGATATGACGCATCTGCTCAATATCCTGTATCTTGGACTGGGGGCGTCCGCACTCTGCTTTGTCACATGGAATCTGGCAGTAAAGGCGCTTGGCGCGGTTAAGACCAGCGTTTATATTTACATGGTTCCTGTCATAACGGTTGTGACTTCGGTGGTGGTACTGAAGGAGCCGGTGACATGGGTTTCCGTTATGGGGACGGTGCTGGCGGTTGCGGGGCTTTTCCTTTCTGAATATAGCGGGAAGGAAAGCAGAACCCTTTACCGATGTTATCAGAAAAATCAGGAGGAGAAATCCTCCAAAGAGCAGGAGGATTGAAAGATGGATTTACAGAATGAAAAATGTGTAATGGTAATTGACGAGAGCCTGCCGCCTGGCATTATAGCGAACACGGCGGCAATCATGGGTATCACGCTGGGGAAGCAGATGCCGGAGGTTGTAGGCGCAGATGTGTATGACGGGACAGGCAACGGGCATCTGGGGATTATAGAATTTCCGGTGCCAATCTTAAAGGGCAATGTGGAGGCAATCAAGTCTATCCGTGAAAAGCTGTATGAGCCGGAATTTTCGGACTTGACGGTGGTGGATTTTTCAGACCTTGCGCAGGGGTGCAAGACCTATGATGAGTTTATTGAAAAGATGAAGGATGTTTCAGAAAGGTCACTGAATTATTATGGGGTTGCCATCTGCGGTGCGAAAAAGAAGGTCAATAAATTGACGGGAAGTATGGCGCTGCTGAGATAAAGAATACACAAATTTACGCAGCCAGCTTAACCATTTACGAAGCAGACGTTAGAAATCGCCCTTATTTTTCCGATAAATTAGTTGAAGACTTGAGGTGGCGGAAACGATAAAGCTGGAAAAGGGCAGGAAAATGAAAAATCCGGTAGTAAGGAGAAAGCGGAGGTAATAAAAAGTGAAGATATTTATAGTGGAAGACGAGGCGGAGATTTGTAAGGAATTGTCCGTTCTGCTGCAGAAATATGGTTATGCCTGTGAGAGTAGCAATGATTTTGCGCATATCACGGAGCATATTTTGAAAGCCGAGGCAGACCTTGTGCTGCTGGATATCAACTTACCATATCAGGACGGTTATACGATATGCCGTGAGATTAGAATGAAGTCGGATATTCCGATTGTCGTTTTGACAAGCAGAAATACGGACTTTGACGAGCTGATGAGCTTAAATATCGGCGCTGACGATTTTATATCAAAGCCTTATAACGCGCAGGTACTGACAGCGCGCATCCGGAAAATATTAAAAAGAACCTATGAAGCCCGGGCAAATTCCGTCCTTATCCATAAAGGCCTGACAGTCAACCTCTTAAAAGCCACGGCGTCTTATGGAGATAAAGAGACAGATTTAACCAAAAACGAGCTTGGCATACTGCGTCTGCTGATTGTAAGCAAAGGCAATGTGATACCCCGGGACGCAATCATAGATGAATTATGGCAGAGCGGCGAATTTATAGACGAAAACACACTCAATGTAAATATTGTGCGATTACGTAAAAAGTTATCGGAGATTGGCGCGCCCGATTATCTGGAGACAAAACGCGGATTGGGGTACAGGGTATGAAGCTGACCGATTATATCATCGACCGTCTTTTTTCCATTATAATGTTTCTGGCAGCCCTTATTTTTTCCATGGGGCTTCTCTGGCTGATGGGGCTGCGCTGTGAATTTATTATTTATATTGAAATCATATTCGGATTTTCTTTTCTTGCGTCGCTGCTTTGGGATTACACAGGAAAAAGGAAATACTACTGCGGGCTTATGGCCTTATTTGACGGGCTTGACGACAAGACTTTATTAGCGGAGCTTGCAGAAAAGCCGGGATTTCTTGACGGGAAATTATTGTACCGGATTCTGCGTTTGTCTGACAAGTACATGAATGATAAGCTGGCGGAAGCGCAGGCCACGAATCAGGAGTACCGGGAATATATCGAAATGTGGGTGCATGAAATAAAAACGCCGATAACCTCTGCCCATTTAATCATTGAAAATGACAAAAATATTTCTACCATACGCATAGACGATGAATTGAATAAAATAGACCATTTTGTAGAGCAGGCGCTTTTCTATGCGAGAAGTACAGCCCTGGAGAAAGATTTTAAGATAGAAAAGACAACTATGAAAACGCTGGTACAGGAGGCACTGAAAAGCTATTCCAGACAGATAATCGGAGTTCACGGCAGGCCGGTATTTGTAAATCTGGATATTCCGGTATATGCCGACCGGAAATGGTGCGTATTCATTATAGGACAGATTATAGCCAATTCCGTTAAATATGCAAAAGAAAATCTGCTTCTCACTTTTGAGGGAAAATCCTTTGAGAACGGGTGCAGCCTTTCTGTCTCCGATAATGGAATCGGGATAGACGAAGCAGATATGCCGCGGATTTTCGAAAAGGGGTTTACCGGGGAAAACGGACGCAAAATGAAAAAGTCAACAGGCATCGGGTTATATTTATGCCGGAAGCTGTGCCATAAGATGAATATGGAAATATCGGCGGAAAGCAGCTCCGAAAACGGGACAACCATGAAAATCACCTTTCCCGGGGAGAACCTTACATTTTGGTAATGTAAATGTAATCTGATTTAATGGCGTATTTTAAACTCCGGCTGTAAAATATGAAACATCAAAATCTGCAGATTTGATATTTTATATTAGGAGGAGCAAAATCATGACCACCCCGATTTTAGAGGTTTCTGACATTCAAAAATATTATGGTAACAAAGGAAACATTACCAAAGCGGTTAACCGTATCTCGCTGTCTGTCTGCAAGGGAGAATTCGTCGGTATTATGGGCGCATCCGGTTCAGGCAAGACAACTTTGCTTAACTGCATTTCCACAATCGACACAGTAACCAGCGGAAAAATTCTGGTTGAGGGAAAAGATATTACTACTTTACGCGGAAAGCAGTTGTCGGCTTTTCGGCGCGAAAAGCTGGGCTTTATCTTTCAGGACTTTAATCTGCTTGACACGCTGACTGCCTGTGAAAATATATCCCTTGCCTTGTCCATTTCCGGCATAAAAGCAAAAGAAATTGATGAGAGGGTGCAGGCGATTGCGGGAGCATTGAACATCACGGAAGTCCTTGAAAAGTATCCCTGGCAAATGTCCGGCGGGCAAAAGCAGCGCGTGGCAGCCGCCCGCGCTATGGTAACAAATCCGGATCTTGTTCTGGCGGACGAACCGACGGGCGCGTTGGATTCCCGTTCTTCCCATATGCTTTTGGACATGCTGGAAGAATTGAACCAAAAGCTTTCCGCAACAATCCTCATGGTGACTCACGATTCTTTCACAGCCAGTTACTGCCGCCGTATTCTCTTTATCAAGGACGGAAAAATTTTCAACGAAATCCGCCGCGGGGTAAAATCGCGGAAAGAATTTTTTGAAGAAATCCTGGAGGTGGTTTCTGTATTGGGAGGTGATACCCATGACAGAATGTAAGCTGATTATCCGCAATGTGCGCAAAAACATACAGGACTATATGATTTATTTCCTGACGCTTACGGTTTCGGTAAGTATGTTTTACGCTTTTAATTCCATTCAGACCCAGCCGGCATTAAATGACCTGGACGCGACCAGGCAGCTGCTTTCTGACCAGTTAGGAATACTGCTTTCCGCATTGTCTGTCGTAGTGGCTGTCGTGCTTGCCTTTCTTATCCTGTATGCAAACCGTTTCCTGTTAAAACGCCGGAAAAAGGAATTGGGGATTTATACATTATTGGGAATGGAAAAAGGGAAAATATCAGGGATTTTTGCCGGGGAAACCTTATGCGTGGGGATTCTGTCGCTGATATCCGGGCTGGTATTGGGGCTGCTTTTGTCACAGGGACTTTCCATATTTTCTTTACGCCTGTTCGCAATAGATATGAGCAGGTTTCAAATTGTTTTTTCCATGAGTGCGCTGAAAAAGACAATCGGCTGTTTTGCGATTATTTTTCTGATTGTCATGGTTTTTAATGTGCGCACGGTTTCCACGGTCAGGTTAATCGACCTGCTGACCGCGGACAGGAAGAATGAAACTATGGCGCTGAGGAACAAAGCCGCGCAAATTTCTCTGGCTGCGCTGTCTGTCCTGTGTATCCTTTCTTCCGGCTTCATTATTCAGCGCAACGGGATACTTCCCAGCCGCGAAAATTCGTGGTTTCAGATTGCGGCAGTCCTGTTGGCGGCAGGAACGGTACTTTTCTTCTTTTCCGTATCGGCGGTGTCGCTTACGGCGATACAGGCAAACAGAAAAATGTATCTGAAAGGATTAAATACCTTTTTAAGCCGGCAGATTGGAAGTAAAGTACAGACGGATTTTATGACAATGAGCGTGGTATGCGCTTTGCTTACCCTATCTGTCTGCGGTATATCCGTGGGGATAAGCTCCGCTTTAACCATGAACGAAACCTCCAGGGCCGCGCTTCCCTATGATTTGAACGTTGTCTGTGATGTCGATACGGCGGGAGAAACAGACATTGCGGCATATCTGAAATCAAGGGATGCGGATATGGGTATCTATGCTGATAAAACAGCGCAAATCAGCCTTTATGAAGCGGAAATAACCTATGGGGATTTGTTTGCGGGGCAGGACTTGAACTTATGGCACATTGACAGCGATATTCCTGAAGTGGGCGTCTGCGCAGTCTCCCTTTCAGATTTTAACCGCGCGCTGGCGGTACAGGGCAGGGCGCCTGTAAATCTCGCTGATAATGAATTTCTCCTGAACTGTAATTACAAAGGCACTCTGCAATACATTAATACGTTCCTTAAGTCCTGCACGGAAATTGACTTAAGCGGGACGGTTTTACAGCCGGGCAGGAGGGAGGCGCTTTGTGAAACCGTTTTGATGACCTCGGTAGGCAACAATGACAGGGGAACTTTTATTGTTCCCGATTATGTGGCCGGGGCTTTGGAAAAAGACATGAACATTTTGCTGGTGCAGTATAAGAGCGGCATAAATACCGATGAGGTATTACAGAAAATGATACCAATTGGGCTGGAATGGAAAACCGAGGGGTATCGGTACACCGAAAAAGTTATGCTCAGCAGTATGTATTACGGTTCCTGCGCGCTGCTGGTATTCTTATGCTGCTATATCGGGCTGGTGTTTCTGCTGATATGCGCCGCGCTGCTGTCCTTAAAGCAGCTGACCGAAACCGCGGATAACATTTACCGATACGGGTTATTGCAAAAGCTGGGAACCGACAGCAGCCTGCTTTTCGGAGCTTTATTTAAGCAGACAGCAATATTTTTTGTCGTGCCGCTTTTGCCTGCGGGAATATTTTCAGCCTTTGGAATCGGAAAAATTACAGCGATTGTGGAAGAATTTCTAAATATGCATATATCTGCGAATATTGGCGTTACTGTTTTGATGTTTCTGATTGTGTACGGCGGATATTTCATTGCCACTTACCTGTCGTGTAAGCGTATGGTTATGGAAAAGCAGGGATTTGACTGGAAGCAGAGCCTGTGATAAAATCGGAACGCAGAGGCGGAACAGCCTGTCAGGGAAAATAATCATCTGTTTCGCAGAGGAGGTTGCAATGGCTGGAAATGGTTCCGGGATACCGAAAAGTAAGATACCTACAGCTTTCCTGCTGCTTTTTGCGGCGTTGTTTCTGGCGGGGAAGGCTGCCGGAGGCGGAATGGAAACTGTTCTGGCGCAAGGGGAACCTTTCCCGGGAGAACCGCAGGGCAGGACTGCGGATATTGTGGCGAAGGATTTGAATTTTGACGGCTGGGATGATTTGTGTATCCGTAAGCCCTATGACGGCAGAGGAAATGTTCCCTATTCCTGTATGCTCTGGAATCCGCAGAAAGAACGTTTTGAATACAGCGTTACCCTTTATAATGTAGAAACAGACCCGGAAAAGCAATGGATATCCAGCCGGATTCGCGAAAGCGGCGGACGGGAGTCCGTCACCTTTTATCGTTACGACGCGGAAAACAGGCTTCATATGGTAAGATACCTGGAAGAAAACCCTTCGGAAACCGAAATTTTCGAGCGGCTTGACCTTACATATGTGGAGGAGGGAAGTATCTATGTCCTTCCGGCAATCGAGGGAGAAGAAAATTTAAACGAGACTATGATTGCCATGGCCAGACAGGCGTTAACTGAGCTTTATGAGTGGACGGGAGAAAAGATAGACACCGCCTGCTTTCAGGTTTCCAATATGGGCGGCGTCGTTTTCGCCTTATCCCCGGAGGATATGGAGCATTCCAGAATTTTTTGCAGCCGCTCGTTTGGAGCGGATACGGAATACAATCTGAGCGACTATGATAAAAGCATTTCATCCCTTGGCGTGGTTTCCGGGCGGAGCGCATGGTATTCTCCGGTGAGCTGGAGGAACTTGCCGGAAAATATAGACGCCATGCCGGACGAAGATGTGGTTATCTGGTATTTTGAGCATATGCCGACGGCATACAGGGAAAAGGTAAAAACTACATATCAGCGTTACGAAGATATGTGGACGACTCAGACAAGGTCGGGAAAATGGTATGAAGTGATGTATAATCCGGCGCTTCGGGAAGTGACGGAGGTGACGGGACCCTATTCGGGAATCCCGATGCATTAACAAGAACAGCAGAAAAACGGGGGTAATCAGATGAGCTTGAAAGAAAAACTGGAAAATGTGATGGCACAGGCGGTGGAGGACTGCGAGATAGCCGGTATGAACCTGCTGGCGGAAAAGGACGGAGAGGAAATCTGTTATTGTCAGGCGGGAATGGCGGACAGGGAAAGAGGCATTCCCATGGAAAGGGACACCATTTTAAGGCTGTATTCCCAGAGCAAACCGATAACCGCCGCCGCGGCAATGATTTTGATGGAAAGAGGAGCGCTGGATTTGGACCAGCCGGTTTCCGACTTCCTGCCCGCCTTTGCAAAGCAGTCTTACTTTGCGGAGCAGGAAGGCATCGGGGAAGCGGCGGCAGGCGGTTCGAAGAAGGAGCAGGAGGGCATTGGGGAAGCAGCAGGCGGCTCGAAGAAAGAAGCAAAAGGCGGGGAAGTTGCATCTTCCATGGAAGTGCGGCCGGTCATGCAGCCCATGCGGGTCTACGACCTTCTTCGGATGACGTCGGGGCTCGTCTATCCTGACGAGACGACTGCGGCGGGACGTCAGGCGGCAGTTGTTTTTGAGGAGATGGACAGGCGGCTCTACACAAAGGACGCAATGACCACCAAAGAGGCGGCGGATAAACTGGCAGAATGCACTTTGGCCTTTGAGCCGGGCAGCTCCTGGCGTTACGGCACGTCGGCGGACGTGCTGGGAGCGGTTATCGAGGCGGCTTCCGGGCAAAGATTTGGAGAATTTCTGGAAAAGGAGTTATTCGGCCCTCTTGGAATGAAGGATACCGCTTTCTGGGTGCCCCGGGAAAAGCAAAGCCGTTTGGCGGAAACCTATGAAACCGTCACAGAAAACGGAAAAAAGACGCTGCTCCGGTATGAGGGGAATAATCTGGCTGTCTGTAACCGGATGCAGAATCCGCCGGCCTTTGAATCCGGCGGCGCAGGTCTTTCTTCCACGCTGGACGATTATATGCGCTTTGCCCGTATGCTTTTGCAGGAGGGTACACTGAACGGCGCCCGGATTCTGAAACCGGCAACAGTCCGGTACATGACGGGGGCGGAGCTGATGGAATACCAGCAGAGCGCTTTCAATCACTGGATTGGCCTGGAAGGATTCAGCTACGGAAATCTCATGCGGATTTGTAAAAGACCGATGCAGGCGGGAATCTTTGCCGCCGAAGGCGAATATGGATGGGACGGCTGGCTGGGCACCTATTTTGCCAATTTCCCGAAAGAAAAGCTGACGATTCTGATGGGAATCCAGAAAAGGGATGCGGGAACCTTTGCCCTTACAAGGAAGCTGAGGAACCTGCTGGTGGCCGAGGTGCTGTGAAATGGGAGGGAAAGGCTTTACACCCTGACTGCACATTGCTATAATGAAATTACCATATAAACGGCACATAGAAAGACGAGGTGGTGAGAATATGACACGTTTAGAACTTCTTACAGTGTTGCTTTCAATCAAAGCGTTATTGGAAAGTGATAATAAGGATAAAGCGTTGGAGCTTATCAATGAAGTCATTTCCGAAGCAAAGAAACAGGTAAACAAGGCAGAATGACGGTAAAGGAAGCGCTGTTGGAAAGAGGGGACAGAATGCCAAAGTGCCTGCCCCGCAAGGCGTTAAGCACAGGATGCGCACTCTCATAGATGCACCCGCCATATTTCTATCCCCAAAAGGCTTTTCCGCACGCAAACCCTGACTGTATCGCCAATTTCTACGGATTTGTACAGGCTGTTCGAAACGTCCATTTTCTGCTCCCTGCCCCGCCAGACAACGACGATATCGTAGCTTGTGGTGTGAGAACCCCGATAGGAGTCTTTGTCAAGGACGATAACAGTATCGTGAACCGGCTTGCCGGAAGTCACATAGCAAGCGGCGGGCATCAGGAAAAAGGAGAGAAAAAACAGTACCGCGGCGAGGCCAATCAGTAAAAGCGGGTGTTCTTTTATTCTGCGGAGCCGGAGCATGACAAGACAGGGAATCAGCAGAATAAAGAGCAGAACCGCCGATGCGAAAATCCATGTATTATCCTCCATATTCGTGGTGGTTACAAAGCTCAGGGAGAAAAGCAGGCTGACAAAGCAGGCAGCCATGGGAAAAGGAATATGGTATTCGTCGCAGTTTCTGGCCTTTTCCAGCGTCAGTTTGGGGTAGAAAAAAAGGAACACGAAATAAGGAAACAGTAAAGTCAGGATATATACGGCCAGTCTCCCCTTAAGGGGAAGAAAAAGGGCCGACAGGGAAAGGATTATCAAAGCGATATGTACGGCGCGGATAATCCTTCTTTGTTTCCTGACCGCTTCGGCGGAGTATCTGGCGCGAAGATAAGCATTCTTGTCCGTGAGATTCAGGCGCTTATTAAAGTCCGCCATTTTCTGACGGAAAGTAGTGCCGGGAGCCGCCCCGAAAGCTGCATCGGGAGAAGTGCCGGAAGCCATATCCGCGCCCGCCCCGGCGGCGGACCTCGCAGGAACGATTTTCACGTATTTTTCGTCCAGAAAGCAAAGGGCCTCAAAAAAAGCAGGCATATTGTTTTCAAAAACGGCCAGCTTTCTGCCGTCGTAGCTGTATATAATGAATTTCTCCCTTTTCTGGACAACAGACTGGATTTCGGAGTAGGAAAAACGCCGCGTCCGTCCGAAAGACGGCGTGTAAGCGGCATAGCTATCGTACAAAGCCAGCCGCCGCCTGATACAGTAAACGGTCAGCAAAAGGCCAAGCAGGGTAAAGCCGCCGAAAATCAGCGCGCAGAGGGTAAGGGATTCCATATCATTTTTCCCGAGATAAGAGGCGGTGGATAAAACGAGGCAGACCGCAAAGAAAAGGGTGCATAGAATGCTGATAATGAGAATGATTATGCTGTCCTTTACGATTAACGGTTCTTTCATAAAGCTGCCTCCTGCGACTGCGGTTTGCGCATCTGATTTCTACTGCTTTATTATACATTGACAGGGCGGGATGGGCAATCCCTCTTGAAAACGAACACAAGTTCTGGTATAATGCAATTATCCTTTAAAAAGAACATAAAAGGTGCATTCTACGAAAAGGAAGGGAAAGGAATGGAAGTCAGAACCTCCGCATATATTGCAATCGATTTAAAATCCTTTTATGCCTCCGTGGAGTGTGTGGAGAGGAACTTAAATCCGCTCACCACAAACCTTGTGGTTGCGGACCCGGACCGTACGGAAAAGACCATTTGCCTTGCGGTGTCGCCGTCATTGAAGGCCTATGGCATTCCGGGGAGGCCGAGGCTCTTTGAGGTTTCTCAGAAAATCAGGGAGGTCAATGCCGGGAGACTTGCAGGGCTGTCAGGCCATGGGAACAAAGCCGCCGGACGCGAATTCTCCGGTTCTTCTTATGATAAGGAAGAATTGGAGGAATCGCCGGAGCTTGCCGTCTCCTATATCACGGCTCCGCCGAGAATGGCGCTTTATATAAAGTACAGTACGGAGATTTATAATATCTACATGAAGTATGCCGCCCCGGAGGACATTCATGTTTATTCCATCGACGAGGTGTTTATAGACGCTGCCGGTTATCTTAAGGCAGGAGGCTTTACTCCGGGGGAGATGGCGGGAAAAATCATAGGGGAAATTCTGGAAACCACGGGGATTACCGCCGCCGCGGGGATTGGAACCAATCTTTACCTCTGTAAGGTTGCCATGGACATTATGGCGAAGCATGTTGCCCCGGACGGGAACGGAGCGCAGATTGCAGAGCTGGACGAGATGTCTTACCGAAAGGCTTTGTGGAACCACCGCCCCCTCACGGATTTCTGGCGGGTGGGAAAGGGATATGCCGGTAAGCTGGAGGCAAACGGCCTTTTTACCATGGGGGATATTGCAAGATGTTCCCTCGGAAAGCCTTCCGATTATCATAATGAAGAGCTGCTGTATAAGCTTTTCGGCGTAAACGCGGAGCTTCTCATCGACCATGCATGGGGCTGGGAGCCCTGCACCATATCGGATATCAAGGCGTATAAGCCCGAAGCGGGCAGCATAGGCTCCGGCCAGGTGCTGCAGCATCCTTACAGCTTTGAAAAGGGAAAGCTGATTGTGCGGGAAATGGCGGACCTTCTGGCTCTCGAGCTGGTCGATAAAAATCTGGCCACGAACCAGATAACGCTGACAATAGGATACGATAAGGAAAGCCTCGCCGGCGGGGAGGCGAAAAAGAAGTATAAAGGCCCCGTCACAGTGGACCGTTATGGGAGGAAGGTTCCGAAGCACGCCCACGGCACGGCGAATCTTAAGCGTTTTACTTCCTCCTCAAAGCTGATTACGGAAGCGGCCATGGAACTGTATGACAGGATTGTAGATGAAAATCTTCTGATAAGGAGGGTTTATATAACGGCCAGCCGTGTTTTGGAGGAGCAGGCGGCTTTGGAGGAAGAGGGCTTCGGACAGCTCAATCTTTTTACTGATTACGAGGCGCTTAAGGAGCAGAGACAGAAGGAAAAGGCGGAGCTTGCACGGGAAAAAGCCATGCAGAAGGTCATGCTTGCGATTAAGAAGAAATACGGAAAGAATGCGATTTTAAAGGGAATGAATCTTGAACCGGGCGCCATGACCGTAGAGCGCAACAGACAGATTGGAGGCCACAAAGCGTAATATGAAAGATTATGAAGATATTATCCGTCTTCCCCGTCACGTTTCCAGCGTCCATCCCCCTATGGCCGCAGCCGCACGGGCGGCGCAGTTTTTACCTTTTGCCGCCCTTGCCGGCTTTGAAGAGGCCATCAGGGAGACGGAACGGCTTGCGGAGGAAAAGCCAGAGCCCTGCGGGGACGGCGGAAGCGGGTTTGAAGAATATCCGGACTGCTGACGCGGGCGGAGAGAGCCATAATTTCCAAAAATTGATTTCCGCAGGAATCGTGCAAAAATATTGACATTTTTACAAAAAAATGCTACGTTTATTTGTGGAGATTTGCCAGTTGGATGAAAGGGTAGCAAGTAAAGCCATGGAAGAACAGCAAGGGAAGGACCTACATATTTCAGAAAGCAGCAGAAAGTAGAGGTATGTGCTCTTTTGGCTGCTTTTCTTTCGTGTCCGCAGAAGGCGAAAGCCCTGCATGGCAGCCCCAAAGCGCCCGTACGGGTGCTTCTGGCAGTCTGTAAGCCGCTGACGCGGTGCGTTTCTTGCGGCATGGAGGTTATATGGAACAGAGCAGTTGCGGGATGTTTTTTGCGGAAGACGCATTGGAAATGATTCTCATGTTCGACAGAGCGGGGGATATTTTCTATGCCAATGCCGAGGCGAGGAAAAACCTGGAATACGGGGACGGCCTGCCGGGCAAAAATATCAGCGAGATTTTCCCCGATACTTTTACATTTTCAGACGGAAAGCTTGAGGAGAATCATATCTTTGACCGAAAGACCCATAAGCTTGTGGCATACCGCAAAAATTTTACGTGCTTTCCGGCGGAGGCCAGGGTCGTTGAAAATGCCGTCCGGCCGGGTTCCTATGTGTGCATGGCGAATGTGACGCTGGAAAAGGAATATTTAAGCCGGAAGAACACCCAGGTAAAGCAGGAAGCGGAGAAGGCGCTTAAGGTAAAATCCGAGTTTGTTGCAAATGTGACTCATGAGCTGCGGACGCCGGTAAACGGGATAGCAGGCCATGTAAAGGACCTGATTGGCATAGAAACGGACGGCGCAAAGCTGAAAACCTTAAGGGTGATTGAACACTGTTGCGACGACATGAACAAGCTGATTAACAACATTCTGGACTTTTCCAAGCTGGAAGCCGGAAAGTTTGCGTTAGAGGAGCGCAGGTTCTGTGTCAGGGATATGCTGGACTATGTGAAGGGCAACCATATCGGTAAAATCACGGAAAAGGGACTGGAATTTTTTATGACGGTTTCGCCGAAGGTGCCTGAATATATCGTCGGAGATGAACTGCGCATTGCGCAGATACTCAACAATCTTTTGTCAAACGCCCTCAAATTCACCTCTGTTGGCAAGATTACCGTCCAGGTGCTTAAGACGGCGCAGGTGAACGACAGAGCGGAGCTTTTTTTCCTTGTAATAGATTCAGGTATCGGTATCGAGCCTCAGGATAAAGATAAGCTGTTTCAGAGCTTTTCACAGGTGGACGCCTCCATTTCCCGGAAATACGGCGGCACAGGGCTCGGGCTTAATATCTGCAAGCAGCTTGCGGAGCTGATGGGCGGAAGCATAGGGGTGGAGAGCGAAAAGGGCAGGGGAAGCGCGTTTTCCTTCTCCATATGGGTCGGTCTTTGCGAGGATGAGGCAAGAGACGTCCGGGGAGCCGGCACAAACGCCGCCGCTTCGGATACGCCGCTTTCTTTTTCCGAATGGGAGGAGGAAGAAGGCAGGGAAGCCGTAAAAATCTTCGGCACTCCTGAAAATAAGGAGGCTCTTTCAAAAAATCTGTCAAAACTGGTTTTGTGTGTGGAAATGGATAACTGGGAAAAGGCGGAGATGTTTATGGAAACCATCAGGCAGCTTTCGGAGGGCGCGCCCCGGGAGGCGGCAAGAGCGGTTCTGCGGCTCAAGATGGCTGTTCAGAAAGAAAATTATGACAAGGCGGCTGCCGGAATTGAGGAGCTTGAGGCTTTCCTTCAGGGCTGATTTTTAAGACCGGGCTCCGGCGGCAAAGAGGACTCGTTATGGGATATGGGGAAAAGCCCACGGGTAAGGCGTTGGTCCTTATCGTGGATGATGTGGAAATCAACAGGATTATCCTTGGAGAAATCATCAAAAACATGGGCTGCGACTTCGTGCTGGCAAAGAGCGGCGAGGAGGCTCTCTTAAAGGTCAGGGAACGGCTTCCGATGCTGGTTCTGACAGATATTTCAATGCCTGGAATTGACGGATACGAGCTGTGCCGGATTTTGAAGGGCAGCGAGGAAACCAGAGATATTCCGATTATTTTCATCTCGGCTTTTGATGAGACGCAGAACATTGTGCAGGGCTTTTCCATTGGCGGGGAGGATTATATTACCAAACCTTTTATTCCCGAGGAGGTGGAGGCCAGGGTGGGCGTGCATTTGCGTCTCTATGAAATGGCCAGACAGCTTCGGGGAATGAACAGGCGGCTCCAGATTTCCGTAAACGAACAGCTTTTGCAGATGGAGCAGGAGAAGAAAAATTTCCTGTATGCCCTGGCGGACGCGGCGGCGCAGAATACCTCATATAATAAGAAGGATATGGAACGGCTGCAGAAAAACTGCCGGACGCTTGCGCAGGGGATGCAGTTTTCACCTTTATTTGAAGAAAAAATTTCAGACACTTACATAGATACCATAGAGCTGGCGGCTCCTCTTTGCGATATCGGAAATATCGGAATCCCCGGGGAGATTTTATCAAAAGAGGGGGATTTGACAAAGGAAGAGGCGGCTGTGGCCAGAAACCATACAAACATAGGCGCAAAGCTGCTTAAGGACCTTCACGGCAGCAGCGATTATAACGATTTTATCAGAATATCCATGGATATCGCGCATTACCACCATGAAAACTGGGACGGAAGCGGATATCCTGAAGGACTCAAAGGAGAAGAAATTCCGCTTGCAGCGCAAATTGTCCATGTGATGAGCAGGTTTTGCGCATTGACAGGGAGGGAGAAGCAAAGCGCGGGAGAGGCTCTTGCCATAATGCGGCAGGAGGCGGGCAAAAGCTTCGACCCTGATATTTTTGAGATATGCTGTAGGATATCGCGTCAGTTATTATAGTAAAATACATTTTTTCAGTGAAGGGGGATGAGCATTTTGATAACTGATGAGGAATTTAGAAGAATATCAACTTACATGAAGCAGAATTACGGCATCGACCTGACGCAGAAAAAGGTGATTGTCAACGGACGGCTGCAAAAGCACATGAAAACAGGCGGCTGGAAAACGGTAAGCGAGTTTATGGACGCCGTGGAGAGGGACCGTTCCGGGGTCGAGGAAAAAATGCTGGTGAATCTGCTGACCACGAACCACACGTATTTTATGCGGGAGTTCGAGCATTTTAATTATTTTAAAAGCACGGTGCTTCCCTGGCTGAGAATGAAGGAAAACGCCAAAAAGGAGCTGCGTATCTGGTGCGGCGCCGCTTCTACAGGAGAAGAGCCATATATGATTGCTATGGTTCTTGCAGATTTCTTCGGAATAGAATATAATAAGTGGGACACCAAAATACTGGCCACGGATATTTCCACCAAGGTGCTCCGCCAGGCCATGGCGGGAGTCTACGCCGCGGAACAGCTTCAGAAAGTTCCCGAGGCCTGGAAAAAGAAGTTTTTCAAGGAGGTTGCGGGCGGAAGCCAGTATCAGGTGAGACAGGAACTGAAGGACGAGGTGATTTACCGCCAGTTTAATCTGATGGACCCTTTCCCTTTCAGGAAAAAAATGCATACTATATTTTTGCGCAATGTTATGATATATTTTGATGAGAAGACAAAAGCAGGGCTGGTGCAGAAGGTGTACGATGCGCTGGAACCCGGCGGTTATCTGTTTATCGGGACGACGGAAACTTTAGACAGAAGCAACACGCCGTTCCAGATTATCCAGCCGTCGATATTCAGAAAGAGCGAAAGGTAGGGGGAGGTATGAATCCAATCAGGGTTTTGGTAGTGGATGATTCGGCTGTTTTCAGAGGGCTGCTTATCCAGAATTTGCGCAAGGACCCCTCCATACAGATAGTGGGGGAGGCGAAGGACCCTTTCGAGGCAAGGGATAAGATTATCGAATGTAAGCCGGATGTCATGACGCTTGATGTGGAGCTTCCGCGGATGAACGGGATTGAGTTCTTACGTAAGCTGATGCCTCAGTACCCGCTTCGGGTGGTGGTAATCAGTTCCCTCAGCGACAAGGTGTTCGACGCCATGCATGCGGGAGCCGTGGACTTCGTGGCGAAGCCGGCGATTACCAGTCCGGCGCAGTATCAGGACTGGGTGAAAAACGAGCTTCTGGTAAAAATCAAGATTGCTGCGGCGGCGCAGCTTGGCAATGTCAGGATGAAATCCCTGCCTCAGCAGGAGCATCGCCTTTCCGTGCAGGATAAAAACCTTATTGTTGCAATCGGCGCGTCCACAGGCGGCACGGAAGCGATTCTGGAGGTGGTGAAAGGGTACGGCACGGATATCCCCGGAATTGTGGTGGTACAGCACATGCCGCCGGGCTTCACTTCAATGTACGCCAAACGTGTGAACGATATCTGCCGCGTGCAGGTAAAGGAGGCCGAGACCGGAGACAGGGTGCTGCCGGGGCATATGCTGATAGCGCCGGGCGGCGACAGGCACATGCGGCTGGTAAAGGTAAACGGGAATTATCAGGTGGAGTGTAAGCAGGGGCCGAGGGTAAACGGGCACTGTCCTTCCGTGGAGGTGCTATTTGACTCCGTTGCAAAGGTGGCGGGCGCCAATGCCGTGGGAATCATTTTAACCGGCATGGGAGGCGACGGCGCCAGGGGGCTTCTTGCAATGAGAAAGGCCGGGGCAAGGACAATCGGCCAGGACGAATCCACCTGCGTGGTTTACGGGATGCCCAAGGTTGCCTACGATATAGGAGCAGTTGAGTTTCAGGAGAAGCTTTCGGATATTCCGGGCAGAACCTATGCTTTACTAAATAAAATGCGAAAATAAACAAAGGAGAGACGACATGAAAATTCTATTGGCAGAAGACGATTTTGCAACAAGAAAATTTATGGTAAACTTTCTGTCAAAGTATGGTGAGTGCGACGTGACCGTGGACGGAATGGAAGCGGTGGACGCATTCATGATGGCTTTGGAGGACGGGGAGCCTTACGACCTGATTTGTCTTGATATTATGATGCCGGTTATGGATGGATATCAGGCCCTGGTGGGTATCCGCAATCTGGAGAAGGAAAGAAATATCCCCAATGAGCAGGCGGTGAAGGTGATTATGACCACGGCGCTTAACGACGAAAGCAATGTAAAAATGGCTTTCGAGCTGGGCTGCACCGTATATTCCGGCAAGCCAATCGACCAGGAAAGGTTCGAGGCGGCTATGAAAAAGCTGGGACTGATATAAAAGTAACTATAAAAATATACAGGAAAGGAGAAATATATGGCTGAAGAATTTAGCACAGACGGCATGCTTGATATTTATCTATTTGAAAACGAGCAGTTGCTTGAGCAGCTTCAGGAAAGAGTTCTGGAACAGAAGGATGCGGAATGCTTTGACGAAGACAGCATAAATGAAATATTCAGAACCATGCATACCATCAAAGGTTCTTCCGGTATCATGATGTTTGACAATATAACGGCTGTGTCGCATAAGCTGGAGGATGTTTTCTATTACCTGAGAGAATCCCATCCCGATAACGTTCCTCATTTGCAGCTGGTGGAGCATGTGCTGGAGGTGGAGGACTTTATTTCCGGCGAACTGGAAAAAATCCGTAACGGCGACCCGGCGGACGGAGACGCCACGCAGCTTGTGGCTGATTTGGAAAAATTTTTGAATATGCTCAAGAACGGAGGGGCTGCCGCAGGGCAGGAGCCGCCCCCGGAGAATGTGCACGAGGAGCCCAAGCATTTTTACATAGCGCCGGTGGCTACCAATGACAGTCGGTTTTATAAGATTTATCTTACCTTTTATCCGACTACGGAAATGGCCAATGTCCATGCCTACAAAACCGTGTATGCACTTAAGGAAATTGCGGAGGATTTGCTCTACTCCCCGGAGGACATTATTTCCGATGAGAGCAGCGCGGAGAAGATACTGAAAGAAGGTTTCCGTATTCTCCTGCAGGCACAGTGCACGGAAGAAGAAATCCGCCAGATTATCGGCGTGGGATATGACATTAAGGAAGTGGATGTCTATGAGTGTAAAGCGGAGGAATTCCTCCAGGGCTTTGATTTCGGCGAGGAGGATGCGGAAGCAGCTCCGGTGATTGACTTAAATGCCAGTGTGGAAGAAATAGAGAGCAAGGCCGAGACGGCCTCCGGCGAGGAAAAGAAAGAGGAAGCGCCGGCAAAACCCAAGATGGCGCCGGGCGATTTCGTCATTAAGTCCAAGGAGCCGGGCAAGAGAAAGACCCTGGCAAAGGATAAGAAATCCGATAAGGCTTCCTTTATCAGCGTAAATGTCAGCAAAATGGACCAGTTGATGGAGCTGATTGGAGAGCTGGTTATCTCCGAGTCGGTAGTGCTGCAGAGTCCCGATTTAAATGTGCCGGGGCTGTATCTGGATAATTTCCACAAGGCGGCGGCGCAGCTTTCCAAGGTTTCCACAGACCTGCAGGACGTGATTATGTCCATGCGTATGGTGCCCCTTACGAATACCTTCCAGAAGATGAACCGTATTGTGTTTGATACCTCCAGAAAGCTTGGAAAAGAGATTGAGTTTGTGATGGTAGGCGACCAGACCGAGGTGGATAAGAATATCATCGAGCATATTTCCGACCCGCTGATGCATATCGTGAGAAATTCCGTTGACCACGGAATTGAATCGAAGGAAGAACGTTTGGAGAGCGGCAAGCCTGAAAAGGGAAAGGTTACCTTATCCGCCAAGACAGAGGCAGGAAAGGTATGGATTAGCGTTTCGGACGACGGCGCCGGGCTTGACAGGGAAAAAATTATTGCAAAGGCGAGAAAACAGGGGCTTTTGGATGATAATAAACCGGATTCCGCTTATTCCGATAAGGAAGTGTACCAGTTTATCACCCTCCCGGGCTTTTCCACCAACGAGCAGGTTACTGAAATTTCGGGAAGAGGCGTCGGGATGGACGTGGTTATCCAGAATATCCAGGCAATCGGCGGCACGCTGGAAATTGAAAGCACCGCGGGCCTTGGCAGCACCATGAGCCTTAAGATTCCTCTTACCCTTGCCATCATCGACGGAATTGTAATGGAAACAGGCGATTCCTCCTTTGTAATGGAAACAGGCGTGATTAAAGAGTTTATCCGCGTGAAAGAGGAAATGATGATTCACGAGCCTAACGGCGAAGAGTACATTATGATTCGCGGCGAATGCTATCCTGTTCTCCGCCTTGGAAAATGGTATGGCCTGGAGCATTATGAAGAGTCAGTGGAAAAGGGAATTATGCTGATTCTCGAGGTGGAAGACAAGAAAATCTGCCTGTTAGTCGATAAGCTTGTCGGCGAGAGGGAGATTGTGGTTAAGCCGATTCCTTCTTACATTGGAAAAGTAAAAGGCTTATCCGGCTGTACTCAGCTTGGTGATGGAAGCATTGCTTTAATTTTGGATGCGACCGGATTGATAGAATAATGTGTGGAAAGGAGCGGCAAATATATGAGTGAAGCAAATGAATTAAGAATGCAGGGCAGCGGCAGTTCTGACGGACACGACGAGCAGAAGGGCAAGTATATGACCTTCCAGTCAGGAAATGAATATTTCGGCCTGGAAATCCAGTATGTAAACGAAATTATCAAATTCCAGTCCGTTACCGCCATTCCCGAGACGGAGGATTATATCAAGGGTTTGATTAATCTTCGAGGAAAAGTAATTCCGGTTATTGACGTGCGGCTGAGATTCAAACAGCCCCCTCTGGAATACAATGACAGAACCTGTATCATTGTTATTAATGTGAAATCCATGATGGTGGGACTGATTGTGGAGAAGATTGCCGAGGTGGTTGAGATTAAGGATGAAAATATCCTGCCGCCGCCGAGCATCGGCCGTATGGACAAAGGGCATAACAAATATGTCTACGGCATCGGTAAGGTAGGCGATTCAGTGAAACTTTTGTTAGACCCCGATAAACTGTTAAATGATGAAGATTTATCAGTGGTTGAAGGCGCAAACGATATGAATATGGAAGAAGAATGAGAGGTGTAGTCATGAAAAACATGAAGATGAGGACGAAATTAATAATAGGATTTAGTATTCCTGTTCTGCTTACGATTCTTACCGTAGTGGTAAGTATGTTTATTACAACCGAATGTGTAAACGTTGTGGCGGAGATGAACGAGCAGGGTGCGGAAGATTTGCATCAGCATTTCCTTCAGCATTCGGAGATAAGCGACGAAGTGTCTGATGAACTTATGGAAGTAGTAAATGAAGCAAAAGACAACAGAGTGGCAAAAATGAAAAGCATTATGCAGATTTCCAACTGGATTAGCCTTGGAATTCTCGTAGTGGCAGTTATTATCACAGTTTTAATCGGTCTTGCATTAATCAAAGCCATTATGGTTTCCGTCCGTCAGCTTTCCGCGGCGGCAAAGGAAATTGCCTTGGGACGTGTAAACAATATTGAGATGACCAAACATAACAACGACGAGTTTGGCGATTTGGTGGACGAATACACCAAGGTTATCGACAACATCAAGTACCAGGCAAACATTGCGGAAGAAGTATCCAACGGCAACCTGACAATTTCCGTATCTCCCGCATCCTCAGAGGACGTTCTTGGCAACTCTTTGAAGAAGCTGGTTGAGGATAACTTACATACGCTGTCAAACATCAGCGATGCAGGTTCACAGGTTACCATCAGCGCGTCACAGGTGGCAAGCGCAAGCCAGGCGCTGGCACAGGGCTCCACAGAGCAGGCAAGCGCTATTCAGCAGATTACCGCATCTATCGATGAAATCGCTGAAAAGACCAAACAGAACGCACAGCAGGCAAACGATGCCGCACAGCTTGTAGTAACGGCTATTAACGACGTTAAGAACGGAAACTCCCAGATGAAGCAGATGACGGTTGCAATGCAGGGAATTAACAAGTCATCTTCAAGTATTTCAAATATTATCAAGACCATCGACGATATTGCATTCCAGACCAATATCCTTGCTTTGAACGCAGCAGTTGAAGCGGCAAGAGCAGGAGAGGCAGGAAAGGGCTTTGCAGTTGTTGCAGAGGAGGTTAGAAGCCTTGCTGCCAAGAGTGCGGAAGCGGCAAAGGAAACAGCCGAGCTTATTCAGGATTCCATCGAGCAGGTAAATTCCGGTTCCAAGATTGTGGACGACACGGCGGCTGCTATGGAAGAAATCACCAAGGTAGTACAGGAAAGCGAAATCATTATCAACGGTATCGCAGAATCCTCCAACTATCAGGCAACAGCTGTATCTCAGATTGAGCAGGCAATCACACAGGTTTCACAGGTTGTACAGACAAACTCCGCTACCAGCGAGGAATGTGCGGCAGCCAGCGAAGAGCTTTCAAACCAGGCTTCAAGAATGAGAGATATGCTTTCCATTTACAATTTAGGAAACGGCAGCTCCTCATCCTCTTCCAGAAGTTCGGCTTCCTCTTCCAGTATGGATAATGAACAGGTAATCTCCCTTGGAGACGGATTTGGCAAATACTAAAAAGCATGGCTTTTATGGGGCACAGGATTTGCATCCTGTGCCTTTTTGCAATAAAGAGGAGGAATTATGAAAAGGATATCTGTAAGTAAAAGGCTGACATACATTATCTGTATGGCGCTTATCCTGGCAGCGGTTCTTTTTGCCGCAGGCTGCGGAAACGGCGCAGATAAAAAGGCGGAGGGCGCAGAAGCCGGGACGCAGGTAAGCCAGGCGGAGGAAACAGACGCTTCGGCGGAAGATGCGGCTGCAGAGGAAAGCGGTAAGGCGGAGGGCGTCAGCGTAGTCGGAGAAGGAAACACGGTATTTCCCTTCACTGTGGTGGACAAGGATGGGAATGAAACGGAATTTGAAGTTCACACGGATAAGGAAACCGTGGGGGAAGCGCTGGAGGAGCTGGGGCTCATTGACGGGGATGAGGGCGAGTACGGTCTCTATGTAAAGACGGTAAACGGCATCACCGCCGATTATGATGCGGACGGCGTATACTGGGCTTTCTATGTGAACGGCGAATATGCGGCAACCGGCGTTGACAGTACGCCGATAGCCGAAGGAGAGAGCTACTCCTTTAAGGCGGAAAAGGGATAAAATGAAGCTTACTACCCGGGAAATTACGGTTTTTGCAATGCTTGGAGCCATTATGTACGCTTCGAAGATGATAATGGAGGTCATTCCCAACGTCCATCTTCTTGGAGTGTTTACCATTGCCTTTACGGTGGTTTACAGGAAGAAGGCTCTGTACCCGATTTACACTTATGTGATTCTGAACGGGATTTTCAGCGGATTTGCAACCTGGTGGGTGCCTTATCTTTACCTTTGGACAATCCTTTGGGGGGCCGTCATGCTGCTTCCGAAGGAAATGCCGGCAAGGCTCCGGCCGGTCGTTTATATGGGTGTGTGCGCCATGCACGGCTTTTTGTTTGGCGTCCTTTACGCGCCGGCACAGGCGATTTTGTACGGAATGAGCCTTAAGGGAATGCTTGCCTGGATTGCCGCAGGGCTTCCCTGGGATTTTCTGCACGGCGTAAGCAATTTTTTCTGCGGGATACTGATTGTGCCGATAATTTCCCTGCTCCGCTTTGCGGAAAGGGACAGATGATTTCTTTTTACCTATTGAACACGAGACAGCATACAGAACACAGATAAACGTGCGGACGTATATGAAATATCCGCAGAAGTCTGCGGCTGTCTGCAAAAAGAATGGAGGACTAAGATGATTGATGTAAAAAACATGCCAAAGCTTGGCTTTGGACTGATGCGCCTGCCTGAAAACGACGGAGTCATTGATATGGCGCAGGTATGCGAAATGGTTGACGCGTACATGAAAAAGGGCTTTAATTACTTTGACACCGCTTATGTTTACCACGGCGGAAAATCGGAAACAGTGGTAAAGGAAGCAATTACCCGGCGCTATCCCAGAGAATCCTTCTATGTGGCAACGAAGCTTCCCGCATGGGAAATGTCGGGACCGGAGGACAGGGACCGTATTTTTGAGGAGCAGCTTTCCCGCTGCGGCGTTGACTATTTTGACTTTTACCTTCTTCATAGTATCGAGGACGGAAATAATTACGATACTTATGAGAAATACGACTGCTTTAACTGGGGCGTGCAGAAGCGGGCGGAGGGAAAGATTAAGCATTTCGGCTTTTCCTTCCACGGAACGCCGGAGCTTTTGGAGAAGGTGCTGGACGCCCATCCCGAGGTTGAGTTTGTACAGATTCAGTTAAATTATCTGGACTGGAACAATCAGCTTGTCCAGTCGGGAAAGCTGTACGAAATTTTAAGCAGACGCCAGATGCCGGTTATCGTTATGGAGCCTGTAAAGGGCGGAACGCTGGCGAATCTGGAGCCGGAGCTTCTTGACATGTTCAAGGCGGCGCGCCCCAACGCTTCCGCAGCTTCATGGGCGCTTAGATTTGCAGGCTCCCTGGACGGAGTGATGACGATTTTAAGCGGAATGTCCACAAAGGAGCAGATGGAGGATAATCTGAACACCTTTGCGGATTTTGAGCCGCTTTCGGAGGAGGAAAAGAAGGTTATCGGCGAGGTTGTGAAAAAACGGCTGGATATGCCGCTGATTTCCTGCACCTCCTGCCGCTACTGCTGCGACGGCTGTCCGGCGAAAATCAAAATTCCCGATGTGTTCCGGGCGTTAAACACCGTCCGCCTGTACCCGGAGGACGGAAGACCGAAAATGTTCTATCAGGGACTTACCGCCGATTCGGGAAAGGCCGGCGACTGTATTGCCTGCGGCCAGTGCGAGGGCGTATGTCCTCAGCATCTGCCCATTATCGAGCTGATGAAGGAAGCGTCGGAGAAGCTGGACGCATAAAACGGGAAAGCCGGATTTGGCAGACAGCCTCGGAGGCCGGGTGGCAGCCGAATGTGTGCGGCGGCCAAATGTGCGGGGCTAAAATAAGATAAAAACAGACAAAAACAGATAAGGGGCTGTGGCACAGACGGTGCGGCAGCCTCTTTCAGAACAGGGGAATGGACATGGAAGGCAGGGAGAGAGGAAAGGATTACAGAGAGTTGTTTGCAGAGGAAACCGCGGACTGGTTTGCGGGGGCGTTAGGAGAGCCTACGCCTGTGCAGAAGGAAGCCTGGCCGGCCATTGCCGCCGGAGGCCATGTGCTGGTGTCGGCTCCCACCGGCGCCGGGAAAACCCTGTCCGCTTTTCTGGTTTTTCTGGACAGGCTGAAAAAGTCGGCGTTAGCGGGGAGCCTTGGGCAGGAGCTTTACCTGATTTACGTTTCCCCGCTTAAATCTCTGGCGGCGGATATCCGCGAAAATTTGAGAAAGCCCCTTGCGGGAATCGGAGGCGAGGGGATGATTAGCGCCCAGGTGCGTACCGGCGATACGCCTCAGAGCGAGAGAGCGCGGATGGTGAGAAAACCGCCTCATATCCTTATCATTACGCCGGAATCCCTGTTTCTGATGCTTACCTCAAAGTCGGGGCAGTCCGTCCTCCAGAGGGCAAAAGCGGTGATTATCGACGAACTTCATTCCCTCATCGACACCAAGAGAGGGGCCCATCTGATGCTGTCTCTGGCAAGGCTTGACGCTCTGTGCGGTCAGCCCCTGCAGCGTATAGGTCTGTCCGCCACCATCGCCCCTCTGTCTGCGGCGGCCCGGTATCTGGCTCCTGAACCGGTAAGCGTAATTGCGCCTTTTATGGAAAAAAAGGTCCGTCTTGAAATCCTGGGCTCCTATGTGGACGTCAGTAAAAGAAAAAAAGACCCTCTCTGGGAGGAGCTTTCCCGTCTGGTATATGAGTACTGTAAGGGAAAGCAGAGCGTCATTGCCTTTGTGGAGGGCAGAAGATATGCGGAAAAGCTGGCGTATTATGTGAACCTTCTGGGAGGAGAGGATTTTGCAAGGGTTCATCACGGAAGCCTTTCAAGGGGGCAGCGGGAGGAGACGGAGAAGGCGCTGCGGGAGGGAAGGCTGCGGCTTTTGTGCGCAACCTCATCTATGGAGCTTGGAATCGACGTGGGAGAAATCGACCAGGTATTGCAGGTGGGATGCCCCCGCACCATATCCAGCACAAGACAGAGGCTGGGACGGGCGGGCCACAATCCTTTCCGCACCAGCGTCATGTACCTCTTTCCAAGGACGGCTGCGGAAAGCGTTCTCTGCGGAATGACCGCAAGGCTTGCCTGTGAGAGCTACGTGGAGCCGGTTAACCCGCCGGAAGGATGCCTTGACATACTGGCTCAGCATCTGGTTTCCATGGCGGCCTTTAAGAGCTATCAGGTGGACGAGGCGGTGGAAATACTTCCAAGGGCATGGCCTTTCCGAAACCTTACAAAGGAGGACGTGAAATCCGTGCTTGAGATGCTGGCGGGAGATTATGAGCACAAAAGAGACGTTCCGGTCCGCCCGCGAATCCTCTATGACAGAATCCATGAAAAGGTGGAGGGGGACGGCTACAGCCGGATGCTTGCCGTTTCCGCAGGAGGGACAATTCCTGACAAGGGACTTTACACCGTAAGGACGGAGGGAGGCGTCAGGGTCGGGGAGGCGGACGAGGAGTTCGTCTATGAGACCCAGAAGGGCGACCGTTTTATTCTGGGCGCGTTTGCCTGGCGGGTGCTGGACATCGGGAGAGATACGGTGACGGTGACGCCGGCTCCGGCGGAAGGGGCAAGGCTGCCCTTCTGGAAAGGAGAGCTCAAAGGAAGGGATTTGACAACCGGAATCGCTTTCGGACGCATCATGCACGGACTGCAGGAGGCGGCGGATACCGGAGAGCTTGCAAAAGCTCTTAAGGAGCTGGGGCTGGATACGTCGGCAGTTTCTCTTGCCGAAGGGTATTTAAAGCGTCAGATTAAAGCGACGGGAATACTGCCGGACGACGGAGTAATTCTGGCGGAGCATTTCCGGGATGCGGCGGGAGGCAGCCAGATTATGTTCCATTCCGTGTTTGGCAGGCGGATTAACGCCCCCCTTTCCCTGCTGGCGGCTCATCTGGTAAAAAAAGAGCTCTCCGAAAATGTGGGGAGCGTGGACGAGGAGGACGGCTTTCTGCTCTATGTGTACGGGCAGGAGGCGTTGCCGGAGGGGATTCTGGGAAGGATAAGCCCGGAGACGGCGGAGGAGATTTTAAGCGCGATTCTGCCCTCAACGCCTCTTTTCAATATTGCCTTTCGGTACAACTGCGGCAGGGCACTGATGATGGGCGTCCGGGGAAGGAACAGGCAGCCCCTCTGGATGCAGCGGCTTCGGGGGGCGGAGATGCTGGAACAGGTGGTGCGTGAGGAAAACCACCCTCTGATGCGCGAGACCAGAAGAGAATGCATGGAGCAGCTCTGGGACGCGGCGGGGGTGAGGGAGATACTGAGCAAAATCCGCGCGGGAGAGATTGTGGTGCGGGAGATTTATTCGGAAATCCCCTCGCCCATGTCGCTGCCCCTGCAATGGGCCCAGGAGGCGGCGGTGATGTACGACTATGCGCCCACTTCCCGGGAAATCCATGTGGCGGTGGAGGAGGCTTTGCAGCAGGAAAAGGAGTTGCAGCGTCCGGGGGAAAAGGAGCTTTCGGATATTTTCGCAAGGGAAAAGCTGCCGGAGGACGAAAAGCAGCTTCATTCCCTCCTGATGGCGGAAGGGGATTTGGCGGCGGGAGAGCTGGATATTCCCGTGGAATGGCTGGAAAAGCTGGCCGAAGAAGGCAGGGCGCTTTACCTCGAGCAGGGGCTTTGGATTGCGGCGGAGCAGGCGGAGGAATACGAGGCGGCGCTGGGAGGCGGCGGCCGGGGCGGGGAAAATCCTGCCCGGAGACTGCCGGTTGGCGAAGACTGCACCGGAGGCGGGAAAAAGTTCATATCGGGAAGCTTTGAGGAAAGAAACGCCGGAGACAAGGAAAAAACAGCGGCGCAGGTTTCGGAGGAAGCGCTTCGGATAGTGCGGCGCATGCTGCGGTATCGCGGCGCATTTACGGCAAAAGAAACGGCGCGGCGTTACGGCTGGCAGGCGGAGGAGGCCGCCGCCGTGCTTGAAACGCTGTGTGAGAGAAAAGAAGCGGTCGCCGCCGTTCCTGAAACGCCGCGCGGGCGGAGGGAGGCGGTTGCCGGGGAGCGGGGGCTTCAGGAAAGCAACGCGGCAGGCGGGAAGGAAACTGTCGGCGGAGCTGAGGTTTATTATTACCATGCGGCGGTCTATAACCGTGCCAGAACGCGCACCGTAAAAAGACGGCGGGAGGAAATTTCCACCTGTCCGCGGGAATCCTATGCAGCTCTTTTATTTTCACGCCTTTACCGCATGACCCTGCCGGAGGAGGATTTGCGGGAGAGCATCGCTTCCTTTGCGGGGACGGCTTTTCCGGCGGCTTTGTGGGAGGAGGTTATTTTTCCTGCCAGAGTCAGAAATTACAGGGAAAGCTATCTGGATAAGCTGCTGTCCTCCGGGGAATACTTCTGGCGCATGGAGGAGGGCGGGAAGATTTGCTTTGAGGCTTCTGAGCGGATAGACTGGGAGGCGGAGCCGGAAATTCCATGGGAAGGGCTCTCCGAAAAGGAGCGGATTCTGGCGCAGGCGCTTTCAAGGCGGGGAGCCAGCTTCATGCAGTCCTTAAACAACGTCCTTTGCGGGGAATCGCCTTACGAGACATTGATTTCCCTGATGGAAAAGGGACTTATCAGCGCGGACAGCTTTGTTCCGGTGCGCCAGTGGCTCGGACGAAAGAAAACGGAGAGGGCGGCGGCAAGACAAAGGGCAGGGGCGAGAGTAAAGGCGATTCATGCCGGACGGTACGATTTGATACGGCCTCTGCAAAAAATCGGATTGCAGGAGGAAATGGACCAATGCTTTGACCGTTACCTGATATTATGCCGGGAAACCGCCGCCGCCTGCGGACTGCCGTGGCAGGAGGCTTTATCCCTCCTTCGCGTCCAGGAATACACGGGACAGGTGCGCAGAGGCTACTTCGTGGAAGGGCTTTCCGGCGCGCAGTTTATCAGAAAAAAAGATTATGAAAGCGTGACGGCGATGCTTCTTCACCCGAAAGAGGAGCTTTTATGGGTAAACGCCGCCGAGCCCCTGCAGCCCTTCGGGAAGATACTGGCGCACGATAAGGAGAAAGCCTTTTTAAACGTACCGGGAACCGCCGCCGCCTTTTACAAAGGCCGCCTTGTGGCTCTTTTCGAGCGTCAGGGCAAAACGCTGCGGGTTTTTGATAAGACGAACCTGAAAGAGACCCTGTGCCGTTTTTCGGAAAGCTACAGACAGGGGAGGATTTTTCCCGGCAAAAAGCGGATTGCAGTAACGGATTACCCGAAGGAAGCGGAGAGCGCCCTTATGGAAAGCGGTTTTATGAGAGAAGTGGGAAAGTTTGTGCTGTACCGGTGAGAGCGGATATATTATTCAAAGGCTATTCGGAAAGGGGGAAAAAATGAAAAATAAATCGGTCATTATACCACTGATGGCAATACTTTTTGTGATGACGGCAGTACCGGCAATTGTGGCGATTTTCATAAACGGTAACAGCATGCGTCAAAATTCCGAAAAGGCGGTTTCTGAATCTGTATTTGCAAAACTGCAGGCGAATCAGGAGTATTGTGACGAGCTTCTGTTGCAATGTATTAATGAGGCTCTTGATTTTATTCTGGAGAAGCAGTATGTGGAACTAAGCAGCGTTATTTCCTATACAGAGTTGAATTCCGACTATGAGACGGTTCGTCTGGCACAGGGGATGAATACAAGACTCAGGAACTTTGCGGACAGAAGTTCTATTGTTCATTCCGCATTCTTTTATATAGATAATGCCGATTATCTGGTTTCCACCGACCAGGGGATTGTGAAGCTGGAGAATTATGAAGGTATCGACTGGCTCCATGAGATTATCAGACAGAGAAAAACGCCTAGCGGTATCTGGCTTTCACGGACAATGATGACGGATTCCGGGGAGGGAAAAGAGGTTCTTTCGTATGTTTATCGGTCCAACAGTCTGTATACCGCCTCTAAGGTTTCGATTGTGATTAACGTGGATGAGGAAAAGCTGAGCAGGATGATTTATTCCGAAGAGTTTTTTTCTGGTGGTGAGGGATATTTGATGGACGGTGAAGGAAGCGTTCTTACACATTCAGATAAAAAATATCTTCGCCGTCAATTTCCGGAGATTCTGGCGAAAGTGAAGCAGGGGAAAGAGGCAAATGGGATTATTGACGGGGAAAATACCATGATTGCCTATCGGAAATCCTCTTTGTACGATTGGATTTATGTGAATACTTTTTCTACTGACGTGGTTTTTGCCGGTTCTACGGAGATTTTCAGGTTCAGTATTGTGATGACGCTTTTCATGATAATGACAGGCGTTGTGTTTGCCGTTCTGTTGTCATTCAGGCTTACCAGGCCTGTAAGGATTCTGGCAGACAAAATGAAAAAACTGAATTTTCAGGAGGAGAGCACAGGTAATGAGCTGGTGTTTCTTTCCAATGCGTTGGAGCAGCTAAAGGAGCGGGAGCAGCAGATAGAAAGCAGCATGGAAGAACGAAAGGAAATATTGCGGCGCCGGGCAATCTCTGAGCTGATGGAAGGAGAAAATCTTTCAAAAGACCAGAAGCAGGTGTTTGAGGAATATTTCCACTGGCAACACTATCTTGTCTGTCTGCTTACAGTGGATGATGCAGTAAAATACCAGAGGGAGACGACTCATGAGGAACGAAAAATTTTCCGAAATATGATTTTCGGATATGCGAAGGAGCATATTCCCGAGGAATATGTTTTTGACTGTGTTCGTTATGATGTGCTTACAATCGGCATTCTTGTCAATATCCAAAGCTATGACAGTGAAAGCATTATTGCGGGGATGACAAAGGCATTGAAAGCGATTCTGACGAATTATCGGAAAGCAACGGGATGGACAATGACGGCCGGAGTGAGCCTTGTGCATAATGAGCATAAAGGCATCAAACGTTGTGCAGAGGAAGCCAGACAGGCAGCAACATGCAGACTGGTTGAAGGAAAGGGAAAAATATATTTTGCTCATCGGTTTGAAAGCAGTAAAGTTCCGGTAGTTGACTGCTATCAGAATCAGAAACGGATTTTGAATTATCTGGAACTGGGAGATGTGGAAAAAATCAGGGAAGAACTGAAGGCAATCGTGCAGTCAGTCAGAGACCAGGGAGAAATGGCGGCTGATAACGTAATGATGGTGTTTCATCAGATTCTGGGAAATGCACTGACTTATCTGAATAAGCATAACTATAGTATTCCTATAGTGTTGCATGAAAATCAGAAAAATGCGTATGCGGCGCTTGCAGAAATGGAGACGGTGGAAGAGATTGCCTGTTACCTGGAGAGAGTATTTGCAATGATAGTAGACTATCAGGAGCAGGAAAATAAGGAGGCGGAGTCTGACGGTTATAACCTCCGCATTCTAAAATATATGAGGAAGAATTACCGTACGGATATTAATTTTGAAGAAATGGCGGCGGAAATCGGTATCAGCTATTCTTACGCCAGAAAGCTGATTAAGGATTCCACAGGAAAGAGCCTGATTGAATATCTGAACCTGATTCGGGTGGAGGAAGCGAAAAAAATGTTAAAGGAAAGTAACGCCTCAATGAATGAAATTGCAGAGGCTGTAGGATACCATAATGTGCAGAGCATCTACCGCTTTTTTAAAAAGTATGAGGGGATATCGCCCAGTATGTGGCGGGAGGGGCTGACAGAAAAAAAGGAGGAATAATATGCATAAATCCGGACAGGAGATTTTGTGCAAAATGACGGATAAGAAAATGAATACAAAATTTTACTGGTCAATATTTTAATCAGACATATTAAAAATGATACTGATGATAGAGAAAAACAGGACAGCTGTTTGGAGAAAATGAATTATCATATATGACAAAATTGCAAAAAAGCCTTGTAAAATCAGGGCTTTTTTGCTTTGTCAAAAATGATATACAAGGTCAAAAATGAGTATTTACAGACTGATTTCAGGTAGATATGATAAGCCCATGACAGATACGAAATGTGCACAAAGAGATGTATCTTATGACAGTGTTTTTTATCAATAACTATGAATTTAACAGGAGGAAGCTTATGTGTAACAGATGGAAAAAAATTATTACGACAGTATTGGTAAGCGCAATGACAATGGGGATGGCAGCGTGCGGCAATAGTAATGAAGAAGCAGCAAATGATACATCTGCCGGGAAACTTGCGCAGGAACAGGAGTCTGAGGTAACGGAAGGAGTTGAATCTGAAACGACTGCCTATACAGATTATTCAGGCGGCTTTGAATCTACGGTAACGCTTCAGATACCGGTGTTCGACAGGGCTTATGAAGGCTGGGATGTAACTGATAATTATTATACCGACTGGGTGCAGAGAGAGTTTGGAGACAAATACAATATTGATGTGGAATTTGTTGCAATCGCAAGGTCCTCACAGGTGCAGGACTACATGCAGCTTCTGGCCTCCGGGCAGGCGCCCGACATTATCTTCCATTATGATATGCCCCAGATGCTGTCTTATTACGGGGAAGCTTCCATGCAGCCGATTGATTTCGAGGAAATAGCATTTTATGCGCCTACCTATTGGAATAACATGTCGGAAACAATCAATATGTATGGTCAGGTAGGAGGGGAGAATTACTTTTTCTTTGCAGACAGACCTGATGCGGCATATAACTTTATGACTGTGATTAGGCAGGACTGGCTGGATGCAGTCAATATGGAAGTTCCCCAAAACCTGGAAGAAATGAACGAAGTTCTGGCGGCGTGGAAGGAAGCAGGGCTCGGGAACGGCGGCGGACGCCTGATATCCAACTCTTTTATTTATGATTATCCGTACCGTAATTTTGAGATGGACGAAAAAGAACATGCATTATATTCAGACCTTGCGGTGGCGGCATTTACATGGGAGCCTACTTACAGGTATCTGAAAAACATGAACTATCAGTATAATAATGGCCTGATTGACACGGAGTTTTATCTGAATACCGATGACCAGAGCACACAGGCTGACTTCGTTGCAGGTCATTCCGGTATATTCGGCTTTTATTCCAGTAATAACTCTACAATTATAGAGAGCTTGCTGCAGAATGCGCCTGAAGCGAAACTTTCGTATCTTCCTGTCAGTGCAAACGCACCGGCGGACTGCAAGCCTCAGTCCCGTGCCTACTGGCCCTTTGGCATGATTATGGGTATCAATCAGGACTGTACAGACGAAGAGAGAGCGGCTGTATGGATGTATATGGAATGGCTGAGCCAGCCCGAGAATCTGTTCTGTTTCCAGAACGGAATAGAAGGGGAAAATTACACGCTGGATGAGGAAGGGCTTCCTGTTGTGAATACCGATTACGACGGAGAAAGTAAATTGTCCCCCAATAATAATAAAGACTACTGGTGTCTTGTGGCGGAAAGCGTGACATATGGAGATGATGAAGCGAAAACATATGAAGCAAACAAACGGCTGTGGGCAATTCCCGGATATGAGTACCTGTTGGATGATTCTTACAGTGATTATCAGGCGGTTGCCGAATATCGGACAACGGATGCACTGTTCAATGTGGTGTTAAACTCGCTGAACGATTACAAGGCAGAGCTGACAGAGCAGTGGAAAGCCCTTTATGTAAAGTGTGTAATGGCTTCCGAGGCAGACTTTGACGCAGTATATGAAGAGGCATGTCAGACCTATCTTGATGCGGGCTATCAGGAAGTGCTTGATGAGAAGCAGGAGGCAATTGACGCAGGAAATTATAGATAGGAAATAAGTCATTTGCGAAGTGGACGGAAGATGCAGTGGTTCAGCAGAGCGCATAATTGCAGACAGTGCTGGATTACTGCATTTTCCAGTAATAAGAAAAAGGAGAAGAAATATGGCGGAAAATGCAAAAAGAAACAATAAGCATCTTTTGAAACGTATGAGCCGACAATGGCAGCTTTATGTTTTACTGATGATACCTCTGGCATTTGCACTTTTATTTAAATATGGCGCAATGATAGGGCTTGTGGCGGCATTTCAGGACTATAAGGTCGTAAAAGGCTTTTGGGACAGTAAGTGGGTCGGGTTTGAGGTGTTCCGGAAAATATTCAGTATGAAAAATTTCGGATTGGCTGTCCGCAATACCTTACTTTTGAATCTGCTGACGTTACTGTTCAATTTTCCCATGCCGATTATTCTGGCATTGCTTTTAAATGAAGTTAAAAATGTGGTTTATAAAAAAGTGACGCAGACACTTTTGTATCTGCCGCATTTTCTTTCTTTTGTTATCATTGGCGCAATTGCGTATCAGATGTTCGGTGTAAACAGCGGTGTGGTAAATAATCTGATTGAGCATTTAGGCGGGCAGAGGATTCCCTTTTTACAGGAAGATATGCACTGGCTGTTTACTTATGTTCTTGTGAATGTATGGCAGTCCATGGGGTGGGGGTCCATTATTTATCTTGCGGCCATTGCCGGGGTAAATCCCGAGCTATATGAGGCGGCTACGATTGACGGAGCCAACCGGTTCCATAAGATTATCTATGTAACGCTGCCATGTATCAAATCGACGGCTGTTACTCTTTTGATTATGAATCTGGGCAAGGTTATGGGGGGCTCCTTTGAGAGTGTGTATGCCCTGCGCAATGCCGCAACAACAGAATTTACCACTACGATTCCGGTTCTGATTTACCAGTTCGGCATTATGGGAGGAAAATTCAGCGAATCTACGGCCATGGGATTATTTCAGTCGGTGGTAGGTGTGGTTCTGGTTCTGGTATCTGACTTCGCCGCCAAGAAACTGGGCGAGGAAGGCTTGATTTAAGGAGGGGCAGACATGGACAAATCAGGAAGAATAATATCGTCTAATGTATCATCGAAAATAGCAAGTATGCTGATTTATTTATTTATCGGTCTGGCTGCACTGACATGTGTAATTCCGTTTATTCATATTCTGGCGAAATCCGTCAGCGAGGAAGCTTATGTTATTGCAAACAAGGTCTTTCTGTGGCCGAAGGGATTCGATTTGGACGCATACAGAAAAGTATTGGGGGATGCCTCCATTATCAGGTCTTTTTTTGTGTCAGTTGTAATTACGGTAATATTTACAGTGATTGGAATGTTGATTACGCTTTGCGCGGCGTATCCTTTATCTCGTAAAAACCTGATTGGACGGAAAGGGATTACCATGCTTTGCATGATTACCATGTATTTTTCCGGCGGTATGATTCCGGAATATTTACTGGTAAATTCACTGGGGATGTTGGACACTATCTGGTCTCTGGTGCTGCCGCTGGCATTTAGCGCATACAATCTGCTGATTATGAAGACTTCCTTGCAGACTTCTATTCCGGAAAGCCTGTTGGAGTCGGCTTATCTGGACGGCGCCAGCGAGTTCTGCATATTGGGCAGAATTATCATTCCGCTGTCTAAGCCAATCATTGCAACATTGACCCTGTTTTATGCGGTAGGACGCTGGAACGCATACTCCGATGCATTATTTTATATCAAGAAGAATGTGGACCTTCGGCCGCTACAGCTGAAGCTGTACAATCTTGTGATTGCATCCACGGAGTCTATTCAGGATACGGTAGAGGGCGCTGCACAGCTTACGAATCCCGAGGTGTTAAAAGCGGCGTCAGTCATTTTCGCCACTGTGCCGATTATATGTATCTATCCCTTTATACAAAAATATTTTGTTCAGGGGACCATGATAGGTTCTGTAAAGGAGTAAGACGGAGAATGGAAGAAAAACAGTGGATAGAAGATGTGGCTGAGAAAATCAGACATAAAATGATTTTGGTGGCCTGCCGCAACAGGCACAATATTCCTTATTCTACCCTAAACGGACGATTTGATGATTGTTCCGGAGAAAAAATCACATGGTGGACAAACGGATTCTGGGGCGGGATGATGTGGCAGATGTATCAGGCCACAGGAAATGAATTATATCATGAGATTGCGGTAGAAAATGAGAAAATGCTGGATGCCAACCTGATGATGGCCGGAGGACTGAATCATGATAACGGTTTTAAATGGCTGCCCACATCAGTGGCAAATTACCGGAAGACAGGAAACGAAGAGTCCTGTAACAGAGGGATGCTTGCAGCCGATAATCTTGCCGGAAGATTTAACCTGGCAGGGGCATTTATCAGGGCGTGGAATGATGCGGGGGACGGAAAAAAGGCCGGGTGGGTGATTATCGACAGTATGATGAATCTTCCGTTGCTTTATTGGGCGTCAGAGACAACCCATGACCCGAGATATCGTCAGATTGCAGAAAGACATGCGGATAAGGTGCAGGAATATTTTATCCGGCCGGATGGCTCCGCATGCCATATTGTGGAATTTGACCCTGAAACGGGAGCATTTATGAAATCCCATGGCGGGCAGGGGTACGGGGAAGGCTCCGCATGGACCAGAGGGCAGGCCTGGGCTGTTTACGGTTTTGTGCTGAGTTATCTCCATACAAATCGTAAAAGCTATCTGGAAACCGCAAAACATACGGCGGATTATTTTATAGAAAATATTCCGGAAAGCGGTCTGATTCCTGTGGATTTCAGACAGCCCGGGACGTGTACATGGGAGGATTCTTCAGCGGCAGCCATTGCAGCCTGCGGATTTTTACAGTTGGCACAGGTATTAAAGGATAAGGAGGCGCTTAAATATCATAGGGAGGCTGTCCGACTTCTTAAGATTCTTGACAAAAAGCGTTGTAACTGGAAGGAGGAGGAGGATAATCTCCTGGAAAAATGTACTGCGAAGTATCATTCAGACAGGCATGAGTTTGCAATTATTTACGGCGACTATTATTTTATAGAAGCGATTTGGAAACTTACCGGACAGGAGTTATTTATCTGGTAAATATTTTGGCAGTTCAAACAGGAAGGAATGGAGGACAAAGGAATGGCAGTTTATGTAGGAACAAATTATCATCCTCATGACTGGACGAAGGAGAGATGGAAGGTTGATATAGATTTCATGAAAAAAGCCGGGCTTACAATCGTTCGTCTGGGGCACTTGTGCTGGGACAGCTACGAACCGGAGGAGGGAGTATATACCTTTGAGTGGTTTGACGAGGTGATGAACCTGTTTGCAGAAGCGGGTATCGGTGTGGTTCTGGATATCTCCATGCGGCCGGCGCCAATCTGGGTGCATAAGCTTTGTCCAGGGTGTAATATTAGCGGACGAAATGGCGTAGCGCAGGCAAGTATTCACAGATATATGGAAGATGTAGACGACCCTGCTTACCAGTATTATGCGCTTCGTTTTGCAGGCGTTCTGGTGAACCGCTACAAGGAACATCCCGCGTTACATGCATTTGGACTCTGCAATGAGGAAGGCAGCGGGATGATGTCTTTTTCCGGATATGCAAGGGAGCGATTCATCAACTGGCTGAAAAAGAAATATGAAACGGTCGAGAAGCTGAATGCGTGTTGGGCAACACAGCGATGGAGCAGAAGGCTTTCTTCTTTTGAAGACGTGGTGCTTCCTGAAAATGAATTTTTTAAAGGCGCCCCTGAGGCATGGCTTGATATGCGCAGATTTTTTTCGGATGGTATCATAAGGTTTATGACAAGGCTTGCCGGTGTGGTCAGGGAGAATGCGCCGGGGATTCCCTTTTCCACAAATTTGTTTGCCCATTCGGGAAGACTCGGATTTGATTATCTCAAAGATTGTGAAGCGTTTATGGACTATCCGGGAATGGGATATTACCCTATGTATGATATGGAAGGAAGGCTTCCTTTCTATTTTATGGCGGTATACAGAGAATGTATGAGCGAAATGGGAAAGCCCGTGTGGTTTCTGGAGTTCCAGACGGGGCGTGATGGTATATTCTGCGGACCGAAAGGGTATCTCAGAATGCAGATGATGCTGGGGCTGATGAACAGGGGTGAAATGTTCCTGGGATGGACCTGGCGGAGTATGTATGGCGGGGAGGAACAGTATCATCACGGCATTCTGGGACATGACGGCATGCCGACGCCGAATTATTATGAGCTTGCACAGGTATCGGAGGATATGAAAAAGCTTGCCGGCCATGGCTTTCCTTATTTACCGGTTCCGGATACTGCTGTTGCCCACAGTATGGACAGCTGGTGGATGACAAAATATCAGGACGGGCAGTTCCGGCAGGATTATCAGGATGTGCTTGTAGAGGTGCAAAAAGCATTTTTCAATCTTGGGCGGGAGCATAATGTAGTAAATCTGCGGAATCTGAAAAATGATTATAAACTGATTATAGTGCCTAATTATATCGTTATGGACAGGGTATCAGCCGACACCCTCAGAAAATATGTGGAACAGGGCGGTACCGTGATTATGACAGGCTATTCAGGTACGGTAAATGAGAATGGTCAGGTTTTCCAGACACCCAGACCCGGTTTGCTGACGGATGTATTCGGTATTCGGGTAGCCGGGTTTTACAGGACGGATATGCCCGGGTTTTTTTCCGAAAACTCTGCAAAGTGTAAAAATGCAAGTGGGGTCAGAGAGCTTTTGTCTGTATCCGGACAGGGACGGAATTTTTATGTGAATGTGGACTACTATGAAGATATTGAACTTCATACGGCTCAAAGCTTTGCAGAGTTTACCGACAAAAAAATGTGTGCCGTTTCAGTGAATAACTATGGGAAAGGGAAGGCTTATTATATTGCGGCAGAGACCAATTGTGAGTTCTTGCAGTGGCTGATAGAGGTTTTGACAGACGAGTTGGGACTGAAAAGAGGACTTGCCCTTCCGGAGGGCGTGCAGGGACGCAGGATTGCGGAAAATAAATATTTTTATGTAAATACATCAGAAAAACAGGTAACGGTAAAGCTGCCGACAGCGGGCAGAGGCGTTTTGTCCGACAGGGAGTATGACAGGGAGTTAGTGCTTGCAGGATATGACTGTGAAATGATTTGTGCGGATTCACAATAAAAAAGGATTCTCAATTGAAAACCCGATACGGGAATGCTATACTTTGTTTAACAAAAGAACTGGAATGGAGGACAAAATGAAAAGCGCATATTTTTACGGCAAACACGACATACGGGTGGAGGAGGCGAAAACGCCGGAGCCGGGCCCGGGGGAAGTACTGATACAGGTTAAGGCCTGCGGCATCTGCGGCACCGACGTACATATTTACGAAGGGGATAAGGGCGCGGCGGAGGTGATGCCGCCCACGATTTTAGGGCACGAGTTTTCCGGTGTGATTGCAAAGACCGGCAGCGGGGTAAAGGACTTTAAAGAGGGCGACCGGATATGCATTGACCCTAACTGCTACTGCGGGGCCTGCGACTATTGCAGAAGCGGAGAAGTGCATTTCTGCGAGCACATGCTCGGGTATGGAACCACGGTAAACGGCGGTTTTGCGGAATACTGCGTGGTCAGGGAAAGCCAGGTATACCGTCTGGGAGAAAATACCAGCTTTGAGCAGGGCGCTATGGCGGAGCCTGTCGCCTGCTGCCTTCACGGAATTGATATGTGCAATATCAGGCCGGGCCATCAGGTGGTGGTTATCGGCGGCGGCATGATAGGGCTTTTGATGCTTCAGCTGGCGAAGCTGGCCGGCGCAGCCCAGGTGGCTCTCTTAGAGCCGGTGGAAAAGAAGCGGGATATGGGGAAAAAGCTGGGAGCGGATATCTGTATCGACCCTCTGCACGAGGATGTGAAAGGCAGACTGCAAAAAGCCGGTATGACATGGATTCAAACGGTAATCGAATGTGCAGGACTTCCGGCAACCATGGAGCAGGCCATAGATTTGGCAGGAAATAAAGGTACGGTTATGATGTTCGGGCTCACAAAGCCGGAGGAACAGATTTTAGTGAAACCGTACGATATTTTCAGGAAAGAGCTTACTCTTAAGGCTTCTTATATCAATCCGCTGACTCAGGCAAGAGCCCTTAAGCTGATTGATTCGGGCCGCCTTGACGTGGAAAGCATGGTGTGCAGAACCATTGGCCTTTCGGAGCTTTCGGATGTTCTTGGCGACGCCGGGCTTCGGGCGCAGGGGAAGTATATTGTGGTTCCTGAGAAATAAAGCGATATAGTTGACTGGCAGTTATCTGGAAAGGGAGAGGCTCTATGGGGATTTATGTGAATCCTGGAAATACTGCATTTAAGGAAGCGCTTAATTCCATGATTTATGTGGACAAAAGCGGGTTGATTTCCTATACGAATAGTGTCCTGAATACCAAACAAAAAAATTTATGTGTCAGCCGGCCCAGGAGATTCGGCAAATCCATGGCGGCAGATATGTTAGTGGCATATTACAGTAAAGGATGTGATTCGGAAGAATTGTTTACAGGGCTGAAAATCAGCGAGGAGAGTTCCTGTAAGCACCATATGAACCGGCACTGTCTGATTCGTCTGGATGTACAGCGTTTTCTGGAAACAAAGCAGGATTTGGACAATTTCATTGATAAAATTGAAGGCAGAGTCATTGCAGAGCTGTCGGAAGAATTTCCGAAATGCTGTAATTTCAATTCTGAGGAAAGATTGAAAGATGTTCTGGACCGTATATTTATTCAGACAAAAAATGGATTCATTTTCATAATTGACGAGTGGGACTGCGTTTTTCGTATGGCAAAGGAGCGAGAAGACATACAGAAAAAATATCTGGATTTTCTGCGGGGGCTTTTTAAAGGGGCGGAGTACGTGGAACTGGCTTATATGACAGGGATTCTTCCCATTAAAAAGTATGGAGAACATTCGGCTATTAATGTCTTTGACGAGTATTCTATGGTTGATTCAAAGGGGCTGGGGGAATATTTCGGATTTACGAAAGAAGAGGTTGAAGTAAAATGCGGGCAGTATGGCGTGGATTATACGGAACTGGAAACATGGTATGATGGATATTGTCTGGGAGATTTTCACATTTACAATCCCAAATCGGTAGTTGATGCATTGATGTGGAAAGAGTTTCAAAGTTACTGGACAGGAACGGAAACCTATGAGGCTCTGAAAATATATATTGATTTGGATTTTGACGGGCTTAAAAAAGCGGTTATTGAAATGCTCAGCGGCGGACGCTGCAAGATTAATATCCGCCATTTCCAAAATGATATGACTACGTTTAAAACAAAAGATGACGTGATAACGCTTTTGATTCATTTGGGGTATTTGACCTATGACAGGAGAGAGTGTGCGGCATTTGTTCCTAACAGGGAGATATCGCAGGAATTCCTGAATGCCATGGATGGCAGCGAGTGGAATGAACTGATTAGGGCGCTAAACCGTTCGGAAGAGCTTCTTCAAAGTACCTGGGCTTTAGATGGAAACGCCATAGCGGCGGGAGTAGGAGCTATTCACAGTGAAACTGCCTCTATTTTGAAATACAATGATGAGAATTCTCTTACATGTACGGTTCTCATGGCATATTACAGTGCGAAAGCCTACTACCTGAATCCCATCATGGAATTGCCCTCGGGAAAAGGTTTTGCAGATATCGTATATCTTCCCAGACGGAATGTGGACAGACCGGCACTGGTGATAGAATTAAAATGGAACAAATCTGCAAAGGGCGCTATTGCCCAGATTAAAGAACGGCGCTATGCCTCCTGGATTCAGGGATATACAGGTGACATTTTACTGGTGGCAATTAATTATGATGAGAAAAAGGGGCATACTTGCGTGATTGAGGAGTATGCAAAAGAATAGTTACACATATAAGAAGGGGGACTGTTTCAGTCCCCCTCAGCCATTCGATACCCGATTCCGATTTCCGTAAAAACATATTCCGGCGTGGCCGGATTTTTTTCTATTTTCCGCCGGATATTCGCCATATTTACCCGGAGAATCTGATTATTACTGTCTGTATAGGGACCCCAGATTTTTTCCATAATAAAGGTATAGGTCAGAACCTTGCCGGAATTCCTTGCAAGAAGGGTCAGGAGCTTGTACTCAATCTGTGTCAGATGAATGATTTCACCGTTTAAGGTTACCACATGGTTTTCAAAATTGATGGTCAGGTTTTTATAGTGGTAGGGCTTCTGGTGAATGGAGGACATGTCCTGCATCTGTCTGCTGTGACGCAGAGAGGTGCGGATGCGTGCAAGCAGCTCCACGGTGCCGAAGGGCTTGGTAATGTAATCGTCAGCGCCCTGGTCAAGCGCCCTGGCCTTTTCGTGTTCGTTGGTGCGGGCGGAAATCACAATGATGGGGATTGCCGTCCAGGAGCGGAGCTTGCTTATAACCTCCATTCCGTCCATATCGGGAAGCCCCAAATCAAGCAGTATAATGTCGGGACAGAGGGAGGCGGCAAGATGTAAGCCCTCGGCTCCGCTTGAGGAGGTAGTGACTTTATAGTTTTGATTTTTTAATGTGGTAAAAATAAAGGAGCGGATATTTTCCTCGTCCTCGATTAACAGAATACTGTTTGCAAAAGTGTCTTTCGTCATTTGATTTTCCCCTTTCATATATACAGCCGGCGGTAAGGCGCGTGTCGCAGGGCCTTGTCCGCCGCGGAAATTTAATGTCCTGCCGATTGCGGCGAAATGTCGGACACGGGCAGCGTAAAAGTAAACTGGCAGCCGCTGCTGTGGTTTCTGGCAATAATTGTGCCGCTGTGGGCGGTGATAATCGTTTTGCAGATGGAAAGCCCGATTCCCATGCCCTTGTGGCCGTCCGTGCTGCTTTCGGGACGATAGCTGGAGCCGTCAAAAATCGTTTCCAGCCTGTCGGGCGAAATACCCACGCCGTAATCCCGCACATGAAAGGAGACCTGCTTTTCACCGCAGACGACGGTGAGCTCCACAGGAAGCTTACTGCCGGAATGGACAATGGCGTTTTCCAGAAGATTTATGATAACCTGTTCAATGAGCATGGCGTCCATGGGTATCATCAGAAATTCCTCTGGCACCTGTACCTTCACGTCCGCATCAGGAAATCTTTTGTAAAAGCGGGTGATTGCCTCCGCAACAACTTCCTCCACGGATTCCATGGAGGTTGCGATTTTCATGGAATTCTGATTGATTCTGGTGACGGACAAAAGATTTTCCACCATATTGAGAAGCCAGTTGGAATCCTCGCGGATATGGCTGACCAGCTCCAGCTTTTCCGCCTCGTCAAGCTCTGTGTGGTTGTCGATATAAGTGGAGCTGTTGCCGATAATGCCGGTGAGGGGCGTGCGCAAATCATGGGAAACGGAGCGGAGCAGATTGGCCCGCATTTTTTCCTTTTCCGCGTCCATCAGAAGCTTTTCATGCTCCACAAGGGCGTCGGCCTGTTCCTTAATCCGGGTGGTCATGGTGCTTACTATCAGGGAAATCATCAGGGTGAACACAAAGGTTACGGGATATCCGGTAAGCGTGAAATTCACCTGGAAATAAGGGTAGGTAAACAGGTAATTGATTCCAACCACGCTGACTAAAGAGGCAGCTATGCCGTAGATATAGCCGCTGGTAAAACGGGCGGTGAGAACAAGCGCGGTGATATAAATCAGCGCAATGTTGGCCGGGTTCTCGGGAACGATATGAAAAAACCAGAAGGCAATAACGGTTGACGCCACAAGAATAAACGCCGTAAGCAGCGCGTTGCCCATAAAGGTTTCCGGTGTTTTATGCTTGATAGATGATGTGAAACGCATGCTGTTAATGTTGTCCTTTTTTCCTTTATTATACCCTTTCGAAAGAGCGGGAGCAAATTTTTAAGGGAAAAGTGGCGTTAAGGAAGCGTTAAAAAATATTTTTTCTATTGCGCGTGGGGCGCCGGCTTTGGATTTTTCAAGGTTGCCCATATCCGGCAGGTGGCGTATAATAGAGAAAACACCTGAATCCCGATTTCAGATACTTAGACAAAACAAATTTTCCTAAAAAGGACAAAGGAACACGAATGTGTAATTGAAAGGGGAAACCGATAATATGACCGAAAGAGAAAAAATGCTCGCGGGAGAGCTTTACGACTGCGGGGACGGGGAGCTGCTTGAGCAATGGCACAAAGCAAAGGATTTAATAAGAGATTACAACAGAACGGATTCGAAGGATGCGGAGGAAAAGGGACGCATTTTGAGAGAACTCCTTGGCGGGCAGGGGAAAAATCTGTGGATTACGGCTCCCTTTTTTGCAGATTACGGCAACAATATTTATTTCGGAAATAACTGCGAAGTGAATATGAACTGTACTTTTCTGGACGACAACAAAATTGTTATCGGAGATAACGCGCTGATTGCCCCGAATGTACAGATATATACCGCTTTTCACCCCACGAATGCCGTTGACAGGTTCGGGGAGCCGAGAGAGGACGGTTCCTTTGAATTCTGCAAAACCCGGACAGCTCCGGTAATTATCGGGGATAATGTGTGGATTGGGGGAGGCGTTATCATCATGCCGGGGGTGAAGGTCGGCAATAACGTGGTCATCGGCGCCGGGAGCGTTGTCACCAGAGATATCCCGGATAACGTTATCGCTTTCGGGAATCCCTGCCGGGTGATGAGGGAAAACTGTTAGAGCCTGCGTTCGGAGGTTTCAAGGAGCGTGGGGAGGTTATGAGAGGTATTGCAGATGGGAATTTTATTGCTTATTTCACAATGTTTCCCTATAATAAATGTAAATAATCTGTCTGTGAAAACAGAATGCAAATGAAAGAACAGAGGAAGAAACGAAGCGTATGAGGAGAAATAAAGACAGACGTCCTTCTTATCGGGAGCCTGAATTTGAGGATGAACTGGATTTGGATGAAGAACCAAACGAGGAGGGGGATTCCTACGATGGTGAATTCGAGGACGGGGACGGTGAATGGGCGGATGAAGATGACTGGAGCGAGACCTGGAGCGGCCGTTTTGACCCTGAAAATAAAAAGCTTATCATCGGCGGCGCAGCAGTCCTTATCCTGATTATTGCTGCAGTTATTGTCGTCTTTGCCGTATATCTGCGAAACAGCACAAACGAGAGAAAGGCCGTGGAGGCTCAGATGAATCTGGAGAATCTCACGGAAGAAATACCGGAGGAGGGCGACGGGGAGCAAAATACCGGAGCAGAACCAGGCGGGGAAGCGGAGGGTACATCGAAAGACGCAGGGGAACAGGGCGATTCAGAGAGCGGGAGCGGGCCGGAGGCGGACGCTTCACCAGAAGCCTCAGAACCGCCGGCAGCGGACGTCCAGACGGAAATCACCGTAGGGGCTCTTGACGACGCGCAGGACCCTCAGGGCTCCGAGGCGGCAGGCAATGAAAAAAGCGGGGCGGAGGTAACGGTGGCGCCCCGGCCGGAGGGGGAAACGGAAGGTCTCACCATGGGAATCGACGTTTCCAAGTATCAGGGAACCATCGACTGGAAAAAGGTGAAGGAATCCGGGGTGGAGTTTGCCATGGTCCGCGTAGGCTACCGGGCGAAATCCACCGGCGAGATTTTCGAGGACCCCACCGCCAGATACAACATGCAGGAAGCTCAGGCGGCGGGTATCAGGCTGGGAGCTTATTTCTTTTCCTCCGCGGTGACGGAGGAGGAGGCGAGGGCGGAGGCGGCTTTTACCAGAGATATTGTGGCCAGATATAAAATCACCTACCCTATTGCCTATAACTGTGAGGACTTCCAGTCGCCGGACAGCAGGCAGTACGGGCTTGACGCGGCTGCGCGGACCGCGCTTGCCTGCGCCTTTCTGGACGAAATTGCCTCCGCAGGCTACACGCCCATGTTCTATGCCTCCAAAGGGGAGCTGGAAGGGAACGCACAGTGGAACACGGACGTCCTTGCCGGAAAATATAAAATATGGGTGGCCCAGTACCCGGAGCAGCCCTATCCGCAGACGGCTGCATCAAGTTATTCGGGGGCCCATGCCATGTGGCAGTACACCAGTCAGGGAACGGTTGCGGGAATTTCCAGAAAGACGGACGTCAACGTGGCTTATTTCGGTTATGTGAAGGAGGCCGAGGCAAAGGATGAAACGCCTGCCGAGACCGTGACTGCCAACCCGGAGGTGGGAATCATTTTTACAGAGGTAAACGAGACGGTGACTGCCAAGCAGGAGACGAACCTCCGCTCGGAGCCAAGCACATTAAACGACGGTTCCGTTGTAGGAAAGCTGGTGCACGGAGATACGGCCACCAGAACGGGAATCGGGCATAACGGCTGGTCGCGGCTCGTTTATAACGGCCAGACGTTGTATGCGGTGACCAGTTACCTGACTACGAATATGGAGGATACCGGGCAGCAGGCGCCGCCTCAGGGGCCGGTTTACACCCCGGTAAACGAGCGGGTGACGGCCAAGATAGAAACCAATCTCCGCTCAGAGCCGAGTACGGCCAGCGACGATACGGTGGTAGGGCTTCTTCACAACGGGGAGGTGCTTACCAGAACGGCAGTCGGGGATAACGGCTGGTCGCAGCTTGATTATAACGGCCAGACAGTGTACGCGGTCAGCAGTTACCTTATGGCAGCAGAATGAAACCGCGTTTCATTCCCGGGAGCAACGAGTCGGGAAAAAGCGAGCAGGTCGCAGGAAAGGGAGTGATGCGATGCAGATACAGGGCGATTATCATCCGCATTCAGGGCACGGCTATGAACCGCAGCATACCCACTATATCACCAAATGCCTCCATGAGGAGGAGCATACAAAGAACCAGACCGGGGCTACGGGAATAAGAAACAGGGCTATACCCTCAGCAGCCTCGGAGGAAAGCGCGGGAGAGGAGCATTTTACCGGATATGGAAGCGTCCGCAGACGCAGCGGGGCGAAAGGCGGCAGGCCGGGGCTTATCAGAAGCTTCTGGGACTCTCTGGGAGAGGAAAAAGAGGACGGAAAGAATAAGGAAAGCATCCAAGCTGCGCGGGACGGAGGGAAAAAGGATTCCGAAACGTCCATTGCCGGAATCAGCGCGGTATCGGCAGCGCTTGGACAACTGATACCGGCGGCTGTCGCTACGCGTATTGGGAATGTCAGGGAGAGATTAAAGGCGGGAATCGGCACGGCTTTAAAGCGGTTTGGAAAGCGGGAGGACGATTTGGGGACGCTTTCAAATCCGGGAAGTTATTTTGAAGGAAAACGAAGGGGAAAGGACGCCCTTCCCGAAAAGCCGGGGCGGGGAACCAGACAGGCCGACCGGGAGATTATCACGGCGACTGTTTCCGATTCCTACCTGATGGATTCCTACAGCAAAAGCGGGCGGTACTGCCGCCTGAATGAAAATATGATTTACCAGAAGAATCAGGCGGACCGGCAGGAGGAAGGAGAAGAAATTTTCTGAAGCCGGAGGTTTCTGCCGCGGGCTCGCCGGACAGCGGCGCAGAATATGCCGTTTTATGAAAAAGCAAAAAACAAAATAAAAAATTCAGGAGAGATTACCATGGGTTACGACGCAATACCTTACGACAAAAGAGTGAAAGAAAACATCAGAAATTACGCACTGTCCAATCTTTACGATATGGAGGTTGTAAAGAGATATCTTGGCAGTCTGGCGGAGGTTTTGGGAATCAGTCTGCTTCTTACCGACCGCCACGGAGAAAAGGAAATCGTGATAGGAGACAGCTTTGTGGGCTTTCACCCGGACGTGGTGAACGAGCCGGGGAGGAAGCTCCGTATTCAAAACCGTACCATCGGGCATCTCTATGTGAAAGCGCTCACGCCGCCGAAGGACGAGAGGCTTGTGGAGGATATGGTGGAGGGCACCGTGGAATTTCTTTCAAGGTACGGGGAGGAGGTTTATCTTCACAGGGAGAGCAGCATTTATCTCGAGGAGCTTGAAAACCGTCTGGAGGAGCGCCAGCGCAAAATTTCCCAGAACGAGAGGGAGGATGTGCTGACCGGCGTATATAACAAGCTGTATTTTGATGAAAAGATGAAGCTGATAGACCGTTCCGAGGTTATTCCGGTTGCGGTTATCAATGTGAATATCAACGACTGGAAATTTGTCAACGACCATTATGGCGACGAGGAGAGCGACAGGCTGATACAGACAGTGGCGGGTATTCTTAAGGAAGAAGCCGGGCCCGGCTATGTGGTGGGAAGAATCGACGGCGACGTGTTCGGCGTGCTGATTCCCATGGCGGAGGACGGAGAGGCGGAGGAATATGCAAAGAAGGTGAGCAGACGCTGCGATACATATGAAGACGATATTCTGGCCCCTTCCGTGGCGACCGGCGTCGTGTGCAAAACTAATATAGAAGAAACGCTGGAAGAACGCCTTTCCGACGCGGAATATGAGATGTTCAACAATAAGTTTGAAGTGAAGAACGCCCCGGGATACCGGGAAAGACTGGAAAAGGGGCTGAAAAAATAAAGAAAAAATTAAAATCTAAACTATTTATTAAATCATTCTTTTGTTAAGAAATTAAGAAAACAAGAGAAAACAGAAGAAAATGAGAAAAAATGGAATATATTACAAAAAATACGGGTATAATACCGATTGCAAAGAAAAGGGGATAGAATTAATATATGGTTTAGTGATTAGCACTCGAGTTAAATGAGTGCTAACAAGAAAGAAGTACATCTGCAGAAAGCAAAGCAACTATAATAAAGGAGGCAGCAAAAATGAAGTTAGTACCATTAGCAGACAGAGTTGTATTAAAGCAGTTGGTGGCAGAGGAAACTACAAAGTCAGGTATTGTTTTACCCGGACAGAATAAAGAAAAACCCCAGCAGGCAGAGGTTATTGCAGTAGGCCCCGGCGGTATCGTTGACGGCAAGGAAGTAAAAATGGAAGTGAAGACCGGCGACCAGGTTATTTATTCCAAATATGCAGGAACAGATGTAAAGATTGATGAGGAAGAGTACATTATTGTAAAGCAGAGCGACATTCTGGCGGTAATCGCCGAGTAACCCGGTTTTATCAATAGTCGAAGGCTTGTATTAAATAACAAATATCAGGAGGCATAATAAAATGGCAAAGGAACTTAAATATGGTGCAGAAGCGCGCGCAGCGCTTGAGTCAGGCGTAAATCAGCTGGCGGATACCGTCAGAGTAACTCTTGGACCGAAAGGAAGGAACGTGGTTCTGGATAAATCCTACGGCGCTCCCCTTATCACAAACGACGGCGTTACAATCGCAAAGGAAATCGAGCTGGAGGACGCTTTTGAGAACATGGGCGCTCAGCTCGTGAAGGAAGTTGCCACAAAGACCAACGACGTGGCAGGCGACGGAACCACAACGGCAACAGTTCTTGCGCAGGCAATGGTAAACGCAGGAATGAAGAACCTGGCAGCAGGCGCTAACCCCATGATTTTAAGAAAGGGTATGAAGAAAGCAACCGACTGCGCGGTTGAGGCTATCGAAAAGATGAGCTCTAAAGTGAACGGCAAGGAGCATATCGCAAGAGTAGCGGCCATTTCCGCAAGCGACGACGAGGTTGGACAGCTGGTAGCTGACGCCATGGAAAAGGTTTCAGGCGACGGCGTGATTACCATTGAAGAGAGCAAGACCATGCTCACAGAGCTTGACCTGGTAGAAGGTATGCAGTTTGACAGAGGATACATTTCCGCATACATGGCTACCGATATGGACAAGATGGAAGCAGTTCTTGAGAATCCCTATATTTTGATTACAGACAAGAAAATCTCCAACATTCAGGAAATCCTTCCGCTGCTTGAGCAGGTGGTTCAGTCCGGCGCGAAGCTGTTAATCATTGCGGAGGATGTTGAGGGCGAAGCTCTTACAACCCTGATTGTAAATAAACTGCGCGGAACCTTTAACGTTGTTGCAGTCAAGGCTCCCGGCTATGGCGACAGAAGAAAAGCCATGCTTGAGGATATCGCAATTCTGACAGGCGGTCAGGTAATCAGCGAGGAGCTTGGCCTTGACCTCAAAGAGACCACATTAGACCAGTTAGGCCATGCAAAATCCGTTAAGGTTCAGAAGGAAAACACAGTGATTGTTGACGGAGAAGGCGACAAGGCTGCAATTTCCGCAAGAATCAACCAGATTAAGGGTCAGATTGAGGAGACAACTTCCGATTTCGACAGAGAAAAATTACAGGAAAGACTTGCCAAGCTGGCAGGCGGCGTAGCCGTTATCCGCGTAGGCGCTGCTACAGAGACAGAGATGAAGGAAGCGAAGCTTCGTATGGAAGACGCTCTTGCAGCTACAAGGGCGGCTGTGGAAGAAGGTATTATCTGCGGCGGCGGTTCCGCCTATATCCACGCAGCCAAGGATGTTGCCAAACTGGCTGACACCCTTGCAGGCGACGAGAAGACAGGCGCTCAGCTTGTACTGAAAGCTTTGGAGGCTCCTCTGTTCCACATTGCGGCAAACGCAGGCCTCGAGGGCAGCGTTATTGTCAACAAGGTAAGAGAGTCCGAGGTCGGCGTAGGCTTTGACGTTCTGAAAGAAGAATATGTAAACATGATTGACGCCGGTATTCTTGACCCCGCCAAGGTGACAAGAAGCGCTCTGCAGAACGCAACCAGCGTTGCCTCCACACTCCTTACAACGGAATCCGTTGTTGCAAACATCAAGGAGGAAGCTCCCGCAATGCCCGCAGGCGGCGGAATGGGCGGTATGATGTAAGCAATGCAGGGAGACTGACTGTGACAGACAGCCGGTAATGGATGCAGGATACTGAATTTTATAAAAATATAAGGAAGCAGGTATGCGGCGATGTGTTGCGTACCTGCTTTTTTGAACGCCGCAAGCGGGCATTGACGAATTTTACAAAAAAATATATAATAGCTTCAATTGGGTATGATATGCATATGATAAACATATCTGACGGATTCAAACAAAAATCTGCTGCTCAAATAGGAATGAAGGTTTTATATGACGGAAGAAAAATACACAAATCAGTCAAAAAGTGAAATCGTGATAGATGACGGACGGATTGAAGCCATCCGGGAATTTCAAAGTCCCGAACAGCTCTACAGGGACCTTATTTTGCGTGTCCAGAAATATCATCCCTCCGATGATATCTCTCTGATTGAAAAGGCCTATTCGCTGGCGGCCAAGGCGCACCAGAATCAGGTGCGCAAATCCGGGGAACCTTATATTATCCATCCCTTATGTGTGGCAATCATCCTTGCCGATTTGGAGATGGATAAGGAAACCATAGCGGCGGGGCTCCTTCATGACGTGATAGAGGACACCATTATGACGGAGGATGAAATCCGCGTGCAGTTCGGCAGCGATGTGGCGCTTTTAGTGGACGGCGTTACCAAGTTAGAGCAGCTCCAGTTTACCAGCGGGGACGGCGATAAGACCTTTGACCGGCTGGAAATGCAGGCGGAAAACCTGCGCAAGATGTTTCTGGCGATGGCGAAGGATATCCGGGTGATTATTATCAAACTGGCGGACAGACTGCACAATATGCGCACCCTGAAATACAAGAGTCCCGAAAGCCAGCAGAGAATCGCAAGAGAAACCATGGAAATCTATGCGCCGATTGCCCAGCGGCTGGGTATTTCCAAGATTAAAGTGGAACTTGACGATTTATCCTTAAAATATCTGGAGCCGGAAGCTTACTATGATTTGGTGGAAAAAATCGCCATCCGCAAAAGCGAGAGGGAGGCTTATATCCAGACCATCGTGGACGAGGTGAGCGCCCATATTGCAAAGGCGGGCATCAGCGCCAAAATCGACGGTCGGGTGAAGCATTTTTTCAGTATATATAAGAAAATGAAGAACCAGAGCAAGACTATCGACCAGATTTACGATTTGTTTGCGGTTCGTATTATCGTATCCTCGGTGAAGGACTGTTATGCGGCGCTGGGAGTGATTCACGAGATGTATAAGCCCATACCGGGGCGGTTTAAGGACTACATCGCCATGCCCAAGGCGAATATGTATCAGTCCCTTCACACAACGCTGATTGGCAACAACGGCCAGCCCTTTGAAATTCAGATTCGTACCTACGAGATGCACAAGGCGGCGGAGTACGGCATTGCTGCCCACTGGAAATATAAGGTGGCTTCGGACGGAAAGAAGATAGAGGATTCCGAGGAGGAAAAGCTCTCGTGGCTTCGCCAGATTCTGGAATGGCAGCAGGATATGTCGGATAACAGGGAGTTCATGCGTCTGCTCAAAAGCGATTTGGATTTGTTTTCCGACAGCGTTTACTGCTTTACCCCTACAGGCGAGGTGAAAAACCTTCCCGCAGGCTCCACGCCCATTGACTTTGCCTACAGTATTCACAGCGCGGTGGGCAACCGGATGATTGGCGCGAGGGTGAACGGGAAGCTGGTAACCATTGACTATGAAATCAAAAACGGCGACCAGCTGGAGATATTGACGTCCCAGAATTCCAAGGGGCCGAGCCGGGACTGGCTGAATGTGGTTAAGAGCACTCAGGCCAAAAACAAAATCAACCAGTGGTTTAAAAATGAGTTTAAGGAAGAAAATATTGTTAAGGGCAAGGAGCTTTTGAGCGCCTACTGCAAGGCAAAGAGTATTAACGCTTCCGAAATTATGAAGCCCGAATACATGGAAGTCATTATGAGAAAGTACGGCTTCCGGGACTGGGATTCCGTGCTGGCGGCCGTAGGGCACGGCGGCCTAAAGGAAGGCCAGATTATCAATAAGATGCTTGAGGTTTACGAGAAAAACCACAAGAAGGAGATGACCAACGAGGAGGTTCTCGCGGCGGTAGCGGGAAATGATTTTGCCAGAGAACCGGCGCAGATGCGCTCCAAAAGCGGTATCACGGTGAAGGGGATTCATGACGTGGCGGTTCGTTTTTCCAAATGCTGTTCTCCTGTGCCGGGGGATGAGATTGTGGGCTTCGTCACCAGAGGACGCGGTGTTTCCATTCACAGGACGGACTGTGTCAATGTTATCAATCTGCCCGAGCCGGAAAGGGTGCGGCTGATTGACGCGGAATGGCAGGGCTCTCCCGACGAGGCAAGCGGAGAGAAGTATCTGGTGGAGATTATGATTTATGCCAACAACAGAAACGGTCTTCTGGCGGATATTTCCAGAGCCCTCACCGAAAAGGACATTGACATTTTGTCCATGAGCACCAGAGTGAACAAGCAGGGAGTTGCCACACTGGCGACCTCCTTTGAAATCAGCAACCGGGAGGAGCTGAACCGGATTATCGATAAAATTGCAGGTATCGAGAGCGTGGTGGATATCGAGAGAACTACGGGATAACTTGGCAGACGACTGAACGTACACATATTGATTTTGGACGCGCACGGCCGGAAATCAATGTACAGAAGGTATACAGGAAGGCATCTGCGGAAATCTAGAAAGGAATACTATGGCGGAATTAAAAATCGGAAGAATAACCCTTGGCGTTTGCCAGACAAATTGCTATTTTGTGTATGAGGCGGGAAAGAAGGAGGTTCTTGTTTTTGACCCGGCGGACAAAGGCGATTACATTTATAACAGATTAAAGGATAACGGCTTTATGGTGGCGGCCATTCTTCTAACCCACGGCCATTTCGACCATATCTGGGGCGTGGAGGAGCTGAAAGCCCTTTCCGGCGCGCCGGTGTACGCATACGAGGCGGAGAAAGAGGTCTGCGAGGATGCGGTTTTAAACGTTTCGGGGAATGTGGGCAGAGCCTGCACCGTGGCGGCCGACTTTTATGTGAAGGACGGGGAAGAAATTACCATTGCGGGCGTTACCTGCCGGCTGATTGCCACGCCCGGCCACACGAAAGGAAGCTGCTGCTATTATTTTGAAAGTGATAAAATATTAATCAGTGGGGATACTTTATTTCAGGAATCGGTGGGAAGGACGGACTTGCCCACAGGCAGCATGAGCACGCTGGTGCGTTCCGTGAAGGAAAGGCTGCTGCCGCTGCCGGAGAGCGTTAAGGTTTATCCGGGACACGGAGATTCCACGACCATCGGACATGAAAAGAAATATAATGCTTTTATATGATAAGCATTCATTTGAAAATACGACAGTAGAAAGGGAGGAAGAAAATGACTTCAAGAAGAAAATGGCTTTTGGCAGTAATTGGTCTGTCAATTGGTTTGGCGGTAACAGGATGCGGAAAAGAGGAGGAGAACACACAGCCACAGGTGACTGTGGAACCCATTCCGACGGCAGAGCCCATACCTGAGGAGGAAGAAGAACCGGAGGAGGAGCCGGCGTCCACAGAGAGAGAAGTGGTGGACGGGAAAATGCAGAGCTACCTGACCGGAGAGTGGAAGGATGAAGCGGTGGTGAACAGACGTCCCATCGCCGTTATGGTTCCCAACAATGCGCCTGCGCTTCCGCAGTACGGCATTTCCAGGGCAAGCATCATTTACGAAGCACCTGTGGAGGGAAGAATCACCAGATTAATGCCTGTGTTTGAGGATTTTGACGATTTGGAGAGAATCGGGCCTGTCAGGAGCAGCCGTGATTACTATATCTATATCGCCATGGGCTACGAGGCTATTTACTGTAACTGGGGACTTGCTGTTCCTTATGTGGAGGAACTGATTAACAGGGACACTGTTCAGAACATCAGCGCCTCTGTGCAGGGAATTCATAACCCCGCCGACGAAGCCTTTGACAGGGTCAGCCGTCCGGGAAAGGCCAAGGAATTTACCGGCTACCTTTTCATCGACGGAATGAAAAAGGCGGCGGAGCGGCTTGGTTATGACTGGGAATATGACGACGACCATGTTGCACCCTTCATCTTTGCACCTGAGGGAACAAAGGCGCAGGACAATTATGCGGACGAACCGGACGCCACCATGATTTATCCCGGCGGACAGTCCGGTAACCAGAGCGGGTACGGCGCTTACAATCCTTATTTTGAATATCATGAGGACGAAGGAGTTTACTACAGATATCAGGACGGAAGCGCGCAGGTTGACGAGCTGGACGGCAGCCAGCTTAAGGTTTCCAACGTCATATTACAGTACTGCCACGGCGAGGTGAGAGACGCCCACGATTATCTTGCTTTCGGTGTTCACGGCGAGGGAAAGGCAATCGTCTTTACCGGCGGAAAAGCCATCGAGGGCACATGGGAGAGATATGACGGCGATTCCACTCCGGCGAAATTCCTTGACAAGGATGGAAATGAAATCATATTCAACACAGGAAAAACTTGGATTTGCAATATCTGGGACGAATATGGGAAGCATGTGGAATATAACTAAACGATGATTAGAACCCCGCAGTTTACAACTGCGGGTGTTTTGTGTATAATGGTGTTCGTGGCACCTTGATAATTGAATAAGCGGTGATGAAACTGTCATTGTTCCCCATCTAGCGCCATGGCCTTTTTACAGAAACGGAGGGCGGGATGTTTTCGGAATTTTCTGCTGTAAGCGGATAATTTGCAGAAAGCCTCCGGCAACCCTGCGAGGATGAAAAGGCTGACGAGGGAAAGAGTTATCGAAAATTCGGCGGATGCTCTTTCGTACGGCTCCGGTGCGAGATATACCGGCAAATATGCGGGTAACTGCAAAACAAATACGGTATAACAGGAGACACGAGATGAAGCTTCACTAAGGCAGCACAGGATGCAGCCTAAGTGAAACTAAGTCATCTCGAAAAAGAACGTCTCATACGAGCCGTTCTTCCAATATGTGCAGATGACGCGGCAAAATTTGTGTCAGAAAGCGGAAACGACTATAAAATAAATTAAAGTTCTTATAAAAACAGAAAGATGAGGGAAACAATTATGTGTGGAATCATTGGATATACAGGAAAGGGAAAGGCGGCTAAGATTATGCTGGACGCCCTTGAGCTTTTGGAATACAGAGGCTATGACAGCGCAGGCATTGCGCTTTTAAGCCGGGGCGTGACGCAGATTGTAAAGGCGGCGGGGAGAGTAAAGGACTTGCGGCGTCTGTGCGAGGAAAAAAAGCCGGAGGGCCAGTGCGGCATCGGCCATACGAGATGGGCGACTCACGGGGGCGTGTGCGACGAGAACGCCCATCCTCACAGATTCGGCAATGTCACGCTGATACATAACGGTATCATCGAAAACTACAGGGAACTCATTGAAAAGTACTCCCTGGAGGGTCAGCTCAAATCCGAGACGGACAGCGAAGTGGTGGCTGCGGTTTTAGAGCATTTTTATTCGGGAGACCCTTATTCGGCAATCAGAAGAACCGTGTTGAAGCTCAAGGGAACCTTTGCCCTTGCCATTATGTTTGACGACCAGCCCGACCAGATTTTTGCGGTACGGAATGTGAGCCCCATTGTTGCGGCGGTTACAAAGGACGGGGCGATTCTGTCCTCCGACGTGGCGGCGATTGTGCCTTACACGACGGATTATTTTGTGCTGCCTGAATTTCATGTGGTCTGCTTAAAGCCGGGCAGCGCCGAGATGTTCGACTTATCGGGAGATAAGGCGCCCATCGACTGGCTTAAGGTGGACTGGGACGTGAGCCGCAGCGGCAAGGAGGGCTATCCCTTTTATATGGAAAAGGAAATCATGGAGCAGCCCGAGGTTATCGGAGAAACCATTATGCCCAGAATCAGGGACGGAAAGCCGGATTTTTCCGCGGAGAAAATCCCGGACGCCATGCTTGCGGACTGTAAGCGGATTTGCGTGATTGCCTGCGGAACCGCCATGCATGCGGGGCTTGTGGGAAAGAGCCTGATTCAGGCCATGATTGGGATACACGTGGATGTGGTGATGGCTTCCGAGTTTATGTACAACGACCCTGTGGTGGATAAAAACACGCTGGTGATTGCCATTTCCCAGTCAGGAGAAACCATCGATACCCTTGAGGCGCTGAAATTCGCAAGAAAATGCGGCTCGCCCAGCATTTCCATTGTAAACGTAAAGGGAGCGTCTATTGCCCGCGCCAGCGAATATGTGATTTATACCAATGCCGGGCCGGAGATTGCGGTTGCCAGCACAAAGGCGTACACGACCCAGCTGGCGGTGCTTTATCTGCTCACGGCAAGAATGGCTATGGCCAGAGGACTCTGGAGCGAGGAGGAGATTCTTTCTTATATGAAGGAGCTTGAGAGAGTTCCCGCAGTAATGAAGCGGATTCTGGATACAAAGGATGAAATTCACCGCCTGGCAGGCTGCATTTTAAATGCCAGGGACGTGTTCATGATAGGCAGAGGGCTGGATTATTCTATTTTGCTGGAGGGCTCCCTGAAGCTGAAAGAGGTTTCCTATATCCATTCCGAGGCCTATGCCTCCGGCGAGCTAAAACACGGGACAATTGCGCTGATTACCGAGGACACCCCTGTGATTGCGGTGGTGACCCAGGATAAACTAAAGAGCAAGGAGCTGTCCAATATCCGGGAGGTTCAGTCCAGAGGAGCCAGAGTGGTGCTTTTAATCAAGGAAAACGAAACCCTGGACGAGGGCGGAGAGTGGAGCTGTGTTTACCGGCTTCCGAAGATGGCGGACCCTTTTATGGTAATGCCGGCTTCTATTGTGCTGCAGCTGATTGCCTACTATGTGTCTCTGGATAAGGGACTGGACGTGGATAAGCCGAGAAATCTGGCGAAGGTCGTCACGGTGGAGTAGAGACGGGCAGAGCGGATGACAGGAGGCACAGTCCAAAGATTCGGAAAGGGAAGTACGGAGAACCGGAAAGCGCGTACAAAGACTCTGAAAATGTAATACGGAGAAGTGGAAAGCGCAGAAGGACTGACAGCTATAAAATAAAAAAAAAGAAAGTAAGGAAACAATGACAGAGATGAGAAAAGAAGATACAATTGAAATCACCGTAAATGAAGCAGGGTTTGAGTACGATATCCATTCGCTGGTAAAGGCTTTTTACCCTGCATACAATGTTAAGGTGTCCGTCTGCCCTGACGGGTGGGAAAAAGAGCCTGATTTATCCAGTGCGGATATGGCTTTTAAATTTACAAAGGAAGCTGTTTTGCTTTTCTTAAGAAAAGAGGAGAGCAAAGCGGCTTCTTTTGCTACGGAAAGGGATTCTGCGGAAAAAGGAGACATGGATAAGGAGCCGGAAATACTGCCGGAGAGGACTGTGAAATTGTCTGCGGATTTGTCGGACGAACCACCCCGCCCGGAGGTGAAAAACAGAATAAAACGGCTTATCTATGACGCTCTTTCCAAAGAAACAGGCAACCAGCTTCCCTGGGGGACACTGACCGGGATACGGCCTGTGAAAATTTCCATGACTTTGCTGGAGGAAGGAAAAGCAGAGAATGAAATCATGGATTATATGAAGAAAACCTATCTTATCAGCGACGAAAAGGCGGATTTGGCGGTAAGGATTGCCGAAAGGGAAAAGGCCATTCTGGAGACGCTCCATTATGAGAACGGCTACAGCCTGTATATCGGGATTCCGTTCTGTCCCACCACCTGCTTGTACTGCTCTTTTACCTCGTACCCCCTCGTCTCGTGGAAAAAGAGGGTGGGCGAGTATCTGAACGCGCTGGAAAAAGAAATCGATTACGTGGCGGAAAGCCACAAAGAAAAGGTGCTGGATACCATTTATATCGGAGGCGGGACGCCAACCACCTTAGAGCCGCCGCAGATGAAGCGGCTTCTTGATAAAATAAGGGGGAGCCTTGATTTGTCCCATCTGAAAGAGTTTACCGTGGAAGCCGGGCGCGCGGACAGCATTACGCCGGAAAAGCTGGAGGTTTTAAGGAAAGGCGGCGTTACCAGAATTTCCGTGAATCCTCAGACCATGAAGCAGGAAACCCTTGATTTGATTGGCAGAAGGCACACGGTGGAACAGGTGAAGGAAGCCTTTGCAATGGCGAGAAGCGCAGGTTTTTCCAATATCAATATGGATATTATCCTGGGGCTTCCGGGGGAAAATGCGCAGGACGTGCGCCATACGATGGAAGAAATAAGAAAGCTGAACCCGGACAGCCTGACCGTCCACTCTCTGGCAATCAAGCGGGCATCGAAGCTCAGCCAGTGGATTGTGGAAAACGGTATTTCCACCCTGAACAACACGGAGGAGACCATGGAGATTACCGCGCAGGGCGCTGCCCTGATGGGAATGGTTCCCTATTATCTTTACCGCCAGAAAAATATGTCCGGCAACTTTGAGAACGTGGGGTATGCAAGGGAAGGGAAGTTCGGGATTTATAATATTTTGATTATGGAGGAGAAACAGAACATCGTGGCCTTAGGCGCAGGCAGCATCAGTAAACGGCTTTTCCCCGGCGGGAGGATTGAGCGGTGCGAAAATGTCAAGGAAGTGGCGCAGTATATGGAGAGAATTGAGGAGATGATTGAGAGGAAACGTGTATTATTTCGTGAGTGATGATTCAAAATTCAGTATAGAATATTGAGTATGATGTGGTTTTTGGATGTCTGGAAATGAGAAAGTCCAACAAAAGTCCAACAAATTTTTTTGCAGTGGTACATCATATTATACCATAATGCAATTTTCATCTCAAAGTCCAACAAAATCGGTGTTAATCCACAGATAGCTAAGGAGCGTTCAGCAAATAGTTGAAACGCTCCTTTTTTGCGCCTTTCAGGATTTTGGAAAGCTTTATATTGGGCTATCCTGCAAATTAAAAACACATTTAGTAATAGTCATTTTATTTTATGAAAAGGAGGTTCAGGTATGAACAACACAGCGGTAAGCGCACAGGTGCAGGGCACCGACAACACACACATGGTTTTTAAGGATGAGGAACACGAGAAATTTTATTACGGGAAATTGGCACAGGCAAGATACCAGGACTGTTATCATAAGGCGCTGATTTATGTTCTCGGGATATCGGAGGACACGAGGAACCATTTCAGCCAGATTTATGATATGAAGTCCGGGTGTGTCAAACCCGAGTGTCTGCATCAGGGCTGGCAGACCAGCGGCAGCGTAAAGGCAGTAAGGTTTGCCTTTAACCTTTACACGGACGGAACGCCGAGCGTTGACGATTACAGGCGGAAGTATCTTATGGAGACGGTCTTGTCTCCAACAACGTGATGTACATAGAGCTGATACCGGATAGGCTGTATGAGCTTACTTATCCGGAAGAAGAACCGGGGAAGGCCGGAAAAGGAAAAGCCATAGCGTCGGGAGATGGTGACAGGAAATTATACGATGAGCTTTATCAGGTGATTTGCGAGGTGGTATGCGTGAGGCATGAGTCTGTAAGGATAGGCGGGGAAAGTTATCCCTATGAGCTTGTGAGGGCA
>CAJTMW010000023.1 GCA_910577275.1 uncultured Lachnospiraceae bacterium
TGTAAAATATAATTATAATAACAAAAAAGGAATCCCCATGAATTATATAGGATATAAAAATTTAATATTGAACTACATTGAAAAGCAGGAAGCAAATCAGCCGATACTTACTTCTAAAATAACGCAGTATATTGCGAAAAAAACAGGATTGAATGAAGCAGATATAAAAAAAGCTGTAAACGTAAATATGGCCAGACTGGAAAAGGACGGTCATATTATCAGAGCAGAAAAGGGTGTTTACTGTAAAAAGATTAAAACTGCATTTGGATATTATATTCCAGACAAAGAGACGCTGTTCTGTAAGCAGTTGTTATACAGCGAGGACGAGGTGATTGGTTATGAGACTGGATTATCTGTGCTGAACCGCATCGGACTCATATCTCAAATGCCTAAACGGAAATGTATTGCAACAAATCTGTATACAAAGAGAGTGCCTTCTGATATACAGGTCGAAATAAGGAGACCTTCAATATATATAAACAGGGCAAATTTTCGTTATCTCCAAATTTTAGATGCAATAAGAGATATGCAGAAGGCACCGGTTGACGCCCCGAAACCGGAGGAACTGATAAGAGAAACGGTAAAGAAATTAGAGCTTAATAAGGATAATCTTATTTTAATGGCAAGAAAACATTATAAGCCTGAGGTGCTTGCCAAAACGGTAGATATCATGCTTGGAGGAATATATGAAGCTGCACATGGATAAATTTTCATTTCTGAATATCATAGGGTTTGTCCATAAGGCAAGCGGTATCAGAGAGGATATTCTTGAAAAAGATTACTATGTTACACTTCTCTTAAAGGAGCTTTCAGAGAAGCAGAAAAATCTTCCGGCATATTTCAAAGGAGGTACAGCTTTATATAAGGCCCAAAAGAGTATCCGCCGCTTTTCAGAGGATATTGATTTGACTGTATGTATAGATAACTGCAGTGGGAGCCAGGCAAAAAAACGGCTGGAAACAGCTACTAAAAAATATGTTTCATTACCGAGAACCTCCAGAAGGGAGCTAGAGGAAGACAAAAAAGGAAGCATTACGGCAGTCTACGATTATACGCCGGCTGTAATAGCGGATTTGGATGACCCGCTTCAACGATTTGGCTATGTGAAGGTGGAGGGAACCTCATTTACTGTCAGCGAGCCTTTTTCCACACTGGAAATTGAACCTGTCATTTATACTTATGCGACTGATGAACAAAGGATTATTCTACGCGAGCAGTTTGAAGTAATGCCATTTTTTATTAAAACAATTCGTCTGGAACGAATATTTGCAGACAAGGTGTTTGCGGCAGAGTTTTATTATGAACGTGCAATGTATTTTGATGTTGCAAAGCATATCTATGATGTAGGCGTGATGATGGAATTGCAGCAGATACAGAGTATGCTTGGGGACAGGGAAATGTTCCTCGAAATGTCAGGATACAAGAGGCTGGAAGAAACACGGAGGGCAGGAAGCGACCTGGCAGATAAAAAATATTCCGATTTTAAAATATTTACGGAAATTTCTGATAATAAAAGTCTCAGAGACGCGTATCAGAAGATGCAGCGGAACTATATATTTTCAGAAAAAGACCTGATTTCTTTTGAATTCATTATAAACCGGTGGAAAAATCTGTATAACATTTTAAACGAATTTTCCTCAAATCCTTAACAGAATCATTCCCCCGGTCGATAAATATATCACAGATATTTATGGCCATAGTACCTGTTAATAAATGCGGTAAGGAGGAAGAATGCGAATAAATTCCGGTACAATAGGAATGGAATCCGCCAGAAGCTATTCTTCCGTCACAGGAAGAAGGAGCAGAATAGTTATAACAAGCAGCAGGCAGAGTCTCACGGACGGAACCGGGACTTTGCTCGGGAACTCTTTAAACGGTGGCGCAGGAGGGGAAACCTCCGGGGCCGGAAAAAAGGAAGAGAAAAAGGGTGATTCTCAGAACGGTTTCTGGGGCACCTATGATGCGATGAATGCCAGAACAGGTATGTTCACTTCGAATAAGGTGAGAAGTGTGGACGCCTCTAACGTCCGGGAGCAGCTCAATGAAATCCGGCAACAGTGCATCAATTACCTGATTGACCTTTTATTCCCGGAGAGAAGAAGAAACCGCTTTATGAGTGAAACAGGGAACAGCCAGAGCAGTCAGGGCTTTGAAGAAAGCATGACAAATCAGGGAAGCGAAAATTCCGACAGTTTTGTTTCGGACAGACTTACGTCGGGAAACGGGATTCCTGTGACATTTGTAAACATGAAAACCTTCACCTTCAGTAATCAGTATTATCATGCGGAAACGGAAACCACCGGATTTTCAACACAGGGAACGGTCAAATGTGCAGACGGAAGGGAAATCAACTTTAATCTCAATCTGGAAATGAGCCGGACTTTTGAGGAGTACTACGAAGAAACAGTAGGAGTAAGGCAGATTTCCATGTGCGACCCTCTGGTAATTAATCTGAATGGAAACATAGCGGATTTATCCGACCAGACTTTCCTGTTTGATTTGGACGGCGACGGGGAAGAGGATGAAATCAATCGTCTTGCGGCCGGCAGCGGTTTTCTGGCGCTGGATAAAAACGGTGACGGAGTCATTAACGACGGCTCGGAGCTTTTCGGCACAAAGTCGGGCGACGGCTTTGCGGACCTTGCGGCCTATGACACAGACCATAATGGATTTATCGATGAAAATGATGAAATCTGGCAGCATCTGAAAATCTGGGTTATGGACGAAAACGGCGAGCAGCAGCTTTATTCCCTTGCAGAAAAAGGAGTCGGCGCCATCTGTCTTCAAAATGCCGACACCAATTTTGCAATCAGGGACGAAAACAACGAGACAAAGGGAATGATTCGCAAAACCGGCGTTTTCCTTTATGAAAACGGCAATGTGGGAAGCGTTCAGCATGTGGATTTGGCTCTGCATGAACAAAAGAAGCAGGAAGAAGTAAGAAGGAACCAGAGTAAGTATGAAAAGTGGCTGTACGACATGGCAATGTAAGGCGGCAGACTGGCGGAAAAAGCAGTATGCAAAGCAGATGTCAATGTTCAGGTCCAGGCTCTGGCAGCATTTAAAAATGGTATAAAAAGCGGGCAGTCCGGCATAGAATAGTCCGGAGGTGTCCTATGAATAAACTTAGAGTCTTTCAAACTGTCAAAAAGAAAAGAATCGTACCAGGGTTTTTCCCGAAAAATCTTGGTACGATTCTTTTGCTTTTGCTGCTCATCCCCTATCTGCTTACCTTTTTGTCGGGAAACGTACAGGAGGGTAAGGATGAAAATGGAATGATTGAGGAGGGGCTTTCGGAAGGGCGTATTTATGTAAACAACACCACAACCTACGGAAACGAGAGCATACCGCTGGAATCCTATGTGGCGGATAAACTGGCAAGGAGTATCAGCGCGGAATACGAGCCGGAGGCGCTTAAGGCGCAGGCTATTCTTATACGCTCCATGTTGTTGTGCTCTCTTTATGAATCCGGCGGAAGTATGAGCAGAGGCAGGGAAATCGAGGTGGAGGATAAGGATTATGGAAGCATTCCTGTCTCGGAAAAAATGTATACCGCCGTGGCGGAGACTGCCGGTATCTGCCTTACCTGTGACGGGCATCCTGTGAGCGGAGCATATTTTGCAGTCAGTAACGGAGCCACAAGGAACGCGCAGGAGCTTTTGGACGAAGAATATCCTTATTTAAAGAGCGTTCTGTGTAACAGGGATTTTTTGTCCGGGGATTTTACCAGCAGCGTCAGCTACCGAAGGGCGGAATTTGATAAGATCTGGGAGGAGACAATGTCCTTTTCCATAACCGAGGAGGAAATTCTGAAAAAAAGAGGGGTTACGGCGGAGACGGAAGCGGGTATTACGCTGTACAGGGACAGCGTGGGATATGTTCTTTATCTTTTCCGGGAGGGAAAATATGTATCGGGGGAACAGTTTCGGGATAAGTTTCGGCTTTCTTCCTCCAGTTTTCATTTGAATGAGGAGGATAAATATATAGATATCACGGTGAAAGGCGTGGGGCACGGCCTTGGAATGAGTCAGTTCGGCGCCAATGAAATGGCAAAGGAGGGGGAAGGATATATAGAAATCCTGAATTATTTTTTTGATAATGTAATAATTACAAAATTTGAATAAAGAAGGAAAAAGGGGAAAAACTAACCATAAGAACAATTAAAAGGAAACTTCAGGAGGAGAAAGATGAGAAGAAATAGAAGAAAAGGCCTTGCAAAAGAAAGGTTTCTTATGGTTGCTTCAGCAGTACTTGTTTTAGGTTCTCTTACCGCTACCGGACTGTGGCTTGGGAGAGACGGAAAAAATAAAGATGAAGAATATGTAGTGGATTTAAGCGAAATTGAAAACGGCAGCACGGGCAGAGCCGGAGAAAACGAAGGGACGCTTGCGGAAAGCATACGTCAGGAGATATCCACCAACGATTTGGACTACGACCCGTATTTTCAGGAGACCAATTCTCAGAAGGTGGAAAACCCGGATGAATCTGACAGCGCAAGCATGTCGGACGGCGCAAAGAGCGAAGGCGGCGACGTGAAAGCCGATGAAAAGGACGGCGCGGGACAAGGCGCTGCCGTGGAGAAGGAAAGCGCCGAAGCCGAAAGCGGCGAAAATGAAACGGGAGAGCAGCCGGAGGAAGAAGCAGGCGAGGGTACGCCCGCTCTTTCAACCGCCATGCAGCCCGCGCTTACCTTCAGTGATTCAGACACGTTAATCTGGCCTGTTGTGGGAAATATTCTGGTAAATTACAGCATGGACAAGACTGTGTATTTCCCCACGCTTCAACAGTATAAGTATAATCCGGCAATTATTATCCAGGCAAATCAGGGCGATTTGATTACTGCCGCTTCCGCGGGAAAAGTGATTTCCGTATTTTCCGACCCGCAGATTGGAAACGGTGTTACCATGGAATTAGGCGGCGGCTATGAGGTTACCTACGGGCAGCTCACCAATATCCTTGTGTCAGAGGGAAGCTATGTGGCGACAGGCGATGTGATTGCGGAGGTTGCCGCTCCCACGAAGTATTTCAGCGTGGAGGGAACCAATGTCTACTTTAAGCTGACCAAGGACGGAGAGCCGGTTAACCCTATGACCAAGCTGAGCTGAGATATTTTACAGATTTAGTCAATTGTTTCTGCTGCCCCGGGCGGCGGAACAGGAAGGTTTATAGTTATGTTATATATTGTTGGCGGTAAAATACTGACCATGGCGGGATTTGTCTGGGAAAAGGGATATCTTTGCATTGAAAACGGGAAAATAAAGGAACTGGGGCCTATGACAGATGGAGCCCCTTTTCCTTTGCCGGAGGAGGCGGAAGTAATCAACGCTCTCGGCTGTCTGGTGATGCCGGGGCTTATCGAGGCTCACTGTCATATGGGAATCACCGAGGAAAAAAAGGGAATGGAAGGGGACGACTGTAATGAGACGGTAAATCCAATCACCCCTTATCTTCGCTCCATAGATGCAATCAATCCAATGGACGCGGCCTTTGACGACGCTCTTAAGGCGGGAATCACCTCCGCCATGATAGGGCCGGGAAGCGCCAATGTGGTGGGCGGAACCTTTTCCTTTGTAAAGACGCATGGAAGAAGTATTGACGAGCTTATTGTACTTGCCCCGGCGGCTATGAAGGTCGCTTTCGGGGAAAATCCAAAGGTGAATTATTCCGGGCAGGGAACGTCCCCGGCCACTAGAATGGCAATTGCGGCAATGCTCCGGGAGGAGCTGTTTAAGGCAAGGCAGTATTTCCTGAAAAAGCGCGCGGGAATGAATCCCGAGGATGAAGATTTCAGATATGAATGCTGGATTCCCGTGTTTGAGAGGAAAATTCCATTAAAAGCCCATGTGCACCGGGCGGACGACATTCAGACCGCAATCCGCATTGCAAAGGAGTTTGACCTTGATATGACTCTCGACCATTGCAGCGAGGGCCATCTGATTGCGGAGGTCATAAAAAGAGCAGGATTTCCGGCAATTGTGGGACCGGATTTGGCAAGCCGGAATAAGATAGAGGTTCAGAATATGGCGTTTAAAACCATCGGAATCTTAAACAAGGCCGGCGTAAAGACGGCAATCACCACAGACCATCCGGTATCCCTTATCCAGTCGCTCCCTGTGTGCGCCGGGCTGGCGGTGAAATCAGGGCTTGACGAGATGGAGGCCTTAAAGGCCATCACCATTTATCCGGCGCAAATATGCCGGACAGACCACAGGGTGGGCTCTCTGGAGATTGGAAAAGATGCGGATGTCGTTATTTTTGACGGTTCCCCCTTAAAAGTCGAGACAAAAGCGCTGTGCACCATAATAGAAGGTAAAATTGTCTATGCGGACGACACTTTCTCTTTACCTCATCATGAGAAAACTGTATAATAGAAAAAAGTAGAAATGCTCGGCGCAGTTCAGTCGAGCATTTTTTGCAAGACGAGAGGCAGTAAATTCTCTTTTGCCGGATAAAACGGGGATGTAAAATAATTGAGAAATCAAAGCGGCAGCCGGGAAAATTTGCGGACAGGAAAGCCGGAATTTCCGGGGTGCTGCAGACAGATGCGGGAAACGAGGAAAAGTATGAAAGTTGTAGTGTTAGCGGGCGGAATCAGTACGGAAAGAGACGTATCCTTAAGCTCCGGCGCCATGATTTACCGGGCGTTAAAGGAAAAGGGACATGACGCAATTCTTCTGGATGTATATCTGGGGTACGAGGAGGAGTGGAAGAACGATTCGGATTTGTCCGGTGTGTTTGGACTTGACAGGGACTGGGCAAAGGATATGGGGCTGGTTGCGGAGGAAAATCCTGATATTGAGCAGATTAAGGCCATGCGCCCCGACGGGGAGAAAAATTTCTTCGGCCCTAATGTAATAAGGCTTTGTCAGGCGGCGGATGTGGTGTTTCTTGCGCTGCACGGGGAGAGCGGAGAAAACGGCAAGGTGCAGGCATGCTTTGACCTTATGGGAATCAGGTACACGGGAACGGACTATGTGAGCTCCGCTCTTGCCATGGATAAGGGACTCTCCAAGGAACTGTTTTTTTATCACGGGATTCCCACGCCTGCCAGCGTATGCGTTAAGAAGGAAGATTACGCAGGGCGCAGAGAAGCCGGAGAAGAAATTTCTTTTCCCTGTATTGTAAAGGCATGCTGCGGCGGTTCCAGCGTCGGGGTCAGTATTGCAAGGACAGAGGAGGATTATGAGAAAGCCCTTGAGGAGGCATTTAAGTACGATAAAGAGGCGCTTGTGGAGCAGTATATTGAAGGCCGGGAATTTTCGGTGGGCGTTATGGCCGGGAAGGCGCTGCCGGTAATCGAGATTGCGCCGATAAACGGATTTTATGATTATAAAAACAAGTATCAGCCCGGCGCCACGGTGGAAACCTGTCCGGCGCAGATTTCCCCAAAGAAAACGGAAGAAATTCAAAGATATGCGGAGCAGGTGTTTCGCGTGCTGCGGTTAAAGAACTATGCAAGAATGGACTTTATGATGAATGAGGCGGGGGAGGTATTTTGTCTGGAGGCAAATACCCTTCCGGGGATGACGCCTACCTCTCTGTTGCCCCAGGAGGCCGCCGCTGTGGGAATCGGGTTCGGGGAGCTTTGCGAGGAGATTATGAGGAATGCATTGAATTGAAAGCAGGGAATTTTATGAAAAATATGACTTTGATGAATATTTCGAAGGCTTGCAGCGGGACTTTATATACAATGGGGAGTTCCGGTTCTGAAAGTGATGCTCTGCAAAGGGAAGCGGAGGCTTCCTGCGTGGTGATTGATTCGCGGAAGGTGGAGAGAGGCGGGGTTTTTATTGCCACGAGGGGAGAAAAGGTTGACGGGCATTCCTTTATATCCGATGTGGCAGAGAAAGGGGCTCTCGGGGTCGTCTGTGAGGAGCTGCCGGAAAATTGTGAGGTTCCCTGTATTCTTGTAAAGGATTCCTTCCAGGCTTTGAAGGAGATTGCGGAGTTTTACAGGAAGCAGCTTGCCGTCAGGGTTGTGGGGATTACGGGAAGCGTGGGGAAAACCAGTACCAAGGAATTTATTGCGGCTGTGCTTTCCGTAAAGTATAAGGTTCTCAAAACCATGGGGAATTTTAATAATGAAATCGGGCTTCCCCTTACGGTGCTTTCCATAAGGGAGGAGCATGAGGTTGCCGTCCTTGAAATGGGCATCAGCGATTTCGGGGAGATGCACCGTTTGAGTAAGATAGCAAGGCCGGATATCTGTGTGATGACGAATATCGGCAGGTGCCATCTGGAAAATCTGGGAAGCCGGGAGGGAATATTTAAGGCGAAATCGGAAATTTTTGATTTTATGAACCCTGAGGGCTATGTTTTTGTGAACGGCGACGACAATCTTCTTGCAAATATTAAGCAGAAGGGTAGTCACAAGGTAGTGCATTTCGGACTGAATCCATCGAATGAAATCTATGCCAGCAGCGTGACGGGGCGGGGATTGTTTGGCTCTCATGCCGTAATTCATATAAAGCTGGAGAATCAGCCGATGGAAATCTTTCCGGCGGAAATTCCGCTTCCGGGCGGTCATATGGTTTTAAACGCGCTGGCGGCAGCAGGCGTGGGTATGCAGCTTGCTCTCACGGCGGAGGAAGTAAAAAAAGGGATTGCGCAGGTGGAGGAAGTCGGCGGGCGGGGTAATGTAGTGACGCTGACCGACTACACTTTGATAGACGGATGTTATAACGCCAACCCGGAATCCATGCGGGCGGCTGTCGGGCTCCTTCTTCTGGCACAGGGAAGAAAGGTGGCGGTGCTGGGAGATATGTTTGAGCTGGGCGAGAAAGAAGAAGAACTCCACGCCGAAGTCGGAGCTTATGTGCAGGAGAAGGAAATCGATGTTTTGATTTGCGTGGGCAGGCTTTCAAAAAATATGTACGAGGGAGCGGTAAGCAGCAGAAAAGCAAAAGGGGCGGAGGTTTATTATTTTGAGGGCAGAGATGAAATGCTTTCAGAGCTTCCCGGTCTGCTGAAAAAAGGCGATACCATACTGGTAAAGGCTTCCCATGGAATGCACTTTGAAAAAGTAGTGGAATTTTTGCAGAAAGAAAGCAGGTAACTAAAAACCTGCTTCTTCTTTTATCTTAAAATAAGATTCTTTTATGATATTCTGGGTATAAGCGCCGATTCGCTTCTGGTCTTCCTTTGGAAGCTCTTTGATATAAATGGGATTTCCGTATTCAAGAATCACTTTGGTTTTTTTGATTTTGGGAAGATGGTCCTCAAAAATATCCGCGGAATTATAAATGGTCATAGGGATAATGGGGCATCCTGTTTTTGACGCAATCTTAAAACTTCCCTCGTGAAATTCCATAAAGGTGTGGTTTACTCTGTTTCTGGTGCCCTCCGGGAAAATGCAGATGGAAATACCGGATTTTACCTTATCAATGGCGGTGAAGATGATTTTCAGGCCCTGCTTTAAATCGTTTCTGTCAAGAAACAGACAGTGGAGATTCTTCATCCAGTTTACCAGCGAAGGGTAACGCAGCATTTCTTTTTTGGCAATATAACCGGTAGGGCGCGGAACACGGACATAAGTGATTAAGATATCGAAGTAACTTCTGTGATTCCCTATGTAAAGGACAGGCTCGTCTTTTGGCACGTTTTCCTCTCCTTTTACGATAACGGTGGTTCCGGCAATGAAAAGTACCACCCGGAAAGCCCAGTTTACAATGGCAAGGGAGCTTCTGCTTTTGAGGTCCATGTTAAACTTGCCGATAATCCATTCCACGATTAAAAGGGGAATACTGAAAATGAGGAACAAAATGACGAATGTGGCGACTAAGATAAATCGTATCATGGTAAATGACGTTTCCTTTCAGGTAATATTCAGACTCTTAATAGTATAAGGGATAAGAGGGTTTTTGGCAATAGCTGGACTTCCCGTGTAAACTCTGATAAAATAACAAAGAACAGCGGGGCCGGCAAAGACGGCTTTGGACAGAAAGAGGAAAATGAAAATGGATAAAATTGCAGTCTTGATTCCATGCTATAATGAAGAAAAAACCATTGCCAAGGTGATAAGGGACAGCAGGCAGGCCCTGCCGGAGGCAGTAATTTATGTATACGACAACAATTCCACGGACAAAACAGGGGAAATTGCCAGTAAGGAAGGCGCGGTTGTGCGGAAAGAGTATCTGCAGGGGAAAGGCAACGTCATCCGGCGTATGTTCCGTGAAATAGACGCACAGTGCTATATCATGGTGGACGGCGACGACACCTATCCCATGGAATTTGCGCCCGCCATGGTGGACAAGGTTCTTCATCACAATGCGGATATGGTGGTGGGAGACAGGCTTTCCTCCACTTATTTTGAGGAGAACAAACGGCCTTTCCACAATATGGGCAATTCTCTGGTGAGGGCAAGCATCAACCGTCTGTTTGGCTGTGAAATCAAGGATATTATGACGGGCTTTCGGGCGTTCAGCTATGGCTTTGTAAAAACCTTTCCGGTGCTCTCGAAAGGATTTGAGATTGAAACGGAAATGACTATCCACGGGGTTTACAACCACATGCAGATTGAAAACGTGGTGGTGGAGTACAGGGACAGGCCGGAGGGGAGCGAGTCGAAATTAAACACCTATTCCGACGGTTTTAAGGTTCTTGGCATGATTTTCCGGCTCTACCGGGATTACAAGCCCTTTGGATTTTTCAGTATTCTGGCGCTGGTGCTGGCGGCGGCGGCGGTTCTTTTCTTTATCCCGGTGCTGTTGGAGTATTTTGCGACGGGGCTGGTTCTGAAATTCCCGACGCTGATTGTCTGCGGCTTTGTTATGATGGCGGCTATTCAGTCTTTTTTTGCGGGGCTTATTTTATCGAACATGGCTCTGAAAAACCGGCGGGATTTTGAGTACCGTCTGACGCTGGTATGCGAGAAGGAAGAGCGCAAGAGAGGGCAATATAATTGAAAAAATTAATTTCACGGTGGTATCTGGTAATTACGGCAGGCTTTTTGCTGTTTGCGGGGCTTGTGTTTTTTATCTGCGGAGAAAAAAGCGTGATAGCGGTTCACGACAATCTGGATTTGTTCATCCCTCAGTTTCAGATGATGAAGGATACGGGTACTTTTTTCAGTCACGGGAAGGATGTGCCCTTTCTTGGAGGCATCAGCAGAGACGTGCTTCCGTCGGAGTTTTCCCTGTACACGGTTTTATTTATGATTTTACCGGCTTATCCGGCTTATGTTATCGGGTATCTGCTCAAAATAGTCATAGCGGTTTTTTCCTGTGTTTTGCTTGCAAAGGATGTCTGCGGGAAAAACTACGGGGAGTATAAGCCTCTGGCGTGGGTTTTGGGGCTGGCCTACGGCGCGCTCAATGTGTTCCCGGCCTTTGGAATCCCTTTTGCGTCCATTCCCCTTGCCCTCTGGCTTTGCCGCAGAGTCTACAGGGAACCCAATATCAAATGGTACATTTTTTTGTTTTTTTATCCGCTGCTCTCCTATTTTTCCTATTTCGGGCTCTTTATCCTTGCTTATATGGCGCTTGCGTTCCTCTGGCTGTGGATAAGGGACAAAAAATTTCCGGCAAGGCTTCTTCTGGCCCTCTGCGTTCTTTCAGCAGGGTGCATTGCCTGTGAATACAGGCTGTTCGGCACAATGCTTTTTGGAGATGAAGCGACTATCCGCACCACCATGGAAGCGGGGAGCTTCACGGCGAGAGAGATAATAAGGACAATCGGTGAAGTGTTTGCAAAAGGAATGTTTCATGCGGAGAGCGTGCATACGTATCTGGTACTGCCGGTTTGTATTTTATACTTTTTTTATCTGAATATTTCCTATCTCAGGAGTAAAAACAGCAGAGGTATTTTTCATGATTTATATAACCTGCTGATGCTGGTAATCGTTTTCAACAGCGCGGTTTACGGGATTTATTATTGGGAAAGCTTCAGGGGGCTGGTGGAGAAGCTGTGTCCGCCGCTTACCGGCTGGCAGTTTAACCGGACGGTATTTTTCAGCCCGTTTTTGTGGTATGCGGCGTTTTTCCTGGTTTTGAAGCGGCTGTATGAAAGCTGCCGCCATAAAAAGGTGATGAAAGCCGCAGCCAATCTGCTGGCTGTTGCGGCGCTGCTTCTTATCGTGCTGACAAACACCCGCTATAATGATTTGTACCACACCTGTTTTGACCAGGCTTATCGCCTTGCAAAGGGCGCGCCTTCAAATCAGCTTGGTTTCGGGGAGTTTTATTCCGAAGAATTGTTCGAGGAGGCAAAAGCGGATATCGGTTACGAAGGAGAGTGGTCCGCCGCCTACGGATTTTACCCGGCAATTCTGGAGTATAACAAAATTGCCACCCTGGACGGTTATCTGGGATTTTATTCTCAGGATTATAAGGACGCCTTCCGCAAAATAATTGCGCCGGCTCTCGAGCGGGTGGAGGAGAGCAGGGAATACTTTGACACCTGGGGAGCAAGAGCCAGCCTGTACTCGGGGACAGATATTTCCATCGTCAGCGCCACCCGGGATTACCACGTGACGGATAATGACATTTATATTGATACGGACGCCTTTAAGGCGCTTGGGGGAAAGTATATCTTTTCCAGAATCGAATTGAGTAACGATAAGGAAGCAGGGCTTGCATTGATTGGGAGCTACACCCACGAGAAATCGCCTTACAGGCTATATGTTTACAAGGCTATTTAAAATCATTGCGGAACTATATATGTATGTAGAGCCCTCCAGTACACAGTTCAGGGAGGGAGATGTTTCTGAAGGAGGCCTTATAAAAACGCCAGCACCTGGCGAGGTATTTTCGAGCCTGGTACTGTTGCGTTTTTATAGAGCGGGAGCGTGCCGACAAAGAAACATCTCCCTCCCTGAACGTCACCTGAAAGAACACATTATCCAGACACCCTAATCCGCATAAACCCCCTTCTTATACTTCGCAATCGCACTCTGAATCCTCTCATTGGGATTGAGCAAATCGCTGATAGAGGCGTCATGGTTCAACGTATCGATAATGTAAGCAATATACTTACTCATGTCGCAGTCAATATACCACTCGCGTTCAAGAAGCTCCGGCGTCTGGTAAACCAGATTGGTGGTAAGCACCCTGTCGATAATACCGCTTTCATACATTTTATCGAATTTTTCAAGGCCGCTGGTAAACAGGCCGAAAGTTGCGCAGATAAAAATCTTGTTTGCCTTCCGCTCCTTGAGGGCGGTTGCAACCTCGAGAACGCTTTCCCCGGAGGAAATCATATCGTCGATAATCACCATGTCCTTGCCCTCCACGGAGGTGCCCAGAAATTCGTGGGCGACAATGGGGTTGCGCCCGTTTATGATGCGGGTATAATCCCGCCTTTTGTAAAACATACCCATATCCAGCCCAAGCACGTTTGCGATATAGATAGCGCGGGACATGCCGCCCTCGTCGGGGCTGATTACCATCATATGGTCGGAATCAATATTAAGATTGGGAACATGCTTTAACAGACCCTTAATAAACTGGTAAGCCGGCTGGACGGTTTCAAATCCGTGAAGAGGAATCGCATTCTGTACTCTCGGGTCGTGGGCGTCAAAGGTAATAATGTTGTCAACTCCCATATCCACCATTTCCTGAAGGGCAAGAGCGCAGTCGAGGGATTCTCTGGCGGTTCTTTTATGCTGCCTGCTCTCGTACAGATAAGGCATGATAACGGTGATTCGCCTTGCCTTTCCACCTACGGCAGCAATAATTCTCTTTAAATCCTGATAATGGTCATCCGGCGACATATGGTTGATATGGCCGCACAGGGGATAGGTCAGGCTGTAGTTGGTGACGTCCACGAGCAGATAGAGGTCGGTTCCGCGGACAGATTCCAAAATCATTCCCTTTGCTTCCCCTGAACCAAAACGAGGAACCTTCGCCTTTAAAATATAAGAATCTCTCTGATATCCGGCAAAAGCAAGGCTTTCCTTGTGCTCGCTTTCACGGGCGGTGCGCCATCTTACAAGGTAGTTGTCCACTTTTTCCCCGAGAGTTTTGCATCCTTCAAGGGGAATCATTCCAAGGGAGCCGACAGGTATTGTTTCCAGGTTTCTTTTTTCTTCACGTTGAGACATAAAAAGTACCTCACTTTCTGTTTTGAAGTCTTTTTTGCAGCATCCGGATATCAGGTCCGGTAAATTTACACAGGTTGTAATGACTGGTTATTCGGGAAAAAACTCTGTCCGAATAACGGTTCCGCACATCCTCCAAAGATAAATTAGTAGAAATCAAAGTAGAGCGTTTGTTAAGATGACGTTCGTTTAAGAGAGAAAATAAAACGGAGGGCGCTATATTTTTAGTGAATTCCGTCCCCAAATCATCAATGATTAACAAGTCGCAATCACTTAGATTTTCATGGGAATCCACAGTATCATCTTTATTTTTATAGTCGAATATATTTTTGGATAAAATTTCAAAGAGACCGGCCGCACTGAAATAGATAACGGAGTGTCCGCTTTCTATTAATTCTTTAGCGATACAGCCGGACAAAAAAGATTTGCCTGTACCTACTGTACCATAAAAAAATAAATTATGGTAGTCAGAATCAAAGGTTTCTATGAATTTTCTGCATTCGGACACTGTCTTTTGAAAGCGTTCCAAATCTTCCCCCTGGTAGTATTCAAAAGACAGGGTGTCAAAATTTTCTTTTTCCAGCACATCGCTGATACCGGACTGTTCATAAAGAAAATGAATGACAGCCTGTTTAAAGCAATGGCATTTCTGGCCATTTATATAGCCGGTATCCTTACAGTCCGGGCAGTCATAGATACCGGAAAGATAATCGGAAGGGTATCCTGCTTTGGCAAGAAGGAGCTGTTTTTCCGAGGTAAGGCGGCTTATGGCGGCCCTTAAATCCTTTAGCGCGCAGTCGTCGCCGGAAAGCAGCTTTTTCCCCTGGGCAACAGAAAGAGAGGCAACGGAATCCGATAACTCGCGGTATCCCTCTACATGCTCAAAAATATACGCCTTGCGCTTTTCCAAAAGATGTCGGTTTCTGCTTTGTCTGTCTTCGTATTCCCGCATGATAGCATCATACTGAGAGTTCGTTAGCGCCACTGTCGTTCTCCTTATGTATCGTCACTAATTACTCAGAATTTCCTGTTCGAGGGCTTCAAAGTCATAGTCGGTGTGCATAAACTGATTAAAAGCTCCGGCAGTATTTCCCTGAGGCTTCAAGCTGCTTTTATTTTTTGCATAAGCGTCGTCCAACTGCCTGATATCCGCTTTGCTGCGGACATTTTTTTTATGCCAGCTGGTGAGAATACTGTCCGCATATTCAAAGCGGTGCTTGTCCGTGGCCATGACGGTCCGGGAACAGGCTTCCGAAATAATATCCTGTGAAAATCCGTATTCCTTCACCCATTTGCCGGCAAAGTCGGCCTCGATTTGCGTTGGCGTTCCCGACTTTCCAAGAGATTTCATGATAGTATAAACGGTTTTGTCATATTTACCTGCAAGCTTTGCCGCCTGCTTTGGCGTGGTAATATTCTCCTGCGCCCAGCTTATGGCAACCTTTTCTATGTATCGGAAATCCTTTTTCCCTTTATCGACGCAGTATTGAATCAGATAATCAATTAAATCCTCCGAAAATCCAAGCCTGTCGGAAAAGAAAAGGATGGTATTGATTTCGGAAGGGCTTAATGGCTTTCCTATATACTGCTCCGCAACAAAAAGAAGCTGGGAGATTTCCTCATTATTTTTAAATTCCTTTAATTCGTCGGCACTGTAGCTGGGTTTTACAAATTCAGGCTTTTGGCTGAACGCGTCTGTTTTGGCGGGAAGCTTTACCACAGAAGCCAGCACCGCCGTATCCTTGCCGGATTTTTTTGAAACATCCAGAAGCTGAACGCCGGAAATATTTTTGGAATCATCATATTCTAAAGAAAGAAGATGATTCTTTTCCCAGTATTTCAGAGCCCGTACCACATCCTTTTCCGTGTGGTTGAACTGGTCGGCCATATCGGAAATACTGGTGGCTAGCCCGGCTCCCGTCACCCGGAGAAGGTACAGATATATTTTCAGTTGGGCGTCGTTGGCGTCTTTCATGTATTCGTCTATAAAGACGTTTGAAACAATAGTAATATCGGTATAATTTTCCTGATAAACATTAAAACGTCCCATAAAACGACCCCCCGTATGATACTGTTTCCAAAGTGAAAGCAAGGCTCATTATAACACAGGTATTCTGAAAATGAAATAGTAAAAATTTCAGAAAAACCAGTATTTTCAAGGGTTTGAGGGGACTGACCACCCATGTGGAAAGTGTGGAAAATGTGGAAAACTATCGGTCAAGAAGGTTTTCTCCAATGTTTACAACGTTTCCCGCACCCATAGTTATCAACAGGTCGCCGGGCCGGCAGTTCTCATATAGAAAATTTTCAATTTCCATAAACGAAGAAAAGTAATAACAATTTTTATTAAGGGGCTTTATTTCCTCCAAAAGGTTGCGGGAGCTGATGCCCAGGTCGTCGGTTTCGCGAGCGGGATAAATATCAGCCAGCACCACATAATCCGCAACGGAGAGAGCTTTTGCAAAGTCTTTCATTAAGGCTTTGGTGCGGGTATAGGTATGGGGCTGGAACACGCACCAGAGAGCTTTGCGGGGATAATTTATCGCAGCGGTTAAGGTTGCGGTAATTTCTGTGGGATGATGCGCATAATCATCTATTATAGTGGTTCCGTTCATCATGCCCTTATACTCGAAGCGGCGCTCCGTACCATGGAAATCAGCCAATGCGCTGCGCGCCACGGAAAAATCAACGGATAAAAGGTCGGCGACGGCGATGGCGGCAATTGCATTATAAACGTTGTGAAGTCCGGGGACGCCCAGGGTAACAGCCTCCCTGGAATCCTTTGTCACAAGAAGAAAGCCGGCGTTGCCGTTTTCACCATAGGTAATCTGCTCGGGGTGATAGTCATATTCGGAGGTGCTGCCAAAGGTGACGACCTTACAGGACAAGTCCTTTAAAATGATATCGGCTCCGGGGATTTCCCCGTTGATAATTAAAGTGCCGTCAGAGGGAATCAGCTTTGCAAATTCATGGAAGGAATTTAAGATATCGTCAATATCCTTAAAAAAGTCCAGATGGTCCTCCTCCACGTTGAGAATAACGCCCACCTTCGGGAAAAAGCTCAAAAAGCTGTTGGTATATTCGCAGGCCTCCGTCACAAATAAATCGGAATGGCCTATGCGGAAATTTCCTCCGATAGCCTTTAAGATGCCGCCGATAGAAAGGGTGGGGTCGGCATCCGCCTTAAGGAGAATTTCTGAAATCATGGAAGTGGTGGTGGTTTTCCCATGAGTACCGCTGATGGCAATGGGAACAGCATAATTTTTCATCATCTGGCCTAAGAGCTGCGCACGGGTAAGGGAAGGTATCCCCATTTTTTTCATGGCGGCGTATTCGGGATTGTCGGGATGGATGGCGCTGGTGTAGACCACAAGGTCGATATCATTGCCTATGTTTTCCGCCCGCTGGCCGTAGTGGATAAGCGCGCCCTTACTTTCAAGAAGCTCCGTAAGGGATGATTTTTGGGAGTCGGAGCCGGAAACGGTAAATCCCTTTTCCAGAAGAATTTCCGCCAGCCCGCTCATGCTGATGCCGCCGATTCCTATGAAATATATATGTTCAGGATGAGTAAAGTTTAACTGATACATGAGAAAACCCTCCGCTAATACAATAGTCTTGACCTAATTATATAAAATTACACAGGAAAAACCAATGACATTTTTAATAAACATTCACTTTTGGAAAAACCTATGATATACTATTCATACAAATTATAAACGTTACATACATCGTAATATAAAAATATTTCTTATTAAGATATAGTATTGAATGCATGGGGGGACAATATGATTAAAAAGGAAATGATTGCCATGCTGTTAGCGGGCGGTCAGGGAAGCCGGTTGGGAGTATTGACATCCAAGGTCGCCAAACCCGCGGTATCTTTCGGGGGGAAGTACCGTATTATTGATTTTCCGCTCAGCAACTGCATTAATTCAGGAATAGATACAGTTGGGGTCTTGACACAATATCAGCCTTTGCGGTTAAATACACATATCGGAATCGGTATTCCCTGGGACCTGGACAGGAATATCGGCGGCGTGACGGTTCTGCCGCCCTATGAGAAAACAATCAACAGCGAATGGTACACTGGCACGGCCAACGCCATTTACCAGAATCTGGAATACATGGAAAGCTTTCATCCTGAATATGTCCTGATTCTTTCGGGCGACCATATATATAAGATGGACTATGAAGTTATGCTGGGGTTCCATAAGGAAAAGAACGCTGAAGTGACAATAGCCGTTATGCCTGTGCCCATGGAGGAGGCCAGGCGTTTTGGAATTATGATTACCGATGAGAACAGGAGAATAACCGATTTTGAGGAAAAGCCTGCCAATCCCAGGAGTAATCTTGCATCCATGGGTATTTATATATTTAACTGGAAAACATTAAGGGAAGCCTTGCTTACAAACGCACAGCAGCCGGGACTTGACTTCGGTAAGCATATTATTCCCTACTGCCATGGCAAGGGAGATTCGCTCTATGCCTATGAGTTTAACGGGTACTGGAAGGATGTGGGAACCTTAAATTCCTATTGGGAGGCCAATATGGAATTGATTGACATTGTTCCTGAATTCAACCTGTATGAGGAGTACTGGAAAATCTACACCAAAAGTGAAATTCTGCCGCCGCAGTATATTGCCGACGGTTCCGTAGTGGAAAGGAGCATCATAGGGGAAGGCTCCGATATTTACGGACAGGTATATAATTCTGTAATCGGCTGTGGTGTTACGATTGGAAGGGACACGATTGTCAGGGATTCTATTATCATGAATAATACACGGATAGGGGAGGGATGCGAACTCTACAAAGTGATAGCGGCGGAAAATGTCAGAATTGAAAATCATGTAAAAATGGGATTTGGGGAGGAAGTACCCAATGAAACCGACCCGCACATCTACAGCGACGGCATCGTTACGGTGGGTGAGACGAGCGTGATACCGGAAGGGGTCACGGTGGGTAAGAATACCTGTATTTTCGGAGCAACATCGAGAGAAGACTACACGGACAATTATCTTGCGGGCGGAAAAACATTGATTAAGGCAGGTGATGAGCATTGAGAGCGATAGGTATCATATTAGCGGGCGGAAGCAGTTACAGAATGAAGGAGCTTTCCCAGAAGAGAGCCGTTTGCGCAATGCCCGTTGCGGGAAGCTACAGAAGCATTGACTTTGCTTTAAGCAATATGACCAACTCCCATATCCAGAAGGTGGCGGTGTTCACGCAGTATAACGCCGGCAGCTTAAACGAGCATCTGAATTCTTCCAAGTGGTGGGATTTTGGACGCAAACAGGGTGGTCTGTACGTGTTTACTCCGGCTGTCACAGCCGAAGGAAGCTTCTGGTACAGAGGGACGGCGGACGCCATTGCGCAAAATCTTTCTTTCCTTAAGAATTGTCATGAACCGTATGTGGTAATCACTTCCGGCGACTGTGTCTACAAAATGGACTACAATAAGCTGTTAGAGTACCATATCGACAAAAAGGCGGATATCACTGTGGTCTGCAAGGACATGGGTGAAAATGCCAGTGTGGAGCGGTTCGGGACAATTAAGATGAACGAGGAAAGCCGTATCGAGGAATTTGAAGAAAAGCCGGTGATGGCGAAATCCAACACCATTTCCTGCGGCATTTATGTTATCAGAAGGCGTCAGCTGATAGAAATGATAGAAAAAAGCGCACAGGAGGAGAGATATGATTTTGTCAAGGATATTTTAATCCGCTACAAAAACATGAAAAGAATCTATGGGTATAAAATGAAGGATTACTGGAGAAACATAGCTTCTGTGGAGGACTATTTTGACACCAACATGGACTTCCTCAAGGCGGAAACGAGAGATTACTTCTTTAAACAGTATCCGGATATTTATTCCAAAGTGGACGATTTGCCGCCGGCAAAGTATAACGCGGGGGCAAGAATCAAAAACAGTCTTATTTCAAGCGGCTGTATTGTGAACGGGGTCGTGGAGGACTCTGTTATCTTCAAGAAGGCTTATATCGGAAATAACTGTTATATCAAGAATTCCATTATTTTAAATGATGTGTATATCGGAGACAACACTCACATTGAAAATTGCATCGTAGAAAGCCGTGATACAATCAGAGCGAATTCTTATCATGCAGGAACTGACGGCATTAAGATTGTGCTGGAAAGAAACAACAGATATGTTATTTAATTAAGTATGCGTCTGCAGGCACCGGGGTTTGTACATAATATAAAAGGACGAACTTAAGGGGGACTGAATATGCAAATTACAGATGTACGAGTGAGGAAAATCACGAAAGAAGGCAAGATGCGCGCCATTGTTTCAATTACCATTGATGAAGAATTTGTGATTCATGATATTAAAGTCATAGAGGGAGATAAAGGGCTGTTTATTGCAATGCCGAGCAAAAAGGCAACGGATGGTGAATACAGAGATATCGCCCATCCGATTAACTCGGAAGCCAGGGAAAAAATCCAGAAAATTATTCTGGAGAGGTATGAGGATGCGGTAGCAGAGCCGGAGTAGGACAGCAAACGCAGCCGCGTTTCGCAAGACTGCTTATAGTAATAAAAGTGAGTTGGAAACTTTTCAAGGGTTGTCGTAAAGCGGCAACCTCTTTTTTTGCGCATACCGGCGTGAGCACAGGGAAAGAAATTTGCGCGCCGGCCATTCTGTACTCGATTTTTGAAAAGAAGTATGCTATTATGGCACTGATTATTGAAAGATGAGAGGAAAAAGAAATGTTTCTGATTGCAGGACTTGGAAATCCCAAAAGGGAATATGATAATACCAGACACAATATCGGGTTTGCCATGATAGATGCGATGGCGGAAAAATATAATATTTCCGTCAGGAATATTAAAAACCGGGCCATGACAGGACAGGGAATCATTAACGGGCAGAAGGTGCTTTTAGCAAAGCCCCTGACCTTTATGAATTTAAGCGGCGAGAGCATCCGCCCCCTTGCGGATTACTATAAGATATCCCCGGATGCGGAGCTTATTGTGGTTTCGGATGATATCAACCTGCCGATTGGACAGATTCGAATCAGAAAAAAGGGAAGCGCCGGAGGGCACAATGGGCTTAAAAATATCATTGCGCAGCTCGGGAGCGAGGAATTTCAGAGAATACGGATTGGCGTAGGCGGGAAGCCGGAAAATTACGATTTGGCGGATTACGTGCTGGGGCATTTTACGAAAGAAGAAAAGGCTCTTATGGAAAAGGCCGTCTCCATGGCTGTGGAAGCAGCGGAGATGATGCTTATGGGGGATACGGATAAGGCAATGAATGAGTTTAATCGAAAGGCAGAAAAGGCATGAGAGTGTTGACGGCGCCCCTTGAGGAGCTGGGGGAATTTCAGGAGATTAAAAGCAAACTGCGGGAAAATACGGCCCACGGGGCTCTGACCGGCTGCGTGGAATCCCAGAAGCTTCACATGATATACGGTCTTGGCAGCGGGTTTCAAAACCGGCTTATCGTCACATTCAGCGATTTGCGGGTGAAAGAGCTGATGGAGGATTACCGCTTTTATGACAAAAACGCGGTGGCATATCCGGCCAGGGACCTGATTTTTTATCAGGCGGACGTCCATGGAAATCAGCTTGTAACGGAGAGAATCAAGTGCCTTCGCCGGATGCTGGAGGGAAAGCCGGTCACGGTAATTACCACCTTCAGCAGCCTTATGGCGCCTCAGATTCCTCTTTCCGTCTGGAAGGAGCACCTTCTTTCCATCAGCGTTAAGGGCGCGGCGGACGAAAGGGAGCTTGCGGAGCGCCTGGTGAATATGGGCTATGAAAAAAGCTATCAGGTGGAGGCGCCGGGACAGTTCAGCGTCCGGGGCGGCATTGTGGATATCTTTGACTTGACCGAAGAAAATCCCTACCGAATCGAGCTATGGGGAGACGAGGTGGATTCTATCCGCAGCTTTGACGTTTTAAGCCAGCGCTCTCTGGAAAAGCTTTCCGGCATTACCATCTATCCGGCGGGCGAAATGCTGCTTTCCGATAAGCGGCTTAAGGCCGGGATGGATAAAATTGAGAAGGAAGGAAAGGCCTTTGCACAAAAACTTCGGAAGGATTTTCATACCGAGGAAGCCCACAGAGTGGAGGAACAGACCGGAGAGCTTTTGGAACAGGTTTATGAATTCCGTAATCTCCTGAATCTTGACGCTTATGTTCATTATTTTTATGAGGATACCGTGTCCTTTCTTGATTTGTTTGACAGAAGCAAAACCTGCGTTTTTGTGGACGAACCGGCGAGGGTGAAGGAACATGCCGATGCGGTGGAGCTGGAATTCCGTGAAAGCATGATGCACCGTCTGGAAAAGGGTTACCTGCTTCCCGGGCAGATGGATTTGTTGTATTCCGTGGAGGAGGTGGCGGCAAAAATAGAGCTGGGGCGGGCGGTGGCGCTGTCCGCACTCGACGGGAAAAATCCACTTTTTAAAGCCGACAGGAAAGCGGATATCCCGGTGAAAAGCATTTCCTCCTATAACAACAGCTTTGAAGCGTTGATTCAGGATTTGAAGCGGTATAAGAAAAACGGCTACAGAGTGCTTCTTTTGTCCGGCTCCCGAACCAGGGCGGCGAGGCTGGCGGCGGACTTACAGGAGCAGGAGCTGACCGCCTTTTATACGGAAAACCCGGACAGGGAGCTTAAGGCCGGGGAAATCATGACCTTTTACGGAAGAGTTTTAAAGGGATTTGAGTATCCCCTTCTTAAATTTGCCGTGATTTCGGAGAGCGATATTTTCGGCGCCGACAAGAAGAAAAAGAAAAAACGAAAAATTTACGAGGGAAGCAAAATCAATGACTTCAATGAGCTGAAGGTCGGGGACTATGTGGTTCATGAAAATCACGGGCTGGGCATTTACCGCGGTATAGAGAAGGTTGAGGTCGAGAAGGTTGTAAAAGATTATATTAAAATCGAATATCAGGGCGGAGGGAATCTTTATGTGCTTGCAACCGGCCTTGACGTGATTCAGAAATATGCCTCCGCCGATGCAAAACGTCCCAAACTGAATAAGCTCGGCACCCTGGAGTGGACCCGTTCAAAGAAAAAAGCCCAGGAGGCTGCCGGCGAGGTGGCAAGGGATTTGGTGGAGCTGTATGCGGCCAGACAGAATAAAACCGGGTTCCAGTACGGGCAGGATACGGTGTGGCAGAGGGAGTTTGAGGAGATGTTTCCCTTTGAGGAGACGGAAGGACAGCTTCAGGCCATTGCCGCCGCCAAGGAGGATATGGAGAGCAGCCGGATTATGGATAGGCTCGTCTGCGGGGACGTGGGCTATGGCAAGACGGAAATTGCCATCCGTGTGGCCTTCAAGGCGGTGCAGGAGGGAAAGCAGGTGGTATATCTGGTTCCCACCACAATCCTTGCCCAGCAGCATTACAACACCTTTGTTCAGAGAATGAAGGATTTTCCCGTGCGCGTGGATTTACTGTCCAGATTCCGTACCGCCTCGGAGCAGAAAAAGACCATAGAGGACTTGAAAAAAGGATTTGTGGATATTGTCATCGGCACTCACAGAGTATTGTCCGCAGACGTAGCTTACAAGGACCTGGGGCTTCTCATTATCGACGAGGAGCAGCGTTTTGGCGTGCGCCACAAGGAAAAAATCAAGCAGATGAAGGAAAATGTGGATGTGCTGACGCTTACGGCAACGCCCATTCCCCGTACCCTTCACATGAGCCTTGTGGGGATTCGGGACATGAGTGTACTCGAGGAAGCGCCAAACGACAGGATGCCCATTCAGACCTATGTGATGGAATATAACGAGGAAATGGTGCGGGAGGCCATAGTAAGGGAGCTGTCCAGAAAAGGACAGGTTTACTATGTCTATAACAGAGTCAATAATATTGCGGATATCGCGGCCGCTATACAGAAGCTGGTGCCGGAGGCGGCGGTGGCTTTTGCCCACGGACAGATGAACGAGCGGGAGCTTGAAAATATCATGTACGATTTTATCAACGGAGAAATCGACGTATTGGTATCCACTACAATCATCGAGACAGGGCTCGATATTCCCAATGTAAACACCATCATTGTCCATGACTCCGACCGCATGGGTCTCTCACAGCTTTACCAGCTCCGGGGGAGGGTTGGACGGAGCAACCGCACAGCCTATGCGTTTCTTATGTATAAGCGGGATAAGATGCTAAAGGAGGTGGCGGAAAAGAGACTGTCCGCCATCAGGGAGTTTACGGAGCTTGGCAGCGGTTTTAAGATTGCTATGCGGGATTTGGAAATCCGCGGGGCGGGCAATCTTTTAGGCGCAAGGCAGCATGGCCACATGCAGGCCGTAGGCTATGATTTGTATTGCAAGATGCTGAATGAGGCGGTAAAAAACTTGAAGGGAATCAGTACGCAGGAGGACTTCAATACCACAGTGGATTTGGATGTGGACGCATTCATCCCTCCGGCCTATATTGTCAATGAAATACAGAAGCTGGATATTTACAAGAGGATTGCCGGGATAGAGAATCAGGCGGAGTGCGACGATATGAAGGAGGAGCTTTTAGACCGCTTCGGGGAGGTTCCCGGCGAGGTGGAGAATCTTTTCCGCATCGCCATGATTCGGGTGAGCGCCCACAGGCTCTATATGACGGAAGTGAGAGGACGGGGCGGAGAAATCCGGTTTACCTTTAAGCCTGATGCAAGAATTATGCCGGAGAGAATCCCGGAGGTTCTTAAGCTGTATGATAAACTGTCCTTTAATCATAAGGGAACGCCGTTTTTCCTGTTCCGGTATAAGAAGTGCGGAATGGTGGAGAAGGACGCCCAGATGCTGCTGAGCTTTACGGAGCAGCTGCTGGTGTCGATGGGGAAGGTGCTGGTGGAGGAGGGCGCACTTTAATTTAGCGCATAAGCCCTCCGGATTTTCTAAGTACGTAAAATATCAATAATGATGATTTGAAAGAAAGATATTGATGAGGGCAAAACAGGAGAAAAGCAGGCTGGCAGATGGTGGAACAGATTAAGCAAATGAAGGCGGTGGTAAAATGACGATTGAAAAATTAGAAGAATTTTTGAATGCGGGAGAGGACTATACACTGGAATATAAGGAAAGTGTCAATTCCTTGAGCGACAGCGTATTTGAGACGGTAAGTTCGTTTTCTAATCGTTATGGTGGCTATATATTGCTTGGCGTAAAGGAAGTGAGACGGGGCAATAAAAAAGTCGGAGAGGTAATCGGCGTAAATCCGGAAAAGGTTGCTGATATGAAGCAAAATTTTATAAATCTGCTCAATAATCCGCAGAAAATGGCTCCTTCTCTGTACTTAAATCTTGAGGAGATAGAGTATAAGGGAATGATTGTGCTTTGGGTATATGTTCCGGTCAGTTCGCAGATTGAGATATGTTGCGGCAGGATATATGACCGTAACGGAGATGCAGACCAGGATGTGACTACATCTGCGGACTTGGTGGCAAATATTTCTAATAGAAAATCTGCAACGTATATTGAGCGAAAAATATTTCCATATGCCGCAGAAGAAGATTTGTGTATGGATTTGGTCGGTAAAGCCCGGCAGATGGCTGTCAATAAATTTAAAGATCATCCTTGGGGCAATATGACGGATATGGAGTTGTTACAGAGTGCTGGGCTTTATGAAAAAGACATGGAAAGCGGAAAAGAAGGCTTTAACATGGCGTGTATTCTCTTATTTGGAAAGCCGGAAACCATTCAGTCCTGTGTGCCGGGATACAAAACAGATGCAATTTACCGTGTAGAGAACTTAGATCGTTATGATGACCGCCTGATTGTGGAAAACAATTTGCTGGAGAGCTATAACCTTTTAATTGACTTTATTAAGAAACACACAGATGATAAGTTTTTCCTGATTGACGGTGTCAATGTAAGCCTGAGAACCGCGATAGCCAGAGAAATTGTCAGCAATCTGCTTGTGCATAGAGAATTTAAGAGTGCATTTCCGGCGAAACTGATTATTGAAAAGGACAGGATATGGACGGAGAACTGGAGCAGGACACAATGGAAGGGGAGAATCAGTCTTGAGAATTTCAATCCTTATCCGAAAAATCCCATAATAGCGAAATTTTTTGTTAATATTGGATATGCGGATTCACTTGGTTCCGGTGTTCGGAATTTGTATAAATACACTAAAATCTATTCCAATGCGGAACCGAATTTTGAGGAAAACGATGTTTTTAGGTTGATTGTGCCTATGCGACCGGCGGGAGCAGCGCTGATAAGCGATAGAAAAAGCAACGAGGTTACAAAAGTCACAGAAAAGGTTACAGATGTTACAGAAAAAAAGATTATTGAATTATTAAAAGATAACTCAAAATATAAAACTACAGAACTTGCCGAAATGCTTGATATAAGCAGAAAAACTGTATCTATTAAGCTTAAAAACCTAAGAGAAAAGGGCATTATAGAAAGAGTGGGCTCTGATAGAAAGGGATATTGGAATATTTATCTGTAACTTTTAGGTTACAGATTAGCTAACGCTTTATAAAGCGGCAGTCATATTAGGAACTGCCGCTTTCTCATTATTTCTACAGGACACTTCTTTCCAAAGCGACCCTGCACCGTTTTTTATAACACGCGATGCCGTACTTTAGAACAACATGGAATCCTTCCTCCCTAAAATGCCGTACATAATCAAGGCTTTCAATCTGTGCCAGCGCCTTTTGGCATTCGGATTCCAGATTGGCATTATGTGCGTATTTAACTTCTATGATAATTCCGGTTTCAGCCTCATCAATTTCTATCTGAATATCGCTGTAACCGTCGCCGGACTCCTGATTGGAATTTACAATCCAGGATGATTTAAAGCTGAGGATACCAAGAAGGATGCCGTGATAGAAATTTTCCTTAGTGGGTTTACGGACAAAGGTATCGCGGATGCTGATGGTCTTTGCCAGATATTCCGTAAACTGCTTTTCCACGTTTTCGGCGTTCCCGCTTAGCAGAGCTTCGCAAAATGCATTTACCGCAGTTCCATCCTTTTGTGTGTTTTCTCTGAATAATTTCATAATCTGTCCGGTAAATATTTTACGAATTTCCCTGTTGGGAATCACGAGCTGAAACAGGTCGTTCCCGCTTTTCCCGCGCTGGGTGAGATAACCGGTAGTAAATAAAATGCTCCACACATTATCTATGGAATCGTACAACTCCTTGTATGTCAGTTCCTGATGGATTTCTTTTGTTACGGCTTCTCCGGCAATCAGGCGTTCCACCTCGCCTCTGGCCGCGGAGGCATCAGTCATTCTGATAAATCTTTTTACAATGTCATTTCCGCTGGTATTAGACCAGTAATTGCCGGGCGTGGCAGTTTTATCTTCCCGGAGCCTATCGCAGTAACAAATTACGTCCCACGGGCAGTATACATCCACGGCTCCAAAACGATATCCGTCGTACCAATCCTTTATCATTTCATAGGAGTGGGATAATTTATAATATTCCAGGAGGCTTTGCACTTCCTGATTCGTGAAACCAAAATATTCATCAAACTGCACATCCGCAACGGTCAGCACCTTCAGATTATTCAGGCCGGTAAAAATACTCTCCTTGGATATCCGGAGGCATCCTGTCAGTACTGCAAAATAAAGAGATTCATTTGTCTTTAATGCCTGACTGAACATTTTGTGGAGCAGAGTGACCATTTGGTCATAATATCCTTTCTCATTGGCCTTGGCAAGCGGCACATCATATTCGTCAATCAAAATGATAACCTTTCGTCCGTAATGCTTGCAGAGAAGTTGGGATAAGGTTCGCAGACCTCCTGCCAGCACAGTTTCTGACATCTGAAAGACGCTGCTTTTATCTATAGAAGTTAACTGCTCATACATCTGCTTCTCCTTTTCCGTGAGCTTGTCACTTTCCAGAAGAAACTGGAACCGCATGGCCTCGCGGCCTGTAACAAGGCACATCATATCAAATGCAGATGAAAAGTCCTCTCCGTCCACATCCTTCAGGCTGACAGAGATTACCGGGAATTTTCCCATGTAATTTTTACAGATATCAGTCTCCTTCGAAATCTTCAGTCCATCAAATAATTCGGGACTGCCGCCAATCTCAAAAAAAGCTTTGAGCATGCTCATATTCAGGGATTTACCGAAACGTCTGGGGCGGGTAAAAAGAGTTACCTCACTCCATTTGTGGAGCAGCTCGCAAATCAACCCGGTTTTATCGATATAATAAAAATTTTCTTTTTGGATTTTTTCAAAGCTTTCGACCCCAACAGGGAGTTTTTTGATATTGGTATTCATGCTGCCCCTCCGTTTCAGAATGTCTTTCATTCGACATTGCAACAGAATTATTTTTTTATTATTCTAACATCAGCTTCTTTCAAAAGCAACGAATCCATGGTTGTCTAATTTAAAGCATAAGCCCTCCTGACAATCTCCTCAATCCGTTCTTCCTCCACATAAATATTCGTGGGATTATATTTCTCAATTAATTCTATCATAGCCTCTTTGGAAGTGATTTCTTCGGAAGCTTTGATAATCCACTGATGCGGGGGCTGTTCCAAAAGCTCATAAGTGCGGCTCTCCTGCCAGAGAGGGGACGGACCTTCAAATTCCAGCTTCAGGGAAAATCCGTCGTTATACCTTGCGCGGAAATCGCCAAGCGTGCCGTCGAACAATTTTTGTCCCTGGTCAATCATAATCAGCCTGTGGCATACTTCCTCGATATCGTCCATATCGTGGGTAGTCAAAATAACGGTGGTTTTCTTTTCGGCGTTGATATTTTTGAGTGCCTCCCGCAGGATTTTTTTACTGGTTACGTCCAGACCGATGGTAGGCTCGTCCAGATAAAGCACATCCGGGTCGTGGAGAAGAGCAATTGCGATATTTGCTTTCATTTTCTGGCCGAGACTGAGCTGACGCACGGGCTGATTGATAAAATCCTTCATATCCAGAAGCTCCGTAAAGTAGGCGCAGTTTTCCCGGAATTTATCTTTTGGAATGGAATAGAGGCTTTCATAAAGCTCGAAGGTATCGGAGATGGGCAAATCCCAGTAAAGCTGGGAGCGCTGGCCGAATACCACTCCGATATGCTTTGCATTTTCCCTTCTGTCTTTATAAGGAATAATACCGCCGACTGTAACCAGTCCGCTGGTGGGAATCAGCACGCCGGAAAGCATCTTGATGGTGGTGGATTTACCGGCGCCGTTCGGGCCGATATATCCCACCAATTCCCCTTTTTCAAGGGAAAAGGAGACATCTCTGACAGCCTTTTTTATTTTGTATTCCCGGTGGAACAGAGATTTCACCGCGCCGGAAATTCCCTTGCCGGAGATGGCGATTTGGTATTCCTTGCTCAGGTTTTTTACTTCAATAAAGCTCATGTTGGTCCTCGCTTCTTTATTGTTCTGCACTTTTATGCCAACGAAATCAATCATGACCCCGTGCTCTTGTAATGCGAAAGCCCCCAGTTCCACAATAGAATACTCAGCACAAGTACCAGCAAACCGACAAAAGGCGACAGCCAGGGTAAAACTGCCGGATATCCCTTCGGAATGGTCTTGCCAAGTAAGGCGGAAGCAGGATAAAAATTAATAAACGCAAAGGGAAGCAGAAAGGTCAAAATAAACTGAATCCCTTTTGGAAAAATAGTAATCGGATAGTTGGTAAACTGTTTCATATCCCACAAAAGAAAATCCATCACAGGGTTATTTCCTACGGTAAAAAAGCTCATAGTGGAAGATGCAATCAGGGAAGCCGCCTGAACCATGGAACCTGCAAGCACCATTAATACCAGAAGCAGTATGTTTGCAGGTGAAGGCGTATAGCAAAGGCGGGACAGCGCAATCACAATAATAACGAGAGAAATGGTAAAGTGGCTGACATACCCTACATTGTACCCGGCGGAAAAAACCTCATGGAGAAAAGGGTGTATGGGCTTTGTGAGGGAAGCGTCGAACTCGCCGGAACGGATGCGCCGGGAAAGGCCTGAGGAAAAATTAAAGAAAAAGGATGCGCCAACGGCATAGGACATCAGCGACAGGCCGTATAAAACCATGACCTCCGCACCGTTCCAGCCGTCCAGCTCCTCAAAGCCGGAAACGAGTATATAAAGGGAAAGAAAGGTGGAGCCGTAGCAAATCCACTGTCCCGCAATATAAGTGCCCCGATAGGCCATTTCCTGCCGCATTGCCACACGGAAAAAGGAGGAAAACAGTTTAAAAAAATCTTTCATAAGGGAGTCGCTCCTTTCCTAGCCGCCGTTCACGGTTAATCGTTTTACAGCCATCTGCCAGATACACTTATCCAGAACATTTAAGGCCATCAGCCAGAAAAGCGCCATTAAAATGGGAAACCACGCTTCTTCCACCGGCGTTTTACCCAGGAAGAAATTAATCGGTTCAAAGGTCATATAACGGAAAGGAAGAAAGAAGCTCATTTTTTTCAGCCATTCAGGATAAAACCAGATGGGAACCATGGTTCCTCCGAAAATTCTTTCAAACCCCATTAAATAAAACTCAATAAACCAGCACCGCTGGAGCCAGAAGGCTGAGAGTCCGGCCAGATAGGTTACTTCAAACATCAGAAGGATTCCGAGAAAAGCCGACATGATAAACAGTATAAAATGGTATAGATTTGGCAGAGGCGTTCCCGAAATTAAAAATACGCTGATAATTAAAATCGGCACGGTGCGCGTCAGTGTACCGTAGGTGTTTTTGCCGAGGGCATTCATTAACAGGAAAGTTTTATAAGACATTGGCCGAAGTAGCTCCATGGAAATGGTTCCGTCTATCATGGAGTTTTCGATAATACCGGCTACGTTCGTGCGGGTTAATTCCAGCATAAAGGAATTGATGATTATAAAGAGCAGCATATCGGAAAAGCTGGTGTCCCGCCGCGCTCCTGAGCCAAGGAGCGCTTTCCACAGGAACACCTGCATGAAGAAGCCAAGCAGAGAACCGGCAATGCCTGCCAGCGCTGCCGGGCGGTAAATGGTTTCCGATTTTAATGATTTTTTAAATACTGTCCAGTATTTTTTCATTAATGAAGTTTTCCTTTACATCTCTCAACAATCTCCGCCATCTCCCCCCATTTTTTCTCCATATCCGCCACCAGCTTAAACTGGGTTCTGGCTCTGTCCAGGTTATGGCCGTCCCGGTGAATTTTGAAATAAACGTCTCCGTCCAGAAAATCTGCCAGGAAGCGGATGCCGCACTCATAAGTCATAAGCTTTGCGCCCATGGGAAGCATTTCGATTTCCAAATCTGTAAGACTTCCGGCGCAGCCCTCCAGATATCCCATGGTAAAGGCTTCGAACAGGGATAAATCCAGCTCGACTTTGCTTAAATCCTTTTCGTCTTCCGCTCCTGTGCTGGCTCCAAAACGTATGGAATCGCCGAAATCGTAATGGGAAAGTCCGGGCATTACCGTGTCCAAATCAATCACGCAGAGGGCTTTTTTGGTATCGGCGTCAAACAAAATATTGTTCAGCTTGGTATCGTTGTGGGTTACTCTTAAAGGGAGCTTTCCCTCTTTTAAAAGCTTCGTAAGTACATCGGTATCCTTTTCCCTCTCAAGAGCAAATGATATTTCTGCTTCCGCCTGCTTTGCCCTTCCCAGCTTATCCCTCTCCACAGCCGCCTTGAAATCCAGAAAACGGGAGGGTGTGTTGTGAAAATTGGGGATGGTCTCGTGCAGGGTATGAGCGGGGAAATCAGATAAAAGCCGCTGAAAGTTCCCAAAAGCGACGGCGCTGTCATAAAAATCCTTTTTGCTCTCTACCTGTTCCAGACACAGAGTATTCTCAATAAATAAAAGAACCCGCCAGAAATTGCCGCTGCCATCCTCGTAATAACATCCGCCGCTTCTGGTTTTTACCGCATTAAGGGTTTCCCGTTCGGGGTCGCCGCCGTTTGCGGCAATAATTTTCCGCAGATATTCCGTTACGTGCACCATATTTTCCATGAGCTGCTGTGGATTTTTGAAAATACTGTTATTCATTCTCTGAAGTATGTAGTGCGTTTCGCTCCCGGAGGGCGTTTCATAGGTCAGCAGAAAGGTATCGTTGATGTGGCCGTTTCCGTAAGGCCGTTTTTCTTTCAAAGTGCCTTCTATGGCAAACTGTGCGATTGCGTTTTCAATGATGGCGTCGGTCAGGTTTTTCATGGCATTGTCCTCTCATTTCTTTCTCTTTAAAGGTAGTAAATAAATTATACCTGTACTTTGCGGGCGGTTCAAGGTTTTATTTAAAAATGCCTATACCCAAAGCGAATGAAATAGTGTAAAATAACAATCGGACATGTTTTTTACGAAAGATGCGGAGGGACAGGAAAAATGGACATATTCAGTATACTGACCATGGTGGGAGGGCTGGCGCTTTTTCTATATGGAATGGATGTGCTTGGCGACGGACTTAAGAAGGTATCCGGCGGCAAGCTGGAAATCATTCTGGAAAAGCTCACTTCCAACAAGCTGATGGCGATTCTGCTGGGAGCGGGCGTAACGGCGGTGATTCAGTCATCGTCGGCCACGACAGTTATGGTGATTGGTTTTGTCAACTCGGGGATTATGAAGCTTACCCAGGCTGTGGGGGTTATTCTCGGGGCAAACGTCGGTACCACGGTGACAGCATGGCTTCTGAGTTTAACGGGCCTTGAGGGCTCCAGTTTTGTACTCCAGCTTTTAAAGCCGTCTTCTTTTTCTCCTATTCTTGCGATTGTGGCCGTTATCATCCTGAGCATGAGCAAAAAAGGAAGGCATAAGGACGTTGCGACCATCATGATAGGGTTTGCGGTGCTGATGATTGGAATGGACACCATGTCAAATGCCGTGAAGCCTCTGGCGGAGATTCCCGAATTTACCAACATTCTTCTGATGTTTTCCAATCCTGTGCTGGGTATGTTAATCGGCCTTGTCCTGACGGCGATTATGCAGTCGTCCTCTGCGTCTATAGGTATTTTGCAGGCAATGTGCGTTTCCGGTGCGGTGAGTTATTCCACAGCGATTCCGATTATCATGGGACAGAACATCGGCGACTGTGTGGCTGCGCTTCTTTCCAGCGCCAGTGCGGGAAGGATGGCCAAGAGAGCCGCGTTTATCAATCTTTATTATAAAATTATCAAGGCTGTGGCCTTTATGCTTATTTTCTATACATTAAATGCGATTCTGCATTTTGGTTTTCTGGGTCGTCCGGCCAGCGCGCTGGGTGTGGCGGTTATACATACCACGTTTAATGTGGCGTCGGTGATTTTAATCTATCCCTTTACTCAGATATTAGAGAAGCTGGCCTATCTGACAATTCCGAAAAGCGATGAGGAAACCCGCGCTCAGGAAGCTTCAAAAAGGGAAATTCAGATACTGGATTCCCGTTTCTTAAGCCGTCCGGGTCTTGCCCTTGAGCATTGTAAAAATGCGGCCATTGATATGGCGAATTATTCCAGGGAAAGCCTGTTTTTATCCATGAAGCTTCTGGACGAATTTAATGAAAAGGCGGCGGCTCAGGTAATCGAGCTTGAGGAGCTGGTTGACCATTATGAGGACGAGCTTGGTTCCTATCTGGTAAAGTTAAGCAGCAAGCATCTTACGGAAAAAGACAGTCAGGAAATTTCCGTTCTGCTTCACAGCATCGGGGATTTTGAAAGAATTTCAGACCATGCAATTAACATTATGGAATCCGCGGAGGAAATGCATGAGAAAAAACTGTATTTTTCCAGGAAAGCGGACGAAGAATTAAAAATTTTTACGGAAGCAATCAGAGATATTGTCAATACTACTATACAGGTATTTGAAAAAGAGGACCTGAAGCTGGCCGCTATGGTGGAGCCTATGGAGGAAGCAGTCGATAATCTGAATTCCGAGATTAAGAAACGGCATGTCAAAAGGCTCCGCAAAGGGAAATGTACAATCGAGATGGGATTTGTGCTTTCCGACATTACGACCAATTACGAGAGAGTCTCGGACCATTGTTCCAATATTGCGTTGTGCCTGCTGCAGCTGAATGAAGAAAATTTCGGCACGCACGGTTTTCAGGACAGCATGTCGGTTAAGGACAACGACGCATTTGTGGCGGAAGTGAATCGTCTGAGAGAACATTACCAGTTACCGTAAACCAGTTTGCTTTTATATGGGACGGTACGTGGATTTTCAGAAATTACAGCGGGTGAAGCGAGTATAAGTCCGTTTTATGGGACATCCAAAATGTTATTCTGATTATAGATAAAAAATCAGAATGACAGGAGGCATGTTTTATGAAAGGATATTATGTGAGCAACGGATACATGGGAATGGTTAACGGCGGCTATATGCTTTTTGCAAGCGAGGAGGATTATCTGGAATATCTGGATAATTAGGCAGTATTAACAGCGGAGGCCTACAGATGGCAAGGAGAGTGGGAAGAAGAGCGCTTTCCCGGCCTGCAGAGCAGCTTGCTCCATGGCTTTTGGGAAAGCTTCTGTGCAGAAGAGGCAGCGGGGGAATCATAAGATACAGAATTATGGAAACAGAATGCTACTGCGGCGAGGAGGATACGGCCTGTCATGCCAGCAAGGGGAAGACGGAGAGGACGAAGGTTCTCTATGAAAAGGGCGGCACTGCGTATGTGTACCTCTGTTATGGCATCCATTCGCTTTTTAATGTGGTCAGCGGCAAGGAAGGCCATCCGGAGGCCGTGCTGGTTCGCGGCGTTGCCGGTTACAACGGACCGGGGAAGCTGACGAAGGCAATGGAAATCGACAGGTCGCTTAACGAGGAGGATATGGTAACCTCGGATTTATTGTGGATAGAGGACGACGGGTACAGGCCGGAATATATCAGAGCTAAGAGAGTGGGAATCGATTACGCCACGGAAAAGTACAGGGACATTCTCTGGCGGTTTATTGTAAACGACGGGAAGTATAAACCGGCGGGGTAAGCCGTACAGCCGCGTTGTCCGGCGGCCTGACAGCTTCTGTGCGCCTTGCAGGAAACAGGCGGTCTGCGTCTGTTACAGCGGGAAAGGATTGACAAAAGATGCTTGAAATCATTTACGGCACAGGGAACGGCGCCAAGATTTCCTATATGGAGGAGGCGCTTGGAAATCTTCCTGTGAAAATTATCGGTTTACATGAGGCGGCGGAAGAAAGAGGGGTTGCGCTTCCGGAGATTAAGGAAACGGGAGCAAGTCCTCTGGAAAACGCAAGGATAAAGGCGGAAGGGTATTACCGGCTGTTCGGGAGTCCTGTGTTTTCCTGTGACAGCGGGATTTATCTGTGGAACTATGCCACGGGTAAGCCGCTGCCGAAGGAGGAGCAGCCGGGGATTCACGTCAGGGGCGAGGGAGAAAGACGCCTTGGTGATGAGGAGCTGCTTGCGTATTATATTGGTCTGGTGAGAAAGTACGGTCAGGTCTGCGGCAGATTCAAAAACGGCATCTGTTTTGTCTGGAATGGAGAATTGAAAAGGGAGAGCATGGCGGAGGCTATGTGGGGGGAACCGTTTCTTTTGACGGACACACCCCATACGAAGCGGGTGGAGGGGTTTCCTTTAGACAGGATTTCCCTTGATATTTCCACGGGAAAATATATTTACGATTTGGAAGAGGACTCCCAAGGGGAAGAAGCCCAGCGTAACGGTTTTGAATGTTTTTTCCGGGAATGCTTCGAAGATTGGAAGCTTCTTTAATGACTGAAAGTAAATAAGCAGAGCGGGACAGGCTTTGTCTGCAATGGCCGGAGCCGGCGGCAGAAGTACTCCGTGCGATGAATTACAGCTTTTCACGGAAATTGACGTAATTTATACTAAAGTTAAAAATCCCGGTATCTGCGGGTGAAACTGCGGTTTTGAGCTTTGCGGGAGGAAAGATTTTAAGAGGTGAAAGGTTGATTATGCAGGAAGTAACGGATAAAAAGACAGAGCAAATGGTTTCACATATGATGCTGGACATGGGCGTACCCGCTCATTTAAAGGGGTACAGATATGTCAGGGCGGCGGTGCTTATGGCGGAAGAGGATATGAAGGTGGTGGGAAGCGTTACCAAACTGCTTTACCCTGAAATCGCAAAGAGGTATAATACCACCGATGGAAAGGTGGAGAGAGCCATCCGTAATGCCATAGAGATTTCATGGGAGCGGGGAAATAAGAAGACGTTTGAGCAATTGTTCGGCTACTGCGCCGAAAGCGGTCAGGGAAGGCCGACCAACAGCGAATACATAGCGGCGATTGCCGACTGCGTCAGAATGCAGGTAAATCTGGAAAATCAAAAGGCGGAACTTTAAACAGCAGATGCCCGGAAGTGCACGGAACAACTGACAGATGCGAAGGCAGCTGGAGGTTGTTCCAGACCAATGTGTACTGCAGGGTATCTGCGAACTGTAAATAGGAGGAGTACAATGGACAAGCCGGCGATATGCGGAGGAACACCAATACGGGACACAAAGATATATTATGGACATCAGTACATCGACGAAGCCGATATACAGGCGGTGGTAGAGGTGCTAAAGAGCGACACTATTACCTGCGGCCCGAAAATTACAGAGCTGGAGGAAAAGCTTTGCCGGATAACCGGAGCGAAATATGCGGTAGTGTGCAGCAATGGAACGGCGGCTTTGCATATGGCCTGTATGGCGGCGGGAGCAGGAGAGGGCGACGAGGTGATTACCACGCCGATTACCTTTGCGGCTTCTGCAAACTGCGCCCTTTACTGCGGCGCGCGGCCGGTTTTTGCGGACATCAATGAGGAAACCTACAATATCGACCCGGAAGAAGTAAAGAAGCTGACCAACGCAAGGACGAAAGCGGTGGTGGCTGTGGACTACACGGGACAGTCGGTGGAGCTTGACGAGCTGCTTTCCATCTGCCGTGCGAATCATCTTGTGCTGATAGAAGACGGCGCCCATGTGATTGGCACACGCTATAAAGGAAGGTGCAACGGCTCCATTGCGGATATGACCACCTTAAGCTTTCATCCGGTCAAAACCGTGACCAGCGGGGAGGGCGGTGCTGTGCTTACCAACAGTGAGGAGTATTATGAAAAGCTGCTGCTTTACCGGGCTCATGGAATTACAAAGGATTTTGCGAAGATGGAAAACGAGCCGGACGGTCCCTGGTATTACGAGCAGGTGGCGCTGGGGCTGAATTACCGCATGACCGACATACAGGCGGCGCTTTTAATCAGTCAGCTTGACAAGCTGCCCCTTTTCATGGAAAGAAGAAAAGAGATAGTAAGAACCTATAACGAGGCATTTGCAAAGCTCCCTCAGATTATTGTGCAGAAGGAAATCCCGGAATCGGATACCACAAGGCATTTATATATTCTGCGCCTTAATCTGTCAAAGCTGAGTATAGACAGAAGACGGTTTTTTGAAGCCCTTGCCGCAGAGAATATCTGCTGCAACGTGCATTATATTCCCACGTATTATTTCCCCTACTATCAGAGGCTGGGCTACGAGAGGGGACTTTGCCCGAAGGCGGAAAAGCTCTACGAGGAAATAATCAGCCTGCCCCTTTATTACGCCATGACGGATAAGGATGTGCAGGACGTAATCCGTGCGGTGACCAGGATTGCGGATTATTACAAAGTACCCTAAGGGAGTATATGGAGAAAACAGGATGAAACTCAGTGTAATTGTACCGGTTTATAATATGGCTTCGGAGGAGAAGCTTATCTGGTGCCTTGACAGCCTTGTGAATCAGACCATATCGGATTACGAAATCATTGCGGTGGACGACTGTTCCACAGATAATTCGCTGGAGATATTAAGAGATTACGAAAAGCGTTATCCCGAAAAATTTTATGTGATTGCCTCGCCTGTCAACAAGAAACAGGGAGGGGCGAAAAATCTGGGGCTGTGTCAGGCAAAGGGCGATTGGATAGGATTCATTGACAGCGACGACTGGGTTACGCCCGATTATTATGAAAGGCTGCTGACGCTTGCAGAGGAAACCGGAGCGGATATGGCCGGCTGCGACTATCACCTGACAGGCGAACACAGCATGAAAATCGGTCAGGTGGTGCATAACAATAAGAAGTCGCAGACCGGAGTCCTGACTAAGGAAAAGTACAAATCGCTGATTCTTGACAGCGGGAGCCTTGTGGTGAAGATTTATAAAAGGCATATTATCCTGGATTTTTCCAACCGGTTCCCGGAAAATATATTTTATGAGGATAATGCCATCAGCAATTCCTGGATGCTCCGGGCAAAGCATTTTGAGTATCTGGAGGAGCCTCTATATTATTATTACCAGCATGATACTTCCACGGTTCACACCATCACACAGAAGCGGTGCGAGGACAGGATGGAGGCGGCAAGAGTGATGGTGAAGGAAGCGAAGGAGTTCGGTTATCTGCAGGAATATTATCCTGAAATCGAAAGCAGCTTTACCACGCTGTTTTATGTAAACACGCTGTTTTCCTATATGGCGGGCGTAAAAAAGAAAAGCTGCGGATTTGTCAGAGAGCTTGGACAGGAAATGCGGGAAACATTTCCGGGGTTTATGGAAAATCCCTACTATCAGGAGCGGGTTCACGCAGAGGAGCGGAAGCTGATTAAAATGCATATGAAATCCACGCTGTATTTTATGATGTATTACAGGATATTATGGGGATACAGGAATTTCAGGAAGAAACTGCAGAAAAAACGCGGCTGACCCGGAAAAGGCGTCAGCCGTTTTTGCGGAACTCTAAAGGCGTCCGTCCGGTTACCTTTTTGAAAATTTTGGAGTAGTAAGCCAGCGTATTGAAACCGCAGCTTAAAGCGGCTTCCGTGACGGTCATATTTTTTCGTAAAAGCTCCATGCTGGCATAAATGCGGAATTTTGTCAGGTATTCTATGGGGGATTCTCCCAGAAATTCCTGATAAATTTTATTGCAGCTGCTGCGGGAGACTCCGCCCGCCCTCGAAATATCGGAAATATCGATATCATCCCCGTAATGCTCCTGCACAAAGGTAATCATTTGTTTTAAAATTTTGGTATGGGAAGCATTTCTGGGATTTCTTGCGGTTTCTTCCTGATTTCCGCATAGCTCCCGGACAAAAAGCTTTAAAATACGAAACAGCGAAATAAGAGCGTCAAGCTCATAGGCCTCCGGGCGTTCATGACAGAGCCAGAAGGCGTTTTCAATCAGTGCGCATGCTTCTTCGTGCCAGCTGGCGGAACCGTCTAAAACCACGGCGTCGGGAGCCAGCCGGATGAGTTTCTTGATATACCGGCTGATATATTCCTCGTGGTCGCCAAAGACATGAGGGCTGATAAGCAGTATGCGGGAAATATATTCATCGCTGTGTATGGTGCTGTGTAAGGCGTTGGGCTTTACGAAAATAGCCTGCCGTTCCCATACGGAATAGCATTTTCCGTTGATGGCATAGATGACGGAACCGCGTTCCACAACGGAGATTTCCATTTCATAATGCCAGTGATACGGGTAATCGGAGGATTGGCAGGTTTTGGCGTCGTCCCAGAGAACCTGAACAGGAAAAGAACCCCGTTCATGCCGGACATTCTGGGAAAGGTCATTGTTAATATCAGGCGTTATTTTATCCATGGATTCCGCTCCAAAAAAATACAAAAATATAAAAAAATGATACAAAAGTTATAGCACAGGCAAATGGAAAATGCAATAATGTAGCTTACAATTTACCGGAGGAAAATCCGTAAAAAATTTTAGGATTGTTTATCCTCGAAAGGAAGGGGTTCCAATGAAGGAGCGTCGGATATTTATAAGGTTTTGTGTGCTGCAGGCTGCCTACTGGTCTTTTTATGCTGCGTTTCCGGGTTACATTTCTGCTTTTGCGCTTTCCCAGGGCATCAGCACGTCGCTTCTCGGCGTGATTCTTGCCGCGAACATGCTTTGCGCCCTGTCAGGTTCGCTAATCTGGGGAAGATGGGTGGATAAAAATAAAGCCGGCAGAAAGTTTTACCTGCTGGGCAACGGCGTGGCTTTGCTGTTGGGTCTGTTTCTCTATTTATTCGGGGAGAGCCCGATAATTTTGCTGATAACCTATTCGCTGTTCGGGTTTATGACAGGCCCCATTCCGACCACGCTGGACGCATGGGTGATTGCAACGTTTCCCGGCAGGACGGATGCCGCCGCCCGTTCCCGGGCGTTCGGCACGCTGGGGTTTGCCGTGGTAATGCTTCTTATGGGGCAGCTAATTGTCAGGTTCGGCTATGAGGCGATGCCTGTCGCCGCTGTGCTCTTTATGGCAGTTAATTTTGCCGTCGCTCCCTTTCAGCCTAAAAACCGGGAGGACGGGGAAGGAAATGCCGTCGGGCAGAGGGAAGTATGTTCGGGAGAAAGTCCCCGGCAGCTGCTTGCCTCCAGGCGTTATATGCTTATGGCGGCGGCCGTGTTTTTTACCGGTATGGCAATTGCTCCGATAAATACAATGAAGCTTGTACTTCTTGAAAACGTGGGCGGGGACGTTTCCGTTTTGGGCTGGGATTCTTTTATCGGGTGCATGATTCAGATTCCTTTCCTGATGCTTGCAGGGAAAATCCGGCATGTGCGTTCCGAAAAGCGGCTCCTTATGGGGGCAGGATTTGCAATGCTGTATACCTTGTTTGTGATTCAGGCGGGAAATCCGCTGGTAGTGATTATCGGAACCATATGCAATAATATTTCCTTCGGGATTCTTTTCCCGACTATGCGGGAGATGACGGAGGAAAGCGTGAGCTCCGGCCTGAGGAATACCGCCCATGGAGTCATTGACGTGGCCTATGGAAGTTTGGCAGGAATGCTGGCGACGGCCTGGAGCGGGGTGATGCTGGAGCGTTCCGGCATTGCCGCAATGGGCAGCATCTGCATTATCATGCAGACAATCGCCATCAGCTTTTGCTTTGCCATTTTGCTGGCAGGGCGGAAAAGAAGAAAAATTTCGGGACCCCCGTGTGCAAGCCGCGTATAAAGAGACGCTGTTTGGCGGGAGGCGTTGGTATTTTTAAGAAACAGACAGGAAACGAGGGAGTAAAATGAAAGCGGCAATTATCGGCGCCAGTAAAGAGGCGCTTCATACAATAAAAAAAGCGCGGGAATACGGTCTTTTTATACTGGCTCTGGACGGAAACGCCAAAGCGGAAGGTCTCGCACAGGCGGATAAGGGGCTTGTGGTGGACATTGCCAATGAAAATGCAGTAATAGAGGCGTTGAGGGCGGAAAAACCGGATTTTGTGCTGACGGTGCCGATTGGAAGATATCTGACGACAACGGGAGCCGTCAACGATGCGCTGGGGCTTCCGGGAATCAGCAGGAACATGGCGGAGCTGTGTACGGATAAATTTAAGTTTCATACAAGATTGAGCCGGATGGGGCTTCGGAATTGCCGCTGCTATGCGGTAAATGAGAGCGAAAATGCCGGTAGTCAGGAGCATGACCTGCCGGAGACATCATGGAAAACCGTGTCAGGACATGGCAGGGAATTACAATCCCCGGAGAATCCGGCGCTTACGTATCCGGCAATTTTAAAGCCCAGATACGGTTCCGGCAGCAGAGGGATTTTTATGCTTTCTGACAGGGAACAGCTGGAAGAAGCGTTAAGTGAGATTTCCGGCGAGTCTTATGTGCTGGAGGAATGTGTTTCCGGCGAGGAATACGGAGTGGACGGAGCAATTACCGGGCGGGGATTTCAGATGGTTCTTCTGCGTAAAAAGGAAAACACGCCGCCGCCGGCGCGGCAGGCGGTAGGATATTCCTCAGTGCTGCCCGGAGATGATTTCCGGCAGCAGGTTATAGACTATATGGGACAGGTTACGGAGTGCCTTGGACTTACGGAATGCCTGATTCATGCGGATATCATCAGGGGAGAAAGCGGTCCTTTTGCGATAGAGCTTTCGGCAAGGCCCTCCGGCCATAATCTTCATAATCTGTTTACGCCGCTGTGTACAGGAGTGGACATGGCGGAGGAATATATCAGATACAGAATGGGACTTCCCTATGATTTTGCGCCCCGTGAGACTAAATCCATGCTGATTCATTACTTTGATATGCGGGGGAAAGTGATGAATGTGCCTGACCGGAAGGAGGCGGCACAGGCGATAGATGCAGGGCTTGCGGCGTGGGAGTGTAATATAAGTCCCGGAGAAGAACTGCGGCCTGTGTCTGACGGACATTCGCTTATGGGGCGCGGGTATTTTGTGCTGGAAGGCGAAGGGGCGGATTTTCTAAAGGAGCAGGCAGGGATTATTAAAGGGTTGTTTTTATAAGAAAAAGGCATTTCAAAGCAAAATAAGTTTTGAAATGTCTTTTTTATTAACAGAAGAAGGCTGGCTCGCGAAGCGTAGCAGCGTTTATTTCCCTGTTGACAAATATATCGGCACATGATATATTAAAGTCAAGATATATCACATGACGATATATCGAGAGACATAAAAACCGGGATTATGTTTTATGAAGACACTGAATACTTCAATAGGAAAGCGATAGCAGGAATGGAGAAGAACATGAGCGAAATGGACAATCCGCTTACGGAAGCATTTTTTTACATACTTCTGGCGCTGCGAAAGCCGAATCACGGCTACGGAATTACCCAGGAAGTCGAGGAGATAACGAAAGGACGGGTGGTTTTGGGTGCTGGAACCTTATACGGAGCATTACAGACTCTGCAAAAAAGAGACTGGATTCGGGTTTACAGTCTGGATACGGAATCGAGAAAGAAAAAGGAATACATTCTCACAGACGCCGGCCGTCAGGCCTTTGAGCGGGAGAGGGCCCGTTTAGAGGAGCTTTTAAACAATGCCAAAATGATGGGGGAAAAATAAAATGATTAAATTCAGGTTATATTTGGATAAGGATAAGGAAACGGAATGGTTAAATGAAATGTCGGAAAAGGGATGGGCAATGGAATCTTTTTTCGCAGGTTTCTATACGTTTAAGAAATGCGAGGCGGGGAAGTATGCCTATCAGATTGATTGCGGCGAGAAGCTTTTTAAGGTGAGCGACGAATACAGGGAATTTATGCAGGAGGCCGGAATTGAAATCGTTCAGGCCTGGGGCTGGTGGGTGATACTGCGCAAGCTCGCTTCGGAGGGCAAATTTGAATTATATACCGACGTGGAGTCAAGTATTGAGCACTATTCGAAGATACGCAGAATGTTTAAAGTATGCACTGTGATAGAAATTATCTGTTTGTGGATGGAAATTATGGCGGCAACGGTGGGCCAGGTATCCTATGCCATAGCGGCGGCCTTTTTTATAGGTGCAATTGTAATAGGATTTGTCAGGATAACCATACATACCACAAATATCATTAATAACCTGAAAGAAAGACTGACCGGAATACCGGTGGAGAAAAGGAGAAATGTATCACCGATACTGGCGGCAGGGCTGTTTCTGAACGGCGTAGCTCTTTTGATTCAGGAAAGCGTTTCGGGAGAAATAAAGATTGCAGTTCAGATTTTTGCAATTATTCTTATGGTGGCGGGATTATGGGATATCTGCCGGAAAAATCGAAAGTAAAGCTTATTGTTTTTCCCAAAAGGATAGTGCAGAACCCTGGAGGTATATGCTATAATTAATCTCAGTAAAAGAGTGCGCTGATGCGCATCGATACAAGGGCTGCAAAAACTATACTTAAAAGAAAGGGACAAAAATAATGAGCAGGAGTAAAGAAATTATAAAATTATGCGAGGAAAAGAATATCCGCATGATTGATTTTAAGATGACGGATATTGACGGGCGCTGGCGCCATATCACGATTCCGGTTGAAAGATTCGGGGAGAGTATTTTCACCTACGGGATTGGCTTTGACGGCTCCAACTACGGTTACGCGCCCATAGAAAAGAGCGACATGGTATTTCTGCCGGATGCGGATACCGCTTATGTTGACCCCTTTGCCGAAGTACCCACGCTTACCATGTGCGGAAATGTGTGCACCATAGGAAAAGGCGAGAACAAGCCCTTTGACCAGTATCCGAAGAATGTAAGCCTTCGGGCAATGGATTATATGAAGGAAAGCGGAATTGCGGACGAGATGATTATCGGGCCGGAATTTGAGTTTTATCTGTTTGACACCGCCCGTTTTGAAGTGACGCCTCATCAGTGCGGATACCGGATTGACACCAGACAAGCGGACTGGAACCACAGTCTGGATACGCGGGGCAATAACGGCTATGAGGTGTCTTACAAGGGCGGTTATCACGTGGCCGCGCCTCAGGATGTGGGGTACGATTTGCGCAGCCGTATGTGCATGATGATGGAGGACTGGGGCATTAAGGTAAAATATCATCATCATGAGGTGGGCGGCCCGGGCCAGATGGAAATCGAGGTGGAGCTTGCGGATATGCCCGCAATGGCCGATAACACCATGATTATCAAATATATCATCAAAAATATGGCCGCACAGGAGGGCAAAACGGCGACTTTCCTGCCCAAGCCCATCTATCAGGAGGCGGGAAGCGGTATGCACGTACATATGCTGCTTATGAAGGACGGCAAGCCGCTGTTTTATGACGAGGACGGGTATTCGGGCTTAAGCCGCACGGCGCATTATTTTATGGGCGGTCTGCTGAAACATATTGCGTCCCTCTGCGCCTTTACGAATCCGTCAACCAATTCCTTTAAGCGTCTGGTTCCCGGGTATGAAGCGCCCGTTACCATCGGTTACGCCACCTCCAACCGAAGCGCGGTTATCCGTATCCCGGCCTATGCCAAGAGCCCGGAGACGAAGCGGTTCGAGCTGCGCAATCCCGACGCCACGGCGAATCCTTACTATGCTTACGCCGCAATCCTGATGGCGGGGCTTGACGGAATCGAAAATAAAATCGACCCGGCAGCCAACGGCTGGGGGCCTTACGACTTTAATCTTTATACCCTTTCCGAGGAGGAACAGAAAAAGATTAAGGGTCTGCCGAAATCTCTCGGTGAAGCCCTTGACGCTTTAGAAAGCGACCATGATTATCTGACAAAGGGCGGGGTGTTCCCGCAGCGTCTGATAGATGTGTGGGTTGCCCGCAAGCGCGCGGAATTGAAGCAGTTAGAGCAGATTCCCAACCCGGCGGAATTTAAGATGTATTATGATTTATAAAGCGGAGGAACGGAAGGGTATGGACAATAAATTATTAATAGAAGAAGGAAAAACGATTCTCGGAATCGAGCTTGGCTCTACAAGAATTAAGGCGGTGCTCACCGACGAGTCCGGAAAGCCTCTGGCGTCAGGGGGGTATGAATGGGAAAATCAGTATGTTGATGGTATCTGGACTTATGACCTTGACGAGGTTTGGAAGGGGCTGCAGGGCTGCTATCAGGATTTACTGGCGGATGTACAAAAGCAGTACGGGACAGTGATATCCCGAATCGGCGCTATCGGCTTTTCCGCCATGATGCACGGATATCTGGCGTTTGACAAAAGCGGGGAGCTGCTGGTGCCTTTCAGAACCTGGCGGAACACGATTACGGAGGAGGCTGCCGGTAAGCTCACAAAGGAATTTAACTACAATATTCCCCAGAGGTGGAGCATTGCCCATTTGTATCAGGCGATTTTAAATAAGGAAGCCCATGTAAAGGACATTGATTTTTTGACGACACTGGCAGGATATGTCCACTACAAGCTTACGGGGAAAAAGGTTCTGGGCGTGGGCGACGCCTCGGGGATGTTCCCTATCGATACGAAAACGGGCGACTTCGACCAGACAATGGTTGACAAATTTGATGCGCTTGTAAGCGGGGAAGGCTTCCCCTGGAAGCTGAGGGACATTTTCCCCAAAGTGATGCTTGCGGGCGAGGAAGCCGGAACGCTTACACCGGAAGGGGTGGCGCTTCTGGATATCAGCGGTAATCTGCAGGCAGAGATTCCGGTATGTCCGCCCGAGGGCGATGCGGGAACCGGAATGGCGGCAACCAACAGCGTAGGAGTGCGGACGGGAAATATTTCCGCCGGAACCTCCGTGTTTGCCATGATTGTACTGGAAAAAGAGCTGTCGAAGGTTTATCCGGAGATTGATTTGGTAACCACGCCGGACGGCGCGTTGGTAGCAATGGTGCACTGCAACAACTGTACTTCGGATTTGAATGTGTGGGTGGGGCTGTTTGACGAGTTCGCCAAAGCCATTGGCGCTCCCGTTGATAAAAATACGCTGTTTACCATGCTGTTTAACAAGGCTCTTGAGGGGGACGCGGACTGCGGCGGCCTGATATCCTACAATTATGTTTCCGGGGAGCCGGTGACAGGCTTTGACGAGGGCGCGCCCCTGTTTGTGAGAAAGGCGGACGACACCTTTAATCTTGCCAATTTCATGCGGGCGCATCTGTATTCCTCCCTTGCCGCTTTGAAAGCGGGGCTGGATTTGCTGTTCAAGGAGGAGTCGGTGGAAGTGGATGAAATGTTCGGTCACGGCGGCCTGTTTAAGACCAAAGGCGTGGGACAGAGCATTGCGGCGGCGGCCATTAATTCTTCCGTTTCTGTCATGGAGACAGCAGGCGAGGGCGGCGCATGGGGAATCGCCCTGCTTGCCGCTTATATGAAGAATAAGGAAGCGGACGAAACACTGGAGGCATATCTTAAAAATAAAATTTTCGCCGGACAGGCAGGCAGCAGGTTAGAGCCGAAACCGGAGGACGTGGCAGGCTTTGAAAAGTTTATGAAGCGTTATATGGCGGGGCTTTCCATCGAGCATGCGGCTGTGGACAGTTTATAACGGGCGGAAAGTGCCCGAAAGAGAGGAAATTATGCTGGAAGAATTAAAAAAACAGGTCTATGAAGCAAATATGAAGCTGCCCCATTACGGGCTTGTGACCTTTACATGGGGAAATGTGAGCGGTCTGGATAAGGAAAAGGGGCTGTTTGTGATAAAGCCGAGCGGCGTTGACTATGAAAAGCTGACGCCGGAGAGTATGGTTGTTATGGATTTGGAGGGGAACAAGATAGAAGGCAGCCTAAATCCGTCCTCCGACACACCTACCCATTTAGAGCTTTACAAGGCGTTCCCGGAAATCGGCGGTATTGTCCACACCCATTCCTCCTATGCCACAAGCTGGGCGCAGGCGGGGCGGTCGATTCCCTGCTACGGGACGACCCACGCTGATTACATTTACGGTGAGGTTCCCTGCGTGAGATGCCTGACAAAAGAGGAAATCGAGGCGGCTTATGAGGAAAATACCGGGCATCTTATCGTGAATGAATTTGCCCGCATGGGAAAAGACCCTATGGCAGTACCGGCGGTACTATGTAAAAATCACGGTCCTTTTGCCTGGGGAAAGGATGCCATGGATGCGGTGCATAACGCGGTGGTGCTTGAGGAAGTGGCAAAGATGGCCTACCGGACGGAGACCATCAATCCGAAAGTGGCGCCGGCGCCGGCGGAGCTGCAGGACAAGCATTATTTCAGAAAGCACGGGGCGGGCGCTTATTACGGGCAGAAGTAAAGAAAGTGAAAGCCGGTGCCAATTCCGCACAGCTTGAACGTAATGTAAAAAAGTACGCGGCGGGAGGCAACAGTGAGATGTTGTGCAAAAAAGTAGTTGACAAAGGAAAAATAGTCTGGTAAATTTGCTACAGTGACCGCAGGTAATATGGAAAGAACGTTTGCGGAATATAAGCAGGAGGTAAGGGATGTTTAATTTTTCTACAAAATAATGAACTTCATAAATTATGTGTAGAAGATAAACATCTGAGTCTTTTTGTAATGCGGTAAATTCATATTCATCCCATGTTTTTGGGTATTTTTGTAGCGTTTTAAGGGTGCAGAGGTTATACTTCTGCACCTTTTTATGCGCGGGGCGCACAGGAGTTATTACTTATGCAGCGCCCCCGGGCAGCGGCTTTTCAGACAGGCAGGCTGTCTGAAAGATGCCGGGATATCGGCCAGTGGCCGGTGCAAGGATGGGAGGAATGTGTATGTCGCAAATCAGTGTGAATAATTTAACCTTTTATTATGAGGGCAGCTACGACAATATTTTCGAGGACGTATCGTTTCAGATTGATACGGACTGGAAGCTGGGCTTTATCGCCAGAAACGGAAAGGGAAAGACCACCTTTTTAAAGCTTCTGACCGGCCAGTATGAATACAGGGGAAGCATAACGTCCTCTGTGGTTTTTGATTATTTTCCCTTTGAGGTCACAGACAGGGACAGGAACACCATCGATGTGATAGAGGAAATTTATCCCGATTATGAGTTCTGGAAGCTTTGCAGGGAATTTAATTATCTGGCGATGGACGCGGAAATTTTTTACAGGCCGTTTTCCACACTCAGCAACGGAGAGCAGACGAGAGTGCTTCTGGCGCTGCTTTTTACAAGGGAAAACCATTTTCTTTTGATTGACGAACCAACCAATCATCTGGATATGGAGACAAGGGAGGTTCTGCGGGAGTATTTAAATACGAAAAAGGGATTTATTCTGGTATCCCATGACAGGAATTTCATGGACGGCTGTGTGGACCATGTGCTTGTGATTAACAGGGAAAGCATCGAAGTGCAGCAGGGAAATTTCAGCTCCTGGCAGGAGAATAAAAGAAAGCAGGATGCCTGTGAGCTTGCGGAGAACGAGAGACTGAAAAAGGATATTAAACGCCTTACGGAGTCCGCCAGAGAGGCCGGACAGTGGGCCGACAAGGTGGAGGCCACCAAAATCGGAGGCCGGTCGAAGTATGAAAAAAGTCTTGATTTGAGGGCTTATATCGGGGAAAAGTCCCGAAGAATGCAGATGCGGCGCAAGAATCTTGAGCACAGGCGGGAGCGGGAAATCGAGGAAAAGTCCGGTCTTTTAAAGGACATTGAAACGGTGGAAGCCCTGAAAATCATGCCCTTAAGGCACTATAAGGAAAAGCTGGTGGTGATGGAGGACTGTACTCTGGCCTATGCCGGAAGCAGTCAGGGCGCAAAGGACAGCCGAGGCAGCAAGTATGCCGGAGAAAGCAGCAACAGTCATGGCACCGGCAGGGAAATTATCAGTCACTTTAATTTTGAGGTGAGGCAGGGGGAGAGGATTTTTCTGAAAGGAAGAAACGGCTGCGGAAAGTCCAGCGTCCTCAAAGCAATTCTGCAGCAGGGGAACCCTGTAGTAACATCAGGGCAAATCGAGCTGCCGAATCAGATGGTAATTTCATATTGTGCTCAGGATACCTCGTCGCTCCATGGAACGATTCGCGAATATGCTGCCGAAAATGAAATCGACGAAACGCTCCTGATGGCGGTTTTGCGGAAGCTGGACTTTTCAAGAATTCAGTTTGAAAAGAAGATAGAGGATTACAGCGGAGGACAGAAGAAAAAGGTGCTGATTGCCGGAAGCTTATGTAAGCGGGCGCATCTTTATATCTGGGATGAACCCCTCAATTTTATTGACGTATTCTCCAGAATGCAGATTGAGGAGCTGATTTTGAAATTCAAGCCGACTATGATACTGGTGGAGCATGACAGGGCTTTTATGGAGAATGTGGCTACGAGGGTGGTTGAGATTGGATAAAAAGGTTGACAGGAAGGGTGAAACATGTAAAAATAAATTAACCAAAAGGTTAATTTGAAAGGTGATATATTAGTGGAAATCACATATACTAATAACAAAGTCAAAAAGTATTTTGAAGATTATAATAAAATGCAGAAAAAGCTGCCTTTTGAATGGGTAAAGACCATAAAAAAGCATATGGACAGATTAAAAGCTGCAGAATGCTTTGGGGACTTTTTGAAATTAGGATTGGGAAAACCGGAACCGCTTGCGGGATATTTTCCGGTGCGATATTCGTTGCATGTGGCGCCTAATGTCAGATTGATTATTGAACCAAACGCAACACAGGATACTATTATGATTTGTACGGAAGTAGAAGTGGAAGGAGTGAGTGATTATCATGGCAGTAAAGAGAATTGGTATATCCCGTGATTTGATAATTCATCCGGGGGAAACGATTGCCGATGTACTGGAAGACCGCGGAATCACCCAGACCGAGTTGGCATCGAGAACAGGCGTTTCCACAGCTTATGTAAGCAGTGTAATTGCGGGAAAGAAGGGAATATCCGCAAATTTTGCAATGGGGCTGGAATATGCGCTGGGCGTGCCGAAGTCTTTCTGGCTGAATCTTCAGGCAAATTATGAGTCAGAGCTTCTCGAAGCAAATGAGGAGAATACAATTACCGATGAAGAGAGAGCGGCAAGAGGAGATTTGAGCGAAATTATCAAGTATTTGCGGCAAAAAGGAATGGTGCCGGTAAGAGAAAAAACGGATGATTCCATTCTTTCTTTGCGAAAGGTTTTGCAAATCAGCAATCTGGCAAATCTGGGCGACATGGTTCCGGCCGGAGCTTTTCGCATATCCGGCAATACGGCTGTAAATCCCTATGTACTCGGCGCTTGGGTCCGTCTGTGTCAGATTGCCGGAAGTAGTGCATGTATAACAACTAAGTTTGATAAAAAGCACGTTGCCAATTTGACGAATGAAATAAAAAATATTATGTGTCAAAGGGATATAAGAATTCAGGAAGAATTGCAGAATACACTGAAAAACTACGGAATAGATTTTTCAATTGCAAGAAATTTCAGAGGCGCGCCGGTGCAGGGGTATATTTCTCAAAAGGGCAACGGAATATATCAGATGGTTTTAACTATAAGAGGCTCTTTTGCAGATATTTTCTGGTTTTCTTTATTCCATGAGATAGGTCATATTGTTAATGGAGATATAGGAAAGACTGCAAAGTTTATAGATGACGGCAGCGATTACGATAAGGAAACAGCGGCCGACCTTTTTGCCGGTAATATGCTTTTGTCGCCGGCAAGTTACGGAGAATTTATCGAAAAAAGCGATTTTTCCATTGGGGCAATTGAAAAATATGCGGCATCCCAGAAAGTAATGCCATATATTGTTATTGGCAGACTGCAAAAAGAAAAGTATCTGGATTATAAAGCATATTATAATTACAAGCTGCGGTATAAGTGGGAAAATTAATGAAACGGGCAGCTCGTACCGGAACTACTACAAAAATATATGCAAGATATAGAGATTTCCTGTACGGATGTTCTATATCTTGCATATTTTATTCCTACAGGCAATGAGCCAGACATGCCTGCCTGCACATTTGGCTACTGCCTGCCCCAGAGTCTTTGGCTCCCGGGACAGTCTGCTGTCTAATATCAGAAGCGCGAGGAACAGAACGGAGACGCATAATCCATAATACTATATTCAATCTCCCCGGCGTATTTCTCATGGGACTTATAATACTCCGTATAGATATTCTGTGCCCGCCACCGCGACAGGTTCCATTTCCTTGGGGACATTTTTTTCGGAAGGCAGAGCCCTTCTTCCACCCACAGCTTGTTCAGCTCCTCTGTCTGAAAATCATAGCTTACCTTGACGATGCTTGCGCCGTAGCTTGTAAACCACCATTTAGGATTCGCCCCGAAGCCCAGCTCGTCAGCTTTTCCGAAAATGACGGGAGCGGCGTCCCAGGACAGGTTTCTCAGATAGTAAAAGTCTGTGTTGCCATCGACATAGCTTGCAGGCAAATCCGTCCGGCTGCCGTTTTCTTCCCCGGAGGATGCGGGCCGGTAATGGTCTAAATTGTATTTTGCAATCCAGTAATCCGGGTGGGCGAAGGAAAACATGATATAAAGCACGGTAACGCTCACAAGACAGTATCTTGTAAAAGGAAAGCTTTCCCGGTAAATCGTAACCAGAGCGCCGCTCATCAGCAGGAAAATCACAAACAGCGCCCACAGGACAAACACCCGCAGGAAAGTCATCTGATAAGCCTGAATGTAAAGCAGCATCCGGTAGGTGCTTGACGCAATCATAACGTAAGTGCAAAGGGAGATGAAAGTGAGTATGCCTTTCAGCACCTTATTTGTACGGAAACGCTTCATACATATGAGCACCAGCATCAGATTGATAAGGCAGACGAAGACTAGCTGAAAAAATCCTTCTCTGGCATAGGAAGCATAGGTATAGTCTTCCGGCAGGGTGCCCAGGCCGCCGAAAAGGTATACGACCTGAATGTAGCAGAACACCAGATATACAAGGGCAATGAGCCCGGTAAAAGTGATTCCCATGACGGGCTCCCCGGTTCTTTTGTCCGGCATTTCCTCCTTCAGGCTGTGGAAGGAAAGCCGGCACATAATGCTGTAGGAGGCAAAAAAGGCAAACAGGAACATGGAAAGGATTCCAAACAAATGAGTGAAATCAAAATCCAGGGTAAACAGGCGGTCAAAGATATCCGAGAATACTGCGTCCGCCGAGTAAAGGAGCAGTATGATTACAAACAGCAGGGGAAGCGCAATTAAAAGTCCGAAGAATACATACTTGCCCTTTCCCTCCGGCTTGTTGGCGGCTTTTCTTTTTTCCTTCAGAAAATCAGAAAGGTCGATAAAGGGATGAAAAATAAATGCAATGCTCAAAAGGGAAACATTGAGGACGGAGAACAGGTATTTCGGCAAATCCCAGCTTTTGTCATTATACAGGTTATGGAGCATCAGGTAAAAAAACAGGAAAAAGATGCCCAGTTTATTTAAAAATATGAGTACGCCTGAGGCTGTGGTGCAGGTGCTTATTCCCAGCGCCAACAGGCTGACTGTCAGAAAAACGGAGAGTCTTTTGGCGGTAATCCCTGACTTTTTCAAATATAAGAAGAAAAGTAAGCAGGTTCCGCCTACGAAAAAAGGGTAGGTAATCCCCGACGTATTCTTATATAGAAAGAAGGTATAAAAGAAAGCGTAAATCAGGCTTCCGATTCCCATAAAAGAAAAATAGGGATTGATGTTTCTGGGGGCTTCGGCTGCTGCTTCCGGTTCTGGTTCCGGTGCAGCGGGTAAAGCAGTTGTGCTGACCTGAGGCGGCTGCGGCGTGACAGACGCCGGAATTGCCTGCGCAGCTTCATAGTTTTCATTTTTTATGGTAACAGGTTCCATTACATATCCTCCTATTTTTAGTTCCGCAACAGCCCTTCCAGCACACTTTATTAAATCAATTTACGGCCATCTGTGTCCGTAAATTGATTTGTGCACTGTCCGGGCTATTGCTGTTCGTCTTCATCTTCCACATATTCCATCAAATCGCCCGGCTGACAGTGGAGCGCCTTGCAGATGGCGTTTAAGGTTGAGAGCCGGACGGCTTTCGCCTTGTTATTTTTCAGTATGGAGAGATTGGCCAGGGTAATATCGACTTCGCCCGCAAGCTCGGTGAGACCCTTTTTCTGCTTTGCCATCTCCACATCGAGATTGATTTTGATTGCCATTAGTTCCTCCGTTTCATTTTAGTTCCGCGCAGGCTCTGCGCTGTTTTATATAGTCAAATCATTTTCCAGCTTGTAGGCTACAGCTTTATCAAATACCTGTGATAATACCTTGCTGAACAGGCCCGCAATCACAAAAACCAGAATGACAATGAGCACCGCCGGGGTTACGTAGAGTATCAGGCGGCAGCAGGTAATAAGGGCAATGAGAAAACTGTAGGTACCCATTTTATCGAGGCTGGTAACGTTCTGGCGGATAAAGCAGTCGTTTGCAAGCACGGATTTAAAGATTTTCCGCAGCTCCCTGATAATCAGAACGGCGAAGATGCCTGATAAAATAAAGATAATGCTCAGGGAAACCGCATTCCGTGCAAAATAAGAATTATACTTTCCGTAGCCGGTGATAATCAGCGGGACAAAAACAGTGACAATGATTCCGGCAAAATACATAAAGTCCAGAAGTCCCTTGGTAAATACGGTCAGTTTGTCAGCCATATGAAATCCTCCTTTTTAAGGCGGCGTCCGCCGCCGATGCAGATGCCGCGGATACAGGTCCGCCGGTTAAAATACATCTGCTGTAAATGCAATATATCACCATCAAAAACGAATGTCAATAAAAATTTATTGAGATTCAATAAATAATTTCTGAAAGACGATAATTATTAAGATTTTGTTAAGATGGAAATTTTATAAAATTTTTAAGAAAACATGAAAAAATCTGTGCTATAATAAAATTGTCACTTGATTTTCTGCAGCCGGTCTGCAAGTCTTAAAACGGAAAGGCGTTTGATATCATTGCATTTCAGTCGTTCAAAATTAAAAGAAAAGTTTAATGAAACCTTAAAAGCAGTTCTTCCCATACTGGCAATCGTTCTGATTTTATGCTTTACGATTGTGCCGATACCGCCAAGTATTCTCATGGCGTTTCTTATCGGCGCGGTATTATTGATTGTGGGAATGCTGCTTTTTAATGTCGGTGTGGAATTGTCCATGACACCCATGGGGGAGAGGGTCGGCACGATTATGACGAAGTCCAAAAAGCTGTGGGTCATTATTCTTATCAGCTTTATCATGGGATTTGTCATTACCATATCGGAGCCGGATTTACAGGTGCTGGCGGGTCAGGTGCCCTCCGTACCCAATATGACGCTGATACTGGCGGTGGCTGCCGGAGTGGGGGCTTTTCTGGTGATTGCGCTTTTGCGTATGCTGTTTAATATTGCGCTTTCGTATCTTCTGGTAGCGTTTTACGTGGTGGTGTTTGCTCTGACTTTTTTTGTGCCGAAGGATTTTCTTGCGGTTGCGTTTGACTCCGGCGGCGTTACCACAGGGCCTATGACGGTGCCCTTTATTATGGCTTTTGGTATTGGTATTGCGGCAATCCGAAGCGATACCCATGCGTCGGACGACAGCTTCGGTCTTGTGTCGCTTTGTTCTATCGGCCCGATTCTTGCCGTCATTATTCTGGGAATGATTTATCACCCGGGACAGGCGGAGGCGGTTTCCGAGGCCATACCGGTGATAGACAATACGGTGGATTTGTGGAGGATGTTCACTCACAGCATTCCCACTTACATAAAAGAAATGGCGTTATCTCTGTTCCCTATTGTATTTTTCTTTGGATTGTTCCAGTTAATTGCCAGAGATATCAACAAAAAGACGCTGATAAAAATAGGAATCGGTCTGGTATATACCTACGTGGGACTTGTGCTTTTCCTTACGGGCGTGAACGTAGGCTTTATGCCGGCAGGAAATTATCTGGGCCAGACCCTTGCGGGACTTCCCTATGCATGGATTATTGTCCCCATTGGTATGATTATCGGTTATTTTATCGTTCTTGCAGAGCCGGCGGTGTTTGTCCTCACAAAGCAGGTGGAGGAAATGACGTCAGGAGCCATCTCGGCAAAGGCAATGGAAACCAGCCTTTCCGTGGGCGTGTCGCTCTCCGTGGGGATTGCCATGCTCAGAGTTCTTACCGGCATTTCCGTTATGTGGTTTCTGGTGCCCGGCTATGCGGTGGCGCTTATACTGACATTTTTCGTTCCGAAAATATTTACGGCAATTGCCTTTGACTCCGGCGGCGTTGCCTCGGGGCCTATGACGGCGACCTTTTTGCTGCCGCTGGCCATGGGCGCATGCCAGACGCTTGGGGGAAATATTATTACGGATGCTTTCGGCGTAATTGCAATGGTAGCCATGACGCCGCTGATTACCATTCAGGTGATGGGCATGGCGGTAAAGGTGAAGGAGAGCAGGCTCCACAAAAAAGCAATCGGGCGGAAGGTCTATGTACCTCTTGAAGACTTCGGAGATATGGAAATTATTGAATTATAGGAATGGGGCGGCTTATGGGCAAATTATACTTAATGACAACAATTGTTGAGAGGAAAATGGCCAGAAAGTACCTGGAGCTCTACAGGGAAAACGGACAGCACGTCATGTTTTCCAGCCTGGGGTTCGGCACGGCTGCCAGTGAGGTGTTGAATTACCTGGGGCTCGAGGCCACGGAAAAGGCGGTGCTTTTTTCCGTTCAGGAGCAGGAGCACTGGCATGTGGTAAAAAAGCAGCTCCAGAGGAAGCTGCGCATTGACGCGCCCGGGGGAGGAATCGCATTTATCATTCCCCTGAGCAGCATCGGCGGCAAAAAGGCGCTGCAGTTTCTTCTGGAAAAAGAGGACTATCAAAAAGAGGAGGAATCAACCTTGAAGGATACAGTACATGAGCTTATCATTGTGATTGCAAATCAGGGAAATATCGAATTGGTTATGGACGCCGCCAGAGGGGCGGGCGCCTACGGCGGAACGGTAATCCATGCCAGAGGAACCGGAATGGAGATTGCTGAAAAGTTCATGGGAGTATCCATAGCGGCGGAGAAGGAAATGATTTTTATTGTCGCAAAGACGGAACAGAAAAACGGCATCATGAAGGCGATTATGGAAAAGGCGGGAGCCGACAGCCGCGCCAAATCCATTGTATTTTCACTTCCTGTTGCAGATACGGCCGGACTGCGGCTGATAGAAGATTAACACACGCGTCGGCGCTTTCATGTGTTAATCCTGAAACCGTTGTAAAAATCCCGGACGGCGGCAAGCGTTCAGTCCGGGATTTTTGTATGTCAGACAGGCGGATTAGATATCAAGGGTAAGTCCTACGGGACAGTGGTCGGATCCCATAATATCTCTGTATATGCAGGCGTCCTTAAGGGAATCCTTTAAGGCGTTTGAGACTACAAAGTAATCAATCCGCCACCCCGCATTCTTCTCCCTTGCCTTAAAGCGGTAGGACCACCAGGAATAAGCGCCCTCCGTATCAGGATAAAAGTGACGGAAGCTATCCGTGAACCCGGCGTTTAAAAGGGCGGTAAACTTTGCCCGTTCCTCATCGGTAAAGCCGGCGTTTTTGCGGTTGGTTTTCGGATTTTTCAAATCGATTTCCTTATGCGCCACGTTCATGTCGCCGCAGACGACGACAGGCTTCCGTTTTTCAAGATTTTTCAGATACAGGAGAAAATCATCCTCCCATTTCATCCGGTAATCCAGTCTCTTTAAGCCCTCCTGTGCGTTGGGAGTGTACACCGTAACCATATAGAACCTTTCAAATTCCAGAGTGATGACCCGTCCCTCGTGGTCGTGTTCCTCTATCCCGAGACCGAGGGAAACAGACAAAGGCTCCTCTTTGGTAAATATGGCAGTCCCGGAGTACCCCTTTTTCTCCGCATAATTCCAGTATTGATGGAATCCCGGCAAATCCAGGGAAATCTGTCCCTCCTGCAGCTTTGTCTCCTGGAGACAGAAAATATCCGCGTCCGCATCCTCAAAAAAACCGGAAAAGCCTTTTTCCACACAGGCGCGCAGTCCGTTTACGTTCCATGATATCAGTTTTTTCATAAATTCTGTCCTTTCGTCAATCCGCGCAGTTGCCTGACCGTCACGCATTTTACGCGGGAATAAATACATTATACTAAAACTTCCGTTCAAAAGACAGACAAAATTTATTTCTGCGGGCAACGAGCCAGGCGGGCATGCTTGCATGCACATTTGGCGACGGTTTACTGCGCCTCCAGAATCTGCTTCTCTATAATATCCAGCGCCCTCTCGTTTTCCTGAAGACAGTGTGCAATCATTTCCTCATTGCCACGCGGCTCCAGATAGGAAATATTTGCGCCAAGCTGGACATAGCAGACATAATTCCCTATGGTTTCTATCCGGGAGGCGAAAACCTTCGAATTGTTCTGCGGCTGCTGCTCGTAGATTCGAAGGAGAGTTTCACGGTAATCATTGAGGTAGTTTTCCACAAGCGTAACGTCATTTTCCCTGGCTTTTATTAAAATCATCATATCGATGCCGGCCTCGGTGTGCTGATATTCCGCAAGGAAATCCTCGTACATATTTTCCGATATGCCGGTGCGCTCGGCCAGCTCCTCGGCGCTTAACAGAGTATCCGGCCAGTAGTTTTCTCCAAGGAGCCCGGACACCGCATCCTTGAGGTCGTCCATAGGACCCGTAATCCGGTAGCGCCCGCCGACCTGAATGGTGTTGACCGCTTCGTCCTCCCCTTCGTTGGTATAAGCCTGATTGCTGTCAGAGGCGCTGCCGCTTCCGGTGCAGCCGGTAAGGAAAAAGCAGACGGCGGCAGTTATCCCGTAAAAAATATGTTTTTTCATTTTGCAGTTACTCCTTTGCTTAAAAGCTTGTAAGTCCGGATTTACTTTTACCCGGACGGGTATAATATCTGCTATTAAGTGTTTCCATATATTAGACAAAATATGTAAAGATATGTTAAGATAAGCACATGTGCGGCAAAAGCGCCGTGCGTTATTTGGAATTTATGGAGAACAATTATGCTGTTTAATTCTTATATTTTTATATTTCTTTTCCTGCCTTTGACGCTTGCGGGCTGGTATCTGCTGAATCACATAAAAGCCGGGGAAAGCGCGAAATTATTTCTGGCGGGAATGTCCCTGTGGTTTTACGGGTATTTTAATGTTTATTATCTTGCCGTTATCGTTGCCAGCATACTGGGAAATTATTTTTTAAGCTATCTGATGAAGTTTTCCAAAAGCCGCGCCTCGGCAAGGCTGGGGCTTTTGGCGGGCCTTTTGCTGAATCTGGGATTTTTGTTTTATTTTAAGTACTACGATTTCTTTTTTGAAAATATTAACGCGGTGTTCCATACGGATTTTGGCTTAAAGCATATTCTGCTTCCCCTTGGAATCAGCTTTTTTACCTTTCAGCAGCTTTCCTTTATCATTGACAGATGCACCGGGAGGGCGGAGCATTACTCCTTTATCAATTATCTGACCTTTGTGACCTTCTTTCCCCAGCTGATTGCGGGCCCCATTGTGACCTATAAGGAAATGATGCCGCAGTTTGAGGATAGGGGGAACCGCAGCTTTCAGCCGGATAATTTTGCAAAGGGCATCGTGATTTTTACAATTGGTCTGGGAAAAAAGGTGCTGCTTGCGGACGTGCTGGCGCTTCCCGTAAATTACGGTTTTGAGCAGACGGCCTTTCTCGACACCACCGCAACGCTTTTGGTGATACTGGCTTATACCTTTGAGATTTATTTTGATTTCAGCGGTTACAGCGATATGGCAATCGGGCTGGGAAAAATGTTCAATATCGAGCTGCCGGTTAATTTTAATTCCCCCTATAAGGCGTGTTCCGTAAAGGATTTGTGGCAGAGATGGCACATGACGCTCTCCCGGTTTTTCATACAGTATGTCTACATTCCCCTAGGCGGCAGCCGGAAAGGAAAGGCGCGTACAGTGCTCAATACCTTTCTTGTATTCTTTTTAAGCGGACTCTGGCACGGGGCAAACTGGACCTACATTGCGTGGGGGACCATGCAGGGGCTCCTGGTTATCTGGGACAATCTGGGAATCGTGGGAGTCAGAGGTTGTGAAGGAAAAAGGCCGGCAAAAGTCACGGTACCCGGTTGGCTTGGATGGATTTTTACTTTTGGATTTTTTAACCTGTCCCTGTTTTTCTTCCGAAGCGAGAGTATGGCGGGGGCCTTTCAGATGTTTCGGAACATTCTGGCGTTCAAAGATACCGGATATATTTATAAAATTGCCGCAAAGCTGGACGTGCCTGAGTTTTATCTCATAAAGCAGGCGGTGAACCTTATGGCTCCGGAGATGCTGAACCTTGCATATCTTTTGGCGTTTATCCTGCTTCTTCTTATCAGCGGGTTTATCCTTACCCGAAAAAACACGTTGGAGATTGCGGGGGAGCATCCGTTAAACGGCAGGCTTTGCGCCTTTGTCACAGTGATTTTCGTCTGGTCGGTGATTTCCTTTTCACAGGTCAGCACATTTATCTATTTTAATTTTTAGGGGAAAACAATGGAGAAGAAGGCTTCGGCGAAGTTTATCAGACAGTTTTTTATAGGGAGCGGCGTTTTGCTGTTTTTGTGTATTCTGGCGGTAGTGGTTTTTGACCCCTTTTTCCAGTATCACAAGCCGTTAAAGGGTTTAAAGGCGGTGCTGACGGATAAGGAATATCAATGCGTGGGCTCTCTGAAAACCTTTGACTATGACAGTGTGATAGCAGGCTCCTCGGTGTCCGAAAATTATTATAACGACTGGTTTAATCAGGCCTTTGGCTGCCGTACCATTAAGGCAATCCGTTCCTATGGGGCGACGGCGGATTTGTGCTATCTTCTGGATATCGCCTTTTCCAGACAGGATTTGAAGTATGTGTTTTACAATCTGGATTCCGCCGCCCTGGTGGCGGAGCCGGAGACAACCTATGAGCTCACGGGCTGTCCCATGTATCTGTACGACGACAATTATTTCAATGATATTGAGTATTGGCTGAATAAGGGAGTGCTCATGGAGAAAATCCCCTATCTCATCGCCAATTCCACGATTGGGGATTACGACGAAAACGATTCCTACAACTGGGCTCAGTGGAAGCAGTTTAATTCTGATATGATTCTGGGGCTTTATATCCGTAAGCCCTCCGTTTCGGAGATGAAGCCGGCGGATTATTATGAGGACGTGCTCGGGAAAAATATTACTTTGATTCTTGACAGGATAAACGGGCACCCGGAAACCGAATTTTATGTATTTATTCCGCCCTATTCCATGCTCTGGTGGGATAATATTTACCGGGAAGGGGATATGGAAGCCTATCTCTACAATATGGAGCGGGCCATGGAAGCGCTTCTTACCTGTGAAAATGTAAAGCTGTTTTATTTTCAGAATGACAGAGATGTTATCACGAATCTGGAAAATTATATGGATATCATTCATTTTTCACCGGAGATTAATCATTATATCTGCGAGTGCATAAGCAGCGGCAAAAATCAGGTGAGTGAGGATAATTACCGGGAAGTCATCGGCGAAATGCGGGAACTGTCTTATGAAATCGTGGAAAAACTGGTAAAACCCTATGAGGACAGAATCAAGGTGGATATCTACGACGAGTGATGAAACCGCGGGAGAGGGCCGCAAAATGAAACTGTTATGAAATGAAACCGCCCCAGGGTGTTATACGATTTGAAATGCTTTAAAAATGGCCCACACGTAAGGAGCCCCGAAAACATTTAAGGATTTCGGACCGGTAATCTGCTGTGGGCTTTCCTTTAATTTATTGAGAGCCTGCTCAAAGGTTGCCTTTGTGATAGATTTGGAACGCCTGTCCACAAAAAGCTCGCCGCCTTTCACCACATAGGTGAAGGGCAGTTTTTTCATGGTGTAAAAGGTTTCGCTCTGATGTTCCGTCAATAACTGCCAGAAGGAGTCTATGGATACGTTTTCATTCATGGTTTACACATGCCTCAATGAGCTTCAAAATTGTGCGGATGGAACCGAACTGGTTGCTCTTTCCCATACAGTCGATGTAGGTCTGCCTTGTAAAATACAATTCAATTACCTTTTCCGCCAGTAAATCCGCATTCAGGGTATCGTCGTCAATTACCATGGAAAATCCCTGCGATTCAAAGGATTTTGCATTCAAAATCTGGTCGCCCCGGCTGCTGTTTGCCGAGAGGGGAATGAGCAGATTCGGCTTTTTCAGGGCTAAAAGCTCACAAATCGAGTTGGCTCCCGCACGGGAAATTACCACGTCCGCCATAGCAAATAAATCTTTTAATTCCGTTTTTACATATTCAAACTGCACATAACCGCTTTGGCTGCGGAGGTTCTCGTCAATTTTATCCTTGCCGCAGATGTGGACGACCTGAAAATCGGTTAAAAGCACGGGCAGAGCCTGCCGTACGGCGTCGTTTATGGATGCGGCGCCGAGACTGCCGCCGATTACCATAATTACCGGCTTGTTGGCGGTAAAGCCGCACATGTCAAGAGCGGCGATTTTGTCGCCCTTTGTCAGTTCCTCGCGGATGGGAGAGCCGGTGAGCACAGCCTTGTCCTTTGGAAGCATGGCGATTGTTTCGGGGAAATTGCAGCATATTTTTTCCGCAACGGGAATACAGAGCTTGTTGGCAAGTCCCGGAGTCATATCGGATTCATGGATGATACAGGGAATATGCAGGGAAGCGGCGGCCCGTACCACCGGAACGCTTACAAAGCCGCCTTTTGAAAAAACGACGTCCGGTTTTATCTGTTTCAGGGCCTTTCTGGCTTCTCCGTAGCCTTTGATTACCCGAAAGGGGTCGGTTAAATTTTTGATATCAAAATAACGTCTGAATTTGCCTGTGGCAATTCCGTAATAAGGAATGTCAAAATCAGAAATCAGCTTTTTTTCGATGCCGTCGTAAGAACCGATATAGGAAATTTCATAACCGGCTTCCGTAAGATGAGGCATCAGGGCGATATTAGGTGTGACATGCCCCGCTGTTCCGCCGCCAGTGAGAACTATTTTTTTTGCTGCTTTCAAGTCACCCATAAAAAAGCCTCCTTATTTCTAATTGCCGTTTTTAATCTGCTCTAAGGCGTGTGCAAGCTGGTCGGGGCAGGAAGTAGGTTTAAAACCGCAGCGCACGCCTTTTAACTTGGAAATGGCGTCGTCCACGTCCATGCCGGTTACCAGGTTCGCAATCCCTTTCAGGTTGCCGTTGCAGCCCCCGAAAAATTCAACAAATTTGATTTTGCCGTTTTCCACTTCCAAATCAATGGAGGTGGAGCAGGTGCCTTTTGTCTGATACTTCATTATCTTCCCTCCTATTTGAAGTTCCGCTGCGGCACTTCCAGCACACCTGTAATAAATCAACATTCGGCCAAAATATGTCCGAATATTGATTTGTGCGCTGTACGTGCCTTCGCTGATTGAAGTTCCGCTGCGGCACTTCCAGCACACCTGTAGTAAATCAACATTCGGCCAAAGTATGTCCGAATATTGATTTGTGCGCTGTGCGTGCCTTCGCTGATTAAAGTTCCGCTGTCATCTCTCTTTGGAGTATAAGTATAACAGAAAATATTGGCATATGAAAGATATATTTTAACGAAAAATGACGAGAACTTACACCCTCTGGCTTATTGAGAGAAAAAACCCCTTTTATTATAATATAGTAAGGAAAGGAGGAAATATGTTTACAATATTTTTTGAGCACAGATTACTTACAGGATTGATTGCCGCTTTTTTGCTGCTGAGCGTCGTATGCCAGATGATAGCCGGACTGGTTTATCATAAATTAATCTCGGAAACGGACAATATGCCGGCGACGGAAAATAAACAACTAAAGCAGTGCAAGCAAAAGTATGCCAGTTATTATAAGCTGAACGGGAAAATGGTCAATACCGAGGTGTTTGTGGAAAGATTCGTTCAGAAAATCTGTTTTGCCAAAATACAGATAACCCGTTTTGTGCACGCTTCCGGGCAGCTGATGATGCTTTCCATTTTACTGGCAGGTATCGCAATCTGCCTGTCGCTGGCGGCAGGAAACACCTTATTTCAGATTATGCCCTATTATCTGGTCAGTATTCTGGGATTATATCTGTATTTTTCCATTTCGGGAATCGTTGATATACATGAGAGGAGAAAAATTTTAAAAACAAACCTGACGGATTATCTGGAGAACTATTTTGTTCCCAGACTGGAATCCGAAAGGGAAAGCGCAATGGAGGAGGGCGTTAAAAAAAGAGAAAAATATGCGCTCGAATTTATGGAGGACAAGAAAGGAGAGGAAAAAGCCCGTACAGGTGATTTTGAAGAACAGGCGCAGCCGGTTGTAAAGCATTATCAGGACGAGCTTGAAAATCTCCTTGAAGAATTTTTCGCTTAAAAAAAATCCTTTTCTGTGATATACTGTGAAGCATTGGACAGGCCGGTATAGAAATCAGGAAAGGATTATTTTTTATGAATAAAGCAGTTGCAATCCTTAAAAAGGGTGAGGGGCGCGCGCTGAAAGCGGGCGGAATGTGGATATACGATAACGAGATAGCGCATGTCGAGGGGGAGTTTGCGGACGGAGATATTCTGGAGGTGCATGATTTTGACGGTTATCCCTTGGGGAAGGGTTATATCAACCGCCATTCCAAAATCAGAATCAGGATGATGACCAGAAATATCCGTCAGGAAATTGACACGGAATTTTTAAGGCGGAGGGTGACGGACGCCTGGGAATACCGGAAAAGGACGGTGGATACAGAGAGCTGCCGGCTGATATTCGGAGAGGCGGATTTTCTGCCGGGGCTTGTAATCGACAAATTTTCCGATGTGCTGGTGGTGGAATCGCTGGCGCTTGGTATTGACCGATACAAAGAGGAGATTGTAGAGCTTTTAAAAGAGGTTCTTAGGGCCGACGGGATTTTCATCAGGGGCGTTTATGAGAGAAGCGAGGCCAGTGTAAGGCGCAATGAAGGCATGGAGCCCTTCAAGGGATTTATCGGCGAAGCCTTCGACACGAATGTGGAGATAGAAGAAAACGGCGTAAAATTCCTGGTGGATATAAAAGAAGGACAGAAAACCGGTTTTTTCCTGGACCAGAAATATAACCGGCTGGCTGTGCGGAAGCTGTGCCGGGACGCCAGAGTACTCGACTGCTTTACACACACGGGTTCTTTCGCGCTGAACGCCGCGGCGGGCGGCGCAAGGGAGGTTATCGCCGTGGATTCGTCAGCGCTTGCCGTGGAACAGGCCCGTAAAAATGCGCTGCTGAATCATAGGGAAGAGCAAGTGCGCTTTGAATGCCGGGATGTTTTTGAGCTGTTGCCGGAGCTGGAAAAAGCGCAGGAAAAGTTTGATGTGGTGATATTGGACCCTCCGGCCTTCACCAAATCCCGCAGCTCCGTCAAAAATGCCGTCAAGGGTTACCGGGAAATCAATCTCCGGGCCATGAAGCTTGTAAAAAACGGGGGATTTCTGGCGACCTGCTCGTGTTCCCACTTTATGACCTGCGAGCTTTTTACGGAAACCATTGCGCAGGCGGCAAGAAACGTCCATAAACGTCTGCGGCAGGTGGAATTCAGGACACAGGCGCCTGACCATCCGATTTTGTGGGCGGCGGACGAGTCCTATTATTTAAAGTTTTATATTTTTCAGGTGTGCGATTTTGTATAAATTGCTTCTTGCAAATTTAAAGAGACAGTGCTAGTTTAGGGGAAAAAGATAATTAAGGAGGGGACGGAAAATGTCTTATCATTATTTATTAGATTTGGCGCTGATTCTTTTAAGTACTAAGCTGTTTGGAATTCTGACAGGGAAATTCCAGATGCCGCGGGTGGTGGGAGCCCTTCTGGCCGGACTTGTGCTGGGGCCCGCCATGTTTAACGTCCTGTCGGAAACCGAATTTCTCTCGCAGCTGAGCGAACTTGGAGTTATTGTAATTCTTTTCACAGCGGGGATGGGTACTGACCTTCGGGAATTGAAAAATGCCGGAAAAGCCGGATTTCTGGTGGCTCTATGCGGAGTGCTGGTTCCCATGGCAATGGGAACAGGCTTTGGCTGGCTGGCCGGAAAAGCCGGATGGCTCCCGGGAAACACCTTTTTGGAGAATGTTTTTCTTGGAACGGTACTCACGGCAACCTCTGTCAGCATTACCGTTGAGACGCTAAAGGAGCTGGGACGACTGGATACCCGGGTGGGCAGCACGATTCTGGCCGCCGCGCTGATTGACGACGTGTTGGGTCTGGTGGCGCTGACGATAGTGGCAAGCATGGCCGGCGACGGAAGCGGGCTTTTGCTGGTGATGCTGAAAATTGTATTGTTCTTTGTTTTTGCGATTGTTGCGGCCTTTGGGGGTATTCGGCTCTTTCGTTTCATAATTGACCATGCCCATCAGAAAAATCTCCGGCGGTATCCGGTATTTGCTTTTGTGATTTGCCTGCTTTTGGCTTACTGTGCGGAAGAATTTTTTGGTGTGGCAGATATTATCGGCGCATTTGTAGCGGGACTGGTTGTGGCATGCACCTCCAAGGCGGACTATATCCGTTCGAAATTCGAGCCTTTGAGCTATCTGCTTTTGACCCCGGTATTTTTTTCCGGTATAGGAATTAAGGTGGAGCTGCCCAGATTAAGCGGAAGTCTTGTTGCTTTTTCCCTGCTCCTTTTGGCTGTTGCTGTTCTGTCAAAAGTTATCGGCTGCGGTCTGGGAGCGCGGCTTTGCGGATTTAATACTGCAGAAAGTATTCAGGTGGGAACCGGAATGGCCTGCCGTGGAGAGGTGGCATTGATTGTGGCAAACAGGGGATTATCCATGGGAGCCCTCAGCCAGGCTATGATGACGCCTATTGTAATTACGGTGGTGGGTTGCGCCGTATTGACGCCGCTGTTGCTGAAGCTGGCTTTCAGCGGCCATAGCAAAGAAACGGATGACAGGAGCACCCTTGCGGCCAGGTACCACAGAACCGAAAAGCTTGAGCAGGTATCTGATGAACTGCTGAGCAAAAAATGATGCTGACGGCGGAGGATACCACGCTGCATTGGAGTAAAAAGCGATGCTGACGGCGGAGGATACCACGCTGCATTGGAACGGAGAAAAGGAGCACAATACGTGATAAGAGATATCCTGCTTGACACTTTGACGGATGGAATAAAATTGCTTCCGTTTCTGTTTATTACCTATTTGATAATGGAAAACATTGAACATAAAACCAGCCAAAAAACCCGGCAGGTAATGAAAAGCTCGGGGAAATGGGGACCGGCGCTCGGGGGAGCGATCGGCATATTTCCCCAGTGCGGGTTTTCCGCGGCGGCATCGAATCTCTATGCGGGACGCGTGATTACTATGGGAACGCTGGTCGCCGTGTTTTTGTCCACGTCGGATGAGATGCTCCCGATACTGATATCCGAGAAAGTGAATGCGGGTACGATTTTCAGGATTCTTGCGGTAAAGGTTTTGGTCGGTATTTTGGCGGGATTTCTGATTGATTTGTTTCACAGAAAGCAAAAGGGAACGGATACGGAAGAACTGCGGATAGAGCATATGTGCGAGCATCAACACTGTAACTGCGAAAAGGAAAGCGTCTTTCAATCGGCTCTCCACCATACGGTTCAGATATTTTTGTTTATTCTGGCAATTTCTCTGGCGCTTAATCTGTTAATTAGCTTCGCGGGCGAAGAACGTCTGGCCATGCTGGTTTCAGGAAATCCCATTTTGGGTACGATGGCGGCCGCTCTGGTTGGCCTGATACCAAACTGCGCCTCCTCTGTGGTTCTGACGCAGCTTTATCTTGAAGGGCTTTTGGGCGCGGGGGCAATGCTTGCAGGACTGCTTGCCGGCTCAGGAATCGGCCTTCTGGTGCTCTACCGGGTAAATGATGATTTAAAGGAAAATATAAGAATAACGGTGATGCTCTATGGGATAGGGGTTCTGGCGGGGATTTTTATTGAAATGTCGGGAATGACATTTTAACCGGATATAATTAAATGAGAGAAAAGCCGTTTTTCAGAGGATTGTCTCAAAACCCCTTTTTGGGCGAAAAAAAGCACCATCCCCAAGGCTCATACGTCCCCAAAAATGGTACTCCGTGCGTCTTCAGGGACTCGAACCCTGGACACCCTGATTAAGAGTCAGGTGCTCTACCAACTGAGCTAAAGACGCAAATAACTTTCTCTTTTGTCTCATTTACAGCACATAGGGTATTATAGTATAATGTTTTTTGGTTTGCAAGTATTTTTTTAAAATTTTTCATAAAATATTAATTTTTTCTGAGGAGATACCATAAAATGATATTTGATACCCATGCGCATTATGACGACAAGGCTTTTGACAGCGACAGAAAAGAGCTTTTTCATAATATGAAGAAGGAAGGAGTAGAGTTTGTTGTAAA
>CAJTMW010000024.1 GCA_910577275.1 uncultured Lachnospiraceae bacterium
CTTCTTGAATTTTCAGGGTCGCATTGCTGTTTTGTTGTCAAGGTGCTTCTTTTATAATACAGACAATCTTTCCAGACTGTCAACGGAGAAGGAGGGATTTGAACCCTCGCACCGCTATTAACGACCTACTCCCTTTCCAGGGGAGCCCCTTCAGCCTCTTGGGTACTTCTCCAGGTTTTATTACTCTTTAAAACCGCTGATGAAAGCTGATTAAAATTTCATATATAATTATGTTCCGGTAAAAGTCCGGCGGAGTAGGTATCTCCAGCGGAGAGGATGGGATTCGAACCCATGTGCCCTTGCGGACAAACGGTTTTCAAGACCGCCTCGTTATGACCACTTCGATACCTCTCCATGTCGTATGCCTTTTTGTCAGGCGCAATGGTTATTCTATCAAACCAATTAATACCTGTCAACACTTTTTTAAATTTTTTTGCATAAAAATTCCTTTAAAAATTTTTCAGGAAAATCTCCGCAATCTGAATGTCCTCAGGGGTCGTTATTTTAATGTTTTTGTAGGAGCCCTCCACCAGCTTTACAGCCCGTCCCGTCAGCGTTTCCACCACCATGGCGTCGTCTGTCACAGCCACCCCCGACGCTGAAAGCTCCTCCTCCCTCGACAGGAGAAGGGCATAAGCTTCTTTTATTAAAGGATATGAAAAAACCTGCGGCGTCTGCACCGCCCACATGAAATTCCGGTTGGGTGTGGCCGCAATCTTTCCCTCCTCGTCCGCAATTTTAATGGTATCCTTGACGGGCACTCCCGTAACGCAGGCCCCATATTGCCTGACACAGGCAAGAGACCTGTCCAGAATCTCCGCCGTCACCATGGGTCTTGCCCCGTCGTGAATAAATACATAGTCAAAATGCGACACGCTGTTTAAGCCGGCGGCCACCGAATGATATCTTTCCTTCCCGCCCTCCACAATATGGCGCACTTTGTAAAACCCGTACTTTTCCACAATTTCCTCCTGGCAGAATCGGGTATCTCCCGGGGAAACCACCAGGACAATCTCGTCTATAAAGCTGTCCTGAAAGGTCTTTAAGGAATAATAAATCACGGGCTTGCCGTCTATCAGCATGTACTGCTTTTTTGTTTTGCTCCCCATGCGCTTTCCGCTTCCGGCCGCCAGCACAACGGCCAGGGTGCGTTCCCCATCACTTCCCATGAAAATCAGCCCTTTCTCCCAGCTTTAAGTTCGGAACCGCGTTTAAGTCAAACCCGTGCCGTATCCCTTTTTGATATTCATAAAAGGCTGCCGTGCCTATCATCGCCGCGTTATCCGTACAGTAGACCGGGGAGGGATGATAAAAAGCAACCGACTCTTTTTCGCAGGCCTCCTCAAATGCCTTTCGCAGGCTGCTGTTTGAGGCTACTCCGCCGGCAATGGCAAACTTTTTCAGACCGTATTTGCGCACCGCCTCCATGGAATGCTCCACAAGCACGTCCACCACCGCTTTCTGGAAAGAAGCCGCCACATCCGCCGTGACAATCTCCTCCCCTTTCATCCGGCAGGAATTTAAATAATTCAAGACCGCCGATTTCAGACCGCTGAAACTGAAATCATATTCCGCATTTCCCACCTTTGCCCGGGGAAATGCTATTGCGTCGGGATTTCCTTCTTTGGAAACCCGGTCAATTTTGGGGCCGCCCGGATATCCCAGGCCGATGGCTCTCGCCACCTTGTCAAAGGCTTCCCCGGCCGCATCGTCTCTGGTCCTGCCAATCACTTCATATTCACCGTAATCCTTTACCACCACCAGATGAGAGTGTCCCCCGGACACCACCAGACAGATGAAAGGCGGCTCCAGGTCTTTGTTTTCTATATAATTGGCGCTGATATGGCCCTCGATATGATGAACCCCCACAAGCGGGATTCCCGAGGCAAAGCTGACCGCTTTGGCCGCCGACACGCCTACCAGCAAAGCGCCCACCAGTCCGGGGCCGTAGGTGACGGCAATCGCCGACATATCGGGGAGCGCCATGCCCGCGTCGGACAGAGCCTGCTCAATCACCTGATTAATCTTTTCAATATGCTTGCGGGAAGCAATTTCAGGAACCACGCCGCCATATTCGGTGTGCAGCGCAATCTGGGAATAAATCACGTTGGAGAGCACCTCCCGGCCGTTTTTTACCACGGCTGCCGCCGTCTCGTCGCAGGAGCTCTCAATTGCCAGTATATAAACGTCTTTTTCCATATAATTCCTCTCTGTTGACCGTGAAACCGGAATTCTACGTATTATTCTTTTTCACCGGCTGCCAGCCGTAAATTTTCCAGTGTCCCTCCGCGTCCTTTCTCAGCACAAAAATCTCCTCGTTGGCTTCAAGATAAGTACCTTTCCTGAAAGTAAAGCTGCAGGTCAGCCTGGCGCAGTTATATCCGTCCTTTGTAAACTCCTCCACGTCCACGCTGGATGCGGGAGTATAGCTGGATATCACGATTCCGTCCTCTTTAAAAACATTGATATCCCATTTAAGGTCTTCAAGGTACTGCTGCTGCGTCTTATTGGCAATCAGCTCCTCGTCGTAAAGCTTCTGCGCCTGCAGCGCCAGCTGCCCGAACTCCTCGTCCGTATAGGTTTCCCCCAGAAGGCATTGGGATATCTCGCCGAAATATTTGATTACTTCCCTTGGAGACGGCGGATAGTTACTGTCCAGATTGCGCATAAGCACTTCCTGAACCACAGTTGCCTTCACATTTTCCTCCTGAACCTTATCCTGCTTTTTGTTGGACAGATAATAGTAGTAGCCGCCAACCAGACAAACCAGGACAAGAATAACAATGATTCCCTTTACCATTCCATGACTGCCTTTTCCGCTCATCGCCCTTCTCCTCTCATTCCTCATCCTCAAATCCAAGCTCAATGGTTTTTCCGTCCCGGCAGGTTTCCGTATCCGGGAAAATCCTGCGCACCTCCGAAAGGTATTCCTCCGGCCTGTTCAGAGATGGACTGTAGTGAGTAAGCCAGAGCCTGGGCACGCCCGCGCGTTTTGCAAGCTCCGCCGCCTCGTAAAACGTCATGTGCTTATTCTCTCTTGCCTTGGCTTTCTTGTCATGCTCCCCGTACATCCCCTCGCAGATAAAAAGGTCGGAGCCCCCGGCATGCTTTACAATCCCTTCCGTCGGCCTTGTATCCGTACAATAAGTCACTTTGATTCCTTTTCTGGCAGGCCCGAGCACCATTTCCGGCACAAGTGTTCTTCCGCCTGCCTTAATGGTTTCTCCCTTTTGCAGACGGTTCCAGTACCGCTTTTCAATGCCAAGGGCTTCCGCCTTTTCCACCTGAAACCTGCCGTTTCTTTCAATCACGATACTGTAGCCATAGCAGGGAACATTGTGGTTTACCCGGAAGGCTTCTATTTTAAATCCGTCAAAGGAAATTGTGTGCTCCGCCTCGTTCAGTTCCAGACAGTCTATCACAAAGGGCAGCTCCGGCGCAATAATCCGCAAAGACGCCACCACCTTCGAAAGCCCCTTCGGTCCCACCAAAAGCAGCGGCTCTGTCCGTTCCGCATTCCCGATTGTGAGAAGCAGCCCCGGCAGTCCGCTGATATGGTCTGCATGAAAGTGGGTGAAGCAGATAACGTCAATGGGCTTCGGGCTCCAGCCCTTTTCCTTCATGGCAATCTGCGTTCCTTCCCCACAGTCAATCAATATACTCTGTCCGTTATATCTGGCCATCATGGACGTCAGCCATCTGTAGGGAAGAGGCATCATTCCGCCGGTTCCCAGTAAACAAATATCAAGCATAATTCCTCTCACTTCTCCGCCGCTCCGCAGGCCGGCTTATTGTAACCCGCCTATAAGGGAGGAACCATATCTGCCTGATTTTTTAAAGCAGCTCCGTTGTCTCCTCCTCTTTCACCGGAATGGCAAACCCTTCAATCAATTTATCATAACATTCCTCGCACAAATCAAAAGAATGCTCTGTTCCATCCTTCCTGCTGAAATATCCGAAACGGACGCTTCCATGGAAACAGCCTTCCATTATCATTCCGTTTTTGACTCTTATTTCTTTCTTACATTTATTACATACAATTGCTTTCAGCTCTTTTGTATTATCGTCAAAATAAATTTTCATGCTCTTATCCTCCTTCGGTATTTTACAGGAGACGATTGCATTGTCACACATGCAATCTTCTTCTCTTGCTCCCCTACAAAACATTATACATAAAAGAGCGATAAGAAACAGTGGTAATTCTTCCTTTACCTTCCTATCTTTTCCACATTATCAGGGCGTCCTCCGCGGGTCTTTCATAAAACTTTGGTCTGACCCCCTCCCCTTTAAAACCAAGCTTTTCATAGAGTTTTATTGCAGGATAATTACTGACTCTCACTTCCAGCGTACAGTCGCCGATGCCGTTTTTTTCCGCGTTTTCCAGCATGTGCCGCATCATTGAAAAAGCAATTCCCTTTTTTCTGTACCCGGCTTTTACTGCCACGTTGGTAATTTCTCCCTCGTCCGCCAGCCTTCTGATTCCGCAGCAGCCCACGATTTCCCCGTTAAGCTCCGCCACATAATAGCTGGCATAATCCGCTTCCACCATTTCCAGAAAATCCGCCGCCGACCACGGCATGGAAAAGGCTTCCCGCTCGATTATGCTGGCCGCCTCCACATCGGATGCCTCCATATCTCTGATTCTCAGCTCATCCTCCATTTCGTTCCTCTTTTCTGCGCCGCCTTTCATGGCCCGGCTGCGGGACATGGCGCATGATGAAGTTTGCGGACGCAAACTTTTCGAAATGGGGGATTCATCCTCCATTTCGTTCCCTCTCCGCCTGAGACATACGCAGGTAGACCGGCGCATGGTCCTTAGCCGCAACGCATTTGCCTTCTTTCAGATACTGGAACGCCAGAAAAGCAAAGGCTGCCGCCCGCTGCCTGTTCATATGGGGCGGTGCGAAACCATAGGCCACCGCCAAAACCTCTCCCAGCCTTTTCTCAAACACAGGAACCCCGTCCCCTAGAAAAATCACTTCCCGGCCGAGCCCGTTACACCTTTCGGCAATTTCATCAATGGAAACGGCGCAGCCTGAAAGAAGGGTTTCAAGCCGATAACAAAAGGGAGAAGGGTTATCTTTCTTAAACTCATAAAGTCCGGTGTAAACCTGATTCCTCCGGGCGTCCATAATGGGACAAATCAGCTTATCCGTCCCGTAAAGATTGCAGGCAAGTCCGTCTAACGTGGGGATTTCCACCAGAGGCACTCCCATGGCAAGCCCGAGCCCCTTTGCCGTTGCCGAGCCTATCCGAAGCCCCGTAAAGGAACCGGGACCGGCCGCCAAGGCAATGGCGTCCACAGTGGAGAGGTCAAGCTCCACCATTTTTTTCAGTTCGTCCAGCATGGGAAGCAGGGTCTGTGAATGGGTCTTTTTATACTGGACATTGTACTCCCCAATCAGCGTATCGTCCTCCACGACGGCTACCGAAGCCGTAAGCCCCGAGCTGTCTATCGCAATAATTTTCATCGTCTTTCCCCTCCTCCCGGTCAATTTATTCTCCCCCGCCAGGTCAGCCCCTGCGGCGGTCAAATGTATCAAACGCAGTTTGCATTGCTGGCAGCCGTCCGGCTCGTTGCCTGCGAAAATCAATGCTCCTCCAGGCTTATTTTCCTGTAGTCAAAGCCTTTCTCCATATCCGCGGCGATGGTTATCTCCGTGTAATGCTCCGGCAAAAGCTCCCGGACAAGGTCGGCCCATTCCACCAGGCATACTCCGTCCCCGTAAAAACAGTCCTCGTAACCGATTTCCTCCATCTCGGAAACATCCCCGATTCGGTACACGTCAAAATGATAAAAAGGGTATTTTCCCCCTTCATATATCTGCAGAATTGTAAAGGTTGGACTGCTCACATGCTCCGTAACGCCAAGTCCGGCCGCCATTCCTTTTGAAAAAACGGTTTTACCCGCCCCCAAATCCCCTGTCAGGGCAAAAACCGTTCCCGCCTTTGCCCCTTCTCCGATTTTTCTTCCCAGCTCCCAGGTTTCCTCCGGGCTGTAGGTTTCCATGAACATCTGCCTTTTCCTTCCGTCTCCATGCAAGCCGCCTTTTCAAAAGCGGCTCTTTACTTTTCTTAATCCAGTGCCTGCTGCCAGCCGTCTGGCCCGTTGCCCGCAAAAATCCCGGCGCCGGTCCGGTTCAGCTTCGGATTTTTACCTTTTTCGGCGGCATGTGGGTGGATATCATCTCAATCACACCGGCAGCCTTCTCCCCCAAATCCTTCTTCGGGAAAATAGAGGCGTTTACAGGCGAGGTATACAAAATCAGGCTCCGGGAAGTGGACACCGCCTTATACATGTCCTCCCACTTCTGGCTCTGCACCTCCCCTTTCTGGGATACCTCCACGCCCTCCTCATTCATGAGATAATGAAGGGGCTCCTTAAAGGCCGGATTGGCAAGGTACTGCCGTCTTGATTTAATAAACAAAGTCCAGGGCAGATAAACCAGTATCACAATTCCGGCAATCAGAAAGAGGGCTCCGTAGCCCATAAAAAACACCACCACCAAAAGCGCGCCCACAACAGAGCCGAGAAGCCCGGCAGCACTTGTGTAGGTGTGGTAAAGCATATAATCGTAGAGAACCCCCGGCGTTATTTTTACGTCAAATTCTGTTTCCATAATCTCTCCATGACAATCGTCCGCATTCATATGTCATCTGTAAATACGCAGATTTTCCAGACCATACGCTTTACAGATGTTCTGTTTTTCTGCCAGATATGTACTGACTCAAAGAGCACCTACGCGGGCAGGTGCTCTCTACATTCTTATTATACTGAAAATATTTTAAAGTGCAACAATTATCTTGCGGAAACCTATTCATGCCGCAGCGCTTCTATAGGACTTAGCTTCGCCGCCTTCCTTGCGGGATAAATTCCGAAAAAGATTCCCACGCCGCAGGAAAATGCGGAAGCGACAAGCACGGTTCCGACGCCAATCTTTGCATTTACCCCGGCAACGGCTCCGATTCCGTTGGCGCCAATGACGCCGAGGATAATTCCGATGATACCGCCAAGTAAGGTGATAATTCCGGCTTCGGCAAGAAACTGCAAAAGCACGGAGTTGGTTCTCGCTCCAAGAGCCTTTCTGATACCGATTTCCCTTGTACGCTCGGTAACGGACACCAGCATGATATTCATAACGCCGATACCGCCCACCAGAAGGGAAATGGCTGCCACGAAGGAGATAAACACGGTGATAAAGCTTAAAATCGTGTCAAACTGCGCTGTTACGTCCGTAAAGCTCTGCATCATAATCTGGTTTTCGCCCCGGACATTGTGTCTGCTCTCCAGAAGCGCCAGGGTTTTTGCCGCCACCTCCGTACAGTATTCGGAGGCTTCCGCAATCACGTAAAACTGGTCTATTTCATCAATATAATAGCCGTACTTGTTGGCCATAAAGGTGAGGGGAACCTCCGCCTGTATGGTGGTCATCCCTCCGCCGCCCATGTTAATCAATGTGGCCGCATTGTCCTGGCGGATTCCGATTATCCGCAGCTCCTGGGTGATGCCCCAGATGGTGGCGTCAAAGGTCATTCCCACCACGTCGGCGGTTCCGAAAAGGGCGACGGCGCTGCCCTCGTTAATCACACACACATTGGCCGCACTGTTGTAATCATTTTCCGTAAAATATTTTCCCTTGATAATAGGGTCCGTCTGTATGTACTGAAGCCCTGTGGTTCCTCCGCTCATACTGATGTCAAAATCCCCTTTCGGTCCCTCCGCGGTTCCCCATGCGCCAAACTGGGGCGTTACCCCTTTTACATGCGCCACCTGCGACATGATTGCATCAAAATCCGACTGGTCGAAGGACACCGTAGTGTCTTTTCTTGTGGAATCCACACCGAATGCAATCTGTCCTCCCGCAAGGCCCTCCAGCTCCGAATTCACCTGTGACCGGACGCCGTTTCCAATGGAGATGACCATGATAACAGAGGAAATGCCGATGATGATACCAAGCATGGTAAGTATCGAACGCCCTTTGTTGCTCTTGATGTTCATCAGGGCAATCTTTATATATTCCCAAATCTGTGCCATTTTTTCCTCATTTCCGCACCTCTCAGTTCCGCGGCCTGACGCAGCCAAAGTTCCCCTGCCATCCGCCTGATTTGTGCTCTCTGTCTCACTGTGTCTTATTGCCGCTGCGGCAATGCCGCGTTGCTACTGCCACGGCAATATTGCGTTAATACTGCCATGGTAATGTTGCGTTGTTACTGCTGCGGCATCGCCATCACGGGCATCCCTTCCATAAGAGTCGCAGTCACTTCCGTTACCACCTGCTCTCCTTCCGAAAGTCCTTCCACAATCTGAATCATCGTGTCGGAGGAAATCCCTGTCACTACAGGTTTTTTCACCAGAATTCCTTCCTCCACCACATAGACGAAGTCTCCGTTCATATCCACGTTGACGGCAGTCACCGGTATCAGGACCGCGTTTTCTTCCTTTGCCGTGCTGATAATCACCTTCGCCTCCACACCCAGAATGACGTCGCTGTCGGGATTTAGGATTTCAATTTCCGTTCCCACCACGGCCGCGCCGCTGTTGTTGGTCTCCGCCATCTTGTTGATTTTGGAAACCTTCCCCTGATATTCCTTGCTGGCAATGGTGACTCTTGCCTCCTGCCCTACGGCAATCTTGTCAAGGTCGTATTTGGTAACGGAAATCTTAACCATAACCTCTTCCGTGCTGTCCAGCTTAAGGAGCTTTTCTCCTACAGCCGCGCTGCCGCCCTCCACGGCGTTTACTTCCGTGACAACGCCGTCAAACTCGGCAACGACCCCGCCTTCCGCCTTTTCCAGGCTTTCCAGCGAATCCGCGGACTCAATTTCCTTTGTCTGGTTTTCCGCTTCCAGCTCCTCCCTTGCGCCGGCAGTCATTTTCCCGGCGTCGGCGGAGCTTTTCTGGGATTTCATTTCCGAACGGTACTCCTGATAATCGGAAAGCATCTTGTTATATACTTCCAGTTCATCCTGCCAGCCCTGAATTTCCTTATTGTGCTCCTGCTCATACCGGTTGAGCTCCACCTGCTTTTCAATCTCAACTCTTTCATCTTCCGTCAGGCTGTCCGCTTCCTCTATCAGGGTAATCTGCAGGAGAGTGGCAAAATAAGATAAATCGCTCTTTTTCTTTTCTATTTTATGGTTTAAGTTCGTTATGTAGGCTTCCGTGTCCTTAATCTGCTGGTCCAAAACCTCCAGATTTACATTGGCTTCGTTCAAATCCCCCAGCTTTTCGTTGTTGCCCTGTACGGAATTTAAGTAACTCCCCTCCGCCGACTGTGCTTTCAGCTTCGCCAGCTCCTTTTCCTGCGCCAGCTCGTCGGCGTCATAGGAAATCAGCACGTCCCCTGCCTTTACGGAATCCCCCGCCGACACCGGTATGCTGTCTATTTTCACGCTCACATCAGAAAAATAGCTTTTGGATTTTTCCGTTGTCACCGTACCGCTGGTGTTGATGGTCTGTTCGATTTCCCCGGAAACTGCGCCGGCAGTCGCCACAAAAGCAGCGGTTTCGCTTTTAAAGAACATATTTTTAACCACCAGCGCCAGTATCAGCACGCCGGCAACGCTGAACATGATGATTCTTCTTCTCTTTTTCTTTGCAGCCGCATCAAGGGGCTTCTTTTCCTTTTTGGGTTTCTTTTCTTTCTTCTTTTTTTCCTTTTCAGGCTTTGCCTCCTCCAAAGGAGCAATTTCTTTTACCGCATCCATTTCTTTTTCCATTTCCAGCTCTCCTCTTTTACTAGTCAATATCGTTTATCCTGTCTTCCACGATATGCCCGTCCATAATCCGTATAATCCGCCGGGCTCTCGCCGCAATTTCATTGTCATGGGTAATAAGTATGACCGTTCTGCCCTCTCCATGCAGTTCCTTTAAAATTTCCATAATTTCTTTCGTGGAACCGGAGTCAAGATTTCCGGTAGGCTCGTCGGCAAGAATGACCGGCGGCGCCTGGGCGATGGCTCTGGCAATGGCCACTCTCTGTTGCTGGCCGCCGCTCATCTCGGAGGGCTTGTGGTCCATTCTGGCTTTCAGCCCCACCTTTTCAAGGGCTATCTGGGAGAGCCGGAGCCGCTCCTTTTTGCCCACTCCGCGGTATATCAGCGGCAGCTCCACGTTCTCAAGCGCGGTCAGCCCGGCTATCAGGTTGAATCCCTGAAAGATAAAGCCGATTTCCCTGTTTCTGATATCCGACAATTCATCGTCCGTAAGCCCGGAAACATCCTGCCCATTTAAAATATATGTACCGCTGGTAGGCACATCCAGACACCCCAGCATATTCATTAATGTGGATTTCCCGGAGCCGGACTGGCCGATAATCGCTACAAATTCATTTTTGTTAATCGTCAGATTCACATGTTCTAACGCACGCACCTCGTTTTCGCCAGGATTGTAAATTTTACACATCTCCTGAATCTCAATTAATTCGTCCATGGCGTCTGCACTCCTTGTATGTTTGTATTACTGTATTATATTACTAATACATAATTTGTCAATACCAAAAGCTTTAATTTAATATTTTTTTATTACTGATTATAACGAAGTATATTTCAAAAAACTTACAAGAATATATAACAAATTCTTAATTTTATCTAAAAATTTTCCTGACGCCAGGCTTCGTTACAGTTTTGTTGTAACAAACGCCGCCGCGCTTCATGGGACGGCTTATTGTAACAAACGCCGCCACGCTCCGCGGGCCGGCTTATTGTAAGAAAAACCGGCAATGCATTGAGAGTATCCATGCATTGCCGGTATCAGACCGTATGCTTTATGCTGTTTTTATGTTCTCCCCGTATGTGCCGCTTTCCCGCTACTTCGCCGCTTCCGCCGTTTTCACCTTTCTCCTTGCCGGTTCCGCTTTCAGAATCGGGCTGAGCTTTTTGTACACAAGAACCGTGATTAACGATACGCTGCCGCCCTTAAGCAGGTTCAGGGGCGCGACCGCAAATATTACAAGGCTCGTCACGCCGGTAATGTTGCTGTTGATGGCCGTTCCCATTCCCACAATGGCGTCAAGAGGCATTCCGTAAAGGACTGCAAAGGTAGGCAGGAGATAAACGGCGTTAAACATGGTTCCAAACACCGCCATAATCATGGTTCCCACTATGGATGCCAAAATGGCGTTCTTCTTTGTCTTTTTGAACATATAAATGATGGACGCCGGCAGTATAAAGCTGCAGCCAATCACAAAATTTGCCAAATCCCCCACGAAAGCGGTACTGGTTCCTTTCATGAAAAGCTTTAACAGAATTTTGCAGAATTCAATCATTACGCCGGATACCGGTCCAAAGGCAAACGCGCCGATAAGCGCCGGTATTTCGCTGAAATCCAGCTCATAAAAGGACGGTGCGAAGAAAACCGGGAACTCAAAAAGCATCAGTACCGCGGAAATTGCGGAAAACACCCCGATTAACGCAATTTTGCGGGTGGTTAAAATTCTTTCCGTATCGCCGTTTTTCTTTTTCAGCATCTTTTCCGCAAACCATGCAATCAAAAACAAAGCTGCCGCGATTCCCACCGATACCAGTACAAAAGTTACATTTTCCTTCACGCTGTCCCATAAACCATTACTCATTTTCTTTTTCCTCCTTAAAAATCTTCCGCAACTGCGGTCTTTGGCTTTCGCCTGATTTTCAGAAAGGTTCTTCCTTTTGCTTCGCGGGGCTGTGTGCAATCGAGCAGGGAAGATTCATCTTCCCCTACTCGTCGCGCGCCCCGTGCGCCGCATCAGCGGCATTTTTCCTCTGCACGGGGCTGCGCATAAAAAGCCCCGAATGTTTTGTCTCACATTCGGGGTTACAGCTCGCCGCTCAAGCAGACTGTCCTGTTCATACGCCGCTTTCCGTGTATGCCGGCCGCGGCATATACGCTGATTGCGTTTTCCACAAAACAGTCGTTTTCTTCTCTCATCCAGACTTTACTGTCGGTTTTGGAATTTCACCAAATCAGCCATTTCGCTTTATCCCGGCAATGCTTTTGAAATGCGGTGCTTCTCAAAATCATGCCCTTAAAAGCTGATGGGTCGCGGACTTTACCGCCAGTAGGGAATTTCACCCTGCCCCGAAGAACTTTTCTTTATTTACGAATGTTAGAATACCACGGAAATACGGTAAAATCAAGGGGGGTGGGCAATTTATTTGGCAGCATCTTTATTTGATTCTTCAATCATTATTTTTTCAATCCTTACTGAATCTGGTTGGGTAGGCGTAAATTTAACTCCATGCCTCATCAATTTAATAATCTCTTTCGCATTTTTATCAATTGCGAATATCTTTTTCGGGTCCCTGATTTCCATAAACGCATTCTGCTTTATGTATGGATTCTTGATATATTTTTCGAGAATCGGAAACATATCCTGAAATAGAAATGCCTGTTCAATACCTGACACCTTAATAATTTGAATATGGTTATGCTTCCTGCCATTTTTCTCTTTATTCTCAATTATCTTTTTATATTTTTCTATTTGGCTGCTACAAGGAATTACCCATAATAACCCGGTAAAAGAATCTCTAAATGCGTAATAATGCGGTCTTTGCGTATCTCTCTTATTTATTTTTAAATACTTTTCTCCAACAACCTCAAAAAATTCATCCTTGATAAAATATAACCGTCCCCTGACAAAATCTGTCATCCTTTGTTCTCCCTATATGCTAATAGCCTTCTTCCTAAAAGAAGAAGGCCATTACTTAATCATTGCCTATTTAATTACACGCATAGCAATGAGCGTGGAACTGATACATTGCCTACTTATATAATGCGCATGGCAATAAGCGCAAAACTTAACGTGATACAAAATCTGCTCTTCATCACTCGGTCACTTTTATTTTACCGTCCTGTCAGAACATTCACAGGTCTTTATATTGTGATGAAAAAATCAATTAAAATCCTTATCTATAATATAAATATACCCCAGAACAGGAGAACGCGCAATAAAAATAAAATAAACATTTTATAAAATATCAAAGGACATTTATTCAATGGGATATAACACCGCCCCCTGCTGTCCTCCTCCCCCGCCGGTATCTGCACGCCAGACCGTACGCGGCGGCCCAGAGCCAGAATATCAGCGAAATCACCTCGGCCGCCCTCCAGTACCACGGCTCTGTAAAGAAAACCTTTACGGAATCATGAAATCCGGCGGGAATCTGGATTCTTATCCGGTTATTGTCCCCGTAGCCCACGGCAAGCTCTCCTTCGCTGCTCTTTGCATGATACCCTTTGTAATACAGAACGGGCACCTCCACCCAGGCGTTTTCCGCCGTCCTGTTTTGCACCGCGGCCTCCACGAAGGTTCCCTTTCTTGCCGTCATTTCCACACTTACATGCTCTGCGTCAGACGCCTTTACTTCGGCGGGCAGGTTTGTGTAATCCGTCCCTTCCGGCAGATACAGGCCGTCGTAAACCGCCCCCACGGACAAATCCCGGAAGCTGTACTCATACTCAAAGGGCTTCATCAGGTTATTGTACTGGAAGATATAATCCGCCCCCTGCCGGCAAAAAAGCAGACAGACCACGGCAGAAACCGCCATCACTTTCTTTTTGTCAAATACTTTGGCTGCCTTTACGGTCAGCATCACGTATAAAACCGTTATGAGTACCGAGGCAATCGCCAGAAACCGCCATGCAAACTCAAACTTCTTTAAAACCTGATACACCGGCGGCGCATATTCCGCCAGCCACATATAGGGAAACAGATTGGTGGACATCCACAGAGAAACCACGGTCAGAATCAGAAGCTTTACCAGCAGGCCGTCGTTTTTCTTCTCATTCATCCGGTTATAAATAAGAAAGCAGATTACCCCAAAAAGGACAAGACCGGCCGCAGGCCCCACCGACATGGGCATATCCTGATGCATTCCCGTCAAATCCTCCTTTACGTCTCCAATGGCGTTGAAAGCGCTGGAAAAAAGCTGGGACACAAAAGCCGAATTATAGTAAACAGGTTTGTTCCCATAGTAGGTCGTCAGGGTCATGCTTCCGTAGGTATCCAGAAAGGGCACCACAAAGAAAAGATTTGCCAGGATACAGCCCATGCCTGCCTTCAAAAGCGCAATCCATGTCCTTTTCCGAATCGTGACTTTTATGGATAGCAGCATGAACAGGACGACAAAAATCACCGTCATCACACTTCCCAGAATATGGGAGCCCACAATGCCGGAAGCGCCGATTACAAGATAAAGCCAGCCCTTGCGGTATTCCTTTTCCTCCTCACGGCAAAAGCAGGACGAAGGGCCGTCAGACGCTGCCGGACTTTGCGGGTATGCCGGGCTTTTCCCCTGTCCGCAAATATAGATTGCCCATATTCCCATAAGGATAAAGGGCAGAAACGCCATTGTTGTATACGCGCCAAGAGCGCCTCTCGTGCAGACCGCCACCAGTCTGTGGAGCGCCATTGTATAGACAGCCGCACCGAACAGACCCACATATCTGTCTTTCGTGGATTTCTTAAAACACAGATAGGAACCGCCAATCGTCAAAAGGTTCATGAGAAGGACATAGGTTTTATAGGCCGTTCCCATGGAAAAGCCAAGCAGATATAAAAACGCCGGGATATAAAGCAGGATATCACCGTAATAGATGCCTGTGGCATAGCCGTAGCCGTTAAACCACTCAGGCTGGATTTTCACAGGGAACATCCCGTCGCGAATCCCCTCCGCAATGGTATAAATCCGGTAGTAATGGAACCGCAGGTCATAGCCCTTGGGCAGATAATTCATGGTCATCGGCAGCTCCGCCACAAAAAGCAGAGCCAGCAGCCCCGCCGCCAGCAGCGCGTTTTTTTTTATCCATACATTCATGGATTCCCTGCGATACAGATAGAAATACAGCGGGAAATCGACCGCCGCAAAAATCAGAAGCAAAATAATGATATCTCTGACCGCTGAACGGCCGCTCAGATAGGAGATAGTAATGCTGTCAATGGAAACGGAGTCAAAATATCCGTCCTCCAGAATATTTTTTATTTTTACCTTCGTGTTGTCTTTTCTGACATATACAAAATACTCGGCGCTGATGCCGCGGCTTGTCAGAAGCAGCGACTCGGAACGTATCCAGGGATATTCGGCGTCGCAGACCGCCATGGAACGGCAGCCCACCGAGCTGATGAACGGCGTGTTTGACTGATACTGCACGGAAACCGCATAGATTCCCCTGTCCAGAGAAAAATCAGGAGTATAAATCCTCCGGCTTTTGCCGTGGTCCGCGGAGGTAATCGCATTCGTCCCCTCCCTCACTTCAAGACCGCCGGAAGTCTCCTGAGCCATGGAAAGCATGTCCGCAGAAAACTCGATGAGGCCGCTTTCCCGGTCTCTCATCTGATGCCAGGCCGTCAGGACAAGCAGCAACAGCTCCACTATAATCACAGTGGAAGTCAGAATCTTTTTAATCCTGTTCATTTTAAAATTCCCCTTGTATCTTCTTTCTTGTCGTATTCCTTATTTTTCCATCAATCATACTACAGAAATCAGACCACGTCATTGGGATTAAGGAAATCTTAAAAATGAATTAAGAAATCCCGAATAACTTCTTTTTACCAAAGAAGTATCCGGGATTAATATTGTTACTGTTTACTTCACAGCGCCGGTAATACCTTCCGCGAAGCTCTTCTGTAAGCAGAAGAAAATAATCGCCGTAGGTATCGTACAGATGAATACGCCGAGCATCAGCATGCCGTAATCAACCGTATAGCCGCCAAGCAGGTTGGCAACCAGCATCGGCATGGTGATGGAGCCGTCTGTCTGCAGAATAACCTTTGGCCATAAGTAGTTATTCCATGCATTCATGAAGGTGATTGTCATAGCCGCCGCATAGGTGGAGCGCATGGTAGGCATGAACATGCGGAAGAAAATGCCTATCTCGCTTAAGCCGTCGATACGGGCCGCCTCGATAATATCGTGAGGGAAAGACCTCGACGCCTGCCGGAACATCATAATCATAAACGGCGTGGAAATCGACGGAAGCATGAAAGCCGCCATGGTGTTTACCATTCCCAGCGTTGAGAACATACGGAACATGGGAATCATAACCGCCGCAAAGGGAATCATCATTGCAGTCAGAAGTACCGTAAACACCGCGTCTTTTCCTTTGTCGTGGTAAATCTCAAAGCCGTAGCCGGCGATGGAACAGATTACAAGACAAAGAACCGTCAGCACAATGGAATTGCGGAAAGAATTAAACAGGGCCAGCCCTAAGTTCTGATTTCCAATCAGAGCCTTATAGTTTTCAAGCAAGTATGTACCGGGAATCAATTTGCCGGCAATAACGTCCACACTCTTATTGGTAGCCGCACAGAACATATAATACAACGGGAATACTGATAAAAGTGAAAAAACAGTTAAAAACAAATACATTAAAAATTTTCTGCCTTTATACATTATCTCTCGTCACCTACTTTCATCTGAATTAACGCAAGAACCGCTACCATAACCAGAATAATAATGGACATCGCCGCCGCATAACCGAAATTCGGACTCTGTACGAAGGATGTATTATAGATATAATGGGACATCGTCATCGTGGACTTGCCGGGGCCGCCGTTGGTAAGGTTTAAGGATTCGTCAAACAGCTGCAGCGTACCGTTTGTGGATGTAATCGTCGTGAGCAAAATGGTCGGTTTCAGCAAAGGAACGGTAATCTTAAAGAATGACTGTATGGGGCTGGCGCCGTCAATCTTAGCAGCTTCATAAACGGAATACTCGATATTCTGCAGGCCGGATAAATAGAATACCATGTTGTATCCGGTCCATCTCCATATAAGCGCTATGATGATAACCGCACGGGCCGTCCATGCATTGGCAAACCACATAACAGGATTCATGCCCAGATTCCGAAGTATCGTATTGATGAATCCGTCGTTTGCAAACAGGGAACGGAAAATCATGGCGTAGGATACCAGCGACGTCGCACATGGCAAAAAGATACAGGTGCGGAACAGTCCCTTGAAACGCAAATCCTTATTATTCAATACGGATGCCAGAATCAATGCCAGAACCAGCATAACCGGTACCTGAATAATCAGGTAAAAGAATGTGTTGAACAATGTCTGTTTAAACGTCGGGTCTTTCAGAATACGCGCATAATTACTGAAACCTGTAAAATTCAGGCTTACCCCCAGACCTGATTTCATGGACAGTATAAATGCCTGAATCATAGGGTAAAAACTGGTCCAGCAAATCAGCAAAACTGCCGGTATCAGAAAAGCCCACCCTGTAAGGCTGTGCTTCTTTTCCAGAGTCAGCCCTTTTTTCTTCTGGCCATTCATAGAACATTACCTCCTTTTCAATCATTATAATATACCGCTTTGATATACACCCATCATGATATGATGTGATAAACAACGGACAGCGCGCTTCGCGGGCGGTCCTTATGTTAAAAAGAGGTCTGTCCGCTGCCCATGCAGGCAGCAGCAACAGGCCTCTTTCATTTATTCAGTTTTTACAATACATGCGCTCATCAGCCGCCCATGTTGAACTCAACAGTCTGCTGTGCAGTTGTGATTTCGGAATCAATATCCGCGCCTGTCTGGCTGATGTTGGAAAGTGCAACACCTACAGCGTCACGTGCGTCATAGTAGAAAGGACCTGTAACGTTGGAAGGCGTATGGGTAGCAAATTCCACAATCTTGGCATAGATTGCGTCGCCGCCGAAGAAATCAACGCCTACGTTGTACGCTTCTGATTCGCCTGCAGGCGCCCATGTTGCAAGAGCTCCCTTTGCGATAACGTCGTCATACAGCTCGTTGCTTCCGGCAAATGTGGAATTCATGAAGTCAACCGCCAAATCAACCTTCTGGCAGTTAGCGGAAATCGCCCATGAAGAACCGCCGTTGTTGGAGTAATTGGTTGCGCCGCTGATGCCGTCAAGCTTAGGCATATTGGTAAGCGCCCACTTTCCTGACTGGTCTTCTACAGGTGTGATACTTGCCATAATCCAGCAGCCGTTCATTGCGCTTGCTGCCGTGCCGTTGTTAAGAGAAGCAATATACTGGTCCCAGTCGGTTACTTCTACAAGAACGCCGGCTTCAACCATCTCAAGATAAATCTCCATGATTGCTTTCAGTTCGGCATTTCCTTCGATATTAACGGAGCCGTCCTCTTTGAACAGGGAAGAACCGCAGGACTGCAGCATCATCATAACCTGGTCAGGGGAGCCTGCCTGTGCTGTCAGCATGGGAACGCCTGTCTTGTCCAGAACAACCTTTGCCTTCTCGATGTAATCAGACCATGTAATATCTGTAAAGTCGTCTACCGTAAAGCCGGCCTGCTCTAAGATATCCGTACGCACACAATTGATAACAGCGCCATTATCGAACGGAATACCATAATTTACACCGTTTAACGTGGAGTAAGCAACCTTCGCTGCGGAGAACTGTGAAAAATCAATTCCCGAATTTGTCAGGTCGGTAAATACATCCGGATAGTAAGTGGTGTATTTCTGGAACGAGTTATCCTGCATCAGGAAAATGTCAGGCAGAGTGCTGAGGTCGCCGGCGGTAACTGCCGTGGTAATACGTGTCTCAATGTCGTCTGACTGAACTTCGCTTACCTGAACCTTGAAGCCTTCATGGTCTTTCGCATAAATTTCTGCTGCCTTTTCGATTGCGTATACGTTGAAGTTAGGGTCCCATGTCCAGACTGTCAGTGTGTTGTCGTCCGCCGCAGCACCCTCTGTTACTGCCGCCGCGCCGTCGTCGGCTGCAGCTCCTGTATCACCGGCATCTGCTGCTGCGCCATCATCCGCCGCCGCTCCGCTGTCCGCTGTGCCGCCGCTGTTATCGCCGCCGCCGGAACCGCATGCTGCAAGGGATAATGCCATGGTCAGTGCCAGTAATACTGAAATTACTTTTTTCTTCATTTTTATATCCTCCCTGTGATTAGATTTTAGTTCACTTTGCCTGCGACATTTTTTGACATATTTCTGTTTGTTAGCAATATGCATAATATACAGGCCGTATTTGAACTGTTTCATGAGCATTATACCATATTAATTTAAAATATTGTAGTCAAATCCGAACATTTTCTTCGCATTATTGACCATATGAAAAACCGGTAGCCATCCGGCTGCCGGTTTTTCATAAAACATATAAACTTTTATCTGCACCATCCGCGGGCTACTTCCTTGCCCTTTTCCGCCACTCCTGCGGGGAAACGCCCATAATCTGCCTGAAATTTCTGTTAAATGTGGACACGGTCCCAAATCCCGCCCCGGCCGCAATATCTCCGATGGAAAAATTGGTTCTCTCCAGGGCGTCGCAGGCTCTCCTTATCCTCACCCGGTTGATATATTCCACCGGGGTCATCTGCATACATTCCCCGAACACTCTCCTGAAATGAGTTTCGCTGATATGGCACATCTTCGCCAGTTCTTCGATTTTGACGGGGCGCTCGGGCACTTTGCTGATATAGTCCACCGCCCGAGAAATAATCATGCTGTTTCTGGAGGGCCAGGCGCTCTTTCCCCCGCCGGCCGGCTCCTCTTTGCTGAAGCGCGCGGCCATACGTACCAGCAGCGTCATCATAAGTCCTTTAAATTCTTCTCTATAATAGGGTCTTTGCTCCTTCATTACCTTAAACATCTGGAAAATCAAATCGCCGTTATCCTTTTCCTCGCCGGACGAAAATAACCATGCATGGCCCCTTATCCTCCCGATAAGCTGCCGCGCCATCGGGGAGGTCTCTCCGTAAAGCTCCTTCAAGAGCCCTTCCGCGTCCACAAAAAGATATTTCCATCCGCCGAACACGCCGCTGTCGGAAATTGTCATATGCGGAAGCTTCTCTGAAATCAGGGTAAAGGTTCCGTCGCTGAAATCCGCCTTTTCATCCTGCAAAAGCATATAACCTGTTCCCTGATAGCAATAACCTATTTCCAGTACATTGTGGAAGTGGAGAACATCCGCCTCCTCCTTGTAAATTCCTTCTTTGGTTAAAAGCAGCGCCTTACCGCCGGGCGGTATCTCATAATATCTGTATTCCGGCCCCGCTTTCCCCTTTGTCCCCGTTCTCATGACTTCCTCATTTCCGCGCCGGGGTTTCATTTTGCTTATCTTTGTTGATGCGCATAGTAAGAGAGATTCTCTTCTTCGCCGTATCCACGGAAAGTACCTGGACATCCACCACATCGCCCACGCTTAACGCCTCTAAGGGATGTTTGATAAACCTGTCCGTAATCTGGGAAATATGTACCAGCCCGTCCTGATGTACGCCGATATCCACAAACACGCCGAAATCAATTACGTTGCGGACGGTGCCCTTTAAAATCATTCCCGGTTTTAAATCCTTCATTTCCAGAACATCGCTGCGCAGAATCGGAGTGGGCATATTTTCCCTGGGGTCTCTCGAGGGCTTTTCCAGCTCCTTTAAAATGTCGGTGAGGGTGATTTCCCCGATTCCCAGCTCCTGTGCGAGAAGCTTTTTATCCCTGATTCTTCTCTCCAGCGCGCCTGCCGCGGCTCCTCCTTCCGCCGCCCTCACGCTGCCGGTTCCTGCCTTTGCGCCTGCGGCTTTTGCGTTCCCGGCTCCTTGGCTGCCGCCTGCCGTGCTTTTTTCCCGCTCGTTTCCGGCCTCAAGGGTCATGCCTCCCATGGCCGCCGCCAGAGCCTTTCCCATGGCTGTGCTGGTATTGCGGATGACAATCCTCTGCTGCCCCGCCTTCTTCCCGCCTGCGCTACCAGCGGCTCCTCTGGCATCATTCGCGCCGCCTGGGGTCCCTTTCACGGTCCCTGCTTTTCCCCCGCCGGACTGGCCTGCGCTGCCCTGCCGCACCGCCTTTTTCCATGAAAGGCGCACGTCCTCCATGGTAAGCCCCAGCTTATCGAGCAGCTTACGGGCCGCCTCGTAGGATTCCGGGTGGACGCTGGTTGCGTCAAGGGGATTGTCGCCGTCCGGTATCCGAAGGAAACCGGCGCACTGTTCATAGGCTTTAGGCCCTAATTTCGGTACGGAAAGGAGCTGAGCCCGGCTTGAAAAGCGTCCGTTTTTCTCCCTGTAGTCCACGATATTCCTGGCGACGGTTTTGGAAATGCCGGAAATATATTCCAGAAGGGAGGCGGAGGCCGTGTTCAAATCAACGCCAACCTTATTTACGCAGTCCTCCACCACGCCGCCTAACGCCTCTCCCAGCTTTTTCTGGTTCATGTCATGCTGGTACTGCCCCACGCCGATGGACTTGGGGTCGATTTTCACCAGCTCCGCCAGAGGGTCCTGCAGCCTTCTGGCAATGGAGGCCGCGCTCCGCTGCCCCACGTCAAAATTAGGAAACTCCTCCGTTGCCAGCTTGCTTGCGGAATACACGGAAGCCCCGGCTTCGTTTACAATCACATACTGAACCGGCGTATCCAGCTCCTTAATCAGCTCCACAATCACCTGCTCCGACTCCCTCGAGGCCGTTCCGTTTCCCACGCTGATAAGGGATACGCCATACTTTTTAATGAGTCTCTTTAATTCTGCCTTGGACTCCGTCACCTTATTTTGAGGGGCCGTGGGATAAATCACCTTTGTGTCAAGCACCTTGCCGGTAGCGTCCACCACCGCCAGCTTGCATCCGGTTCTAAATGCCGGGTCCCAGCCAAGCACTACCTTTCCGGCGATAGGGGGCTGCAGAAGAAGCTGCTCCAGGTTCTTTCCGAACACGGAAATCGCGCCGTCCTCCGCCTTTTCCGTCAGCTCGTTTCTGATTTCCCGCTCGATAGCCGGCGCAATCAGCCGCTCGTAGGCGTCCTCTGTTACCTCCCTTAAAATGGGCGCGGTATATTCGTTGTCCTTTGTAATCACCTTTTTGCCCAGATATTGCAGAATCCTCTCCACCGGGGCAGCCACCTTCACCGTAAGGAATTTTTCGTTTTCCCCTCTGTTCAGGGCAAGGATTCTGTGGCCCGCCGCCTTTTTCACAGGCTCCTCATAATCGTAATACATCTCGTAGACGCTCTGCGCCTTCTCATCCCTTGCCGTACCGGTGAGCTTTCCCTCCTCCATAGTGAGATTCCTGATAAAAATGCGGTAGTCCGCCTCGTCGGAAATCATCTCCGCAATGATGTCCTTTGCCCCCTGCAGAGCAGCCGCCGCGTCGGCCACTTCCTTTTCTTCGCTGACGTACTTTTCTGCCTCTGTAAGGACCGGCGCCTCCGCCTCCTGCTTTAAGATATATTCGGCAAGGCCCTCAAGCCCCTTTTCCCTGGCCACGCCCGCCCTTGTCTTTCTCTTTGGACGGTAGGGACGGTAAAGGTCCTCCACCACCACAAGGGTTTCCGCCGCCATAATTTTGGCCTTAAGCTCTTCGGTCATCTTTCCCTGTTCTTCGATGCTTCCGATTACCTGCTCCTTCTTTTCCTCCAGATTCCGCAGATACCCCAGCCGCTCGTGAAGATTCCGCAGCTCCTCGTCATTTAAGGAGCCCGTGGCTTCCTTCCGGTAACGGGAAATAAAGGGAATGGTATTTCCCTCGTCAATCAGCTTTACCGCCGCCTCCACCTGCCATTTTTCTACGTTTAACTCTTCCTTTAACTTCAGTATAATATCCATACTCTCTCCATTTCCAATCATAAGTTATTCCGCTGCCGCCTTACTATTATAGTGGATAAGCCCTTAGGTTTTCAAGAAAGATTTGTAATATCAGGATAAAAGTGCTAAAATAGTAACAACAGTCGGCGGCAGCTCCTGCGCACACTGGCAAAGCCGCCGTAAACAGCGAAAAGGATTTACAAAGAAGAATGGATTACAATAACAATTACAACCCTTATACAGGGCAGAACCAGAATAATCAATATGCGCCGGAGCCGGTTTTGCGCAATCCCGGCCAGTCCATGGCCACCGCTTCCATGATTCTTGGCATTGTGGGCCTTTTTACCCTGTTCACCGTCTATGTCCCCCTGATTTGCGGCGGTCTTGCGGTTATCCTGGCAATTCTGTCCAAGGGCTACGGGAAAAAAATGCTCTTTACCGCCAAGGTGGGTATCGGAACCGCGGTGGGAGCCGTTGTGCTGATTTGCTCGATTATTTTTTCACTGGTGGGCGTTCTGCTTGCAAGCAGCGGCGATGATTTGGTGAACTTCGGTAAAGCCATGGATGAACAGTTCGAGCAGCAGACCGGACGGGAGCTGGAGGATATTCTCGGGCAGTCCTATGAGGATATTATGAGAGACTACACAGAAATCATGGGTAAATGAAAGGAATATGGTTATGGTTGGAAGAATCTCCGGAAATTATAATTTTATGAGCGTATATACCGGCGGATACGGCGGCTCCATGAATGCGGGCCGGGCAAATACCGCGCAAAAGACGGTGGTCAACCCGGGCGAATCCACTACCGTTTCCCCGGGGCGCAAGTCCTCCCCGGCACAGTGCCAGACCTGCAAGAACCGCAAGTACCAGGACGGCTCCGACGAAATGGTTTCCTTTAAATCGGCGGCTCACATTTCCCCGGAAAGCTCGGCGTCAAGGGTAATGGCTCACGAGCAGGAGCACGTAAGCAACGCCTACTCCAAGGCGGCAAAGGCAGGCGGCAAGGTTGTCTCTGCCAGCGTCAGTTTAAAGACCGCCATCTGTCCCGAGTGCGGCCGCAGCTATGTGGCGGGAGGAACCACCTCCACGCAGATTAAATACCCCAACGAGAAGAATCCTTATTCTCAGAACAAAAAGAATCTGGACGCCGTTTCCCTGATTGGGAGTAATCTTGATATCGCGGTCTGACCGAAAAGCAGGACGGCGCTCTTTTTCCGCCCGACCTGCGAAAACGCAATTCACAGGAGTTTTTAAGAATATGAACAATAATTATTTATCCTCCTCCAGCCTGAAAGCAAAGGCCAGGGGACAGCTTCTCGGGAAATACAGGATTGTCATCTGTGTTTTCCTGCTTCATGCAATTTGCATTGTTCCTTTCACACTGGCAATCACCGCCCTGACTGAAAGCGGTACCCTGGGGGCCGTTTTTTTTAACAGCATCCTTACTTTTCTCTTTCAGTTGTTTACAGGCTTTTTTATCGCCGGTGAGGCTTATGTTTATTTAAAGGCGGCATGTAACCAGACGCCTCTTGTAAGCGACTTATTCCACTGTTTTAAGGAGGATTCCCAAAAGGTCGTCCATATTCAGGCGGTTCTGGCGGCAATATCCGTCTTAAGCGCCCTCCCCGCCTCCATTGCCGGTTATTTTATGTCAAGGTCTTTCCTTGGGATTCTCCTTGGCGTTTCTTCGAAAGGCGCGGCGGAAAATGTTTCTTCCGGTGCTCCCCTGGTTCTTGCCTGGGTGGTTTTGTTTTTGCTGGGCACTGTGATTGAAATTTTTGCAGACCTCCTTTTTTCGCAGGTCTATTACCTGATGCTGGATTTTCCCGAATACACGGCTCCCCAGCTTTTAAAGACCAGCGTTCAGCTCATGAAGGGCAGCAAAGGAAGGCTGTTTTATATCTGGATTTCCTTTATTCCCCTTCTGATGCTTGCGGGACTTTCCTTTGGAATCGGCTTTTTATGGCTCTTTCCTTATACGCAGGCAGTCGCCGCTAATTTTTATCTGGATTTGATTAATAAACGCGGCCATGCTTCGTGAGCCGGTTTACTCTCCAAACAGGCGCAGCAAAACAAAGACAGTGAAATGAGGTCATACAGCTTTAAACACAGGGAATTGCGGATAAAATGCAGTTCCTTTTGTTTTGCAGAAATTTTTGTAAACTTTTTCCGGCGTCACGACAATATATCCATGCAAGGGCAAATCTTTGCAAGTTGACAAGTCGATAAATCAACTTAAAAGAAGAAGGAGGATGGCTGCTATGAATAATAACGAATTCGAGCGGTTTGTCCTGAAGTTTGGAAAAGATATTCTGCGGTTTTGCCGGATGACAGCCGGAGATGCGGAAAATGGGGACGAACTGTATCAGGACACTATGCTCAAACTGCTGGAGAAAAGGAAAAGACTGGACTCTATGCAGAATACAAAGAGTTACGCTTTATCCACCTCGATTTATCTTTGGAAAAACAGGAAGAAAAAATATGCAAACAGGATGAGACTGGTTCCGATTGACAGTATGGACGAGATGTCTGACGAGGGCTATGAGTTTTCTGACCATAACAGTGAAGCCTCCCCGGAACATATTTTACTAAAGCAAAATGAGGCGGACATGGTTCAGGGACTCGTTAAGGCCCTGCCGGAAAAGTACAGAATACCAATCTATTTATATTATTCGGCAGATATGCAGATAAATGAAATATCCAGGATTCTGGGACTGCCGGAGGGAACCGTCAAAAGCCGGATGCGGAAAGCAAAGAAACAGTTAAAAGAAAAATTGGAGGCGATAGGATATGACGGATGAAAAATTGAATCAAATCTTAAAGCAGGCCCTTGCTCCTGAAATAAATGACATAGAAATCCAGATACATAAAAGGAGGAAGGCTAAAATGAAAAAATTTGGAAAAACAGGAAAAATTGCGGCTGCTGCTGCGGCGGCAGCGGTTATTGGAACCCTTGGATTGGGATACTTTAATCCGGTGCTTGCGGCAAAGATTCCATTGATTGGAAAGATTTTCGAGAAGGTTGAGGATGACGCCACATATTCGGGAGACTATACGGATAAGAAAACTGTCCTGACAAATGAGGATTCTGCAGGAAACCTGGATACGTCAAACTACAGCGTATCTGATAAAGGAATCACACTGACCGCATCAGAGACCTATTGTGACGGATATTCCATATTCCTTACCGTAAATATTGAATCAGAAGATGCAGATTTTACTCATATTCCGAAGCATTATACAGGTATGAATGTTGCAGACGGCCGGACAGCCGCCGGATTTTATATAGACGGAACATGGAATGTGGATGGAAGTTCACCCGAATGGCTTGAAAATACGTTTGACGGAGAGGTAATCGACAGCCATACCTTTGCAGGCATGCTGAAAATAAATCTTCCAAAGAAACATACAGGCAGCGGCGAACTTAACTTAACTGTAAACGGTCTCGGCTATGATGACGACAGGATGTCAGGCGGCGAAGAAATATCGGCGTCCCACTGGACGGAAGGCAGCTGGAACATTGCTGTTCCCTTTGAGGTAAACGGAACGGATGTAAAAACAATTGAGGTAGGTGAGACAAAAGGGAATATAACGCTTGAGGACGTAGTGGTATCTCCGTATCAGGTAATTGTCCATGCCAAAACGCCGGGAGCGCAGAGGGAACTGACAGACGACAGAAGGGAAAAACTGCTTTCAAAAGACCCTGATATGACGGATGCAGAGATGTTCGAACTTCTTGGATGGTCTTATGAACCCTGTCAGACAATTTGCTTTAATCAGGATGGGGAAATGCTTTACGCGGATATGGAAATGGCAGGCAGAGCCGGATTTGCCGTTCAGGGAAAAGAGATAAAAACATTGTATGTCTTCATTTTTGACAATCTTGATGACTGGTCTTTGATGGAACAGGAAGGAATGAACAGCAGCGTTGCAGACAGAGCTGTTATTTCGAAGGAAATTCAGGTAGAGTAGCGGTCAGAATTTTTTAAGAGAGAAACAGGAGCCGTCAGTTTGACGGCTCCGTTTTCATATTACAGTTCAGTTTTATGCCCAGTAAAGCCTCATTCCGATTTCATGGCTCATTCTCTCCGGATGGCCCTTTACATGAGGCAGAAGCGTGCAAATATCCGTATATACATTTCGGGCGATGCTGTTTCCCTGTTCGTCCATCAAATCCAGAGACAAATTCCATTTCATGCCCTTCCCGTAGTTTTCCGGGAATTTCGTTATCTGCACACAGCAGTCCGCACCGAAATCCGCTTCACATGAATCCTGCGCGATAAGTTTACCTGATTCCGCTTCCGTAACGGTCCACGAGGCCGTACATGCTTTATAAGCCTTATCCGTATCGTTTACAATATAAATACCCTCTATGAAATCCCTGTGCTTTGCAAATATCCCCACGGGAGCGTTGCTTTCCAGAATCGCGTTCAGACCCTTTTTCGGAATTCCCCACCAGTCATAAATCCCGTAAAAGCTCTGAGGGCATAAATCAATAAACATAAACTGCACGTATCCCGCACACGGGGCGTATTTTTGAATGCGATAGTGCTCCGTATAGTATTTCAGCAGCTTATACTGATATTCCTGAATTTCAGGAATCTGCTCCAGAATGCCTTCAAGCCTCCGGTAAACGGACGGAATCCTTTTCAGGTTTTCCGCGCAGCCCGGGGCGTCAAATCCGTATTCGGTGTTGAGCTTTTCCATCTGCCCGTAAATTTCGCCATACTCTCCGCCGGTGAGCGAGCCGACATAATTATGGCTGTCGCCGCTTAAAAGGTCGTCTTCACAAAATGAACCTTTGATGATTGGCCTCTCCGAATCCATCTCCTGAAGTTCCCGATACAGCCTCGGCCCCGGATTTTCTTCCATAAACCGCTCTCTAATCTTACCGTCCGGGTCCACACAGCCGGGCTCGTTCATAATAATCCAGCAGATAACAGAGGGATGCCGTTTTAAAAGCTTCACATTATCTCTGAAAATATTCGCAAACCTTTCCGCCCACTCGTCTGTTGACGGATGTGTCCAGTTATATTCCGAGTCCTGCAAAACCGCAATTCCCAGCTTATCGCACAAGTCATAAAAACAGGTCTGCTCGGTATGCACATGTACCCTTACCAGATTAAAGCCCGCCGCTTTCACGTTCAGCAAATCCCGCAGATATCTTTCCTTTGTCATTGCCGAAATATAGCAATCCGGGTAATAGGACGTCCCCCTGATATAAATCTTTTTTCCGTTGAGCCAGAATCGTGTAGTCTCCGCATTCCTCTCTATTTCTATTTTCCTGAAAGCAAACGCAGTCACTCTGCGGCTTAACGTTTCCCCGTCCTTTTCCAGCACAGCCTCCGCCTGATACATCCATGGCCGTCCGTGGTCCCAGGTGCTCCATAAATTCACTTTCTCCATCCGCAGACAGTATTTTCTGTCTTCCGTCTTCTTTTCCGCCGTAAAAATTTCCTTTTTCTGTTCTCTTACCAGCCCGGAATCTTTCTCCCTTATGGTAACTGTGATTGCATACTTTTGCCCTTCCTTAAGGCAATGTAATGCTGTGCCGACAGTAACGTCAGCCTTGCCGCCGTCAACATCGAGCTTATAATCCACTTCCACGTCCCCGGCTATCGCGCCGGCCTTTGAAAGCAGTAACTCCACTTTTCCGTAAATCCCTACCGGATTCACATCTCGCTGGATAAAGGTGTCTGAATGCTCATAGGTTCCTTTTACCATATTTCTCTTAACAAGCATCGTCCTTGATACCTGTCCGTCCTGCTCCACTTCCTCATCCCACGGGGAGCTTACCTTAACGATAAGATAATTTTTTTCCCCTTCTCTTGCAATCCCTTTTGTCTCAAAGGAAAACGGCGCCGAGTACCCTTCGTGCTCTCCCAAAAGCTTCCCGTTCAGCCATACCTTTGCATAATAATCCACATTCGTAAATCGTATGAGCATACTCTCGTAATCTTCTCCGGGAATGTCAAATTCCAGACAGTACCACCATGGCGCCTGATTAAAATACCGCAGTTCCCTCCCGAAATAAGGCTGATTTGCATAGAGAAGCTGCAGATGCTTCAATTCTTCCAAAGGCTCCCATTCCGAAATCTGTGTGCCAATGTCCGTACTGCTTTCATACTGCCGGTACAGACCTGTTTTTTCACCGATATCATGGACATCCTGAAGAACCTTCCATCCTTTTTGTAAACTGATTATTTGTTCCATATAAGCACCTCCTGTCAGCTTTTGACTGCGCCTGCAGCCATTCCTTCTATAATATTTTTATTTAATATGAAATAAACGATTAACGTCGGCAGAATCGAGATTACAATCGCAGCGAAAGTGCTTCCCCAGTCCACCCTTCCAAACAGCCCGACAAAGTCGTTCAGCCCCACCGGCAAGGTCTTCATATCAGAAGAAGAAATAAACGTATTTGCGTATGTAAACTCATTCCAGACAAATACAAAATTATAAGTCAGTACCGTCATTGTGGTATTCTTCGCCATAGGCAGCACTATTTTTCCAAATACCGTTCCCATCCCCGCCCCGTCGATAACCGCCGCTTCCAGCAAAGAATCGGGCATAAATTTGAAAAAACCGGTATACAGGTAAATGCACATAGGCAGCCCGAACCCGACCTGCGGAATCACCAAAGCCCAATAGGTATTTCTAAGTCCCAGCGCATTGTAAATCTGGAACATGGGAATTAAGCAGGCAAAAATCGGAATCATCATCCCGAACAGGAAAAATCCCATAAGCGCGTCCGCATGCTTTATTCTCACCTTGCTAATCACAAAAGCCACGGGGCAACCCAGTAAAACAATCCCGATTAGCGTGAGCACGGCGACTACCGTACTGTTGATAAAATATCTCGGAATAGAAGATATTGTAAATGCGCTGATATAATTGCCGGGGTAAAAGCCGGACGGCAGCGCATATTGCGCCGTGTATCTCATTTCATCAGGCGTTTTCAGGCTCGAACATACGACCCAGAAAATGGGATATATCTGCACCACCACAAAAACAAGAATTACCGCATAGAAAATTATGCGCAGCACGATATTCTTTTTCGAGCGTATCATTCCGCTTCATCTCCTTTCGCAGAGCCAAGGCATTTCTGGACCGCAAACACGGCAGCCAGGCATTCAACCACCAGAAACACCGCCAGGGTGCTCCCGTATCCGAAGTCAACAGCGTTAAATGCGGTTTTGTACATATAGGTCGCAACCATTTCCGTAGACGCGGATTTATTATCAAGAATATAAAACACATCAAATGTTTTCAGGCATCCGTTCACAAGCATAACCACCACAATGCTGAAAATATTTTTAATCAGGGGCAGCTTAATGTAACGGTACTGCTGCAGCAAATTGCACCCGTCCACAATGGACGCCTCCAGCACGTCTTTGGAAATGGATACAAAGGCGGAATAAAAAATAATCATATACAGGCCGCAATATTTATATCCGTCAATCAGCGTAATCGTAATCAAAGCCGTTCTGGAGTTGGCAAGAAGCGCAAAGGGCTCCATTCCCATCTTTTCCATCAGATAACAGACCAGTCCCTGGGGCTGGGCGGACAGCATCTTGGAAAAGACCTGGCAGATTGCCATAGAGGAAATAATACACGGGATAAAATAGATAACCCTTAACAGATTTCCGCCTTTGGTAATATGTGACAGCAAAATTGCAAGAAACAATCCCACCGTAAGCTGGAATACGCTCCCTAACAGCACAAATTTCAGATTGTTTACAACTGCGCCGAGAAAAGTTTTATCCGTAAACATCCGCACATAGTTATCTAACCCCACAAACTTCATATCATTGATGCCGTTCCACGAAAAAAGGCTGTAGCCCATGGACCATAAAATAGGGAAAATCACCGTCAGCATATACACGACAAATGCAGGCAGTACAAATATCAGGGGCTGGATTTTATTCTTTGGATTCATTTTTACCTCCTGTCCAAACAACGGACGCCGGCCTTCGCCGGACATCCATTTGTCAGCAACGGGCGGCATAAGATTTCTTCGTTTATGCCGCCCTGTCTTTGTCATGCCCTATTCTGCCGTATCAAAGTAATCCGCTGCATACTGGGCAACCGCCTTGTCCATATTTTCACAAAATTCTTCCGGCGTGCTTTCCATCATACCGAGACTGGCCAGCTCCTTCCTGTACACTTCATTGGTAGAAGGGTCCAGACGTACGTCCCAGCACTGGGCAAATGTTCCGCAGGCTTCAAGGTCGCTTAAAATCTGCTGTGTCAGACCGGGAAGCTGTTCCGGGTTGCTGGGCATCATGGACGGAAGCATGTTGAACTCATACATTGCGGTGTCTGCATAATTATCCCATATATAGGCGATAAAATCCTTCATTGCAGGCGTCATGGACTCCTTCAGGACTGCCGTTCCGATGCCGCAGTTTGCATAATAATCATTTTCTCCCGTTGCGGTTCCTTCCACATCTACCGGAAGCTTAAAGGTTGAAATTCCCTCTTTCAGCTCGCCGTTTTCATCCACCAAATCCGGCGTATCCCAGGTACCTGTATAAAGAATTGCCGCTCCGTTATTCAAAAATAAATCCATCTGAGCCGTGGCGTCCGAATTTGTCCACCCTTCGCTGTAATACTGCATAATTTTCTGCGCATACTCCGCGGTCTTGATACCGGTGTCAGAGCTGAACTTTTCTTTTCCCATTCTTGCATTGTCAATAAAATCATTCCCCTCCAGACGGAACGCCTTAAAAGCCGGATATCTCATTATCATATCGTAATTTCCCGCTGCAATCGGCGTGATGCCCGCGTCCTGCAGCTTCCGGCAGGCCTCGAGGAGCTCGTCCAGGGTTTTGGGAGCGGCCGTGATGCCCGCCTGTTCGAACATATCCGTGTGATACCAGAAGTACTCCACATTGCCCTGCCAGGTCATCAGATAATTGCTTCCGTCGCTGAATCTGGGATAGTCGAGGGCAATATCAAAAAATCTGTCCGAAATGCCCAGTTCCTCGTAAAGCTCGTCCACGCTGTAGATTAAGTCTTTTCTGCAAAGCCCCTCAAAAAAAGCTTCCGGGTCCGCGTCAAACCAGTCCGGCAGTTCATTGCTGGAAGCCAGAATTTTGATTTTCTGCAGATAAGTCGCTCTGTCAGCCACAGACTCTACATTGAATTCAAAATTCGGATGCTCCTTTTTATAATCCTCCGCTAACTTTTTTACAGCTTTAAGCGCCGCGTCCGTCTCGCCCCTTGCGCTGATGTAATTGATAACCAGCGGTTCTTCCTTGCCCGAACCGTTATCGGCAGTACTGCCTGATTCTGACTGTGTCTGCTCCGCGGGAGCCGTTTCCTCTCCGCCGCCGCAGCCCGCCATTAATGCCGCGCATGTTGCCAATGATGTTAATAACATCACCAATTTCTTTTTCATGTTCTTTCCCTCCATATGTTTTTTCTCACCCGGGTTTTAAGAGAAACCGTAACTGTATTTCCCTTTCGATGTCTCATTATAGACAGTGAAACTGATAAAATATATGGAAATTTTTCAGTTCGGTTGGAATATTTTCTCATACTCTCCGGATTGCTTGTATGGATTTTTTCGTCATTATATAATGTAGTTATCAAATTTTAACGCTGCCTTATGAAAGGGAAAATATGAATCCGGCAAAAAACCTTATCCTGTCTCTTTTCCAGAAAATCACTTTGAAGCGCAGGCTGCTGCTCACTTATTCCCTGCTCAGCAGCCTGATTCTTCTGATTACCTCCGTGGCATTTTACAATTCGTCCAAGAAAATATTAATTGACAGGGCGACCAAATCCAGCCGGCAACAGCTGGAATTAATTACCAATAATCTCGGGGAAAAAATCGACCATATTTCCGATTATGCGGTTACCCTCTCCATCAGCAGCAGTATTGCCAATATTTTAAAGGAAAACCCCACCGTCCCCGACAGGGAAATAAAACGTTTTTGGGCTAATACGGAATTGACCAATCAGGCGCAGCGCATCATCGGGCTTCATAAAAATATTTATGCATGGGATATCCTGGACACTGAAAATCACTGGTTCCACAGCAGCACCACCGAGACGGAAGATGTCTTTCCCTTTCTGGCCAGCGAGCTGGATAGCCTGAGACGCAACCTTTCCTTTCAGTTTCTGGGCCCTTTCCCCGTAAATGGCGAACCTGTTTTTGTGGCTTTAAAGTCGATTACCGATATCGACAACACGAAATACCTTGGCGCTTTAGTCCTTCTTATCCGGGAAACAAATATTTCAGCCTCCTTCCATAATCTGCCCGATGACGACCTGAAAAACTTTTTTATTGTTGATGAGGACAACCGGATTCTTTCTTCTTCCACATCGGAAGGCATCTATTCTTCCTTTGGGGATTATACAGGCATCAGCCCGGACGATTTGGCGCTGTTTGAAAAAAACGACTGCCAGATTGCTTCCGTAAACGGTGTCGAAACCCTTTTAATCCGAAAGGAGTACGCGCCTTTAAACTGGCACATAATCAATCTGATTCCCCTTGAAAGCCTTACGATAGAGCACGTTATGATACTTAAGAATATCATCATCATTTCCGTGATACTGCTTTTACTGTCGTTTGTCTTCTCTATATTATGCACCAAAACCGTTACCTCGCCCATCCAGCGGCTGGCATCAAAAATGGAGGCGGCTTCTCTGGGAAATTTAAATATTACCGCCGACTATTATTCCCGGGATGAACTGGCTGTATTGTATGACCAGTTTAATTTGATGATGCAAAAAATCCAGGCGCTTCTCCAGAATATCTATGAAGAACAAAACGCAAAGCAAAAAATGGAAATCCAGCTTTTGCAATCCCAGATAAACCCGCACTTTTTATACAATACGCTGAATACCATCAAATCCTTAATTGAGCTGGATATGCCGGAAACCGCCGGAAAGGCCGTCGCGTCCATGTCGTCCTTTTACCGGAACCTGTTGTCCAGGGGACAGTTCATCATTCCCTTAAAGGACGAACTTTTGCTGACGGAGCAGTACCTTTACATACAAAATCTCCGGTTTATGGAATTTGTCGATTATGAAATCATCTGCGACAAATCCTGCCCGGACTGGAATATCAAAGTTCCCAAGCTGACCCTGCAGCCGATTGTGGAAAATGTTTTTGTCCATGCTCTGGCCCACACCAAATGCCATATACGCCTGCAGATACAATGCGCTCAGGATTCCATAATAATCTCTGTGGAGGACAACGGAAAGGGCATCCCGCCCGATAAGCTGTCTTCACTGGAAAAATCAATCAGCCAAAGCATTACATCCCAAAAATCAATCGGACTTCCAAGCGTCCACCACCGGATTACGCTGCTTTATGGAAAGAATTACGGTCTTTCCGTAAAAAGCAGAGAGGGGATTGGAACCGCCGTGATTATTAAACTGCCAAAAGGAGGAGACGGAATTGAAAACACTGGTAATTATTGACGATGAGATATTTTTCAGAAAAGCTGTCTGCAATTTTATAGCGAAGCAAAACGATTTCAGGATAATAGGGGAAGCAAATAACGGAATATCCGGTATTCATTTAATCACATCATTAAAGCCGGATATCGCCCTTGTCGATATCTCCATGCCCGCAATGAACGGGCTGGAAATGATACGAAAACTGACCGCCGACCGGCCCGTGACAAAATTTATCCTGCTGACCGGCTACGGGGATTTTGAATACGCAAGACAGGCGATTTCCCTCGGCGTAAAAGACTATCTTCTAAAGCCATTGGATAATCAGGAGCTTTTGTCGTGCCTTGAAAAGCTCAGCGTTAAAATTGACGAAGAAAACAGCAGGCAGTACTTTATCAGCGATTATTTCCAAAAAGAAAATATATATAAGCAGCAGCTGACCTTAAACTTCTTCCACAAAATAATTGCCGGGAATTTTCAGCAGGAAGAATTTTCCGTCCTTCAAAGTCAAATGGGAATCACACAGACGCAATATTATCTGGTGCTCCTTGTAAGAATCAATAAAGTAAATCCGCCGTTCTGCGAAGCGGAATCGGATTGTTCCCTTCTCCACTCCATCGTGGAAAATATTAGTACGGAAATTCTCAGCCCCGCTTATCCGTTTTTGCTGTATATTGATTATTCCAGACTGCACCAATATATCATCCTCGGCAATAGCAACGGGGATTTCGGCTCATTGGAATTGCTCTGCATCAGCCTGTCCCGGATTCTGCAGGAGACTGCCCATACAGACTGCACTTTTTTTGCCGGAACCGCCCATGCCGGCACTCGGGGAATCCGTGTTTCCTATGAAGAATCCCTGTCTGCCCTGCACAATAATTACTTCAACGCTTCCTCGCCTTACCGGATTTTCCACAAGGGGGACGAAAGCGCAGATTTCTATGTCAATGCAGATACCTACGGGCAAATTATGATTTTATTGCGGCAGAAAAACGAAAGCCGCCTTCTGGATTACTTTTCCGAATACTTTGGCAAAATGCAGGCCCAAAACCTCCACATCCGGCAAATCTGGAATATTGCGTTATCATTTTTCACGGTCTTAGACAGTTTCGTATGCGAGTGCGGCTGTCATAATAAAACCGCGTCCATTTTACAGGACGCCTATGGCACCTACCAGAATTGCGAAAATATCGGGCAACTGGCGGAGCTGGTTTCAAAAACATATTCCAATGTCCTTGCAGAAATCTCCCGGAGCAAAGAGCCTGAATCGGCCTCCTTCATAAAGGAAGTCCAGGACTACATTGCTTCAAATTACAGCCACCCGGATTTACGTCTGGAAACAATCGCCTCTCATTTTTATATGAATCCCCAGTACCTGTCCACTCTGTTCAGCCGGGAGACCCATATAACGCTTACGGCGTATATCAATAACTTCCGTATGCAAAAGGCAAAAGAGCTGCTTCTTTCACAGTCGCCGTCCGTCCAGAATACCGCGTCTTTATGCGGTTTTACAGACTCCGGGTATTTCAGCAAATGCTTCCGCAAATTTTACGGGATTTCCCCAAAGAATTTCCTTGCCCTGACAGAGCGGAAATAAAGAGAGAAACAGGAGCCGTCAATTTGACGGCTCCTTGTTGTTACTCCATTTTAAATAAGCATTGATAAACAAATCCAGGGCCCCGTCCATGACGGAATCCACGTTTCCTGTCTCCGCATTCGTCCTGTGGTCCTTCACCATGGTGTAAGGCTGCATCACATAGGAGCGAATCTGATTGCCCCATCCGATATCCTTCACTTCCCCGCGGATATCCGAAAGCTTCTCCGCATTGGCCTCCTTTTTCAGAAGATACAGCTTGGCTTTCAGCATCTGCATGGCCTTATCCTTGTTCTGGAACTGGGAGCGCTCATTCTGGCACTGTACCACGATTCCGGTGGGAATATGGGTAATGCGAATGGCCGAGGAAGTCTTATTGATGTGCTGGCCGCCGGCGCCGCTGCTTCGGTAGGTGTCAATCCGAAGGTCGTCCTCGTTGACCTCCACGTCCACGTCCTCCTCGATGTCCGGCATCACGTCCAGAGATACAAAAGAGGTCTGCCTCTTGCCCTGCGCGTTAAAGGGGGAAATCCGCACCAGTCTGTGGACACCCTTTTCCGATTTCAGATAGCCGTAGGCGTTGATTCCGTTTACCTGAAAGGTCACCGACTTGATGCCGGCCTCGTCGCCGTCCAGATAATCCAGCACCTCCACGCTAAAGCCCTTGCGCTCCGCCCATCTGGTATACATACGGTAAAGCATGGAACACCAGTCGCAGCTCTCCGTGCCGCCCGCTCCCGCGTTCAGCTTAAGGATGGCGTTATCGGCGTCGTATTCCCCGGAAAGCAGCGTACTTACCCTGATATCCTCAAAGGTGCTGATAAAATCATCCAGCTCCGCCCGGATATCTGCCACAAGACCTTCGTCCTCCTCCTCGTAGCCCATCTCAATCAGGGTTTCAATATCCTCGTACTGCCTTTCAAGACTCTGGATACTTTCCACTGTATCCTTTAAGTCTTTCAGTTCTTTCATCTTTTTGTTGGAAATTTCAGGAACGTCCCAGAATCCGGGAGCTTCCATTTCTCTTTCCAGCTCTTCAATCTTCTTCGCCCTGTCAGCTAAGTTAAAGTGAATCCCTCACTTCCGCTAAAGGGCTTTTGTAAGCTTGCAGTTCAAATTTCATCTGGTCTAACTCTACCACTTCGCGTCACCGCCTCTCTTATTTTAAGTTCCGCAGACGCCTTTCATCACACATAAGTCTGGAAGAATTTCCAGCCGCTTTCGTGTCCGTAAATCCTTCCGTGCGCTTTCAGGCATCTGCTGTTTTTGAGTTATTGTTTTTGAATTACTGTTTTTACTTTGCGCCCTTTCCGCAGCACTGTTTATATTTCTTGCCGCTGCCGCAGGGACACGGGTCGTTGGGATATACCTTCACGGCCGCCCGCTTTACGGGCACTTTCGCCGCGGAATCGTCCTTGTTGGTGCCGGTCACCTTTGCTACCTGCTCTCTTTCCACCTTCTGCTCCACTCTCACATGGAACAGGAGCCGCACCGTCTCCTCGCAGATATTCTGGGTCATTTCGTCAAACATTTCATAGCCACTGAGCTTGTATTCCACCAGCGGGTCCCTCTGTCCGTAGGCCTGCAGACCCACGCCCTGGCGGAGCTGTTCCATATCGTCGATGTGGTCCATCCACTTTCTGTCAATCACCTTAAGCAAAATCACGCGCTCTAACTCGCGGATGGCTTCCGGCTCAGGGAATTCCGCTTCCTTCGCCTCGTAAAACTTCACGGCCTCCTCTTTCAACTGCTGTTTTAAGGCGTTCTTCTTCGGAGTATTTATCCTTCCCCTGTTAACGGGCTTTAAAGGAATTGTGGGCAGAAGCAGGGTGTTTAGTTCATCCAGGTTCCACTCGTCAAAGTCCGTGTCGTCCCCGATTGCAATGTCCACCGCATTTTCCGTGATATCCGTAATCATCTTGTAGATGGCGTCTCTCATGCTCTCCCCGTTTAATACCCGGCGTCTTTCTTCGTAGATGATTTCTCTCTGTTCGTTCATCACCTGGTCGTATTCAAGGAGGTTCTTTCTGATACCGAAGTTGTTGTTTTCTATTTTCTTCTGCGCGGACTCAATGGCGTTGCTTAACATCTTATGCTCGATTTCCTGATTTTCGGGAATACCAAGGGCGTTAAACATATTAATCAGACGTTCGGAGCCGAAAAGACGCATCAAATCGTCCTCCAGGGAAATATAAAACTTGGATTCGCCCGGGTCTCCCTGTCGGCCGGAACGGCCCCGGAGCTGATTGTCAATCCGCCTGGACTCGTGGCGCTCGGTGCCGATAATCTTAAGTCCTCCGGCAGCCTTGGCGTCGTCGTCCAGCTTGATATCCGTACCACGGCCAGCCATGTTGGTGGCAATGGTAACCGCGCCGTGAATACCGGCGTCGGCAACGATTTCCGCCTCCAGTTCATGGAACTTGGCGTTCAGCACCTTATGCTGGATTCCCTGCTTCGTCAAAAGCTTTGAAAGCTCCTCGGAAGCCTCAATAGTAATCGTGCCTACCAGCACCGGCTGTCCCTTTGCATGGGATTCCTTCACAGCCTCCACGATTGCGTGGAGCTTTTCCTTTCTGGTCTTATATACCGCGTCCTGCAAATCCTTCCTTGCAACCGGCTTGTTGGTGGGAATTTCAATGACGTCCATCCCGTAAATGTCCCGGAATTCCCGCTCCTCCGTGAGGGCGGTACCCGTCATGCCTGCTTTTTTGTCAAATTTATTGAAGAAGTTCTGGAAGGTAATGGTTGCAAGGGTCTTGCTTTCCCTCTTTACCTTCACATGCTCCTTTGCCTCAATCGCCTGATGGAGACCGTCGGAGTACCGTCTGCCCGGCATGATACGTCCGGTAAACTCGTCTACAATCAGTACCTGGTCGTCCTTTACCACATAGTCCTGGTCCCGGAACATGAGATTGTTTGCACGAAGAGCCAGAAGCATATTGTGCTGGATTTCAATATTTTCCGGGTCCGCCAGATTTTCTATCTGGAAGAATTTCTCTACCTTGTCAACGCCCTGGGCGGTAAGGTTCACCACCTTGTCCTTTTCATTGACGATAAAGTCGCCGGTTTCCTCCCGCTCCACGCCCATGATGGCGTCCATTTTGGATAAGTCCTCCATGTCCTCGCCGCGCTTAAGCTGTCTGGCAAGCACGTCGCAGACCTCGTAAAGCCGGGTGGATTTGCCGCTCTGGCCGGATATGATAAGAGGCGTTCTGGCCTCGTCGATGAGAACCGAGTCCACCTCGTCGATAATTGCGTAATTGAGGCTGCGGAGTACAAGCTGCTCCTTGTAAATCACCATATTGTCTCTCAGATAATCAAATCCCAGCTCATTGTTGGTGACATAGGTGATGTCGCAGTTATAAGCCTCCCGCCGCTCGTCGGATTTCATGCTGTTTAAGACGACGCCCACCGTAAGCCCCATGAATTTGTAGATTTCGCCCATCCACTCGGAGTCACGTTTGGCAAGGTAATCGTTGACCGTTACCACGCAGACGCCCTTTCCTTCCAGCGCGTTGAGATAAGCCGGAAGCGTCGCCACCTGGGTTTTGCCTTCACCGGTTTTCATTTCCGCAATACGGCCCTGATGCAGGATAATCCCGCCGATTAACTGCACTCTGTAGTGCTCTGTGTTGAGCACCCGCCTTGCCGCCTCCCTCACCGCCGCAAAGGCTTCCGGAAGCAAATCGTCAAGGGTTTCCCCCTCGCCAAGGCGTTTTTTAAATTCTTCCGTCTTTGCGGAAAGCTCCGCGTCCGACAGCGCCTGCATGGCCGGACGCAAATCCTCAATGGCCTTTACGGTACTTTCTATTCGTTTCAGCTCCCTCTCGCTGTGGGTGCCGAACACCTTCTGGACTAAATTCATTCTCTTACCTCGCTTCCGCGCCGCCCTGCTTCAAATCCCGATACTGTTTAAAGCCCGCCGTACGGTGCGGATTTACATTTCTTTCTTCTACACACTAAAACCATAAACTGTATTTTAGCAGATTTGCGGGTTATATTCAACTATTATGTACAGGTTGTTCCGCCAAATATAACAGTTCCGCGGAAAATTGATTTCTGTATAAAGAATACCCCGTTACAGGCGCTGCGCACAGAATGACTCTGCGCCTGTAACGGGGCTTTTTCTCAAATCATTAATAATCAAGCGCCTTTTCCTCGCCGTTCATCACGCGCAGCGCGCCCTGGGCAAGGGCAAGCAGCTCGTCCTCGCCGGGATACACGGTGATGGGAGCGATAAAGCCGACTCTCTCCGTAAGTCCGGCAACAACCACCTTATCGTAGGCGATTCCGCCGGTAATAATAATCTGGTCCACCTTTCCTTTAAGGACGCAGGACATGGAGCCGATGTTTTTGGCAACCTGCATGATGAAAGCCTCGCGGACCTCGGCTGCCTTTGCGTCGCCTTCCTGAACCATCTTTTCCACATCGCGCATGTCGTTGGTGCCCACATAAGCGTTAAAGCCGCCGTTTCCAACCACCTTTTTGTAAACCTCCTTCTCGGTATACTGACCCGAGAAGCACATTTTAATTAATGCGCCGGTGGGAACCGCCCCTGCTCTTTCAGGGGAGAATGCGCCGTCGCCGTCAAGCGCGTTGAAGACGTCAACAACCTTTCCCTTTTCATGAGCGCCTACGGAAACACCGCCGCCCATATGAACGACCACAAGATTCAGGGAATCGTAAGCCTTCCCCTGCTCCTTCGCATAACGCTTTGCAACGGCCTTCTGATTCAGCGCATGAAACACGCTGGTTCGCGGAAGCTCGGGAACGCCGGAATATCTGGAAATCGGCATCAGCTCATCCACAACCACAGGGTCTACGATGTAGGAGGGAACGCCGATGGCGTCGGCAATTTCCCTTGCAAGGATACCGCCTAAGTTGGAAGCGTGCTGTCCCTGAACTCCGATTTTCAAATCCTCTAAAAGCGCGTCGCTTACAGCGTAGGTTCCGCCGGGAATGGGCTTTAACATACCGCCGCGGCCTACTACTACCTGCAGAGAGTTGATGTCAAAATCTTTTTCCTTTAATAAATCCAGTATAATCTGTTTGCGGAAATCCTTCTGGTCAACAATCGACGCATAGCTTGCAATTTCCTCTGTGGAATGGCGAAGGGTTTCTTCAAATAATAAGGTCTCATCCTCGAAAACACCAATCTTGGTGGAGGTGGAACCGGGGTTGATGATTAAGCTTTTTACAGACATATCTCTTTCTCCTATTATGAGTCCCGCTACAGCCCTTCCGGCACACCTGAAATAAATCGGCTTTCGGCCACATTCTGTGTCCGCAATCCGATTTGTGCGCCGTGTGGGCTTACGCTGTTACTGATTTTTCATAGCCTCGGCCACAACGGCGCCAAGGGCGATGGAATTTACTTTGGTTTCGAAGTCGTCGGAACGGGAAGTCAGGATAACGGGTGCTTTCGTTCCTGTAAGGATATTTCCGTTAACCACCTTTGCCGTGTGAACCAGACATTTGTATACCAGATTGCCGGCGTGGATGTCCGGGAAAAGAAGGATATCGGCGTCGCCCTGAATAGCTCTGCCTGTAGCTCCCTTATGCTTTGCCGCTTCCGCGTCGATGGCAAGGTCTAAGGACAAGGGACCATCAACGATACAGCCTGTGATTTCGCCCTCTTTATTCATCCGCGTAAGCTCTCCGGCTTCCACGGTGGCGGGCATCTTGGGATTGATTACCTCAACCGCCGCAAGAGGGGCAACCTTGGGGTTCTCGATACCGCAGGCTCTGGTGATTTCCAGTGTGTTGTTGATAATATGTACTTTATCCTCTAACGTAGGATAAGGAATAAACGCAACGTCGGTTAAGAAAAGCAGATGGTCGATGCCTTCGATGTCAAATACGCATACATGGGATAAAGGCTTTCCGGTACGAAGCCCGACTTCCTTGTCCAGAACGCTTTTAAGGAAGCCCTTGGTGTCAATCAGGCCCTTCATGTACATGTCGGCTTTGCCTTCATGAACCAGCTTCACGGCAATGCGGGCCGCTTCGGTCACATCCTCCACATTGATAATTTCAAAACCGCTCAAATCCATGGAAAGGGAATCGGCGATTTCACGGATTTTCTTCTCGTCGCCAACCAAAACGGCGTCGGCGATTTTTCTTTCTTTGGCTGCCTTAACGGCTTCAAGCACGGCAGAATCCTGGGCTACCGCCACAGCGACTTTCTTTGTGCCGCATTCATTGACTTTGGCAATTAAATCAGCGAATGTCTTACTCATTGGTCTCCTCATTTCTGCACGGCTGTTTCTATGGAAAGCGTTTGCGGGCCGCGCGGACACAAACCGCTTTTTACCTGTAAAACCCTGTGATTTTCACATCGTTAAAATAATAACACTGTTTGGAAGAAAATGCAATCTCCCTATTCTTTCTTTTCCGCCTCCGTAATGTATTCCTCCTCGCTCTTTTCCCCGCGTTTTTCATTGTTAATCCGAAGATATCTTCGCACAACGCACAGAATCGTTATACTCACCACCGACACAAAATCCTCAAAGGAAGTGGTTTCCCCCACAATCATGTGACGGGCTACAAGGAAAATCAGCACCTCCATGACGTTTTCCGAGTTCGGGCGGCACAGCATCACCAGAAACTCGACGCCGATAACCAGCATAAATATCTGCTCCATGTACTCCCTGAACAGAGAAGTGTCTGTCAGCAGATGGCCGAAAAGCTCGTGATTTTTGAAAATCCCGATTACCGTAAAAACTATCCCCACCAGCATAAGCCCGGCAGCAAGCAGCTCCAGCGCCTGACTGATTACATGGATATACTTTTTCAGCTTCTCCATCCTCATCCATAATTTTGCCATAACATACCCCCTTTTTGTTCTTTATACATTCTTACCTGTCGTGAGCCGACCTTGCAAACAGAAGGAACATGGGGAAAATCTCCAGCCTTCCCGTCAGCATGGCAAAGGATAAAACCACCTTTGCCCAGTCCGAGTAAATACTGAAATTCGCCATGGGCCCCACCTTGTTAAGTCCCGGCCCGATATTGTTAAAACAGGAAAGGACAGCGGTAAAATTGGTGGTAAAATCAAACCCGTCCAGTGAAATCACCAGCGTAAACAAACAAAGCAGCAACATATACGCCGCGGCATATATTCTCGTGGAGCTTAAGGTTTTCCTGTCCACCGGCTTTCCGTTGACCCGAACGGTCACAATCGCTTTCGGATTAATAATCTGCCTGATTTCCGCCACAAACGACTTTACGATGATTAGGACTCTGGACACCTTCATTCCGCCGCCCGTGGAACCGGCGCAGGCGCCCACCACCATTAAAAGCAGAAGCATATGCTTGGAAAACTCCGGCCAGAGCTCGAAATCCACCGTTGCAAAGCCCGTGGTGGTAATGATGCTTGTCACCTGGAAAAAAGCCTGTCTGAGCGCGTTCCCAAGACCTCCGGCAAAGCTTAAAATATTCCATGTGATGGCGACCGTGGCGGCAGCCACAATCGCAAAATAAGCCCTCACCTCTTCCATAAACAGGGCGTCCTTTATTTTCCGCAGCATAATCAGATGATACACCGTAAAATTCACCCCGAACAGGAGCATGAAAATTCCCAGCGTCACCTCGATTGCCAGACTGTTGTAACCCGCAATCCCGGCGCTGGATACCGCAAAGCCTCCCGTACCGGCCGTTCCGAAAGCAATACAGAAGCTGTCAAAGGGCTTCATGCCGAACAGGCACAAAAGCACTACTAGAATCAGCGTCATGATTCCGTAAATGCCGTACAGAATCATGGAAGTGGTGCGCATCCTCGGCACCAGCTTTCCCGCGGTGGGCCCGGGCACCTCTGCCCGCACCAGATGCATGGAATTATCATTTTCCATGGGCATCACCATCAGGAGGAACACCAGCACGCCCATGCCGCCTATCCAGTGGGTGAAGCTCCGCCAGAACAAAACGCCGTGCCCCAGCTCCTCCGGCGCGGCCAGGATGGACGCCCCCGTGGTGGTAAAGCCCGAAACAATCTCAAACAGCGCGTCCCAGTAGGAGGCAAAGCCGCCGTTGATATAAAGGGGCAGCGCGCCAATTACGGAAATCAAAATCCAGGCCGAGGCTACAATAAAGTAGCCGTCCCGGCTGCTCATTCTCTGGCCGGACTGCTTTACGGACGTAAACGCCGCCCCGGCGATTCCCGCCGGAACCATGGTAATCAGAAATCCCATGGTATCCCCGTCCCCGTAAATAAGCGACACCAGCAGCGCCGGTATCATCAGCAAAACCTCCAGAAGTATAATTTTGCCAATCGTACTGACAATAATTCTCTTGTTCATGACCTAACGCCTTTCCGCCATTTTTTCAAATTTGTAGTCTGCAGCAGCTGCCGGCTGCCCGCCGGACGCCGCCCGCCCGTTACCTGCGGGAATCAATTTTCAGATTCCTGCAGACGTAAAGTCCTTATGTTTGAAAAATGTCTTCCAGACGCACAATCTGTCTTCCTATAGTCGCCACCAGCGCCATATCGCCGGGCATCAGCACATCGTCGCCGCGGGGAATGATGGTCTTGCTTCCTCTCATGATACAGCCGAGCAGTATCCCGCTTTTCAGCCTTAAGTCCTTAAGCGGAATATTCAGATTCCTGTCATTTTCATCTATCTTGAACTCGATGAATTCGATTTTACCATCCATCAGACGGTAGAGCGATTCCACTGCGTCATTATCCTCCGCATTCAAAAGAGAACGGCTGTAGCCCAGAATCCTGTCCGCCGCAACGTCCTCCCGGCACACCGTACAAATCCGGCTTCCCGGCTGCAGCACCTTAAGCCTTGACTTTGCGCTGATGCGGGACACCACCTTTGAAACGCCCTGGGACTCCGCATACATTGCCGCCACCAGATTATACTCGTCGTTTTCCGTAAGGGCGATAAACGCGTCCGTATTGGCGATATCGGAGCCGGACATGGAATCGAAGTAGGCAAGGGTATCGTCGCACATCACCGCCGCTTTCGGTATGTTTCCTGAAAGCTCCTCCGCCAGAGCCTTACTTTTCTCCACAATCGTGACCGTGGCGCCCTGCTTAATCAGTACATTTGCAAGGTAACTGGAAATCCTGCCGCCTCCCGAAATCATAACGTTCTGCAGGGGCTTCACCGGCAGCTTTAGCTTCTTGAAGGACTTGCGGAATTCCTCCGCCGCCCCGGTCAGGTAGAGGATATCCCCTGAATGGAGCCTCGTGTCGCCTTTGGGAACGAACGCCTCGCCGTCCCTTACCACCGCGCATATCAGCAGATTGATTCCCATGCTCTGGTTAATCTCTATCAATGTTTTTTCACTTAAAGGGGAGCCTTCCTTCACTGACATTTCCACCAGCTCGGCCCTGCCCCCTGCAAAAACCTCCACTCTTGTAGCCAAAGGGAAACGAAGCAGCCTGTAAACCTCCAGCGCCGTTGCAAGCTCGGGATTGATAGTCATGGAAAGCCCCAGTTTGTCCTTATAAAAGCGGTTCTGGCTGGCATAGTCCACATCCCTCACCCTTGCAATGGTATGCTTCGCCCCCATCATATGGGCGGTCATACAGCTTAAGATATTCAGCTCGTCCGAATTGGTAACCGCAATAAACATATCGGCATTGCTGGCATTTAATTCCTTTAACGTGGCATAGGAAGCGCCGTTTCCCTGATAGCAGATGACGTCGGCGGTATTTCCCATGTTATCGACAATACTCCCTTCCCGGTCAATCAAAGTGAGCTTATACCCGTCCTTTGCAAGCTGTACCGCAAGGGAGGTACCGATTTCCCCGCCGCCCACAATAAAAATATTCATAGCGTTATGGTATCTCATTTTTATGTCTCTCCAATAGTTGTTCATGAAATTACACTAAAATTAATTATAGCTCATACTCATTCAGCTTGCCATACCTTTTACAAATTTTATACATTTGCTTCCCAGCGCTCACAGTGTCAGACGGCGGTCAAAATTTACAAAAAGGCTTCCGCCAGCCGCCAAGCCGGTGAAAGCCTTTTCCGCTACCTCATTCTTTTTTCTGTCCCTTACTCTCCATGTTCCGCCATATACGTATCGTAGGCCTCCACCTGCGCTCCGTGAATTTCGGTAAGCTCGTCAACTACCTTCTGAATGCCCAGACTTTCAATATTTGCCACATAAGCGTCCCAGTCGTCCAGCGACTTCCCGCCGCCGATAACCCCCCAGGTGTATTCCTTCATTGCATCGCCGATATCGGTCCCCACATCATTGTTTACAACATAGGCGTCAGGGTTTTTCTTCTCGATGGTCTTTGTGTAAGCGTCACGGCTGCTGTTCTTTACCTTTTCGAACAACTCCGTGGTCTCCGCCGTATTGGCAATGTTGCAGGCGTCCTTCCTTGAGAATAAATCCTGGAACAAACCGATTCCAAGCCCCATCTCCGTATTCTCGGAACCGTCCTTGTCATGGATAATTTCATAGGTGCCGTCGCCGTTATCCTTGTAGTCTCTCCCCTCCACACCGAACCGTCTGCGGATATAATTTTCTTCCGACGCCATATCGTCCCAGATTGCATAAGCTCTCTCCGGGTCGGAGCACACGTTGGTGATTCCGAAATAGCACCATGCGCTGACTGACGCGGGGTCGTCCTGAGGATTGCCGTTGTCTCCCGCCACCATGTCAATGGGAATCCATTCCGCATCCGGGTTGGATGAGTAGAAGGACTGCATGGTTCCGGTTGACGGATTATTCCAGATTACCCAGCTGTAGGTTGCGCCGAACCCGCCGTTTGCCATCTCCTCGTCGCGGTCGGTATCGGTTATGATACTGGGGTCAAGCACGCCGTCTGCATAAAGCTTTGCCACCCGGCCAAGCCATTCTTTGCAGTCGTCAGTGGTAGGGCCGTAAATATAAGAGCCGTCTTCCATACGAAGGAAATCCATACGTCCGTTGCCGTCTCCGCAGCCCTGAATCCAGGGCCAGAAGGTACGGTAGTCATAACCGTCTCCGTTCCAGCCGTAGGTGTCGTCCACACCGTTGCCGTCCGGGTCGTCGTTGGTAAAAGCATACAGGCAATCTTCCAGTTCATCCAGCGTTGTGGGAATCTCAAGATTCAGATTGTCCAGCCAGTCTTTCCTTATCCAGAGGGTCTCGCAGGCGGGTTCCGCAACGTCTCCCGGTATCCGGTAGCAGGCTCCGTCCTCGCCTGAGGCGTAGAACATAACGCCGGGGTCAATGGAATTGTAGTAATCCACCATGTTGGTGTATCTTTCCATATAAGGCGCAACGTTTACCAAAAGCCCGGCGTCCACCCATTTCGTATAGTCAGCCTCCATGTTCCACCACCAGATGATATCCGGTCTTTGTGTCTCGTCGCCCATTAAAAGGGAAATCTTGGAGGTGGCGTCCGACCAGCCCGGAAGGGCAAGCACTTCAATATCCAGATTATAGCGTTCCTCCAGCCATTTCTCGGTTTCGCTGTCCGGCTGGGTATAGCCCTGAAGGCACACCACGCTCATCTTCATGGTTTCCTCCTGATTCAGGACGTCGATGGGTTCCTCGGCAAGCGCCGGCTTCTCAGCGTTTGCTGTGGCTGCGCCGCCTCCCTTTCCTCCGCAGCCTGTGAGCATACCGGTAAGCATGGCTCCGGCAAGCATAAGAGCTAATACTCTCTTTCTCATAATACAATTCCTCCTTTTCTTTTTGAGCAGACACACTCCATGCGGACCAAAGTCCGCCGGTGTCTGCCTGGCGATAAGGAATCCTCCCGCTTTGCGGGTCCCTCCTTACCACATGAGTTCCGCATCCGCCCTCCCAATCCCCCTTTGTCTGGAACAATTTCCGGCTGCTTTGCATCCTGAAATCGTTCCGGGCATTGTCCGGGCAGATGCTGTTTAATTTGATAAATTTTATTACCCCTTCACGCCGCCAATCATCACGCCTTTTACAAAGTATTTCTGCACGAACGGGTATACGCACAGAATCGGCACGGTGGCAACAACTACGGAAGCTGCCTTGATGGTTGCCGCGGTTACGTTTGTCGAGGCCGCCACCGTAACGCCCGCGGACTGCATGGCCTGATTGGTGTTGGTAAGCATGTACCGCAGAACCGCCTGCAGCGCCCAGCGGCTCTTGGTGTTGATGTAAAGTACGCTGGAAAAATAGTCGTTCCAGTAGCCTACCGCCGTAAACAATGCAATGGTTGCGATGCTGGCCTTGGACAGGGGCAGAATAATTTTTGCAAAAATCGTCACGTCGTTTGCCCCGTCCAGCCTTGCCGACTCCTCCAGACTCTCGGGAATCGTGGAGAAAAAGCTCCGCATAATAATCACGTTGTAGGCGCTGATTAACCCCGGAAGAACCAGCGACCAGCGGTTGTCTATCAGATACATGTTCTTTATCAGCAGATATCCGGGAATCATACCGCCTGAAAACAGCATGGTAAACAGAATCAGCAGGTTCATTGTCTTTCCCAGAGGAAGGTCCTTCTTGGAAAGAGGGTATGCCGTGGTCGCCGTAAACAGTGTGCCAAGCCCCGTTCCTGCAATGGTCACCATAATGGTTGTAAAATATCCGCTCCAGATTGAGGGGTCTTTAAACACTTTGCTGTAGGTATCCAGATTAAAGCCCTGCGGCCAGAGGAACACCCCTCCCTTTGCCGTAGCCTCTACCGAGCTGAAGGACATCATGATAACATGCCAGAAAGGATACAGCATAATAATGCTCAGCACTGTGAAAAAAATGTAATTAAATACCGTGAAAACCTTCTCGCCCTGGCTTCTTTTTATTGTCGTACCGGCGATTGTCGAATTTTTCATGTCGCTCTCCTCCTTTCCCTAAAACAGTCCTTCATTGTTGGTCTTCTTTGCTATGGTGTTGACTATGACAATCAGCACAAAGGCCACCACCGATTTAAACATGCCCGCCGCCGTGGAGAACGAGTAGTCGTTGTTGATAATACCCATCCGGTAAACGTAGGTGTCGATAATATCCGCCACATCATATACATGCGAGGTGTACAGCATAAATATCTGGTCAAATCCGGCGTTTAAGATATTGCCGCAGCTTAAAATAAACTGAATGATAATGGTCGGTATGATGGCCGGCAGCGTGATGTTAAGCGCCTGCTTCCATTTGCCCGCCCCGTCGATGGACGCCGCCTCATACAGAACCGGGTCAATCCCGCTGATTGCCGCAAAGTAAATAATTGTCCCCCAGCCAAGTCCCTTGTAAATGTCCGTGATAATCAGCATCGGGACGAAATATCTGGAGTCTGTCAGCACCATGATTCGCTGCCCGGTAATCATCTGCAGGAAGTTTGTAATCATGCCGTTGTCCGGGTCAAGCAGCGTCATAATGATACCGGACAAAATAACCCATGAGATAAAATGCGGCAGATAAAGAAGCGTCTGGGACACCTTCTTAAACTTAAGGCTCCTCATTTCATTCATCATAAGCGCTAAAATAACCGGAATCGGGAATCCCAGTATCAGCTTCAGCAGACTGATTACAATGGTATTGCGGAGCACCGGCACAAAGGATTGTTTTGAAAACAAATCAACAAACTGCTGGAATCCGACCCAGGTGCTCTTCGACGGGTCATACTGATTGTAGTCCTGGAAAGCAATCTTAAGTCCGAATATCGGTATGTACTTGAAAATTGCGAAAAATAAAATTCCGGGAATCAGCAGGAAAAACAACCATCGTTTTTTTACTATCTCTCTCCCTGTCCTTGCAACCTTTTCACCAAAGGTTTCCGCAGCCGGAGCTTTTGAAATTGCTGCCATTTTGCATCCTCTCCCTTCTCAATAATAATTTCAACCATTTTCCCTCCTCATTCTATTTGCACCATTTTGCATTATCAAAGTGCATTTTCTAATTTAACTATTTTGAATTTTAACACTTATTTAAGTATTTTTAAAGCATTTTAATGCATATTTTTAATTTTTGTCATATTTAATAATATTCTATTTTTATTTATGCACTATTATGCACTATCTTTATGCATTATCACGAAAAAACGGGACAAACCGGCAAAAACCGATTTGTCCCGCAATATTTATCTTTCCTGCCATCTAGACAGTTTCTTTTTCCGCGCGCCTTCTGACGCTTTCCTTTAATACCATATGTCCCTCCACAATAGTAACGCCCCGCCTGCAGCTTTCTCCCGCCAGCCTTTGGGTAAGCCGGGTAACTGCCTCGCGCGCCATTTCCTTTATATCCACCTCGCAGGTGGTTATCCCAAGGCTGCAGATGCCGGAATAAAGGTAATTGTCAAACCCCACCACGGAAATATCCTCCGGCACACGGTATCCCTTTTCCCGAAGCGCCTCCACCAAAAGGCCTGCCGTCATATCGCAGTTGCATACAAATGCGGTGGGCATTTCGTCGGGAAACCTGAACTGAAATCCGACATCCCTGCACCCCGTATCCATGTTCCTGTCGTCAATCACCCAGTCCCGCCTTACCTCCCGTCCGTGCTCAATCAGCGCCTTGCAATATCCGAAATATCTGTCCGTAATACTGCCGGTATACAAAAGCGTCCCCACAAATCCGATGTCTTCATGGCCCATATCAAACAGATAATTGGCAAGCTTGTACATTCCGTAATAATTGTCCGTAATTACAGCGTCGCATTCATGCTTTCTGTCGCAAAAGTCCAGACATATCAGCGGGATTTTGCTCTCTTTTTGGACCCTGTCAAAATAGTCCTCTTTTAACAGGCCGATAATAATAAGGCCGTCCGCCCGTTTCTCCTGCAAAAGCTTCGGCAGCTCCAGTTTCCGTTCGTTCTCCCTTGTCAGTATCTCAAGCATGGTAAAGGATTCTCTGGAAATTGCCTTTGTCACCACTTCCTGATACATCTTCCAGTAAAAGGATTCCTGACCGTCCAGATATCTTTCCGAGATGATAACGCCTATGTTAAAGCCTTTCCCGGCACTTAAATCTCTCTCCGCCGAAGGCGGGCGGTATCCCATCTCCCGGGCCAGCGTCCTGATTTTTTCCCGCAATTCTTCGCTCACGCCCTTCCTGCCGGACAGGGCTTTCGAAACCGTAACCGTACTTACATTCAATTTTTCGGCAATATCCGCAAGCTTTACTGACTTTGCCATTTTTACCTCCTACATAAGCCTGCTGCCAAAATGCAAACATCCCCCGCGCCGCCCGGCTCTCCGCCCCGGAAAATTACAGAACCTCCGTCATATGAATCAGCCTGCTCTGAAAGTCTCCCGGCAGATTCTGCACCAGATATCCGGCCTTCATAAGAATATCCCCGGTATAAATCCCGTCCTCTCCTTCTATTCTGTACTTTTTATCAGGCGCAAGGCCCTTAAAGCATATTTTCCTGCTGTGGACGTTAGGTCTGTTCAGCACCTGCACAAAGGTATACAAAGCCTCCTTCTTATCCTTGCTCACCACACCGTAACAGTCATAATAATGGTTTTCGCTGTAGGAAGCAATTCTGTAGTAATCGCCCTCCCGCACCAGATTGTTGTATTTATGATACATGGCAGTCTGGGCCGGAATCATCTCCCGCTCCTCCCTAGAAATTTTTGTCACGTCCAGCTCGTATCCAAAGGTGCCGGCCAGCGCCACATGCCCTCTGGTCTCAAAGGGAACCGTTCTGTGCAGCAGATGGTTCGGGCAGTCCGACACATGGGCGCCCATGGTGGATAAGGGATAAACAAACGCCGTCCCCTCCTGGATTTTCAGCCGCTCTATGGCGTCCGTATCGTCCGAGCACCATATCTGAGGGCTGTAATAAAGCATTCCCGCGTCAAACCGCGCGCCGCCGCCGGAGCAGTTTTCCAGAAGAAGCTTCGGAAATTCCTGCAGCATCCGCTCCTGCAGCTCATAAACCCCGAGCATGTACCGGTGGAACAGCTCGCCCATCCGCTCCGCCGGAAGATTCGCGGAGCCCAAATCCGTAAGCTGCCTGTTCATGTCCCATTTCACATACTCCACGTTGGCGCTGCGGAGCACGCCCGCAACACTCTCATAAACATAGTCAAGCACATCCCTTCTCGTCAAATCAAGGACATACTGGTTCCGGCTAAGGCTCCCCGCCCTCCCCGGGATGGCAATGGCCCAGTCGGGATGCGCCCTGTATAAGTCGGAATCGGGAGAAATCATCTCCGGCTCAAACCAGATGCCGAACTTCATTCCCAGCTTATTCACCTCGTCTACCAGATATTTCAGACCGCCGGGAAGCTTTTCCTCGTTTACCTTCCAGTCGCCAAGAGCGCGGTTATCGTCAAAGCGGTTTCCAAACCATCCGTCGTCCATCACAAGCATTTCAATGCCAAGGGCTGACGCCTGCCTTGCAATGTCCAGCAGCTTTTCCGTGTTAAAATCAAAGTAAGTGGCCTCCCAGTTGTTAATCAAAATGGGACGCTTCTGATTTTTATAAGGGCTTCTGATTAAGTGCTTCCGGTAAAAATCGTGGAAGGTTCTGGTCATGTTCCCCGTCCCTTCCCCGGAATAAACCATCACAACCTCAGGCGCCTGAAACTCCTGCCCCGGCTCTAATTTCCACTTGAAATCCTCCGGGTGGATTCCCATTGTCATGCGAAGCTGGCAGAACTGGTCGTTTTGAACGGTGGCCTTGAAATTCCCGGAATACACAAAATTCATGGCGTAAATCTTTCCGTGCTCATCTCCCGTCCCCTTTTCCATAAGCGCGATAAACGGGTGGTCCTGATGGCTGGATTCTCCCCGCACGGATTCCACGCAGAACTTTCCGCGGCTTACAGGCACAGTCTGTATCTGACGCTCCCTCGCCCAGGAGCCGTGAAGGGACACCACGTCAAAATCCTCGTTGTCCATATCCAGACAGGCGCTGTAAACCTTTGTAAGATACAGGGATTCCTCTCCCCCGTTGACAATGCGCACGCTTCTGGTGATGACGTCCGCCTCCTCAAAGGCCGTATACAAAAGGACGGCTTCCAGCCCCGTATGGGAATCCCTGCACAGAATTTCCACGCTGGTGCACTCATCCTTCCCGCCAAAGGATGCCGGAAGCCCCGAAAGACCGGGCTTTCCTTCATAAATTTTGCAGGAGACAAACTGCAGGGACAGGCCCGTGTTTCCGCCCTTTGTCTCTATGCTGATGCAGTCCTCCCGGTAATCCCCCAGACCGTGAGCGGGATATTCCATGGGAAAGCTGTCCAGAAAGGAGGCGCGCTCCCGGTTATGCAATGAAGGGATGAAAGGGGGCTCCTGCGTGCGCAGAATATGCGCGAGATGATAATCATTTAAGAGGGCCCCATAATAGATATGGCCAGGGAACATCTCCTCGTCCACCGCGCCAATCACATAGCTGGTCTTTTTCGTATCTATCTTGATAAGCTTTTTTACAGCCTCAGATACATTTTCATAACATCTTATTGCCATTTTAAAAACCTCCGAATTTGTTTTTCAGCGGACGTCAGGCTAATTTTACTTAAATTTTAGTCCGCGTTGGATTAAATTATAAAGTAAATTTCCTTTATGTCAACCGAAGAACACAAATCCGGAGGTTTAATAGTTCACAAATATTTTTATATTTTTTGTACAATTCTTCCTTATTCGCGAAAGCTTCTTACTGCCTTATCTTAATATGCACTTCCCGAAGCTGCTGCTCCGTCACCTCATTCGGCGCGCCGCACATAAGGTCCTGGGCGTTTCCGCTCATGGGGAAGGGTATGATTTCCCTGATATTTTCCTCGTTACGCAGAAGCATAATCATTCTGTCCACGCCGGGCGCCATTCCCGCATGGGGGGGCGCTCCAAACTGGAAAGCGTTGTAAAGCGCGCCGAATTTCTGCTTAAGAACCTCCTCGTCATACCCCGCAATCTCAAAAGCCTTCACCATAATCTCAAGGCTGTGGTTTCGAACCGCCCCTGAGGACAGCTCCACACCGTTGCACACAATGTCGTACTGGAAAGCCAAGACCTCCAGCGGGTCCTTCGTGTTAAGGGCTTCCAGACCGCCCTGAGGCATGGAAAAAGGATTGTGGGTAAATTCAATTTTCCCGGTCTCCTCGTTTTTCTCAAACATAGGGAAATCATTCACAAAGCAGAAGCGGTAAGCATTCTTCTCGCAAATGCCAAGCTTCTCCCCCAGCTCGTTTCGTATCTGCCCCGCAAGGCTGGCCGCCCGCGCCTTTTTATCCGCAATAAAGAAAATCGTGTCATCCTTTTCAAGTCCCGCAAGCGCCCTCAGCTCCGCCTTAAGCTCATCGGGAATGAACTTGTCAATGGGGCCTTTGTAGACGAGGCCGTCTGCGCTTCCTGCCGCTCCCATGGCTGCGCTTGCTGCTTCCGTGGCTGCACTTGCTGCTTCCGTGGCTGCCACACCACTTGCCTCCGCGCTTGCTGCCATTTCTGTATCTGCGCTTCCTGCCGCCACTACCTCGAGATAACCAAGTCCCGGCATTCCAATCTCCATGGCGAATTTCAGCATTTTTTCATGGAAGCCTCTGGACTGAAGGCCGTGAATCTTAATGGCTCTCACCGTCTTGTTATGAAAAGGCTTAAAGCTGCACCGGCCAAAAAACTCCGACAAATCTATAATACGCAGGGGATTGCGCAAATCCGGCTTATCCGTGCCGAATTCCAGCATGGCCCGCTCATAGCTGATTACCGGATAGGGCGCCTTCGTCACCTGAAAGCCCTCCGGCGCAAATTTTTCAAAGGCCGCCGTCAGCACTTCCTCTCCCGCCTTAAACACATCCTCCTGGGTTGCAAAACTCATCTCGAAATCAAGCTGATAAAATTCCCCGGGAGAACGGTCCGCCCTTGCATCCTCGTCCCGAAAGCAGGGCGCAATCTGAAAGTATTTATCCACCCCCGACACCATGAGAAGCTGCTTATACTGCTGCGGCGCCTGGGGCAGCGCATAAAATTTTCCCTTGTAATGCCTGGAAGGTACAATATAATCCCTCGCCCCTTCCGGCGACGACGCGCACAGAATCGGGGTCTGCACCTCCAAAAATCCCATCTGCGTCATTTTTTCCCGCAAAAAGGCAATCACTTTAGAGCGGAAAACCATGTTATCCATCACCTTACGGTTCCGAAGGTCAAGGAAACGGTATTTCAGCCGCAAATCCTCCCGCGTTTCTCTGGAAGTCATCACTTCAAAGGGAAGCTGGCAGTTGACCTTCCCAAGGATTTCCACACTGTGAGCCTCAAGCTCGATGGTTCCCGTGGGAATCTTGGGGTTATAGGTTTCCTCGTCACGTTTTTCAACCGGCCCGCTGATGCTGACACAGTCCTCCCGGCTGATTCCTTTTAATAAGGAAGTGTCGCGCATAACCACCTGCAGAACGCCGTACATATCCCGCAAATCAATGAAGGACACTCCTCCGTGGTCGCGGATGTTCTCCACCCATCCCGCAACCTGCATTTCCTTTCCGATATCACTCTCGGAAATCTGGTTTAAGGTACAATCACGATACATTTACTCAAACCTCCTGTTCTAAGCTCTGTCTGCGAGTTTCGTCGTTCGGGATTAACGGGCGGTGGAATTTCTTCCCCTGCCCACGCAGCGCGGCATTCGCCGGATGTAAGTACAGACACTCCCGCCCGGCTCAATACACGCACATAAAAAAATCCCGAATCGATTTTTAGAATCAATCCAGGACGAATTTCATAAATCCGCGGTGCCACCTGATTTACTGCCTGCGCAGTCACTCAATTTACCTTTGTCAATGGCTGATAAAGCTGTTTTTCATATGGGCTCATACTGCCGGCTTTCCACCCTCCCGGCTCTCTGTAAGCGAACTCCCATACTACTCGTCTTCGTCTTTGCCAAATACAGGTCTTCATTATATTAATGTAGAACCTTCGATTTGTCAATGAATTCTTTCCCGAAATTACTTGAAAAATACAACTGCTAATGTATAATAAAAGGTAAAGTTTTTATAAATTATACATAACAAAATAATAAAGAAAGTGAGCTACATCATGAAGAACTTACCACAAAACAAATGGGTAAGGGCTGCGATACCCGCTTTGTTACTTCACTGCAGCATCGGTACTGTTTATTGCTGGTCAATTTTCAGTCAGGAAATTGCCGACTACATCGGCTTTTCCAAAGGAGCTACCGAATGGGCGTTCAGCTTTGCCATATTTTTCCTTGGCATGTCCGCCGCCTTCCTCGGAAATATTGTTGAAAAGGATATCCATAAATCCTCTCTGATTGCGGCTATCTGTTTTGCAGCCGGTATGGCCGGAACCGGATTCTTTATCTGGTACGGCGGTTCCCACCCCGGAAGCATGCTGTCGCTTATCGGTATTTACGTGTGCTATGGATTTATCATGGGTATCGGTCTTGGTACCGGTTATCTTTCCCCTGTCAAGACCCTCATGCTCTGGTTTGAAGACCGCAAGGGCCTAGCCACAGGTCTTGCCGTAGCCGGTTTCGGAGCGGCGAAGGCAATCGCAAGCCCGATTATGCAGTCCCTTTTAAATTCCCTTGGGGAAGGCGGAATTTACAAAATGTTCCTGATTCTGGCGGTTGTGTACTTCGTTATGATGTTCATCGGCCATGTCCTTCTTGCAAAGCCTGCGGGATGGCATGAACCTGCATCCTCCGAAAAGGGCGCCAGCGCCATCGACGTAATCAAGGCAAAGCCCGTTACCTTTATTGGTATCTGGATTATGTTCTACTTAAACATCACCTGCGGTCTTGCCCTGATTTCCCAGGAAAAAATGATTGTGAAATGTATCGGCCTTGCCAGCTCGGTAGGTGTGCTTTCCTCTGTCACCGCAGTATTCAACGCCGGAGGACGTCTCGGCTTTTCCGCATGGGCGGACACCTTTAAGGACAGAAACACCATTTACAAAATTATCTTTATCCTGTCCATTGCAGCCACAGGGCTTGTGGTTCTCACAAGAGGAATCACCAACATGGGCGCAAACACGATTCTGATGATAACCGTACTGCTTCTGCTCTTTGTGGTAAACGCCGGTTACGGCGGCGGGTTCAGCAACGTTCCCACCCTCCTTTCCGACCACTACGGAATGAAGAACATCAGCGCCATCCACGGCATCACCCTTTCCGCATGGGCCTTTGCCGGTCTTACCGGAAACCAGATGGCAACCTTTATTGTTAACAAGTTCGGCTCTGAGGTTGACCTGGAACATGCCCTGGCTGACGGGACGACGGAAATCATCAAGGTAAACCCGGTGGGCTACCAGACAGTGCTTTACGTGACCCTTGCACTTTACATAGTAGCCGCAATTATCTGCTTCACCATGATTGGGAAAAAATCAGCGGATAAGAAATAAAAATTCAGGCGGCGAACATAAGGAATCATTCTTTGCGAGCCAGCTTATTGTACGAAAAAGAGAGCAGTTGCCTTTCGGTAACTGCTCTCTTTTTTATGCCATCATCGATTTTATACCGACTCATGGAATGTTCTGGAAATAACGTCTGCCTGCTGCTCCGGTGTCAGCTTGATGAAGTTTACAGCGTAGCCGGAAACGCGGATAGTAAGCTGCGGATAGTTCTCGGGATGCTTCTGCGCGTCCAGGAGCATATCTCTGTTTAATACGTTAACGTTCAGATGATGTCCTCCTTTTTCTGCATATCCGTCCAAAAGATTTACCAGATTATCAACCTGTGCTACATTTGCCATAATTATTAACTCCTTTCCCACAATACAATTTATTGTTTTACAACTGTTTTTCGTTTCTGTGAGTATATAATATGATGTTTAAAATGATTTTTCTGTAACTGTAGTTACAATTTAAAAATTTTTGTGTATTTTTTGAAAAACATTCGCCTGCGCTGCGCCAGCTTTTGGATATCTGCCTGCCGATACATTCTGGCGGCGTCAATTTACCCGTACAGCATCTCCACCGCGTCCCTGTCGCATATCCGAATCGTTTTGCGGCTCACCTCAATCAGCCCGTCTTTCTGCATGCGCATCAGCTCCCTCGATAAGGACGGCCTTGCAACCCCCAGAAAATCCGCCAGCTGCTCTCTGTTCATGCGAAGCTCCACCACGGAATTTTCATTCATGGAATCAATCAGCCAGATAGCAATCCGCTCCCTTAAGGAAGATGTGCTGATAATATGAAGCTTTCTGGTAATCTTAAAATTATCCTCGGATAAAATTTCCAGCATATTCTGGGTAAGCTGCTTGTGATGGTCGCAGGCGTTGGAGCAGAAATGATAGAAAAAGTCCCACGGCATCTCCAGCACGCTTACGTCCGTGACCGCCACGGCGTCATACCAGTACTTTTTCCTGTCCCCAAACAGAAAAATTTCCCCGAACACATTGCCCGGCTCCACCAGATAAAGCACATCCCTTTTGCCTGAAGTAAAATCCTTACAGATTTGAACCTGCCCCGCAAGCAGTAAAAACAGTCTGGTGGGAACGCCTCCCTGCTCGAAAATATAGGTTCCCGCCGGATGCTGCCTCATTCTTGCCTTGGAACATTTTAAAATCCTCTGAGTCTCCTCTTCCGTTATCAGTTGAAATAATTTTGATGATTCAAGATTTTCCATATTCTTCATTCCTTTATATTTCCTTTTCGCCGCCACTATCCGTCCGTCTTGCCAGCCCCCGCATCAGCCTTAAAAGCGCACAAAAGAGCATTTGCCCTTACGCATACAAAGCCGCTCTTTTTTTTGCCTCCTCGAGCCGCCTGTAAAACTGCCCGTAAAAATCAGCCTCTTTTCCATCAGCCCTCGAAGTCTCATAGGTCTGTACATAAAACTGATTCAGCAGATACAGATTCAAATTCCGCGTTATTTCTTCGTTCTCCGTTTCCCGGATAATTTTCTGCATGTCCTTTAAGAAAAAATGCCAGTCGCAGACATATTTTTCGTACCTGCCAATCTCCGGTATGCCCAGCCACTTTTTCAGCTTCACCTTCGTCTTGCCCGGAAAAGGACATTCGTGAACCTGTAAAAAATAGCGAAAGCCCCCATCCTCATAGATTCGTCCAAGAGGAAACATCCGGCAAAAGCCCGGGCGGTATGGATGAATACTGCACCTGCCCTTTTCGTTTAAAAAGCCGCACCGCTCGCCTTGCCCCTGCATTTTCAGGTTGGGCTGGATAATATAGTCCACCACATTCAGCTCCAGCCTTTCCGCAAGCAGCTCCTCGAAAGAAAGTCCGCACCCCTTTTCCAGAATAAAGATATCATAAGGGTCTAAAATAATGGAATTTCCCATCCCCTCACAGCACAGAGAGCAGCCCGCGCAGTCGTTGCAGCCCGCCTTTACCATGTCGTTTATCCCGTAGAGCCTTCCGTCAGAGATTTCCTTTAAATCAACTTCCCGTTCCATACTGTTCCTTTACTCCGCCCTCCGCGCCGCTCTTTCAATATCAATACCAGACTTAAGCCTCGTCCTCCGGCTCCCTGTATGCCACCGGATACCCCTCCGCCAGCGGCCTGTACATAAAACAGCCCTCCACGTGGTCGTTGATGATGCCGCAGGCCTGCAGATGGGAGTACACCGTAATGGAACCCAGATATTTGAAGCCGCGCTTTTTCAAATCCTGGCTCACCGTGTCTGACAGCCGGTTCTTTGCCGGCAGCTTTCCTTCTTTATGTCCTTTATACAATATCGTCTTATTGCCGGAGAAAGCCCACAGATACTTATCAAAAGAGCCAAACTCCTCTCTGATTTTCAGAAACTGCCGGGCATTTTGAATGACAGCCTCAATTTTCCGGCGCGAGCGTATCATTCCCGGCTCCTCCAAAATCGAAAGAACCTTTTCTTCATTATACAACGCCACCTTTTCAAATTCAAAATTATCAAAGCATTTTCTGAAAATTTCTCTTTTCTTAAGCATTAACGACCAGCTAAGACCGCACTGCATGACCTCCATCATCAGAAACTCAAACTGCTTCCTGTCGTCATGCACAGGCACGCCCCATTCCTCATCATGGTACTTCTGGTTGATACCGTTGTCACAGCACCAGCCGCATCTTTGTTTTTCCATATTTTTCTCCATTTTTCTTTTGATACCCCGGGCCGCTGCGTTCTGTTGAAATTATGTATACCTTTTTATTAACCTTCGATAAGTGACCGCCAATATAAAAATCGCCCCAATCCAGGCAAATATTTCTCCCCAGAACACGCCGCTCTCCCCGATAATCCGGGTCAGCCACACCGCGCAGACCACCCGCATCACAAGCTGCGCCATACTGGAAACCACCGGCCAGAAAGTGTCGCCCATCCCCTGTACGCAGGACCTTATGATGTACAGGAAATAAAGGAGCGGGAAAAAGACTGCCAGTATCAGCAGAAAATGGTACCCCACCACAATAGCGCCGCCTGCAGCAGCTACGCCGCCGGTGACAAAGCTTCCCAGAATCGCCTTTCCAAAAACCACCATGACAAAAGACATTCCGTATGCGGTAATGCACCCTAAAATCCCGGCTTCCCTTAGGCCCCTCCTGATTCTGCCGGTAAGCCCGGCGCCCATGTTCTGCCCGGTGTAAGCCGCCGCCGCATAGCCATAGGACGTGGCGGCAGTTTCCAGCAGACCGTACAGCTTTCTTGCCGCCGTAAAGCCCACAAGAAACGTTACCCCAAAGCCGTTAATCACCCTCTGCACAAGCACGCCCCCAAGCCCCGTGATAATGTTCTGAAATCCCATTGGCATTCCCAGCGCAAGAAGCGTCCTTGCCTGTCCGGCCCTCCTCTGAAAATCCGCCCGGTGCAGCCGGATAACCTCCACCCTTGCCATCACCAAAAGACAATATAACGCGGAAAGCAACTGTGCAAGCACTGTGGCCAGCGCCGCCCCTCCGATTCCTGATTTGAAAACCACCACGAAAAGAATATCCAGCCCAATATTTACAAGCGATGCAATCGTCACCGCCTTCAGCGGCGTCCTTCCATCCCCCACCGCCCGCAAAACCGCCGCCATAAGATTGTAAAGCACAGAAACGGGAACGCCCAGATAAAGGATTCGAAGATATTCCTCCGATAAAAAGATAATGTCCCCCGGCGTGTTGAGAATCCGAAGCACCGGATAACATAAGAGCAGACCTGTCAACGTTAAAAATAACGCCGCAAAGAAGCTCAGATAACAGGAACAGGCAATCCGGCTTCTCATATCCCCATATTCCCGGCTGCCGAATTTCTGGGAAATTCCGATGGAAAACCCCTGCGTAATCCCCTGAATACAGCCGAACATCATATAAATCAGCCGTTCCGTCGCCCCCAGGGCCGCCAGCGCGTTTACCCCCAGGTATCTTCCCACAATCACCGTGTCCGCGAAAGTATACAACTGCTGAAAAACATTTCCCAGCATCAGCGACAGCGCAAAGTCAAAAATCAGCTTTCCCGGCTTGCCCACCGTCATGTCTTTTGTGATTTCTTTCATTGCAAATGTTCCTTAATATGCTTTAGCAGCGCCTCGCACCCCTCCACAATATCGTCATAGGTCTCGTCAAAATTCCCGGTATACCAGGGGTCCGCAATGTCCCGCCTGCTGCCCGCAAATTCCAGAAGCTTATAAATCTTCCCCTCCGCATCCCCTCCTGCAATCCGACGCATATTCCTGATATTGGCGTCGTCCATACCTATCAGGTAATCATAAGCCTTGTAATCCTGCTTTTTCATCTGAACCGCGGTTTTGCCCGCCACGCTGATGCCGTATGCCGCCAGCTTGTTTCTCGTGCCGTAATGCACCGGGTTGCCGATTTCCTCCGTGCTGGTGGCGGCGGAGGCTATGTGGAAATTGCGGGCGACGCCGAGTTTTTGAACCATGTCTTTTAAAAGGAACTCGGCCATGGGGGAACGGCAGATGTTGCCATGGCAGACAAAAAGTATCGAAATCATGTTATTTCTCCTTCCTAAAATGCCTCGATTTGCCGTGTTTTGGCGCGATTTGCGGGGTTTGCTTTTTCTGTAGAGATTGTTAAAAATGTAACGAAAATGGCAAAACGGGGCAAAACGGGGCATATTGATTCCGTCAATCGTAGTAAAAACGTAGTAGGAATTGGAGGTTTTTACTACTGTGGTATTTTAACACGAGCCTGTGTTGTAAAACAATGTAGTAGTGACTTTGATATTGTAATAATATTTTTAATTTTCATACCTTGTTCTAATTCTTCACTCCACCGCCCAATCCTTATCTAAAAAGTTTGGTATTTCGTCCATTTGTATAGGTTGGTATTTCATTCCAAAAAAGTTATCCGGTCCTAAAAAACCTAGATTTGGATAACCCGTATTTTCCTGAGCAAGTTGTATCAACTTTTCATTCGACTCTATATCCATCTGAATCGTTTTGGAAATAAAATAATTCTCTGCATATGCAAATACAATATAATTCAAAAACTGGAGAACTTTCTGTTTTGATGAACTATTTAGTTGGTGCCTTAATTTTCTATATAATTTATCTCTTTTATGGCAAAATGCTAAAATGACGCTTTCTTCTTTCAAAGGCAAAATCACCAAATGCAAAAACTGCATTCTCACCGTGTCTGACATATCAAAAACATCATTGACTTCATTCCCCTCTAAATCTTTCGCCAAAGCAATGGCACTCTGAATTGCAATGGGAACTTTATAGGGTAACACAGACCAATATAATATCTGATATCCGCCCGCAATATTTTTATCAGCAATGTCCTTATGAAACTGTAGTTCTTCTGTATAATCTTTTACATCTAATTCTTTAATCTCTTCCAAATCCTCTAAATTAGTATAAGCATGAAATTCTTCTTGCAATTCACGATACAGTTCTTTTTCCTGTCCTCGTTTACTTAATTGCAATAGTATATTCTTTACTGCAATTTCTGCAAGCATTTTATCAGTGGGCATTGCTTTTAAATTCTGCTCGTTCTCATAATCTTGAAAAAACGTTCCATCACATTCATTGCATATAAAATGAAATGTACCTGAGTTATTAACCCCTTTTTCAATATCTATAACATCTATTCCCATCAACACTGACGCATGTAACACTTTTCCATTCTCGGCAATATTTTTAAGTGATAATTGCGGAACCGAATGTGAATTACAAAAACTTGTTTGAGACTTTCCACATAAAATGCATTTATCTGGTTTTGCACTTTTTCTCGCTTTTGAAAGTAAGTCATTCACTTTTTTACGAACGCCAATCATATCCGTTTCTTCAGGTATATCAATTAACTTTGGCATAAAATATCCTTTCACATCTTTCATGAGTTTTCACAAATCTTCCTAAATATTCATTATAAAGCGTCTAGCCGATATACACAATATATCTCTTTAATAGTTCAATAAAAAAATGCCCTGCCGAAGCAGGGCGCGAAAACTCTCCTCATTCAGATCGCCCGGAACATTTTCTGTGAAACTGGCTTCTCCTCCTTGTTCTTTTCCAGTTCCTTTCTGGCGTTCTCCAAGTCCTCCATCCGGCGCAGCTCATCCGTGGCATCTTCCAAGCCAAGGTGCGTGTAGGTATTTAACGTCACCCCGATATCGCTATGCCCCATCAGGTACTGGAGCGTCTTGGGGTTCATGCCCGACTTCGCCATATTGCTGCAGTAGGTATGGCGGCAGACGTGGGGCGTGATGTTCGGCATCTGTACCCGGTAGATATCGTTGTATCGCTTAACCATGTGGTTGAATCGGTGTTCCCAATGCATCGCTACTTCCGGGTAGCCGTTCTTGTCCGTGAAAAGGAATCCGGCATATCCTTCCACCACCCTCTCGTACTCCGGTTCCTCCCTGTCCTCGATGATCGCCCGGAAGCACTGCGCCACGTCCTCCGTCATGGGCAGCTTCCTTGTCCCGGCATTCGTCTTGGTGGATTCAATGACCAGTTTCATTGCCGAAGTCCGCTGGAGCTGGTGGTCGATGTTGATGACCTTGTTTTCCAGGTCGATATCCCGGAGGGTCAGCCCGCAGAATTCAGAAATGCGCATCCCCGTGTGGAAAAGGATATAGACCACTTCGTAATACTTGCAGTAGACATTGTCGTCATGGACAAATTTTAAGAACTTCCGCATCTGGTCTTTTGTGATGGCTTCCCTCGTCACGCTGTCATTGACCACCACCCCGGCAAGCTCAAATCCGAAGGGGTTCTTCATCAGCACGTCATCATCAACCGCCATCTGGAAAGCTGGGCGCAGGACGCCTCGCACGGTCTTGACGGTGCTGTAATGCCTCCCGTCCTGCTGGAGCTTGATCAGGAACAGCTTTGCGTCCGATGTCTTGATCTGCGATATCTTTTTGTCGTTAAAAGTCTCGCCTCTGAGGAGGTTCTGTACAAACTTATAATTCGTGAGTGTGTTCGGCTTGGCCGCCGTCTTCGTTGCAAGGTAGCGTTCCACCAGCTCCCCGACCGTGATGTTCTTCCCCAAAGGGTCTGACAGGGAATCAAGGTCATACCCGATCTGCTTCTCAAGCTCCCGCAGTGATAAACAGGGCTTCTTCCCCACCGGGAGGGTGTCTGTGGGCTCCAGCCGCCAGCTATACACGAAATGCGGCTTGCCGTTTACATGGTACTTGAACTGGTATTTCCCGTCCGCGCGGATGGATTCTCCCCTGCGCAGGACGCGGTGCTTGGAGTCACGCCGTGACTTTGCTTTTCCCGCCATTTAACAGCCCCTCCTTTACCTCCGGGTTTTCCTCCAGATATTTTTCAAACTCCCTGCGCAGGATCAGCCTGCGCCTGCCGTATAAAGCAGTGTACTTTTGAAATTTTCCTTTCCTGAGCATCCCGAAAAATTTTCTCCGGCTGAACCCGAAATATTGTACGGCTTCCTCCGGGTTCAGGACGTCTTTTAGTTCCGGTGATGGTTTCTTCATTCTGGCTTTCCTCCTTTCTCTCTGCCGGGTTTCCCGGTCATGACATCTATCACTCTAAAGCCCGCAAAAGTCAACTACTTACGGCAATTGAAAGGGATTTATATCGCAGAACATTCCTCCACGAACTTCTCAAATTTCGTGCGGATGATGAGGTACCTGTTCCCGCTGAAAACTGCGAAACGTCCGGCGTTATCCTCTGCCAGACGTCTCATCTTTTTGATCCCGATATTGAAATAGACCGATGCCTCCCTAATCGTCAGCATATATTTCTCACTGACCGGCACCGTTACATTTTCAGTTTTTATTTCCTGCATAAAATTCCCCTTCCTTTCCATCTATATCCTTGTGGTGAACGCAAGCGAAATCCACCCGTCCCGCTTTTCCGCATAGGCTTTGAGCAGCCCCCAGCCGTCCTGTTCCTCGACCACGGTGAAAATACCTGCACCCGTGAACTTCCCCGTCTTGGGAAAATCCGTTCCGGGGCCACGGCGGATATTCAAATCGGGAATGGATACGCGCACCATATAAGGGGCGGAAAGGGTAAGGCTCTCCATGAACTGCACTTTCCCTTCGCTGATGATGGCTTTCAGGATGGAGAGTATCTTCTCCCCATACTTCGCTCCTGCCGCCCAGCCCTTCCCCTGCGGGTTCTCTTTCTGGCCGAGCCACTCCGCATAGGGAGCGCAGCCCCGTTTCACATAGCGGAAACGGGGATCAATTCTTTCGTTTACAAGCCTATCCGTGGAGGCATAGGCTTTGAGATGCTGTATCTGCACACGGATGCCAAGCTGTGGCGTTTCAAAGGACAGCCCTGTTTTGCCCCTCTGCGTCACGCCAAGACCGCAGAAATTGTTCTGCTTTAATTTAACCGTAGAGCCGGAGAAAGTGAAATTCCCCGTTTCCAGACAGGACTGTGCAAAGGCAATATCACCCCTCACGCCCTCCGCCTCTCCTTCCGAAAGGTACAGCGGGAGCATATCCAGAACAGACTGCGCCACGGACGGGTTCTTCTTTTTCAGATAGGATGCCATCTGCTCCGCAGTTGCCGCCGCTTTCCCCATAATGGCGGTAAGGGAAACCTCCGCTGTATCTTCCTCCATAGCCGCCACGATGTCTTTTCGGAACTGCTGCATTGACAATCCAAACTTTGACCATAAATGCTCCACGTCCCCGTGGTTGCTGGCAATGCCCCGTCTGCATCCCTCGGAATGGGAAATCACCACACCGTCCGCCATAGGGTCCAAATGGAACTGCTGACAGAGATATGCAAACAATTCCACCGCATATTTATAGGTGGCAAACACATGGGCTTTCGTGTTCTCCCCGTCCCCGGTTTCCACCCACGAAGCGCCGCCCGTATATCGGATGGTGGAAGGCTCCGTCATTTCCACGCCAATGTAGGTATTGTTTGCGCTGCCTCCGTTATGCCACCCACGGAAATCCCACGGAAGCAGTTGGTACACATCCCCGCCCGGCTCTACAATGGCGTGGACGCAGGCATTGGCGTCCGCCCTGTTCCAGTTCTTCATGAACACATCCGCCTTTGGCTGCGGGCATCCCACCGAGTGGATCATAAGACCTTTCACGGTGATGTGTTTCCCGGACTTATAACAGCCGGACTGCGTAAGGTAATTCTGTATCAGATTCATCCCATTTCCCTCTCTTTCTGCACATGAAAAAAGGCACCAGTTTTTACACCGATGCCCGTCACATAAATTTATTCGTTCTCTTTTTCCTCCCGTAACTGCTCCAATACCGCTTTCAGTTTTCCCGGAATGGGCAACCCTGTCCGGGCGGCATTCTCCAGGATGGAGATGCCCTC
>CAJTMW010000025.1 GCA_910577275.1 uncultured Lachnospiraceae bacterium
TAGAATATCGCACCTTATATAAAAAATAAAGTGCGTAAGTTTTGTTACCGGTAACTTACACACTTTATTTTACACTCTCACAGATACTTATCCAATTCCCTCTCGCACACCGCATTTTTCTTCACCCGCGGATTCTCTATCACTTTCCCTTTCGCCACAACATACCGCAGGTTCCGAAGCGTTTTGAGGTTTTGTAAAGGATTTTCATCCGCCACAATAAAATCGGCCGTCTTCCCTTTTTCAATTGTTCCCGTTTTATCCGATATACCAAGAATTTCTGCATTTTTGCGGGTGGCGGTGTAAATCGCAAAATCCGGCGACACCTTGCAGTATCTGGTAAAATAAACCAGCTCCCGCCACATATCGTAATGAGTGATGAAAGGGCATCCCGAATCGGTTCCAAGGCCGACGGGAATGTGGTTTTCAAGGCAGGCTCTGGCACAGTCAATAATCCCCTGAAAAACAATATTTCCATTCTTTTTTCCGATTTCTCCACAGTGGCTGACGGACAAATCAAATATGGCGTAAGGCAGGGCGGGGGAAAGGGTGCAGATGAGCGCGGCATTTTTTTCCCTGAAAAGCCGTATCATCTCATCGTCAGGCCGGGCGCCGTGTTCGATGGTGTCCACGCCGTTTTTCAGGGCTTCCCGCACGCCTTCCGGGCTTTCCACATGTGCGGCAACCGGATAACCAAGCTCATGGGCCCGCTTACATGCGGCGTTTATGATGTCCGGCTGCATCCGAAGAACGCCGGGTTCTCCTTCGGCGGATGCGTCCATGACCCCGCCGGTAATCATCAGTTTGATGAGGTCCGGGTTCGTCCCGGCAATTTTATCCACATCACGGGCCGCTTCGTCAGGGCTTTTGGCCTCGGTGGCAAGAGAGCCGGCAAAATGGCCTTCGGGAACGGAGACAGCAGTATTAGCCACGAAAAGGTCAGGCCCTTCCAGCTTACCGGCGTGGATTTTGTCGCGGATTTGGCTGTCCAAATCCATGATTCCTCCTACGGTGCGGAGGGTGGTCACGCCGCTGTAAAGCTGTGTTCTGGCAAGATTCGCCTGCATTTTTGTCAGTATCTTCAATACAAATTTATACTTGCTTAAGGTTTCAAATAATTTCTTATAGTCCACCGGTTTAGCGTTTTCCTTCGGGGGCTTGCCGGAGGAGGCAAGGTGGGCGTGCAGATTGATGAGACCCGGAAGAAGGTATTTTCCGTTCAAATCGATTATCCGGCAGTCCGACGGTATTTCCGAACTTTCCGGCTGAACGGACAGGATTCTGTCGTCTCCCGTTATCAAAGTATGATTTGCCAGGACAGTCATATGGCCGTTTTCATCGAGATTTCCGGTTAGGATGTTTCCGTTTGTAAATGCGTATTTCATAGTGTGCTCCTGTCTGTGTGTTTTCGTATTATTTTTTCAGGTGTTACAAATTCCGCTCTGCAAGCGGAGAAAAGTATGATATTATTATAGAAAATTTAAACGGATAATTCAATCATTTGCTGCGAAAGCGTAGAGCAGAGAAAGGAAAACGAAAGCTATGGATAAAAGAACATACTCCCTGATAGAAGACTATATGCTTTCCTGCATGAAAGACAGTGCCCATGATAAGGAGCATATTTACAGAGTTTTGTATAATGCGCTGGAAATTGCCCGCGCAGTTACCGAAGCCGGAAGCGGGCAAGAGGAACAGGCGCAAGGGCAGAAGACCGGCGGGGGAGAGCAGGCGCAAGGACGGAAGAACGGAGAGGAAGGGCAGACGCCGGATACGTCAGTAAATTACGATATCCTGATTGCCGCATGCCTTTTGCACGATATCGGACGGGGAGAGCAGTATAAAAATCCTTCCGTGTGCCATGCAGCGGTGGGCGGGGAGATGGCGTACCGCTTTCTGACAGAGAAAGGATTTGACAAGGCTTTTGCGGAGCAGGTGAAACAGTGTATTTGCACCCACAGGTACAGGAAGGGAAATCCGCCGCAAAGTATTGAAGCAAAAATCCTGTTCGACGCGGACAAGCTGGATGCGTCGGGAGCCCTTGGTATTGCAAGGACGCTGATGTATAAGGGGATTGTGGGCGAGCCTCTCTATACAGTGACGCCGGACGGAAGAGTTTCAGGGGGAGAAGATGATTTGGCTCCGTCTTTTTTTCAGGAATACAAGTATAAGCTGGAAAATATTTACGCCAATTTTTATACAGAAAGGGGCGGCGGGCTTGCCCGGGAGCGGCAGCAGACGGCGGTCAGGTTTTATGAGGGATTGTTTGATGAGGTGAGCAGGTCTTATGACAGGGGACGAGGGGAGCTTGCCCGTGTGACAGAGAAACAGAGCTGAAAGAATACCGCCGGCGAGGCGGTATCTTTTTTTGAAAAATCGTAAAATTTTCCTAATTTTTTCTTCTGCATTTCAAAATTTCTACAGAATGCTTTCATAATCTCCCCGAATCTTCCGTAAAATGATAGATTCCTCCATTGAGAAGGCCTTTTTTCCCAATATAATATACATATAAGATAAATTATACGAATCCGGAACGTATTACCTGTCAGGAAAGGAGGAATGAATTTGGAAAAACGAAGGGCTGGAAATATCAAACCGAAATACAGATTGTTTCTGATGGCCCTGCCTTTTATGATATTTATTTTTGCTTTTGCTTATGTGCCGATTTTCGGCTGGGTCTACGGACTTTTTGACTATAAGCCCGGATTTAAGCTTGGCGAGATGGAATTTGTGGGGATGAAGAATTTTATGAAAATCTTCACTGACTGGAGGGATTTATCCAGAGTGCTTCGCAATACGCTGGTGATGAGCGGTCTGGGGCTTTTGGCGGCGCCTGTTCCCATGTTTTTTGCCATCTTTTTGAACGAGATACGAAGGCCCGCCTTCAAAAAATTCGTGCAGACCACCACAACTCTGCCTTATTTCATCAGTTGGATTATCGTCTTTTCCTTAAGCTTTGCCATTTTTTCAAACGATGGTCTGGTGGCTAACGTTTTAAAGCTTTTGGGGGCGTCGGATTCCTACGTCAATGTGCTCGGGTCAAATAAAGCGACGTGGTGGCTGCAGTGGTTTCTGGGTATATGGAAGTCCATGGGATGGAACGGAATCATTTATATCGCCGCTATTGCGGGAATCGACGCGGAGCTTTATGAGGCGGCGAAGGTGGACGGAGCCAGCCGTTTCCAGTTGATTAAAAATATTACAATACCCGGCTTATATCCCACATTCTTTGTACTGCTTCTGCTCAGCATCAGTAATCTGTTAAACAACGGGTTTGACCAGTACTTTGTATTTTTTAATCCGCTGGTTGCGGACCGCATTGAGGTGCTTGATTATTATGTGTACAAAGTAGGTATTCTGATTAATGACTATTCCTATTCCACGGTACTTGGAATGCTGAAGACTATTTTCAGTGTGGCGATGCTGTTCGGGGCAAATAAACTGTCAAAGAAGCTCAGAGGCGAATCGATTGTGTAGGAAGGAGGAGAAAATGAAACAGAAATTTACATTTTTTGATATCGTGAATTATTTTGTGTATATTCTGATTACCATTGTCAGCATTTATCCTTTCTACTATGTGGTAATCTACTCGATTAGTAATCCTGAGCTGGCTTCCCGGGCGATTCTGCTCCCCAAGGGATTTTCGCTGCAGACCTACAGGACGATTTTTTCGCTGAATAATATTGTGGGAGCTTTCGGGGTATCGGTAATGCGGACGGTGCTTGGCGCCGGTATCACGGTGGTATGTACTTCCTTTCTTGCCTATCTGATGACCAAGCAGGAAATGTTTGCAAGGCAGGTGGTATATCGCTTTTTTGTTATCACAATGTATATTAACGCGGGACTGATTCCCTGGTATCTGACTATGCGCGCCTACGGACTTAAGGATAATTTCCTGCTTTATATCGTACCCGGCGCGGTGTCGGCATACTACATGATTCTGATTAAGACCTATATGGAATCCCTTCCGGCTTCCATGGAGGAATCGGCAAGGATTGACGGGGCGGGATATTTTCGGATTTTCTTCTCTATTATCTTTCCGCTGTGCAAGCCTATTGTGGCGACCATTGCCATCTATGCGGCGGTGGCTCAGTGGAACAACTGGACGGATAACTATTTTCTTGTCAATGACGAGAATCTGCAGACGATGCAGATGATTTTGTATAACTATATCAACCAGGCGCAGAACGTGGCCAATGTGACCTCTCAGACAATGGCGGATACGGCCAATGCGGTGAAGGTCACGCCAATGGCTATCAAGATGTGCATTACGGTAATAGCAACAGTTCCCATCATGTGCGTATATCCGTTTTTACAGAAGCATTTTGTGAAAGGGATTATGATGGGAGCGGTAAAAGGATAACAATAGAAAGGGTGAGATGTATGAAAGCAAGAATGAAAAAAATCACAGCGTTACTTTTAAGCTCTGCTATGGCGGTATCTATGCTGGCAGGATGCGGAAGCTCCGGGAATGAAGCTGCAAAAAGCGACGGCGGCGCGGATAACGCGGCTCCGAAAAATCAGGAAGCGCAGGACACACAGGGAGAGGCTGCAGAGGGCGGCGAAAGCGAAGGGGAGACGGAGATTACGTTCTGGTGTAAGGATTCCCTTGAAACGGGCCCTCAGAACACCACAATTGCAGACGCGATTGCCGAGAGGACAGGCGTGCGCCTGAACGTGGTAAACGGCGACGCACAGAAATTCAAGGTGCTTTTGGCCGGAGGAGACCTTCCCGGTATTGTGAACAGCAACTACGGAGATTTGGGTGTGGATGCAAACGCGCTTTTAGAGAGCGGACAGCTTATTCCCCTGGATGAGCTGATTGAGGAGCATGCGCCCAATCTGAAGGAAAGATTTGCAGACGCAATCGAGTACTCGAAAGAGTTCTTAAGCAACGACGGACAGCTTTACTATCTTCCGGTACAAATCAATAAGGTTACCGACAAAAAGGTAGTGGACCGTTCAGGCGCCAACCTTGCGCTGTATACCCGTTATGATTTATATAAGCAGATTGGTTCTCCCGAAATCAAGTCGATTGACGATTATCTGAATACGCTGAAGGCAATGCAGGATGCGGAGCCGGAGACGGCGGACGGGAAGAAAACCTATGCGATTTCCGGCTGGAGCGACTGGGGATTATGGATGTGGACGATTCCCTATCAGGCTATGGCGGGAGTGACAAACTGGTCCTACGGCATGTGCTACGACATGGTAAACAAAGAGCCTCTGGCAACCTACTATTCCGAGCCTTTCTGGGATTGTATGAAGTATTACAACAAGGCCTATAATATGGGGATTCTTGACCCTGAAATTTTCACTCAGAAATATGACAATTATATGGATAAGCTGAAAAACGGGCAGACCTTTGTAACTTATGCAAACTGGCTGTACAATACGGCAAACGATACTTATGCGGCCGCCGGAGAGCCTGAAAAAGGATTTGAGATTATTCCTACCGGACTGACATATATGTACAACGCTTATGAGGGAGAAAAGCCCTTTGGCTGGGCGCAGGACTATCCTCTGGCGCTTACGAAAAACTGTGAGGACCCTGTAAAGGCAATTAAAATGATTGACTATCTGTTCAGCGAGGATGGCGCCAGACTGCTTAACAGCGGAGTGGAAGGCGTTCACTGGGAAGTGGTGGACGGTGTTCCGCAGATGACGCAGGAATACAGAGACAACGTGGCGGCAAATCCGACTTATGCTCAGAGTGAAGGCTTTGCTTATACCAAGCTGTCAGGCTTAAGCTCCAGCCAGATTCTCTCCGACGGTTATCCCTCAAGTCTGTTAAAGGCGGCTGAGGAAGTAAAGAAGTCTGTTACAGAGGTTGACAGGATTTTTATAGCCGACAGCGATACCCCTGATGCAGAGTACGCAGGTCAGGTAATCGAAGCCAAAATTGCTTCCGGCGAATATCAGTTAAAGACAGAAATGGATTTGACGCCGACCCTGATTAAGGAGCCCTCCGACGAGACCAAGAATCTGTCCGCACAGGTGGACGAGTATGTAAAGGTGGGCGTTGCCGATGTGATTATGGCTCCCGAAGCGGAGTTTGAGGCAAAGAAAGCGGCCTTTATCGAAGCGATTGAAGGAAAAGGCTATGCAGAGGTTGTAGCGGAAATGGAAGGAATCTGGGGAGAAGCCCAGAAGATTGCGCAGGAATTTGCGGCAGAGTAATTTCCCTGTACTTAAAAAAGGCGCTGTCCGGTACGGTCAGTGCCTTTTGGCTTGCATACGGTAAATCAGAGCAAAGGCGCCTGCGGGATATCTTCCAGAGTGATGGTGACGGCAGTCCCGGCTCCTTCGGAAGAATCGATGGTAAGCCCGCAGGAATTGCCGTATTGCAGCTTGATTCTCCGGTTGGTGTTCAGAATGCCGATACCGATGCCTTCGGGGAGGGAAGCCCTGTCAAGAGGGGTGGAGCAGTCCTCGTTGGAGGCCAGAAGGTTTTGAAGCAGGGTCAGTTTTTCTGCGGGAATACCCAGACCGTTATCCTGAAGCAGAAGAACAATCCGGCTTGCGCTGCGGCTTCCTGTCAGGGAAATGGAATTTTTAATCTCCGAGGAAGGATTAAAATTGGAGACGGCGTTTTCAAGGAGAGGCTGCAAAATAAATTTGGGAACCGTACAGCCCAAAATGGAAGGGTCAATATCCGGGGTAAAAACAACCGGCTCTCCGGTGCGGTAGTTCATGATACAGAGATAATTTTTCAGATAATTTAGTTCCTCGGAGAGAGGCCAGGTGGTTTTGGTGTTGCGGAACAGGGGCTGCAGCAGATTGCCCAGCGCGGTTACACAGGCGGCAATATTGTCCGCCTTGCTTACAATAGCCATCCACTTGATGGTGTTTAAGGTGTTATAGAGAAAGTGAGGGTTTAGCTGGGTCTGGAGATTTTGCAGCGCCAGCTCGTGCCGCTGCTCCGAAATGGCCTGATTTTCAGAAATCAGCGACTGAATGTTCTGGGACATCTGGTTGAACTGGTCGGTGAGAAATTTAAAATCGGAGGTTTCCCGGCCGTCCAGCTTAATGCCAAGCTGTCCGCTTCCCATGGTTTTCATGGCCTCAATCAGCCGGTTAAGGGGCTGGGTAAGGGTATAAATCCAGAAGGTGCTGATAAGCAGGGCAAGAATAAGAAAAACAATTAGCAGGGTAATCAGCAGGATTTTTAACTGCGTAATGTTGGCAAACAGGGTACTGTACGGGATTTCATATACAATGGAAAGCCCGTAGCTGTTGTAGGGATAGTAAATAATCTGATGGGTACTGTTTAATTCGCCATTATCGCCCTGCTCCAGTGTAAGACGGACGGTGTGGCTGCCGTCAAGGGATTCAATGCCCGCGGAAGTGCCAATCAGGGATTTGTCACCGCAGGAAATAATCGTATTGTGGGAATCAAGGAGCATGCTTTCATTTGACGAGCTGCGGGAATCTCCGTGGTAAAAGGAGCGTATATAGGATTCGGGAATATTAACCACTACATAGCCGCCCAGATTGTGCATGGTGCGCAGACGCCGGCCAAGGGAAATATAGCGAACATCCCGCATATTGGCGGAGACGCCGGGGAAAAAATCGCTGTAGCAAAGGCCCCCGCAGATGACGGAATTTTTTCCCTCATCCAGCTCCTGACGCAGGGAGGATTCATAGAAAAAGTTATCCTCACCCGGGGAGGGCTGAAAGAAATTTTTCTGGCTGCTTGCGCCCATTATAATTCCGTTATCGCCGTAATAGACAATGGAATGGATATAGTCGTAGCTTCCCATCAGTTCCGAAAAGAAATTATAAATATCGTTGATAAACAAAACGTCGTCAGAGGAGCGGATTTCCTCCAGCTTCATTTCTTCTGAAAGATAGGAGGAAACCAGAATATTGTTGCTTATCATATTGACCGTGTCCAGTACGGTGGTGAGGTTGGATTCCAACTGCCTTAAGGAGTTTAAGGTTGCCTGCTCCGACTGTTCTAAAAGAGTATTTGAGGTATAGCGGTAGAAAATCAGCGCAAAAAACAAAAGAATGAGGGTGCTGCTTCCCATAAAGGACAGCAGCAGCTTGGATTTGAGCTTCAGGCTGATAGCTTTGTTTTTCGGAAATCTGAACATGGCAATGAGCTCCTTCTAACGGGAAATGGCGGTAAAGGCACAGGATTTCTTGTATTCATTTGGGGTTTTTCCGGTGTATTTTTTGAAGGTTTTTCCATAATAGCCTTCGTCGGAAAAACCGCACCGGAAAGCAATTTCATAGGTTTTCAGCGAGGTGTTCTGTAAAAGCTCCATGGATTTTTCAATGCGGTAGCGGTTTAAATATTCCAGGAACGATGTGCCCAGCTCTTTTTTGAAGATACTGCTGAAATAATTGGGGCTGAGGCCAACGAGCCCGGCCACTTCGTTTAAGGTGATTTGCCTGCCGTAGTTATTTTGCAGAAAGGAAAGAGCCTGAATAATTTCACGGCCGCAGAAAATACGCTCCCTGGCGAGCTTTTCCAGCGTTTTGGCAAAGGTAAGGAACTGCTGCAGCATCTCATAATAGCTCTGGCAGGACGACAGCGTCTGAAGGAAATCCCGTATCCTCTGGAACGCCTCTTTTTCATCGGGCTGGTATTTATGGAGAATGGCGATATACCCGTCATAAAATATGTTGAGGGCGGATTTTATACTGAAATCTCTCTGCAGCTCATCCTCTAAGGGCTTTAGAAGGAGGCCGGAAAAGGTATCGTCGGACAGGGCGCCAAGAGCCTGTCTGGTGCGGGATAAAAGAGACTGAATTATCGTGGACTTAAAGGAACTGCTGTAGTAGTTCATGGAGCCCGGAGAAAGGAAAAAACGATATTCGGTCAGCGCAATACACTGTTGATATAACTGGCGCAGGCGGGAGGCGCTCTGGGACATCTCACTGATATAAAAGAGCGGGGATACGTTGAAGTAATTGTTTAAAATCGTTCTGATTTCGTCGAGGACGCTTGCAATCAAATGGCAGGAGCCCTGCTCTGCCTCACTGTGAAAAAGCAGCAGGTAGCGCGCGCCGGATTCATGTATTACAAAGCCGGAATGGTTTTTGGTCAAAATTTCATTCACAATATTCAGGATGGAAAACTGGATAAGCTGTCCACGGCTGTCCTGATAGATATCCTGAAGCTGCTCGTACCGGTCGATTTCCATCAACGTTACTACGATATCGTGGGGATGGATGGTAACATCATAGCTTTTTAAGGTGTCGAGGCAGTCGGAAAGGGTCGGAAGATTATAGACAAAGCAGCCCAGCAAATTGTTTTCCATAATTTCGGACAGCTTTACCGGCGTTACGGAAGACGTTTTGGAGCAGGCAACCTCATCGAGGGCGGCTCTGGCGGAAGAAAGGACATCTTCCATTTCCTCAGTGGTCATAGTCAGCTTAAGGATATAGCCGGTTACGCCAAGACGTATGGCTTCCTTCGCCAGGGAAAAATCCTCAAGGCAGGAAAGAATGATAACCTGAGTGGGGTGCCCTTCTTCGCGGATTTTGCGGATGAACTCGATTCCGTCCATCAGGGGCATTTTGATATCGGTGAGCACTAAATCAGGCTTGTGCTGCTGATAGAGTTCCCAGGCAATCTGGCCGTTGGAGGCCTCGCACACAACAAACATATTGAATTTTTCCCAGTCAATGGAAGCACGGATTCCGGTGCGAACCAGCATTTCGTCTTCCGCAATTAAAACCTTGTACATAGGTGAGCCTCCTGTAAGTGTTACTTTAAATGTATAACAGAAAAATGGAATATAGCAAGGGTAAATGTGATTTCAGAGGTAAATTTTTTGCCGGCAAGGCCGGAAGGGCAAACAGGAAAGAAAAGAAAGGGGATAAAGACATGAATATGACAACGATAAAAAACAGAAGAAAATCGCTGGACGAACTGGAGAAGGAATGCTGGGCTCCGGCGCCTTCCATGCTGGAAGAACCGCCTGTGTGGGTGACGCTGGACAAGGAGCCGCCTGGAGAGTTAAAAGAGAGGGGGCTTTATGATGATGAAGAAAAGGAAATTGCGCTTAACGGTCTCTGGGAGATGGCCTGGGACGGGGAGGAGAGCGAGAGACTAAGCGGAAGAAGCTGGGAAGGGAGTATCCCGGCACAAATTCCATGCAGCATCCACACGGCGCTATTTGAAGCCGGGATAATACCGGACCCGACGGTGGGCCTTCAGGATGCAATCGCCAGAGAGTACTGCTACAAAACCTGGTGGTTTAAGAAAGAATTTGACCGGGAGCCGGAAAGCGCGGCGTCGGTACTTTGCTTTGAGGGCGTATGCCATTATGGAAAGGTATGGCTGAACGGCTGTTATCTGGGGGAGCATAAAGGAATGTTCGGCAGCTTTTCCTTTGATGTGAGCGGGATTTTAAGGGAGCGCAACGTACTGATTGTAAAAATTGAAAATTCTCCCGATGACAGAAGGCCCATGTCGGAATATATGGATAACGACGAAGGGTGGCACGACGGCGTGGTAATCAATTGCGTTTACGGGTGGCACTATGCCTGCCTCCCCAGCCGGGGAATCTGGATGCCGGTGTCCCTCAGGGTAAAAGAGAGGACGATTCAGTGCGAAAAGCCTCTGGTTTCCTGCCAAGACGCGGAGAAGGGCATTGTGGATATCTGCATGAAAATAAACAGTCAATGGGGCCGGGCGGAAATCTGCGGGAAGATTGAGGGCAAAAACCACGACGGAGCAGGCGGGACTTTCGTATATACCTGCGAAGGAAAGGACGGCGGTCAGGTGGTTCATCTGCAAACGCAGATTCAAAAACCACGGCTCTGGTGGCCGACAGACCTTGGGGAGCATAATCTTTATACGCTGACGATGACTGTGAAGGACGAGGCCGGAAGCCGGAAACGCTTTGTGACAACCTTCGGTCTTCGGACGATAGAAATGGCCCCGCTTCCCGGAGGACCCTATGAGGATTTACATAACTGGACTTTCGTGATAAATAAAAAACCTGTTTTTATCAAGGGAACCAACTGGTGCACCCTGGACGTTCTGCTGCGCTTTAGGAAAGAAACCTACCGGCGCTTTCTGTCCCTTGCCGGAGAGCAGCATGTGCAGCTTCTGCGGGCATGGGGCGGCGGCATGCCGGAATCGGAGACTTTTTATGATTTATGCGACGAGCTTGGAATTATGGTGATGCAGGAATGGCCCACCTGCTGGGACAGCCAGAAAAAGCAGCCGATTGCAGAGCTGGAGGATACGGTTCTGACGCATATGCCAAGGCTGCGCAATCATCCGTCCCTGATTATGTGGTGCGGCGGCAACGAATCCGCAAAGGCGGACGGGGAGGCTATGGATATGATGGCCCGTTATGCCTATGAGCTGGACGGCAGCCGGTGCTTCCACAGAACGTCCCCCTGGGGAGGCGCGCTGCACAATTATTCCACCTACTGGGACAGGCAGGATATCGATGTAAGCCTGAACCTGCGCTCTCATTTTATGGGCGAGTTCGGTATGGCCTCCGCGCCCAACATCGAAAGCGTGGCGCGTTATGTTCCGGCACAGGAGATGGGACAATGGCCGCCGGAGCGATTTGGCTCTTTCGGGCATCATACGCCCCGGTTTAACCAGTTAGAGCCAAACGATATGGAGCATCTTGGAAAAAGAGTGCCCGAGTTTGCAGCGGGAGATACCATGGAGAGCTTTATCTGGGCGACTCAGATGGCTCAGGCTACGGCAATCCGGCATACGCTGGAGGCGTACCGTACCAGATGGCCCATGGCTACGGGGATATGCTACTATAAGCTGACAGATGTTTATCCGGCCTGTTCCTGGTCAACCATTGATTATTACGGGGTTCCAAAGCTTTCCTACTATGTGATAAAGGACAGTTATCAGCCGCTCCACGTCTGCCTGCTGTTCAAAACCATGCGAATCTGTGAGGATAGGAATTACCCGGTTTATCTCCTTGATGATGCGGGCTGTCTCAAAGGAATGGAATGGAAGGTATACGCCAGAGCTTATAATGAAAAGCTGGCTGTCATCAGCGAGAGGATATTTGAAGGAAGCGGCAGCGGGGAGGTCGCCTGGCTGGGGTATCTCCCGGTACAGAAGGAGCAGGCGGGAGAGGGACCGGTACTGTTTACGGCAGAGGTGTTTGTGGACGGAGAAAAGGCGGACGGAACCTTTTACTGGGCAAATTATCACCACAAAACAGGCTCGCTTCTTACCCTGCCGCAGACGAAGCTGGCATATTCCTTCCGTGAAAAGAATGGAAAAAAACAGATAGGCATTTCCAATACCGGAAAGGTTCCGGCAGCGGGAGTTACCATAGAATGTCCGGCCAGAGACACTTCATTTGCGGTGGAGGACAGCATGTTCTGGCTGAATCCGGGCGAGGAAAGATGGCTTAATATTACGGATACGGAGGGACTCCGAGTGAAAGCATGGAATGTGCCCAAAGCGCAGGAAAAGCTGCCGGAAGGCATGGAAGGAGTCAGCTGAGATTTTGGAAGCCGCCCGGCCTTTCACAGACCGGGCGACTGTGCCTGCATTGGCTGAAAGAAAAAAGTACGATTCATTCATATCTGGCAAAAAACTGATATCCGAATTCATTCCATGTAACAGCAGAGGGATTACGGCCATCGCCGGGTTTTGGCACGATACGCACAATGATTTGCGGCTTTTGGGAAAAATATTTATGGGGAATCACAAACTCGTCCTCCAGCCATTTTTTATGAGGATTAAAGTCGGGAACATACCATGGATATTCTTCAATTTTTACATCATCCACAAACACATCCGCCATCTGGCGTCCTTCGGTCTGGTCGCTGACCCTTCTTAAGACGATTGCTGCGGCGCCGGAGGGAATCTCAAGAGCAAAGGAACGCCATGCGCGGCTGCGGCGTCCCCACAGGGTAACCGGAATATGGTCGTCGTCTCCTTCAAAGAAGGAAGTCATCTGTATCAGGTCGAGGCTATCCGGGCAGGTATAGGCGTGGGGGAGAGTACCCGACCGGCAATCGGAAAAAACGTTCGGTGTCCGGGGCAGCGCCTTTGCGGAAGAAAGCCGCGCAAAGAAATCCTCAAAGCAGATTTCACCGATTTTTTTCTGGCGAACCACATCGGAACCATAGTAAAATACCATGCCGGAATGCTCCATATAAACATCGTTGCATCCTCCTGATTCGATTCCAAAGCGGAATCCGCTGGAAAAAGGATACCAGTCGCCGGGGAGAGAGCGGTGCATGGACCAGTCCTTATGTTCATGGCCGTCGTATCCGCTGGCGGGATTATATTCCTGCGGGGTTTCAAATCCCCATCCATAGCAGGAATAGCTTTCAGAACCGTCGCTTTCAATACCGGGGGTCCGCAGACCGTCAATGTGAATACGCACGTCGCCCTCACAGTCGGCTCTGGACTGCGGAGTTTCCCCGAAGGCAGTAATAACAGAGCCGATGATGTGTCCGCTTCCTTTTACCCGGGCAATGATACTGTCTGCGCCTTCCGTATGGCGGCGCTTATAATAGGAAGAAGAACGAAAATAATAAAAACCGTTTTCCCTGTAGTAATCATTCCACTCCCGGGTCCACTGGATTTCACAGAAGGGGAATGTGACAGGGGAATTCCCCCTGTTTTCCAGAATAATCCTGCAGCTTTCGGAATAAGGCATGGGATAATAATTGTAATAACTGCCGCCGGTATTCATGCCGGAAAGGAGATAATTCACACTGTGGTATCCTAATTCATTGGAAAACAGGCAGCCGAAGGAAGCCTCAATATCGGGGCGTTCGTGGGAATCCCAGAAAGCATGCACGGCAAGAGCGCTTAAATGTTCCGGCTGATAATGTTCCGTCATAAAACGGATTCCGGCGACAGCTCCGGCGCCGCTGTCCTCAAGCAGGGTGATGCGTTCGCCGGGCGCTAAGGTAAGCCCGTGACGGCAGGCTTTTTGAGGAGTTTGCAGGTTGTGCACAGGGCTTCCGGCCTGTTTCCAGAGGTCGATTATCTTTTGGATTTGCGGGTTTTCCTCCGCAGAGAAGGTCTCGCAGCCGATGGCGGATTCATATTCATGGTAAATTACATGCCCCCAGCCGCCTTCATTTTTGGTGCGGTCACATCCCGCAAGGCGGATGCTGCTGGTGATGCGGCAGCTTTTTTTATAGGGCATGGGAACGAAGCTTCTTACCACCCGGATAGGGCCCCTTCCGTTGTCATACGGGCCGATATAGCGGGAGGCAAGAGGCTCCACAAAGGGATACTTTTCTCCGAACTGAGAATGACGGATGGTAAAACGCGGCGTCTCTTCTCCGTCAAAATAAAAGGAAAAAACAGGCTCCTCACAGCTCGGATAGCGGTGCTGCACGAAGTTGTAAATACAGCCGGGTCCTAAATGCTCAAAGAGCACCCATTCCCCTTTTTCGTCCTGATAGAGATTCCAGTCCCAGTCGGCATTTTTGCCGGTTTTGTCGATGCTGCCCTCATAGCGGGCCCGGCAATGAGGCTTTGGGACAGGAAGCGCTTTGAGGTCTGACAGGGTTTCGTATGGATTCATAAGATATACTCCAATCTGTAATTATAGTTATCTGTATTATAAAAAAAGGGGGAGGAATCACAAGGTAGGATTCTATGATTTTTGTAAAAAAATAAAGATGCTTATTGGGCATAGTATAGAATGTAATACAGGTATTGGACATTTAGTGTAAATATGGAATATAATGATGTCATCAGATATTAACAGGCCTGGGAAATAGTAAGAAACGGCAAATCGGAACACAGAGGAGATTTTTTCAGGAAAAGGAGGCATGGTTATGCAATATGTAAAACTTGGCAATTCACAGCTTAACGTTTCCCGCATCTGCATGGGGTGTATGGGATTCGGGGACGCCGGAAGCGGGCAGCATTCCTGGACCCTTGACGAGGAGAGCTCACGGGAGATTATAAAGCAGGGACTTGACGCCGGCATCAATTTTTATGACACAGCCATCGGTTATCAGGGAGGCACCAGCGAGCAGTATGTAGGACGCGCCCTCAGGGATTTTGCAAAGCGGGAGGATGTGGTGGTGGCGACAAAGTTTCCGTCCCGGACGAAAGAAGAAATTGAAAAAGGCGTGACCGGACAACAGCATGTCGCCCAAATGCTGGATAAAAGCCTGTCAAACCTTGGAATGGACTATGTGGATTTGTATATCTGCCATATGTGGGATTACAATACGCCGATTTATGAGATTATGGACGGATTAAATCAGGCGGTGAAGGCGGGAAAAGTCCGTTATATCGGTATTTCCAACTGTTATGCGTACCAGCTTGCCAAAGCCAACGCTGTGGCGGAAAAAGAAGGATTTGCAAAGTTTGTTTCCGTACAGGGGCATTATAACCTGATTTTCAGGGAGGAGGAGCGGGAAATGGCAAGGCTCTGCAAGGAGGATAATATCGCCATAACGCCCTACAGCGCGCTGGCAGGCGGACGGCTTGCAAAGCTGCCCGGAGAGACTTCCAGACGTCTGCAGGAGGACGCGTACGCCAAATCCAAATACGACGCAACCGCTGAGCAGGATGGTATGATTATTGAACGTGTGGCTTATCTTGCCGAAAGGCACGGCGTGACCATGACGGAAATTTCACTTGCATGGCTGCTCACAAAGGTGACCTCTCCCGTGGTGGGCGCAACGAAGAAACGGCATATTGACGGAGCGGCAGGCGCGGTCGATGTCGTTCTTGACGGAGAGGAGATTGCTTATCTGGAGGAGTTATATGTTCCCCATAATCTGGTGGGGGTTATGTCGCAGAACGGAGCGTGAAAATAATATGTCGGAAAAAAGATTGAGCAATACAATATTTTTAATGTATCTGGTAACTGAAAGCTATTGCAAAAAGCATGGTCTTTCCAGGGATGATTTTCTGAAATTAGATGAAAAATATGATATTTTGAGTTATGTTTCAGATTGTCCCGATGTTTTTGACAGCATGACAGAGGAGGAAATGGTAGAGGAGATTGAAGAATATGTATCAGTTTAATTCCCGGCTTTACCATGGAACTGTTTCGCAGATAGATAAGGTTGATGTGTCATTGGGACGCGGAAATAAAGACTTTGGAAAAGGGTTTTATATGGCTGTATCTAAAACACAGGCAATCGGTATGATGCACAAAAAATATCGTGAGGCAGTCAGAAGAAACAGAAATAAAAAGAAAACGGATTTTACGGAAAAATTATACGAAATCAGGCTGAATATGGAATTAATCCCGTCAATAAAGGTAAAAATATTCGAGAATGCGGATATAGAATGGCTTGATTTTGTCTTATTATGCCGGAAGCGGGGAGGAATGCCTCATGATTACGATTTGGTGATTGGCCCTACGGCGGATGACGATACAGCGTTGTGCCTTAAAGCGTATCAGGATGGACTTTATGGAAAAACGGAATCTGATGCGGCCAGGAGGATTTTGTTAAATAATCTGGAAGTTGAAAACCTTGGCATTCAGTATTATATTGGAAAGCAGGAGATTGCAGACAACATAATTACAAATGTCAGGGAAATTGACTGGAGGTAGATTATTGATGAATAAGGACAAAATAGATACGGTAAAAGGCATGTGCGTGGTGGCTCTGACCAGATTTATTATGGATAAATATGGCCTTAAGCAGGATAAAGCATACAGAAAGCTGCTAATGCTGGAATTGTACGGGCTTTTAAACGATACGGAAACAAGATTATATCTGGAAACAAACGAGTTTTTGTGTGAAGCATGTGAAACAGAGCTGGAAAAGGGAAAGGACGCCCTGTATAATTTTATCAATACGGTATAAAGCCTTTATGTTATTTTTTCCCAAGATACCTTCGAAGGGTTTCCTCAAAAAACGCCAAATCATCGTCGCTTAAGAGCTTCAACTGGTCCACAATCCCGTGAATGCGGTCGGGGTTGTGGATATCTTTGTCAAAAAATTCCTGAGGACTGATTTTAAAATAATTGCAGATATCAAAAAAGACAGACATGGAGGGGGATGTCTTGCCGGAGGTGATGGACTGTATATAAGAATGACTGCGGCCCAATTCCAGGCTTAGCTGATATTCAGACATATCCTTAAGCATTCTCAGTTCGGTAATTCTTTCACGGACAAACTTCGCATCCATTTTGTTTCCTCCATTAACACCTATGCGACGCTTACGGCGTATCGCCTGCATGAAAGTTGAAAGCCCTGACATTGCCGGACTTTTAAAGTCAGCAATCCTGCGGCAGGCAGATACGTTTATAAGTGTATCTGTAAAGAGAATTTCCATATACTATTTAAAATAGTCATATAAGATACAATTATTAATAAAAACTATTTAAAATAGTTATTTTGTGAAAAAATAAGAATATTGTGTCAATTGGTGTAAAATTTAAGAAGATGTTTCACAAATTTAAGTGACAAAGGAGCTTCTCATCCGGTGAATAATGCAAAAATGAAGGAAATGTATGAATTGCAGCTGCAGGCATATCAAAATCAACTGGAAATAATGAGAAGCGCCAACGAGGCTTACAGAACGCTCCGCCATGATATGAAGCACCATATCGTCATGCTTACGGATTTTATTTATAAGGGAGAAAATGAAAAAGCGCTGGAATATCTGGGAAAAATCAGCAGTTATGCGGCAGGAAACAGAGGATATGTGGAAACCGGAAACTCAGGGATAGACAGCCTTATCAATTATATGGCCGCAAAAATAAAGAAGGCTTCCGGGCAGGTGCTGGCGGATATTTACCTTCCGCCGGGGCTTGCCGTTGACAATTTTGACATGAGCGTTATACTGGGGAATCTGCTTTTAAACGCATGTGAAGCAATGGAGAACTGTCCGCAAAAGGAGCTGACGATTGTCTTAAGGTATAACAGAGGGATTTTGCTTATCTGTATAGAAAATACCTATGACGGAATTCTCGAGGAGAGAAACGGAAAATTAGTGACAAGGAAAGAAGACGCTTCCAGTCACGGAGTGGGACTTGCCAGTGTGCGGCGGGCGGTCAGAAAATACGACGGAAATGTAAAAATCCATTCCGACGAGAGGCGGTTTCGGGTGGAAGCCGTGCTGTATGTCGGCCGGAAATAGAGGAAGCAGGCGGGTACCTGTAAGGTATCAGAAAAAGGCGGAATCGGTTATTCCGCCTTTTTATTAATGTAATTGGCTTTAAATTTGGAGTACATGATTTTCTGGCTGTGGTAAAGACCATAGTATCCCGACAGCATATAGCTGAACGCCACGGTCAAAAGAAAGTAGGGCATCCCTTCATAGCCAAAGAGCTCAAAGCTGATGAGCAGGGAGGTGATGGGGCAGTTTGTCACGCCGCAGAAAACGGCAGTCATGCCGACGGCTGTGCACAGGGAGGGAGAAAACCCGAGGAGGCTTCCGAACAGGCAGCCGAAGGTCCCGCCGATACAGAAGGAGGGGACAATCTCGCCGCCCTTAAAGCCGGCGCCTAAGGTGGCGGCGGTAAACAGCATCTTAAGAAGAAAAATTTCCCACCGCGCCTCTCCTTCCATGGCAGGCTCAATCAGGGCGATGCCGGAACCGTTATAGGTCTGGCTGCCCACAAGCAAGGTCAGAACAATCACAATGCAGCCGCCGGCAAAAATTCTTATGTAGGGATTGGAGAAAAATTTGTGGTAAAGATGTTCCGACTGATGAAGCAGGATACAGAACAAAATGCTAATCAGGGCGCACAGAGCCGCCAGGACAGTGATTTTTACGGCGGAGCTTATGGTAAAGGCGGGGATTTCCCCGAGAAGAAAAAGCTCCGCCTGAGCGCCGAAACGGCTGGCAATGCTGTGGGCAATCAGGGAGGCAATCACACAGGGAACCAGGGCGGAGTAGTGCATAATCCCCACGCTGACTACTTCCATGGAAAAGATGGCGGCGGCCATGGGAGTTCCGAACAGAGCGGAAAAAGCGGCGCTCATACCGCACATGGTCATGATGTGTTTATCCTTTTCATTAAAGCGAAACAGCTTTCCGATTTCATTTCCGATGCTTCCGCCAAGCTGCAGGGCAGCGCCTTCCCGTCCGGCAGAGCCTCCCAGCAGATGGGTAATCAATGTGGAAACAAAAATCAGCGGCGCCATGCGGACAGGAAGCTCATCTCCCGAGTGAATCGAGGAAAGGACCAGATTGGTTCCCGAGTCCTTTTCATCGTGAAGAAGATGGTAAGCGCCCACAATAAGAAGGCCGCCAAAGGGGAGCAGCCAGATAAGCCAGGGATATCTGGCCCGCGACGCGGTTACATATGCCATACAAAAATAAAACAAGGTGCCCACAGCGCCCACGACAATTCCCGAAATAATGGCAAAAACAACCCATTTGACGGAGGTTCGCGCGCGTTGTAAATTATGGTGGATTTTGTGCTTTAACCTTTCGTTCATGACAGTTGCCTTTCCTGTTTTGCAGTACTCTCAGTATACAACTTTTCATCCTGAAAATCAATTTTGTAAAATCCGTTTCCGGGAATTTTTGTAACAGTTCAGCCATGCAGAACCTGGTGTACAATTTGTACGTGGGAGCTTGCTCACTAAGGGCAAATTGTATACTCAGTTCTATAGGGCGGACGCCCGACATGAAATAAGTCACCAGCCAATTCATGATATTGTCAATCATTACGTAAAATCTGGTGACTTATGAATGGCATGGCTGAACTGTTACGAATTTTTGACGCATTTTGTTGAATTTGCTTTCTTTCTGTGATAAATTCACTTATAGCACTATTTTCCAGAATATGGAAATTTTTGGTAATCGGGCTGGCGGATAAGGGCGGCGCCTGATTGCGGCGGCAGGATTGGAAGGGTGATGAGTATTGAAAAGAGAGTATGTGAAGCAAAATGTCTACGACGCTTTTATCGAGCGTCTGCATTTTATTTTTCAGGAATTTGATAATATTTATGTGTCCTTTTCCGGCGGAAAGGACAGCGGGCTTTTGCTGAATATGGCGCTTGACTTTCGGAGGAAATATTATCCTGACAGGGTAATAGGTGTTTTCCACCAGGACTTTGAAGCGCAGTACACGGTGACGAGCGAGTATGTGGAGAGAACCTTTGAGCGGATAAAGGACGAGGTGGAGCCTTACTGGGTGTGCCTTCCCATGGCCACAAGGACGGCGCTCAGCAGCTATGAGATGTACTGGTATCCCTGGGACGATACGAAAAAAGAGGTCTGGGTGAGGCCCATGCCGGAAAAGGAATATGTTATCAATCTGGAAAACAATCCCATTACCACTTACCATTACCGGATGCATCAGGAAGACCTTGCAAAGCAGTTTGGCCGCTGGTACCGTGCAATCCACGGCAACAAAAAGACGGTCTGCCTCCTTGGAATGCGCGCGGACGAATCTCTGCAGCGGTACAGCGGATTTTTAAATAAAAAGTACGGTTATGAGGGGGAATGCTGGATTACCAATCAGTTTAAGGGCGTCTATTGCGCGTCGCCTTTATACGACTGGTCGTCAGGGGATATCTGGCATGCAAATTATCTGTTTGATTATGATTATAATTATTTATACGATTTGTATTATATGGCGGGGCTTAAGGTTTCACAGATGCGGGTGGCCTCTCCCTTCAACGATTATTCCAAAGACGCCCTGAATCTTTACCGTGTGATTGACCCGGAAATCTGGGCAAAGCTGGTGGGAAGGGTGCAGGGGGCGAATTTCGCCTGTATTTACGGGAAGACGAAAGCCATGGGCTACCGCAATATCACGCTCCCCGAGGGGCATACATGGAAATCCTTCACTCTTTTTTTGCTGGAAACGCTTCCGGCAAGGCTTCGCAACAATTATGTAAAAAAGTTTAAAACCTCCATTGAATTCTGGCATAAAACCGGCGGAGGGCTGGACGAGGAATCCATCACAGAGCTGGAGCGGCATGGATATCAAATCAAAAGAAACGGCGTTTCCAATTATACCCTGAGCAAGAAGACAAGAATTATTTTTCTTGGGGATATCCCCGACGACACGGACGATATTAAGTCAACAAAGGACATTCCAAGCTGGAAAAGGATGTGCTATTGTATCCTGAAAAACGACCATATCTGCCGTTTTATGGGATTTGGAATGAGCAAGGAACAGAAAAAGCGGATTGATGTTATCAGAAAAGAGTATAAAAGCGTAGAGGAGATGGAATATGGAGTATAAGAGTCCGGTTTACCAGGTGATTCCGGTTCCCATTGAAAAAATACAGCCGAATACCTATAACCCGAATACGGTGGCGCCGCCTGAGATGAAGCTGCTCTATGAGAGCATTAAAATTGACGGTTACACAATGCCCATTGTGTGCTATTATAATAAGGAAAGCGATACTTATATTATCGTGGACGGTTTTCACCGTTACAGAATCATGAAAGAAAACGCCGATATTTATGAGAGGGAAAAGGGGATGCTCCCTGTGTCGGTGATTAACAAGCCAATCGACCAGAGAATGGCAAGTACGATTCGGCACAACAGGGCAAGGGGAAGCCATGATGTGGATTTGATGAGCAATATTGTAAAGGAGCTTCATGAGCTGGGACGGTCGGACGCGTGGATATCCAGACATCTTGGCATGGACAGGGACGAAATTCTGCGTCTGAAGCAAATCACCGGCCTTGCGTCGCTTTTTAAGGATATCAAATTCGGCGACGCATGGCGTCCGGTGGAGGAGGAAGACGAATGGTAATCGGGACACATATGTCTATTGCGGACGGGATTGCCCGGACGGCGGAAAATGTGGTGCGGATGGAGGCGAATACCATGCAGATTTTCAGCCGCAATCCCAGAGGCTCGGGCTATCGAACCTACAGCGATGAGGAAATAAATAAATTTCAGAAGATAAGAAAGGAAAACGGCTTCGGCCCCCTTCTGGCCCATGCGCCTTACACCATGAACCTTGCCAGCCCGAAGGAGAAGGTGTATGAGTTTGCCTGTATGGTGATTAGGGAGGATATCGCCAGGATGGACGCCCTTGGCATGGAGTATATTGTATTTCATCCGGGGAGCCATACCGGAATCGGGGCGCAGGAAGGGATAAAGAATATCATTGCCGGATTGAATCAGGCGATTACAGGGCGGGAGAGTATTACGGTGCTTCTGGAAACCATGTCGGGAAAGGGGACGGAAATCGGAAAGAGCTTTGAGGAGCTTAAGGCGATTTACGACGGCGCAGCCCATCCCGAGAGGATAGGCGTATGTCTGGATACCTGCCATGTGTTTTCGGCAGGCTATGATATCGTTGGCGACCTTGACGGCGTCCTTGCGGAGTTTGACCGTATTTTAGGGCTTCCTTTGCTGAGGGCGGTTCATCTAAACGACAGTCTTACGCCCTTCGGGGCGAATAAGGACCGCCATGCGGTAATCGGCGGCGGGGAAATCGGTCTGGACGCATTGCTTTCCGTGATGCGGCATCCGCTTCTTAAGGAGCTGCCTTTTTATCTGGAAACGCCTTTAGATGATGCGGGGCATAAGGAGGAAATCAGGAAGCTGAGGGAACTGGCCGGAAGCTGACGGAGACGGAAAAGCGTTGCGGCGGTTGCGGAATCTGGCCGGAGACGGAAAAGCGCTGCGGCGGTTGCGGAATCTGGCCGGAGACGGAAGAAGACGCAGGTCGGCGACGATATCAGGAGGAGTTATGAAAAAGGATTTGACAGAGGGGAATGTGACAGGCACCATGCTGCGGTTCGCCGGGCCAATGATACTGGGGAATCTGTTACAGCAATGCTATAACATAGCGGATACCCTGATTGTGGGACGGTATCTGGGGCCGGATGCGCTTGCGGCGGTGGGAAGCGCCTACACGCTGATGACATTTTTGACATCAATACTGATTGGCCTTTGTATGGGAAGCGGAGCCGTGGTTTCATTTTATTACGGGAAAAAAGAGGAGTTGCAGATGAAAAAGAGTATGCTGGCCTCTTTTTTATTTATTTCTGCCGTGACACTTGCCCTGAACGGGCTTGTGTTTCTGACAATCCATCCCATTTTGCATCTTTTACAGGTGCCGGAGAGCATCTATGATTTGATGCATGAATATGTGTTTATGATTTTCTTCGGCATTGTGTTCGTGTTCCTCTATAATTATTTTGCCTATCTTCTGCGCGCACTGGGCAATTCCGTAGTTCCGCTTTATTTTCTCGGGGCGGCGGCGGCGCTTAATATTGTTCTGGACGTGCTTTTCGTGATGGGATTTCAGATGGGAGCAGGGGGAGCGGCTCTTGCAACCGTGATTGCCCAGGCGGTATCAGGGCTTGGAATCGGCATTTATACCTGGCTTCGGGAACCGGCGCTGCGCCCTAAGCGGGAGCATTTTGCCATTGACAGAAAAACCTCGAAAGAAGTGATGCGCAACTCGGCTGCCGCCTGTCTCCAGCAGTCGGTGATGAATTTCGGGATTCTGATGATACAGGGACTGGTAAACAGCTTCGGCACCGTTGTGATGGCGGCCTTTGCGGCGGCGGTTAAGATTGATTCCTTTGCCTATATGCCGGCTCAGGAATTCGGCAACGCGTATTCCCTGTTTATTTCCCAGAATCACGGGGCCGGAAAGGACGGGAGAATCCGGGAGGGGACGCTGAGGGCGGCGGCAGTTTCCGCTTCCTTCTGCTTTGTGATTTCCGCAGGGATTTTTGTGCTGGCGCCATATCTTATGCGGATTTTTGTGGACGCCGGGGAGCGGGAAATCATAAGAACCGGCGTGCAGTATCTGCGGATTGAAGGGGCTTTTTACTGCGGAATTGGGATTTTGTTCCTTTTATACGGCTTTTACAGGGGGGTGGAAAAGCCGGAAATGTCGCTGGTGCTCACCGTCATTTCCCTTGGAACGAGAGTGCTTCTCGCCTATATGCTTTCCCCTGTTTCATGGATTGGCGTTCTGGGTATCTGGTGGGCGATTCCCATCGGGTGGTTTCTGGCGGACGCTGCGGGGATTGCGTGCATGAGGAGGATTGGAGGGTATCGGATTTTGGGGAAGGACAGAGCGGTGTGAGAGTATTGTGTTTACTTTTACGTTTGTTTCGGGTACAATATTATAATAAAAGCATTGATTAGATAATTTGAGGCGTAAAGAAAAGGAAAAGGTATGAAGCATATTGAAATAAAAGGATTATTTAACAGATTTAATTACAGTTTTGATTTTGGCGGGCAGGAGATACAGATGCTGACCGGACCGAACGGGTTTGGGAAATCTACTATTTTAAGATGCATAAAGGCTTTTTCGGACAGCGATTTGCGTTTTTTCTTTACGCTGCCCTTTAAGAGTATCAGGATAGGGAATTCTGAAATAAAAGAAGAGGTTTTGATAGAGAAAAACGCCCAAAAGCAGCTGTTAATAAATGGAGAATATATCACAGAAAAAATCATGCTGGAATATAAAAGTCCGTATCCCAGAAACGGCGTTGATGGAAGGATTGATTATATGGTAAAGATATGGGATGAATCCGAACAGAATACTTCCAATTTGGGGCAGCTCGGTAAAAGTGATTATAAAAAGATACTTATAACAATGAAAGATATTGTTGGCGATGTTTTTTTCATAGAAGAACAGAGATTGATTCAAAGGAAGCAAAATGAAAAAAACAGTTTCTATTTTGATGCGAAAGGAATGTTCAGAACAGAAAAAAACAGCGGGGACTGGGAGAGTATCATAGAACTCATACCGGGAAAAATTAAAGGGTATCTGGACACCGTTGCAGGAGAGTATGCCAATAAAGCGAATTCTCTGGACGCCACATACCCGCAGAGGCTTTTTGACGACAGCGACGACAGCTTTTCGGAGGAAGAATATAAACGTCAGCGGGAGCTTATGAACGAAAAACTGGATAAGCTCAAAAAATATGAAATTTCCCAGTTCGGAAAAATGGAGGCGCAATATAAAGCAAAGTACGAGAAGGCTCTGAAAATTTATTTTGAAGATTTTAATGAAAAATATAAAACTTATGAGCAGTTGATTGAAAAGCTGGATATGTTTACAGACATGGTCAACAAAAGAATTTATTTTGATGAAATCAGAATTGATAAGGATAAGGGCTGCGTGGTGGTCGATAAAGAGAACGAGAAGGATGTTCTGGATTTAAATAAGCTCTCTTCCGGGGAAAAAGAGATTATCGTTTTATTTTATAAACTGATTTTTGAAGTAAAAGAGGGTACGATGCTGCTTCTGGACGAACCGGAAATATCGCTTCATGTCGCGTGGCAGAGAATGTTTGCGGAGGATATGTATACAATAGCCAAAAAACGCGGAATAAGGATACTGGCGGCAACGCATGCGCCGATGATTATCAACGGACACAGGGATGTACAGATAGATTTGGGAGAATTATATGGGAGAGCTTGCAAAAGACTCAATCAGGCGTGAGCTGGAAGATGCTGTATGTTATGATATTGATAACATGAGACTTCTTCTTGCGGAGGATTTCAGGCATACAAAAGGATTTGTCTTTCTGGAAGGGCCGGATGACGTTAAATTTTTCAGGAGACAATTATCAGATGTGGCAATAGGGATTGAGTATTATGGAACCGGCGGAAAGCACGGAATAGAAAAAGCTCTTGCAGACGAGAGCATGAAGGATGACAGGGTAATAGGAATATGTGACAGAGATTATTCAGAGGAACATGCGGACAGAATGTTTTATTGTGACAAATGCTGTCTGGAGCTGATGGTGATAAGCGAAAACGAGGTGTGGCATAAATTTTGTGATTTATATTATAATGGAGAGGAAGATTATACATCTGTTCTGTCAGGAATATTGCGGCAGCTTGCGCCTGTCAGTATGTTAAGAAAAGAGAATGCACAGAAAAATGCGGGAATAGAGGAAATTGATTTTCGCAAATTGAAGCTTGGAAAATATTTGGATGTACATAGTATTGACATTTGTCAGGCATTTACTGACTGCGGCTGGAAAGGGTATTATGAGCATTGTCTGCGGTTGGCGGCAAATTTGACGGATGAAGAATTATATGAGTATACAAATGGACACGATTTATACAAAATTTTAGGGATGATATGCGAAGGCGGAAAAGGACCTTTAGGGGAGAAGAAAGTAAGAGATATTCTATATAAAAAATATGAAAGAAGAAATTTTGTGAAAACTGATTTGTATAATGACTTAAAACAATATCAGAATCAGGAAAGCCGGACGTGGAAATATGTAGACTAAGGTGAAAGACTGGCGATTGGGAGAAGAGAATGCTTCTGAATAAAAATATTGTATTTGAAATTATTGATACGAATTTTATAGATGATGTAACTGCCTGCTGTGAAGAATCCGTTTTGAGGATGGACGAAGGCGAGCTTAGCGATTACTTTGAAGAATATGCAGATAAAGCCTGCTTAGCGGCCATTTATGACATAAATGTGGAGAATTATGATGATGAAGAAACGGATGGAATCCAGACAGTAGAGGGCCTGCTGGAAATCGCGGCGCTGATTAACGGATATGCAGATTGGGGAGATGAAGCAGAGTACATTGGAGATGCGGAGGTGATTCTGGGCTTTGCTTTTTCTTTTCAGATTGATACACAGACGAATGAAGCCGGTTTTTTTGATATTGCCTGGGAGTATTAGCGTATAACGGAGAAATCTATGATAACCATAACAAAAGATAATTTTTCCATAAAACAAATCTGCGAATCGGGACAGTGCTTCCGGCTGGAGCGGCTTGATACGCCGGGGAAATGGTGTGATGCAGGCATGGGAAGCGGAATTGGCATGTCAAGGGGCATGGGTGAAGAATCTTACAGGCTTACCGCTTTTGGAAAATATCTGGAAATCGCGCAGGAGGGGAATCAGCTTTTCTTTGACTGCACACAAGAGGAATTTGAAAGTCTGTGGAAAAGCTATTTTGATTTGGAGGAGGACTACGGGAGAATCATCGCCTCTATTGACGGGGAGGATGACTATCTTTTTAATGCGGCTTCCTATGGAAGCGGAATCCGCATTCTCAGGCAGGATTTATGGGAGATGATAGTATCTTTTATTGTTTCCCAGCAGAACAATATCAAACGGATAAGGAAATGCATTTCTCTTTTGTGCCGGAGGTACGGAGAGGAAAAGGCGGCAGCCTCGGGGGAAGTTTATTATGATTTTCCCACGGCAAAGGCTCTCGCCGGGGCGTCTTTTGAGGATTTATATGCCTGTAATCTGGGCTATCGCAGCCGGTATATTCATGAAACCGCCGTGAGTATTGCGGAAGGAGCCGTGGATTTGGAGGCGGTCAGGAAAATGGACTATCCGGCGGCAAAGGCGGAGCTTATGAAGCTTTGCGGTGTGGGAATCAAGGTGGCGGAATGCATCTGTCTGTTTGCGCTGCATAAGACGGAGGCGTTTCCGGTGGATACGCATATCAATAAGGTGCTTACGGCGCAGTATCCGTCGGGATTTCCTTTCGACAGGTACAAAGGTTATGCGGGGACTTTGCAGCAGTATATCTTTTATTATGATTTGATGAACGGGTGAGGAGGAAAATGAACCAACTAAAAAATGAGCCGATTCATGATAAACGAGAGTTGGAGTTTGCGGTATTCTGTATCGAAAATATAGCGCTGGCGCTTGATGTCAGCCCGGAAAAGGTGTATATTGCGCTGTCGGAGAACAGCGATATTTTGAACGGATATATTGTTCCGTGTTATGACGCTCTGCATACTCAGGGAAAAGAGTATATTGTAGAGGATATTTTGGCGTTGATGGAGAAAAGGGGTGTGTCTGTATGACGGTGTATCATGGTTCCAATATTGAAATTATGAAACCGGATATGGCGCATTCCCGTCTGAAACTGGATTTTGGAAAAGGATTTTATACAACATCTCTTTTGCCGCAGGCGGAAAAATGGGTGGAGCGTTTTCGCCGGGGCGGAGGCGAGGGGATTATAAATATTTATCAATTGGATGAAGCTGTATGGACAGAGACAAGGATTCTTTGTTTTGACACTTATTCCGGCGAATGGCTGGATTTTATTACAGCCTGTCGTCAGGGAAAAGACACGTCAGACTATGATTTGATAATTGGCGGTGTGGCGAATGACAGGGTATTTAATACCTGTGAGTTGTATTTTAAACACTATATAGACAAGGATACAGCGATTGACAGGTTAAAATACGAGAAACCAAACCAGCAAATCTGCCTGAAAAACCAGAAAACCATCGACCGGTATCTTCATTTTGAGAGGAGTAAACGTAAATGAATGCAGAACCTCTGATTTTGCAGATGAAATATGCAGATATTATTCAGCTTTTTGCAGAGCAGGAAAAGATTTCCCTGGATGAAGCACTGTCGTTTTTTTATCATTCTGATACTTATCAGCTATTGAAAGATGGCGTATCGGATATGCATTGCATGAGCGACGGCTATCTTGCGGAAGAACTGGAGCGTGAATATAAGAAGAATTTCTAAAAGGTGTAAAATTAAGAATATGACGGGAAATGAATCAGCGCGCAGGCAAAAGCAAAAGAAACAGATTGTACATGACAGGCAGTTACAGTCTGTTTCTTTGTGTCATACCGCAAATATCCCGTATGCTTTTAAATTCGTTCCGACTCAGCGCCGCCTTTCATACCCCGCCGCGCTCACCACCATGGAAACCCCGAATAAAACCGCAACTCCAAGGCAGAGGGCGGGAATACAGCCCTGCGGAAAGCCTGTCATTTCTGCAAAACCGGGACCGTCTTCGAAATATTTAATCAGGAAAAACATGGGGATAAACACGAAAAATCCCATTACCTGCGCGGACTGGAACCCGAACCAGTAGGTCATAGGCAGACAGACGCCGGTCCACACCAAAGGAATGACCACAGCGGAAAGAATGGAAAGCTTCCAGATATTCCAGTCAAAGCTTCGGAAAAAGATGCCGGGGAGGAGATTCAGCAAAATACTTCCCGCAAGACTGACGGACAGCGTGCAGAGAACGGAAAGATATTTGCCGGCCACCACATGAAAGCCGTTTACAGGCATGGCAAGCTGGTATTTTTTCCAGCCGGCCCGTTCGTCAACGGTAAAGCACATGATATGCTGCATACCGATAGTGATTGAAAGCATGACGGAAGCCAGCATACCGGCATAGGGACCGGCGTTGCAAATAAGTAAAATAATTGCCGCTCCGGCAATAAAAAGCAGCTTTTTGTCGATACTCTTGTAAAAAAGGGAAATTTCTTTATAAATCAATCCTTTTATCATTTTTCGGTCCTGCCTCCTTTGATATAAAACAGCATAATGTCTTCTAAACTTGCGGAATCAACCACCACATTTTTGTATTTTTGTTTTGCCGCCTCCCGGTCAGGGACAAGGCACTCCATGGAAAGCTTTTCTTCCCTGTAAATAATGTAGTCGTCAGGAGAAATGTGGGTGAATTTTTCCCTTCCGCACCTGATAATACCGTAATTGTAAATCAAATCGTCCTTGGACTTTTCAAAAATAATTTTGCCCTGATGAATGAGAATCACATAGTCGGCGATTTTCTGGATATCCGATGTGATGTGGGAGGAAAAAAAGATGGAGCGTTCCTCGTCCTGTATGAATTCCAGAAATAAGTCCAGTATCTCATCCCGAACCACAGGGTCGAGTCCGGTGGTGGCCTCGTCCAGAATAAGCAGCTTTGGCCGGTGCGCCATGGCGCAGATAATGGAAAGCTTCATTTTCATTCCCTTTGAAAGGGAGCCTATGGTTTTTGTGCGGGGAAGCCGGAAACGATTCAGATAGTGCTCGAAAAGTGCTTTGTCCCATGATTTATAAATTCCCGACAGGATTTTTTCGAGGTCGTCGGCAGTAAAAATATCATGGAAATTGCAGCTGTCAAAGACAACCCCGATATCCTCCCTGACAGAAAAAGCCGTGTGGTCCTTTCCGAAAAGCTGTATCTGCCCGCCGTCCTTTTTCAGCTCATTCAAGATTAAGTTGATTGTGGTGCTCTTTCCGGCGCCGTTTTCTCCGATAAATCCTACAATTCTGCCTTTTGGCACCTGAAAGGACACGTCTTTCAGAGAAAAATTGTCAAAGCTTTTGTATAAATTCCGTACAACAATATTATTTTCTTCCATATATTAAACCTCCGATACAATCTTGCCGCAGCGCCGACACATTCGGTATGCGGCAGCCATCTGTGCGGGTCTTGCGTCCGCCGGCTCATTCTTCATAAAACATTTTAAGAATCCCGGCCAGTTTTTCATAGCCAATCCCGTGTGCCCTGCCGATTTCCGCCGCCTTCTGCAAAAGCTCCTCCGCTGTCCGCAGCTGTTCTTCCCTGATAAATTCCATGTTTTGTGAGGCAACAAAGCTGCCTTTTCCCGATACGGTTTCGATAAAGCCGTCCCGGGTCAAATCCTCGTAGGCCCGCTGAACGGTAATGACGCTGATATGCAGGTCTTTTGCCAGCGCCCGCATGGAAGGCAGGGCTTCTCCGGCGGACAGGGTTCCCTCCATAATCATGCTTTTTATCTGCAGGCATATTTGTTCATAAATCGGCTTATCGCTGCCATTACTCAGGATAATTTCCATTTATCCGCCCCCTCTTCTGCGTACTGGTTGTAATTATCGTACTTAGATGATAAGTACAGTATAGACGCATGGAAAGAATATGTCAAGGGAGAAAAGGAAAAAATTTCACAGGTGATTATACAAAACAGACACAAAATATGCAAAACAGATAAGAATTTCCGTGATAATGTCTGTTAATATTATTTTATAGAAAAGGCTTCGGCCAAAAGAATGAAGGAGGAAGTAAGATGAAAAAGAAGAAATTATTGTCGATTTTGCTTTCAGTGGCGATGTTGACGGGCATTTTAAGCGGCTGCGGTTCCAAGCCGGCCGAAGGGACGGATGCGGGAAGCCAGACGTCCGGGGCGGAAAGCACAGATGAAGCTGTGGGTGCAGGAGATGAGCAGCAGGCGGCGGAGGAAGATACCGCTTCTGGGGAAAGCACCACGGGAGATAAGAAGAAAATTATTCTCTGGACCTGGGCGACGGGACAGTTTGATGCGGTTATAAATGCTTATTTTGAAGCCCATCCTGACGCAGACTGGGAGCTGGAGGAGGTAGTTGTTGCATCCGATGATTATCTGACAAAGCTTCAGCAGGGCTATGCTTCCGGCGGCGATATGCCGGACCTTCTGATGGCGGAAATGGGATGGAGAGGAAGCGCCTTTGCCCTTGATATCTGGGAAAACCTTGAGGAAGCGCCTTATAACTTTGACCGTTCTATCGTTATGGATTCCGTAATCGGCGGTATGGTGAATTCGCAGGACCAGGTAATCGGTATTGAAAACGCGCTGAATCCGGCGTTTATGATGTACAGAAAGGATTTGGCAAGGGAGTATCTTGGAACAGACGACAGGATGGAGCTTGAAGCAATGTTCAAGACCTATGACGATTATGCAAAGGTCGGCGCGCAGGTATATGAGAAAAGCGGCGGAGCCGTTACCTTATTCCCCGGCCTTCAGGACGTTTCCAATATGATGATGATGCAGAAAAGAAACGTCAGCAACGTGGACGCAGAGGGGAATGTGGATGTAAGCGGCAAGGTGCAGAGAGTGTTTGAGACAGTGGAAGCTATGCGTGAGGCAAAAGCCTGCGGCAACCTGGCGCAGGCTTCTACAGAGTGGTCAAACTCTTTTTCCGAGGGAAACAGTATTTTATATCCGGCGGCATCCTGGAGCGTGACCTATTGGGTAGAGCCTTATGACCCGGAAGGGATTGACAACTGGGGAATGTTTACTCCGGCGGAAGGCGGATTCGGCTGGGGCGGCACCTGTTACGGTATTTACAAGGGCTCCGAGATGAAAGAGGAAGCATGGGATTTCATTCAGTTCTGTCTTCTTTCCGAGGAAGGCGCAAAGTATATGAAGGAAGGCTCGGGATTCTTCCTGCCGGTGAAGTCCTTATATGACGACCCGGAGTACACCAAAGGAACAAGGCCGAACTTCGGTTCTCAGGAAATCAACGCTTTCATGATGGAAGAGATTTCCCCTAATATTCCCGAAGCAAGCCTGTCCATTTACGATAACCTTGTATCGGATTCTGTAAATATGGTAGTTCAGATGATGGGCGCGGACGAAAGTATGACGGCGGAAGACGCAATGAAAGAATTTATGACAGATTTGCAGTCCAAGATACCGGATGTAACAGTTAAGTAACAAACGCTGTCATGCTCCGCAAGTCAGCTTATTGTAACAAACGCTGCCACGCTTTGTGGGACAGCTCATTGTAAACAGAGTGGGGATTGCTTACAGGGCGGTTCCCACTTATTTAAAGGATGGTTCGATGAAAGAAAAAAGTAAAAAGAAAAATAAGCTTGGTAAATGGCCTTATATCTTCGTGGCGCCTTTTCTGATTTCGTATCTTGCATTTTATCTGTATCCTATGCTGTATTCTTTTGCCATCAGCTTTACGGACTGGACGGCGGTTAAGATGAACGACAGGCAGTTTCTGGGGCTGCAGAATTATATCAGGGTTTTCACAGCCGACCCGCTGTTTTGGAGTTCTATTTTAAATACCGTGAAAATCATGATTATCGCCATGCCTCTTACCATTGTGGGCGGCCTTCTGGTGGCTGTGCTGATGTTTAATATTGTCAAAGGCAGGCAGTTCATACAGACCGTCAACTTTCTGCCCTATATCACAATGCCGGTGGCGGTGGGGCTGATTTTTGCAAATATGTTTAATACGAATATCGGGATGGTGAATACGGTGCTTACCCAGTTAGGGCTCATGGATGAAAAGATTAACTGGCTGGGAGATAGCAAATATGCCTTTATCGTAGTAATATTGATTTGTATCTGGAAAAATTTCGGATATTTTATGGTACTTTATTTATCAGGGCTTTCCACCATCAGCAACGAGTACTATGACGCGGCGAAGGTAGACGGCGCAAATGCGGTGCAGTCCTTTTTTAAGATTACGCTGCCCCTTCTTCGCCCCATTACCACCTTTGTGATTGTGCAGGGGGCAATCGGGGGCTTTCAGCTTTTTGACGAGGCCAAGACGCTGGTGTCAGGCTCAGGCTCCACCATTGTAGGAGGTCCCGGAAGATCGCTTCTTACCATTGTGTGGTATTTTTACGACAGTTCCTTCCAGAATAATTCCAGGTATGGGTACGGCGCGGCGATTGCCTTTAGTATGCTTCTTATTATTGCGGCGATGTCCTTTATTAATTTAAGGGTTCTGCGGGAAAAGAATGATAACTGAAAGAAAGGCTGGATAAAATATGAAGAAAAAAATAAAAAAGCTGCCTAAGGCAATAGCGATAGCGATTGTTTCCCTGATTTCCTTTATTCCCTTTTATTACACGCTGATTGCGGCGACCCATTCTACCGACGAGGTAATGCTGGGACTCTCTCTGCTGCCGGGAAGCCATCTGATTGAGAATATAACCACGGCGATGAACGGCACCTTCTGGGTTGCTTCTAAGAACAGCATGATTGTGTCCTTCAGCGCCATGTTCTGTTCTGTGGCCATCAGCCTGATGGCGGGCTACGGCCTTGCGGCGTATCAGTTTAAGCTGAAAAGGGTGATTTACAATTTCGTACTGCTTACCATGATGGTGCCGTCGGTGCTTGGGGTTATCGGCTACATGCAGGAGATGCGGGCGCTTCGCCTGTCGGGCTCGTTGCTGCCGCTGATACTGATTTGGTTTCCCAGCGGGTTCGGGGTGTTCTGGATAACGCAGTATTTACAGAATTCTTTGCAGATGGAGCTGGTGGAGAGCGCAAGGATTGACGGCTGTAATGAGTTTTCCATTTTCCTTAAAATTGTACTGCCCTGTATCAGGCCCGCCATTATCTCTCTGTGCCTTTTGATTTTCCTGTGGTCGTGGAATTCCTATCTGCTTCCGCTGGTTATGATAAATAATGTGGAAAACTATACCATTCCCCTTTACATCCAATCTCTGGGGAACGAGCACCGCAAGGATATTGCAGCGCAGATTACCGGTCTGCTTATTTCGGTTCTGCCGCTCATTGCCGCCTTTGCCGTATTTTCAAAGGATTTTATCAGAGGACTGACGGAAGGCGCTGTCAAGGGATAATTGGGATTCGTAAATCCGTGATTTGCGTGGTGCGGACACATTGAAATGGGGATGAAAATGAACAGGGTTCTGATTATAGATGATGAAATACTGACAATCAAATATTTAAAGAGCCTGCATTCCTGGGAGAAATTTGGATGCGGGGATATTCTGTATGCGGTTACCATTGCGGCCGCCCTGGATATTTTTCAGCGGGAGGCGCCGCAGATTGTGTTTGTGGACGTGAGGATGCCGGGAATGGACGGTCTGGAATTAAGCCGAAGGCTTCTTTTGGAAAATCCGGGCGTCAGCATTGTGATTATGACGGCTTATCAGGAGTTTGACTATGTGAAGGAAGCCATGGAGATGGGGGTTAAGTATTTTCTGGTAAAGCATGAGATTACAGAGGATACCCTGGACGAAGTCCTTCAAAAAATATCCGACGGTTTCCTGTCGAAAAAAAGATACGAGCAGATGATGGAAAACGACTGGCTGCGAAAGGTATGGGACGGCGAGAGGGCGGATAATGCCAGGCTTTTGCAGGGAGCAGACCGCTGCTTTCTTGCGATGATGGCGCTTAGCGGACTGTCAGTGTTTACCGGGGATAAGGAGCCTGTTTATCTGAAGGAGGAGAGAATCAGGGAATTGTCACTTTCGGGAATCCGGGTGAGAGGTTTTACACGTCAGGGATTTTATACCTATGTGATGATATGCGAGTATGAAAAGCCGGTTTCCGAGAAGGAAAACTATCGGATTCTGGCACATTTTACCGGGGAGCTGGGAGAGAGGTGCCGTACAGACAGCGGCCTTACGCCCGTCTTTTTCCTTTCCGCCGCTTATGAGACTTATGAGAGCCTTAAAAGTGTTTGTCCGGTTATGCGGCGTTACTGCGACTGCGTTCTTGCCCAGAGGGAAGGGGTGGTTTGGGAAGAAATGCTTTCCGGCTACGAAAAGCTGTTTCCCGAAAAGCTTGAACCGGAGAGAAAACCGGAGGTGTGGAGTAAAGCAGATATATCCTCTATGCTCTCAAAAATAAAGGACGGGAGCTATTACATGGAGATAAAAGACTTTACCCATCTGCGGCAGTACCTACGCGCTGGAAATTTCGTTTCTTTTCTGGAGGGCGAGGAGAAAGAAATCCCGATGGTCTGTCTGGAACAGTTACTTAGAGCCTGTCTGCGTTATTATGAATGTCAGGAGGAAGAAAAAGGCGCAGGGAACAGGATAGTCAGAAAAACCCTTGATTATATACACGGTCACTATGCCGAAGACATTTCCAGCACCATGATAGCGGAATCTTTAGGCATCAGCGACGGCTATCTTCGGCTTCTTTTTAAGAGGGAGATGGACTGTACGGTAAAGGACTATATTCTGCGCTGCCGGGTGGAGCAGGCAAGACATCTGCTTCTGGAAAATAAGAAAAAGATTTATGAGATTGCGGCGGAATGCGGCTTTGTCAGCAGCCAGCATTTCAGCAGAGTGTTCCGCCAGATAACGGGGATTGCACCGGGAGAATTCAAACAGCAGGATGGAGGAGGGGATATTGGTACGTAGATTCACAGGTTTCAGACAGTCTGTAGGGATGCGGTTTATGGCGGTGACTCTTATTGTGATTTCGGTGCTGGTTGCAGTCAGCTCTCTGTTTTCCGCTGAGTACATGGTGAGAGCCACGGAGAAAAAGCTGCTGGAGGATTATCAGGCAACGCTGGATTTTACCGCTGACCAGATAGAGGATTATGTGGAAGAAATTACCCGCTACTGCGCGATGGTGGCGGCGGATGGCACGATTCAGAGGCTTCTTGTAGAATCGGACAGCTTTTCGGAGCTGGATAAGGTGAGATACTCTGTGGAAATCTATAAGAATCTGCGATACTACGAGCTGCTTCGGGACGACTGTATCAATATTGAGCTCTATCTGTACAACGGCAATATTTTTACCAGCGACGGTTCGAATAAAAACACGCTGCACTCTATCGGGGACACATCCTGGCTTGACAGCGCGCTTGAGAGCGGGGATGCGAAGGTTTTTTCAAAGGCGCACGAGCTGAGCTGCCGGAATATTTTCTATGAAAACGTGATTACCTATATCTGCGACATGGCAAACTATAACACCAATCAGGAGAGAATAGGGAAGGTTTTCCTTCATTTAAAGCAGGACGCTTTCTACAGCCTTCTTTATAAGACGGAGCTGGAAAACGCATGGTGTGCGATTATGAACTCCCACAATGAAATTCTGGCGCAGTCCGGCAAGATGAACGGGGATGTGGAAAGCTGGCTGGAGCAGACAGAGGGCGGACGCGCCTTTTCGGGAACGGAAAAGGGAAGCCATGGATGGATTCTTTACAGAAATGGGTTAAAGTGCGGCCTCCAATTAGTGATGTATATGCCTGACGCAAGGCTTCACGGCGAGGTGAAAAATATTTTCCTGTTTTTCCTGCTACTTTATGTCTCCTGCGTTTTTGCCTCTGTGCTGGTGATGATACCCGTTGCAAGGAGGTTCAGCAACCCTATCAGCGCCCTGAGCAACGCCGCCCGGCAGATTTCGGAGGGAAGGCTGGACGTTCATATAAAGGCGGAGAATCAGGATGAAATCGGGACGCTGACGGAGGTTTTCAATCAGATGGCCTCAAGCCTTGAGCGTCAGATGAGGGATTTGCAGAAAGCGGAGAGGGAGAGGGCGGATTTGCAGATGAGCATTCTCATGGCGCAGATAAATCCCCATTTCATTTATAACACTTTAAACTCCGCTATCTATCTTTCAAAAACAGGGGAAAGCAAAAAGGCGGAGAGGCTGCTGACGTTATTTATCAGCCTATTGCAAAACAATATGAAATCGGGCATCGACGGCATTATCACCACTTTGGGGGAGGAAGTGCGGGACGTCCGTGAATATATCGAGCTGCAGCAGATAAGGTATCCGGAGAGGTTTTCCTTTCTCTTAAACGGGGACGAGTCGTTGTATCATTACGCAGTCCCGCGGCTCTTTTTGCAGCCGTTGATTGAAAACGCCTTAAACCACGGAATCCTGCCCAGGGAATCGGGAAAAATCGAACTTACCATTTACGAGGAAAAAGGATGGCTCATTTTCCGGCTGAAAGACGACGGGGAGGGAATGAGCGGGGAAAAGGTGAAGGCGCTCTTAAAGTGGAAGGATGAAGGCAAAAAGCGCGGGAGCAGGAGAAGAAGCGCGTCCAAAATCCACTCGATAAGTATCGAAAACATCTGCCAGAGGCTGGAGCTTTTATATAAGGAAGAATATCAATTTGAAATTATCAGCAGCGTCGGAAAAGGAACGGAAATCGTGATAAGCTTTCCGACGGAGTACAGATGAGGGAGGAAGTATGAAGAAAACAATCAAGGTAGAAACAAAACAAAAATGCTGGTCGCTGGTGGAGGATATCACTTACGCGGCGGTTCCTGCATGGTACGGGAGCACTTACCGCAGTATGAAGTGCAGTATCTGTATGCCGAAGGTGAGAGAGGAAGGGGTGAAATACCCGCTCCTTGTGTGGTTTTGCGGAGGGGCTTTCAAGGTGATGGACAAGGATGTATGGTGGCCCCAGTGGATGGAATTTGCCAGAGAAGGCAGTGTGGTTGCCAGTGTGGAATACCGCACCAGCAACGAGGCGGTATTTCCGGCGGCGCTTACGGATGCAAAAGCGGCCATCCGGTATCTAAAGGCAAATGCCGAAGCCTACGGCATTGACAGAGACAGGGTTTTCGTGGCGGGGGAATCTGCCGGAGGAGCGCTGGCAAGCCTTGTGGGCGTGACGGGAGATAATTATAATGAAGGGGAATTCCTCTCGTATGACAGCCGGGTCTGCGGAGTCATTGATTTTTACGGGCTTGTGGATATGACAGGGCCTGTGAATGAGAATGCGCAGAACATGACCTTCGGGGCAAACGAGCAGTTTATCGGCGTGGAGGGCGACAGCAAAGCTCTGAAAAAAGAAGCCAGTGCAGTCAGCCATATTTCACAGGATACGCCTCCGTTTCTCATTTTCCACGGAAATAAGGACGACCTGGTATCGGTAAGTCAGAGCGACTTGCTGTACGAAAAGCTTTGCGAGGCCGGAGTAAGGGCGGATTACTATATTTTAGAGCAGGAAGGGCACGGAGCCGACGCTTTTTACCAGAGGGAAATTCTGGACATTGTGCGGGCGTTTATGGAATCCGTGGCCGGAAAGGAAAAATAAATGACAGCGGATAAAAAAGATTATCTGAAGGATATGGCGGAAAAGCTACGAAAAGTCTGGCCGGATAACGAAAGTCTGACGGTGGTTTGCCACGGCCACAGTATTCCCTGCGGATATATGGCGGATAATGTCACCAGACCTTTTGACGCATATCCGCATCTGTTTCATGCCGCCCTGGCGGAGCGGTTTCCCCATTCCGTGATAAACGTGACGGTAACGGCGACAGGGGGAGAAAATTCCCTCTCGGGGGAAAAAAGATTTAAGCGGGACGTCCTTACCCACCGCCCGTATCTGGTAACGATTGATTACGGAAGAAACGATATGTTTCTTTCGGAAGAACAGATGCGCGGGGCATGGAGGGATATGACAAAAGATGCGCTGGACGCCGGATGCAAAGTGCTTCTGCTTACCCCGGCGCCGGACAGCGGAGCGGTCTATTATGAGGAAAACGAAAGGCGGCTTACGGATGCAAAGATGGCTGAAATTATCCGTGAAACGGCGGAGCGTTTTCAGGTGGGGCTTGCGGATGTCCACGGAACCTTTGAGAGGCTTTTTGCGCAGGGACATAAGAGGAGCGAATATGCGGCCAGCGTCAATCATCCGAACAGACGGGGCCATGAAATCATTGCGGATTGCATGATGGAGTGGGTTCCGTATGTGTGAGGAGACAGTTAGCCGCCGGCCTGCTTATGACGGAAGTGTCATGTTTGAAATTGATTTCCGGGTACAGCCTTTACACTGTACAGGCGTTTTGCTATAATAAAATTATCTTATAAATGCATTGCATGGCATGTGGAAAGCAGGTGATGATGATGCCGACGAATGAAAAAGAGTATAACGGTTATTTATTTGACCAGTTAAGTATCCTTGAACGCATCGAAGCGGTGACGGAGGATAAAAAGGTATTAAAGCAGATTGAAATCGAGCGAAAACAAATCGAACGCAAGCTGTATCAGCAGCCGCCGTTAATAAATAACCAGAATAACAACTGACAATGAGAGGTGCAGAGCCTGTAAGAGGAAGGGTTCTGCGCCTTGTCTTTTCCTTTGCATAATCAGGAGGTATTTCATGGAAATCAATCGTCCAAAGGCGGCGGCAGGCTTTGCCGCCTATGTAAAAAATTACGACGTCAGCGACGAGAAAATCAGGCTGAAAATAGAGCATACCTATAAGGTTGCGGATTTATGTGAAAGGATTGCAAAGTCGGAGGGCTGCCTGCCGCAGCAGGTGGACACGGCATGGCTTATCGGGCTTTTGCATGACATTGGCCGTTTTGAGCAGCTTAAGCGTTTCGGAACCTTTATTGATTCCGAGTCCATCGACCATGCGGCTTTCGGCGCGGATTTACTGTTTGGAGAGGGACTGATACGGGAATTTGTGGAGGGCGATTCCGGGGATATTCTTCTGGAAAGAGCCATCCGCACCCACAGCGCGTTTCGGCTGCCAGAGGATTTTGACAGGGAAACTATGATGTTCTGCAATATCATAAGGGACGCTGACAAAATAGATATCATGCGCGTCAATGTGGAGAGCCCTTTAGAGGAAATCTATAATGTGTCCACGGAAAAACTGCGCGGCGACGTGATTTCCGACAGGGTTCTGGCCAGCTTTTTTGAGGAGCACGCGACCTTGAGGGATTACAAGAAAACTGCCGTAGATTATATTGCCGGGCATATTTCGCTGGTCTATGAGCTGGTGTACCCTTACAGTATCCGGGAGGCTTACAGGCAGGGATTTTTACATAAAATGATGGATTTTCAGTCGGATAATCCCCGGACCAGAGAACAGTTTCAGGTAATCAGGCAAAGAGTGGAGAGCTATCTTGAGAGGAAAATGAAGCAGATTTGAAATAGGGGAACCGAAAAGGAGAGTAAAAAATGGTGCGAGTGGAAAGAGAATTTATGGGCGGCTGGCGTTTTGCCCTTACCAATGCCGGTAAAACAGAAAAGGAAACGCTGGATTGGAACTGCCCTGAGGAAGCTGCGTTTCGGGAGGTTGCGCTGCCCCATGACTGGGCGATTGCGGCGCAGATAAAGGAGGATGCAGAGCGGGGCGCGGACCAGGGATATTTCGACAGATGGGGAATCGGCTGGTACAGAAAGGATTTCGAACTTTCGGAAATCAGGGAGAAGGTATATTATTTTCTGGATTTTGGCGGCGTTTTTGAGGACAGCACCGTCTGGGTAAACGGAGTGAAAGCGGGAGGGTGCCATTATGGCTATCGGCCTTTCCGGCTGAATGTCACAGAGGCTTTGCAGACCGGGAAAAATGAGATTCTGGTAAGGGTCAACAATACTGCCTCCCCGGCGGACCGCTGGTACAGCGGATGCGGCATTTACCGCACGGTCAAATGGGTGGAAGTAAATGAAAGGCATCTTTTTGCGGAGGCTGTGACGGTAAGAACAGAGGTTACGGAAAAGGGGGCTATTGTACACGTAAAGGCGGAGACGGACGGAGATGTGAGGGCGGTTTTAACGCCGCTTTTAGCAGAACCGGAGGTCTGGGGCGGATTTTCAGAAGTAAGCGCCGGGGCGGAAGGAAAGGGCGGCGAGTGGCTCGCCATATCCGTGGACAATCCCCGGCTTTGGTCGGCGGAGGAGCCCTTTCTCTATAAGCTGACCCTTTCCCTGATGGAGGAGAATCAGGTTCTGGACGAGATTTCCTTAAGGATTGGCATACGCAAGGCGGAATTCCTTCCGGGAAAGGGACTGTTCGTCAACGGAAAGGAAACTGTTTTAAAGGGAGTCTGTCTTCATCAGGATATGGGCTGCCGGGGAATTGCGGCAAAAAAAGAGATGTGGCGGCAGCGGCTTTTGGACTTAAAGGAAATGGGATGCAACGCCATACGGGCGGCGCATCATATGCACTCGGAGGAGTTCCTTGATTTGTGCGACGAGCTGGGCTTTTATGTGTATGAGGAGTGCTTTGACAAATGGACGGGCGGCCTTTACGGAAGATATTTTGAAAAGGACTGGAAGAAGGACGTAAGGGCCATGATAGACAGGGATAAAAACCGTCCCTGCGTGATTATCTGGGGTGTGGGAAACGAGGTGGAAAATCAGGGACAGCCCTCCATGCTGGCGATTTTGAAGGAGCTGACGGACTTTGTGCGGACTCTGGATAGCAGCCGCCCCGTTACCTGCGCTATGAACCCTCATTTTAAGAGGGAAAGCAAGGTGGATATCAGGACGGTTTCGGATATCCAGCAGTTTGTGGACGAGGTTTCCGAAACGGAGATTACCGACAATAGAGAGAGGATAGAGCGGATTTGCGCAGTTGGAAGGCTGGTGGATATTATTTCCTGTAATTATCAGGAACAGTGGTATTCCATGATTCATGAGGCCATGCCGGACAAGCTGATTCTGGGAACGGAAATTTATCAGTACTTCTGCGGACACCCTGACCAGATGCAGAATTATACGGAAGAAAATCCCTCTCTGGTGCCTTTTCGTTACCCTTGGTGCATCGGCGGCATGATTTGGACGGGGATTGATTATCTGGGAGAATCCATGGGATATCCCTCCAAAGGCTGGAGCGGAGCAATGATTCGCACCAACGGTGAGAGGAGGGCTAATTTTTATACCCTGCAAAGCTATTGGCGAAAAGAACCCATGATACACTTTGCGGCGCTGGACGCTTCCTTCGGGGACGAAATGGTCAAGGAACACTGGGACGCGCCCATGTATATGGAGCATTGGGATTTCCCCTGGCTTAAGCGGGGACTGATTCCCTACAGAATTGCCACCAACTGCGAAGAAGCGGCAGTTTATTTAAACGGAAAGCGGCTGTATGTGAAAAAGCCTGCGGATTTCCCGAACAGAATCATTACCGGATATCTGCCATGGCAGCCCGGGGAGGTGAAGGTGGTCGGTTACCGGAACGGGAAGGAGGCGGCATGCCATGTGGTAAAAACGCCAAAGAAGGCGGAGAGGCTTGTGTTTACCCCTCCCGCAGCTTTGCCGATGGAAACCGGACAGGAAGTACTTTTAACCGTTCATGCGATGGACGATTCTGGTATCATAAATATGCGGACAAAGGCGGAGGTTTTCTTTGAGGCGGAAGGAGCGGCGGAGATTTTGGGAGTGGATAACGGAGATTTGACAGACCATACCCCGTATCAGAGCCGCCGGATTTCGCTGTACCGCGGTTTCGCCAGCGTGGTGGTTCGCATGACAGAGCGGGACTGCAGTATTACAGCGGGCGGCCGGAGGGCAGAATCAGCAAAGGCAAAGTATATTAAGGTGCGGGCGTCTGCGGAAGGGCTGGAAAGCGGGGAAATTATTCTGTACCGGAGATAACGGCTTTACACCGCAACTGCGTTTCCGATATAATAGAACCATCAGATAATGGGCATATAAAAAGGCGGGTGGTAATATGGCAATGACAGATAGTCAATTTAAAGGATTTGTACTGGATGACATTAACGAGGTGCTTGAAAATATGCCGGACAGTAAGGAAAAAGAGAAGTTGCAAAAGGTTGCCGATAATCTTCAGCAGACGCTGGAAGACTAAAAACACAGAGGTGTCAAAATTTTTGAACATTGACAAAGCCCCTCAAAAGCCCCGGACACAGGCAAAAAGCGGCGGAAACGCAGCAAATACAGGTATTTTTGAATAAGGAAGAAAGAAGGCATTGCTTACAGTAAATTTGTGTAATCAGTGTCTTTTTTTTCTGCCCAAAGGGGAAAAATGTGCGAAGAAAATAAAAGAAACGGGAGAAACGGTGCGATAAATTTAAACACTTTACCTGAAAAGCAGGATGGATTTACACTTGGACTATACAAAACAACAGGAAAGGGCGGGGACATGGAAGAATGGAAATAAAAAGTGCAATAATAAAGTCCGGTCGGACATTTCGCAAGAGGAAGCCGGAAAAGGCAAAGTCAAAGGTAAAGAAGAAGGGCGGAGGAAAAGAATACTGGAAAAACAACTGGCAGTTATATGTGCTGGTGCTTCCGGCCATCATTTACTTTTTCGTATTTAATTATCTGCCGCTGTACGGAATCCAGATTGCATTTAAGGATTATAAGGCGGTGAGCGGAATCGCGGGAAGCGCGTGGGTGGGGCTGAAGCATTTTAAAGAGTTTTTCAACGCCTACTATTTTAAGAGGCTGCTATCCAATACCTTTTTGCTGAACATCTACTATTTATTATGGAGCTTTCCGGTGCCGGTATTTCTGGCAATTTTGTTGAATCAGCTCCGGGGCGCAAAAAAGAAACGGCTTATCCAGACAACGATTTACGTGCCCTACTTTATTTCAACGGTGGTTCTGGCAGGAATGCTTTACATATTTTTATCTCCCACCAGCGGAATCTTCAATGTGATTCGTCAGGCCATGGGAATGCAGGCAATTGATTATATGTCGGACGCGGGAGCCTTCCGAAGCATCTATATTATATCGGGAATCTGGCAGTCCGCGGGGTACGGGACGATTCTCTACATTGCAACCCTGACGGGCATTGACCAGTCCTTATATGAGGCGGCGGAAATTGACGGCGCAAGCATCTGGCAGAAAATACGCTACATTGATTTGCCCAGTCTGGTTCCTACGATTATGATGGTGTTTATACTTGACTGCGGGAAGCTCCTTTCAAGCGATACCAACAAGGCGCTGGTGATGCAGACGGCAGGCAATATCCCCACTTCCGATATCATAGGCGTTTACGTCTACAATGTGGGTCTGGGAAGCGGGCAGTTTTCCTACACGGCGGCCATCGGGCTATTCATCAATATCATTAACTTTGTGATGATTATAGCGGTAAACAGGATTTCCAAAAAGACCACAGACGTTGGGCTGTTTTAAAAGGGGGTGAGTAAAAGATGAACAAAAAAGAAATAAGCCTGTCTAACAGAGTATTCCACATTTTCAATACGATTGTCTGGATTGTGGTAATGTTTTTGATAGTGTACCCTTTATATCTGGTAATCATTGCGTCGGTTTCCGACCCGGACGCAATCATAAGGGGGGAGGTTATCTGGCATCCGGTGAATTTTTCCCTTGTGGGGTACAAGGCGGTTTTTAAGAACGGCGAACTGCTCCGCTCCTATGGGAATTCCATTATTTATACTTTCTTAAGCGTCATTATCAGTATCGGGGTAACGCTGGCGGCGGCGTACACGCTGTCAAGGCCGAAGTTCAAGGGCAAGGCGCTGATAAACCTGTTCTTCGTCTTTACCATGTTTTTCAACGGAGGGCTGATACCCACTTTCCTGGTGATGCGTGATATCCATCTGTACAATTCGCCTCTGATTATGATTCTGATGGGGTGCGTCAGCGTGTGGAACCTGATGGTGGCAAGGACTTACATCCAATCCAGCATCCCTCATGAGCTCTACGAGGCGGCCATGCTGGACGGCGCCACTCATTTTCAGTACTTTTTCAAGATTGTGCTGCCTCTTTGCAAAACCATTGTGGCGGTGCTTGCGGTGTACTACGGAGTGGCAAAGTGGAACGACTACTTCACCGGACTGGTTTATCTGCGGGACAGAAGCCTTCTCCCCTTACAGACCATTCTCAGGGAAATCCTGGCGACCCTGCAGGTAGATAAGTCCAGCTATATGATGACCATGGCGGACAACGCCGAGAGCATGGCGGAGGCCATGCGGGTGGCAAACGTGGTGAAGTACTGTGTGATTGTGGTGGCAACCGGGCCGGTGGTAATTCTTTACGGCTTTATGCAGAAGTATTTTGAAAAAGGTGTTATGATTGGCTCTTTAAAGGGCTGACACAAAAAAGGAGGATAAAATTAATGAAGAAAAAACTGATTGCAGCTTTATTGACGACAGCCATGTTATTTACCGGCCTTACCGGATGCGGCGGTTCATCGGACGGGGGCGCGCAGACGGACAAGGCGGCTACGGAGCAGGCCGGGGAAGGCGGTGCAGAGACCGCGGCGGCAGCCGAGCCGGGGGATAATTTTAACGAGACAGGCTACCCCATTGTGAACGAGCCCATTACCTTAAAGGTGCTTCTTGGAATCAGAGACGTGGATTCCTTAACGCCCACGGAGGAAATGCCTGCTCTTGTAAGACTGGAAGAACAGACAGGGATTCATATTGAATGGGAAATTATCAAGGGAGCGGACTGGGAGACAAAGCTGAATCTGATGTTTGCTTCGGGAGAATACCCGGACATCATTCTTTCCTGTAATACCACGGTTGATGACGAGGAGTACGGCGTTACCCAGCAGATTCTGATTCCTTTGGAGGATGCGATTGCCAAATATATGCCTACTTATATGGAACGTGTAAACGCGGAGGATTCCGACCCCACCACGGGCCTTGTGGCTTCCGACGGACATACCTACTCCGTAGGCTATCTGGTAGGACAGAACATCAACACCAACGCCCACTATTTTATCAACCAGACATGGCTTGACAACCTGAATCTGGAAACGCCCACCACGCTGGAAGAACTGACAGAGGTTCTGCGCGCCTTCAAGACACAGGACCCTAACGGAAACGGAGAGGCGGACGAGGTTCCCCTGGAAATGAACCTGGACGGAGGGGCTTACTACGGCGTCCGCTATATGCTCCCCATGTTCGGGATTCCCTGTGACCATGAAAAGTGGATTTATCTTGACGACGATAAGAAGGTTCAGTTTGCGGCGACGCAGCAGGGCTTCAGGGAATGTATGGAATGGCTGAACCTGTGCTACACGGAAGGGCTGGTTGACCCGGAAATCATTTCTCAGGACGTCAACACAGTGGAGACAAAGTTCAAGGAGGGAAATGTGGGCTTCTTTACCGCATGGCGGCTCCTGGCAATGGGCTTTGACGACGGCGTGGCAAAGGACTGTACGCTTTATATGCCCGCAGGTCCCGAGGGAAGAAAAGCAAGCCTTCTCCGTTACATAGAAATGGCAAAGCCGGAGTCCGGGGCGTTCCTTACATCGACAAATGAGCATGTGGCGGAAAGCCTCCGCTGGCTGGATGCGCTTCTGGAAACAGAAACCATGTTCTCGCTTTATTACGGCGAGCAGGACGCAGGCGATGAGCATATGGGATGGGAGTACGACGCCGAAAACGGTAAAATCAACGCCCTTGCCGACGGTTCCGTTGAAGTGAAAAATTGTCTGGACTGCAACACGTTATTCTTTGCGCCCGGTAAATATATCTCGGAGACCTTTAATATGCCGCCGCAGAGAATTGAAAAGACGGATTATTGCACAAAGTATGATGACGCGGGAATCATTCAGAAGTATTCCAATGATTATTTAAAGCTTGCGCCTCTGACCGCGGAACAGCTCCAGCAGCTTTCCCTGAAAGAAACGGATATCAAAAACGCGGTGGAGGAAAATATGGCTGCTTTTATCACTCAGGGCGTAACGGACGAAAGCTGGGACGCGTTCATGAAGCTGTTTGAGGGAATGGACGTAGCCAGTTACGTGAAGGTTTATCAGGACGCCATTGACCAGATGGATATCCAGTAAAAATATTATTTAAGTAAAGACGATGGTCCTGACGCAGGTCAGGACTGTCCCCAAAAGCCGACTTGACAGAAAGGATAAGCCGGCTTTTGGGGATAAATGGATTTACTTTTGCGAGAAGATATCTGATAATAGAAAAAACAGAAAACCCGGGGGAAGACGGATGAGAAAAGCGTTGAAAGCGTTCAAAAATCAGAGCATTTTTTATTATATCCTGATGTTCAGTGCCATGGTGGTGCTGATTATCGGGCTTCTTGGCGGGTATCTGTACCGGTTTTATTACCGGACGCTTTATAATGATTTCCTGTCCTCCAACGAAGCCTGGCTTTCTTCTGTCGCCGGGCGCCACGAATACGATATGCAGACCTTTTCGAATGTTGCTTTAGAGATGGGAATTTCCATGGATATTGCGGCGTTTAAGCTGGACGAACAGCCGGAAAAAAGTATACGGCTGAAAGAGAGGCTGAATCAGTATATGGCGGTGAGCCAGAATGTCAGCGATATCTTTTACGCCTATCATCAGGACAGCTATATTTATGATTACCGCACCTCCGCTGACAACGAACGCTTTTTTACAAGCGGAATTGTGCTGGAGGAAACGGAGCCCTGGAAATTCCGGGAGCTTGTCTACCAAGATATCAGGGAAATGACGGCGCTTCCCGAGCAGAACATCACCGGCTATTTGACCGGCTCCTTCAAGGATGTGAATACCAATGCGGTCATTTATATTTATCCCGTGCCGCCTAAATACTGGGGAAATGTGGTTTTTGTGGTGAACAGCAACTATTATGAGGAGCTTCTTTCCGCTTCGGAGGAACAAAAAAGGGAAACCTGCCTGCTTTATGACGGACAGATAATCACCCGGAGGGGAAACCTGGGCCTTTCCGGGGAAGCGCTGACGGAGGCGTTTGCAGGAGCGGAGGACGGACAGAAGAAAATAAGCATTGACGGCAAAAGCTATCTTCTTACCGTAGCTTCCGGCAGCGGGCTGACCTATTGCAGTATCCAGCCTATGGGCATCTTTTACGATAAAATTATGACCCAGCAGTGGGGGATTATTCTGCTGCTTTTGATTTGCAGTATTCCGGCGTCTTTCATTATCGTGTCCCTGTCGAGGAATCTGATGGGAAAGGTGAAGGGCATCAATATTCTCTTAAACGACGAGGAGGAATCTTACTATAATATCAGCAATATCGAGAGCGGAATCCGTATGCTGGTGGAAAACAGCCGGGAGACGGAGAAGGAAAGCGCTTCCCTCCGAAGGACAAAGTTTCTGATTAATTTCATCCGCAGCGAATATCCCGACAGAAAGAGCATGGAGGAAATGGCCCGTAAGGCGGAGCTTTGCGCGGATTACCGGCATTTTGCGGTGCTCCTTATGAGGGACAGGGGCAACAGCAACGAGCGCAAGGCCCATGAGAAGATGCTGGCGGAGGTGGCGGGAGCCAAGGGCATTGAGGGCTACGGCATGAACCTCATCAGCAATAACCAGAGCCTTTTTGTGATTTTCGGGGACGAGCCGGAGCGGCTCTGCCGGATAGAAAAGAGTATTTTCCATATCGGCAAAAAATACTGCGAGGAGTTTATCATGGCGGTCAGCGGGCTTCATGAGAAATTTGAGGAGGCTTCCGAGGCGTATCTGGAGGCGGACGCGGCCTTTGACAACCGTTTCCTGATGGACAACGATGAGATTATCCGCTATGAATCTCTGGCGGATACGAAGGAGGTTCACCTGCTTCCCGAAAATTATTTGAAGCGTCTGAAAAACGCCATCCGCACAGGGCAGGAGAAGGAGATGGAAAAGACGGTGGAGGAAATCTGCCAGAGGCTGAAAAAGGAAAACTATACCCTGCTGACCTTCCGTCTTTTGTACAACGATATTATCCATATGCTGGTGTCCGAGTGGAACATCGGGGAGGGGAATTTTAAAAATATTTATAACGTGTTTACCCTGTCCCAGTGCCTGACAATTCAGGATTTCAGCGACGTTTTGTGCGAGGTCTGCCGGAGCCTGATGCATATCCGGCAGAAAAAGGAGAAGGATGCGCCGGGGCTTGCGGAGGCAGCCATTGTTTATATGAAAGAAAATTTCCAGAGCGTGGATTTGAATATGGGGGCTCTGGCGGATAAGCTCGAGGTGAGTCCGGTGACGCTGGCAGTAGAATTTAAGAGCGAGATGGGAATGAGCCCCTCGGATTATCTGGCGCTGCTTCGTATGGAGCGCGCCAAGGAGCTTTTGCGGAGTACGGATATGCGGGTAAAAGAGGTGAGCCTTGCGGTGGGCTACGAGGACGACCATGTATTTATGCGCCGTTTTAAGAAATACGTGGGGATGACACCGGGGCAGTACCGGAGCGAGGCGTGAAAGAGAAAGGCGCAAAAGGCGGCGCGGAAGTGAGGGTAAAATGAGCGTAAAAATCAGCCGGTACAATTATATAAAGGTGGATTATGAAGCCGGGGAACCGGAGGCGGTGGCAAGGGCGGCCGGGAATCTGGTAAGGGATTTGCGGCGGGTGCTGGATTGCTGTCCGGAGCCCCCGGGCAATGTTCCTTTTCACCGGATTACGGTGGGGACGCTTGGCGTGTCGGAGGAAATCTGCCGGAAGGCGGAGATTGGCCTTCTGGCGAACGAGGAGGGGCTCCCATACAAAGAAGCCTTTCTGATACAGGAAAAGGACGGAGAGCTTTTGATTGCAGGCAGCGACAGGCGGGGGACGGTGTACGGGATTTATGAGTTCTGCGAAAGGTATCTGGGAGTGTCGCCCTGGTACTTTTTCGGGGACGTGCCTGTGCGCCGGAAGCAGGAAATCTTTTTCCCCGACGGATTTACAAGGACGGACCGTCCATCTGTGGAATACCGGGGGATTTTTATCAACGACGAGGAGGAACTGGAGCACTGGGTACAGCGTTATATGGGGGAGGACACCATCGGCGTAAAAACCTACGAGAAGATTTTCGAGCTGTTGCTCCGGCTGAAAATGAACTATATCTGGCCGGCCATGCATGTGAATTCTTTTAACCTGAAAAAGGAAAACGGCGCGCTGGCGGACGCCATGGGGATTGTGGTGGGAACCTCCCACTGTGACATGCTGATGCGGAGCAATAACCGGGAGTGGAAGCCCTGGCTTAAGAAAAAAGGCTATGAGGACGCCGTGTACGATTTTTCCATTCCGGGAAGAAACCGGGAAATCCTAAAGGAGTACTGGCAGGAGAGCGTGGAGCAGAACCGGGATTTTGAGGTGAGCTATACGCTGGGAATGCGGGGGATTCACGATTCCGGCTTTGAGGCGAAGACGCTGGAAGGGAAAACCGGGAAGGAGCTTCTTGAGGCAAAGCTGACGCTCCTTGATTCTGTCATAAAAGCCCAGCAGGAGATACTTGCAGATACCCTTTCTCACGAGACGTTAAAGACCTTTGTGCCCTATAAAGAGGTGCTTGAGCTGTACGACAACGGCCTTAAGGTGCCGGAGGATTTGACCTTAATCTGGGTTAATGACAATTACGGCTACGTGAGGCGGTATCCCGGCGAGGAGGAAAAAAAGCGCAGGGGCGGAAACGGGATTTATTATCACAATTCCTACTGGGCGCCGCCGGGAGGCTCCTATTTGTTTCTCTGCTCCATCCCCCTTGCCCATACCAGAAACGAGCTTTTAAAGGCGTACGAGGAGGGAATTCGGAAAATCTGGGTGACGAATTTCGGCGCGATAAAGCCTCTGGAGCAGCAGATTTCCTTTTATGCGGCTCTTGCATGGGAGGCAGGAAAAAAGGACGCCCTGACAGATAACGAGGAGCTTTTTCTGGAAAAATGGATTGACGATACCTTCAGCGGCGGCTTCGGAAAGGAGCTTGCCCCCTGTCTTCTTTCCTTTGACCAGCTCACAAACACAAGGAAGGTGGAGCAGATGGATATGGACGCCTTTTCCCAGACGGCCTACGGGGACGAGGCGGCGGGCCGGATTCACCGTTATGAGGAAATGTTTCAGAAGGTGAACCGTATCTGGAAAGCCCTTCCCCGGCAGGAGCAGGACGCCTTTTTCCAGATGATTGCAATGAAGTTCCACGCCGCCTATTTTACGAATCTCATGTATTATTATGCGGACAGGAGCGTCCTTTGCATGGAACAGGGGAAGGAAGCGGCGGCGGCAAAGTACACGAGGCAGGGAAAGCTTCTGGACAGGGCGCGCCGGAACATGCTTTCTTATTATAATCATGTGATGTCGGGCGGAAAGTGGAACGGGATTCTGACGCCGGAGGATTTTCCCCCGCCAAGAACCGCCATGCACCCCGCGTTTATGCCACCGATTGGAGCAAAGGAAGATGCGCCCGCCGGGGAATGGGACGGAAAAGACCCGGCGGAAGAAAACCGATTTTTAGCGTCTGCGGTCAGCGCCGCCAGGACGGAAGCAGGAGAGGGCGCCGGCAGCGCCAAAGCGGAGGATACCGGCAGAGCCGCCGGGCCGGTGATAAGCCTGTGGAATGAGGGGAGCGAAATTGTATTTACCAGACCGGCGGTGAAGTGGCTGGAAATCGGAAACAACAGCAAAAAACCGTGTGGCTGCCGCGTCAGCGGGCCGGACTGGATTCGCTTTACAGACAGCGGGCTTTCGGCGGTGGAAGCCGCGGTAAAAGAGGAGGAGCGGATTCTCTTTGAGGCGGATTGGGAAAGGCTGCGGAGGTGTTCCGAAAAGGAGGGCGGAAAGTCTGGCGCAGAATGTAAACCGGATGTGCAGAGAATTGCGGGTGAAATAAGGATTACGGATGATGCGGGGAAAGTGATTTGCCGGATTCCGGTTTCCGCGCTGCCGGGTAGGGAGCCTGCGGAGAAAGGGACTGGCGAGAGCAGCAGAAATGGTGAGCCTGTGGCGACAGGGGCAGGCGAGAACAGCAGAAATGGGAAGCCTGCGGCAACAGAAGCTGGCGAGAGTAGCAGAAATGGGGAGCCTGTGGCAACAGAGGACGACGGCCGGATATGTGTGGAGGCGCAAAACGCAGAAGCTTTTCCGGCGGGAGATTTGCTGGCCGCCGGGTGGAAGCGGATTGAAAATCTGGGCCGGGATTCGTCCGCGCTTCTGGAATCCCGGCGGGAAGGGGCCGTGCTTTCCTACCCGGTGCAGGTGTTTTCGGCAGGAAGATTTTTACTGGAGATGCACCGTTTCCCGTCCTTGAATTCCGTAGGGGAAATCTGCGCAGGCGTTTCCGTGGATAATGGACAAATGCAGATTTTACGGACGGAGTCAAAGGATGAGTACTGCGGCACATGGAAGGAAAACGTCCGCAACAATGTGGATAAGCTGTATCTGAAACTGCCATATATGGAAGCGGGACGCCATGTAATCAGGATTCATGGAATCAGCAGATACTTCGCCTTTACCAGATTTGTGATTTATACGGATAAAAGAAAGGAAAATTCTCTGGGAAAGGAGGGCGGAAATCAGCATCTGCCGCTTTCCTTTGACAGCCAGGCTTTTGTTCGGGAGTTCTACGGGGAAGAAGCCGGCGGACTTTTGCCCCGTCCGGTTCATTACCTGCCTCTTGTGCCCGAGGGGGACAGCCTCACCATGGAGGATACCGTGATACAGCCCACGGTCTGGGAAAGGACGATATTGGCGGAGGAAATTGTGGAAAGCGGACGGAGCCTGTTTACGGAAACAGCGGGCGCAGTACGGATAGAGGCTGCCGCCGCCCTTGCGCAGAGCACCTTTGCCTGTACGGAAAAGGGAAACTGGAAGTGGTGCAACAGCCCATCCCATGGGGAGAGCGGACTTGCCATGTACCTTCGGGAGGAAAATAAAAGCCGGGAGGCGGATGAAAACGCTCCGGCGCTGCGCTATCGGATAAGGGTTACAGGAGGCGATTACCGGATATGGGTCCGGGTGCTGATGTGGGGGGAGGATACCTCGCATTTTACCCTTGCAATTGACGGGAAAATGATTCCGGAAAGAGAGCTGTACGGCGGTCATGCCATATGGCGGTATTCCAACGAGCAGGTGTGGAAGTGGATTCCGGTTTATAAGGTCTGTCTGCCAGAGGGAGAGCATTTGCTAAAGGTGATTTCACTGTGCTCGCGGCTTCGGTTTGAGCAGATTTATCTCACGAAAGGCAGTGAGCTTCCGGGAGAGGTGTGAAAAATGCGATATACTTTTAACAGAAGAAAAAGAGATGAGGGAAAAGGGATGCCGTTTCATTATGCAGTAACAGATACTACAATTACTTTATACTGGGAAAAGCCGGAGGAGCTGTCCGGGGAAATTTGCTATGAGATTTATGTGGAGGGAGTTTTTTCGGCAAAAAGGTCAAAGACGCATTTTACGCTGGAAAATCTTGCGCCGGACAAAGAATATGAGGTAGAGATATATGCGAAACCGGTTGATGCGGCATCTGACAAAAAAACGGACGAGGAGATGGCAGACAGTGTAAAAAAAGAGGCGCCGGAGAGTACCCCGGGCAATGGGTCGGAAGCTTCCGACAGCTTGCACGCCTCCTGCCGGATACGAACGGCAAAGAGACGGCGGCGTCTGGATATCACGAAAGCGCCGTACTTTGCCGCAGGAGACGGAAAGACTTTAAACACCAGGGCGATTCAAAAAGCTTTGGAGGATTGCGGCGAGAACGCGGCGGTGTATGTGCCGGCGGGGGTTTTTCTGACAGGCGCGCTGCGTCTTAACAGTAATACGGAGCTTTATCTGGAAGAAGGGGCGGTAATTCAGGGAACAACAAATCCGGCGGACTATCTGCCGCGGATTCCCAGCCGGTTTGAAGGGCTGGAGATGGAGTGCTATTCCAGTCTGCTGAATATGGGGAGACTCGACCATACGAAGGAGCCTGACTGTGAAAATATTTTGATTCACGGAAAAGGAACCATTGCAAGCGGAGGCCGGGCGCTGGCGGAGGCTGTTATCAGCGCGGAAAAAGAGCGGCTTACGGATTTTCTTGCGGGGCTTTCAGAGGAACAGAAAAAGGAATATGAAAAGCCGGAAACCATTCCCGGCAGAGTGCGTCCGCGGCTGATTAATATCAGCAACTGCAAAAACGTGCGCATCAGCGGGCTTGCCCTTGAAAACGGGGCGAGCTGGAACGTGCATATGATTTATTCAAAGGGGATTCTCACGGATAACTGTACCTTTTTCTCAAAAGATGTCTGGAACGGGGACGGCTGGGACCCGGATTCCTCGGAAAATTGTACCATATTCGGCTGCGTTTTCCGCACGGGGGATGATTCCATTGCCATAAAATCCGGGAAAAATCCCGAGGGGAATGTGATTGGAAGACCCTGCAGGGGGATTCGCATTTTTGATTGTGTGTGCGAGGCTGGTCACGGAATTACCATCGGAAGCGAAATGTCCGGCGGCGTATCCGACGTGAAAATCTGGGACTGCGATTTGAGCGGCGGGTGCTACGGGCTTGAGGTAAAAGGTACGAAAAAGAGGGGCGGTTATGTCAGGGACGTGCAGGTGAGAGACAGCGTTCTCCCCCGGATTCTGTTCCATGCTGTGGATTACAACGACGACGGCATCGGGGCGGAAAAGCCGCCTGTCTTTGAAAGCTGCCGTTTTGAGAATGTGAGGGTTCTCGGGCGGTATGTGGACAGGGACAGCGGGGAGGTTAAGGATTGCGCCGGGATAGAGCTCAGAGGCTTTGACGAGCCGGGGCATGAGATAAGGGATGTTTTGTTTAAGAATGTGAGACTTTCCGGCGGGCAGGGGCAGGCTTGCGGGATTGTGATGGAGAATTGTGAGGATGTGAGGTTTGAGGATGTAAGGGTGGAGGAAGACGGAATAATTTGATGCTAAAACTTAAAACCTGTAAAGTCCGTGAAGTTGGTTAAGACCTGTAGACAGAGATGTTTGCAGGTCTTTTTCTGGTGTGGAGAATAGAAAAAAACAAAAAATACAGCAGGTATATTTTGTGTTATAAAAGTTGATTTGTTTCTATTTTTTTTGACATATAAGTCAAATAAGATATATTTGTGAAAATGGATTTGAAAGTTTAAAGGGAGGGATTATTATAAAAATATGTGGTAAAGGAAATTCTGACAGACTGGAAGATTTGAGAGAAAAAATTGGGGGAGTAAAGGATGAGGAAAGAACGCTATTTTATCCGCTATCTGTACAAATGGCTTATTTTGGTTTTTTTAGTATTTACTGTAGTCAGCATTACTTTTAATGTACTGAGCTACCAGAGGGAAAGAAAGTATTATTATGAAATTATCGGACAGGAACAGCAGGAGAGGCTTAATTATCTTTCCCATAATATTGAAAATGAGCTTATCAAGCTTAAAATTACTGCCAATATGCTTTTAGAGGAGGATGTGGTGAAGGAGTTGTACTGTAAATGGGATTTTATTAACAGCTATGAGAGAAATGAGCTGTTGGATAATATCAAAAGGCGGTGTCTGGAAATAGATAACCTAAATTCTTTTGTTACATCCAGTACGTTTTACCTTCCCGACAGGCAACTTAAAGTGGATGGAAACGGCTTTGAAATTATCGGCGAAGATGCGTGCAGGTTTACAGACAGAGGGATGGGGCAGGATATGTTAGCGCTAAAGGATGGAAAAGTATATATTGTGGAAATGTCCAGAAAAAACTATCTGGAAGAATGGGACAGGGATAATATTTTAGGTGTTTTTGTAATTGAGTTAAGTGAGGAATTGATTCAGGCGGAGCTTGAGTTTGCCAAGATGACGGACGGAGATATTATCTATATGATGGATGGCCAGGAAAGTAATCTTCTTTTTAAAACGGCCGGTTCTGATTTGCGGAAGCTGGAAGTACAGGATGGGGAAAATAAGGTGTGGCTGGACGGAGAAGAATATGCTCTTATGCATGCGGATGGCGGAGGGCGTTTTTTCAGGCTGCATTATATGCAGGACCAGACATTTATCCGTCTGATTACACAGAGGATGTTTATGAGTATGCTGCTTTTTATGGGTGTGATTATGCTGACGATTCTGGCGGCTTTTGTTCTGTTTTACAGGAGAATCTACCGACCGCTGGAAATTTTGCTGGTGGATGCGTTTGAGAGAATTAAGCAGTCCTGTTTTTCCTATCGGATTCCTCTGCCTGAGAAAAAAAGTGTATTTACAAATTTGTATCAGAATTTTAATTATATGGCGGAGCGAATTGATACACTGGTTTCAAGAGAATTACGGCAGGAGATTCTGGTAAATCAGGCAAATTTCAAACACCTTCAGGCACAGATTAATCCACATTTTATGTATAACAGCTATTATTTGCTCTATCGTATGATTAAAAAGGGAGACAGGGAAGGAAGTATTCTTATCTGTGAAAATCTGGGCAATTTTTTTAAGTACATTGCAAGAGACTCAGGAGAGAAAAAAAGCCTGGCAGATGAGATATCCCATGCGCGTTCTTACGCGGTGATTCAGGGCTTCCGGTATCAGAATATCATTCATATGGATTTTCCCGAACTGCCGGAAAAATATGGTTATATTGAAGTGCCGAGGCTGATTTTACAGCCGTTGTTTGAAAATATTTTTAAATATGTGGTAAGCGAGCTGGATATGGAAGAAGAAATTGAAATCAGAGTGGGGTACGGGGAAGCAGACGGACGGCTTTTGATATGTGTGGAAAATTCGGGAAGGCTTGATGATGAGCAGCTTGAAGCTGTCAGGAAAAAGCTCGGCCGACTGGAAGAAAATGAGGATATCACAGCTTTGACGAATATTTCTTTCAGACTGAATGTGTTTTTTAATCAGCAGGACTCTGTGACCGCATGCAGGTCGCAGCTCGGCGGACTCAAGGTCTGTCTGCATTTGAAGATGTGAGGGGCTTATGAAAAAGGATAAAAAATATACCATGCTGATTGTGGATGATGAATCAATTATTTCGGATGGATTAAAAGATTTGCTGGAAGAAAATTTTGGGGATATATTCAATGTTTATAATTGCTATCACCCGAAAAAGGCACTGGAAATTTTTAAATACCGTCTGCCAAATGTAGTGGTGAGCGATGTAAGAATGCCGAAAATGACAGGAATAGAGATGGCTGAGGAAATGCGGAAAATCAGACAGGATATTCATGTTTTGTTTCTCTCCGGATACGATGAATTTGATTATGTCTATTCGGCGATTAAGCAGGATGCCGACGACTATATCTTAAAGACAGAGGGGGATGATACTGTCATTGCGGCAATGAAAAAAATGGTGGAATTGCTGGTTTCAGAAAATTTGCTTATGGAGGAATTTAAAAATGCCCAGAGCAGAATATCTTATATGGCGCCTGCTTTTAAACAAAAAGTTGTGGGACATCTTCTGGAAGGAGACATCACATCAGAAGAGGAATTCAAAAAACTCATGACGGATATTGAGAATCCTGTTTCGGAAAAGGAAAATCTTCTTATGATTCTGGGTTCCGCAAATGAAAAAACGGCTCGGGATGACCAGGAAAAGATTCTGGAAATTGTGGAACAGAGTCTGGTAAGGGTGCATGGAGATAAAATTGGTCATATTCACAGCGCTGTTTACAGAAAATCCTTTGTATGGCTGCTGGAAACGGATGAGAGGGAAATGCCGGGACTTTTACCGATAACGATTCTGGACGCACAGAAAATGATTGAGAACAGGCTGGATTTGCCGGTGGCCTTTGGCATTACAGTGGAAAGAGTTAAATGGGATGGGTTAGCCGGAAAATACAGGACGCTCCTTAAAGAAATGCAGAGGCAGCCTGAAGGTACGGGAAACAAAGTTGTTATGGAGAGTATGGACGAGGGTATCAGCGATTCTTTTAATGGAGAGGAGTTTGATTTTGATGAAATCGTAGTACCCCTTGGGGAAAAAATCCGTATTATGGAAGAATTTCTTTCCGGTGAAAACGTGGATGCCTTTATGGAAGAACTGGAGGAAATTTTGAGGACATTATCCAAAGCAAAGCGACATTCCATGTATGCGTTGGAAATTTATTATTCTATTGCAAATATGCTGATTGCACTTATTAACAGGAGAAACATCAGGCCGTAGCTTGCATCAAAGATTCAGTTAATGGAGCTTTTTGACCCGGGTGCCTTTGTTACCTGGGGACAGGCGGCGGATTATATACGCAGGCTGACAGCTGCAATTTTTGAGCTTTGTTCGTTTTCGGGTAAAAATGCGATTGCAGGTATTACGGAAAGAACAAAAGCATATATCCTGTCAAATCTTGGAAATGATTTGTCCCTGACAGCAATCGGACAGGAAATCGGATTTAATCCTATTTATTTATCCCGGGTTTTTAAGCAGGTAGAAGGGGTCGGCATTCAGGAATATGTGGAGAATTGCAGGATGGATATGGCCAGGCGTTTGATTTTGAATTCCCGGATGAAAATCTATGAGATTGCGGAAAAATGCGGTTATTCAAATCCGGCTTATTTTATCAAAATATTTAAGGCACATTTTGGGGTTTCGCCTCAGGGATGCAGAAACAGAGAGTAAATTTTTTGTTATCAAAGTATAAAATGTTTTATTTTAACCTTTTTTCTAAATTGCTATAGTTGTTTACGGAAAGGAGGGGACAATGAAAGCTGTTGAAAAAGAAAAGAAAAAAAACTGGTTCCGTAAGGAACTGCCATTCCATCTTATGCTGCTTCCTGCGGTAGTTCTTACCTTTATATTCAAATATATTCCATTTGTAGGAATTACCATGGCGTTTGAGGACTATACGCCGCTGAAAGGCATATTTGACCAGAAGTGGGTGGGAATGGATAATTACAGGTATTTGTTTTCGTTGCCCGGATTCGGAAGCGTAATCTGGAATACGATTTTCATCGCGCTGATGAAAATGGTGGGCAATCTGGTATTTCCTGTTCTGATTGCACTTTTGCTGAACGAGGTCAGAGGAAAACGATACAAGAAGACGGTGCAGACGGTGTTATATCTGCCGCACTTCATTTCATGGGCGGCTCTTGCCGGTATTTTTATCGATATTCTTTCCCCGTCAGGAGGTATTGTAAACCAGATTCTAGGTGTATTAGGGATGAAGTCAGTGTTTTTCTTAGGAGACTCCAATATCTTCCCTTACACGGTAGCGGTGACAGATATCTGGAAGGAACTGGGATGGGGAACAATTGTTTATCTGGCGGCAATCACGGGAATTGACCCTACCTATTATGAAGCGGCCAAAATTGACGGAGCCGGCCGTTTTAAACAGGTTCTGCATGTGACAGTTCCGAGTATTCTTCCAATGATTCTTCTGATGATGGTACTGAGCGTTGGAAATGTCTTACAGGCCGGATTCGAGCAGATATTCAATTTGTATAGCCCTCAGGTGTATTCCACTGGCGATATCATCGACACTTATGTGTACCGTATCGGTGTGATTGAGGCAAAGTTTGACCTGGCAACTGCAGTTGGATTATTTAAATCGGCGATTTCCTTTGTGCTGATTATGATTGGCTATAAGCTTGCCGACAAGCTTGCAGGTTACAAGGTCTTTTAGGGAAGGGGTGACGTGAGATGAAAGTAAAAGAATCTTTTGGGAGAAAGGTATTTAATGTCATTAACTATATCATTCTCGGAATACTGGGACTTTCCTGTCTATTGCCTTTGATTAACCTGTTTGCTATTTCATTCAGCGCAAGGTACATGGTGGATGCCAACGTAGTTACTTTTTGGCCCAAAGGCTTTAATACGGCAGCTTATGAGTACATATTGTCAAATAAACAGTATTTTCAGTCCTTTGCCATAACGATAGGAAGAGTTATCCTGGGCTGGCTCGTAAATCTGGTGCTGATTGTTTTAGTTGCCTATCCTTTGTCAAAGGATGACCCCAGAATTTTCAGATGCAGGAAATACTATACCTGGTTTTTTCTGGTAACGATGGTTTTTAATGGAGGATTAATTCCTACCTATCTGGTGGTAAGCAAGCTTCATATGATTAACTCTTTCTGGGCGCTTATTCTGCCGGAGGCTCTGCCGATGTTCTGTGTTCTGATTACAATGAATTTCTTCCGGGGACTGCCGAAAGCAATTGAGGAAGCTGCTCTGGTAGACGGCGCAAACTGGTGGGTGACTATGGTGCAGATTTATCTGCCGCTGTCGAAGCCTTCATTGGCAACGGTTTCCCTGTTTATCATTGTTAATCAATGGAATGCATGGTTTGACGGACTGATATATATGAATTTACCGGAGAAATATCCGCTGATGACCTATCTGCAGTCTGTGGTTTTAAAGTTTGATGTAACGAAAATAACGTCTGAACAGCTGATGCTGAACCCTAAACTGGGAGAAGTGACGGGACGTGGCATTAAGGGCGCATTGATTCTTCTGTGTACGGTTCCCATTCTTATGATATATCCGTTTTTGCAGAGATATTTTGTGTCCGGCGTAGTGATGGGAAGTGTGAAAGAGTAAATTTTTACGAAAAAAGGAGGTTTTTATGAGAAACAAAAAACTATTGGCTTTATTGCTTGTGGGAGCAATGACAGTATCAATGACTGCATGCGGAAATGGCGGACAGCCGGAAAGCGGGACTTCTGATGCGGGAGCCGGAGAAAGTTCTGATGCAGGCGCACAGGGAGAGTCACAGGCGGCTTCGTCAGATAACGGAGACCTGATAGAAGTGACCTATATGCACAAGCTCAATGGAACAGAAAAGTATGTTGGCGACGATGATATTAACAACAATGTTTATACCCGCTGCTATGCAGATGATTTGGGAATCAGGCTTAATTATGTTATTGCGGCGGCAGGTGATGATTATACCCAAAAGCTTACAATGGCAATTGCTTCCAATGATTTGCCGGATTTGATGGACCTTCCACCGGAAGAATTTGCAGAGCTTGCCAATGCAGGTATGCTGGCAGATATTACAGATGCTTATGACACTTATGCCTCTGATTTGCTTAAGGAGACAATTGAGGTGGACGGAGGTATCCAGCTTGCATCTGCCAGGGTGGACGGAAAACTGTACGGAATTCCACAGTTATCCGCGGCGGACGGTACCTGCGACCTCCTTTGGATTCGTACAGACTGGCTGGAAAATCTTGGACTTAAGGCCCCCACAACTATGGACGAGCTGGTTGAGGTGGCAAGAGCGTTCCGCTATGACGACCCGGATGGAAACGGAGTAGACGATACATGGGGAATCGGATTCCAACAGAGTATTGTGACGGAAGAGGGAGCAAGCCCAGGCAGCTTTGAAGGCTTCTTTGCCGGTTATGGCGCATATGCCTGCGGCTGGGTAAAAGGCGATGATGGAAAGATTTCCTACAGCGGTATCAATGATGGAATGAAGGAAGCGCTGATACAGTTGAATCAGATGTATCAGGACGGCCTTATTGACCCCGAGTTTGGCGTAAAGGATACGGTTAAACTTTCTGAAGATATTGCATCAGGAAAAATTGGGATGTTCTATGGGCTGGAAGGTATGCCCTGGGGCGCATGCAAGAGTAATATTGAAAATAACCCCGATGCAGAATGGCAGTGTTTCCCGATTGTATCTGCTACCAGTGAACCGGCAAAGCCGATTACTTATGTAAGGATTGCACGCTATTACGCAGCAAATGCAAAATGTGAGCATCCCGAAGCATTGGTGAAACTTGCAAATGTGTTCCAGGAAAAAATCAATTCCATTGATGCAACGGAAGAGACGCTCAATGCTTTTGGCGTAGACCCGGCTACAGGAGTCAACTTTGCGGAATATGCGGCATTTGCAATGGACCCTGCAATTCAGAAATGCAATACTTACTATGCGGAAATTAAGTCCACGCTGAACGGAGAAACTACCGTAGATGAAATCCATCCGGAAGCTGCACGTTACTACAATGTTATTAAGAACTTTATTGATAATGGAATGGATAAAGGACAGGATTCATTGGGATGGAATTATTATAAGTTTATCGGTCCTGAGGGGAGCTGGAACACCATTATTAATGACTATAAGGCGAACGATAAGCTGGTACAGTCCGTATTTTTCGGAGCGCCCACGCCGTCAATGAGTACGAACCTTCCCGCTTTGAATAAAATGCAGGCGGAAACCTGTGTAAATATCATTATGGGAACACAGCCGGCAGACAGTTTTGACGAATTTGTAAGCAACTGGAAGAGTCTGGGCGGAGACGCGATTACAGAAGAAGTTGGCGAATGGTATAACACAACATTTGGAGAATAAAAGGAAAGGCTGACAAAAATGAAAGGCAACAGGAATATTTTTTACACGCCGGAAAATCAATATCCGGGGATGCCCCATGGAGAAATGTGCGGGGATTTCATGCCCTTTTACCGTAACGGAGTGTTTTACCTGTTCTACTTATATAAATATTGTGTATATGCCGTGGAAACAAAGGATTTTGTATCTTTTGAGGAGCCGTATCTGGTACTTCAGAATGGCTCCCCACAGGAACAGGACTGGCATATCGGAACAGGAAGTGTGTTTGAGCATGAGGGAGTCTTTTACTTTCATTATACGGGCTTTTGCGAGGCAAATCATGGAGTGGAAGGGAAAAACGTACAGGTTATCATGCGTGCAACGAGTACAGATTTAAAAAATTGGGAAAAGGATACTTCTTTCTTTTTTAAACCGGATACCCGGTATTATGGAAATCTTCACTGGCGGGACCCTCATGTATTCTGGAATGAGGAAATCGGGAAATACTGTATGCTGATTACAGCCACAGAAAAGGATGGTGCGTATCAAAGGGCCGGATGTACTGCGGTTTATGTTTCTGATGATGTCAGAAACTGGGAACATTATAAAACCCTGTATGCTCCCCGTACCTTTATCTCCCATGAATGTCATGATTGCTTTAAAATGGAAAATAAATGGTATTTGTCGTTTTCCAATTATTCGCGGTGGTGGGAAACAAGATACCGTGTGGCAGAGAGATTTGACGGTCCGTGGAACGTCCCAAAGCAGGATGACATGTTTGACGGACGTGAGTATTATGCGGCAAAATCTGTAACGGATGGGGAAAAGCGTTATATGGTCGGATGGGAATCCATCCGTGAGGGCTGTAAGGATAATGGAAAGCATCTCTGGGGAGGAAATCTTCTGGTGCATGAGCTTGTTCAGAGAAAGGACGGCAGTCTTGGGGTAAAGTTGCCGGAGAGCATAGAAAAGTCCTTTCAAAACACTCTTTTGCTGAAAGCAGTGGCAAGGCAGGGAGGTCTGTCAGGCAATACAGAAAGAATGGAGGTCTGGGCAGAAGACGGATTCGGATGGACAGAGCTTGGTGAATTGAAGGAAACCTGTCTGTTCCGCACCAGAATAAGCTGGGATGAGCGGACACAGGCAGCAGGGCTTATGATTCACACGGACCCGGAACTGCAGAAATGGTGTCAGCTGCGGCTGGAGGTACATCATGGCAGGATTGTGATGGACCGTTTTAACAGAGTGGATGGCGACCAGTATTATCTGGATGAAAGACCCGTCATATTTACGGGAAACAGCGCGGAAATAAAACTGATAGCGAGCGGAAATATTATGCTTGTTTATGTGGATGATGTAGCGCTGGTTTCAAGGTGCTATGAAATCGAAACAGGATTTATCGGCGTTTTTTCCGAGTATGGAAAAATAGTTTGCACAGATACTGAATTACTGATACAGTAAAAAGAAAAGGGAATTCCGGAAATTTGGGGATTCCTTTTTTCTGAAAAGGAGAACAGAGTGTGTTTGGTATGAGTGAATTAGCTCTCATTCGGAGAGGGAAAAGCAGAAGCATTAACTGGGAAAACAGAACCGGTGAAAAAGGGAAAGGAGGGATGACCTCCAGTGAGCTGGGACCTTCCAGAAAAGGCTCCCCCTGTATTCCTGAAATCAGGGCGGGAGAAACCATAACATTGGCCGAGATAGAGGGCATGGGGGTTATTTCACATATCTGGATGACTGTGACGGATAAAACCAGCGACAGAAACCGCTATATTTTGCGGGATTTGGTACTGCGCATGTATTGGGATGGGGAAGAAAATCCTTCAGTGGAAAGCCCCCTGGGGGATTTTTTCTGCTGTGGGTTTGGAGTTTCCTATATTGTCAATTCCATGCCTGTCGTGGTAAATCCAACCAGAGGATTTAACTGCTTTTTTCCCATGCCTTTTTATAAAAAGGCCAGAATTACCATCGAAAATCAGTGTGATGAGGACGTTAATGCCTTTTTCTATCAGGTGGATTATTGTCTGACGGAGCTGATTCCTGATATGGGATATTTCCATGCCCTATGGCGGCGACAGAGACTTACGGAAAAAGGATAGGATTATGTGATTTTGGATAATGTCAGGGGCAGAGGGCGATATGTAGGAACTTATATGGCACTGACAACACTGGAGAGATATTGGTATGGAGAGGGGGAGGTGAAATTCTATCTGGACGGAGACAGAGAGTATCCTACCATATGCGGGACAGGAACAGAGGACTATTTTGGCGGCGCCTGGAGTTTTGCCACTCAGGATAAGGGACGCACAGTGGAAAATACTTACTGTACTCTCTATATGGGATACCCATATTATTCTCATCATGATACTTTTATCCACAACGATTATCACAATGACGACCAGATGCCGCAGCGCAGCTTTTATCGTTGGCATATTATGGACCCGATATTGTTTGATGAGGAAATAAAAGTTACCATCCAGCAGATTGGCGTCTGTTACGGAGGATTGTTTGAAAGACAGGACGATGTGGCCACGGTAGCCTACTGGTATCAGTCAGAGCCCCATGTGGCTTTTGGAAAATTAATGGAAAGAAAAAAGCGATGGCCCCGCTAGGAAGAGGCACAGAAGTGACAAGGGTGGAGAGGAAATGAACAAAGAAATTACGGTAAACAGGAATTATTTACTGATTCCAGTCAGAACAGAAGAAGAAGTCAGGAAATTATCTGTTTTTGATGCGGATAAAAAAATATATGAATTTATGGTTCCCGTGAAAGAAGTTGATGGAAGCTATGGATTTCACTATTATGCAGCGATTCCGGTAATGGGATGGAGAGACAGGCAGCTCACCTTGGAGGGTGATTTACCGGAAAACTTTATGGAAGCAGTGGCGCAGTCAGATGATATCCCGGAGAATGCTTCCAGACGTCCTGTGATTCATTTTACACCGAATACCGGATGGCTGAACGACCCTAACGGATTAATTTTTCACGACGGTATTTATCATTTGTTTTTTCAGCACAATCCCTTTGACACAAGATGGGAGAATATGAGCTGGGGACATGCAGTGAGCGGAGATTTGCTGCACTGGGAACAGAAAGAGGATGTGCTTTTCCCCGATAAAGACGGTACGATGTTTTCGGGATGCGGTATTGTAAATGAGCAGGGGAAGCTGGGACTTGGAAAAGACACAGAGATTTTCTTTTACACATGTGCAGGAGGATGTTCCGAATGGAGTAATGATAAAAAATTTGTGCAGAAGATTGCTTACAGCACGGACCATGGAAATACATTGATTAAGAAAGAGGATTGTGTGCTGGGGCATATTGCCGATGAGAACCGGGACCCTAAGGTATACTGGGATGAAAAGAGAGGGCAGTATTATATGGTTCTCTACCTGGAAAGGAATGATTATGCAATCTTTGTTTCCAAAGACTTGGAACAGTGGGAAATGACCCAGCAGCTTACTTTTCCTGAGACCATTGAGTGCCCGGATTTCAGAGAAATACCCATCGAGGGCGGCGGATATAAATGGATGTTCTGGGGAGCTGACGGACACTATTTACTGGGGGATTTTGACGGCAGGCAGTTTGTGACGGATGGAATCTATCATGAGGCATATCAGTCGATGCTTCCCTATGCGGCCCAGTCCTTCTGGGGCTGTGAACGGGTGATTATGATTCCCTGGATGAGAACCGATAATAAAGGAAAGGTATACCGGGGAATGATGGGGATTCCACGGCAGCTTTCTCTGATAGAAAAAGACGGAGACTACATTTTGCGGCAGAAGCTGGTGGATGAATTGGAAGACTGCAAAGAGAAAGTGCTTGAACAATGTTTCAGTGCGGATGGCGGAGCAAAAGACAATCATATTGTTTATGAGCAGCAATCCGAAGCGGCGGTGGAAATTGTGCTGTATCTGGAGGGATATGTGGATTTTACGGTGAATATTTATGGGACAGTCTGTCATTATGAAGCAGAAAATGATGCTTTGAGAATAGAAAGGATTGCTAAGCGGGGAGATGCGGTAAAAAAAGCCGCCAAAATCTGTGATAAAGAGAAAGTTTTTTGCAGAGAGGAAGATACCCGATATTTGAAAACGGGAAAAAATCCTGGGAAAATATCTTTTCTATCGGATGGGGAAATCCTGGAGGTGACCGTAGAAGACGGGTTGACATGCGGCGCATATGAAACCGGAACAGATGCAAAAAAAGGAAAAATCAGCGTTTGCGCTAAGGGAAAAGGACGGACGGAGATTTTTCGGATTATTTAAAGAGAAGACCGTATAGCAGAGAATAAAAATAGGAAACTGGGGTTTGTCAAGTTAAATGTGTAAGTTTTTTCGTTTTTTAT
>CAJTMW010000026.1 GCA_910577275.1 uncultured Lachnospiraceae bacterium
GACTGCCACACAAGCCGAAGCCCAGTAACTACACGGAATCATGCGTGATAAATGTGGCAGATGGATGGAGAGAAGGAAACGTGTGGTACCCGGGGAGGTCTGTGCGGTATGCCTTGAAAGAGGTAACCACTGTTTAAGGCAGTGCTGAACGCACAGAAGTCAGCAGAGGTCATAGTAGTGAACTTATTTCATGAAGGACTGAATCAGTAGGAGTCTTAAGTATGACCGGGAAAGGAGGAATGACCGCTTATGACAGAAAACATGGAAAACAATGGCTGTCCGCAAAGAGATAGTGCGGAACACGAAGGGTATGCGGAAGCGTCAAGGTCATTCAATCGGATATGGAAAGAAAGAGACAGTGCACAGCCAAAACTCTTGGAAGCGGTACTTAATAAAGACAATTTCAACAGAGCGTATAAGAGGGTGAAGGCAAACAAGGGGGCGCCGGGAATCGACGGAATGACCATAGAGGAAGCGCTTCCGTATCTAAAGGAACATCAACAGGAGCTGACCGGGCGGATTTACAGAGGGAAGTACACTCCGTCTCCAGTGAGACGAGTTGAAATTCCGAAACCGGATGGTGGAGTGCAGAAGCTTGGCATACCAACGGTGATAGACCGCACACTACAACAGGCAATAACCCAGCAGTTAGTACCAATCTATGAGCCACTGTTTGCGGAGGGCAGTTTCGGCTACCGCCCGGACAGAAGCGCGAAAGAAGCGGTACTGAAAGTGAAAGAGTATGCAGAACAGGGCTATACGTATGCGGTAGTTCTGGACTTATCGAAATACTTTGACACACTCAACCACGGAATACTTATCAACCTTCTTCGGAAGAATGTAAAGGATGAGCGGGTAGTGCAGCTGATAAAACGCTATCTGAAAAGTGGAGTCATGGAAAACGGAGTGGTTATTGACACAGAAGAAGGGTCGCCGCAAGGGGGAAACCTATCACCACTGCTTGCGAATATCTATCTGAATGAGTTCGACCAGGAGTTTCTAAAGAGAAGAGTCCCGTGTATACGGTATGCAGATGACATAGTGCTTCTTGCAAAGAGTAAACGGGCATCGGAAAGGCTTCTGGAGAGCAGTACGAAGTACCTTGAAGAGAGGCTGGAATTAACGGTCAACCGGGAGAAAAGCCGCACAGTCAGCGTGTTTGCAATCCAAAATTTTAAGTTTCCAGGCTTTGCATTGGGAAGGAACGGGAGCGGCATATATGTCCGTGTTCATGAAAAGTCATGGAAGAAGTTCAAGTCAAGATTAAAAAGCCTGTCTTCCCGCAGGCGTGTGCAAACAATCAGGCCAAGCCTTGAGAAAATCAAGGAGTATGCAAGAGGATGGCTGAACTACTACGGAATAGCAAGCATGAAGAACAACATAGAAGACATCAATGGATGGCTCTATCACAGAATCCGAATGTGTATATGGAAACAATGGAAGAGACCAAAAACAAAAGTGCGAAATCTAATCAGGATGGGAGTGCCGAAGGATTTGGCGTGGCAGGCTGGAAACAGCCGCCGGGGATATTGGTTCACAACACATACAGTTGCCGTAAATATGGCAATGACAAAAGAAAGACTGATAAACAGTGGCTTTTATGACCTGGCCACCGCCTATCAGTCAGTGCACGTCAACTATTGAAACCGCCGTGTACCGAACGGTACGCACGGTGGTGGTGTGCCATGCAAGGCGCACACAAGATGGAGGAAGGCCCTCCGACAGGGATTGAACAGGCAGACCTGTCAAATCACTCTAATGCTGCTATAGTCAAGCCTATGGTAGTAAGCGATTAGAGAAAAGGCTGTGAAGAAATAGTCAGATAGGGTGCATGAAGATGAACGGAAGTGAACCACTGATGAAGTGTCGAAAGCGTACGATTTTTGCAAAACCCTCTTTTCACCACTGGGTGGGGATAAGGATAATGGAAACCTGTAAAGCCGATTATCCGCAAAACGACATTAAGGTGGCATGAGCATGTACCAGGCTTTTGTGCGAAACATGGGAACCTGCAGAATGATGCAAATCGAAAAGGTGCAAGCCACAGAAAGGCAAGACCGAAAGTAGAAAGGCGTTCAGCAGGGGCGGAGCCACTCGTAGTAGTGATGAGATTACTGTAATGGTAGTGGAGCAAAGGGGTGGCATCATTTAGCTTGAGGCAGAAAACAACTGGTAAACCAGGAGGATTTGATGGGCGAGAGCAGGCAATACGATATACCAAAACGGGCTGTCATAGAGGCCTACAGAAGGGTAAAAGCAAACAAAGGAAGCGCCGGGATAGATGGAGTGGATTTTGAAAAATTTGAGAAGAAACTCAACAACAATCTCTATAAAATCTGGAACCGAATGAGCTCGGGAAGTTATTTTCCATCTCCGGTAATGGCGGTGGAGATTCAAAAGAAAGCAGGGGGTACCAGACGGCTGGGGGTACCAACTATAACAGACAGAGTTGCACAGATGGTTGCAAGGATGTATGTAGAGCAGGCCGTAGAACCTATGTTTTGCGAGGATTCATATGGATACAGGCCGAATAAGTCAGCACTGGACGCGGTAGAGACGGCAAGGAAAAGATGTTGGAAATATGATTATGTGATTGAACTGGATGTAAAAGGCCTGTTTGATAACATAGACCATGAACTTATGATGCGGGTAGTGCGCAGGCATGTGGAACAGCCTTGGATATGTATGTACATCGGGAGATGGCTCAAAACCCCATTTGTCCAAAAAGATGGGCAGGTCACTGCCAGGTTTTCCGGGACACCACAAGGTGGGGTAATCAGTCCGGTTTTGGCAAATATGTTTTTGCATTATGTATTTGACATGTGGATGAAAAGAAATTTTCCGCAGGAACCATTTGAGAGATATGCAGATGATGGAGTTATCCATTGTAGGACAAAAGAAGAAGCCCTGTATATAAAGGAGCAGCTTGTGAAGCGGTTCAAGGAATGTAAGTTAGAGTTGCATCCTGTTAAAACAAGGATTGTGTACTGTAAAGATAAGGATAGGACAAAGGAAGAAGAACTGACGGAGTTCGATTTTCTGGGATATACATTTAAGGCGGTATACATGAAATGCAGAGACGGAGTAATGCGATACAACTTCATAGCATCAGTGAGCAGGGCAAGTGCAAAGAACTTCAGGGATAAAGTCAAAGCATTGGAGATTCACAAAAAGACCGGGTGCAAAATAGACATCATAGCAGAAATGTTGAATCCACTCATAAGAGGATGGATGAATTATTTTGGGAAATTTAATCCTTCTGCAATGAAATATACACTGCAGTGTATTGAGCGCAGAATTGTCAAATGGGCGATGTGCAAATATAAAAACTTCCGTGGACATAGACGAAGGACAGAGAAATGGCTCTCCGCCATTCGAAAGCGGGAGCCAAAACTGTTTGCTCATTGGAGCAGAATATATTCGTATTGCTAAATGATAGGAGCCGTATGAAGGGAGACCTTCACGTACGGTTCTGTGAGAAGTTTGAGGTGAAATTCCTCTTACTTACTCGACTGAGAGGACGGCGGTTAGTCACCGCCTCCTACTCGATTGCCGAGCATGGCGCTAATCTTGCTGGTGAAAGTCCAGCCACGGGTATTTGTCACCAAGTGTAGTGAACCACAAGTCGGTACCAGTAATGGTATGGATGGAGGAAGTGGTGTAGTATACGAGACCCGTACGTACGGTTCAATGGGAGGGGCGAGAAATTTATTCGCCCTCTACCCTATTATTTATGGATAAATAACAGAGTGTCTAATCGGAATCCATTTCTTAGGGGCAATACGCAGGGGTTCATCCCACAAATCCCATTCATGGTGCATTCCGGGAACAATTTCTATTTTGGTTTTATAGCCCATTTCACGGAGCTCTTTTTCGGCCAGAGTTGCCCTGTACAGGACGGTATCGCAGTCTCCCACTCTGAAAAAAGTCTGGGCAGTTCTTTTCCTTCTTCCACATTTTTTCGGGCAATTGCATAAACATCATTTACAGTATCTTTAATGAATTCAGGGTCATCAATTATAAGAATAGTAGTAGTTGCTTTTAGAATGGATAGCAAATTTGGAAGATACAAATTCACTTGAAGGGTATATGGTTAGAAATATGTAGATTACATCTTTATGCTAAATAGTTTGGAGACTTTTGAAGCAAATTTATCTCCGGAAGAATTTATGCAATGAAATGGATATGATAGTAAAAAGAGCCATTTTTGCATAGAAACACAGTTGCATAAAGAGCCTTAAAATGCAGATAAGGAGTGACAAAAATACCCCTGAAAACCGTACTCATCTATTGCCTGATTCTGGAAGGTTTTCACTTATGGATAGCAGCGCCTCTGTGGTGGCAAGGATGACCTTGAGCTGTCTCTCGCTACAGCGGGTCAGCAGGCGTCCTATCTTTTGGTACGTATTATCAGTTTGGTTATGGTTGGGATAGATAACTGTGTCTGCTGATAGGTTGAAGTAACGGATGACCTTTTCAAAGATATCATAGCTTGGGTTATTCCGGAAACGCTCAAGATCCTTCAGGTATGACAGGGAAATATCTAGTATTTCAGCTAATTCTGCTTGGGTAAGTTTTTTGTCCATTCGAGCATTTTTTAGCACTATGCCGAATTGTTTTGGATGAAGAGCCATAATTTCACCTCCTAAAAATATGATAGTACCGCACATTACAAATGTAAAAATGATGTGGAAATACTATTTTGGAATGGCGTAACCATACTTTTTCCGAGAATAGAAAATTTATAATGTGGCGGTCAAGAATCAATAGGTGTAGGAAAATAAAGTTAGAGTTATGAAAAACTTTGCGATTCAGTCTCAAATTGCAAAGTTTTTTAGCTTTACAAAGTATGGCATAACCATATTTTTATTAGCAAAGAACTATCTTATAATAATATAATTCAAACTTCGCACATGAATACGTGCGTAAGCACCTTGTAATTCAATAATAACTGGCATTAAAATCTGCTAATTCCTATAAGAAAAGAGGTATTCTTGCCATGAAAATATTTCAGTATCTGTTTCTGCTGTTTTTCCAACAGGAATCTTCTTACCGAAAAAAATATGCCAGCGTTTGCAAAGGACACTGTCTATCGTTTTATGAAAATGATTCAAATTAATTGGGTTCGTTTCTCAACAATTCTTTCAGGCAGGATTATTAAGGAAGCGGTCGTACCGCTGGATTCTGGAGACCATGCCAATGCTCTGAACGTTGATGATCCCATGTTTGAAAGGAGCCGCTCTAAAAAAGTAGAGCTTCTTATAAAAATATATGATCATGCAAAACATGTTTATAAATTTGGCTACCGTATGCTTACACTGGACTGGTCATACGGAAGTACTTTTCTTCCGGTCAACAGTGTGCTTCTTTCATCTGAAAACAAGAAAAACCGGATAAATGGCATCAGCTGTCTGTGCAAAAAGGGGCTTTTATAATGCTCGAACTGCTAAAACAGGCTAAAAGTGTCGCTATCCCAGCAAAATACGTCCTTTTGACAGTTAGTTTTCTTCACCAAGTTCTATTCATGCTGTGAATGAAATCGGATATGATGCCATTGCCATGGTTTAGAAAATGCCAAAAATGTTTTTCCGTTACAATGGAGAAGATATCTCCTTAATGACTGTCTACAACAAAAATAAAAACGCAGAGGACATTCCAGATATCTTTTATCTGTCATGGTCGATGTTGTAAAAGATGGAAAAATCATTCAGCCAAAGTAGTCTATGTCCGTAACAGAAACAAACGAAAAGAGTATCTCTGCAATCATTTCAATTGATACGGAATTGGATGAAAATGAAAGGTGTTAGTCAGCAAATGGGTCGGTAGAGCTATATGGCCAGTAAACCAGCTTCCCTTACGTCCCTGTTGCTATGATAATAATCAGTGCCTGTCACCGCCAGCACCGCATCTGTCAGCCGTTTGATGATGCTTTCCGCATTTCGATAGGCCGTTGAAAAAAGGACATTATACCTGTTGATATACTTGCTTGCCACGCCGCGGTAGAACACATACCTCTGCTTAATGAAGCTGTGGAACCCATTTACTGTGTTCAGGTTATAGAAACAGCTATCCTCCGCATCGGGGGCATTGCAGTCCCTGACAATGCAGCCCGCAAGCCCCGGGAATGCGTGGTAGTTGCGCAGCCCGTCGCAAAGGGCCAGGGTCCCGTCTGCGATATGTCCTTCAAATATGCTCAGCAGCTCTTTCGCACTGGGCTTTGACCGTGGCCGCAATGGCGTCACCTTTGCGCTGGATTCCTGTACAGATGCACACATACTCATTGGAGATGCCCCTTTTTTCAGCCTTTGCTCCATGCCTGCGCGGGCCTCTTGGGATGGAACTGTCCATTTCCTTTCCCTTATAGCAGTCAAGGACAACGGTCTCGTCGAACTCGAACACTTCTCCAAGGCAGACACTGCTTATTTCAGACAGCTCCTGCAGCGCCATGAGTACTTTGTGCCTCATGACCGCCTGGTGGGAACAGCCAATCTTTTTTGCGGTATAGTCAATGGCATTGCCATGTACTGTGTCGCTGATGACCTCACGCCATGCTTCTGCCGGGAAATGGGAGTTCGACATAATGGTATGGTTAGTCGGGACAAATGTCTTTGCACAGGATTTACAGTAAAACCTTTGTTTGCGGCATTTATGTCCATAACAGATGACAGTATGGGAGCCGCAACAGGGGCAGTCCGGTTTAACTGCCGGGGTATTTATTTCTTCCATATGGGTGGCGGCATCCAATAAGGATACAATGTCTTCCTCCGAGAGCAGATTGAGGCGGCTTATAAGCAATTCTTTAGTGGCCATGTTATTTCCTCCCTGTATCAGGAATAGCATAACATATTTTAAGTCCCTTAAAACGGACTCAAATGGTATAACGACCTATTTACTGACTAACACCAAATGAAATTATCCGTATCTATGGGAAAAAATGGGATATTGAAGTCTTTTTCAAAGTTTGTAAAAGCTATCTGCAACTGGGTAAAGAATGCAGGTCTATCCCGCATGATGCAATGATAGCACATACTGCTGTTGTCTTTGCCGATATATGATATAATCTCTTGAAAGCCGTGAATCAGATGATGAGAAAATGTCTGATATAACATAGGTACAGGCTTTTCGATTACTGCTTCAAATGTTCAGGATGCTGCTTGTAGATAATTATGATATAGCAGATGATGAAAATGGATACTCTGCCAGTTCTGCTGAAATCGAAACTCCAGTAGCATAAACCTACGGAACATTGACAAATGAATTAATGCTAAGTATTGAAAATTCAAGGTGCATAACTAAAATTCATGTGTGAAGTTTGAGTTAACTGATATGGTTCATTGCTTTCTATAGTCTTTTGAAATATTAAAAAATTGAAGGATACATTCTTTGCGATGATTAGAAAAAGTTGTTATTGGCACAGTGTGAATGATATATAGCCATCAAATAGTAATATATAACATCAACATAATTGTTGATTAAAACCGATAGAACAAGATGAGAATTTATATGGATGTGGGAGGATATCTAATGAGAGTATCAACAGAACAGTTTATTGGGTTAATCAAGAACCGTATTTCTGAAGATAAATGTTTGATTATTAAAGAACTTTGCGAAGAATTACAAGATGTAATTTGGCGAAATACCATTGTAGACGCAATGAGAAATTATACAGATCATAAATTAGAACATTCATATCGTGTTTTGCGTAGGGCTTTGGAGCTTACAGATAACGCAATTGATTGCAGTAGAATATTTAAAAAATTAAGCGAAAATGAAATTGTTATTTTGTGCTTTTCTGCACTGCTTCATGATATTTGTATGTCTGCTCACCCGAAAATGGAAATGGATAGAAATATTATGAAATACTTTGAGCCTATGTATATGTCAAAGATTAATTATCAAGAATATCCTCAGGATCCGTCTTGCTATACGAATGAGCAACAAAATGAGATTAGAGCATATCATGCATATTTTGCTATTGCTAAAATAAAATTAGCATTAGCAGAAAATAAACATAATTTGCATGAGGTCATTTGCAAAATACCAGAAGAGTTATTGGAATTTATTTTTGTAGTGATAAAATTTCATTCTAGGGAACCATTATCTAAAATACCTTCTTATATAAAAGGAAGTAAGATTGCAGATGTTAGAGTGCCTTTTACTACAATGTTATTTCGTTTATCTGATGAGTTGGATTTGGGAGAAGATAGAGATATTGAAGCAGCAAGAAGACAAGGAATGCCAGTGAAGTCAAGAGCCTATTGGGAATTAGATTATAGAATGACAATTTTTATAAATAATAACAATTATATTAATATTAAATTTTGTGCAAATGAAGATGATGCTAAAAATTATAAAGAACTGTTTAAGAAACTAATAGAAAGCCACATTATCAAAAATGAGGAATTAGTATCTAGATTACATGAAAATGATCTTATTATACGATATAATAAATATAACGAATATATTAAAATAGATAATACGAAAGAATCTCTTTCTTATTCAATAATTGGAGAACTAAAGAAGATTTGTAATTACGATAAAAATGATTTAGAAACTGGAAATAAAAGAATTACATTTTTAGAAAAGAATAGTATGGATGGATATAAATTAATAAAAAATCATATGGGTATTATTATGCCCTATGTAGGTGACATTTATAAATTATATGTGTATAAAGAATTTAAATTATTAAAAGAGAAAGATTCAATAAAATGTAGAATTCATATTAATAAGAATGCTATTCATTCTAATTTGATTTTAAGCAAAAAAGGATTGAAATTACAAGCATATATTTCATATAAATCTGGGAGTAGTGATTTTAAGGAATTTATAAAATGCGATATTATTGATGAAATTAGTAAAGGGGAAGAGTATTTACAGTTTAGATTGTATTTTTATAAATTAAAACATGATATGAAGGTAAAATTGCCAATTAATGAAGGTGATACAATTGCTATTTTTTATACATATGAAGTTTATTGCGCTTATTATGGTAATGAACTTGTTAGAAAAACAAGTGTGTTTACGGACTCTACTTTATCGTGTGAGATTATGTATCCAAAGAAAAATGAAAAATTGTATGACTTTTGTTTTTATGAAAGAGATAATAAACAAGCGACATTATTAGATGATTTGAAAGAATATATGGAACATAGTAATGCGTCAATGCTTTATAGAATTCAGAAAGAATATAAATTTAAAAATATATTAGATGATTACTTTAACGAAACAAATTATACCTATTTACACATAAATTATAAAAAGTGGATATCTGCACATAAGAACGATTGTGAACAGATATATCAATTTGTAGCAAGTTGGAATTTTGTTCCTTTCTTTACAGATCCAGATATATATTTAAATATGGAACGTTATATAAACGATGGTTCACCGAGTGGCTTTACAATTAAAAATAATACCACAGAATCCTACAGTCCATTTTCGAAAAGTCCGGAATTTAAAGTGTGTGGCTTTTCGGTTAAAAATAGTAATATGAAATATATAGACTATGGAGCAAGGCCGGATTGGATAATTAATGATGAAATCATAATTCATCCAGATTATGAAAACTGCTTTAGACCTTTTATGAAAACTTCTGAGCGAATGGTCGTTCCCACAGCGAGTTCTAGGACAGTTTATTCTATAAATGAGAAATGCTATATTAAATTACAATATAATCGAAAGATAGGAAGGTTAGAAAGACTTTTTACTCCAGAGAAAATTAACAATTCCATAAAGATTTCATCTATATTAAAAGAGAAATTCGACATGGGTATAATGCCAAAGGATATCTTTTTTATGCCAGAAATATTTGGAAGAATCATAGACTTTGGAGATAATTTTGATAAGCACTTGGAAACAAGGTATTGGGGAATGGTCATAAGAGATATTCTACCATATCCGCTACTAGAAAAATGTGAAAAACGTTTGATACCAGCATTTTCATTATTTGCAAGTAATCATCAAAAAAACTGCGTAAAATCAATAGTCGAGTTGTTATATGATTTTAGGAAAAAAAAAGATATGAATCAAAAAGACTTCATTATGGAAAAAATTATTAAACCCGTATTAAAATTATATTTTGAAATTCTTTTAAATACAGGTTTTCATATAGAGGCACATGCTCAAAATATTTTGTATTTGTTAGTTGTTGAGGGTAATACTATAGATATAAAAGGAGCAGTTATTAGAGACTTTGAGTCGTTTGACAAAGACTTAAATATTATGAGAGAATTAGGCATTAATATAAAATTTGACACTATTACAGAAAAAATTAATGATTCATCAGATTTAGAAAAATATATGAAAAGGAATAGTTTTTTGTTTGATTTTAAATTTGGAGAATATTTTTTAAGTCCGTTTCTGGAATATTGTAGAAAAATATATCCTCAAATAGATGTCGACTTGATAGTGCAGGAAATTAAAATATTTAATGCATCGTACATTAGAAAACTTCCAGAAAAATTTTTCCCCAAAGATAAGTGGTTTTCGTATGATAAAGTTGAGTTTGATAGAAGTACTGATGAGAGACCTTGGATTATAAATAATGAGTTACCGAAGTACAGATGATTATCCAAACCAATGGTACAATATATGTCTAATGAGGCCAGTACATCTGGCCATGAAATAACTTTTAAGTCAAGAAAAATCAAAATATTCTGATTTTTCTTGACTTAAAAGTTTTATGGGGGATTATACAGATAATAATATTTTCAGAGAGGCTGTTATGAAAAGGAAGATTAAAGCAAAGCTTTTAAAATGGAAAGAAAAGTCAAAGGACAGAAAACCTCTTGTTTTAAACGGAGCCCGTCAGGTAGGGAAGACGTATATTTTAAAGGAATTTGGCAGAGAGTATTTCAAAAATACCGTATATGTCAATCTTGAGATTGACAGGCAGGTCGGGCCTATTTTGAGGAAAATTTGGAGCAGGTCAGGTTGCTCCGTTTTCTGGAGGCGGCGGCCGGGGAGAAGATTAATCCGGGGGAACGCTAATTATTCTGGACGAGATTCAGAACTGTGAAAAGGCGCTGACCGCCTTAAAATATTTCTGCGAGAAGGTTCCTAAGTATCATTTGGTGGTAGCCGGAAGTCTTTTGGGAGTGGTGATTAACAGAAAGCAGTATTCCTATCCAGTGGGGAAGGTGGAGACAATGGAGCTGTTTCCCATGGATTTTGAGGAATTTCTGTGGGCGCTGGGGAAAGAGTTTCTGGCGGTGGAAATCAGGGAGCGCTTCAACAATATGGTAAGTATGCCGGAGGGGCTGCACAGGGAGGCGCTGGAGCATTTCAGGGAGTATCTGATTGTGGGCGGTATGCTGGCGTCGGTCAGCAATTTTCTGGAAAACGATTCCTTTTTAGATGTGGCGGCGATTCAAAATGAAATTGTGGATAATTATATTGCCGATATGGCAAAATATGCGTCGAATACGGACAGTGTAAAGATGCGTGCCTGTTACAATTCCATCCCGGCACAGCTGGCAAAGGAAAATAAGAAGTTCCAGTATAAAGTGGTGCAAAGGGGAGGAACGGCGGCTGTTTTTGACGTTTCTATTGAATGTGTGGAAAGCGTGGGCACATGAATAAGCAGATTGATTTTACAGATTGCAGAAGGATAGCGGGCAAAGCATATAATGGAGCTAATGGTAAGAAAATTGCCGTGGAATATAATGGAAAGCAGTATATGCTGAAATTTCCACCCTCCGGAAAAGAAAGACCTACTTTTTTAGGTGTTCCGGCGCAGGAAACAATGCTCGGTACTTTTACTGTGGGAGGAAATGTAAAGGTGGTATGTGCCTGTCTGGATTTTACGTCAAATGATAAGCAGCTTTTTGACTTTTGTTCCATCAAAAATACTGTTTTGGATTCGGACAGTAACGGAAGCGGCACAGAACTGGAAGATAAGGAGGTTCTGTATGCAAGGGTATTTCAGTTTCCGACTTCTGCGATTAAGCTGAATGGACAGAAAACAAATTGAAGCTTTTATTGATACCGTTCCCTATATATCCGATTTACAGAAAGCGTTTTATAAAAGATATATTGCCGCAAGATATGATTTAATATTGGACAGCACATACGGAGGAAAACAAAGCTCATGAAATATTTAGCAGTGATATCCGTCATACTGGGCTTGGATTTGGGCATGAAAAATTATATAGAAAAAAATGTAGAGGACGGGGAAGTCAGGGAAAAGCCGGGCCGGCTTTTGATAATCAGAAAGCACCATAACCGGGGCGCGTTCCTGAATGCAGGCCAGCACAGACAAAGGATGGTGGCGGTGCTTTCCCTCCTTATGACACTGATACTGACAATATTCTTTTTTCTGACCCTTGGAACTGCGGGAAAGGGAATTTTAAAATGGGGGCTTACCCTGCTTTTAGGAGGAGCCTACAGCAACACCTATGACAGGCTTTCACGAAAATATGTGGTGGATTATGTGAGTTTTAACGTGCCTTTCGGGCTCCGGAAGATAATCTTTAATATCGGGGATTTCTGCATTATAGCTGGTTCTTTGCTTGTGCTGCTGGCTTCTTTTAAGGAAGAAATATAAAATTATCTAAAATGATATTGACAAAATGTTTTTTTAGTATTATTGTATTAACAGAACAGTACAATAATACAAAGAAAGGAAGAGGCTAATGGGGTGGAAACTGGATTCTGACCGTCCGATTTATACTCAGATTCTTGAAGTGATACAATATCAGATAGTTGCCGGCAGGTATCAGCCGGGAGAGCGGCTTCCCAGCGTGCGGGACCTGGCAGCCGAGGCGGGGGTCAATCCCAACACGATGCAGCGGGCGTTTGCCGAGCTGGAGAGAAACGGGCTGGTAATGGCACAGAGAACGAGCGGAAGGGTTGTGACGGATAATATGGAAATGATAGGCGAGGTTCGCAATAAGCTTGCGAGAGAGCAGATACACGAATTTATCGACAAGATGAAAAAGCTGGGCTTTGAGAAAAAAGAGATACTGGCTTTGCTTGAACAGGACGGGGAGCCGAAGGCGGCGGATGCGGGAGAATAATTGCAGAACCAGCGGCAGCGCGTGCGGCAAAGCAGTATAAGCAGAACCGGTGGCATGTGCGGAAATATGCAAAGTCATAATAAAAGAGGGAGAGCAGAAAATGAGTGAACTTGTGTATGTAAACAATCTTACCAAGGTTTACGAGAAGAAAAAGATGGCGCTGGACCATATGAATCTTGTAATACCGCGGGGAAAGATTATTGGTCTGTTGGGGCCTAACGGGAGCGGCAAGACCACGTTAATTAAATTAATCAGCGGGCTTTTGGTGCCGACGGAAGGGGAAATATTAATCAACGGAAAGCTGCCGGGGCCGGAGAGCAAGGCGTGTGTGTCTTATCTGCCGGAGCGGACCTATTTTCAGGGAGGTATGAAAGTCAGGGAGCTGATAGCGTTTTTTTCGGATTTTTACGGGGACTTCCAACCGGAGAGGGCAAGGCAGATGCTTGCGAATTTGAATATCAGCGAGGACGCCCGCCTCAAAACCCTTTCCAAGGGAACGAAGGAGAAAGTGCAGCTTATCATGGTGATGAGCAGGCAGGCGCAGCTTTATATTCTGGATGAGCCCATTGCGGGCGTTGACCCGGCGGCCAGAGACTATATTTTAAGGACGATTATTTCAAACTATAACGAGAACGCCACAGTTTTGATATCCACTCATCTGATAACCGATATTGAAAAGGTACTGGACGAGGTGATTTTTATCCGGGACGGACGCATAATGCTGCAGGATACGGTGGAGCATATCCGTGAATCCAGGGGGAAATCTGTGGATATGTTCTTCAGGGAGGTGTTCGCATGTTAGGAAAATTGTTAAAGCATGAATGGAAAGCAGTCTGGAAAATTCCCGTTCTGCTTATCGGAATACTGATGGCCGCGGCGGTGATGGCAGGGATGACCTTTCATCTTCCCATCTGGGACAGCGAGTGGGTGGGACTGCCTCTTTCGGGGGTAATGCTGCTGCTTACCTTTTATGTGGCAATCATTGCGGTAAGCCTTGGGATTACCATTTACTTTGCGGTGCGTTATTACAAGAACATGTTCACGGACGAGGGGTATCTGACCAATACTCTGCCGGTTACCTCCCACCAGCTATTATTGAGCAAGGCCATCACAATGGCAGCATGGAATCTGATAACCGCCCTTGCAATTGGGGCCAGTATCGCCGTTTTTGTGGGAATGATAGTGCTGGCATTTATAGAGCCGGGAGACGGAAGGACAATTGCGGAAGCTTTCGTGGAAGCGATGGATACGGAGTTTTGGGATTCTCCTTATATGCAGGAATTCGGCAGCTTTTGCGTGAGTATGGCAGTTATGTTCCTTGCAAACGCTATTAGCGGCACCATGGTAATGATTGCGTCAATCACGATTGGGCAGATGGTGCGCAGACACAGGATTTTAGGGGCAATCGGCGCATACTTTGGAATTAATACCATCATACAGATTATCAGCACGGTGATTATATTCCCGTTTATGATTTACAACTTTGATAACGCCAGGATAGAAACGCCCTTTCCGCTCATGTCGGTGATGTATCTCATTATGGCGGCGGTGTCCGTTATCATCGGAGTGGGATTGTACTTTTTAAGCGAGTATCTGATTAGAAGGCAGTTAGAGCTGGAATAAATATAAGTAACAGATGCCGCGCTTTATGTAAACAAATGCTGCAACGCTTTGAGAGCTATTGTAAGAAACGCCCCAGGTGCGAATACTTGGGGCGTTTTAATATGTAATCTAAAATTCAACTAAAAAGAAACGATATAAAATTCATAATTTTTATCACTAGAACAGTATATAGTGTACCACATTCTGAAATTAAAGTCTAGTAATTTTTTCTTTTTCCCGTATAATTAAGTAACAGTTCAGGAAAAGACGACAGGAGGGTCAGGGAATGGGAGCAGGAGGGAAAAGAAGGGATTTCGGCGTGTCAAGTCAGGCGGAGGAGGAGTATCTTTGCCGGACGCTGGAGGTGGTAAAGCGCAATGTGGAAAGCTATAGCGGAGAAGTCGCCCGGATGCAGGAAAATATTGATGAAATGCTGGCGCATTACCATGACAATGACGTGGAGGTTCTCACCATTTTAAACAACACGGTCACAATGCACGAGCACATGAAGCGGGCGCTTATGCGCAATGAAAAGGCCAGAAACAAGCCCTACTTTGGACGGATTATTTTCCGGGACGAAAAGTCCGGCAGGGAGGAATCCCTCTACATCGGCAGAGGCGGTATCTCAAAGGACGCCACTCATCAGGTGGTGGTGGACTGGCGGGCGCCGGTGGCGAACGCTTATTACGAAAACAATCTGGGAAAATGCAGCTATACTGCGCCGGGAGGGGTGGAAATCGGGATTGATTTGGAGCGCAAACGTACCTACGAAATCGAGGGCGGAAAGCTGCTTGACTTTTTTGACAGCGAGGTCATAGCAAACGACGAGCTTCTGACAAAATATCTTGCCAAAAACAAACAGGCGGTGCTGGGGGAAATTGTCGCAACCATTCAAAAGGAGCAGAATGAAATTATCAGAAAATCCCCCTACCACAATGTGATTGTGCAGGGTGTGGCGGGCTCCGGCAAAACCACGGTGGCCATGCACAGGATTTCTTTTATTCTATATAATTACGCGGAGCGTTTCAGGCCGGAGGATTTTTATATTGTGGGGAGCAACCGCATTTTACTTAATTATATTACGGGGGTTCTGCCGGATTTGGATGTGTACGGCGTGCGTCAGATGACCATGGAGCAGCTTTTTGTGCGGCTTCTGTATGAGGACTGGGATGAAAAAAAATACAGAATTAAGGCGGCGGGGAAGACGGAGGAAAGCTTTAAGGGGAGCTCTTTGTGGTTCCGGGATTTGGAGGCGTATTGCCAGAGGATAGAAGGGGAGGCAATTTCAAGGGAAAATGTATATTTAAATCCCGGACAGTTTGTGGAGGGCTTTCGGGACGGAAAGGCCGGCGTGTACGATGAAACGGGCGGGCAAAAGGCCGACAGGAGGTCTTTAATCTGCCTTTTAAAAGGAGAGGCGGCGGAGGCTTATATCCGGGAAAATCCGTCAGTGTCGGTTCAAAATAAAATTAACATGCTCAACGAGCGGCTGCTGGGCAAGGTAAAGGAGGAATTTCTCGGCAGGGGAATCAGCTACTCGGAGGCGGAGCAAAAGGCGATTTTGAAGGCATACCGGGGCTGGTACGGGGGCAGGAGCTGGAAACGCCCTGTCTTTGAAATGTACCGGGATTTCCTGAAAGAACAGGCTGAAAAAGGATTTCAGGCGGAGCTGCCGGTAGATGAATTCGACGTGTACGACCTAGCGGCGTTGGCTTACCTATATAAAAGGATAAAGGAAGTGGAGGTAATCAGCGAGGCAAGCCATGTGGTGATTGACGAGGCGCAGGACTTTGGAATGATGGCGTATCATGTGCTGAAATTCTGCATTAACAGATGTACTTACACTGTCATGGGGGACGTTTCCCAGAATATTCATTTTGGATTTGGCTTAAACGGATGGGAGGAATTAAGGGAGCTGCTTTTGCCGGACGCCATGGACAGCTTTGGGGTTTTAAGGAAAAGTTACCGGAACACAGTGGAAATTTCGGACTTTGCCACCAATATTCTGAAGCATGGCCGCTTTTCCATTTATCCGGTGGAGCCGATTATCCGGCATGGGAATCCGGTAGTGGTAAAGGAGCTGCCGGGGAAAAAAGCGCTGATAAAAGAGGCGGCGCAAATTTGCAGAAGCTGGCAGGAAAGGGATTTGGACACCATTGCCGTCATCTGCCGGAATCAGGAGGAGGCGGAAGAGACGGCGCGCTTTCTGTCAGAGCATGTGGCAATAATGGAGAGCAATCTGGAAAAAGCGGAATTCGGAAAGGGAATCATGGTGCTTCCCGTGGAATATACAAAGGGACTGGAATTTGACGCTGTATTGATTTTGCATCCCACAAGGGAGGGCTACCCGACAGACGACGGTCATGCCAGGCTGCTTTATGTGGCGGCCACCCGGGCGCTTCACGAGCTGTGTGTGCTCCACTGTGGAAATCTTACGGGGCTGATAGCCGACCCGGCGCCGGAGCGGGAAAACGGAAATGCCGGAAAGACTGTGCAGGAGCGGGGAAAGGGGACGGCAGAAGGAGAACGGCTGCAGAGGAAGCGGGAAACGAGGGCGGAATATGGGCAGGAGCGGGGAAAAGAACCGATGGCGGAGCGCTGGCAGGCCAGAAAGAAATATGCCGTGGCGAAGCCGGCGGCCGGCGGGCAAAGCGCCGGAAATGCCATGGCAGGAAGCGTCTCCCACAGCGCGGAAACCGCCTTTACCGGTACGCCTGTCAGCGGAATTATCCGTCCGAGAAAACGTCCGTCGGCAATTCTGGCAAAGCCGGTAACGCCGGAGGATAAAAAGCCCTTTATCAGCCGACAAGCGGTAAGGCCCTCCGCCTATGCTGCGGCGAAGCCTTCCGGGTCCCTTATGAATGCCGCCGGAAAAAATTCAGTAAATCAGCAGGCAGGGGTGGATTCGGCGGCTTACGGGAAGAAAGGCACGGAGCCGGAAGCGGCCATGCCGACTGCGGTCATGTCGGCTACGACCACGCCGACAGCGGAGGCTTTGCGTCCGCCGGGCCATGGGAAAATTGACTTGTCGGTGCGGTGGGTTATGGGACAGCCGGACGGGCTGTACATTCAAAGCCGTTACGGTACCTTGCGTCTGTTTGCAGTTGACAGCAAAATTATCCGCGTGACCTTTGCGAAGGGCGCGTCTCTTTCGGACAGAATGCATCCCGGAATCGCCGCCTGTGGGGGCGAGAGTGCATGGATGTACAAAGAATCCGGCAATGTGGTGGAATTTTTGACGGACGAGCTCTGCCTTCGGGTAAATAAAGGAAACGGCGGCATTCATTATCTGACCCGCGATAAAAAGCTCCTGCTTGCCGAGCGGGAGAAGGAATGCCGTCAGATTGAGGAAACCGCCGGCGGAAATATCAGGGGCTGGCTGTACCTGGACTGGCAGAAAAAGGAGGGCGTCTACGCGCCCGGCGTCGGCAGCACCGGAATCAGCCTGCGGGGCAGCGCCCAAAATATTTCTAATAAAAAAGGAAAACCCGCCGTTATACTTTCGGAACAGGGCTATGGAATCGTCCTTGCGGCGGATACCGCTGTCTTCTGCGATATCCCGTTAGGCGGCCCGTTTCTTTATATGGAAAATAAGGGACAGATGGACTTTTATTTTGTAGCGGGAAAAGGGCGGAAGGAAATTGAGGAGGCGTGCGGGAGACTGATAAAATAGGAAATTTGCGGGGATGGTGATATTTGTTATAAACAGAAACTAAAATCAGGAAAGGGATATGCCATCTCCGGTCATATCCCTTTCCTGATTGTGGCTTAAGTATACCACAAAAACATTAAAAAGTCAAGACTTGAATCAAAATACCGCCAATGCTATAATCGATTTCCTATAGCTCATAAATTGTGGTAAGGAGGCGATTTCTTGAATAAGGATTGGATGGTGTTACTTCAAAAGGAGCGTCAGGCGGGCGGAATTGTTGCAACAAATGAGAAAGCCGCCCGGTTCGGGCTTTCCTTAACTGAGCAGGAAGCCGGGCTGATTGTCAGCGAGGGGCAGAATGCGCTTCGGGAGCAGAGGCGGGTAGAGTTCGGGGAGGGGATTGCGCCGAAAATCATTTATGAATTTTGCGATTCCGATTTCATCGACCAGAATAATTATGTGGAAACGATTATCCGCCTGCAGGAGATATTTTATCAGTATAAGAATGAAATGCTGGATGAAATCTCGGACGACGAGCTTTTGCATTTTATGAAGGAGCAGTTTGAGGAGATATGCTTCGGCGATTTGGATTATCTGGAGGGAACCTGCCTTAACAACTTTGCGCAGGCAATCCGTGCGGGATACGGTGGCTTTAAGAGCTCGCAGGGGTATGGGGAATATGGACAGTTTGACGAGGTAAAACGGTGGGACTATGAGCTGTATCTTGAAACCTTAAAAGAGCTTTGCTGGAGGTAGGGGCTATGAACTATACGATGGAGGAATTGATTCCGATTGCGGGCGAACTTGTGGAAAAGTATACGGCCTTTGAAAGCACTTCCGTCACTTATGAGAAGGCGGAGCAGCTTATGGGGGCCGTGCTGTACTGTATTCATGAGGCGGAATTATCCGCAGGCAGCGTTCAGGCCAAAGCCGGAGGAGATGGTGCAGGAGACGCGCAGGCTAAAGCCGGAGGGGATGGGGCAGGAGACGCGCAGGCTAAAGCCGGAGGGGAAGATGCAGCAGACAGCGCGCGGGTTTATGCCGGAGGGGATATGGCAGGCGGCGCCGTCTGCGTGTCTGAAAAGGGGCTGACAGCCCGTCAGGCATACGAGGCAGGAGCGGCGCTTGTGGAAAAAAAGGTGAGAAAAGCGCTGGCGATGTACAACGAAATGATGCCCGGATTTTCTGATTATGGTAATATATGTTTATACGACACTGTTGTAAAAGGGCTTCCCGAATTTTTCAAGTGGTACGATATCAAATTCAATCCGCAGGATACCATTCTCACTCTGGTCTATCCGGTGACGGGAAACCTCTCCGAATACACGGGAATCGACAGAATTTATGAGTATTTGAAGCGCATCCGTATGGAGCAGGATTTTCTTCATACTTATCCCGAAAATTATGTGAGAAGCGTTTTGCGGGAATATTGCGGCGAGTATGAGGAAATGGTGGAAAATATTTATGAAATTTTTGTCGGGAATCATGTGGACTTTTAAAGTGCGGGAAAGAAGATATTGAGTAAAATGACCCCTGAACAGGCAAAAAGAATACTGAATATATCAGAGGATGACGATAAGGCGGAAATCAGAAAGAAATACCACAGACTGATGAGCGCACATCACCCGGACGCGGCAGGCTCGGACGCTCCGGAGCATGTAAGGCGGGCGCAGGAAATCAACGCCGCATACAGTGTTTTGAAAAAGGAAGTAAGGACGGGGCCAAAAAAGAAAAAGGAAGTATGGCAGGGAGAGGTAAATGCAAAAGCCTTTTGCGACAGAAATATCTATCTGTATTACAGCATGGATATAGCGGAGGAACGTTTGTATTATCAGGAGACGCGGGGAAAATACATGTGGAATCCCGGCGAGGAGGAATTTGAGCTGTTTCTGGCCAGCATCCGTCATGCTTCCGGGGAGCTTTTGGAGCAGACGGAGGAAAGTGTTTTCAGGGAAATAATTTCCAAACACGGAGTTTCCGGGCAGAAACGTTTTCTCTCCTGGAAGGAGGAGCCCTCCTTTGAAGGGGAAAAGTTTCAGTTTCAGGCACGGCTTTTCTGGAATCTCTCCATGCAGTTTATCCGTCCGGCGGCGGCTCTGCAAAAGTTTGCGGAGCCGGTGAGCAGGGACAGACAGGGGCGGGCGGTTTACCGCTTCCGGGGGTTCCTGGGGGCGGAGGGACGAAGCCGGCGCTTTCAGGCGGTAGCAGATTTGGAAGAAGGGGAGGTTATTTATCCCGAAGCCTTTGAAGGGAATAAAATCAGAGTCAGAAACGGAGGAAGGAATTCTCTGGGGTATCTGTCGCTGGAGGAGGATGCGCTGTATTTTTGTGTCATTCCGCTGTTGAAAAGGCGGCTGGCACAGGTTAAAATGACAGTGAAAGAAGTGAAGGTTAACAGAAAGACCCGGCCCTTCAAGGCAAAGGCACAGGTTGACTTTTATTTTCGCGTGGAAAAAGAAGCCGACATCGATACAGACAACGGTTCGATTTTGGAAACGGCGGATATTTTGCGGGAATATGAAGCATTTTTAAAAAGAATAACAGAAAGTTAAAACAGGAATTAAGAAATGATAAATAGAGGAAAATGGCTCAGCGCCGAAGAATACAACTGCAAGCCCTTTGATTATATGTGCCCGGAGCGGGAGGCGCCTGAGCACCAGCCGCCCATGGACGAGCCGAAAAACTACCATATGCTTGTGCGCCATACTTTTTTTATAGATGAAAGTATGATGGAGGCGGCGGGAGAGACAGAGCTTGCCATTACGGCCGACGACTATTATAAGGTGTGGATAAACGGCGTTTATGTCGGTCAGGGACCGGCGCCGGGGTATCCTTTCCGGTATTATTATAACAGGTATCGCATCGGCGGCGCGCTTCGCAAAGGAGAAAACGTCATCGCCGTACATGTTTACTATCAGGGGCTTGTGAACCGCGTCTGGTACAGCGCCGATAAGCGTCAGGGATTAAAGGCCGCCATATGGCAGAATAGCAGGCTGATTGTCGCCACGGACGGAGAATGGAAATACAGACAGGCCGGGGAGTTTGCCGGCGGCAGAACCACGGGATATGATACCTGTTTCCTTGAGGATATCGACGCCGGACGCATAAGCTATGGGTGGAGGGAATGCGGTTATGACGACGCCGGCTGGAAAAGGTGCGTTGAAAATGAGTACGACGACCATGAGCTTGTATTGCAGGAAACCGGGCCGGTGGAAATCAGGGAGCGTGTCCCGGCGCTGCTGAAAACCTTCGGCGAGGGACATTTTCTTTTTGACTGCGGAGAGGAAGTTGTAGGCGGCGTAAGGATTACCGTCTCCGGTGAAAAAGGAGATAAAATCCGGCTGCGCTATGCGGAGGAGCTTGACGGGGACGGCCATGCAAAGTATGAGATGCGGTGCAACTGCACTTATGAGGAGGAGTGGACGCTTTCCGGGCGGGGAGCGGATACGGAGGGCAGCAAAAGTGCTGTGAATGAAAAAGAGGCTGCGGACACAGAAGGGATTTTGGTGGCAGAAGACGGCAAAGACATTATAGAGAATTACGACTACGCAGAAGACAGCAAAGACGTTATAGAAAGTTACGACTACAAGGCTTTCCGGTACATAGAAATCATTACCGGCTGCAAAAATTTTTCCGAAAAAAGCATTACCGTAGTGGAAAGGCACTACCCCTTTCATATGGTGCGGACGGTCAGGGAGGACTGCGAGCCCGTGGTAAGGAAAATCTGGGATTTGTGCGCCCGGACGGTAATGCTGGGCACTCAGGAGGTATATGTGGACTGCCCGTCAAGGGAAAAGGGGCAGTATCTGGGAGATTTGCTGGTAACCGGCGTGAGCCATATGTACCTCACCGGGGACGGCGCCATGTTTAAAAAGGCTCTTTACGACTTTGCCGCCTCCACAAGGATTGATAAGGGAATGATGGCGGTATCCGCGTCAGGCATTATGCAGGAAATTGCCGATTATTCGCTGCTCTATCCCCTGCAGTTATATTACTATTATCAGCTTACCGGCGACGGTGAAACCGTCCGGGAGCTGTATCCGTGCGCAAGGGAAGTCCTGGAGTATTTTCAGAGGTTCGAAAGGGCGGACGGGCTCCTTACAGATGTAAATACGAAGTGGAACATGGTTGACTGGCCGGAAAATCTGCGGGACGATTACGATTTTGATTTGACGAGGCCGGTGGGGTCGGGCTGCCTCAGCGTAATCAACGCCTACTATTATGGAGTGCATTTATATCTGTCAAAAATCGAGGAGATACTTTTCAGAGAAACGGAAAGAAAAGCGGAGCTCACAAGGCTGACAGCGGCGTTTGAGGATGCGTTCTACGACAGGGAGGCAAAGCTGTTTGTGGATAAAGAGGGCTCTCGTCATTCCTCTCTCCACGTAAACGCACTGGCGCTTTACTTTTCCATGCAGCCGAAGGAGAGCGAAAAGTCCATTACGGAGCTTATCCGTAAAAAGGGGTTAAGCTGCGGCGTGTATATGGCGTTTTTTGTATTAAAGGGACTTGCCGGCATCGGGGAGAAGGCGCTCGCATACGAGCTGATTACAGGCGAAGGGATTCATTCCTGGGTAAATATGCTGAAGGAGGGCGCGACCACGTGCTTTGAGGCGTGGGGGAAGGAGCAGAAGTGGAATACCAGCCTGTGCCACCCGTGGGCAAGCGCGCCGGTGATTTTGTTTACGGAGGATTTGGGGTTGACGGTGCCCTTGAAAGGTTGAAATAAAGGGAGTCCGCTCGTGACTCCCTCTAGTTGGGTTACAATAAGTTCTCTGGCGCACGTCCAAAGAAGAATTGTAATAATATTTTATGCCAATGATACAATATTATGTATGAATAAAAACATAGGGAACTCACTCGTAGTTCCCTCTTTTGAAAAGCTATATTAGTGTCCCGCTCGTGAACACCTTTCTTGTATTTTTATGTTAACACGAAAATTCGAATTTGTCTACTTCTTTTTCAGAGAATTTTCTATAAATTCTGTTAAATCTTTAATATCCGAAAAGTGATAGTCAGTTAGTAGTTTTTGAAAATCATTGATATATTGTTGCTTCAAATATAAATCATTCTGAAGTGCGGAACGGGTATTCTTCAGCTTTTCAATGTATTGTAATTTGTCTTTATACATATTTTGCAAAGTCTGATAATAGTGATTTGTATCCAGCGAAATGGAAATAGCATTATCTACAGCTTTCATTTCATCGGCAGTCAGTTCTGTAATATAATCGCCAAGTCTGGCCTTACTTACACAGGTAATATTTCCGAGAAGAACATTGCCGTCAAGTATCAGCTTGTCGGAAGCATCTTTTTTATCTGCTACTGGTACGACAACAGGAAGAGTGGAAACGGTATGTGTTATAGGCGCAACGATTGTGTTTGGGGATGTTCTGTTAGCAGAGTTATACTGAAGAATAACACAAGGACGCTCTTTACATTCCTCGCTTCCGACACCCAGCCCCAGGTTACAGCGGTATACCTGTCCTCTGTATATAGTACGGTTTTTTGCAGAAGGCGCAAGGGCATTCAGGTATAACTTATTTTTGAGCCATTCCAGGTATTGCTGAGTTTTTGAAAGGTCAATATTCATAAAAGCCTCCTTTTGATATCTGGTTTAAATGTGTACTTAAATAAGTGTATGACAAAAAGAAGTATTCGTCAAGAAGTGTAAATAATAATTTTTAAATCGTTCATTTAAACAGCGGGAAGGATTATATTTTTATGGAAAAAGAAAAGGAGACTGTATATTTATAAAAATGCTTGACATGGCACAGGAGATAAGTTATCGTTAACATTAACGATAATATGAACCGTAATATATTTCTTTCAATGGGAGGAAGCCATATGAAACAAATCTTCAACAACAACGAAAACAACGCGATAAAAGATAAGATTTTTACCCCCTTATACGGCGTAAAGCTGCAGGACGGGCTTTTTTGCGAGGTTTTTCACAATAACTTTGAATACCTGAAAAAGGTGGATATCGACGCCGCTCTTTACTGGTTCAGGAAGAAAGCCGGAAAGAACGCGCCGGGCAAGCCCTATCGGGGGCATTTTGAGGACAATATCAAGGGACAGACCGCCGGTATGATTTTGATGGGGGCCGGCAATGCGCTGCGGTGGGAGAAGAATAAGGAGCTGGAGGATATTGTAAATACCATTGTGGCGGAAATGAAGGACTGCAGCGAGGACGACGGCTATCTGATGGCGGTTCCCAAGATGCAGTTTGGAACGCTGGAATACCCGCATTATGTCAGAATCTGGCTGACCTACGGTCTTTACGGGGCGGCGCTGGGCGGAAATAAAGATGCCCTGGAAATGTTGCGGAAGTGGCAGGACTGGTTTAATCAATGCGACGACCTTCCGATTATCAGATACACGTCCCTTTCTTTTCAGGGAGTGGTGTGCAGTCCCTTTGTGTATAACACGCCGATTGGAAAGAAGGAGGATATAGAGGTTACACAGAAGTATTATGAGGAGGACTGGCGGCTGGGGCAGTTTATCATGCGGGAGAGCAACTGTATCCAGAAGAGAAACCAGCCCGGCTATGAGCCCCACCCGCATGGAACGGAGCTGGAGGCTTTTGAGGGGTATCTGGATTTGTACCGTGCTACGGGAAAATATTATTACATGCGCGCGGTTATGAACGCTTATCAGATGTATAAGGAGGAGTGGCAGCATGTGGGCGGCGGAATCGTCATGTGTGAATTTGGAGATTCCCATCCGGGCTGCTACTGGCTTGCGCCTCCGAGACCTTACAATGAACTGTGCTGCACTTCCTTCTGGATTTTGCTTAACCAAAGGCTGCACAGGATGTTCCCGGAGGAAGAAAAGTATGTGAACGAGATAGAAACCTCCCTTTATAATGTGGCGATTGCCAATCAGGACGGAAAGGACGGCATCCGGTATTTTGCATGGATAGACCAGCATAAGGCAAAAGGCGGGCTTGTGCATTGCTGCTGCGGCGTGGGCACAAGGCTGTTCGGAATGCTGCCGGAGTTTTTGTACTCTGTAAATGACAATGAGCTTTACTGCGACATTTATAATGCCTCTGAATTTATCTGGGAGAGGGAGGAAGGAAACGTCAGTGTTAGCACAAGGACAAAAATGCCTTACGACGGAGCCGTGGAGATAGCCGTTACTACGGAAAAAGCGCAGGAATTTACCGTTTATCTGAGGATTCCCGAGTGGGCGGCAAAGAGCGTGCAGATTTATGTTGACGGCCGTCCGGCGGCGGAAGGAAATCCGGGAAGCTATGTGGCGGTAGATGGGCCTTGGGAGGAAACGCGCAGGATTTCCTTTGAGCTGGAATTCGCTTTGAGGCAGTTTAAATATACCGGGGCGGAGCAGGTTTATGACAGGAATGCGGAACCGCCCCAGAGGTATGAAAGATTTGCGCTTACCTACGGGCCGCTCCTGATGGCGGTAAAAGGAAAGGACAATGACCGGGAATTTGCGCCGAACGGCATCGACGAACAGTTTTATATGGGGATGCAGTCGGAAGAATATCTGTCCAGATTAAAAAAGGCAGAGGGAATGCCGGTGTTTGAGGTAGAGGGGACGGAGTACGAGGTTGTGCCTTATTTTGCTATTGACAGCGACACCCGGTTTTCATGTTATCCGCTGTTTCCTGTGATGTGAGAGGGCGGAGGCGAAAGATGCGGCTTTTTCTCTGAACGCGCCCTTTGGCGGTTCCAGCCGAAACTGTGAAAACGGATTTTCATGTATTTTCCTGAAATTTATTTAACAATTCATGAATTTGTGCTAAAATTTTTATGGAATTGTTTCCGCAACAGCAGCCGGGCGGGCATGTATGCAGGCCCGCTGCGGCTGTCACGGAGTTTTTGGCATTTGAGAGGGAAAATAACTTACAGGCGGCAAAAGAGGAGCACATCATGAAGTATGTTACTTTATCGGATATAGCGCAGAAAACGGGATATTCCATCAACACGGTATCACATGCCCTGCACGATAAACCGGATATCTCACCAAAGACAAAGGCGCTTATTATAGAAGCTGCCAATCAGATGGGCTATATTCCCAATGCGTCGGCGAGCTTTCTGCGCTCCGGTAAAAGTAAATGCGTCGCCATTATTGTAGGGGACATCTCCAATCCTCATTTTTCCATTATGATTAAAGAAATGGAGGGCAGGCTCAGAGAACAGGGATATACAGCCTTGATTTTAAATACGGATGAAAATGAAGAACTGGAACACTCCGCCATTGCCTCCGCCATAGGACGCGGCGTGGACGGAATCATTATCTGTCCGGTTCAGACGAGCGCAAAGAACATGGATTTCCTGACAAAGTGCAGGCTTCCCTATGTGCTTTTCGGGCGTTATTTCAAAAATTTCACATCCAATTATGTAGTGTGCGACGACATTAACGGGGGCTTTGTCGCGGCGGAACATTTAGTCCGTCTGGGGCATAAAAAGCTTCTGTTTGTCAATGTGCCCGAGTATATTTCCAGCTCCTTTGACAGACTGCAGGGAATCAGGCGGGCTTTAATGTACCCGGATGCCCGGGATGTCAATCTGGAAACAGAGGAGATTACGCTTACCAATAATGAGCGGCAGGTTACCGAAATACTTGAAAAGCATAAGGACTGCACGGGAATTATCTGCTTCAGCGATTTGATAGCCATGCAGGTCTGCCATTATTTAAAGCAGACCGGAAGGCGGGTGCCGGAGGATGCGTCCGTGATAGGCTTTGACAATATTGTATCCAAATTCTGTTTTCCGCTGATGCTGACCTCCGTTACCTCGTCCAAGACCAGAATGTCGATTCAGGCTGTGGATATCCTGATGGAAGCCATTAACAATCCCGAATTCAAAAGCCAGGTGGTTCTGCCCACCCGTCTGGTGGAGCATGAAAGCACGATGAGGACAGGGTGAAGGGGAGACGAATACGGCGGCATAGAAATTAAATAGTTATCGGATATCAGATGGTAAGGGACAGACTTAAGGCTTTTGCAGCCGGGTCTGTCCTTTTGTGTAACAGTTTCAGCCATTGCGTACAATCTGGCGACTTATGAATGGCATGGCTGAACGGTTACCTTTTTCCTGACATTAACGATAAAACCTGTTGACATCGCAAGGGTAATCTGTAATAATAACATTAACGTTACTGTTATCGTTAATGCAGACTTGCAGGAGGAAAATCATGTCTCAGCTTAGAGAGCTAATCATTGCAAAAGAACATCATAAATACCGAAAAGATTACCCGGAATACAATCATCTGGCCGATGAATTCAGGCGATTAAATCTTTCTCCCTGGGAACGCATGACCAGACGCTTTGAGCTTATGACGCGTTTGGAGAAGCCGGCGCTTCTTCCCGGCGAGCGAATCTGCTTTTTACGCACGGTGAAATCATTGCCGGACTGCTTTACGGAGGATGAATGGGAAAGCATAAGGAAAGAGCATCATGTTCATGAAAGAGGATATATTTCCAATCTTTGCCCTGACTACGAGAGCGCCATAAAAACCGGGTTGCTGGCCAAAAGAGAAAGCGCCGACGAATACGGAAAGCGGGCGATAGACGCCCTGATTGGGCTTTCGGACAGATACAGGGAGGAGGCGCAGCGTCAGGGTAAGCAGGAGCTGGCGGCGGTGCTTATGCAGGTGCCCCGGTACGGCGCAAGGAATTTTTATGAAGCGTTGCAGTTTTTCCGAATCATACATTTCGGGCTGTGGCTGGAGGGCAATTATCACAATACGGTGGGCAGGTTTGACAAGTATATGTACCCCTATCTGGAAAATGATTTAAAAGGCGGAGCGCAAACAAAGGAATCCGCTTATGAGCTGCTAAAGGATTTTTTTATTTCCTTTAATAAGGACAGTGATTTGTATCCCGGCATACAGCAGGGCGACAATGGTCAGAGCATGGTCCTTGGCGGGATAGATGAAAACGGAAAAGAGGTGTTTAACCTTCTGTCCGAAATGTGTTTGAAAGCCAGCCGGGAGCTGCTTTTGATTGACCCCAAAATCAATCTCAGGGTCAGTAAAAATACGCCTCTTGAGATTTACGAGCTTGGAAGCGAGCTGACGAGGGCAGGGCTTGGATTTCCGCAGTATTCCAATGACGACGTGGTGATTGACGGCCTTGTGAGGGAATACGGATACGAGCTGGAGGATGCCAGAAATTATGTGGTGGCGGCCTGCTGGGAATTTATTATTCCTCATGTGGGAACCGATATCGTGAACATTGACGCGCTTTCTTTTCCGAAGGTCGTCGACGTCTGCCTCCACAGGGATTTGGAGGAATGCTCCTGTTTTGAACAGTTTCTGGATGCCGTGAAAAAGGAAATTCAGGCAGAGTGCGACGCCATGTGCGGGAAGATAAAAAGTATCTGGTTTGCCCCGTCGCCGTTTATGAATCTGTTCATTTCCGCGGGCGGCAAGCCGGGCAACTGCCGGGAGGCATCCGACGCCTGTTGCAAATCCGGTTTGCCGGGCGGAGGTTTGTATCAGGGGGCAAAATACAATAATTTCGGCTTTCACGGAACGGGAATTGCGACGGCGGCAGATTCTCTTGCCGTTATTGAGAAATATGTATATAAGGAACAGTCGATTTCAAAAAAGGAGCTGATTGAGGCGGTTGACAGCAACTTTGAGAAGCACAGCGGGTTTTTGCCCATCCTGCGGTACGAAGCGCCAAAGATGGGAATGAACGACGACGCGGCTGATTCCAGGGCGGTTTTTCTGCTGGATGCTTTTGCGGACAGTCTCAAGGGAAAAAGAAACTGCCGGGGCGGCATCTACAGGGCGGGAACCGGCTCCGCCATGTACTATCTCTGGCATGCCGACGAGATAGGCGCTTCCCCTGACGGGCGAAAGGCGGGCGAACCTTTGGGAACCAATTTTTCACCCAGCCTGTTCGCAAGGATAAAAGGACCTCTTTCCGTGATACAGTCCTTCACAAAGCCGCATTTGCGCAAGGCGTTAAACGGCGGGCCGCTGACCCTGGAATTTGCTTCCTCCATGTTTGAAGGGCAGGACAGTATCAAAAAGGTTGCGGCTCTGGTAAAGGCGTACATCGATATGGGAGGCCATCAGCTACAGCTTAATGCGGTGAACACGGAGAAGATGAAGGACGCTCAGCTTCACCCGGAAAATCATCGTCAGCTGATTGTGAGGATATGGGGCTGGAGCGCTTACTTTGTGGAGCTGGACAGGGCTTATCAGGACCATGTTATCAGGCGTCAGCAATATACAGTGTAAAGAGTAAAGGACGGGTATTTTCATTTTTCCCGGGGCGGAGAGACGGTATGTAAAACGAGGGGATTTATGAGAGGAACTATTTTTGACATAAAGGAATTTTCAATTCACGACGGGCCGGGCGGCAGGATTACCGTCTTTTTAAAGGGCTGTCCCCTCCGGTGCATGTGGTGCCATAATCCCGAAGGGCTGGCCTGCAGGCCGCAGCTTTTATATAAGGACAATCTGTGCACCCGCTGCGGCAAATGCAGGGAGCGCTGTAACCATGAGGAATGTCAGCCCTTCGGGCGCTGTGTTCATGCCTGTGAAAACGGGTGTCTGAGCATTGCGGGAGAAGAGGTTTCCTGTGAGGCTCTGGCGGAGAGGCTGCTGCAAAACAGGGATATTCTGGCGAAAATGGGAGGCGGCGTCACCATATCGGGCGGGGAGCCCATGCTGCAGAGCGGTTTCGTGTGCGGGCTTGCGGAGCGCCTTGCAGGAATGCATCTGGCAATCCAGACCAGCGGCTATGCGGAGCCGGATATTTACCGGAAGGTGATTTCACGGTTCAACTATGTAATGCAGGATATCAAGCTGGCGGATACACGGCAGCATCTCCGGTATACGGGCGTGGGAAATGAAAAAATTCTGGAAAATATTGACTATCTGAAAAAAAGCGGCAGGGAGGCGGTGCTGCGCGTTCCCCTGATACCGGGGATTACCGATACCGAAGAAAATTTAATGCAGATAGCCGATATTGCCGGTGATTTTCCGGTGGAGCTTCTTCCCTACAACTCCCTGGCAGGAGCCAAATACAGTATGCTTGGCATGGAATATCTGCTTTCAGCGGAGAAAAACCGGCAGGAGGATTTCACAAAATATTTTAAGAATGCGAAAATGAGATAAGTCAACAATCCCGCGGGATTCGTCAAATGGAAGCTTCGCATCCGCCTGACTCATTGCCCGCAGGAATGAAAAGTGTTCCGGAACCGGTAATGCCGGATTTTACGCCGTAATGACGGTTCCCGCCTTTTCTTTGAGCGCATCGGCAGCCGCATCAAGAGAAGTAATCTGCACGCTTCCTTTCGGATTTACGGACAGATAGGAAATGGCGGCTTCGATTTTGGGAAGCATGGTGCCTTTTTCAAACTCGCCGTCCGCAATCATTTTTTCCGCTTCGGCGATGGTAAGGGAGGCGATTGCCTCCTGATTTTCTTTTCCGAAATTCCGGTAAACGCCGGGAACCGAGGTGAAAATAATGAGCCGGTCAGCCATAAGGTCAGCCGCCAGTTTTCCGGCGATGGCGTCCTTTTCAATGACCGCGGAAGCGCCCTTTAACGCATGCCGCTGCTCGATAACGGGAATCCCGCCGCCGCCGCAGGCAATGACAATCTGTCCGGCGTCCGCCAGAGTACGGATGGCTTCTATTTCTACAATATCAATGGGCTTCGGGGCGGCAATGATTCGGCGGAAGCCTTTTCCGGGCGACTCCTTCACATAGTTGCCCTTTTTCATTTCAATCTCCGCATCGTCGGCGGACATATACCGCCCAATCAGCTTGGTGGGCTCATAAAAAGCCTCGTCGTAGGGGTCCACCGTCACCTGGGTGAGAATCGTGGATACGGTTTTGCTGATGCCCCTGCCAAGAAGCTCCGCTTTCAGGGAATTCTGGATATCATAGCCCACATATCCCTGACTCATGGCGCTGCAAACGCACATGGGGGCGGGGGTGTAGTCGATATAAAGACGGCGCAGCTCCGTCATGGCCTTGTGTATCATACTGATTTGCGGGCCGTTGCTGTGGGTGACGGTCAGCTGGTAGCCAGCCTCCACCAAATCGGCAAGGGCTTTTGCGGTAACCTTGACGGCGTCCCACTGTTCGGTGGTGGTATAGCCAAGGGCGTTGTGTCCGAGTGAAACGACTGCTCTTTTCATGCTCATAATCTTAAATCCTTTCTGTGGATGTATTTTCACAGGGAAATTTGTAATATTAAAAATATGTAAACAGTATAGCAAAATAAGGGGGAAATTTCAATTTATATGTGAAATCCGTAAGGGAAATCTGTCAATTTTTCAAACCCCTCAAAATAAGGGGAAAAAGTAGTTGATAACCCCTCATTTTAAGGGTATAATAAATAAAAAGCAGCAGATGGAGGAAATTTTATGAGCAGATTTGCAATTCCTGATACCGTGTCGGGGAGGGATATCAGGGCAATCCGTAAAAAACTTGGTATGACGCAGGGTGAATTTGCGGAGCTGGTACATGTATCTTCCAAAACAATCGAGCGATGGGAAACGGGAAAGAAGGAAATAACGGGGCCGGTTACGACACTGGTTAAGATACTGAATGAATATCCGCAAATCGGAGAGGACTATGTGATTCCAGAAAGGATTTATCCTCTAAGGCTCTGGTACATGTCCGAAAACAGAGTGTGTACAATTATTGATGTGGACGAGAGAAGCAGGCAGGTGAAGGTTTATAACTTTACCCGGGATTATATGGAGAGAGCTTTTGGAAAAGAGGAGCATCCTGATTTCGAAGCGTATGAGGCTTTTCTGGAATCCAGATGCTTTCCTGAAAGCAGAGATAAAATGAAACTGATTTTGAAGGATTTGGATTTACCCTTTTATGACCCGCTTCTGATAATCGAAAAGACAAAAGGAAAAATGGCGGAGGATGATTTCTGGATACGAATTGAGAGGTGACGGGTATGGTGGAGCTGTTTGAACAGGATGAAAAGCAAAATGAGAGGCGGTCGTCGAAAGGAAATCAGTTAAAGTGGGAAAATGGGGGTATCTGGTATAAGGCGGATTATACAGGGTATGAGGGGCTGGCGGAATACATGGTTTCCGGGCTGCTTTTTTACAGCAGTCTTGGAAACGGGGAATATGTATCTTATCAGACGGAAGAAATCAGCTATAAGCGCAACAGGTATCTGGCCTGTAAAAGCAAAAATTTCCTGCCTGAGGGCTGGAGATTAATTACGCTGGAGAGGCTGTTCCAGAATTTATACGGGGAAAGCTTAAACAAATCGGTGTATTCCATAAATGATTATACAGGCAGAGTCCGCTTTCTGGTAGAACAGACGATTCGAATGACAGGATTGAAGGAGTTCGGCGCTTATCTTTGCAGGCTGTTTGAGATTGACGCGATGTTTTTAAATGAGGACAGGCATACGCATAACATTGCAGTATTGCTTGATGATGTGGGAGAATATCATTATTGCCCGATTTTTGACAATGGGGCGGCGTTATTGTCCGATACGACAATGGATTACCCAATGACCGGCGATGTTTATGAATTAATAGAAGAAGCCAGACCCAAAACAATCTGTCAGGATTTTGACGAACAGCTGGATATTGCGGAGCAGCTGTACGGACAGCAGATACGGTTTTATTATGGAGTAAAAGAGATAGAAAGCCTGCTGGCGGCGGAGCAGTATTATCCAAATGAGATAAAGCAGAGGGTGAAGGAGATTCTGATAAATCAACGAAGGAAGTACCGGTATTTGTTTACCGACAGTATTTGCTGATAGCACTTGCTGAAAGCAAGGCCGGTTTTTTCAAAAGCGGTTGATAACCCCTCTTTTTAAGGGTATAATTTCGACAGGAAAACATTCGGAAATTCAGCGAAAGGAAAAGAAAAAATGCAGATATTAAACGGAGAAAAAATCACCCTTGGAACGTGCTACTATCCCGAACACTGGGACGAGGCGCTGTGGCGGGAGGATTTATCCAGAATGCTGGCGTGCGGAATCGAGGTCGTAAGGATTGCGGAATTTGCCTGGAATAAAATAGAGCCCGCGGAGGGCGTATATAACTATGACTTTTTTGACCGCTTTCTGGACGTTGCGGAAGAAGCCGGAATGAAGGTGATTATGGGAACGCCCACGGCCACGCCTCCGGCATGGCTGACGGAAAAATACCCGGAATGCTTAAACGCCGGAATCGACGGGACTTTGTACAGACATGGCCTTAGGCGGCATTATAATTACAATTCCCCTGTTTACCGGAAGCTTTGCGGGAACATTGTGGAGCATATGGCAGGGCATTATGGGGGCAGAAGCTGCGTGATTGGCTGGCAGATTGACAACGAGTTAAACTGCGAGGCAAATGAGTTTTATTCCGAAAGCGATACGGCGGCGTTCCGGGAATATCTGCAGAAAAAATATGGCAGTCTGGAAAAGCTTAACGAAGCGTGGGGCGCGGTTTTCTGGAACCAGACTTATACGGACTGGAAAGAGGTTTATGTCCCCCGTCCTACCGTCAGCGGAGGCGTCAATCCCCACCAGACGCTGGATTATCTCCGGTTTATCTCGGAAAGCACTAATGAATTCGCCCGTATGCAGGCGGATATTATCAGAAAGTACATAAAAGAGGGAGACTTTATCACCACCAACGGTCTTTTCGGGCATGTGGATTATCAGAAAATGGCGGGGGAAAGCATTGATTTCATTACCTATGATTCCTATCCCAATTTTGCCTATGATTTGAATAATTACAGCGATAAGGACGAAATGAAGGACAGGAAATGGAGCCGGAACCTTACGGAGACGCGGGCGGTTTCACGGATTTTCGGCATTATGGAGCAGCAGTCGGGAGCCGGGGGCTGGAATTCCCGCATGATGCAGTCCACGCCCAGAAGGGGGCAGATGACCCTTTGGACCATGCAGTCCATCGCCCACGGCGCGGATTTTGTCAGCTATTTCAGATGGCGGACATGCACCTTCGGAACGGAGATTTACTGGCACGGGATTCTGGACTATTCGGGAAGGGATAACAGAAGGCTTGCGGAGGTAGGCGATATTTATAAAAAGGTAACGGCTTTGCGTGAGATAGCAGGCGGAGAGTATGAAGCGGCGGTCGGTGTAATTAAGGACTATGACAATATATTTGACGCCGAATATGACAAATGGCATGAAAGAATAGAAAAGCAGAGCCAGAAAGCGCTGTTTGAAACCATGCAGAAAACCCACACGCCTATGGATTATGTTTATTTGACGGAAAAGACCGGGGCGGAGGATTTGCAAAAGTACAGGATTCTTTTTTATCCTCATCCGGCTATTCTTTCCGGCAGGCAGGCGGCGGTTCTGGAAGAGTATGCGGCAAAGGGCGGCATTCTGGTATTCGGCTGCCGGAGCGCCTACAAGGACTGGAACGGAAAGTGCACCATGGAAAAGCTGCCGGGAGTTATCGCAGAGCTTACCGGCGCGGACATTCCCGAGTACACGGCAATCGCACCGGACAGAGAGGTTATGGTCAGGTGGGGAGAGGAGACTTTCCCGGCGGCGGTATTTACGGATTTGGTGGACTGCGCGGGAACAGGGAAGCAGGAGGCCGTTTATATCAGCGGAGACGACGCGGGGATGGGAGCCCTTGTGTCAAGACAGGTCGGAGAAGGAAAGGTTTACTATTACGGAAGCGCTTTTACGGAAGGGGCCGTCAGGGCGTTCTTAAAAGAAGCCTGTGCTGAAAATCCTTACGGGAATTTCATTGCAGTACCGGAGAAATGCGAGATTGCGGTTCGAGTGAAAGAAGGAATAAGGTATATTTTTGTGTTAAATTATTCGGATACGCCGGCGGAAATCACGGTTCTGGAAAAAATGAGGGACATGTACACGGGAAAAGAGGTTTCCGGCTCCTTGATATTGGAAGGCTATGGTACAGTGTGCCTGCGCCGCTCCTGTGACAGGTGAAAATCCACAGGGCACAAAAATTAATTTGCCGAAAATTGATTTCCGTGTCCGCAAAGCGATAATGCTTGAGGGCGAATCCGGTTTGTGATATGATGTAAAAGTCGATTTTTATGCGTGACGAAAAGTGCGCGGAGGTTTACGGAAGAAGCGGGAAAGAAACGAGGTCATGGCAGCAGATGGAAACAATGATACGAATAGACAATGTCACGAAAACCTTTGTGGGAAAGGATAACCAGGTGGAAGCCCTTAAGGGCATTAATCTGGAAATACATAAGGGGGAGATTTACGGCATCATCGGTATGAGCGGCGCGGGAAAGTCCACGCTGGTAAGGTGCCTGAATTTTCTTGAGCGGCCCACCACAGGTACTGTTTATATAGAAGAAAAGGATTTGTCGGCGTTAAACGGCGGCGAACTCCGTGCCATACGCACGGAGATTGCAATGATTTTCCAGCATTTTAATCTGTTGATGCAGAGAACCGTTCTTGACAACGTCTGTTTTCCTATGGAAATTATCAAAACGCCCAGAAAGGATGCGGTGGCGAGGGCAAGAGAGCTGCTTTCCATCGTAGGGCTTTCGGAAAAGGAGCTTGCCTACCCGGCGCAGCTTTCCGGCGGGCAGAAGCAGAGGGTGGCGATTGCAAGAGCCCTTGCGACCAATCCCAAGATACTGCTCTGCGACGAGGCTACCAGCGCCCTTGACCCCACCACAACCAAGGCGATTCTGGCGTTGCTGAAGGAAATTAATCAAAAATACGGCATTACGATTGTAATTATCACCCATGAAATGTCGGTGGTGCAGGAGATTTGCAGCCATGTGGCCATTATAGACGAGGGGATGCTGGCCGAGACCGGAAGGGTTGAGGAGGTATTCCAGAGGCCGAAATCAAAGGCGGCCAAAAAGCTTGTTTTCCGGGGAGAAAACGCTTCTTACGAGGAAATGCAGGGAAAGCGGTGCATCCGCATTGTTTTCACCAGCAACTCCTCTTTTGAGCCGGTAATCGCCAATATGGTACTTGCCTGCAAGACGCCGGTAAACATTCTTCTGGCGGATACTCAGGATATCGGCGGCGTGGCCCACGGGCAGATGATTTTGCAGCTCCCGGAGGAGGAAGCGGTGGCGGAAAAGATGATAGAGTACTTAAAGAGCAGAAAACTGGAAGTGGAGGAGCTTGATAATTATGTGGGATAGTCAGACAATTATGATGATAGTCGAGGGCACGGGAGTGACCCTTTATATGACCCTTGTTTCAACGTTGATTGCCTATGCGCTGGGGATTCCCATGGGAATTATACTGGTCGTGACGGCGCCGGGAGGACTGCGGCCGATTAAGGTAGTGTATAAAATTCTGGATGTCGTGGTGAATATTGTGCGGAGTATTCCCTTTTTAATCCTTCTGATGCTGATAATTCCATTCACAAGGCTGATTGTGGGGAAAAGCTACGGGGCTACGGCTACCATTGTTCCCCTTGCCATTGCGGCGGCGCCTTTTGTGGCGAGAATGGTGGAGTCCTCCCTTCTGGAGGTGGACCACGGCGTGATTGAGGCGGCCCAGAGTATGGGAGCAAGCCTGTGGACGATTATCTGGAAGGTGCTTATGGCCGAGGCAAGAACTTCCCTGATAGTGGGGGCGACGATTTCCCTCGGAACGATTCTCGGCTATTCCGCCATGGCAGGCGTGGTGGGCGGCGGCGGCCTCGGGGATATCGCCATCCGCTACGGGTATTACAGATGGCAGGCGGATATCATGATTGTGACGGTAATCCTTCTGGTGGCTCTGGTGCAGATATTGCAGGTGACAGGGACAAAGCTTTCAAAAAAGCTGGACAGGAGGATTACGGGGTAGAGGCTTTTTCGAAAGGATAATTGGATACAACAATATGCTACTGGCAGATTATGCCCGGACAGAGGGAGGGAAAAACTCTTTCTGGCCGGGCGTTTTGTTACAATAAGCCGGCTCGCGGAGCGTGACTGCATTTGTTGGCAGGCAATGAGACGGGGTATGGTCTTTTGACATTCGGATGCGCCTGTGGCAAAAAGAGTTTATAGTAATATAATAATTTTTTACCGTTTTTTTATTGTTTTACCTTTAGTATATGTTATCATGTTTCCATCAGAAAACACATTGGAAATTCTATGATATCTTTAAAATCCACGGTATCTGTGATACCCGCGGTATCAATGATATCTCTGGATTTTAAGGATATATTCAAAAGGCATTTCTGCCGGGCCGATTCGCCGGTATTTCCAATTAAAACTCAAATTTTACAGTCAGGAGAAGCTATGGGAAAAAAGAATAATGTTATGTGCGATTATCTGGAGAAGCCGGAGCGGTTCGCCGACTTTATTAACGGGAGCCTGTATGGGGGAAGGCAGGTGATATCGGCCGGGGAGATTGAAGAAAGCCAGACCGTCTATTCCAAAGCGGCAAGGAGCAGGGATATTTTGAAAAAGGCGGGCAGGGAGGGAAGCTATATTCTGATAGGAGTGGAAAATCAGGATACGGTACACTATGCAATGCCGTTTCGCTGTATGGAATACGATGTTCTGGAATACAAAAAACAGCTAAAGAAAATAAAAGAGGAGTACCGCAGAGAGCAGGAGAAAAGGAAAGCGGCAAAAAGAAGCGGCACGATAGACGCCGACGGCAGAACCGACGTAAGCGCCGCTGTCAGCGGGGCGGAATTTCTGTCGGGTATGCGGAAGGAAGATAAACTGTATCCCGTCACCACAATTGTGTTTTACCACGGCGAGGAGGAATATGACGGTTGCAGAAGCCTCCACGATATGCTAAACTGGAAAAAAGAGAACGAAATATTCAAACAGTTTATTGCTGATTACAAGATAAATCTGGTGACCCTTCAGGATTTGAATGAAGAAAATTTCCGGACGGGAATCCGGGAGCTTGTAGGTTTTTTGAAGCGGAGGGAAAGCAAGGAGGAACTTCGCAGATATTGCGAGGAAAACGAGAGCCGGATGCAGGATATGGATGAGGATACCTTTGATACTATCAGCGTTATGATAAACCAACCGGATTTTATGGAGCAGAAAAGGCGCTATCGGCAGGAAGGAGAAAACATAAATATGTGTAAGGCAATGAAAGACTGGGGAGAAGAATTACGGCAAGAAGGGATGGAGCAGGGAATAGAGGCTTTTGTGCTGGACTATCTGGAGGAGGGCTTTACCAGAGAGCGGATTATTGAAAAACTGAGGAAGCGGTTTGGGCTTGATGAGAGGAAGGCGGAAGATTATTTTTCAAAATATGCGGCGGGGCTTTGAGTGTCAGACTTAAAATTATACAAGTTGCATAAAAGCAAAAGGAAAATCATGTATATAAGTTCAAATTGACAACAGAGAGTCATAGTGTTATCATGAAGTTAACACGTGTAAACTTTAAGAAAGAGAGCCATGTATGGAGACGGCAGCACGGATGACGCTGGAGGGAATCGCCGCGGAAATCGGCATTTCCAGAACCACAATTTACAAGGTTATGAAAGACAAGGGGAATGTCAGTGAGAAGACCAGGGCCACAGTGATGGAGGCATTGGAAAAGTATCATTATGTACAGAATAAGAATGCCAGGAACCTTGCGTTAAACCGGCAGTATACCGTCGGCTATGTGGGATTCCGGTCAAGAAGCGCCAACTATTTTTCCCCGGAGGTGAGAAAGGGAATCGGAGAGGCGCTCGGGGAGTTCGGGGACGACGGTTTACATATTTTAATTGCGGAGGCATTATTGGAGGAGCCATGGCGGCAACTTGAAGAAGTGGAAAGCATGCTGGCGCAGGGAGTGAGAAGCTTTCTGTTTGCGGCTTCCGACGATAAGGAAGTGACGGAGAAGATTCTGGAGAGGTTCCGTGAGGAAGGCTGTCTGGCGGTTCTCCTTAGCAGGGACAGCGAAAAAAGCCGCGGTAGCGGCAAGGGCAGCGAGAATTATTATGTAGGCGTGGACTATTACCGGAGCGGACGGCTTGCGGCGGAGCTGCTTGGCAAGATGCTTTCCGGCAAAGCAGAGGGAACGGGTAAAAATGCGCCGGCAAAAAAGATTTTTGTGCCGGTAACCACGGAATACAGGAGCAATCAGGATATCCACGCCAGATTAGAGGGCTTTCTGGATAAGCTGAAGGAATTTCCGGGCTGTCAGGTGCTTCCCGTTGCCTATGAGCTGGTGGAGGATGAGGAAATTTATAAGGCGGTTATCTCCTGTATACAGAAAGAACCGGAGCTGTGCGGTATTTTTGATTTGACCTATCGCCTTGACCTTATGGCAAGTGTGCTTCGGGACTGCGGCAGATGCGATATTAAACTGGTGGGATTTGATTTATTTGAGGAAATAGAAAAGGACATTGAGGATTCGGTTATCGACGCGGTTGTGTATCAGGATTTGAGCAGGCAGGCATATCTGGGGGTCAAGCTTTTATTCGAGGAAATGTGCTATGGAATTTCCAATGAGAAAAAGAAGTTTTATTCCAGACTTGAAATTATCACAGGTGAAAATCTGTGTTATTTTACGGAACAATAACTGAAAACGGCGTTTGCGGGAAAGCAGATGCGAAACTGGAATGGAGGTTTTTTATGCTGTATGTAGGTGTTGACTTGGGTACCAGCGCGGTAAAGCTGTTGCTGATGGACGGGGAGGGGAAAATTCGGAAGATTGTTTCCAGAGAATACCCGATTTTCTTTCCGAATCCGGGCTGGTCGCAGCAAAATCCCGAGGACTGGTTTACCCGGACGATGGAGGGAATGAAGGAGCTGATTGCCAATGTGGATAAAAGTAAGGTGGCGGGAATCAGCTTTGGCGGACAGATGCACGGGCTTGTAATTCTGGATAAGGATGACAATGTGATACGGCCCGCTATTTTGTGGAACGACGGAAGAACATTCGAGGAATGCGATTATTTGAACAATGTGATTGGGAAGGAAAAGCTCTCCGAATATACGGCAAATATTTCCTTTACCGGATTTACCGCACCCAAGATTTTGTGGGTAAAAAATAAGGAGCCTGAGAATTTTGCAAGGATTTCCAAAATCATGCTGCCTAAGGATTATATTGCCTATAAGCTGACCGGCGTACACTGTACGGATGTGTCGGACGCCTCCGGCATGCTGCTTCTCGACGTAAAGAACCGCAGATGGTCAAAGGAAATGTGCGATATCTGCGGCATCAGCGAGGAAATGTTGCCGAAGCTTTTCGAGAGCTACGAGTGTGTGGGAACGGTGAAGGAGGACATCGCGGCGCAGCTTGGCATTTCTTCCTCCGTTAAGGTGGCGGCTGGCGCCGGGGATAACGCGGCGGCGGCGGTGGGAACCGGAACCGTGGGCGAAGGAATGTGCAATATTTCCCTGGGCACCAGCGGAACGATTTTTATTTCCTCCGAAAAATTCAGTGTGGACAGATTCAATGCGCTCCATGCGTTCGCCCATGCGGACGGCCACTATCATCTGATGGGCTGTATGCTCAGCGCGGCGTCCTGCAATAAGTGGTGGATGGAGGATATTATCGGGACGGAAAACTATGCCGGGGAGCAAAAGAGCATTCAGAAGCTGGGCGAAAACCATGTATATTTTCTCCCTTATCTGATGGGAGAGCGTTCCCCGCATAATAATCCGAACGCAAGGGGAACTTTTATAGGGATGACCATGGACACCACCAGAGCGGATATGACCCAGGCAGTACTTGAGGGCGTTGCTTTTGCGCTTCGGGATTCTCTGGAGGTGGCGAAATCCCTTGGCATTCATCTGGAGAGAACCAAAATCTGCGGCGGCGGCGCAAAGAGCCCCTTGTGGAAAAGGATGATTGCGAATATACTGAATTTAAAGGTGGACGTGATTGAAAGCGAGGAAGGTCCGGCTCTTGGCGGAGCCATGCTGGCGGCGGTAGCCTGCGGGGAATATGAAAGCGTGGAGGCGGCAGCCGGCAGGATTGTGAAAATTATTGACACGGTGGAGCCGGAACCGGAGCTTGTTGAGAAATATGAAGCAAGGTATCAGCAGTTTAAGGAAATTTATCCGGCCTGCAAGCCTTTGTTTGAAATCTTAAAATAAGAAAATCAGCAGACGGAAGATGCAGTAAAAAGAGTCTGCAAAATTAAATATGACAGAAAGGGAACAGGATATGAAGATTTACGACGTAACAGACGAACGCTTCAAAAAATACGGAAAGGTTGTTAAGGGTATCGACTTTTCCGGCCTTGTAAAGGTCATGGAGGAGCAAACGCCCCTTCCCGAGGGGGTGGAGTATGTACCTGGCTTCGAGCCCCTGGAAGCGCTTCCGGTGATGAAAGAGCTTACCGAAAAGACGTACGGGGAGCTGCCCATCCAAATCGGCTACTGCAACGGACATAATTCCATGCTGAACGCTCTGGAATACCACAGAAATTCCGAAATCAATGTGGCGGCAACGGATGCCATTTTGATTCTGGGAAGCCAGCAGGATATCACAGACGACTTTACATACGATACTGCGCTGGCGGAAGCATTTCTTCTGCCCAGAGGGACGGCGGTGGAAATTTACGCGACAACCCTCCACTATGCGCCCTGCGGAGTAAAGGGCGAGGGCTTTAAGGTAACGATTGTACTTCCCAAGGGAACCAACCTTGCGCTTGATAAGGAACATGCAGGCGGCGAGGACGGGCACCTGACAGCCAAAAACAAATGGCTCTTAGGACACCCGGAGGGAGGGCTACCGGAGGGAAGCCCCATGGGACTCGTGGGAGAGAATCTCTGCGTGGATAAATAAGCAAAACTTAAAAAACAGCGAAGGCCCGGACGGTGCACAAATCGATTTGCGGGCACAGAATGTGACCGAAAATTGATTTAGACCAAGTGTACCGGAAGGGGTCGAAGCGGAACTTAAATAGGAGGAATGTAAAATGAACAATTTACCCAAAGTAAAAATCGGAATCGTTGCGGTGAGCCGCGACTGTTTCCCGGAATCTCTGTCCGTCAACAGGAGAAAGGCTCTGGTGGAGGCTTATAAGGCCAAATATGACGGGGCGGACATTTATGAATGTCCTGTCTGCATTGTGGAAAGCGAAATCCACATGGTTCAGGCTCTTGAGGATATCAAAAAGGCAGGCTGTAACGCCCTTTGCGTATATCTTGGGAACTTCGGACCCGAAATTTCCGAAACACTTCTGGCAAAGCATTTTGACGGGCCGTCCATGTTCGTGGCTGCTTCCGAGGAAAGCCAGAATGATTTGGTGGGCGGCAGAGGCGACGCTTACTGCGGTATGCTGAACGCAAGCTACAACTTAAAGCTCCGCAATGTGAGAGCCTATATTCCCGAGTATCCCGTAGGCACCGCGGAGGAATGCGCGGATATGATTAACGGGTTTGTTCCCATTGCAAGGGCAATCGTGGGGCTTAAGAGCCTTAAGATTATCAGCTTCGGTCCCAGACCCCTTAATTTCCTTGCCTGCAATGCGCCCATCAAGCAGCTTTACAATCTTGGCGTGGAAATTGAAGAAAACTCCGAGCTGGATTTGTTTGAAGCATTCAACAAGCATGAGGGCGATGAGAGAATTCCCGCAAAAGTAAAGGAAATGGAGGAGGAGCTTGGCGAGGGCAACCAGAAGCCCGAAATTTTAAGCAAGCTGGCGCAGTACGAGCTGACTCTCCTTGACTGGGTGGAAGCCCATAAGGGATACCGCGAGTATGTTGCCATTGCCGGAAAATGCTGGCCCGCTTTCCAGACGCAGTTTGGATTTGTTCCCTGCTACGTGAACAGCCGTCTGGCCGGAATGGGAATCCCCGTTTCCTGCGAGGTGGATATTTACGGCTGCTTAAGCGAGTTTATCGGTACGGCGGTGAGCGACGACGTGGTTACGCTGCTCGACATCAACAACACGGTTCCCTCCGATATGTATGAGGAATCCATCAAAGGCAAATTTGATTATACCCATAAGGATACTTTCATGGGCTTCCACTGTGGCAACACCTGTTCCAGAAAACTGGCTTTCTGCAGCATGAAGAATCAGATGATTATGGCAAGGTCTCTGCCGGTAGAGGTTACCAACGGCACTCTGGAGGGAGACATTGTTCCCGGCGATATAACCTTCTACCGTATCCAGTCAACGGCGGACAACAAGCTCCGCGGCTACATTGCCCAGGGAGAGGTTCTTCCTGTCGCCACCAAGTCCTTCGGCGGCATCGGCGTGTTTGCAATCCCGGAGATGGGAAGATTCTACCGTCATGTACTGATTGAAGGGAATTATCCTCATCACGGCGCGGTGGCTTTCGGCCATCACGGAAAAGCGCTCTACGAAGTGTTTAAGTATATCGGCGTTCCGATGGAGGAAATCGGCTTCAATCAGCCTAAGGGAATGCTTTATAAATCCGAGAATCCTTTCGCCTGAAAAATTAATTTATTTTTAAAAAATTAGTATTGTAATTTACAGCCTGTGTGATTATACTCTTACTTGCTATAATCGCACAGGTTTTTTTGCGCGAGCAGGGAGCCGGACGGGAATGCCTGCACACACATGCGGCGAGCGCCGTGTTCAGCGAGGCGAAGCCGAGCGGGAGAGAAAAATTTTGCATGTAAAGCAGGCCGGAAGTGCCTGCGGGGAGGATGGAAATGGCTGAGGAAGTAAAGGTTAAGGCGGCGGTAAAGAGTGCGACAAAGGATATGACGGTGGGTTCCCCTATGAGGCTGATTCTGGGATTTTCGATTCCGCTTTTGTGCGGCGCGCTGTTCCAGCAGTTCTATAGCGTAGTGGACACAGTTATCGTAGGCCGGATTCTGGGCGTGAACGCTCTGGCGGGAGTAGGCGCGACAGGCTCCGTGAATTTTATGATAGTGGGATTTTGTATGGGTGTGTGCAGCGGATTTTCCATTCCCATAGCGCATAAATTCGGGGCAAGGGATTATTCAGGCATGCGGCAGTTTGTGGCGAACAGTACGTGGCTTGCAGCGGCTTTTTCTGCTGTTATTACGGTGACGGTTGTTTTTTTATGCAGAAATATATTGATTTGGATGAAAACGCCGGAGGATATTTTTGCAGAGTCCTATGCTTATATTGTTGTCATTTTTGCAGGCATACCGGCGACCTTTCTTTATAATATGCTGTCGGGGATTATCCGGGCCATGGGAAACAGCAGAACGCCTTTATATTTTCTGACGCTGTCCTCCATATTAAATATCGGGCTGGATTTTCTCTGCATTCTGACCTTTGATATGGGCGTTGCCGGAGCGGCGGTCGCCACTGTGGTATCGCAGCTTGTCTCGGGAGTTTTGTGCCTTGTTTATACGATGAAGAAGTTTGAGCTTTTACATATTTCCAGGGAGGAATGGCGATTTAATCCCCATCATATATGGACGCTTTGCGGCATGGGGATTCCCATGGGGCTGCAGTACTCCATTACGGCAATCGGCTCGGTTATTCTCCAGACTGCAGTAAACACGCTGGGCTCCGCCGTGGTGGCTTCCGTGACGGCGGCAGGCAAGGTAAGCATGTTTGTAAGCTGTCCCTTTGACGCTATGGGAACGACCATGGCTACCTACGGCGGTCAGAACGTGGGGGCGAAAAAGCTGGAGCGTCTGGGAAAAGGACTGAAAGACTGTATTGTTTTGGGGGTAGGATATTCTGTCATTGCTTTCGCAATTATGTATTTCTTCGGAACAAATCTGGCGGCGTTGTTTGTGGACGCCGGGGAAACAGCGCTTCTGGAAAAGGCGGGGCAGTTTCTGATTATTAACGGCGCCTTCTATATTCCCCTTGCCCTGGTGAATATTATCAGGTTCATGATACAGGGGATGGGCTTCGGGGTTCTGGCAATTCTGGCCGGCGTGTTTGAGATGGTTGCAAGGACTCTGGCGGCGCTTTTGCTGGTTCCGGCTTTCGGCTTCATCGGCGTCTGTCTTGCAAGCCCTCTTGCCTGGCTGTTTGCGGATGCATTTTTGATACCGGCATATATTCATGTGCGGCGAAGGCTGGATAAGATGATGGGGATTGCGGAATAAAAGGGATAAAAACGGATAATATTCGGATAGAACACGGTTGACAAACGGATAAATTTCGGTTAAAATTAAGTCATCAAAGGAAAAGGGGGTATCTGGTGATGACGATAGAAGAGATGAAGCGGATAAAAAAGGAAAAGGGATATTCCTACTCCCAGATTGCGCACATGAGCGGGGTGCCCGTGGGGACGGTTCAGAAGATTTTCGGAGGGGAGACGTCCTCGCCGCGCTACGACACGCTGATGGCGCTGGAGGGCTTTTTTATGGGGGAAAGGGTTTCGTCTGTCAGCGAGGAGGCTGCCGTTTACAGAACGCAGAAGAAGCAGGGAGAGTATACGGTAAAGGATTATTATGCGCTGCCGGACGATAAGCGGGTGGAGCTCATAGACGGCGTGCTTTATGATATGGATGCGCCGACCTTTGTCCATCAGAGAATCGGCGGTGAGATTTACCGGCAGATTTCCAATTTTATTTTCGAGAATAAAGGAAACTGTATACCCATGATGAGTCCGGTGGACGTCCGTCTTGACTGCGACGACAGGACGATGGTGCAGCCGGATGTGCTGATACTCTGCGACGAGAAGAAGATTATGAAATGGGGAATTATGGGAGCGCCGGATTTTGTGGTGGAGGTGCTTTCCCCGTCCACTAAGCGCAAGGACTGCTTTAAGAAGCTGGCTAAGTATGAGGCGGCCGGCGTAAAGGAATACTGGATGATAGACCCTTATCAGAAAAAGGTAATTGTCTATGACTTTGTGAAAGAAAACTACCCCGTGATTTACGGAATAAACGGTCAGATTCCGGTAGGCATGTACGAGGGAAAGCTTATGATTGATATGAGCCTGATGGAGGGAATGATTCAGGACTATCCCGACGGGGGCAGAGACTGACACTGACACCCGTCAGGGCCGGGCCTGTCCTGACGGGTTGTGCGCAGAGGTCAGACTAATTTGTTGACCTTTCTGTCATAAGTGAGCAGTCCGTTCACTTCCTCCTCCACATCGGAGACCTGCGTATACACGGCGCCGCAAAGTCCCTGTTCCCTGAGGGGAAGCAGGGATTTTTCTATAAATTCACGGTAGGCTCTGCCAAATTCCTCAAGGCTGTCAAAGCGCTTATAGCCAAATACCCGCTCCACACTGGAATGATTTTTGATATGGCAGGCAAAGCCGCCGTATTCCGACAGGAAAAAGGCGCGGCTGCCCCATTTCTTTTCCGTAACGGACAGAGGGCGGAAATAATTATGTATGCTGATGAAGTCGCCGCAGCTCTGGTCAAACCACCCGCTGGTGGAGTCAATCAGCCGGGAGGGGTCTTTTTTCCTTATCATATCTGTTATGCGGGCAGCGTCAAACTGTCCCCAGCCTTCATTAAAAGGAACCCAGATTGCAATGGAAGGGAAAAATCTCAGGTGTTCAATGGTTTCCGCGCATTCCTTTTCCCATTGCTTTCTGGCTGACTTATCCTTTCTGGAAAACAGAGCATAGTTAGAGTCCTTAAGAGAAAGCTTTGGAAACAGGGTGGGCAGATAATTGATAACGGGCATGCGGTATTTGCTCCCGCCGTTTACCATGTCCTGACAGACAATCATGCCCAGTCTGTCACAGTGGTAATACCATCTGGCGCTTTCAACCTTGATATGTTTGCGCAGCATGTTAAATCCAAGGGCTTTCATGGCTGTGATGTCGTAAATAAGCGCTTCGTCGGAAGGCGCAGTATAGAGGCCGTCCGGCCAGTAGCCCTGGTCAAGCACGCCCATGAGGAAACAGGGGCGGTGGTTTAAGCAGAATACGGGAATGCCGTCCTTTTGCTTTTCAATAGAATAATGGCGCAGGGCAAAATAACTTTGCACCTTGTCAGAGCCCAGAGATAGCCGTACCTGATATAAAAAAGGGTCTTCGGGACTCCACGGGTGAAAATGCTCCTGCGGTATGGTGAAAGAAAGCGTAACACGTTCGGACGAAAGGGGCAGGGAGCTGGCGAGAATTTCACTTCCGCTGCAGATAACGGACAGGGAAATCTCTCCGGGAGATTCCTGAGAAGACGCGTACTGCGGGCTGTTTTTGTCGCAGACTGCCATATGGGCGGTTACTTCCCCTGTGTCATAGTCGGTTTCAAACCACAGATTTTTGAGATAAACTGCGGGAACAAGCTCAATCCATACGGTTTGCCAGATACCGCTTTGCGCCGTATAAAAAATACCGCCTCTGTGAAGGGTCTGCTTGCCTCTGGGCTGGCATCCTTCGTCGGAGGGGTCTTTGACTTTTATGAGAAGCTCGTTTTGTCCATCGGTTAAAAAGTCGGTGATATCGGCGCAAAAGGGCAGATAGCCTCCCTTATGGGAGGTCACCGGCTGTCTGTTTATGTAGACACCGGCATGATAGTCTATTGCGCCAAAATGCAAGATAACACGCTTGCCGGAAAGAAACTCCAAATCGGGAAGGAACGTCCGGTACCAGAGAAACTCCGAGGGAAGAAGCTGCCTGTTTACGCCCGACAGGGAACATTCCGGGGAAAAGGGGACAAGTATTTTACCGTCAAAGGCGCAGGGAGCGGTCTTTGACGTCGTAATGGCATAATCCCAGTATCCGTTCAGACAGAGAAAGGATTCCCTTTGCAGCTGGGGACGGGGATATTCGCGCAGTACATTATCCGCCGCAGTCTGTTCGCCCCAGACGGTGGAAAGGGGGGCGAGAGCGTCCCCGTCGTGCGGCTTTATGATACTTTTTATGGCGTCTTTTATGTCCATGGTATTCCTCATTTTGCGCATAATAGGGTTAAGACAGTGCCTGCTCGAATACTTTTAGTAACTGCTCCTTATGGAAAGGCTTATCTACAAATCCCCTTGCGCCAATTGATTTGGCTTTCTCAAAGGTATCGTCATAGGCAAGGGATGAAACCATGACAATCCTTGCGTCAGGATGCTCTTTCAGAATACGCTCAGAGGCGTCCAGTCCGTCCATTCCCTGCATGATGATGTCCATCGTCACCAAATCAGGCTTTATTTCATCATACCGCGCAATCGCGTCTTCCCCGCTTCGGCAGTATGCCGCGATTTCGTAGTCTGTTCCTTCCAGAACGTCATTCAGCTGAACCCGTACCAGCCGGGAATCATCTACGACCATAATCCGTTTGCTCATTTTATATGCTCCCTTCTCTCAGGCATCACCTGAAACATCCCCGCTCTCGCCGGAACGGGGTACATGGTGAATCAACTGCGCGCCTCCGCAGCACTCGTCGGAATAGGTGAGCACGAACTGGATTTCGCGCCCCTCAGGCTCGTAGCGTCCGCGGTAAAACTCGGGCGGGCCGAAATGAGCCGGAACCTGTGTGGCCCGAAACATGGCGCCGGCTATCCTTCCGCAAAGTACATTGAAGTATTCTTTACTGAATTCCTCCAGGTCTTCGGGACTGACCGAATCCTCATGGAAGGAATTACATGCCATACGGTACAAAAGCCCGGTATCGGCACAGAGGGTAAGACTGGTGCGAAAACCTTTGTCAAAGGTAATCTGAACCGTGCAGAGGTCTTCTCCCGGCGACTGGTCTTTCTGATGCAGGCGCACGCCGGCGGTGCGCTCCGTCACATCCTGCACAGCCTGGTCCAGGAGCTGTTCAAGTTCCTCCTTTGTCATAGCGGTATTCATTCTGCTAATCTCCTCTCCTTGTCACAGGCTGATTAATTCTGTTCTTTCGGCTCGAAAACACGATGGATTCTTTTGAGTAAATCATTGGAATGAAAGGGCTTCAGTATGTAATCACAGATGCCAAGCTTGGCGCTTTCCAGGACAAAATCCTTATCCTCCACGCCGGTAAGCATAATCACCGGTATATCAGCCCGGTTTTCCATAGCGCGTATTTCGCGCAGGGTTTCGATGCCGTTTTTTTGCGCCATCTGAATATCCAGCAGGATAAGGTCCGGTTTTGCCTGCTCCAGATATTTCAGGGCGCGTACCCCTGAATTGACGGTTATCACTTCATACTCATTATGCAGGGTATCTGAAATCCGCGTTAAGACAATTGCGGCGTCGTCCACCGCTAAAATCCGCTTTTTAGAAGCTCTGCCTCTTATTTGATTCATTTATTTTCCTCCTCCTTTTCAAGTATGCTCAAAAGCTGGCCAAGCAGTTCTTCCACATAGTCATCCTCATATAACCGGAGCTGTTCCCGTATCTGCAAAAGGCGTTCCTCAAGTCCGCCGGGCAGTTCATGAAGCAGCAGCGTCTCAACCCTTTCCGCGCACGCCTGAGAGCGGAAATGCTTTAATTCCTCCAAAGCCGCCGCAACCTGTTCCCGCAGCTTTTCCACAGGCAGACCCGGAAGCCTTTCTTTCCGGCTGTTTTCCTGCCTGCGCCGTTCCAGAAACTGCCCGATATTTGTCAGAAGAATCTCGTATTCCGCAAGAAGCGCCGGGAAATGTTCTGATATAAATTCCCCGTCTCCCTGCGCGGCGGCATTTTCATGCTCACGGGCCATAGCCGAAACTTTCATGGCTCCGATATTGGCAGATGCGCTTTTAAGCCCGTGCACCTCTATCTGGTAGCGCAGCATATCCGATTCCACAAGCTCGCTCAGAAGCTTCGTCTTGCGTTTGCCGTCCAGGCAATAAAGCTCCAGCAGGTCGGCAAAGCCTTCCCCGTCGCCTGAGTAATACTGCATTGCGGCGCTCATATCCACCCCGTCAATCTGGAATTCCTCCGGGTTTAATGGTCTGGATTCCGCCTCCGGCTCATCCCCCTGCCTGTATTTCTCCGGTATCCAGCGCAGCAAAAGCTGATTCAGCTCTTTCCTGTCAAGAGGCTTGGCGATAAAATCCTGAAAACCCTTCGACAGAAAATGCTCCCGCATACCTTCCATGGCATTGGCGGTCAACGCCACCATAACAGGGGCGGCTCCGTTTTCGCCGCAGTCGCTGCGGATAATCTCCGCCGCCTCGATGCCGTCCATGCCGGGCATCATATGGTCCATAAAGATGATATCATACCGGTCGGAGCGCACAAGCTCGATAGCCTCCGGCCCGCTTTCCGCCTCGGTCAAATCGAAAGCGTAATGTTTCAGGAACCCCCGGGCCACCTTGCGGTTTATCACATTGTCGTCAACAATAAGCACCTTCACACCGGGAGCGGTAAACATATCCGTAATTTTCTGTTCTGCCTGCGGGAGCTCGGGCATTTCCGAAACAGGCCGCCGGTCCACGATTTTCTGAGGAATTGTAATAGTCACCATCGTTCCCTTGCCGTAGGTACTCTCCACATCAATAGTACCCTCCATCATTTCAACAAGATGCTTTACAATGGCAAGCCCCAGTCCGGTGCCCTCCACGCTTCGGTTCCGCTTGGAGTCCACCTGGCGGAAATCATCAAAGATATTGCCAAGGTCTTCCTCGCGGATGCCGCAGCCGGTGTCCTCAACATGGAAAATAAGCAGTTCTTCGTCCGCATTTTTTCCGGGTTTTCCGGTAATGTATGCGCGCACATAGCCCTTTTTCGTAAATTTTACGGCATTGCTTAAAATATTTATCAGAATCTGCTTGATTCTGCCGTCATCGCCGTGGTAACGGCAGGGAATCGTCTGGTCGCACTCATACTTCAGGATAAGGCCCCGCTGGGAAGCCGCCATATCCATCATTCCTATGATTTCATCCGCCATAACCTTTATGTAGTAATCAACATACACCAGCTCCATTTTGCCCGCCTCTACCTTGGACAGGTCCAGAATATCGTTGATGATTGCCAGCAGGCTTTTTGCCGCAGACTGCACGTCCTTGGCATGGGCATAAATTTCGGTATCCCCGCATTCTTCCATGATGATATCGTTCAGGCCTATGATTGCATTCATCGGAGTCCGTATCTCATGGGACATATTGGCCAGAAATTCACTTTTGGCGATGCTGGCTTTTTCAGCCTGCCGCCGCACCCGCTTAATCTCATTGATATAGGCTTTTATGTCGGTCATATCAAGAATCAGGATTACGCAGCCCTGAATCTTTCCGTTTTCATCTATAATATGCTTGCTGTGACTCTCGTAATGCTGCCCGTTGATGGAAAAGCTCCAGGGAATGTCTTCGTTGAGCATATCCTCGCGGAAGTCCTCCAACACACGGATATTTTCGCCCAGCTTGTGGTCAGGCAGATGAGTAAAGATATCCGCGGCAGCCCTGTTATAGCTGACCAGTCGGTCGTGGTCATCCAGTGCAATGACACCGTCGCCCAGACTTTCCAGGACTTTCTCGGCCGCCAGATGGCGGAAATCATAATTACGGCGGCTCCAGACCACAATAACCACCATGGACATGGAAATGGCCAGCGTCACGGGAGTCAGGTCAAATACCTTCACGATTTTTAAGACATAGGCCATCAGCATAAGGGCGGGCAGAGTGGAGATGCCAAGGATTGTAAAATACTGCCGGTTTACCTGCCGGTCCGAACGTTCATGAATAGCGCGCAGCAAAGTGTATATGCAAAGGATATAGGGAATAATAATGCGACTGAACAAAAAAACCACGTACAACGGACCATAGGTGATGCTGACATGATAAAAACCGTCTGCGTCCGCCAGCCACCGGACATCCTGATAGAAAAGGCCGTGCCAGTTGAAAAATACCGACGGCAAAGCGAAAAAACTGATGGCAAAGAGAACTCTTAAAAGCGTTTTCGGCGGGGTAATATAGCAATAAATATAAATGAACCAGCAATAACACAGCGCCACAAAAGCAGAGCCTACATTTTCCACCGTTATTGCTGTCATGGCAGCCTCCACCGTAGGCGCAGTCAGCTCCAATAAATAACCCACATTCTGTACCAGTGAGCCGCACATAATGATGAGCAGCAGCTTCTGCTCTTTGGCTCCCTCTCCGTTAAGAAGAAGCAGCAAAGCTATAAACGTAAGGCAAATGCCAAAAAACTCCAATCCGATAACAAAATTTACCATAATACCTTCCCGACGATTGCGGCTCTACAGACCGACATGACGGCTTCCCCGCTTATTTCCGCAGGCAGTAAGCCGGATGCCGTGTCCGTACGGGCATATGGCGGATGCCATTGGATATTAGTTGCTAAAAATACAATATTACAATTTTAATATTGTGTCAAGAAATAGTGTGGGAGGCTTTATTTTTTATAATATTGTGTTATATTTAACCTTACAGAAGTCGTTTACAGAAGGTCTGACTTAAGGGTACAGTGAAAGGACAGGTGAAAAATGAAAGCAGCGGTTTTAAGAGGTGCGGGACACATGGAAATAGAGGAGGTTATGACTCCCGGGATAAAGGATAATGAAATGTTGATTCGGATGCTGGTTTGCGGAACCTGCCTGTCGGAATACCCGGATTGGAAAAACGGCGATTCTGTGGGGCAGATTCTTGGTCATGAGCCGGTGGGAATCGTCGAAAAAACAGGGGCCGGAATCAGTAAGTTTAAGCCCGGAGACAGAGTTACAGGCCTGTTCAGAAATTGTTTTGCCGAATATACGGTATCCACAGAAGATATGGCTCTGCCAGTTCCGGCAAAGCTGACCGATGAAGAAGCAATTGGAGAGCCATGGTCGTGTCTGGTCAGCGGAGCGGACAGAACGACTGTGAATATAGGGGATACGGCAGCTGTTGTAGGATGCGGTTATATGGGGCTTGGATTTATGCAGCTATTGCGGTTGAAAGGCGCGGCGAAAATTATAGCGATTGATGTGAGAGAGGAAAGTCTGGAGCTTGCGAAAAAATTCGGGGCTGACGAAGTTTATCTTCCTGACGGACTCCCGGGCAAATATATTGTGGATGAATGGAATGATGAAATGTTTATCCGCGGGGTGGATGTCGTAGCGGAAGTCACAGGCGGAGCGGCAGGTCTGGAGCTGGCGGGAAAAATGGTAAGACCCCATGGCGTGCTCTCGGTGGTCGGATTTCATCAGAGCGGAGGAAGACGCGAGATTGATATGAAGCTGTGGAACTGGAAGGCAATTACGGTGATTAACGCCCATGAGCGCCGGAGCAGGAGGCAGATGGAATTTATGCGTCAGGCACTTGCAATGTTTGAAAATCATAAAATTGATGTAAAACCGATGATGAAACATGAATATTCCCTTTCAGAAATCAACAGGGCCTTCCGGGAAATGAAGGAGAAGCCGGAAGGGTATATTAAAGGATATATAAGAATAGGAAATTAATTGAATTCCTGAAAACCAATATGATTTTTGAAGATGAAGAAACGGAGATGTATTGGGCATAATCAACGACTTGCGTCGGAAAGCCAGATTACCACTTGCCAATAACCGGAAGAAAGGGTAAACTAAAATCAACAAAAGAGCAAACTACGGCAAAGCGGAAAGGCGGACAATAAATTATGAATAAAAATGTTTTTCACAAGCTTTCTTACGGAGTGTATGTGGTAAGCACATGGGACAATGGCAGACCTACAGGGTGTACGGCGAACAGCGCCATGCAGATTACCTCGTCGCCGGCTACCATTGCGGTCAGCATTAATCATGACAATTACACGAACAAGTGCATCAATGAGACCGGGAAATTTGCGATTTCCATTATGGCGGAGGATTCAACCCCTTCTATCATAGGAACATTCGGCTTCAAGTCGGGGAAGGATAACGACAAGTTTTCCGAGGTGGAATATCAGGTGAGGGATTATCTTCCGGTGGTTTCCGATGCCTGCGGCTATATTGTCTGCGATGTGATTGACAGGATGGAAACAGCGACCCATACGGTATTTCTGGGCGAGGTAAAGGGAGCGGAGCTTTTTGGCGACAGGGAGGCTATGACCTACAATTATTATCATAAGGTTATCAAGGGAAAGAGCCCTAAAAATGCGCCTACCTATATCGCTGATTAAAGGATTTATCTGAAAATGATTTTGGACAGGCAGACGGGCTATTGCTATCTGGCATTGGCGTCTGCAGCGGAAAGTGATATTTGTGATGCAAAGAGGGGTGCTGCATTGAGTATTTTAAAATTCATGCAGCATGCCTCTTTTGGCATGAAGGGAAAAACCAATGGAATCAGAAGAATTACTGAAAAAGCGTTTCAGGGAGCTGGCTCAAAAGTCCTGGCAGAATAATCAGTTTACATTCACCGGATTTTTGAGTCTTGCGGATATGGCCTGTTTTTATGAGATGGAAAAGGAGCTTTCCTACATTCCTCATACGGCGTGGGGCGGGAGCGGGCTTTGCGAGCGGGTAATGCTCCGCTTTGGCAGCGAGGAGGAGTTTGGATATGCGGAGGAATTTCCAATTGCATGTATTCAGGCAAGACCCGCGGCGGAAAAGTTTGCGGATACGCTGACTCACAGGGATTTTCTGGGATCGCTTATGAACCTGGGGATAGAGAGAAGTACGCTGGGGGACATTTTTCTGGCGGACAATGCGGGCTATATTTTCTGTCTGGAAAGTATGGCGGATTTTATTATGGAAAATTTAAGCAAGGTGAAGCACACTCCGGTTTTGTGCAGCAGGGCGGAGGGTGTGCCTGAACTGACAGACAGGGACAGGCAGGAGATGACCATTCAGATTTCATCGGAGCGTGTGGACGGGGTGGTGGCGAAGGTGTACAGGCTGTCCCGGGGAGACGCGGCGGATTGTTTTCGGCAGAAAAAGGTGTTTGTGAACGGCAGACAGTGCGAAAATAACAGTTATCAGTTAAAAAAAGATGATGTGGTGAACGTGAGGGGATTTGGGAAATTTGAATATTCCGGCGGTCAGGGGCTGAGCAGGAAAGGGAAAATCAACGCCTCTGTTATGATTTACGGAAAAATTTGAAGTATTATCCGGCATCTGTGCTGCAGCTTCCAGCGGAAGCAGCGTCGGAAATATTGAAAGTAAGGAGAATCGGAAATGCTGTTGGAACAAATGATAGTGCTTTTTCTGCTGATGGGGGTTGGATTCTTTTGTTATAAAAAGTCGCTGATTACAGACGAGGTGAGTAAAAAGCTGTCGTCTATTGTGGTGAATGTGGCGAATCCGGCGCTGGTTTTGACGGCGTGTATGGGCGAAGAAAAAATCCGGGGAGAAGAACTTCTCACAACGGTCGTAATCATGGGCGTGATGTACCCGGCGCTCCTGTTGCTGGGGGTGATTCTGCCCAGGGCGCTTAGGGTTGAAAAGAGAGCCCGGGGAACCTACAGCGCTATGACGGTTTTTTCCAATATAGGGTTTATGGGGTTTCCGGTGATTACCGCGCTATATGGAAACGGCGCGCTTCTCTACGCAACTCCCTTTGTCATTATTTACAATGTCCTGATTTACACCTACGGCGTGTCGTCTATCAGAGGAGATAAAGAAACGGAAAGGGGGAAGGGTTCGTTTGCATTTAAAGAATTGTTAAATCCAGGTATGATTTCCTGTATAATAACGATAATTATATATCTGCTTGATATGAAAGTACCCGCTTTTTTACAGGATGCAGTAACGCATTTGAGCAATCTGACAGCGCCTTTAAGCATGATGATTATCGGCGCGTCCCTTGCGGTAATGGATGTGAAAAGGCTTTTTACGGATGGAAAGCTACTTGTCTTTTCTGTGATTAAGCTTCTACTCGTGCCGATAGCCGGTATTTTCATTATTGCACGGTTTGTGGAAAATCCGGTAATTCTCGGGGTGTGTATGGTAATGCTGGCCACGCCGGTGGGGAGTATGAACGCAATGCTGGCCCAGCAGTATGACGGGGATTACGAGACGGCCTCCAAAGGGGTTGCGCTGACCACGATTCTGTCGGTGGCGACAATGCCCCTGATAGCGACGCTAATGCTGTAAATAGTGGCGAAGAAATATTCCGGGCTGACATCCTCTTTGGCAATATTCATTTCACCGGAATCTGAAAAGTTGAGGTTTCCGAGTGGCTGCATTAATTAGAATTGACATATTACGACTGCTGTGATAGTCTTTAATTAAGGACTATTTCAGTAGTCGTTTTAACTTAAGGAGAACAACCGGGGCAGGGCGGGCACAAATTTGAGGTTTGCGGCTTTGCGGAATGGAGATTAAGATGAAATTATTTGATTCGGAACGGAAGGTAATGGAGGTGCTCTGGCAGGAGGGCGCAATTTCTGCCGGGCAGGTGGTAAAGATTTTAAAGGAGGAGACGGGGTGGAACAAAAACACCACCTATACGGTGATTAAAAAATGTGTGGACAAGGGCGCGGTCAGGAGGGAGGAGCCGGGGTTTATCTGCAGACCGTTAATTTCCAGGCAGGAGGTACAGGACTATGAAACAGAGGAGCTGATTGATAAAATGTTCGACGGCTCTAAGGAGAAGTTTTTCGCTGCTTTTTTAGATGGGAAGAAGCTGTCAAATCAGGAGGTTGATTCCTTAAAGAGAATGATTGATGATTTAAGCCGGGAAAGGAGTCAGGAATGAATTTGATACAGATGAGCGTTGCGGCGGGCGTTTTGATTTTGGGTATTGTTTTGTTTCGCTCTTTATTTATACACCGGCTGCCCAAGAAAGTGATGATACTGCTCTGGGAAATTGCAATTTTGCGATTATTGATTCCTTTTTCCATTCCGCTGCCGCTGCCTGAGCCTTTGGCAGATTTCAGAAGCCTTATCGTGAGAGAAACGTCCGTGGAGGCGAAAACGGAAACGTATGTTATTTCAGACACGGCAGGGGAAGAAGCTTCAGGCACGGCAGGAGAAGAAGCGACCATGCAGGGCGGTTCGGGCGCGTTATATATTGCAGAGAAATCAGAAGTTGATTTAAGGAAGGCAGCGGCGGTGGTTTATCTGACTGTAACCGTTATTTTGCTGGCGGGTTCCTTTTTTCTTTATAACAGAGACAGCCGCCTGTTCCGGGAAGGGCTGCCCATGCCAAAGCAGGAGCGGGAAAAGCTGCTTGCAATGGAGGGAATAAGGGAAAAGGACTTAAAGGTTTTAGGGAAAGTAAGGTTTCAGATTTCCGACCGGACTGCAACCCCTGTAACCTATGGTCTGCTTCGCCCGGCAGTGGTTTTTCCAAAAGGGCAGTATTTAAAAGAGGGAAAAGCGGCAAGCTTATGTCTGCAGCACGAACTGACACATATTATAAATCATGACAATATAAAAAAGCTGGCGGCCCATCTGGCGCTTTGCGTTCACTGGTTTAATCCTCTTGTGTGGGTGATGTATGTTTTGTTTAACCGGGATATGGAGCTTTTGTGCGATGAGACGGTGGTGCAGAGAAACGGCGGCTGCAGGCAGGAGTATGCGCTTACACTGTTATCGCTTGCCCGGTGCAGGAATATGGGATTTCAGACAGGGCTGGGATTTGGGAAAAATGCGGTTAAAGAAAGAATCGTTGCGGTGATGACAATGAAAAAGACGACTTTTATCGGCATATTGGCGGCCGTCATTGCCCTGACAAGTGCATTCACGGTGTTTATCACCAACACTGTTTCTGATACCCGGGATGGGGCGGAGGCATCCACAGCCGGGGCATATGTCGTGTCAGATACGCCTGAATGGGTAAGCATTACCTGGGCAGAAGCATCGACAGAGGTGGCAGAGCAATCCTCTGTTTTGGAAACACGGGTATATTCAAATAATGCAATGCAGTCGGAAGGGACAGTTTATGTGACATCAGATTCCACAGTGGAATTACCTGATTCTGTCGTGCAGGAAGCAGTGTCGGCGGAAGCTGTGGAGGACACCGTTTATGAGGGGACAGGGCCGGATGAAGGCATGGAAGAAACGATAGGCGGATTGATAAGCGAATTTGAGATGTATGGGTTAAGCGGAGAAGTAAAAGGCGACGACTATCAGCTTTATTTTAACGGAGAGCCTGTTTACTTTTTAGCGGATAATCAAAACCGGGATGGAGACGGATTTTCGGGAAGAGTGTTTGCAAAAGCAGCAGGCGCGGGAAACGGCAATATGGGAGTGATTACAAAATATAGCGACGATGGGACGCTCATCGGGCTGGTACAGCTCTCCGAAAAGGATTCCAGGGCTTATGCCCGTTCCTATTGGTAATTTCTTTTATAAAAAAGCGGATTGACAGAATGCGACTACTGTGATAGTCTAATTGAAAGACTATTGTAGTAGTCGCGTTTTTTGTGAGCAACGAGCCGGGCGGGTTTACTTGCATGTACATTTGGCGGCTGCCGCAGGGTGTTGACTAACATGAAAATGGCCTGCAAAGTGCGGAAGCAATTGCACAAAGCAGGCGAACAGGAGGAAAAATGGCACGAAAAATAAGGAAAAGGTTAATGAGTCTGGTTTTGGCGGCAGTAATTTTGTTTACCGCGGGTTGTGGAAATTCAAATGAAGGAAGTCTTCCTTTTGCGGAAAATGAAAAAAAGGTAGAAAATGGAAGCGGTGATTCGGATATCGCTATGGGGCGTTATGAGGAGGAAGAAACTGACCTGTCAGATAAGCTGGCAAATGTCAGGAAAATGAAAAGATTTTCCGACGGAAGGCTCGTGATTACCGATGCGTCTTCAGGAATATGGGTGTCAGATGACAACGGAGTTTCGTGGGAAAACGAAAATACAAAGTATCTGGAAGAAAAACTGGCAAACGCTTATATCATGGATTTGGGAGTGGGCGAAGATGGTACTTTAGGCATTATCTATGATGATTATGAGGAGGTTCCCTCTACAGAAGGGGAAGAAGACGGAGAAGAAGGCAGAGAAGAAGACGGCGAAGATTTGTCCGGGGACGAAGAAGGGTTATCAGAGGGCGGGGAAGAAGATTTGTCCGGGGACGCGGAAGGGGTATCGGAGAGCGGGGAAGATGAAAATTCGGAAGAATCAGATTCTGTGTTTGACCTGTCGCCGGAATGCGCATTGGTCAGGGCGGACGGCACGGTAGTTCCGGTTTCCCTTTCCCTGACAGAGGATGAAATGTATGCCAACAGAATCTGGCTGACCGGGGAAGGGAGAGCTTTTATAACTACCCTTGGAGATATTATTTATGAGGTAAAAGAGGACGGCAGCAGCGAGGAATTTCTCAGGGCGGAAGGCAGGCCGATGCTGATACAGTTCCGGGATAATATCATGCTGATAGACGGATACGACTTTGAGGCGCCGCTTCTTTATGATATGGAAAAAGAGGAGTATGTGGAGGACGGCGTGCTTTCGGACTTTGTAAAGAACAATGGGAGCGACAGGCAGTTTAACGGCGGAAGCTGGTATGATATCTTCTACTTTTTTGGAGAGGAGGAGCTGTATCTGGCAGGCGACAGGGGACTGTACCGCCATTGGGCAGGGCAGGAGGAGATGGAGCAGTTAATTGACGGAAGTCTGTCCCGCTTAGGAAGCCCTAAGTATGGGATAAAGGGTATGGTGATGTTGGAAAATGATGTGTTTCTGGCTGTTTTTAACAGCGGAAAGACCGTGAGGTTTACTTATAATCCCGATATGCCGTCTATGCCGGAGGAATGTCTTAAGGTGTACAGTCTTGAGGACAGCTATGGAATGAGAACGGCAATTTCGCTCTATCAGATAGCAAATCCGAATGTGCGTGTGGAATATGAGGTCGGCAGAGGGGAAGATAGCGGGGTGACCAGAGAGGATGCATTAAAGAAATTAAATACCCGGATTGTGGCGGGAGAGGGGCCGGATGTCCTTTTGATGGACGGACTGCCTGTGGATTCTTACATAGAAAAGGGGCTGCTACTCGACTTAAATGAGTTTCTGGAAGGCGTCTTTAAAGAAGAGGAATTCTTTGAAAATCTGGTCAGGGCGTTTGCCCATGAGGGAAGCGTCTATATGGTTCCGATGCAGGCAGGATTTCCTGTTATGCTGGGGAGAGAGGGTTATGTTTCCCAAATGAAAGATTTGTCGGCTGTGGCGGATGAAATGGAAAAAATGCGTGAGGATTATCCTGAGAAAGATATTTTAGGAACATGCTCGGAGATAGCGCTTATGAAGATTTTTTCGGTTTCCAGCGAGCCTGCATGGAAAAAGGAAAACGGGGAAATCGACGAGGACGCCGTAGCAGAATTTCTGACGCAGATGAAAAGAATTTATGATGCGCAAATGGATGGAATCGGTCAGAAGTGGGTGGACAGGTTTGAGTCAACCAGCGACTGGTATGCGGAGGAGATTGGAGAAAACTGGGAGTATAATCTTGGATTTTACGGATTAAACACTTTGGATTATGTGGGAGAGTATACCCGGTTTATGGCAGGAATGACTACTTACCCTTATGGCTATTACGATATTACTTCCGCGGCAAAGACGGAAGGGTTTGAAGATACGGTTCTGGCGCCTATGGCAGGACAATGCAGCAATGTTTTTGCGCCGGATACCATTCTGGGAATCAATGCGGCGTCGGAAAAGAAAGAGCTGGCGGAGGATTTTCTGAAGGAATTTATGGGCAAAGAGGTTCAGATGTCATTAGGGGGATTTGGAATAAATAAGGCGGCCTTTGATGAATTGCTTACGGTGGATAAGGAGGAGCTTGGGGAAAATAATCAGTACGGCTCTATGGCGATGATGGATGAGGACGGAGTAGAGGTGTCTTTGGACGTATATTATCCTGAGGAAGAAGAACTGAAGGCATTGAAAAACCGGATGGAGTCGGCGGATACGCCTTATATGGCGGATATTGTTTTTGAGCAGGCAATATTTGAAGAAGGAGAAGAATATATCCGGGGAAACCAGAGCCTTGAGGAGACGCTTAAGGAAATCAGGAATCAGCTTGCCATTTATATGTCTGAGTAGAGAAGGGAGATGAACTCGTGGCAAAAAAGAAAAGAAGGTTTTTTGGCCTGTTTGTATTTCCGGGGCTTGCGGGAATCCTGCTCTTTGTGCTGCTTCCCTTTGCGGATGTGGTGAAGCGGTCCTTTACCACAGCGGTGACAGGACAGTGGAACGGCCTGAAAAACTACGGGACAATTTTTCATAATCAGGCGTTTGTGCTGGCGGTAAAGAACACGGTAAGGTTTACGGTCATCTGTATTCCCCTCCTGGTTTTTACGGGATTGTTCATTGCCCTTTTGCTGAACGGGCTCAAGGGCGGAAAGTGGATGAAATCCATCTTCCTTTTTCCCCTTGCCATGCCTACGGCTACGGTTGTTCTGGTATGGAAGCTGGTGTTTTACAGGCAGGGGTTCTTCAATTTATTTCTTTCCCGCCTGGGGGAAACGACAGGGCTGTGGGGGGAGATACATAGGGACTATCTGGGCTCAGGCGCCGCCTTCTGGGTTTTAGCAGGAAGCTATCTCTGGAAAAACACAGGCTATACGGTAATCTTGTGGCTTGCGGGAATTGGCGGAATCCCTGCAGAGCTTTCGGAGGCGGCAAGGGTGGACGGCGCGGGAAAGTGGCAGCGTTTGCGGTATATTATTCTGCCCAATTTAAGGGGAAGCCTTTATACCATAGTTGTTTTATCTTTTCTCAATTCCTTTAAAATTTATCGGGAGGCCTATTTGACGGCAGGCGCTTATCCTGATAAAAGTATTTATCTTTTGCAGCATCTTTTCAATAACTGGTTTGTAAATCTGGAGCTGGATAAGATGGCGGCGGCAGCGGTGTGCACGGGCGGTATTTTAATGGCGGTAAATTTGCTTTTGCAGAAATTGTGGGATAAGCAGGAGGCATAGCATGAGGGCGGACAAAGATAAGGCAATGAGATTTCTTCGGTTAATTGGAAAGGGGCTTCAAAAAGGCGGGGCGGCGGCGCTGCTTCTTTTTCCGGCGGCGCTGGTAACAGGCCCCCTCCTTCTTTTGCTGTCCGGTTCATTAATGGACAGGCTGGAAATGGGAAAATACATAGGCACAGTATTTACGGAAGGAACGGAATTTATCCGCTGGAAGCTGATGCCTGATTATCCTTCCTTTGCAAATTATAAAAAACTGTTGTTTGAAACGCCTCAGTTTTTTGTCCTGTTCTGGAATTCCATGAAGCTTACCGCCTGCATTTTATTGGGACAGCTTCTTGTGGCAGTCCCCTCAGCCTGGGGATTTGCGGTGTATCCGGCAAAAGGAAGCGGCTTTATTTTTACATTATATGTGGTGCTGATGCTTCTGCCCTTTCAGGTGACAATGCTGTCAGGTTATCTTGTTTTGAGCCGGCTGTCGCTTTTAAATACCCATCAGGCGATTATTCTGCCTGCGGTGTTTTCCACTTTTCCGGTATTTTTATCCTATGGGGGATTTCGGGGAATACCGCCCCAGATGCTGGAGGCGGCAAGGATGGACGGCGCGGGGGAGCTTACCATATTTGTAAGGCTGGGGCTTCCCCTTGGGAAAAGCGGCCTGCTCTCGGCTATGGTGCTGGGCTTTTTGGAATATTGGAATATGATGGAGCAGCCTATGGCATTTTTGGAGGAAAAAGCGCTCTGGCCCTTATCCTTATATCTGCCGGAGATTACCTGGAGCATGGCCGGATATGCGTTTTGCGCCAGCGTAATCACGCTGATTCCGGCAGTATTTGTGTTTATAGCAGGGCAGGATTATCTGGAACAGGGGATTATTTACTCCGGGTTAAAGGCATAAGAATCTATGAAAAAAGAGGGATGGCGGAATGAAAAAGGTTATCACCGGATTTGCGGTTTTTTTGGGATTTATGGTTATCTGCACTTTGATTTCCAAAAGTGTGTACGCTTACAGGCTTCTTGTGGTAAGCACCTGCGAGCCGGAAGCGAAATACATAGAGCATAAGGTGCAGGCGGAAGGGATTGTGGAGGCAGGGGGAGAAAAGACGGTTGCCGCTCTGCCGGGGCTGCGGATTGATTCGGTTCTGGTTCAGGTGGGAGAGAGGGTTGAGGAAGGAGACGCGCTGTTTCAGGTAGATTTGGCGGATATAGAGAAACTGATGGAAGAAAAGCAAAACGAAATATCCAAATTGTCTTTGCAAATCAGCGCAATCCTGGAAAATCAGGCGATTGAAGAACAAAAGAGAGAGCTGGAGCTCGCCCGGGCAAGGGAGGATTACGATACCACGTCGCGTCTGCAGGATACTCAGGTGGGGCGGGCGCTGGAAGGCTACGTTCAGGCGGAAAATGATTGGGAGGAAAACGGGGGAGATGAAGAATTGGAAGATGCGCTTCAAAGCGCCGCATATGGAGAAGCGGATGCTAAAGCGGCGCGGGACGAGGCTGTAAAGCAGGCGCGGCGGCGGGTGGAGGATATTCTTCTGCCGGAGGAGGTTACCACGGAGCTTGAAACTGCCAGACTGGAACAGAGATTACTTTCTGAAAGCCTGCAGGAATATCAAAAGGTTTTGGATAATCAGGGAATAGTGAGGGCTCCCTATGGCGGTGTCGTCACGAAAGTGGCAGTCGGAGCAGGGGAGAGGATTTCGGATACGGCGGTTTTACTTCTGTCCGACGAAAGTATTCCCTGCCGGTTAAAGGTCGTGCTTGATAAAGAGCAGAAAAAGTATATCGGTTTAGGAGAACAGGTTCTGATAAAATTGGAAGGAAACCGCAAAGAGCAGGAGGCAAAAATAGACTATCTGGCCGAGAGCGAAGGCAATCCTGAAAAATATGAGGCCCTTATCACCCTTCCCGATGGAACCGGGGTGCCGGGGATGTCAGGGGCAGTTTCCCGGTCTGAGAACGGAGAAAAACACAGTTTTTGTCTTCCGGCTGATACGGTGCATTCGGAAAATGACAGAAATTATGTTTATGTACTGAAGGAGCGGGAAGGGATTCTGGGGCAGGAATACTACGTGGATGAAATAAATGTAAGGGTAACAGATAAAAATGATAACTGGGCGGCGATAGGGGAAGGGGCATTGGATAAGGAAAGCAGAATTATTTTATCTGCTTCGAAAGAAGTGGAAAAGGGGGAAACCGTGCGCTGGGAAGAATGATTAATATTTAATCACGGAAATCAATTTTCAGATTCCGGAGAAAGTATGTGGAGTCAGAGAGGCTGTCAGCCCGGAATAATTCTTCGTCGCCGCGCTTTCGCTCTATAAAAACGTAACGGATGCTAAGCTCGCGA
>CAJTMW010000027.1 GCA_910577275.1 uncultured Lachnospiraceae bacterium
TCAGCCGGACAGGGAACGGCAAAATTTTTTACACTTCTTTTACTTCTTTATCCCATATAAGCAAAAGCCCCGGTTAAGGCATGGGCGTTTTTTCGGGAATCATACGGGCGCGCCTTAAAGCGGTAACCACAGGCTTATAGAGAAACAGCGTAATGGCTGCATTCAGGCCGCCTTTGATGAAATTAAAAGGCAGGAAAGCGGGCAAAAGCAGACGGGCGACATCTTCCCTTGTGGTTCCCATGTAAAGAGGAGCGATTAGGTAATTCCAGAGCAGCATGACAACAATCATACATGCCCACCCTGACAAAAGCCCGGCAACCATGCCCGGGCGGGTGCGCTTCTTCTTACAATAAGCGGCTCGCGGAGCGTGACAGCGTTTGTTGTAAATTGACGCCGCCGTGCAGGCAAAGGAGCAGCTTGAAATGACATTCATGAGGAAACCTAAAATGCCGTTTTCGCTGATGGTAAGCATCTGTACGAAGGAAACAATCAGGGAAATCCAAAAGGAAGTGAGAGGGCCGAAAATCAGTCCTCCGATTGTGATGACCACATCCTTCGGCTCATACTTTAAGAAAAGTATGAGGGGGATACGCATGGTGACGACAGCCAGATAGGCCAGAGCGCAGAACATGCCGGTTGCAGTAAGTTTTTTTGTTTTGTAATCCATTGGGATACCTCCTAAAAAAAATTAACACCCTAAATACAAAAGATGCCTTTAGGGTGCGGAAGTATCGGTGTGCTGAATGTCAACAGAGCAGTCTGATAATAAAAAAGAGTGCAAAAAGCCAGAGTTATCCTGACTATCAACACACCTTCTTTAATCCGGCCTTTAACCGTCGGTACCGGAATTCCACCGGACCCCGTGCTTTCGCACCCGCGGACTGTAACCGCCGAGCGGGAATTTCACCCTGCCCTGAAGACATTATTGCTATTTAGTTGTTTGTTACAGGATAACTTATTTGGGAGATGGCGTCAAGGAGAATGTAATAAAATTGATTTCCGCAAACAAAAAAAGGTTGACGTATGTCTACCCTTATGCTAATGTATAGGTGTACACATGTCGACCTTAAAATAATTCAGGACTTTGCATCTGAGAGAGCGGGGGGAAGTTATGGTTCAATTATCAAATTATGAATGGAAAATCATGAATTTAATCTGGGAGGAGGAACCAAGGACTATTACACAGCTTACCAAAGCGCTGACGGACGAAACCGGATGGTCAAAGCATACGGTGATTACCTATTTAAAACGTCTGGAAGCCAAGGGGGCGGTTCGTTATGAGGAAGGAGAGAGGGCCAAATTATTCTTTGCGGATATAAGCCGGAAGGAGGCGCAGTTGCAGGAGATAGATTCTTTCCTTAACAAAGCGTTTTCGGGCAGTCTGGGACTGATGGTAAAGACTATGATAAAAGATGAGAAGCTTTCAGAGGAGGAGATTGAGGAATTAGAGGATATGCTGAAAAGAGCAAAGGGAGAATGATATGGAAGTGATTATTCGTTCGGGAATTATTGTGACGGGGTTGCTTTTTATCCGAAAATTGGCTATGGGGAAAATATCAAGAAAGCTTCAATATTATATGTGGGGCATTTTGCCGATAGTATTGCTGATTTTTCCTTATTTTCGGATACCCGCTCCGGCTTTTAGAGAAAATGCAAATCAAATCAGAAAAGCAGCGCAAGGCGAGTCTGGCGATGCGAATACGGATACCCTGGGAAAAATATTTTGGCAAAGTACCTTTTTCACGGACAATCAGGGAAACGACCGCGAATCAGAGAAAGGCAATGATTTATATGAGAGGATAGAAGGGAGAGAGGAAAAGCAGGCAGGGACAGGCTGGCAATTCTTTTATGGTAAAAATGTTTTGAGAACCGTCAGGATGGCTGTAATGCTTACTATTATCTGTTTCATTTTGGGAACCAACGGGATATTTGCGGTGAAGCTGTTTCGAAGCAGAATTTTTTTAAAGAAAGACGGGGAAACGAAAGTCAGGGTTTACCTGCTGGAGGAATGCGGAACCCCCTTTTTATTCGGCAGAAGCATTTATCTGCATCCTGATATGACAGAAAATGCAGAGGCTATGCGCTATATGATATTGCATGAATATTGTCATTTAAAACAGGGAGATTTGCTTTTTTCCTGTATAAAATATTTTCTATGCGCCGTTTACTGGTTTGACCCCTTTGTGTGGCTGGCAATATCCTATATCAACAGGGATTGCGAGCTGGCCTGCGACGAAGCGGTAACAGAGATAATCGGTGCGGACAGGCGACAGGATTATGGCATGACATTATTGAAACTGTTAAAAGGGAAAAGAGGAAACAAACGCTTTGCGGCAGGAATCTCCATGGGAGGAAAAAAGAGTTTGATGAGGGAGAGAATTTTGTTTTTATCAAAACCGTTACATAACCGGAGAGGAATAGGATGGACGCTTGGAGCTTTGGCAGGCTGTATATTACTGACCGGCTGTTCGTTAATGGGAAACAGCGTTATGGCAGGGCAAAGGAGCGGAAAAGAGCCGGTAAATGTATCTGAAAAGCAGAAAGCTTCGGATAGGGAATTTGCGGGCGGTAAACAGCAGGAAACGCCGGAATTTATGAATGCTGTTGCAGAGAAAAAGGCTGATGAAGAAAATAATTATTATAACAATGCAAAAGAAAATGAGGGAACGCTTTATTTTACCCAGGAAGGTTACCTGTGCAGTATGGATTTAGGTTCAAAGGCTGTCAGGCAGTTGGAAAAAGGGAATTTCCTATTGGGAAACATAGACGGCAGTTATTTGTATTACATGAAATATCCGGCGGATACGGAGGAAGAAAGCGGCATCGGGAGGATGCATCTTACGACCATGGAACGGCGGATTTTACTACCCTGGGAGGAAAAATACTGGTCCTGTACGGAGATTTTTTCAAAGGACGGCTGCCTTTACTTAGGGCTGGGGGATGAATGCGAAGCCTTTTTGACAGACAAAGGACAGGCAGTAAAAGCGGGCAGATATGAGAATAAAATAGCAGATGATATGAAACTTTTTGAGGATTTGATGGAAGAGGCTCCTACTGTTAATTTTGGATATATTAATTCTATATTTAATTTCCATGTATTTACCCTGAGGGACAGTAAGACGGACACCCTGTATATTTGCGACACGAAAGCGCAACGGTCAGTGAAGAAGACCGGATGTCTGGGAGATGTTTTAGTCTGCGAATACGGCGTTGTTTATCTGGCGTTAAATGGTGATATTTATTTAAGTCCCCTGGATAATCTGAACGAAAATCGACTGCTGTTTTCTGCCGGTGAGAATGGAAAGGGCGTTACCTATGGCACATACGATAAAAACGGTTTGTATGTGTTTGAAAACGACGGGAAATCAATAAAATGTAAATGCATTTTGTGGGAAGGGGGGATAGTAGATATAAAGGAGTTTCCCGGCACAGGATTGCCAATAAAATTAAAACTCAGTGCATTTACGGATTATGTTGTGTATTTTGAAAATGAGAAGATTAATTTGGTGTAGTATTTATCTTTTATAGTGAAAGAAGTATTATTTTTGAATAAATTTTATGTTTACAGTGTAATTACTATGTAGTACAATAGAAGCAGAAGGAGGGCAGGTTATGGCCAATACATCATTGCTGCAAGTGAGGACTTCTGCAGAAGATAAAGAAAAAGCTTCGGAGATTTTGGAAAAGCTGGGAACCAATTTATCGGCGGTGGTCAATATGATGATAAAGCAGATTATCCTTACGGAAGGGATTCCCTTTGAAGTAAAAATATACCATCCGGCATATACCAAAACAGAAGCGGTGAAGGAAGTGGAAGCTACAATGGCGTTTGAAGGGATGGAGCTGACAGAAGAAGATATACAGATGCTGTGCGCCTATAAAAATGGGGAAGCATCAGGAGACGAACTACGGAAGCGCATCATGGGAGAGGTTGAATAATGCCGGATAAAATATACTGCTGCCTGCGATTAGGGCGGGGATTTGCACAGCGTGTTTGACATCCGATAGCGGGAAAGATATAATGTAATGTGTGCAGGGTATGCATAAGCAAACAACAAAAAGGTCTGCGAAAAGCTTTAGCGGGCAGTATGGGGAAAGGAAAGAGAGAATGGGATTTCAAAAGGATTTTGCATGGGGAGCGGCCACATCCTCCTATCAGATTGAGGGAGCGGCCTATGAGGACGGCAAGGGGCTGCATATATGGGATGTGTTCTGCCGTGAAAAGGGAAAGGTTTTCGGAGGGGATACCGGCGACGTGGCCTGTGACCATTATCACAGGTTTAAGGAAGACGTGGCGATTATGAAGGAAATGGGGCTTAAGGCTTACCGCTTTTCCTTATCCTGGCCGAGGATTCTGCCGGAGGGAACCGGAAAGGTAAACGAAGCCGGCATCCGGTTTTATAACCAGCTCATTGACGAGCTTTTATCGGCCGGAATCGAGCCTTATATTACGCTGTTTCACTGGGATTACCCTTATGAGCTTTATAAAAAAGGGGGCTGGATGAACGATGAGAGCCCTGACTGGTTCGGCGAATATGCGAAGGTGGTTGCGGAGAATTTTTCCGACAGGGTGACCCATTATTTTACGTTAAACGAGCCCCAGTGTTTTATCGGAGCAGGATTTTTTCAGGGGGAGCACGCGCCGGGGCTCAGGTGTCCTGTGAAGGATACGCTTCTGATGGCACATAATACCTTAAAGGGGCACGGACGGGCGGTTCAGGCGCTTCGGGAATTTGGAAAACAGCCGCTTACCGTCGGATATGCGCCTACCAGTACCATTCTTTATCCTGCCACGAAGCATGAGGAGGATGTGGAAGCGGCGAGAAAGGCATATTTCTCCCTGCCTGATGTAGAAAACTGGTCATGGAATGTGTCCTGGTGGTCGGACCCGGTGATTTTCGGCGCGTACCCTGAGGAGGGGTTAAAGAAATACGAGGCGTATCTTCCGAAGATTACGGACGCTGATATGAAGCTGATTTCAGAGCCCATTGATATTTACGGGCAGAATATTTATAACGGCCGGTGTATCCGCATGGGTCAGGACGGGAAGCCCGAGGAGGTGAAGCGTCCCGCCGGAGCGCAGACTACGGCTATGGACTGGCCTGTGACGCCTCAGTGTCTTTACTGGGGGCCGAAGTTCTTACAGGAAAGGTATCATAAGCCCATTTACATTACGGAAAACGGCTTATCCTGCAGAGATGTGGTTTCCGCGGACGGAAAGGTGCATGACGCGGGAAGAATCGACTTCCTTGCAAATTATCTGGCGGAATTAAAGCGTGCCGCCGAAGACGGCGTGGATATCAGGGGGTATTTCCAGTGGTCGCTGATGGATAATTTCGAGTGGGCGAGAGGCTATGCGGAGAGATTTGGCCTGATTTATGTGGATTATGATTCTCAGCAGAGAATATGGAAGGATTCCGCTTACTGGTATAAATCCGTGATAGAGGCAAACGGGGAAAATATATAAAAAATAAGGAGCTGTTGTCCGGCGGCTTCCTTAAGGCGGCAGGTTCGGCGGATGTATTGCGCCGCCATGCGCCCGGAAGTGCCTGCATACAGCTCCCCAAAGGTTTCTAAGAGGAGATGGTATCGATACAGCTTGCAATATAGGCTTTGATTTCGTCACGAGGCTTATCAAGAGCAACGGCAAGCTCTCCGTAGAGAGTGTTTTCCACAAGGCTGAAATAACGGCTGTCCAGAGCGGTTACTTTATGCCCCATTAAGATTCTCTTTTCTCTGCGGAGGTAAATGGTTTTCATCAGCTGTACCCAGGCTGTGCAGCTGTTGGAACGCATGTATTCCTTGTAGGTGTTTTCCAGGGTCTTTTCATTGGTGATTGTGATGGGAGGAATTTCGGGCATTGCCCTGATAAGAAGGTCGGCTTCTTCCCTGGAAAGGGCAGGGCGCAGAAGCGTGTCGGCCATATCTACCGGCGTGTACACGGTGCTTCCGGAAGAGTAGACCGGTTTCAGCAGGTAATATTTTCTGTTCTTATCCACACCGGTCAGATTCAGGGTGGTAATGTCCTGAACGATGCATATTCCGTTACTGCCGTAGATAACATAGGCTCCTTTTTCAAACATGTTCAAACCTCCTTAAAAATCGATATATTCTTATTATACCAAGATTTTTGGGAAAATGTCAGTTAATTTTAAAGTTATTTAAATATTTGTCCGTCTATACGGTGGAAGTAAGGAGTGGGATGAGACTTTACTTAGTCAGGCATGGGGAAACAGACTGGAATATTGAAAATAGAATTCAGGGGCAGACAGATACCGAATTAAATGAAAAGGGCAGGCAGCAGGCGGATAAGCTTGCGGGGGAGCTTGTCAGAGGATATCAGATTAAAAAAATCTATGCCAGCGGAAAGGCGCGGGCATGGGAGACAGCCAATATTGTCGGCAGGGAACTGGGAATTAAACCGAAACGGAAGGAGGGGCTTGAGGAAATCAGCTTTGGCAAATGGGAGGGCTATACCTGGAAGCAGGTAAAAGAGACTTTCCCGGAGGAGTATCTGGTGTGGCAGAAGAACCGCCGGTATCAGGTTCCCCCTATGGGAGAATCCTATCAGCAGCTTTTGGGAAGGCTTCTTCCGGCTCTTGACGATATCATTCAGGAGGGTGGGGAGGATACGCTGGCTGTGACGCACAGCGCAGTAATTATGACGCTGATGTCGTACCTCTACGATACCCCCTTTGAGGATATGGCGAGAAACTACAGAACCGGCAATGCCGGAATCGTGGAGCTTGACCAGGAGCTGTTTTATCAGAGATATGCGGGAAATTAGAGTTACGGAAGCTGTTGTTTGCGGCAAGATGCGCGGAGCAGGAAGCAGACGCATTGAGCTGCATTTATAAAAATGAAAAAGAAAGGATAAGGCGCCGGCGCATTTGCCGGCAGTCCGGGGCAGATTATGAGATTAGGAGCATTGGAAGCAGGAGGCACAAAAATGGTTTGTGCCATTGGAGATGAAACAGGGAAAATTTTTGAACAGGTATCCATACCGACCATAACGCCGGAGGAGACTGTTCCGAAGATGGTGGAGTATTTTAAAAAGGCAAATGTGGAAGCGCTTGGGATTGCCTGCTTCGGGCCTATCGACCCGGATAAGAGTTCTCCTACCTATGGGCATATCACCAGCACGCCCAAGCTGCCCTGGCAGAATTACAATATCGTGAAGGCTTTCGAGGACGCCCTTGGATGTCCTGCAGGCTTTGATACGGACGTCAACGGTTCCGTTCTCGGGGAAGTGACCTTCGGACAGGCAAAAGGGAAAAAGTGCGTTGCCTATGCAACCATCGGAACCGGAGTGGGCGTGGGCGTTTTCATTGAAGGAAAGCTTCTTCACGGTATGCTTCATCCCGAAGCGGGTCATGTGCTGATTCAAAGGCGGGCGGACGATGGCTATCCGGGAAGATGCCCTTTCCACAAAAACTGTCTGGAAGGGATGGCAGCAGGCCCTGCCATAGAAGAACGCTGGGGGAAAAAGGCCATAGAGCTTAAGGATAAGAAGGAGGTCTGGGATTTGGAGGCTTATTATATCGCTCAGGCCCTTACCGGCTATGTGCTCACCCTTTCTCCCGAAATGATTATTTTAGGCGGAGGCGTTATGCATCAGGAACAGCTTTTCCCCATGATTAGAAATTATGTGAAGGAGATGCTGAACGGATATATTAAGACAGAAGAAATCGAGAACATGGACAGCTACATAGTTCCGGCCAGCTTAAATGACGACCAGGGAATCATGGGATGCCTTGAGCTTGCCAGAAGGGCTCTCAAAAATGAATAGCGGGTGTTATTTATGAGGAAGCTGGCAACGGGTATTCTGGCTCACGTGGATGCCGGGAAGACAACTTTATCGGAAGCCCTTCTTTATTTTGGCGGCAGTATCAGGAAACCAGGCCGGGTGGATAAGGGGGATGCATTCCTGGATACCTATGGTCAGGAGCGGGAGCGGGGAATTACGATTTTTTCCAAGGAGGCCAGAATTTCTTATAAGGCTCTGCAGCTTACGCTGTTAGATACTCCCGGCCATGTGGATTTTTCGGCGGAGATGGAGCGCACGCTTCAGGTTCTGGATATGGCAATCCTTGTTATCAGCGCAAGCGCCGGAGTCCAGGGGCACACCCGTACCCTGTGGAGGCTCCTTACCCGCTACGGCGTACCGGTTTTTGTGTTTGTCAATAAAATGGACCAGTCGGATACGGACAGGGAAACGATACTGGAAAAGTTAAAGGCAGATTTAAGTGAATTCTGTATTGACTTTACCTGTCAGGAGACCGAAGAATTTTTTGAAAATATTGCCGTCAGCGACGAGGGGGCTTTGAATGAGTTCTTTACAACAGACCGGGTCTGCGACGAAACAATACAAAAGCTTATCAGGGAAAGAAAAATCTTTCCCTGCTTTTTTGGCTCCGCGTTAAAGCTTACCGGCGTGGAGGAATTGCTGAACGGGCTTTTGCGTTATACCGGCGGGACGGTATATCCTGCCGGGTTTGGGGCGCGTATTTACAAAATCACCCGGGACGCTCAGGGAAACAGGCTGACGCATATGAAAATCACGGGCGGAAGCCTGAAAGCCAGAGACGAGCTTTCCGGCACAGGAGAAGCTTCCTTTCAGGGCGGAGGTCAGATTCGGACGAGAGAGCCGTGGACGGAAAAAATCAATCAAATCAGATTGTATTCGGGCGAGAAGTTTGAAACTCCCGCGGAGGTCACAGCCGGTGAAATATGCGCTGTTACCGGCCTGACCAAAACCCGGGCAGGAGAAGGGCTTGGTTTTGAGCGGGGAACGGTTCATCCTGAGCTTTCCCCGATTTTGAGCTACAGCGTTTTACTGCCGGAAGGAATGGACGCCGCTGTGATGCTGCCAAAGCTTCGGCAGCTCGAGGAGGAGGAGCCTCAGCTTCATATCGTATGGGATGAGAGAATCAAAGAAATTAAGGCTCAGATTATGGGTCAGGTGCAAATAGAGGTTTACAGAAACCTGATTCGGGAACGCTTCGGTGTGGAGGTGGATTTCGGAACCGGCAGCATCGTTTATAAGGAAACCATTGCAAATACCGTGGAGGGCGTAGGGCATTTTGAGCCGCTCCGGCATTATGCGGAGGTGCACCTTCTTCTGGAGCCCGGGCCTCCCGGAAGCGGCCTTAGGATTTCCTCGGACTGCCGGGAGGATTTGCTGGATTTGAACTGGCAGAGGCTGGTGCTCACCCATCTCGAGGAAAAGGAACACCTGGGAGTGCTCACTGGCGCGCCGATAACGGATATGAAAATCACCTTAAAGGCCGGCCGGGCGCATTTAAAGCATACCGAGGGCGGCGATTTCCGGCAGGCTACCTACCGGGCGCTGCGTCAGGGGCTGATGCAGGCAGAAAACATTCTGTTAGAGCCCTATTATGATTTCAGACTGGAAGTGCCGGATAGTGCGGTGGGTCGCGCCATGAGCGATTTGGATAAGATGCGGGGAACCTTTTCCCTGCAGCAGAGCGGTACGGGAACGGCGGTTCTTGAGGGGATGGCGCCCATGGCGCTTTTGCAGGATTATCAGAAGGAAGTGATTTCCTACACAAAGGGAGCCGGACAGCTTCATTTAAGCCTGAAAGGATATTTCCCGTGCCATAACACGGAAGAGGTTCTGGAAAACGCCGGTTACGACCCGGAAAGAGATGTGGAGAATCCCTCTTCGTCTGTTTTCTGTGCCCACGGGGCGGGTTTTCTGGTGGCCTGGGACGAAGTGCCTTCCTACATGCATCTCGAGAGCTGTTTAAAAAATAAGGGAGACGAAAGCGGGTATACTGCGGCGGCGGACGGGGACGAGTGGAGCTGGCTTTCCGAAAGCGGGGAGGAGGGAATTTTTACCGTAAAGGGAGCGGAGCGCACCTCCGGCAGAGGAAAGGCAGGGGAAAATGGTTCCGCCTTTATCGGAACAGAGGAAATTGACGAAATATTAAACCGTACAGCCTACGCAAACCGGAAGGGAAACGGGGCGGGAAACCGTAACGGGTGGCGGAGGAACGGAAGAAAAGAGGAGGGCGCTCCCGCAAGGGAGGCGCAGACGCGTACTTATAAACAGACGCCGAAAAAAGAGGCATATCTTCTGGTTGACGGCTACAATGTGATATTTGCCTGGGATGAGCTGAAGGAACTGGCGGAAAAAAATCTGGACGGCGCCAGAGGGCGGCTCCTTGATTTGCTCTGCAATTATCAGGCGGTGAAGGGCTGCCAGTTGATTGCCGTGTTTGACGCCTATCGTCTGGCCGGGCATCCTACGGAGGTTTCGGACTATCACAACATTCATGTGGTATTCACAAAGGAGGCGGAGACAGCCGACCAGTACATCGAAAAGTTTGCCCATGAAAACAGCCGCAAGTATGATGTAACCGTGGCTACCTCGGACGGACTGGAGCAGATTATCATTATCGGGGAAGGGTGTCATCTGATGTCCTCAAGGGAGCTGAAGGAGGACATAGAGCGTCTTTCCAGAGAGATTGTCCGGGAATTTGAGGGTGCGAATCCGGGAAGAAGGGCCGGCGTGGGGGAAAAGCTGGCAGAGAAGATGGAGGGAATCAGGGAGAAGCTGTAGGGGGCGGAAATCACCACCGCCCCCAGAAAGTATAAATCAGCGTAATCAGAATACAAAATGCGACGGTTCCGCTGTTAATGATATGCATAACCGCCGCCCTTACCCTCTCGCCGGTTGAAACGGCAGGCACAGCAAGATAATATTTATTGCCGAGCCCCAAAGCGATGGAAACATAGACCAGACAGATGGCGACGTAACGGAAATCGCTGCTGCAGGTGTAAGGATAGACAATCACGAAAACGGCAAAAGAAATGAGCATAATTACATAGCCCACCAAGAGGAAAATACTGTCTTCCCGGCGGGTTCTTTTATTTACAAGAACCATGATTAATAAAATAACGGTTGCAATTCCAAGAAGAAGCGCCAGTACAAAGGTTATCTGACACAATATCAGAAGAATATCAGGCAGGCCGGCAGGATATTCCTCCGCAAAAAGGGAGGTATGATACATAATAACCCAGGTGTTGTTGCATGCCCTGGCGCTGATAGGATGAAAAGGAAAAGTAAAATTCCAGTCGGAAAAGGCCGGAACGCCGAGACGCTCCCAGAGGCTGAAACCGGCAGTATACATGGGAGAAGTCTCACCCGGTACGGGAACGCCGGGCTTTTCACCGAAGCGAATCAGATTCCTTACTATCCATGACAGTCCAATGGGAGCCACAATCACACCGAAAATACAATAGTTTTTTACCCATTCAAGAATGTGGGCTTTTTTGCGGCTCCGCAGTACGGAGATAAAATGCATAAGAAAAATGATTGTCAGAGGAATTGCCAGAACCGCGCTGTTCAATTTGGTAATCATACCAAAGCCTATGTAAAGAGCCAGCCTGATAAGCCCGGCCAGATTTTTGGCGCGTATCCATTTTAAGGATTCCAGAATAATCAGGCACATGAAAAGAATTGTCAGCATGTCGTTGTTGACGCTTCCGGCCATTACAATGGTAGCCGGATGGAAAGCCATAAAGGCAAGCCCGATAAAAAGCCCCTTTCCTTTGATTTCAAGAACCTTCAAAATCCGCCAGGTGATGGCCATGCACAGACAGGAGTAAAAAAGAGTAAGAATCTGCAGATTTTCAAAGGCCAAATCCTCGGCGACACCCAGGAAGATATTGAGCTGCAGCCACAGAAAAGAAATGATGTGGTGCAGAGGCGGGTGATAATAGGCAAAAAGCTCATAGGGATTGATATCCGGGAGCCTGTGAAACTTATAGATATATTCAATATAACCGATATGCCCGGGATTGACAAAGTCCGTTCCCATGCCGGTATATGCCCCGGCGTCATGCTGGCGTTCATAAAGTCCTGATAAAAGGACGTAACCGCACCGCAGAAAGCATCCAAGGAGAATTATCATGAACACGGTACAGTTTTCCGACAGCCGTCCTGAAATTTTCAGATAAATAATAAGACCAACATAAAAAATAAAGATAAGGGACAGCGCCAGAAGCTTTGTGTAATGGGAGCTGTAAAAAAAGCTGCTTCCCTGGGCGATGGCTGTCAGAAGACAGGAGACAATAATGGAAAGTGTAACCGCAAGACCGGTTAACCCGGCCGGATTTTCGGAAAGAGAGGAAAAAGTGTTTTTTGAAAACAGATTTTTCATTGGTAGTTCCTTTCAGTAATATTAATTTTACATTTAATTATTGGAGAGCGATTTCACAGTCAAAGACCCCAAAGCAAGCTGACGGGCAAACCTGCAATGCAGCGGAGGCAAGACCAGAAATTGACTTATTAGCCACCAAAATCAGTAAACCGCCGTCACGTCCACTATCTGATTATCCTTCACCTGAAAGCTCCAGATGGAGTGTCCGGGAAGCCGGTGTTCTGTTAAATACCATATGTTATCAATGCGGGTAATATAATATGGAGTACCGCCGCCGATAAAGTTGTCATAGACGTCCTCATAATTCCCAGAGGCCAGGTCGTCCAGGCTTTTGACCCTAAGCATGGTGGCATGGTCCTGATTGCCGGTATTGTCGGTGGAGATGGTAATATAAAAATAATCCTCTATCCGGGTGAGCTGAATCATCCCGGCCATCTCGTCCGGAACCGGATATTCCTTTTTAATTTTAAAGGTATACAAATCGGCCTCTATGATACGGGCATTCCCCGTACCGGATACAAAGTAGATGCTGTCGTCAATAATAGTGAAGGAGCGCACATAAGTATTGTCCAGCGAGGGAATGGAGCGGATTTCCGTCAGGTACATCCGGGAATCGTTTTCCGGGTGGCGGAAAAGAAACATCTCCCCGCTCTGAGAGCTCCATGCGTAAAAGGTGTCCGTATATTCGTCGTAAACGATATAATGAGGCCGGTTGCCGATGCCGTTGAATTCTTGCGTGGGGACAAAAACAGGCTGTCCGCCCCCATTCATTTCTTTTTCCATAACCAGAATCCGGTTGTTTTCCGTATCGTCAATCAAATAGACAAGGCCGTCGCTTGCCAGCGTATGCCCCATGGAAATATCCCCTGTCATCACCAGCCATTCGTAGAGAGGGTCGGTTAAATTGTCATGGTAAATGACCTGATTATTGTAGCAGTCCACAATAAAGTAGGTGTCTTCCACCTTTGTAATGTAGGTGGGAACGCTTAAAGTGGGGTAGGGATTGTTCGGTATGGCATTTGAAAGGGAGCGGTCAAAGGAGAGCTCATCCGACTCCGCAAGGAAATTTTCCGGCACATAGGGAGCTTCCGGCTCCGGCCTTTTGCCGCCGCAGGCGGTAAGAAGGCTTCCCGCAAATAAGACGAACAGGGATAATATTATTTTTTTTATGGCGTTTGATTTTATCTGTGTTGTATTCATATGACTATTATAAATTTTTTACTGTTAATATACAACTTATTTTTCCTGACGCCGTCATTTTATGTTAAAATCTAAAATGACCCGTTTACAACATCCGTCAGACATTTCACATCAAATCAGTTGCGAAGGTTCCCGGGACGGTCGAAAGAAATAACAAAGTATAGCGATAATTAAGGAGGTAACAACAATGCGTCATGTATACATTCGCATAATTATAAGTCTGATTTGGCTGGCAGCGGTTCTCGTAAGCGGTATCTCCGGCAACCTGGAGAACGCCGCGCTCTATGCGCTTCCCGGCGCAGTAATTTTGTATTCCGCCTATGCGGCATGGAAAAAGGAAAAAGACAGCAGGAATGACAGTTAAAAGTGAAACTTTGCAGGGCGAAGGGAAGATACAAGAAAGCAAAACATAGGGAAAAGGGGAAAAGAAAATGGAACTTGTGAAAATAACTCACGAAAATATAGAGCAGGAGCATATCTGCTGCGCCATAGCGAACAATAAAGATATTCAGGTGATGTCAAAAAAGAACTGGCTGAGGGAGAGGCTGGACGAAGGGCTTGTTTTTCTGAAAGGCGATGTCCGGGGAAAGTGCTTTATCGAGTATATTCCGGCTGAGTGTGCGTGGGCGCCGGTTGAGGCAGAGGGCTATATGTACATCGACTGTCTGTGGGTATCAGGGCAGTTTAAAGGCCACGGGTATTCGAACCTTTTGCTGAATCAGTGTATGGAGGATTGCAGGGCGAAGGGGAAAAGGGGACTTGTTACCCTGTCTTCCAAAAAGAAAAAGGGATTTCTTTCCGACCCGGAATACATGAAGTATAAGGGCTTTACGACAGCGGACACGGCGGAGCCTTATTTTGAGCTATTGTATCTGCCTTTCGATGAAAGCGGGGATAAACCGGCCTTTAAAAGCGCGGTGCATTCGCATGAGGGTATGCCGGGCGGATTCGTGCTGTATTATACGAACCAGTGTCCTTTTACGGCGAAGTACGTGCCGCTGATTGAGGAAATGGCAGGGGCAAGGGGAGTTGAATTTCATGCGGTGCATATTCAGTCCGGGGAGGAGGCGCGAAACGCCCCCACGCCTTTTACTACCTATTCGCTTTTTTATAACGGGGAATTTGTGACCCATGAGATATTGTCGGAGAAGAAATTTGAAAAAATTCTTGTAAGTAAGGGATTGTAGGGAGTGCGGACAGGCTTTGCCAGGCAACTTTTAACTGTCTTTTTCGGCGTTATATGATATAATAAAGAAACTGCAAATGAAAAACATTTTTGAGGGAGAGGTTATGGCAAAGCATACGGCAATTAGAGAAAACAGGGAGTTCCGCGTCCTGTCGGCAGCAGGTATCGTTTTGGTTGTGGCGGGACATTTGGGGTACAATCTTTTTGATATCGGAGAATTGTTTCCTTATTATTCTTTTCATGTGTTTATCTTTCTATTTGTTTCGGGTTATTTTTATAAGGAAGAATCTGAGGACAACATTGGAAAATATCTTCTGCGGAAATGCCGGACGCTGCTTTTGCCGTATTTCGCGTGGAATCTTTTTTACGGGATTCTCACGGATTTTCTGCACGGGCACGGATTTTCCATCGGGGAGCCGCTGTCCTTTAAAACCCTGTTTCTCTCTCCCTTCCTTGACGGGCATCAGTTTTTATACAATTTTCCCGCATGGTTTGTTCCGGCGCTTTTTATGATTGAGGTCTTAAACGTGACGGCGCGGAAACTGCTTTCCCTGCTCCGGCTCGACTATGAGTGGCTGATATTTGCAGGCTGCCTGATTGCGGGCATGGCGACGGTATATCTTGCGGCGGGCGGCCATGTGTGGGGCTGGTACAAGATGCCGGGAAGGCTTTTGTTCATGATGCCGGGCTTTCAGCTCGGGCGAATCTACCGGGTGAAGTTGGAGGAAAAGGATACCCTTTCGGACGGGCCTTACTTTCTGATAGTGATGACGGTGCAGATTCTGATTACCATACTCTGCGCCGGGCTGAATTTCAGCGCTGTGTGGGTCAGCAGCTTTGCCAACGGGCCGGTGGTGCCGTACCTTACAATGATAACCGGCATTGCTTTCTGGCTGCGGGTGTCAAAGATTCTAAGCAAGAACATGTATCTTTCAGGAAAATTGGCTTACATAGGAAGAAATACGTATTCTATCATGATGCATCACATGGCATGCTTTATGCTGGTGAAGGGCTTTTTTTACCTGTGCAGTCTGTGTACGCCTCTGTGCGGCGAGTTTGACAGTGTGATGTTTTTCAGTGAAATTAATTTCCTTTATCTGGCGGGCGGCTCCGAAGCGAGCAAGTGGCTTTACCTGTTTGCGGGAATCGGTCTGCCTCTTGTGATTGCAAATGTGGGGCGATGGGCGTGGAGGAGCCTTAAGCCTGTTTTTGGAAAAGCTTCCCGGCTTTCCCGATAATCAGGCAGATGGCGAGGGCAATAAGATAAATGATAATGCCGCCTGCGATTCTGCTTATCCCCGGAAAACGGGAGGCTATGGGCAGCAGCAGAGGGTGCATCAGGTAAATTCCCGTCCCGCAGCTTCCCAGTATGCCGATGAGTTTTCTGCGTTTTTCCGACGTGATGAGTACTTTAAAAATCATCAGGAGGGAAGCGTTGATAATAAGCCCCAGGGGCGTAAATTCACCGTAAACGGTCTGGATGGCCTCGCCGCTTTTGGCGGAGAGCATGTTGCTGAGGATATAGGCGGCAAGGGAGCTGCTTCCGAGCAAAAGGGCTGTGATGACGCCGGCCTTTTTGCGGCTTACGGTGTATGCTGTAAAAAAGGAGTGGCCTTTCCATGTAAATGTATGGGTATGTTTAAGGGGCCATGTAATCCGCAAGAGGCGGTATCCCAGAACATAGTACATAACATATCCGGTGACGAATCTCATATTTATCGTCTCAAATGTGGCGTACAGACGGCCAAGTCCGTTTATCTCACCGGCGAGGGGGAGAATTACGGAAAATAAAACCGACAGAAGCAGAAAATAATTCAGAAATTTTTCATTTTTTACAATTTCATATAAAAGAGGCGTTATCAGATACAGCCCAATGAGGGTCATGATAAACCATGTGTGGTACTGGCCGAAGATGATATCCTTGAGGAAAGCGTTTCTGATGGTGCGAAAGCTCCCAAGCCCTTCCCGGACAAGGGAAATACTGTCCCGCACACCGTATGCCAGCATCCACAGCACATAAATTTTTAAAATACCCAATATATTTTTTTTGAAAATACTTTCTATGGAGCGTTCCTTTATAAGCATTCCCCAGCCGCTGCACATAAAGAAAACCGGCACGGCGCATCGGGTAAAGAGGAAAATAAAATTAATAATTTTCCATTCCGGCGTCTCGGGCGGCAGGGTCGTCCATACCCCGGAGAGGCTGTGTTGCATTACGACTAAAAATGCCGAGAATACCCGTATGCATTCTATCCAGTAAACTTTTTCGTTTGAAACTTGAGTAGTATTGTCTGTTTTCATATGAATATCCTCCGGTAAGAACATAATATCAGTCTTTGGGAGCCTTGACAACAGGGGAAAGAAACGGCACGGCAGTTATCGGTAAAAAGTAATTGACAAAAAAGGTATACCCGTGCTATTCTGATTACACTTACCGCTACGAATTTCAACTAAATGAAGTATGAATTATAAACAGGTGACTGTCTATGGGAAAACCATGGGCAGTTTTTTTGTGCCGCAAAAGGCGGCGGAACGAAAGGAAAAGAAAAATGAGAAAAAAGAATGAGAAATTATATAACAAAATGAAAATCCGCAGGCTTGCCGGACGGTGTGCGGCTGCTGCTGCAGCAGTATGCCTTCTGGCGGGTACAGTATTAACGGCATATGGAGAGGAAAGGAATGAGACTGGCGGCGGCTCCGGCAAAAAAGTGGTGGTTACCAATATTTATCACAGGCATCTGGGAAATCCCGATGTCTCCGGCGGCTGCTACAGGCTGGAAATAGAGCATAAACACAAGGGAGATGAACAAAACGGCGGCGAATGCTTCGGGACAGAGGTTCTTCATGTGCATCAGGGAGATGCGGCATCGGGCGGCGGCTGTTACGGGAAGGTGATTCCCCATGTGCATCAGGATGGCTGCTACGATACTCACACCCATGGCGACGGCTGTTTCCAGACCATAAAGTGTGATGAAATTTACACTCAGGTAACGCCTTACGACACTACCGAGGACAAGTGCCAGAGCCATGGGACAACAACCTTTATTCTGGCAGATTCCGTGGTTATCCACAGCGTCTGCGGCAGGGAGCCGTCGAATGTCACGGTGAAATACTGTCAGACCTGTAATCAGTACCAGAACACCTGGCATTCAGAAAAGCAAAAGCTTTGTCCCTATGATGAGGGAGATATCGATTACGACAGCCTTATCTGCGGAAAAGAGGGGGACGACGCTGTGGACGGCTACGAGAAGGACTGCGGTTTTGACGACGGCGCTGTGGAATCCTATGAAAAAAGCTGCGATAAGACCGTAGACGGCTATGGATTAAGCTGTGGGCTTGCGGAGGATACGCCTGTGGGCAGGCTGATTCTCACCAGTGAAACGATAAAGGAGGGGGAGAAGGCTCAGGTTACCGCAAGAGTGGAGGATTTATCCGCCGGAAGCCTGATTCCCGACAGCAATCCCTTTACATGGAGGGACGCCGAAGGAAATGTGATTGGAAACGGCAGTCTTGTGGAGGTTGCGGAAAACGGAAATTATTCTGTGACACTGAATCTGGTAAATAAGGATGTGGACGAATCCGGGCTTTGCAGCAGCATTCTTGTGGACGGTATTAATAAGGAAGAACTGAGGCCGACGCCGCGGCCGGAGAAAACCCCGGGGGCTTCCCCTGACCCGTCCGGCGGCGGCAACGACGGAAAGGACGACGGCAAGGATGATAATAAGGATAATGGGGAAGACGACGGCAAAGATGACGGCGATAAGGATGAGGGAGACGACGGAAATGAAGATAACGGAGGCGGAGATGAAAACGACGGTTCCGGCGGCAGCGGCGGGGGAGATGACGGCAATACGGCTGAAAAACAAAAGCAGAAGGAGGAACCGGGAGAAACTCCGTCAGATGAAAATGCAGGTGGCGAAGGCAGGCTGCCCGGGGGAGGCTTTGGAAGAAAGAACGCCGGGGAAGATGCCGGAGCAAGTCCGTCGCCCTCTGCCACACCGAAAAGACGGTTCAGAATAAAGAAGGAAACCGTTTCAGTGGAGGCAAGGGAAAACGAAGCGGCGCAGGAAGCTTCCATACAGGCGCATCAGACAAAAAGAAGAAGTATTTTTGATTCTCCGGCAGTAAGAGTCATTACGATAACCACGGGTTCTTTGCTGCTGCTTGGGAGTATTCTGCTTCTGCTGGCATATCTGCGCCGAAGCGTGAAAATCTACAATGACGACGGCGAAGGAAAGCTGCATTATCTTGGGCGCTGTCTGGTTCACAGAGAGGATGGAGTGTATTTCCTTGCTATCGGTGAAGAAATGGTGGAGAAATCCTATACCAACAGGTACTGCATAAAGCCGGGGATATTCAGGCTTGGCAAAGATGAGGACGAGGAGCTTGTAGTATATAAGGAAACGAAAAAAGCTGTGGTTCCCTTAAGCCGTGAGATGATTGTGATGCTGTAACGCAGAGATTTCTCGAAAAAGCCTTGATTTTGTATAATGAACGTGATAGACTCGTAGTGTTTAAAAATGAATGCATATTTATGCAAGAGGAGGAAGGATTTATGAAAAAATTAATTGCGCTCCTGCTTGCCGGGGTAATGACTATGAGTCTTTTGACAGCCTGCGGCGGCAATGACGGAGCAAAGGCGGACGAGACAGTAACAGACGCTGCCGGAGCGGAGAACGAAGCGGACAGCGCGGATGCTGCCGGAGCTGAGAGCGAGGCGAATGATGCTGACGCTGCCGGTACAGAGGATGCCGCAGATGCGGAAAGCGGGGCTGACGCGGAAGCCGGGGAAGTATCGGAAGCCCTTGCCGACGGCGTATTGACGGTAGGAACCAATGCGGAATTTCCGCCCTTTGAGTATGTGGACGACAACGGCGAGCCGGACGGCTTTGACGTGGCTCTGATTAAGGCAATCGGCGAGAAGCTTGGCGTGGAAGTAGAAGTTGAAAATATGGAATTTGAGTCTCTGGTAGCGGCTATCGGAAGCAAGATTGACGTTGCCATTGCCGGCATGACTGTCACCGACGAGAGAAAGGAATCCGTTGATTTTTCAGACGCATACTATGATGCGGTTCAGTATGTGATTGTTCCGGAAGGCTCTGACATTGCTTCCGCTGCTGATTTGGCAGGCAAGGCAATCGGCGTTCAGTTGGGAACCACAGGCGATTTTATTGCAACCGACGATGTGGAAGGCTCCGAGGTATCCAGATACAACAAGGCTGTGGACGCTGTCAACGATTTGATTAACGGAAGAGTTGACTGTGTGATTATCGATAAGAACCCGGCGCTGGTATTCGAGAGCACCTTTGAGGGTCAGGTGAAGGCCATTCCCGGAGAACAGTTTGAGTTTGGCGTTGAGGAATATGCAATTGCCGTTCCCAAGGGAGATGCGGCGATGCTTTCCCAGGTGAATAAGGCTCTGGAGGAAATCAAGGCTGACGGTACTTTTGACGAACTGGTAAAACAGTATATTGAGAATTAATCTTTGGAAGTTCTGTGCAGAGAATCAGAATTGGTATCGCATTTTCTGACGGAGAAACCAAAGACAAATGAAATCAGGGGATAGCATATTGGCTAAGGGTCACACATGCTATCCTCTTTTGGGAGAGAAAGGGATTTGGGATATGCAGGAATGGTTGGAAAAGACAGGCAGTCTGTTTGAGCGGGCGTTTATTTCCGGCGACAGGTGGAAGCTTTATTTTGAAGGTCTGGGAGTTACGATAGAGATTGCGTTTTTTGCGGCAATCCTCGGCCTGATTATCGGAACGATTGTGGCGCTCATGAAAATGACCACCACAAGGAGCGGCAAAAAGACGATTCGGGCGAGAATCGCGAACGCGTACATAGACATTATCAGAGGGACGCCCTCGGTGCTGCAGCTCCTTATTATGTGGTTCATCGTCATGAAAAGCTGCAAAAACGGCGTTCTGGTGGCGGTATTGTCTTTCGGGATTAACAGCGGCGCCTATGTTGCGGAAATTGTGCGTGCCGGGATTCTTGCGGTGGACAAGGGGCAGACGGAGGCCGGACGTTCCTTAGGGCTTTCCAAAACCCAGACCATGATTTACATAGTCATTCCCCAGGCAATTAAAAACGTGCTTCCGCCTATCGGCAACGAGTTTATCGTTCTTTTAAAGGAAACGGCAATTGTGGGATATGTGAGCCTGACGGATTTAACCAGAACGGCAAATCAGATTTCTTCCAGAATTTACGAGCCTTTCATGCCGCTAATCGGTGCGGCGGTTATTTACTTTGTCATTATTAAAATATTGACGATTCTGTTGGATAAGCTGGAGAGGAGGCTGCGCAAAGGTGATAATCGTTAAGGATTTGCATAAGGAATTTGAGGACAACCACGTACTGCGGGGAGTAAACTATCACGTGCACCAGGGGGAGAAGATTGTAATCGTAGGTCCCTCCGGCTCAGGAAAGAGCACCTTTCTCCGGTGCCTGAATCTGCTTGAGATGCCCACCAGCGGAGAAATCTGGTTCGACGGGCAGCTTATCACGGACCCGAAAGTGAATATCGATAAAGTAAGGGAGCACATGGGGATGGTGTTCCAGAATTTTAACCTGTTTAATAATCTTTCCATCATGGACAATATTACCCTTGCTCCTGTAAAGCTGAAACTGATGAGCAAAGAGGAGGCAGGCGAAAACGCCTTAAAGCTCCTTGCGAGAGTAGGGCTTACGGACAAGGCGGACGCCTATCCCAGCCAGCTTTCCGGCGGGCAGAAACAGAGAATTGCAATCGTCCGTTCTCTTGCCATGAATCCCAGAGTGATGCTCTTTGACGAACCCACCTCGGCCCTTGACCCGGAAATGGTCGGGGAAGTGCTGGACGTTATGAAGGAGCTGGCGGAAACCGGCATGACCATGGTGGTGGTAACCCACGAGATGGGCTTTGCCAGGGAAGTGGGAACCAGGGTGCTGTTTATGGACGAAGGCGTTATCATGGAGGAAAACACGCCGGAAGGGTTCTTCGGAAGCCCGAAATGCGACAGACTGAAGGATTTTCTGTCGAAGGTGCTGTAGGCGCGCGGATAACAGAAAAATCAGCAAAATGGTAAAGAAAAGGCTGTCTGTCAAAAGGACGGTCTGTTTGCGTTATGAAACTCACCTGTCCCGCACCGGAATCACCGAACTCATCAGATAAAACGGCATTCCGAACACCATAAAGTACACATATCGAAACTCTGTCGCCACAGGCGTGGCAATCAGTACTGTCAGAAGTATGGCCACGCCCGGCAGATAGAGAATCAGTTTCCTTTTTTCCTTTCGTATTATCACATTCCCGATACAGAAAATCATTACCCAGCAGGCCACGCCCATGCTCCATAAGGTGCCGTAAAGGGGAACCATGCCGCCCAGTTTGATGGAAATCTCCTTTGCCTTTACTACCAGAGGGCCGCGGATGAGCGGAGTGTGGGAGACTCCGAGGCTGGTGGCGCTGATGCCCTCGGCTTCGGCAACCAGATAAAAGGAATCGGGATACCAGTACCCGTAGGTCTGATTGATGTAGGCGGTCATGTAGTCGCCCGGGTAGCGGAGCCCCAGCTTTGCCCAGAGCTTTAAAAATTCGCCCTTATGTTCAGTCAGATAGTCAAGGTTCCCGGCCCGCACCAGATTTTTGATGTTATCCGCATAGTGGGGGTCGTAGAGCTTTTTGATGTAGGTGAGGTCAACCACCTTTTCGATTAATTCCAGTTCTTCCTCCGCAAGGGGACGGTCGTTACAGATAACCGCTGTGATTTGCTGGATGGGAATGGAAAGGGATTCCGCAAAATCCGGCGGCGTCACGTGGAAAGCGTTCATAACCGGATATTTGATAATCACCGCGGTCAGCAGAATGCCGAACAATGCGGGAAACATGGTCTTTGCCTTCTTTCGGAAACAGAAAAGCAGGAAAGGAAAGCATAAAAGAAAGGCGTACCAGCCGTTAGAGCGGAACAGGCACAGCATAAGGCCGGTCACGGTAAAAACACAGAGGGCGGGGAGATTTTTGGAGCCCGGGGAATCTGCGCCGGAGCTATCCTTTTCAGGGGTTTTTTCAAAATCAGGGGATTTGTCGAAATTAGGGGCTTTGTCAAAATCAGGGGATTTGTCGAAAAGCAGCCGGAAAAGGGAGCATACAAACAGCATTACCGCGGCGGCAAAGGGAATGTCCTTCCAGATGGTCACGGAGAATACGGCGTGATAGGGAATCAGCGCGTAAAACAGCGTGACAACAAAGCAGACGCCGGGTCTTACGAGGAAACGCCTCAGGGTGCTTATAAAATAGCAGACGCTTCCCGCCAGAAGGCACATCTGGAAAAAGGTGTAGAGGGAAAGGGCCACCAGCATGCTTCCGGTGAGCCGGTAGCCGATATGATAAATGAGCCCAATCAACAGGGTATGCACCCAGGGGTGGTGGTTGCTGTAGGGAATAAGCCCCAGCACCTGCTCAAACTGGTTGACGCTGTCAGGCGTCATAATTCCCGGATACTGGTAGAGAAAATAGGGGAGCCAGCAGAGCATACACAAAAGGAAAGCGCATAAGCCTGTATGCTTATAATAGAAGGAATACAGTTTTGGAGAAAGGAAGGTCCGGGGAGAGGGATTTTCCTTTGAAAGGCGTCCGGGGGCTACAATTTGCCCCTGCGGACCCGGAAAGCCGCCTGAAAAAAGAATTCTGGCAGCGCCATTCTTATCCGCGGTAAAAGAAAACAAAAATTTCAGCAGGTAATAAAAAAGAAACAAATAGCCGCAGAGGGTTGAGGCAATAATTCCCATTCGAAATAAGGGGTTGGTGAGGGTTTCTATATAGCGGGGATAGTCCACGGACATATAGAAAGCGGAAAAAAGCACCGAGATTACGGCGCAGGTACGGGTGCAGGAGCGGTTTTGGAAAAAGCCGGCCTTTTTCGCCCTTTCATCCGCCGTGCGGAAAAAAAGAAAGCAGAGCAGAAAGAATATGAGGGTAAAAATATTTCCCGGCTCCATATGGCCTGCCTTCATAACCGCCCAGGAGGAGAAGAAACTCTGGGCGGCGTATATAAAAATACTATGCGGCTTTATTTTCATAGCAATATCTCCTGTTCGAATGAACAAAATTGTGGTAAAATCGTTAATACACTAATATGAAAATAATAATTGATAGCGGCAGGTATGTCAACCAAAAAGAACAGGAGAAAGTGGAAATATGGCAACGTTCAGTCTGTGTATGATAGTGAAAAACGAAGAAAGGGTTCTGGCGAGATGTCTTGACAGTATTTGTGATTTGATGGACGAGATTATTATTGTGGATACCGGCTCCGGCGACAGGACGAAGGAAATTGCGGGGAGATATACGGACAGGGTATATGATTTTGAATGGACGGGAAACTTTTCGGAGGCAAGGAATTTTTCCTTTTCTCTGGCAGGCTGCGATTATATCTATTGCGCCGACGCGGACGAGGTGCTCGATGCGGAAAACAGGGAAAAGCTTCGTATATTAAAGGAAACGATTCTGCCGCAGGTGGAGATTGTCCAGATGTATTACGGGAACCAGCTCTGCCACGGGACGGTTTACAATTTTGACAGGGAGCTTCGTCCCAAGCTGTTTAAGCGGCTTAGGACCTTTGAGTGGATAGAGCCGGTGCATGAGACGGTTCGGCTCTTTCCGGTGGTCTTTGACAGCGATATTGAAATCACCCATATGCCGGAGGAGAGCCACGCGTCCAGAGATTTGCAGATTTTTGAGGGAATAATTCAAAGGGGAGAAATGCTCTCGCAGCGTCTTGCCAATATGTATGCAAAAGAGCTGCTCATTTCCGGGGAGACGGAATCCCTTAAGAGAGCGGAAACATACTTTACATATGTGGCGGACGATGGGGAAACGGAAGCAGAACAGATGAAGGAGGCTGTCTGCGTGGTTGTCAGGGCAGCCAGGCTTCGGGGGGACTATCTGAAAATGTACCGTTACGCCATGAAGGATATTGCAGGCGACGGGGTGAGCGAGGTCTGCTTTGAGCTGGGAGAATATTATTTTGCCAGACAGGAATATGAGGAGGCGGCCGTCTGGTTTTATAATGCCGCCTATGAAACCGGGAGCATATTGAACGCCCACCGGGGAGGGGACACGGCGCTGCTACGCCTTGCGGACTGCTATGAGGTGATGGGACTTGCAAAGCAGGCGGAAGATTACCGCGCCCAGGCGGCGGCGTGGCGTCTGCCGGAGTAAATCCCGGGGAAGAAAGGAGACGGAGCCGGGCGAAAGGGGAGAGGGCTCCGGTAAAAAGGGAAAAATCAGGCTTGTGCAATATATACAAATGCGATAACTGAAATTCGTTGAAAACGTAGAATTAGGATAAAGTGCTTGCATTGGAAAAATTTTTATGATATCTTAAATTCATAAAATGAAAACGTTACCGGTAATCAAACCGGTAACAATTTAAAAGGAGGATGTTATGGCAAAAAGAGTAATTTCAGTACTTTTGGCTACAGTAATGACAGTATCACTTCTTGTCGGCTGTGGCGGCTCGGGAGATTCGGGCAGTTCTGACGCAGGCGCCAGCACAGGCACAGAGAACGCTTCAGGTTCATCTGATTCAGGTGCGGCGGCATCAGGCGACTACAAGGGAACAATCCGTTTCCTCAACTTCAAACCCGAGGTATCGGATGCAATGCAGGAAGTAGCGGCAGCTTATACTGCTGAGACAGGCGTTGACATTCAGATTGAGACAGCGGCTTCAGGACAGTATGAGTCCACACTGACAGCAAGAATGGACAGCTCCGAAGCGCCCGCTATTTTCGTAGTTGAGACTGCAACTGCGCTTGCTACATGGAAAGATTACTGCAGGGATTTGTCCGACACAGACCTTTATGCTTCCGTGACAAACAAGGCTTATACCTATGAGGCGGACGGCAAGGTTTGCGGACTTGTTTACGTACTTGAAGGCTGGGGCATCATTGTAAACAGCGCAATCACAGACGCTTACTTTGCATCAGCCAACAAATCCACAGAGTACACCTCTCTGGATGAGCTTTATACCTTCGACGCATTGAAGGCTGTTGTTGAAGATATGACCGCTATGAAAGACGAGCTGGGAATCCAGGGCGTATTCGGTTCCACATCTTTGAAACAGGGCGATGACTGGAGATACCAGACTCACCTTATGAACATCCCTCTTTACTGGGAGTGGGGCGCAGACATTGATATCAACGGCGCGGTTCCCGAGTTCAGCTTCAAAGAGGCGTCTACTTTCAAGAACATTCTTGACCTTTACTTAAATAACTCCGTAACAGAGCCCAACCTTGTTGGTACAAAGACAGTTGACGACTCCATGGCAGAGTTCGCGCTTGGACAGTGCGCAATGATTCAGAACGGCGACTGGGCATGGAATACCATCCTTAACACAGACGGCAAGGTTGTGGAGAACGACAAGGTTCGTTTCATCCCGATTACCACCGGTGCGGCAGGAGAAGATAAGATGGGCCTTACCGTAGGCGGTTCCCAGGCGTTCTGTGTAAACTCTCAGCTTCCTGAAGAAGACCAGCAGGCAGCAATCGACTTCCTGACATGGCTGTTCTCTTCCGAGACAGGAAAAACTCTGGTTGCCCAGAAGCTGCAGTTTGTGACACCTTTCTCCACCATGGAAGGCGCAGAGTACACCAACCCTCTGTTCGGAAGTGAAAATGAAATTTCCGCAACAGGAAAGACTGCTTACAGCACAGTCTGTAACCTGATTCCCGACCAGACATGGAAGGATGACTTCGGCGCAAGCTTACTGCTTTACGCTCAGGGCCAGAAGAGCTGGGATGATGTTGTTGCTGACGCCGTTGCAGAGTGGGAAGTTGAAAGAAAGATTACCAATGAAGCAAACGGCTATTAAGAAGAATAGAAATTCTATTGAATAATTTCTGAAAAGAAAGCGCTTTGTTTATGGTTCGCAAAAGAAAATAGCCGCCATTTTAACAAAGCGCTTTTTAAAAAAGACGGGGCATTACTGTCCGGCATGAAAAATCAGATAAGAAATGTATGGGGAAAGGAGATAATCATGCAAAAGACCTACAAAAAGTATTTTCCGATTTTTGTACTTCCAACGCTTATTGCATTTATAATTTCATTCGTTATTCCTTTTTTTATGGGATTATATCTGTCATTTTGTAATTTTAAGACGATTGGCTCCGCAAAATTTACGGGCCTGTCCAACTATCTGTATGTATTTTCAGACACAAAAGGGTTCCTGTCAGCCTTATGGTTCACAGTGAAGATTGCAGTAGTTGGGGTGGTATCTACTAACGTACTTGCTTTTGCACTTGCACTTTTACTCACCAAGGGATTAAAGGGAACCAATGTATACCGTACGATTTTCTTTATGCCTAACTTAATCGGCGGTATTATTTTAGGTTATATCTGGCAGCTTCTGCTGAACGGTATCTTAATCAGACTGGTAGGCGCCGACCTTACCTACAGCGCCACCTACGGATACTGGGGTATCATTATTCTGTACAACTGGCAGAAAATCGGTTATCTGATGATTATTTATATCGCAGGTATCCAGTCGATTTCAGGAGATATTCTTGAAGCGGCTAAGATTGACGGAGCAAATTATATTCAGACATTGAAGAATATCATCATTCCGCTGGTAATGACGTCCATTACAACCTGTACATTCCTGGCTCTTACAGACTGCTTCAAGATGTACGACCAGAACCTGGCGTTAACAGGAGGCGCTCCTGCAGACCAGACCACCATGCTCGCCATGGATATTTACAATACTTACTATAACCGTACGGGCTTTGCCGGCGTCGGTCAGGCGAAAGCGGTGGTATTCACGATTCTGGTTCTGGTGATTGCGTTAATTCAGCTTCGAGCTACACAGTCAAAGGAGGCGGCATAAGATGCAGGAAAAGAGAAAACTTTCAAATACAATTATCTACGTTGTTCTTACTGTTTTGTCAGTGGTTTTTATAGTTCCCATTTTGCTGGTGCTTATGAATTCCCTGAAAAACAAGCTGTATATTTCCACTACGCCTTTTGAGCTGCCCAATGCGGAGAGCTTCAGAGGACTGAAAAACTATACCGAGGGACTTACGAAAATCCACTTTTTTGACAGTATCGGATATTCCCTCTTTATTACGGTGGTTTCGGTAATCCTGATTATTGTTTTCTGCTCAATGATTGCATGGTTCATTGTCAGAGTAAAAAATAAAATTACTTCCGCAATTTACTATATGTTTATTGCAAGTATGGTAGTTCCTTTCCAGATGGTTATGTACACCATGACAAAGACGGCAAACGTTCTCCATCTGGACAATTTCATAGGAATCAACGTCCTGTACCTGGGCTTTGGCTCCAGTATGGCAGTATTTATGTTTACAGGATTTATCAAGGGAATTCCCTTAGAGCTTGAGGAAGCCGGACTGATTGACGGCTGTAATCCTCTCAACATGTTTGTAAGAGTCGTATTCCCGGTGTTAAAGCCGATTTCCATCACAATCGCCATTCTGAACGCGATGTGGATTTGGAACGACTTCCTTCTTCCTTATCTGATTATCGGGACAAAGTACAGAACAATCCCGGTTGCCATCCAGTATTTGAGAAGCGGGTACGGCTCCATTGACTACGGCCATCTGATGGCTACCATCGTTATCGCGCTGATACCTATTGTTATCTTCTACTTTATGTGCCAGAAATACATCATCGAAGGTATCGTTGCCGGAGCGGTTAAAGGTTAAAAAACAGGAGGTTTGTCATGAACGTGGAATACAATCCGCAGTTAGGATTCAGAAGGACAATATTTGAGGGCAATTTTGATTTTCTGCTGCGGATTGCAGACTGCAGGGCGGAGAACGGGTTGACCTTTACGGTGGACACCTGGAAAGGCAGGAAAGCGGACGTGAAAATCTCTTTCCCCCGCAGGGACGTGTTCCGGTTCCAGATGTTTCCGTCGGGGAAATCAGAAAAAGGAGGAAATCCGGTTTTTGATTTCCCTGATGAGGGGGAAGCGGAGCTGAAAGAGTGCGGGGATTATTATGAATATGGAAATGAGCGGCTGACCCTTCGTTTCAGGAAAGCTTATTGGGAAATGTCCGTCTTTTTTGACGGAAAGGCCCTGACTAGGGAGCAGATTTTTGATACCAATGTGGACAACAGGTGGAAGTATCTTCCGGTCGGATATTCTTTTGATGAGGAAGGAAACTGGAACAGGGTATGGGAGAGCATGTACCTTTACTCTGACGAGGCTTTCTGGGGATTCGGGGAAAAGTTTACCGGGCTGAACAAGCGCGGGCAGAAGCTGAACTGCTGGCAGAAGGACGCGCTATGTACGAATTCGGAGGATTCTTATAAGGGGCATCCGTTCTTTATCAGCAGCAGAGGGTATGCGGTGCTTCTTAATACCTATACCCGGAGTGCTTTTGATATGGGCGCGGGCTCTCAGGTGAGCTATTCCATGAGCTGCGAGGACGGGGCGCTGGACTATGTGTTCTTTGCCGGTTCTGACAGGGACTATAAAGGGCTGCTTGCCGGCTATATAGAGATGACGGGAAAAATCCCCATGATTCCCAAATGGGCTTTGGGGTTCTGGATGTCAAAATGTTCCTACCGGAGCAGGCGTGAGATAGAGGAGGTCGTACTTCGGGCGGAAAAGGAGGATATTCCCATTGACGTCATTCATATTGACGGATGGCAGAAGAAGGAGAATTCCGGTCTGTGGGAGTGGGATGAGGAGCGTTTCCCGGACCCGGCAGGAATGGTTGCATGGCTGAAGGAGCGCGGCGTGCGGCTCAGCCTCTGGAATTATCCGTATCTGAGAGAGGATTCGCCGGCTTTTGAAGAAATAGAGAAAAAGGGGTATTTTATAAAAGACAGGAACGGAGACGCCGCCAGGTTTTACGCCACGGCGGACTCGGAAGTTCAGGCGGCGTGTTTTGATTTTACCAACCCGGAATTTCTGGCGTGGTATAAGGAGCGCGTGATGAAGGTGCTTGCCATGGGGGTGTCTGTTATCAAGACGGATTTTTCCGAGGCAGTACCGGAGGATGCGGTATTTTATGACGGCCGGGGCGGAATTCAGGGGCACAATAAGCTGACATACTTATATGCGGAAACGATTTACGGGTTTATGCAGGAGAGCAGCAAAAGCACAGGCATTATGCCCCTTTTATGGGGCAGGAGCGGATTTGCCGGCTCCCACCGGATTCCGGCGGCGTGGGCGGGGGATTCCTCCAGCGCGTTAAATAACCATGCGGCAATTTTGGGAGGCGGTCTTAGCCTTGCGCTTTCGGGGGTTGCGTTCTGGGGATTTGACATGGGCGGATTTTACAGCACGGACGCTGACGGGAACGAATGCCGTCCGTCTGACGAGGAATATCTGCGTTCCGTGGAGATGGGATTTTTTATGCCCTTATCGCGGGCTCACGGGAAAACGGAACGGGAGCCATGGCATTATTCGGCCCGGACACTGGACATTTTCAGAAAATATGATAAAATTAGACATTATTTACTCCCATATCTTTTCAGTATGGCGTGTGCTTCCAGCAGAGAATCGGTTCCCATGCTGCGGGCAATGCTTCTTGAAGAACCGCAGGATTTGACAGCAAGGGACAGGCAGCTTCAGTATATGCTGGGGGAAAGCCTTCTTGTGGCGCCGCCCTTTGACAGAGAACAGTATGAAGTTTATCTTCCCGGGGGGAAGTGGCTGGACACAGGCTCAAGGGAAATTCTTGAAGGAGGCCGTTTCATTACCGTTTGTCCTGATTTGGGAGAACTGCCTGTATACCTTCGGGAAAATTCCATTCTTCCTATGCAGAAGGAAGCAGTAATGCCTGCCAACGGACAGGAAAGCTTTAAAAATCTGGAGGTCTGGCTGCTTTTTGAAAGCGAAATGCATGATGTTTTCTATGATTATGATGAAAAAGGGGAATTATCGGTATATCATTTTCATGCATATAAGAAAGACGGAGAAGAAAACCTGTATATTGAGACAGATATGGACGTTGATGAAATCAGAGTATTTACATCAGGGCGTATTGAAAATATATATACAATGAAAGTCCCGGGCGGCGAATGAACAGATGGGAAGGCTTGCCGGTACAAACGTTCAGGCGTCGGGCTTTCACAAATTTGTAAAATAAAACCGGGAGGATGATTATGGGGGAAATTACAATTAAGGATATTGCAAGAATCTGCGGGGTCGGGGTCAGCACAGTATCCAGAGCCCTGAACAATCACCCGGATATCAGGCCGGAGACGAGAGAGCAGATTCAGAATGCAATTGACCAGTATGGTTATATCCCCAATAACAGCGCCAGAAATTTAAAGAGAATCGAATCGAATGCCATTGCCGTGCTGGTGAGGGGAGTTACCAATCCGCTGTTTAACGATATTATAAAGGTCCTGAACTTTCAGCTCAAAAGGCATAAATGGACAATGATTTTGCAGCAGGTGGATTACGAGGAAGACGAAGTAGCGATAGCGCTTGAGCTGATTAAGGAAAAGAGGCTGAAAGGAATTATTTTCCTGGGATTTAATTATTATCACCCGGAAGGGCAGATTGATAAAATCAGCGTTCCGTTCATTTTAGGTACGGTGGGGTCCATTTACGGCGACGAGGATTCCCGAAAATATTCCCATGTGACTGTGGACGATATGGCGGAAAGCTATAAGATGACGGATTATCTGATTAAGAAGGGACACCGTGAGATTGCCATTCTCTCTGCGGAGGAGGAGGCGTCTTCCATGGGGAAGCTTCGGATGGCCGGTTATATGAAAGCGCTTGCGGATAATGGAATTACCTATAATCCCAATCTGCGTTACTCCTATTCCGAAGGAGTCGAGCATTACTCCATGACGGACGGTTATCTGGCTACCCAGCGGCTTCTTGCGTCGGGCGAACCTTTCACGGCGATTTACGCCACCACGGATATCATAGCGGCGGGAGCCTACCGGGCGTTGTTCGAGGCCGGGCTTAAAGTTCCCGAGGACATCTCCGTGGTAGGGTTTGACGGAATTGAAATCGGAGATTACATCCAGCCCAAGCTGACAACGAATCTGCAGCCCGCAAAGAAAATGGCGGAAAAGATTTTTGAACAGCTCTATGATTTGGTGAATGAAAACTGCGGAAATAAGAATATAATTTTTAAAGGGGAATTGCTTGAGAAAGAATCGGTACGTGATTTAAATCAAAAGTAAAAAAATTTGCGGCATGGCTTTGGCCATGCCGTTTTAACTTTGCATGGCAGAACTGATACAAATTTTTAACATCGAAAGACTTGCAGGAGCAGAAGGATAATGTTACCATAGAGAGAAAATGTGGAATATCCGCGGAACTTAAAATAAGGAGCAGTACTCATGAAATGGGAAGAAAATGTAAGAAAGGTAACGCCTTATGTGGCCGGGGAGCAGCCAAAGCAGAGCAATGTGATTAAGCTGAATACCAACGAATGTCCGTATCCCCCATCGCCGGCGGTAAGGGAAGCGGCAAGGCAGGCGGATTATGAAAGCCTTCGCCTTTATCCCGATATGAATGCGGAAAAGCTGGTAAATGCCCTGGCGGAGTATTATCATGTTAAGCCGTCGCAGGTTTTTGCGGGAGTAGGCTCCGACGATGTGCTTGCCCTGACCTTTATGACCTTTTTCAACGGGGAAAAGCCGGTTTTATTTCCTGATATCACCTATTCTTTTTATGATGTGTGGGCGGAGGTTTTCAGGATTCAGTACAGGACATGTCCCCTTGATGAAAATTTCCGCATAAAGAAAGAGGATTATTTTGCGCCTAACGGGGGAATTGTAATCCCCAATCCCAATGCGCCCACCGGCGTTTTTGAGGATATCGGAATGTTTGAGGAAATCATTGCAGCAAATCCCGGTTCCGTAGTGATTGTCGATGAGGCCTATGTGGACTTTGGCGGAAGGAGCGTGCTGCCCCTTCTTGAAAAATACGAGAACCTGATGGTGGTGCAGACCTTTTCCAAATCCCGCGCACTTGCCGGGCTTCGGGTTGGCTATGCCATAGCGAATGAAAAGCTGATTGGTTATCTGAAGGATGTGAAATTTTCCTTTAATTCCTATACCATGAATATGCCGGCGATTGAGATGGGAACGGCGGCGGTTCTTGACGACGCATATTTTAAGGAAACCGTGGGAAAAATCGTAAAAACCAGAGAGTGGACAAAGGCGGAGCTTAGCCGGCTGGGATTTTCTTTTGCAGATTCCATGAGCAATTTTTTGTTTGTCACCCATAAGCAGATTCCGGCGGGCAGGATTTTTGCAGCTCTTAAGGAAAACGGAATTTACGTGCGGCACTGGAACAGGCCGAGAATAGACAACTATCTGCGCATCACCATCGGAACAGACGGGCAGATGCGGGCGTTGGTTGCATTTTTAGAAAAATATCTACAGGAGGAAAGTAATGATTAAGAATCTTTTAAAAGGTATGGTAATGGGGATTGCAAATATTATTCCCGGCGTCAGCGGAGGAACCATGGCGGTTTCCATGGGAATCTATGACAAGCTGATTCACTGTCTCACACATTTATTTAAGGAATTTAAGGAAAGCATGAAATTTCTGATTCCCATATTCCTTGGCCTTGGGATTGCTCTGGCCGGGCTGTCTTTTATTATAGAGCCCGCCTTTAAGTATTTTCCGTTGCAGACAAACTGTCTGTTTATCGGGCTGATTGTGGGCGGACTTCCGGCTGTCCTTACGAAAATAAAAGGGAAGGGCGTAAAAATAAGCTATATTATTCCCTGCCTCCTTTTTTTTGCTCTGGTAGTGGGGCTTGCCGCCATCGGCGAAAAGGAAGGGGCTGCCGCAGATTTAAGCTTCAGTCTCTGGTCGGTTATCAAGCTGTTTGTGGTGGGGGTTATCGCTTCCGCGACCATGGTAATCCCCGGCGTAAGCGGTTCCATGATGCTGCTCCTTATGGGGTATTACAATCCTATTGTGTCCGCCATTAAAAACTTTATCACGGCTCTGGCCGCCTTTGACATGGCGGGAATCCTTGAAGGCTTCGGAATCCTGATTCCCATGGGACTTGGCGTTGTAGCGGGCATTTTCCTGATTGCAAAAATAATTGAAATTCTTTTTGAAAAATTCCCCGCTCAGGTGTACTGGGCGATTATCGGGCTGATTGTGGCGTCCCCGGTGGCAATCTTTTTGCTTGGCGATGCAGGGACAATTAATATAGTGGGCATACTGACCAGCGCGGTGACCTTTGCCGTCGGTTTTGTCATTGCCCTGAAATTGGGAGATTAGTTTTGGAAGCGTATACGGATTTTGCCGGAGTGTATGATATCTTTATGGACGAGACCCCTTACGGCGAGTGGGCGGATTTTCTGGCGGAGACGATAGAGAAATACGGAGTTTCAAAGCCGGTACGGGGAGCTGCGGAGAGCGAAACGCCTGGCGCCGGAGAAGGAGAAGGCGGCGGTGCGGAGAGCAAAGCGTCTGACGCAGGAGAAGACGGCGGTGCGGAAAGCAAAATGTCTGACGCCGGAGAAGGAGAAGATGCGCAGCGCGGGGCGTTGCTTGACTCGGAAAGGAATCTGGTTCTGGATTTGGGGTGCGGCACGGGAACGCTGACGGAGCTTTTGTACCGGAAGGGCTTTGATATGATTGGCGTGGACAATTCGGAGGAAATGCTCGGGGTTGCCCTTGAAAAAAAGGAAAATTCGGGAAGTGAAATCCTCTACCTCTGTCAGGACATGCGGGAGCTGGACTTGTACAGTACCGTGGGAACCGTAGTCTGCGTTTGCGATTCCGTCAATTATCTTCTTGAGGACGGCGATGTGGAGGATGCCTTTGCCCTTGTGAACAATTATCTCTATCCCGGCGGGCTGTTTATTTTTGATTTTAACACCGTTTATAAGTATGAGCATGTGATTGGCGATGCGGTGATTGCCGAAAACCGGGATGAATGCAGCTTTATCTGGGAAAATTATTACCATGATGGGGAGCGGCTGAACGAATACGACCTGACCATATTTGTGAGAGAGGACGGGGAGCTGTTCCGGCGTTTTACGGAAACGCATTTTCAGAGGGGATATACCCTTGCGGAGATGAAAAGCTTTGTGGAGAAGGCCGGAATGGAGCCGGTTCTTTTTCTGGATGCGGACACCCGTAAGGACCCCACGGAAAAAAGCGAGAGAATTTATGTGGTGGCAAAAGAGTGCCAGAAGTAAAAACGGAGGATACAAAAGGTGGATTATATTGTCAGGGCAACGGCGGCGAACGCCCAGATAAGGGCTTTTGCCGCTACTACCCGGGATTTGGTGGAAAAGGCAAGAAAAGCGCATAACACAAGCCCTGTGGCGACGGCGGCTCTCGGGCGGCTTATGACTGGAGCGGTGATGATGGGGGTTATGGCGAAAAACGACGAGGATTTATTGACTCTCCAAGTCAGCGGAGACGGCCCTTTAAAAGGGATGACGGTAACGGCGGATGGCAGAGGAAATGTGAAAGGCTACGCCAACGAGCCCCTGGTGATGCTGCCGCCAAGCCCTAAGGGCAAGCTGGACGTGGGCGGCGCGGTGGGCAGAGGGTTTCTGCGGGTTATCAAGGATATCGGATTAAAAGAGCCCTACAGCGGGCAGACTGATTTACAGACCGGTGAGATTGCGGAAGACCTCACTTACTATTTTGCCACCTCGGAGCAGGTGCCCTCCAGCGTAGGGTTAGGCGTCCTGATGGAAAAAAATAATACGGTAAAGCAGGCCGGCGGGTTTATCGTACAGCTGATGCCCTTTACGGAGGAGCGCGTGGTGGCAAGGCTTGAGGAAAATCTTGCAAAAATCCCGTCGGTGACTTCCGTATTGGATGCGGGAAAAACGCCGGAGGAAATGCTGGGGCTTCTTTTTGGGGGGCTGGACATGGAAATTGTGGATACCATTCCGGCGCATTTTTACTGTAACTGCGATAAGAAAAGGGTGGAAAAGGCTATTATCAGCATCGGCAGAAAGGAAATCGGCGAGATGATTGCGGAAGGCAAGGAGATTGAGGTGAAATGCCATTTCTGTAATACCGCCTATGTGTTTACGGTGGAGGAGCTGAAGGAATTGCTGACAAAATGTAGGTAATGTGCGATTATGAGGGAATAATGTATGAAGCATGGATTTATTAAGACAGCGGCGGTTACGCCAAAGGTAAGGGTGGCGGATGCCGTTTATAACGGAGAGCAGATTTGTCTGGGAATCGAGGAGGCGTTTGAAAAGGGAGCCAGAGTGATTGTGTTCCCGGAGCTTTGCATCAGCGGTTACACCTGCGGCGATTTGTTTTTGCAGGAGAGGCTCCTTGACGCATGTAAAAAAACGCTGGCGGAGATTGCCGGGTTTACTGCGGGAAAAGGCGCTCTGGTGTTTGTGGGGCTGCCTTTTGAGTTTAAGGGGAAGCTTTACAATGTGGCGGCTGCTGTGGCTGACGGCGAAGTGCTTTGCTTTATTCCAAAGGCTTTTATCCCTTCTTACGGGGAATTTTATGAAGCCCGCCATTTTTATCCGGGGAACAGGGAAGCGGTCTTTGCTGATTTTGACGGAAAGAAAATCCCTTTTGGCTGCAATGTGCTTCTTAAGGCCCGGGAAATGGAGGGGCTTGCGGTCGGGTGCGAGATATGCGAGGATATCTGGATGCCCGACGGGCCGGCGGTTTCCCATGCCATGGCAGGGGCAACGCTTTTGGTGAATCTGTCCGCCTCCAATGAAACCATCGGAAAAGACGCTTACCGGGAAATGCTGGTGAAGTCCGCCAGCGCCAGGCTGATTGCGGGGTATGTCTACTGCAGCGGCGGCGAGGGGGAATCCACTCAGGATTTGGTCTTTGGAGGACATGATATCATTGCGGAATATGGAACCGTGCTGGCGCAGAGCAAGCGGTTTGAAAGCCAGATTTTATACGGGGATATCGATATCAATAAGCTGCGCATGGAGCGCAGGCGGATGAATACTTTTTCCTGCGGGCCTGATTCCTCTTATATGGAAATTCCTTTTTCCTTAAAGAAGGAGGAAACAAAGCTGGAAAGAGCTTTTCCGGCTATGCCCTTCGTCCCCTCCGATAAAAGCGAGCGGGACAGCAGGTGTAATGAAATTTTAATGATTCAGTCCATGGGGCTGAAAAAAAGACTGGAGCACACAGGCTGTAAAAAAGCGGTGGTGGGCGTTTCCGGCGGACTTGACTCCACGCTGGCGCTGCTGGTGACAGTGAGGTGCTTTGATATGCTGAAGCTCTCACGGAAAAATATCGTGGCGGTTACTATGCCCTGTTTCGGCACCACGGACAGAACCTATGCGAACGCCTGCCTGATGGCACAGACTCTGGGCGTCACGCTTAAGGAAGTGAATATTAAGGAAGCGGTTACGGTTCATTTCCGGGATATCGGTCAGGAAATGCAAAATCATGACGTCGCCTATGAGAATGCTCAGGCAAGGGAGCGGACGCAGGTGCTGATGGACATTGCCAATCAGGAAAACGCTCTGGTGGTGGGCACTGGGGATATGTCGGAGCTTGCCCTGGGGTGGGCCACCTACAACGGCGACCATATGTCCATGTATGGGGTGAATGCCGGGGTTCCCAAGACGCTGGTGCGCCATCTGGTAAAATATTATGCGGATACCTGCGAAAACAGCAAGCTTGAAAAGGTGCTTCTGGACGTTCTGGACACGCCGGTGAGCCCGGAGCTTCTGCCTCCTGTGGATGGAGCCATTGCCCAGAAAACCGAGGACCTGGTGGGGCCTTACGAGCTTCACGACTTTTTCCTGTACTACATGCTGCGGTGCGGCTTTGCGCCGGAGAAAATTTACCGGATTGCAAAGGTATCCTTCGCAGGCTGCTATGAGGACAGTGTGATTTTGAAGTGGATGAAGGTCTTTTACAGAAGATTTTTCTCCCAGCAGTTCAAGCGTTCCTGCCTGCCCGACGGCCCGAAAGTGGGAAGCGTTGCGCTTTCTCCCAGAGGGGATTTGCGGATGCCGTCGGACGCCTGCGTGAGGGTGTGGATGGAGGAGATTGAGGGGCTGCAGTAAATTTAAAAACGCTGTTGTACGCGTTATGTATGGAAGTTCCGGGGGAAATATAATTGGATATTTCCCCCGGAATATTGGCGGAAATCAGACATTTTCCTGCCCGGAGGCGTATTTTATAAAATACTTTTGAGCCGACGCAGCATCAAGGCCAAAACGCTTCTGCAGTTTTTCCATAATCCGGGTATCTGTAAAGCCTTCCTCCAGATAGTCCAATACCAGAGCTTCAATGCCTTGTTCCCTTCCTTTTTCCTCTCCCTTTGCTAAAAGTTCCTCTTCCCATTCCTTTACTGCCTGACACATGGTTATTTTGTCTCCTTCCCTGTTTTTATTTCTGAGTGTGATAAGATACGGCCAGTCAATCATCGTATTGACAGTGTCAAAGGTATCCTCGTCCATTTCCATTATTCTCTGTTCATTTTCCGAGCAGTATTTTCTGAGCGCGTCCTTATTTGTACTTCGTTTTATGAAGCCGATAAGCTCGCGGATTCCTGTTTGAAAATAGTTCTCATTTAAATCCTGCAATGTCACCAGATTTATATGATAATTTGAAATGAACTGTTTGAAAATTTCGTTTTCTTTTTCAAAGTTTAACATATCGTGGAGATTTACGCAACCGTCATATTCGCCAATACCGTGAAAAAATACAATCGTAGTGACGGGATTTAGCTTATCCTCTTTTCTCATCCCTGAAAGAAATTCTGCAGAGCTCATAGCTGGTGCCGGCTCTTCCTGCAAATTTGACTGCTTTTGCAGCTTTCGGATTTGCTCATATTTTGCGCTCAGCTCGCCAAGCTGCTTTTTGTATTCCAGGACGTCATATTCCATGCAGCGGACGGGCATGGCATAGTGGACTGATTCCTGTGCCTCCACCCCAATCAGAATATAACTGTCCTTCTGGCAGACCATTTTCAGAACGTCTCTTGCTTTGTCCTCTCTGGAATATACGGTCTGCCGCTCCTTCACCTGCGACGGATGAAGTACCTGCCTGCCCTGATACAGACTTCCGTTGATAAAGTCGGCAAAATGCTCCGGCTTTTCAAGATAACTGCACATAACGTTATTCTTTTTTCCCATTCTTCCTCCCTGTAATCTGTTATCGTTCTATCTCATTGGAAATACGGGCGAATCGGCCCTGATGAAGCTTGCAACTATATATTAGAATTTCCGGGAAATTTTAAGATTAAATTGACAATAACATGTTTTTTACGCAAAATAAAGAAAAATTGTATAAAGAATTTATTAAAAGTTTTGACGCCTTTTTCAGAGGCAGAAAGAAAATCTTCTCCTCAAAGTCATAATTCCCATCCCTAATTAATACTATAGTAAAAAGAATGTATCGGGGATAACCTATGAGCTCCAAAACCAAAATTGTTGTACTTCATCTGAAAGAATTAATATACACCGGCATCTTTGCCCTGCTGGGAATATTGTTTATCGTTCTTCTCATTATTATGTTTGTACCGAAAGATAAGAAGGAAAATAATGCGGTGGAAGCGCCTGCTCCCTCCTATGTACCCGGCATTTACACCACGTCGCTGGTTTTAAGCGACAATGCGGTGGATGTGGAAGTGACGGTGGATGAAACCAACATCAATGATATCCGCATCGTAAATCTGGATGAGGCGGTGGCGACCATGTTTCCTCTGTTAGAGCCCTCCTTTGACGATTTGGCGAATCAGATTCTGAAAAATCAGTCGCTGGATAACATCACCTATTCGGATGATAACAAATATACCTCCATGGTTTTGTTAAATGCCATAAAGACCTCTCTGGGAAAGGCTGCGGCTCCCACGCCGTCGGCAAGCGCAAGCCCGTCCGCCACGCCGCAAACTACATAGCAAAAGAACCGCCGCGGGATAGCGAAAACATAACGGAAGTCTGATTCTTTTTACGGGAGTCAGACTTTTTGTTATAATAAGCGTTTGTTACAATAAGCGTCAGCGTTTGTTACAATAAGCATAAGCGTTTGTTACCAGTCTGTAACCTCTTTCCGTTAAAATAGAATCAGGCAGAAACAGATAAGGAAAGGATGAGAGGAGTCATGGAAAAAACAAGGGAAATTCTGATAGCGAGAAATTTGAAAAAATATTACGGGAGCGGAGAAAGTCTGGTAAAGGCGGTGGACGGTATCAGCCTGTCGGTGCAGGAAGGGGAGTTTGTGGCCATTGTGGGAACCAGCGGAAGCGGGAAAAGCACGCTGCTGCACCTTTTAGGCGGCCTTGATTATGCGGACGAGGGAGAGGTTATCATCGACGGCATGGATGTGCTTAAGATGAAGGATGAGGAGCAGACGGTCTTCCGCAGGAGAAAAATCGGCTTTATCTTTCAAAATTATAATTTGCTGGCGGCGTCTGACGTTTACAAAAATGTAACTCTGCCAATCCGCCTTGACGGGAACCGCCCGGACGAGGCCTATATTGATATGATATTAAAGCTCCTTGGGCTGGAGGACAAAAAAGGGCGCAGACCCAACCAGCTTTCAGGAGGACAGCAGCAGAGGGTTGCCATTGCAAGGGCGCTGGCGGGAAAGCCGGCCATTATTCTGGCGGACGAGCCTACGGGAAATCTGGATTCCAGAACCAGCGCGGAGGTTATGGGACTTTTGCACAGGAGCGGAAGGGAATTTCATCAGACCATTCTGATGATTACACATAACGAGGAAATCGCTCAGTTGGCGGACAGAATCATTCATTTGGAGGACGGAAGAATCGTGGGAGGACAGGCTCATGGGACGAAATAAAGAGGGAAAGGAAATGAAAGCGTACGAGCAGAGAGCCGTCCGCCGGATTTTCCGCAATAACAACAAGGAAGCCGTAAGCGAGCTGGCGATGGACAATTACTATGCGCATAAAACAAGGAACAGGGTGGCGGTTCTGGCCATTGTCCTTACCACGATTCTGATTACGGCGATTTTTACGGTGGGTATCAGCTGGGTCAGTACTATCGTAAATTATGGGGAGTCTGCGCCCGGCCCCGGCTGTGAGGGCGCTCTTTCGGCAGGTAAGGAGCATCTTGAAAAGATTCGGGAGCTGCCGCAGGTGGCATACGCCGATTACACAAAGAAATGCAGCAGCTCTCCTCTTTTAAACGAGGAGTTTGCAGGCATTGAGGTCTGGCTTCTTGCGCCGGAGGAAAGCTATTTGGAGCACAATTTTGTAAAATTAATCGAGGGGCATTACCCGAAAGAGGCGGGAGAAATCCTGATTTCCGACGCCATGGTAAGGCGGCTTGGGCTGACAGGCGCAGCTGGCGGGGCGGCAGGTAGCGCGCAGGACGGTATGACTGCGGCGGGCGGCGGAACCGACAGCATGACAGGCAGCGGAACTGACAGTGTAGCAGGCAGCCCACTGGGCAAAAGGATTACTCTCAAAATGAAGGTGGCCGGGGAGGAACAGCCCCATGAGATGGAAGAAAAGGACTTTGATTTTACCGTTTGCGGGTATTTTAAGAATCCACTGGTCAGTCTGGAAAACGTTTATGATGAGATTTACACCACGGAGGATTTTATCAGGGAGCACAATCCGTCCATACTAGAGCGGGAAGGGCAGGTGTATATCCATCTGAACAATTTAAATCCCCTTATGATGAAGTCGGACGTGGTGGAAAAGCTGAGGGAGGTTTCCCGGGCGGCGGGATGCGGGGGCATACAGACCAAATATACCACGGACTTAACAGGTACGCTGATAGGGGTCTTTCCGGCTTTTCTGCTGGTGTGCCTGCTGATGCTTGGCGGCTATTTCCTGATTTACAATATTTTTTATATTTCGGTGGCGGCGGATATCCGCTGGTTCGGTATGATAAAAACCATCGGGACAACGCCCGGGCAACTGAAAAAAATTCTGCTGATTCAGATACGCAGGCTGGGAGTAATTGGCATTTGCGCAGGAGACGGGATTGGCTATCTGATTGGAAATCTGCTGGGGCCGGGGGTGATGAGCCATACGGTGTACGGACAGTTTTATGAAGCGCCGCCGGTGATTCCCATACTGCTTTTAGGAGCCGGATTTGCCTGGCTCACTATCAGAATCAGCGCCGGAACCGCTATGAAAACGGCATGTTCCGTTTCCCCTGTGGAGGCCGCCCGGTTTGAGCCGGGGAAGAAAAGAAATATTTTTACCATATTGTCTCTCACCTTAAGTATTATTATCTTTGTGGTGGTGAGCAACGCCACCCTTGGCTATTCCGTAGATAAGATGGTGGCCCGTTATAATCAGGAGCAGGGGCGGATTTTGCATAAGAGCAGTAAATGGCAGTTGGGCGAGGAGCCTTATGAGCCGATGAGCGAAAGTCTTGCAGAAGAAATCGGGGCGCTTCCTTTTGTAAGCGGCGTCGATGTGATTTACAGGGCAAGAACCCTGCCTGACTATATAGAATATGAGGGAGGCCGGCAATACCTGCATTCCCTCGGAAGGGTAAAGCTGGAGGGAAGGCTTGAGGAATGGCGCGAAGCAATGAAGGGCTGCCCGGAGTACGGGGAAATCTATTACGAGGAGTTGGAGAAAATGAATTTCAGCGAGACGGACGTTTTTCTGGAGGTTTTGGGACTTCCGGCGGGCCGGCTTATGAAAAACATGCCCTATCTGCAGATACTGGAGGGGGAATTGAACCCGGAGGAGTTTGCCACGGGCGAGTATATCGTCTGGCAGGAAATGCAGACCAATCAGGGATTGTCCGGTAAGGAATGGAGGGAAAAGCAGCTTCACGCCGGGGAGGAGCTCACACTGAAATTCTGGGATGACGGGACGGAAAGCTATGTAAGCCGTCAGGTAAAGGTGATGGCTGTGGTGGAGCGCACTGACCCTTTCGGGACAGCGGATATCGATTTCAGCAGCGTGATAATACCGGATACCATGTTCCGTGAGATTTATTCAAATTATGAAAAGCGGATTGCCTCTTTACAGATTATGGGAGAGACGGAATTCACAAAGGAGCAGAACGGGCAGGTTCAGGGAATTCTCGCCAGGGAGCACAACACCCAGCTTATGATGGAATCCCGCTATGTGACCAGAAGCGACGCGCAGTATAACAAAAACACCATGACCTTTGGCGGGCTTTTCCTGACGGTTCTTCTGGGAATTATCGGGATTTCCAATGTGATTAACACCCTGACCAGCGACGTGTTTGCAAGGCGCAGGGAGCTGGCGGCGCTGCAGTCCATTGGAATGACGGTAAGGCAGCTTAAGGGGATGCTTTTTAAGGAAGCGATGAAATATTGCCTTCCGGCGGTTCTTCTTGCGGTTCCCGCAGGCGGCGTCCTGGCCTTTATGGTAGCGGGCGACTGGACGTTTACAGGTTTTTCCCCGGCGCTTTTTATAGCGGCGTCTTTGGGCGCGGCGACGGTGATTTCGGGAATTGCCCTTGTGGTAACGGACATATTGGTAAAAAATTTAAACAGAAAATCCATTGTTGAAAGACTGCGGGAGATTGAGTAAAATAAACGAAAGCGGCTGCCAAAGCTCTGACAGGGACAGGGCTGCAGGCGGGGATATGGAAAGGAAATCAGCAGGAAAAACGACTGGGGGGAAAACAGATGCCGACAGAACTTCTGGTAGTGGAGGACGATGAACTTTTGCGGCGCGGAATCGCTTTTGCCCTGAGAAAGGAAGGGTATCTGGTGAGAGAGGCGGGAAGCCTTGAGGAGGCAAGGCGGGCGTGGCATGAGCGGCTCCGCCTTGTCATTCTCGACCTGAATCTGCCGGACGGCGACGGCCGGGAGCTTCTTTCACAGTTCCGGGCGGGCGGAGTGCCTGTGATTGTGCTGACGGCCAGGGACAGGGAGGAGGATGCGGTGAAAAGCTTTGATTTGGGCTGCGACGATTATGTCACCAAGCCCTTTTCCACCGTGCTCCTGCGCCGGAGGATTGCCGCCGTGCTGCGGCGGGCGGGAACGGGTAACGGAAATGTCTACTGTCACGGCGAACTGGTTTACAGGTTTTCGGAAAAGGAGCTTTTGCGAAGCGGACAGAGCGTGAAGCTTACCGGAACGGAGAGACGGCTTTTGGAGGTATTCTTGAAGCACCGCAATCAGGTGCTGACAAGGGAAGCCTTGCTTGAGCAGGTGTGGGACGCCTATGAAAATTATGTGGATGAGCGGACGCTTAAAGTAAATATCAGCCGCCTGCGCGAGAAGGTGGAGAAGGACGCCAGAAATCCCGAGTATATTTGCACAGTGTTCGGGATTGGGTATAAATGGAGCGACGGGCATGAGTAGCGGCGTAGGATTGGCAACGGAAGACTTTTGGGGGAGGATGAATATATTATGCGGACAGGCCGGCGGACGGGGCGCGCAGTTTTCCGTCTGGCTATTGGCTGCGGTTCTTTTGTTATTGTGCATTTGTCTTGCAGCGGCGCTCTGGCGCTGTCACAGGCTGACACAAAGAGTGCGGCTGGTAATGGAGCAGGTAAACGATGTGATTGAAGGACTGATTCACCATAAGAAGCCGACGGAGTTTTCAGAAGCCGGGGATACTCTTTTAGGGAAGTTTCAGCACGGTATTTTCCAGCTGTATGGAATACTCTGCTCTTATGAGGAAAGGGAGCGGCGGCAGAAGGAGGAGCTTGGAAGCGCCATCAGCGATTTGGTGCATCAGATGAATACTCCCATTGCCAATATCCGGCTGTACAGCGGATTTCTGGAGGATACGGAGCTTTCCGCCGGGGAGCGGCAGGCCTTTGCAAAGAGCATCGCCCGGCAGGCGGAAAAGCTTGCCTGGCTGGGAGAAAGCTTTGGAAAGCTCTCCCGCCTTGAAACGGGAATTATAAAGCTGCAGCCTGTAAAGCAGCCCGTGCTTCCGGCGCTGCTTGGCGCAATCGACCAGATTACCTTAAAAGCAAAAGAAAACGGAAACGATATCCGGCTTTCCGGCAATCAGAAGCTTACCGCCGTATTTGACCGGAAATGGACGGAGGAGGTTTTTTATAATCTGCTGGACAATGCGGTGAAATATGGAAACAGGGACAGCGCAATCACCACCTGCCTTATGGAGGGTGAGATTTATGTGCGGATTGATGTGGTAAACGAGGGACCGCAGATTCCTGAAAAGGAATACCCGAAGATTTTCAGGAGGTTTTACCGGGGAGAAGCGGCAGGGCAGCAGGCGGGCGTGGGGCTTGGACTGTATCTGGCGAGAGAGATTGTGAGAGAACAGGGCGGATACATCAAAGCTGCGGGCCGGCCGGACGGGCGGACTGTGTTTTCGGTGTATTTGCCCTGTTGCGATGCGGGGAGCCTTGAACGCCTGCCAGTATCAATTTTGCCGGAATCTGAAAATTGATTACCGTGACGGTAGTAAAAGGGGAATAGTAATTTTTTTAAAATTTTGATATAATAAGGAAAAGAAGGTGATTATAGATGGCTTCAGATGAGGAAAAAATATTTCAAAATGAATTGGAAATGGCAAAGAAACGTGACCATAAAATTATGATTACTGATGAGGCTATTGAAAAAGTACCGTTGGTCAGATATAAAGAGATACCTGAAAGTGAATATTTGATGTTACGGGAATTGGCGAAGGAAGTACTGACGGTCTCCAAAAATGATAATCATTCCAATGAGGTTGCGCTTACTTACAGCCTTGATTACAGGAAACTGATTGCCGAAGGTAAGGTGTTTATGGGGGTTGCGTTGGGGGATGAACATTCTAGTTGACCCTTGTATGAATACCGTGGCATATCATCTGATAACAGCCTCTTTTGATTGTATTGTTATTGTGCTCCATAACCATCCTTCCCTGTCAAAATTTTCACTGGAAGATATAAAGTTTTTTCTGGGCAACGGAACGGTTAAGATGATGGTGGTAGTTACAAATTTAGGAAACATTTCATATCTGGTAAAAAGGGATAGCTATAACCGTCATAAAGCGATAGGAATTTATAATCATGCAGTCAGTGTCCATAATGAGGGAAGCGGTCTGCGTGATTATCAGAAAGCAGTATCTTATTTTCTTTCAAATTGTTATGAAGCAAATATTATCTATGAAGACCGTTAGGAGGTGCTGACATGTCTGAGAGGATGATTTTAAGTGAAAAACCGGAAGATAACAAAGCGGCTGCCGAGTGGGGGATGAAGCAGGCAGAATTGATGAGGAAGGGTGAGGAAATTACGCAGAGGTTAGTGGAAAAGTATACACCTATTATTTTAGCGCGCAATACGCAGGAAACAAGCGGGAGAGAAAACGGAAATAATTATTAGAGAGATGCCGGACATAGATGCAGACCGGTCAATAGGCCTGATATATTTCGCCACCCGTTTTCGGGTGGCGTTTGTTTCCATAGAATAACGCTACATGCTTGCAATTCTCTTTAATGTATTGTTCAGCCCGAGGAGCACAAAAATATCGTTCTTCTGTACAGGGTCGTCTGCGTCCGGGTTGATGACAAGGGCGCCGCCCCGCCTGATGGCAACCACGTTCACGCCGTACTTTTTACGCAGATTCAGTTCTTTCAGACTTTTCCCAATCCAGCTGCCAAGGATATCGATATCCGCAATGGAATATTCGCTGGTAAGCTCGATTGCGTCAAAGAGGTTGTTGAAGGCAAGGGCGTTTGCGAGATGGACGCCCCTTTCCTTTTCGGGATGGACAATCTCGTCAACGCCGATTTTGGTGAGTATTTTTCCCTGTGTTTCGTCGTAGGCCTTTGCAATCACCAGGTCGATTCCCTGTTCCTTTGCCCAGATAGACGCCAGAACAGCGGCCTCCAGGCCGTGGCCGATGGAAATGATTGCGCCGTTAAAATTCCGTCCGCCCAGCTCCTTTAGGGCTTCCTCATTGGTGACGTCCACGCACATGGCGAGGGTCACGTACTCTGCAATCTGCCTTATCTTCTTTTCATCCCTGTCGATGGCAAGCACCTTGCAGCCGTTGGCCTCGAGCTGCTTTGCCACGCTGGTTCCGAATCTTCCAAGTCCGATAACGATGTATTCCTTTTGCGTATGCTTTTTCATTGATTTCCTCCATTCCAGTTCCGCTGCGGTTCTGTGTCTGTTCATTCTATCCGATAATAACCTTACTCTCCGCATGGGTAATATTCTCCGCCGGCGCGTTGCTGTTAAATGCCAGCGCAAGGGTGATGGGGCCGATTCGCCCCAGGTACATGGTCAGGGCAACGATTAATTTTCCAACCGGATTTAAGGAACCGGTTAACCCTCTTGACAGGCCCACGGTTGCGATTGCGGAGGTCATCTCATACAGCGTATCCAGAAAATTGCTCTGCTGGACTGCCAGAAGCGCCATTGTGAGCAGCAGCAGGGTGGAGAGGCTGAAAGTGACGATGGCCACGCACCGCCTGATGGTCTCGTCCGCTATTTTTCTGTGCATGATGGTGACGTCCTTTTTTCCGCGGATGTTGGCAAACATGGAGGCAAACAGTAAAATAATAGTCACTGTCTTTACGCCTCCCGCGGTTCCGGCAGGGGAGCCGCCGATGAACATTAATACCAGATAAGCAAGGCAGGAGACGGGCCGGAAAAGCTCCTGTGAAATGGTGGCAAAGCCGGCGGTCCTTAAGGTGACGGATTGAAAAAGGGCCGCCATGATTTTTTCAGGCCAGCTCATAATACCCAGGGTTGCCGGATTGTCAAATTCAAAAAGGAGCGTCAGAACAGTGCCGGTCACAATCAGGGACGAAGTGGCAATGATGACGAGCCTTGTGTGGAGATTGAGCTTTCGGGTATAGCCGCCTTCTTTTTGAAACCGGCCGGGAAAAAGGCTTCTTGCCAGCTCCCAGTATACCGGGAAGCCGAGGCCGCTTACTATAATTAAAAAAATTGTGGTCAGATTCAATATGATGTTGTCGCTGTAGGCGCAGAAGCTGTTACCGCCCAGAAGGTCGATGCCGGCGTTGCAAAAGGCGGATACCGCATGGAAAATGCCGTACCAGATTCCCCTGATTCCGAATTCGGGAATAAATACAAAGAAATAGCCCACAGCGCCGATGCCCTCAAGAATCAGCGTGATTTTGAAAATCCGCAGAGTCAGCTTTACCAGGCCGGTTAAGGTGTCCAGATTGTAGGCGCTTTGAATCAGCATCCTGTCGGAAAGGGTGATTCTGCGGTGGAAAACACATAAAATCAGGGTGGTAAAGGTGACGATTCCCAGTCCGCCGAACTGGATGAGAAAGAGAATCACCACCTGTCCGAAAGCGGAAAAGGTCTGGCCGATGTTTACGGTGGAGAGCCCTGTCACGCAGACGCTTGACATTGCCACAAACAAAGCGTCGAAAAAATCTATTTTCTGCCCCGGACGCAGGCTTACGGGAAGCAGAAGGCACAGGGTTCCGATGAGAGCCCCGGCAAGAAATCCCAGCATGATAATTACGGTTGTGGTCAGTTTATGTCTTTTCATAGTTCTCCGTTTTGCGCCGCCCGGCGCCTGTGAGAAAGGAGCCGGACATTTTTGCGCGAATACCTGAATTTTCCTTATTGTACAATAGTTTGGAGGAGATGGCAAGGAGGCTGTCTTCTAATCCACGGAAATCAATTTTCAGATTCCGGTGAGAGTATATGTCAGAGAGGATGTCAGCCGGAATGGTTCTTCGTGCTTTTAAGCACGTGTTGCCGCGCTTTCGCTCTATAAAAACGTAACGGATGCCAGGCGCGCGAAGCATGGCAGCGTTTGTTTCGATAATCTTTAGAAGTTTTTAAGATTTCCCGCAGGATTTTATTTAGTTTTTTGAAGTAGTATGAATACAGGATTCGTTATGAGGATAGGAGCTGTAAAGGGAGTCTGTGGCCGCAAGGCGCGGGCTTTGCAGGAAAAGATGGAAGAAGGGGCGTGAAGAACATGACGATGGAAGTGATTATGGAGTATTTTGCAAGATACGGGGGAATCGGGATTTTTGTGATAGTTTTGCTGGAATATTTGAACCTGCCGGGGTTCCCGGCGGGAGTAATTATGCCGCTTGCGGGTATCTGGGCGGCGAAAGGACAGATTCATTTTATACCGGCTTTGATTATCACGGTGGCGGCGGGGCTCACCGGAAGCCTTATTTTGTACTGGCTGGGATATAAAGGCGGCGAGCTTTTTTTGCAGAGGTATTTAAACAAATTTCCAAAGCAAAGGCCGGTGATAGAGGAGAAACTTTCCTGGGTGAAGGAAAAGGGCAGCGTCGGTATTTTTATCAGCAAACTGATTCCCATGATAAGGACGCTGATTTCCATACCGGCGGGGGTGGCGAAGATGAATCTGGCAAAGTATACGGTAAGTTCGACGCTGGGGATTTTCGTGTGGAATCTGTTCTTTGTGGGAGCCGGGTATTTCCTTGGCGACGCGGTGATAAGTTATCTGAACTAGAGCGGACGGATGGCAGAAAAGAATTTACAAATACACTTAGGAGCGGGATTATGAAGATTGCAATGATGACAAATAATTATAAGCCGTTTATCGGCGGCGTGCCCATTTCTGTGGAAAGGCTGGCGGCGGGACTTCGGGAAATGGGGCATCAGGCGGTGGTTTTTGCGCCTTATTATGAAGAGCAGGAGGCGGAGGAGGACGTGGTGAGATTCGGGGTGCTTTTCCGCAGGAAATCTGACGGTTTTTCCGTACCCAACAGTCTGGACCCTGAAATCGAGCGGCGGTTTAAGGAGGAGGATTTTGACCTGATTCATGTTCATCAGCCGATGATGATAGGGGATACGGCGAGGTATCTGTCATGGAAATATCACGTGCCGCTGGTGTTTACCTATCATACCAGATATGAGCAGTATCTTCATTATGTGGGGCTGTCCGCCTTTAAAGGAGCGATGCCCTTTTATCTGCGGAGATGCATGAAAAGCTGCGATATGGTGTTTGCGCCTACGCCGCTTATGAAGAATTATCTGGAAGAAGTGGGAATTAAGAGCAGAGTGCGGGTTTTGCCCACAGGGCTTTTAAAAGGCAGCTATCTGCCGGACGAAGAAAAGGCGAAGCTGCTGCGGAGGGAGCTTGCAGGAGAAAAAAAGTATTTATTCTGTGTTGTGGCAAGGCTGGCAAAGGAAAAAAATCTGGAATTTCTGCTGCGAAGCATGAAAATACTGAAGGAACGCCGGGGAGGGGATTTCCGGCTGGCGCTGATAGGGGAAGGTCCCGAGGAGAGGGAGCTTAAAAAGCTGGTAAAAAAACTGGGGCTTGGGGATGAAATCCTTTTTGCGGGAAAGGCGCCGAATCAGGAGATAAAAAATTACTGCCGTGCTTCCGACGCTTTTCTGTTCACCTCCCTGTCGGAGACTCAGGGAATCGTACTGCTTGAGTCAATGGCTGCCGGCACGCCTGTCATTGCCGTAAAGGCAACAGGGGTAAGGGATGTGGTAGTCAACGGGAAAAACGGGTATATGACAGAAGTGTCAGAAACGGAATTTGCAGAAAAGATTATGGATGTTCTCGAGAAAAAGGAACTGGAAATTTTAAGCCGGGGCGCAAGGAAGACCGCGGAAGAATACAGGGGAAGCGAAATTGCAAAGAGGGCGCTGGCGGCCTATGCGGAAGCCATTCTGGTAAGGCGGATGAAAGAGGGGCAAAAACGAGGCCGCAGAAACAGAGATGTGGTATACTTGTAATATGTGGTAAGGATTCCTTATCACCTGCAGATGATTTACCGCATTTAAAATATGAGGGGAAGGAAAGGATTTATTGCTATGAACGCATATCACATATTAATTGTGGAGGACGATAAGGAAATCAGAGAGGGAATAGAAATTTATCTGAAAAATCAGGGCTACACCGTTTTTCAGGCGGCTGACGGCGTGGAGGGGCTTGAAAAAATCCGTCAGGAGGAAATTCATCTTGCCATTGTGGACGTGATGATGCCGAGAATGGACGGAATCACCATGGTCATGCGGCTTAGGGAAATGAAGTGTGAAATTCCGGTTATCATGCTTTCCGCCAAGTCAGAGGAGGTGGATAAAATCATGGGGCTGAATATGGGCGCGGACGACTATGTGACGAAGCCCTTTACCACCATGGAGCTTCTTGCCCGGGTAAACTCCCATCTGCGCAGATACGGAAAATTTCTTGAAGCCCTGGGGGAGAAAAAGCAGGATGAAAAGATTTATGTGATTGGCGGGCTTGAGTTAAACGAGGAGGCGGTGGAGGTTTCCGTGGACGGAAAGCCTGTGAAGCTTACGCCGCTGGAATTTAAAATACTGCTGCTTCTCATGAAGAATCCGGGGCGGGTATTTTCGGCGGAAGAAATTTACGAGAGGGTATGGAATGAGCAGGCAATCAATACGGATACGATTATGGTGCATATCAGGAAAATTCGGGAAAAAATCGAGGTAAACCCGAGAGAACCAAAATATTTAAAGGTGGTGTGGGGTGTTGGATACAAAATCGACAAGCAGTAAAAAGTTCAGTTTCCTTTTAGCGGGCGCTCTTGTGGCGGCTGCCACGGCGGTATTTCTTGCCTTTTATCCGGCTATGGGAGAACAGGCGGATTACCATTACTCGGATTATTTAAAAAGCGACCAGTTTTTATTTTATTTGTATCAGGGGAACCTTGTCCTTAACAAGCAGATGATGGACAAGACGCAGCAGGAGGAGGTTCCTTATTCTGATTTGTATCTGACGACGGAAAGCGGTAAGATTTCAGAGGAGGAGACGGGAAGGGAGGGACTGATATACCCGGAGGAAGAGGTAAGCGGGGAATATCTGGAATCCCGGCTTGGCAGGGTGATGGAGGAGGTTTTCGAGGATTGGGAAAACAGTGTTCTTGGAAATTTTACCCAATATGTGGATTACTGTGTCATTGACCATGAAACAGGCGAGATGATAAAAAACACCGGCAGAAGCATTGATGCGCTTTATGAAAGCAGGGGAAGCGGAGAATCCGAAAACACAGGGAAGGACTATGTTTATTATGTGATGATGAGCTATGACGAAGCGGGTTCTGTCTCCAATATATCGGTGAGGGATGAAAATTCCGACGAGCTTTTAAAGAAGGTGCAGAGCGCCATGGTGAATAAGTGGCTGAGAGGCAGCTTTGCGGACGCGGCCATTAATATTCTTCAATATCAGAATACGGTTTATTTTTACGGGGAGGACGGGACGCCGGAAAAACTGGTGGTGCATGTAAACGACAGACCGAAAAATATGACCTTTATCTATGCCCTTACCGCCAGACAGAAGGAAAACATGCTGAAAATGGTGCAAAACGGAAAATTTGGAGACAGGTTTGGCATTCAATACAGGTGGGAGGTACAAAACGCCTATTATGAGGCCGGAACGCCGGGGATTTACTGGGTGCTTCTTATCATTTTGGGGATAATGGCTCTTGCCTGCACCAGAATCAGGCGATACTGCCTTCACCGGCTCCCTTCTTTCCAGGTGCATCTGGAGGTTACCCTGACGGCTGTATTTGTGGTGTTCGGCGCCTGTATTTATTTTGTTATCCAGCTGGTATATTTGACAAACGGCGGATATTTCCCGGAGATTTACGGAAAATATATGGGTTTTGTCCCACAGTCTTTTTATCCGCTGCTCACCAAAACCATTAACGCGGCTGTGATGTTTCTGTTTTTCGGCATCTGGTACTACCTGATAACCTCGTTTGGGGAGGTGTTTGATATAGGAGTAAGGGAATTTATACGGCAGAGAAGCCTTATCGTGATGTTTGTGCGCCGGGTAGTGGGAGGATGCAGGAAAAGAACCAGCCGTCTTAAGGAAGAGGTTCTCCATGTGGATTTGGGAGGAAAAACCGAAAAAACAATTATCAAGCTTCTTGCACTCAACTTCGTGGTTCTTGCCGCGGCATGCACCATGTGGGTGGGCGGTTATGCGGCGCTGATTATTTATACCTTTGCGGCTTATTTTGTGATTAAAAAGTATGTAAATAAAATCCAGGGACAGTACCGGAAGCTGTTTGTGGCCACACGCTCCATTGCGGAGGGCAATCTGCAGACAGAGCTCTCGGAGGACTGGGGAATCTTTGAATCCTACAAGGAGGAGCTTTCCAAAATTCAAAACGGCTTTAAGGCGGCGGTGGACAAGGAGGTAAGAAGCCAGAGGATGAAGACGGAGCTGATAACCAATGTTTCCCATGATTTGAAAACACCCCTTACGGCGATAACCACTTATATCGAGCTTTTAGAGGATGACAATCTTGCGCCGGAGGTTCGGAAGGAATACCTGGGAGTGCTGAAAAGGAAATCCGAGAGACTGAAGTTTCTGATAGAGGATTTATTTGAGGTCAGCAAGGCCAGCAGCGGAAACGTCACGCTGAATCTTGTGGAGGTGGATATCTGCAATCTGATGCGCCAGGTTTATCTGGAATACGAGGACAGGGTGGAGGAGGCGGATTTGATTTTCCGGTTCCGCATGCCGGAGGAAAAGGTGACGCTGCAGCTTGACAGCCAGAAAACCTACCGGATATTTGAGAATCTTTATGTGAATATCATCAAATACGCCATGCCCCACACCAGAGTCTATGTGAATGCGGATAAGACGGAAAAGGGAATCGTAATCGAGCTGAAAAATATGTCGGCAAACGAGCTGAATATCCAGCCTGAGGAGTTGACGGAGCGGTTTGTGAGAGGCGACAGCGCAAGAAATACGGAAGGGAGCGGGCTTGGGCTTGCCATTGCAAGAAGCTTTGTGGAGCTGCAGGGAGGGAAGCTCTCGGTGGAGATTGACGGGGATTTGTTTAAGGTGGTAATAGTCTTTCCGGCGTAGGTATGCGATACCTGTACCATAAAATAAGAGGGGAAACGTGCGCTGTCAGGCACACGATGACAAAATCCCGGGGGAAGTCATTTCCCCCGAGATTTTGAGTCAGATAGAAAATACAGTATTATTTAAGGCTTAATTGCATATTTTCTAACGACAGTCATGTCGGCATTTGTGATAAAACAGTTTTTTTCTTCATCTGTTAAATCGCATACCTTGCACCCTTTATTTCGGGCAAATGCGGTTAAGCCTCTGTAATCAATCTGAATATCAGGGATATCCGCTTTGAAATAGGGACCGGCTAAAACAGTGGAATTATATGATTTCATCTGTCCATTCATAATCGTAAACCTCCTTAATCCGTGCGCCGCCAGCTTCTGATATGAAAATCTGATAGGGATGAAGCATGCAAATCGGTTCGGCATCAAAGACTTTGCAATAATGTTCCATCAATTTCCGGTCAGCTGCAAAGCCGGAAATGGCGCCTTCAAAGCCGTAATTGAAGGAACACTGTGCAGCAATGGCGAATAAATGTCCGCCGACACCTTCATATTTCTTTTGCAATGTCATTTCCGGATTGTTTTCCGGTGCAGCACACATCCATGTGACAAATGCCGACGCCATACTTACATCGGGGCGAACTGCTAATAATCCCTGTATATTCACGCTTCCGTGAATAACCAGTGCATAGATTTCGTTTTCTTTGAGCAATTCATTCCAGTTTACATACCATCCGTTTTTTCTGTTATATTTCCGAAGAAAAGAACTTCTCCTTATACGTATGACTTCTGTGTCAACAATTTCTCCGGTTTCGGCATCCTTTAGACAAGGCGTCATAGTATCTATCCATGGGGTTAACATACTTTCACCGCTTTCAATGATTTCTTATAATTATTTTAACCGGGAAAGGATATTTTTTCAATGGAAATGGACTAGAAGTCCAATTATTATTTTAAAACGTGACATCGCTTTTTATTCGTGTTAACATTGGTACTGAAAATGTAACAGGAGAGCCATAAGCACATGGATAAATATCAGCTTTTAAAGCAATACTTCGGCTATGATTCCTTCCGGGAAGGACAGGAATATTTAATCGACAGCATTTTGGAGGGAAGGGACGTGCTGGGAATTATGCCTACCGGCGCGGGAAAGTCTATCTGCTACCAGCTACCGGCGCTATTAATGCGCGAAGCAGGTGCAGAGGACAGCGGAGAAATGAGCGAAGATGCGCCCTGCGGGCACGGGGCTGATGAAAAGCCGGGAAAGATGCGCAAAGGGGCGGTCACTCTGGTAATCTCCCCGCTTATTTCCCTTATGAAGGACCAGGTGGAAGGTTTAAATCAGGCGGGAATCCATGCGGCGTATTTAAACAGCTCCCTGACGCCGGGACAGTACAGGAAAGCCCTTTTTCTTGCGAAGGAAGGGCGGTATCCGATTATTTACGTGGCGCCGGAGCGGCTTGTTGCATCGGAATTTCTGGATTTTGCCCAAAATGCAAACATTGCAATGGTGGCGGTTGACGAGGCCCACTGTGTTTCTCAGTGGGGGCAGGATTTCCGCCCCGGCTATCTGAAAATCATAAATTTTATCGATACTCTGCCGGTGCGGCCGGTTGTGGCGGCCTTTACCGCCACGGCGACAAAGGAGGTAAAAGAGGATATTATCGACCTTCTGGCGCTTCAAAATCCGGCCATGATTACCACAGGTTTTGACCGGAAAAACCTGTATTTCGGCGTACAGTCGGTAAAGGACAGATACGGCGCGGTAAAAAATTATCTGGAATGCCACCCGGGGGATGCGGGAATCATTTACTGTCTGACGCGGAAAAACGTGGAGGAGGTCTGCGAGCGGCTGGCCGGGGAAGGCTTTCCGGTCACAAGGTATCACGCCGGGCTTTCCGACGAGGAGAGAAAAGGCAATCAGGAGGATTTTATTTACGATAAAAAGCCTGTCATGGTGGCTACCAATGCGTTCGGCATGGGAATTGACAAATCCAATGTGAGATTCGTGCTTCATTTCGGGATGCCGAAAAATCTGGAATCCTATTATCAGGAAGCCGGAAGGGCCGGGCGGGACGGGCAGCCGGCCGAGTGTATTTTGCTGTACAGCGGTAAGGACGTGACCACCAATCAGTTTTTTATCGAGAATAATCAGGATAATCAGGAGCTGGACGCAGGGCTGCGGCAGCTTGTGATGGAAAGGGACAGGGAAAGGCTGCGGAAAATGACCTTTTACTGTTTTACCAATGAATGCCTGCGGGATTACATACTAAGATATTTCGGGGAATACAGGGAAAATTATTGCGGGAACTGCTCCAACTGCCTCAGCCAGTTTGAAAACACGGATGTGACGGAAATTGCAAAGAGCCTTGTGGGGTGTGTGGAAAGCTGCCGCCAGAGATACGGAATCAATGTGATTCTGGACACGGTCCACGGGGCGAATACGGCGAAAATCCGAAGCTACCGCATGGATGAAAACCCTTTTTACGGCGGATGTGCAAAGGTGCCTTCTCCCAGGCTGCGGCAGGTGCTGAATCATTTGCTGATACATCATTATCTGGCCATGACCGACGACGAGTATGCGGTGGTAAAGCTGACGGAAAAATCGGAAGATATTTTAAGAGGCGGGGAAGCGGTGGTCATGAAGCTGGCAAAAGAGCAGCCTCATCCGGCCAAAGGGGAGAGCAGAAAGAGCGGGCGGAAAAAAATATCTTACGGCGCGTCCGGCACAGGCTCCGGGAGCGGAGAGCTTTCCCCGGCGCAGGAGGCCTTGTTTGAAAGGCTTCGCACCTTGCGGACGGAAATCGCCAGAGGGGAAAAGGTGCCGCCCTATATTATTTTTTCCGACAGGACGCTGGTACATATGTGTATGTTAAAGCCGGGAACAAAGGCGGAAATGCTGAAGGTTTCGGGTGTGGGCGAATATAAATATGAGAAGTACGGGGAGAGGTTTCTTGACTGTATACGGAAATCAGGGAGTGTGGAAGCATGAAGTTTTTGAAGATTTTAGGCGGTATTTTACTTGCTCTGATTATCGGGCTTGTGATTCTGGTGCTTGTCTGCGCCAACAATCCGGAGCTTACGGAAAAAATTGCGGAGTTTCTTTATCCTGACCGATACAAAATAGCGGGGACGGTGAGCGGAACGGGAGAAATCAAAGAGGACGCGGAAAACGCAGGGGACAGAGCCGGATGGACGGAAGGCAATGCCGGGGAAGCGGGAGGCGCTTCGGGAAATCCCGGAGACGGCCCGGCAGGAAATGGAGATTTTGACGCATCGGCTTTTTCCCAAAGCATACTTCCGGGCGAACCGAACCGGGGAAGCGGGGACGTGGCGGGGCAGGACGGGAGTTTTGCAGGCGATGCCGGAAAGGAAGGGCTTGCGGAAAATATCCGCCCGGAATACATAGCCCCCGACGAGGCGGAGCTTATGGTGCCGGAAAAGGTATCGGGGCGAAACGGTTATCAGCAGATTCAGGGCGAGGCGGAGCAGGTTGACGATGAGTCCGCAAAGGCGCTGGAAAGCAGTCTGGGGCCGGGGCAGACGGGCGACGGGCTTTCCTTTGACCCGCTTTTTTATCCCTATTATGAAATGCTGGACGAACAGGGAAAGCGCCTTTACCGGCAGATTTATGCGAACGCAAACGCTCTGACCGGCGCTTTCGCACCGGTGGAGGAAGTGGGCGCGGGCAAGCTTCGGACAGTTTTCGAGGCGGTCTACAACGACCATCCCGAGCTTTTCTGGATGGAAACCGCTTATTATGGAAAGTACAGAAGGGACGGGCGGTGCGTGGAAATCGATTTGCGGTTCAACCGCACGGCGCAGAACCTGGAGGCGTCAAAGGCTGTTTTTCAGGAAAATGCGGACAGCATAAAAAATCAGGCCTCCGCTCTTTCGAGCGATTATGAAAAGGAAAAACTGGTGCACGATATTCTGATTGACAGGATAACCTACAACCTCGGCGCGGAGATGAATCAGAGCGCTTACAGCGCGCTGGTAAACGGTCAGACGGTCTGCGCCGGATATGCAAGGGCTTTCCAGTATCTGCTGCAGCAGATGGAAATTCCCTGCTACTACTGCACCGGCTACGCCGGGGAAAACCATGCGTGGAATATTATCCGTCTGGAGGACGGCTTTTATAACGTGGATACTACATGGGACGATGTGGACGGCGGAAATTATGACTATTTCAACAAGACAGACAGCGATTATGCGGACACCCACGCGCGGAAGGAGCTGTCGGTTTATCTGCCGCCCTGCAACGGACAGAGGTACCGCAATCTGGAAGCAGAAGACGAAGCCGGTGAAAATCTGCGGGGCATTGAGGATATTGGTCTTCGGCCGGAGGATGTTTTACATACTCTTGCGGACTATTATGACGGCTGCTATGGCCGGATTGTGTCAAATGGGGCGGGCTCCTACAGCTTTTCGCTGGCAGTCGAGGGAGCTGATTTGCTTGAGGAGCTGTATCGGGCTTACCGGTCGGATGCCTATAAGCAGGGGTATATGGAGCGGGCAATGACGGACGCCGGCATTTCCTCCTGCGAAATGAGCCTTGAGACGGAGGGGCTTAAGGAGGACAGATATCTTATTGTGCATACCGTGAGCGCAAGGTAAAGAGCGTCGGCGGCACGGAAATCAATTTTTGGATTCCGGTGAAGGTATGCGTGTCAGAAAGGATGTCAGCCCGGAACATTTCTTCGTCGCCGCGCTTTCGCTCTATAAAAACGTAACGGATGCTAAGCTCGC
>CAJTMW010000028.1 GCA_910577275.1 uncultured Lachnospiraceae bacterium
GATGGCGTAGTCCACGCCGTACTTGTTCAGCACCCGCTCAAAGTCCTTGATGCCGCTCTTGGCGATGTCGATCTGCTGCGCCCCCTGGTCCTTGCGGATCAGCTTCTCCACGGTCATCTTACCGTGGTCGCCCTCCGCCGCCCTGCCGGCCTTCACCCGCGCCCGGTGCTGGGCGTACTTGCGGAATGCCGCCACCAGCGTCCGCCCGGTCAGCTTGCTGGTGCTTATCATCAGGTTCACTGTCCTGTTTTCAACTTCCTCCTGCAAATCTCATTCCCCCTTTCTTCGGAAACGGCGCCGGAGGTATGATGCCGTTGGTTTCAGATGTGGAACGCCGGGAAGTCCTTCCCATCGGCGTAGAGGGTCACGGTATGGTCGGCAAAATAGACCACGGCGGCGATCACATCCTCCGCAGAGAGGGAAACGCCGTCCCCGTCCTCATCGGTCTTGTAGACGATCACGGGGCCGAGCAGATACCGCTCCCTGCCGAGACGCAGGATGCGGCTCCCATCAAAGACGATGGTCAGCCCCTCAACGTCCAGCTCATCATCGGACACGACCTCCAGACAGTCGTAATTGCCGCGGCTCTCCACCTCATCCCAGCACTCGGTCTCCAGCATGACCTCCGGGGTCTTGTCCGGGCGCATCACCATCACGATGGAATCCACCTCGGCCTCCGGGGTGACTTCCTCATCCGCCGCGTCGTGCAGATACTCCTCCAGGGAATCCACCAGCCGCTGATAGCTGGCGGCGTCCCCCGCTCTGTCGGGCAGGACGATGTTGATGTTCACATCGCCGCTCACATGGAAATGAATATCGTCCATAAGCATTTAACTCCTTTTCTGTTCATAAAAAATGCGCCCACGGGTGGGCGTGTCACCTCTGCTGGTCCCGCTGCCTCCGCCTCTGCCACTGCTCCAGCAGCCGGAGGATGGTGTCGCTCATCTGCTTGGGCGTGTAGGACTTCGGGAAATACTTCTGCAAGTCGCTGGTCTTGAACGCGACCTGTCCCAGGTCATCCTTTTTGACCTCGTTCATAATGCCGCACATGGCGTCCAGCTCACAGCCGCCGTCCTGACTGAGTTTCTTGATGCGCTGGGCCTGCGACAGGGAGGGCGCGGCCTGGGCGTAGTCCATAGCGTCCAGAAATTCCCGCTGTTCCTCCGGCTTCAGATAGGACAGTTCCACGGCAGGATTGAAAGCGATCTGCTTCGTGTCCACCATATCCCGTATCTCAGGGATCAGGTTTGTCAGCCGGACAAACCGTTTCACCTGTGTCTGGCTGTCCCCGGCGTCCATCGCCACCTTTTCGGCGGCGGTCAACTTCGGACCAACTTGGTCTGAAGTTAGGTCTGACCTTGCGCCCTGGTGCCGGATGGCGTCCATTTTCATTTTGTAGGCGAAGGCCCTCTCGCTGGGCAGGATGGTCTCACGCTGGATGTTGGAATCCACCATCATGATGACGGCGGCATCATCGTCCAGTTCCCGGACAATGACGGGGATGGTGTCCAGCCCCGCCAGTTCTGCGGCATGGTGGCGGCGGTGGCCGGAGATGATCTCATACCCGCCGTCCGGGTCCGGGCGCACGATGAGGGGATTGGCGATCCCGACCTGCTTGATGCTCTCCACGGTCTCCGCCATAGTCTCATCATCCAGCACCTTGAACGGATGGCCCTCAAAAGGGTGCAGTTCAGAGATAGCGATCTGCTGTACCTGTTCTGTAACTGCCTCCGTCCCGGCCTCCGGCTGGACCTCGGCCTCGCTCTTTTTGCGTCTGGGCATCTGTGTTCACCTCGCTTTCCATCAACGCTCCCCCTTGTCCGCGGCTTTGGCTTTACCCGGTGCGGGCGGTCTGACCTCGGCTGCCTTCTGGCTGAGAGTATCCAGAACAGACTCCCGCTTCTCCATCGCCTTTTCCGCTCTGGAATAGCTCTGCTCCATAGTCCGCTGGTACTCGCCCAGGACGGCGCTGTGCAGTTCCTTCCGCATCTCCGCCGTTGTGGGAAAGCAGATGTCCTTGTACTCGCCCTGGGCCGTTTTCCGCTGGGGCATGGACACAAAAGCGCCCTTTTCGCTGTCCAGGATACGCAGGCCCCGGATAGCGAAGCACCCGCCCAGCGTCACGGTGGCAGTAGCCAACAGGTTCTTGCTGTTGTCCTGTGCGGGGTAGACCTTGACGCTCATATCCAGCTTCTGGCTGCCATGTTCTGCCGTTCCTCTTGCGGCATCGCTCATTTTCACTCACCTCGATTCTTGATGTGGGTTTATGGGAAAAACAAAAAAGGCGTGTATCCCAGCCCCACGATGGGGCAGGATACACGCCTATGTAAGTTCCTTATAGATATACAAAAAGAGTTCCCTCACCAGGAAACCCTTGATTTTCAAGCCTTTATGCGGTTTGTCCTAATGTGCCTCTACCATTGGCCATAATGTAATTAAAATACAGTCCCCTATGCAAATCATGCGTAAAGGAAGAATCGTTTGTTTCGCCAAGGTTGTGACTGAGTCCGCGAAGCGCAAGGTTCATTTTTGCAAGACGATAGGTGGCCGCATCCTTTTCCTGTCCGTAAATATTGATTCGGTTGATATCACCCTGCTTTGACCTTACAAGGGCGGCGCTCTGAATAAACATCCCACCGGAACCACAGCAAGGGTCGTACAATGTACCGTCATAAGGCTCAATCATAGACGCAATCAATTGAACCACGTCATGGGGCGTGTAAAATTCTCCTTCTTCTTTTGTAGCATTAATCGCAAATTCCTTGAGGAAGTATTCATACACACGTCCAATCAAATCCTTTTCTTCACCAAAAGCCTTGTGGCTGATTTTATTCACTTCATCCACCAGCTTTTTAATATCGTTCGGCGCAAGATTGCGTGTTGTAAATGTACCTTCAATAAAACATCCCTTCAAATCATTTGACCCCGTTGCAATGCTGTGAAGGGCGGTATCAAGCGCAACATTAAGTCCCGGCGCAGGCGTATTGATGATGGTTGACCATCTTGCTTCTTTTGATAAATTATACGTGCCGTCTGTAAAGGTTGCATCATCGAAAAAAGCCGCTCTGATATTTTCATCTTCAGGGTCAAGTCCCTGTTCAATCAAAGTCTGACGGAGCCTCTCTGTCCCCTCGTCGTATTTCTCACCGATAAAACGCAGGAAAACAAGTGTGAGCATCATATCTCTCTTTTCAAAAAATGAGCCGGAATTACGTGCTGCACGCAGTATATCTCTGCAGTTAAATAATATATTATCTATGTTCAATGCTTTTTCAGAAGGTTTCTTCTTCGCCATCCTGGTTTTCATCCTTTCCAATATGCGTCCATTGTTTTCCTATGTGTTCCTGCCAATCCTTTTATTCCGACTTTATCCTCCATTTTCCGCAAAAACACAAGACACCCGTAAAATTGCCGAAAACAACGTGCTTTTACATATGTTTCCTTTGCATTCCTACCACACTCGCAATGGAACAATCAAGGTTGAGTTGCCGCTTTTCACTGTCTCATCCCAAATTCTTTAAACATTATAACTGATGTATTCTGGCATTTTTCCTTGTTCCTGATATCTTAAGAAAAGATAATACAAAATATGCAACGCCATAATATCGATATATTTTTCATCATTTGTTGTCTTCCAGCAGTTTGAACAATTCTCAATAACAATCAAACCATCTTCGATATACCTTGGATAGTCCACTTCCACCGTAACTCTTTTATCAACAGGTTTCTTCTTGCCATTTGGCATCTTCTTGATTTTTTCATGTATTTCCGGTTCCAGGAAACAACTCCTCTGAATTGTTATAGTCCCGTCATAAATGTGTGCTTCATTCCTGTACTTTTCCTCATTTAGATTATAACCACCATACTCATAGATGACGGTATTATCATCCTGCAATATAAGATTGGCATATGCTCCTATACCTCTGCTCATACCGCACTCCTTTCAGGCAAATTAAAGTACGACTCTGCAATTGTATTCAGCGGTCCGGCTATCTCAGCAAATGGCATATTCAAATTTGCACCACCCTGATGCAAAATTTTAATTGAGTCTTTTTTCAATATCTTCAATTGATGGTAACTTATCCTGTAATTCTTCTGAAACATGGTTTGAAAGTTTGTACTCACTGACTCCCATTGGCTTATCAACATCTTTTAAAGCATATTCCGCTACCATCTTATCTTTTCCCTTACATAATAGCAAGCCAATTGTAGGATTATCATTTGGTGATTTCAATTCTCCATCAACTGCTGACAAATAAAAAGATAGCTTTCCAGCAAATTCCGGTTCAAAGTCCACTGTTTTTAATTCTACTACAAAATAACAATGCAATTTTACATTATAAAATAATAAATCAATGAAAAACTCTCTTTTCCCGACTTGAATCGGATACTGGCGTCCCATAAAAGCAAAGCCTGACCCAAATTCCAACAGTAATTTTGTTATTTGTTGGACAAGGGCATCTTCTAGCTCAATCTCTCTTAGTTTTTTCTCATACGGTATAAAGTCAAAAATATATGGATCTTTAATAATTTCTTCTACTTGTTCACTGAATGGATTAGCTAACTGTTCCTTAAAATTTGTAGTTTTATCTGCTAATTCCTGTCTGTAATACAGAGCACTTTCTATCTGATGTGAAAGTACTGTACTAGACCATCCGTTTTCCAAACATTGCTGTGTATACCACATTGTTCTTCTAAATTATCTGTTTTATCTATCAGCAATTTTATTGCACGCCAACTGATTTTTGCACCACCCTGATGCAAAATTTCTTCAGATGGTATTCGGTGTGCAAATTGCTTCATATAATTAAGATTTCTAACAGAATATCCCTCTCTGTTAGGATAAGTCATTCTCAAATCTTTTGATAATGTTTCAACAAATTTATTACCCCATTGACTATATTCAAGAATTACATTTCCTATATTCCAAAATAAAACATTTCGTTCAACATTTGCTATTGTCATTACTTGACGCTGGGCTTGAGCAATTCTTTCTTTAATTCTTTCTAATGCATCAAAATATTCACTCATAGATATTTCTGTTTTCTTAGTCATATATTCCTATCTTTCATAACATCTTACAATTCGCCTGAATATGTTGCTTATCAAAGTTCCTGTTGATTTAGCCTTTTATAATTTTTGTTAATTCTTTTAAATATATTACGTATTTACCACTTTACAACTTTTTGACAGACATGCCGCATGAGACACTTTGGTAAATAATAAGTTTGTAAACAAAAATGCACGAAAGAAGTGACCTCATACGACAACCTTATTATACAATGAAAAACATATAATTGGCAGGCTTTTGCGGTATTTTTCCGTCTATTTTTCCACTTTTGCCATTCCAGGACTCAATATTCATACCAACCTGCTCATTTTCCATTCTGACAACAAATCCGACCACTCACCCCTCTGCACAAGCAAAAAAACGGCGTTTTTCGTGTTGTCAAATCGGGCAACGCAACCCAATATCATTTTTTCATTTTCGTCGCCTTTGATATATTCTTGCAGAGTAATTTCCCCCCGTCTCATGGCTGCCTTTCCGCAAGCACAAAATATATCAGCTTGCGAGAATGCCGAAAACACGCCACTTTCTGGCTTTTATTTATCTTTTCTTGACATCAACACGACACATTCGCAATGCTTCGCAAACGGAAACATATCCACCGCCACGCCCTTCTCCATCCGATACCCCTTCCCACACAGATACTTCATATCACGCGCCAGTGTTTCGGGATTGCAGGAGACATACACCACCTTCTTCGGCGCCATTCTCACAAGCGCCGACAGGAATTTTTCGCTGCTACCGGTCCGGGGCGGGTCAAGGAGCACCACGTCCGCCTTTTCCCCTGCATCCGCCATCTCCTCCATAAACTCTCCCGCATCTCCCTGATAAAAGCGCACGTTGGAAAGTCCGTTCCGCTTTGCCCCGGCAATGGCGTCCCTGACAGCGTCCTGATTCAGCTCCACCCCGATAACCTTCCCCGCCTTTCGTGACGCAATCATACCGATTGTTCCCGTCCCGCAATAGGCGTCCAGAACCGTTTCCCTGCCGGAGAGGCCGGCATATTCAATCGCCTTCTGATACAGAATTTCCGTCTGTTCGGGATTTACCTGATAAAAGGATTTCGGCGATATCTTAAAGGTCATGCCGCACAGCTCGTCCTCGATATAGCCCGGCCCGTAAATCACCTGCTCTTTTGCTCCAAGCACCATACTGGTTTTCTGATTATTTACATTAATTACGACTGTTGAAATTTCCGGGTGTTCTTTTCGAAGGGCCCTGACAAAATTGTTTTTGGATGGCATGATGGGCGAACTCAGGACAAGAACCACCATAACCTGATTCGTTTTGTATCCCACCCGGATAAGCACATGGCGAAGAAGGCCATAGTCCGTATCTTCATCGTAGGTCTTGATTTTAAAGGATTTTAGCAGCCCTCTGATTGTCCGCAGAATGTCGTCGGCCTTTTCATTTTCCAGCAGGCACCTGTCCACCGGAACGATGATGTGCGTCCCCTCTTTATAATTGCCGGAAATGATATTTCCCCGCGCGTCCCGCCCGAATACCGCATGTACCTTATGGCGATAGTGTTCCGGCTTTTCCATCCCGATGATGTCCTCAATTCTGCCGTATTCCTTCAAAAGCTCCGCAACGTCTTCCTTTTTTCTTTTTAACTGCTTTTTATAATCCACATGCAAAAGCTGGCAGCCCCCGCATTTATTATAAACCGGACAGGGAAGGGCTTTCTTTTCCGGCTTCTGATTTTGCTTTTTCGGTTCTGACCGCCTCAAATCAGGACTTCCTGCATTTTGCCGAACCTGATTCTTCTGTTTTTGTTTTTCCTGCCTTAAATTCGACTGCTTTGTGCCTGACTGTTTTAAATTCGTCCGCTTTTGGTCCGTATGCCCCAAATCCGGCTTTTGCATTTTTTTCTTCTTATTTGAAACTGTTTTTTTCCCTGCATAATTTTTCTGATTCATTCTGTTTTCCTTTTCCTGTAACTGTAATTATTTTCCTGTCTCGTTCTTCCGCCTGACGCTTATTCACTTCTTGCCCTATGCTAAACAAAACCCCAGGCTACGGTACCTGGGGCTTAACTGTCTTCCTTTATCTTTTTTAATCTGACGGCTTCCAGCCCATGGACAAGCTTTGTGGCACGCTCCACATCGGCCTCGTTGATTCTGACCGTAAAAGTGCTCTTTTGCTTATCTCCGCCAAAAAGCTTTGCAAAGAAAGAGGGCTCCTGCCATTCAATAAAATAGGATATCTGATTTTTCAAAAACAGCTTTTCGAGCTTGTCCTTACTGTCTACACTGTAAACTCTGCAAAAGCTTATTTCCCTGTTAAAGGTCTGGTCTCCAAAAATCGGCGTCATTTATTCATCCCCCTGCATCTGCCTTTTCAGACATTATATACCATATGCGCCACTGGTTTCAACTAAAACTTCATTCCGTTTCTTTTTGCCTCATCCCATGTTGGCCTGCGTTCCATGTACTGCGCATTCAGCCAGTCCGCAGCCTCCATCACACCGTCAAAGGAAAAGTCAAATTCCTTCCGCTCTTTCTTCTCCTCTGCCGTTCTGGCATAGCAGTAGGGCTCCGGCCAGACAATGACCTCTAATCTGACGCCGTCCTCCGCATCCTTTTTCCTGAGCATGTATCTCATGCCGTCCATGCTGGCGGTATATTCTTCCTTTTTCAGATAATTGAAAATGTGAAACTTTTCCTTATCAATCATGGAAATTTCTCTCCTTAAGCCGGTAAAAAGTACGTTGACTTTTTCCCCCGGGGTGTTATAATAATCTCATGGAAGCATAGCTCAGCCGGGATGAGCGTTCGCCTCACACGCGAGAGGTCATGGGTTCGAGCCCCATTGCTTCCATTTTTTATTTGGGCTGAAAAGTCTGTAAAATTTCCTTCTATTCCTGTATTCTCCTGATACAATATTCTTTCATAAATCCGATAATTTTTTCATCACTTCCGGTCTCATAATACTCAATAAGCAACTCCTTAAACTTTTCCAGCTTTTCAATAGGTATTTGAAAAATACCTATGTTATGTTCGATAAGCACTTTGTTTGTCATAAGCTGCGCCACTCGTTTATTTCCATCAATAAACATTTGCGTTCGTGCAATATAACAAAAATATTTCAATGCTCTTAATTCAGCATCCTCTATCTCTTCTATTTCATTAATTGATTCCATAATAATTCCTGTATGGGGCATCTCGGGTTCCCATGATGTGCCTCCAATCTGTACAGGAATTGTTCTTATTTCACCAGCATAATTAAACAGCAATTCTCCAACAATCTTGTCAAACTCTCTCAACAGCATGATACAATTATTATAATCAAGATTATCTAAAAGGAATTGCCATGCACGTTTCATATTTATAACAAATAACACTTCTTCGGTTCTGGTAGTTGTAGGTGCATTGGCAAGAATCGCTTCCGTTTTAGGAAATGTGGTTCCTAGCCCTTCAAGATTAGCACTTTTCCATATACTATCCACCAGCATTCTTTTTGCCATCTCTATAGCCGTGTCTCTCACTGTCATAACCTCCAAATTTTACGCCGCTTTCAATCTTGTCCATACAATCGAGTATGGAAGATTCATTCCCCTGCTCGCCGCACGTCCCATCAGCGGCATTTTTCCTCTGAATAGGGCTGTGAATAAAAAAATCCCACAAACACTATCTTCAGCATTTGTGGGTATTCTGCAGTCGGAGTGACAAGACTTGAACTTGCGGCCTCTACTTCCCTAAAGTAGCGCTCTACCACCTGAGCCACACCCCGAAACGCAAGTTATATTATAAAGGGTATTATGGAGAAAATCAAGTACTTTTTTTACATTTTTTGCACGTCCGCAAAATTGATAATATGAAAATAACTCTTGTGTTTAATTTCGTTTCACCGGTATCGCCACCTCAAACTTGATATACCATGCTTCTTTTGCCGGTTCTCCCGATACAATGACGTTCCCGCCCATCCTATGTACAATTTTCTTCAGTTTTTTAAGTCCGATTCCTCTCCCCCGGCCCTTGCTTGTATAGTCCTCCTGAAAAAAGAGAGTCATTTCCTCTGTGGAAAGAGGGCTACTGGTATTGGCGGAGGTAATAAAAAGGCCTTCTTTTCCATTTACAATTTCCAAATGGATTCTCTTTGGTATTTCTCTGCTGCCTGCTAACGCTTCCACGGCGTTATCCAGCAAAATGCCTGTCATATCAATAAAATCGTATTCCGATATCGGCAGGGCCTTTTCTTTCATGATAATTCTGTTCGTTATTTTAATCTGATATTTCTTTGCTTCCTGAATTTTCACAAAAAGAAAGCCGGCTATCGCGCGGTTTTCAACCGAAAGATACAGCTTAATCTCCTCGCGGCCTTCCTTCAGTTCTTCATAGTAAGCCTCCCTGCAGCGTATCAGCTCGTCCCGGTCGTCGATGGTATAAATCATTCCGAAAATGGCGCTTAAATGGTTATCCATATCGTGCTGTCTTTCCCGCACCAGCGTCCGCAGCTCGTCATATGCCTCGCAGTACTGTCTGGTTTTCTGCGCCTGTTCCTGCTTTCTTTTCATATCGTCCTTTGACTTCTGCCAGAGATTTAACAGGTAAAACAGCACAAAAAGGAAATAAATGCTCTGCAGATAATAGACAGTTTCCGCAAGCTCAAATTTATCCAGCCGGAACAATAAAACACCTGCAAAGAAAAATATATTCGCAAACAAAAATAAAAGCAATACGGCATTCATTTGCCATATTTTACCATATTGCCAGGGGGAACCTTACTTTTCTGAGTAGTTCTTTCTATCTGTTGTCTAACGCTTCCGCAATATCGTCTCTCATGTCCTCCACGGCCGCCCGGGAGGCTTCTCCGAAGCGCTCCGCGCCGAAGGACGCGTATTTTTCCTGCTGATAAGCGGCAATAATGCCTCTTGAGGAATTGATGATTGCGCCGAGTCCGTCCTCGTTAAAGAAGTGCGCCAAATCCTTTCCTTTTCCGCCCTGCGCGCCGTAGCCCGGCACCAGTATGTAGCTTTTCGGCATGATTTTGCGGAGAATCCTGCCCATTTCCGGGTAGGTCGCTCCCACAACCGCCCCGATATAGCTGTAGGCGTCTCCCATATGTTCCTCGCCCCATTGTGCCACTTTCTCTCCTACAATTTCATAAAGCGGCCTTCCCTGGGCATCGGCTATCGCCCTGTCCTGGAACTCGCCGCTGCTGGGGTTGGAGGTCTTTACGAGAACAAAAATTCCTTTCTTTTCCTCCTTGCACACCTTGATAAAGGGATTGACGCCGTCAGAGCCCAGATAGGGGTTGACTGTCACAAAATCCTCGTCAAAGCCATAGCAAGATTTACTTCCCACCTTTACCTTTCCAAGGTGGCCTGCCGCATAGGCTTCGGAGGTGGAGCCGATATCGCCTCTTTTGATATCGCCAATCACCACCAGGTCTTTTGCCTTACAGTAGTCAATGGTCTTTTTAAATGCCATAAGGCCGGGAATTCCAAACTGCTCGTACATGGCAATCTGGGGCTTTACCGCCGGAACGATATCGTAAATATTATCCACAATCTCCTTATTATACTGCCAGATTGCCTCCGCGGCGCCCTCCAGAGTCTCGCCGCAGTCCCGGAACGCCCTTTTCTGAATATGCTCCGGGACGAACTTCATCATAGGGTCCAGCCCCACCACTATGGGGGCGTTTGTAGCTTTTATTTTCGAAATCAGCTTATTAATCATTTTATCTCCGTTCTTTTCCGCTCCGGCCGCGGTAACCGGGCCGGCAGCATCCCTGCCTTAAAAAGGAATTTTATCTCGTCTTTAAAAATTCGTATTCTCTCTTAGCCGCCTCGTCGTCGGGATAGCTGGACAGATAGCTGCTCATGCGGGAAGCCGCCTCCTCGTACTGGCCAAGGCGTTCATAGGCCACGATTTCATTCATTTTCAGTGTCTGCATCATTCCGTTATCTTCTATATTAATGGCGCTCTGAAAAGCCGTCAGGGCTCCCGCATAGTCCTCCGCCCGCATTTTACAAAGCCCGAGCTGATTCAGCATCCGGGCGTTGGGCTCCTCATTTTCCAGATAAGAATTGTACACGCTGATGGCATAGTTGACGTCGCCAAGAATCTCATAGGTCTTTCCCAGAAACAGGGCGGCCTCATATCCGCCTTCCTCCCGCGCCTTTTCAAGATAGGTTCTGGCGTTTTCATAGTCCTCCAGATAATAGCAGATACGGCCCTTTTCATAGTTGGTCATGCCCTTGGTTCCCGCGTCCATGGCCGTCTGCAGATACTGCTGTCCCGTTTCCTTATAACCGTTTTCATCCAGAACGCCGTAAATATTAATCAGCTTGTCGTAATCGTTTTTGTCAATGGAAACCAGCTTATCAAAGTCCGCCTTTGCCATGTCAAGGTTCCCCTGCTCCGCGTAAATGACTCCCCGCAGATAGTAGGCGTCCTTTTCCTCTCCCTTAAGAGCGATAATGGCATTATAGACGTCGATTGCCTTGTTCAGCTCCCCCTGCTTATAGTAGGCGGTTGCCAGATAGTAATTGATGTCATAATCCATATTGTTCACTCTGCCGTCGCTAAAGGAAAGCGCGGTTTCAAAAGCCTGCGCCGCCTCTGCATACATGGTTTTCCCCATATATGCCAGCCCTTCTCCGCGGCTTATGAGCCGCTCGTTTTCACCGGCTTCCCTGGCCGCCGCAAAAAGCGCAATGGCGTTGTCATACTCAAGAGCCGCCACCGCCTCCATTCCGGCGCTGTAATTTTCATTTTTACCGGCGCCGCAGCCCCCAAGCAGCACCCCAAGGGCTACTGCAAGCGCCGCCGCGCCGCATCTTTTTCTCATATGCCTTTTCATATTCCGCTTTACCCATGCCAGTGCAACATTTTGTGATTAACGGACTTATCCTGTCTGAATCTTCGCTTTTTCGCCGCGCTAGGATAAAATGTGTTCGTTAATCGCGTCCAGTACCTGCCTGTACTCCTTCTTCAACAGCTCGAAATCCCCGTCAAGGTCTGTAAAGTCCTTGCTGCGAAGCTTTTCCGTAAGCTCTGTGGTCACCTTCGTCAGCCTTGTCATTTCCAGATTGCCGGAAACGCCTTTTAAGTTATGGGCATGCTTAAATGCTTCCTCGTAATCCTTTGCCTCCATGGCCTTTACCAGACCGTCATAGCACTGTTCCTTCGGAAATTTCCCCAAAAGCCTGAATATAAAGTCCTCCTTTAAAGGAATTCTGGCCGCCAGCCCGTCAAAATCAATTCCGGCATCCATTAATTTTTGTTTCTTTTCTTCCGTCATAGTTTTTACTCTCCTCTTTTATTTTCTAAGTCCTTTTGGATAATGATTTTTCATGATACCGCCGGAGTGCTTTCCCCAGCCAAGGCTATAGCCTTCCACCGTTATCAGATACCAGCCCTTTTCTTTCTGCGTTGAAGCGTTTTTCGCAGGCATGGCCCGCCCGGACTGCTGCGTATGCTCCAGCGCGGACACAGGCAGCGCATACCCGGCAATATACTTCGCCGCTTCCGCTGCGGAAAGGTCATATCTTAAAACCGCATCCTCCGCCCTTATAGCGAGCGCCAGTGCATGCGCCGGCTCAAACCGGTCCTTTTTCATTGTCCCCAGATGAAGCCCCGGCCGCAGCACCTTAAGTCCCTTCAGGGAAGGCGCTTCTTCCGGCAAAAGATAAAGCTGGCTGCCAAAGCTGATATAAATTCCGTGAAGGTCTGTCCGAAGATACCGCTTCTGGAACTCCAGCCAGAGCGTGCAGTCCTTTTCCGGCAGGCCCCTTTCGCCGCCGGAGCAGGAAAGGCCGCCTTCTCCCTGCTTTTTCAGGCTTGCAAGGAAATGCCCTTCTCCCTTTACCTTGTGGGGCCAGAGCCTTACAGTATTCTCGATTCCCTTTACCCCCGCATTTCCGAAAACGGTCAGCCCCGGCATGATTCCGGGATTGTTTCCCGGTCCGGGACGCTCCCCCGGCTCCTCTACGGAAAATTCCGGGTGCCGTTCCAGAAACCAGCCGATATTTTCCTCGTTTTCCTCCGTGGAGAAGGTGCAGGTGGAATAAACGATTCTTCCTCCATCCTTCAGCATGGAAGCTGCGCTTTCCAGAATGGATTTCTGCCTTTTTGCGCACATTGTGACATTTTCGGGGCTCCACTGAAAAGCCGCCTCCCCGTTCTTGCGGAACATACCTTCCCCGGAGCAGGGCGCGTCCACAAGAATTTTGTCAAAATATCCCGGAAACCTCTCCGCCAGAACCGCCGGTTCGTGGCTTGTCACAACGGCATTGCAAATTCCCATTCTTTCTATATTTTCCGACAGGATTTTTGCCCTTCCGGGATGGATTTCGTTACAGACAAGAAGTCCCCGGCCGCCCATAGCGGCGGCAATCTGGGTGCTTTTCCCGCCCGGCGCGGCGCATAAATCCAGTACTATTTCGCCCGGCTTCGCGTCAAGATAAACCGCCGGGAGCATGGCGCTTGCCTCCTGAATGTAGTAGACGCCCGCTTCATGGAAGGGATGCTTTCCCGGTCTTGCCTCTTCCTTATAATAGTAGCCGTCGCCGTTCCATGGCACCGGTTCCATATCCATAAAGGCTTTCAGCTTTCTTTCAGGCTCTCCCCCACCCTTTAACCGGTTAATCCGAAGGGACTGCCAGGGCGGCTTTTCGCTGCTATCCAGAAAACCCTGATATTCCTCACCCAATATACACTTCATTCTGGCCAGAAACTGTTCCGGTAACATTATTTTTCCTCACAGGTCTTTTTACTTCCGACTATTATTATAACGCTTTAAAGGCTGATTGACAATAAAATCAAATCAATTTTAAAACACCGGACAAATGACCGGTTTTGGGTATTGTTATTTCCCCTGACAATTTTTATACTCTTCTATAAATAGAAAGGACTGATTTTTGCATGAAAGAACAAAATCTTACACCCATGGAAAAACTGGCCACTTTTATTGTGGACAAGAGAAATTTATTCTTCCTTCTGTACATCTTCGCACTTGTCTTCTGCTTTTTCTCCACCGGCTGGGTCAATGTGGAAAACGACATTACCACATATCTGCCGGAAGAAACCGAAACCCGAAAGGGTCTTACCATCATGAATGAGGAATTCGTCACCTATGGCTCCGCCAGGGTAATGGTGTCCAATATTTCCTTTGAGCACGGAGAAATTCTGAAAGAAAAAATAGAAAGCATAGAGGGCGTCTCCGAGGCGGCCTTTGACAGCTCCGCCGAACATTACATAAATTCATCCGCCCTGTACGACATAACCTTTGACGGCACCGCAACCGACGAAATCAGCATTCACGCCATGCATGAAGTGAAGGAAGCCCTTGCCGGTTACGATGTCTACATAAATACGGAGGTTGGTGTTGACAGTGCGGCGGACTTAAAGAAGGAAATGCAGGTAATCATTGTCATTGCCGCCGTCATCATTGTGGCGGTTCTCACCCTGACCTCCCGCTCTTACGCGGAGGTGCCCGTGCTGATTGCCACTTTTGGGGTTGCCGCTCTCCTTAACATGGGAACCAACTTCCTCTGCGGAACCATTTCCTTCATCTCCAATTCCGTGACGGTGGTGCTTCAGCTTGCCCTGGCTATCGACTATGCAATTATTCTCTGCCACCGTTTCAGCGATGAGCATGAAACCATGGAGGCAAGGGAAGCCTGTATCGCGGCGCTTTCCAAAGCGATTCCCGAGATATCCTCCTCCTCTCTCACTACCATATCGGGTCTTGCCGCCCTGGCTTTCATGCATTTTAAAATCGGTCTGGATTTGTCCACGGTTTTAATCAAGGCCATTTTATTGAGCCTTTTGTCCGTCTTTACACTGATGCCCGGCCTTCTTATGTTATTCAGCAAGCTGATTGACAAAACCAGGCACCGCAAGCTGCTCCCGCAGATAACGCTTATCGGCAGATTTGACGTTCTCACCCGCTATATCATCCCTCCCGTTTTCGTGGTTATCCTTGGGGTTACCGCCGTTTGGGCCAACAAATGCCCCTACTGCTACAGCTTCACCGATTTGACCACGGCAAAGCAAAGCGAGAGCCAGATTGCCTGGCAGAAAATCAAAAACACCTTTGGCTCCGGCAATATGGTGGCGGTTATCATCCCTTCCGGGGATTACCGCGCCGAAGCCTCTCTCCTTAAGTCCCTTGAGAGCGCTCCCGAAGTGAAGTCCGCCATGGGGCTTGCCAACATCGAGGCGATGGACGGCTATACCCTTACCTCCGCTTTAAATCCAAGGGAGTTTTCGGAGCTTGCCGGTATCGAGTATGAGCTTGCCAGCCTCCTCTACTCCGCCTATGCGGTAAATGACGACCAGTACGGCCAGATTCTGAAAGGGCTTGACCAGTATCAGGTTCCCCTCTTTGACATGTTCCTGTTTTTGAAGGAGCAGATGGAAAAGGGAAACATTACGCTGGAAGAAGACATTCAGGAAACTCTGGACGATTTGTTTGACCAGCTGGAAAAGGCAAGGCTGCAGCTGAAAACCGACAGCTATTCCCGCCTTGTAGTTTACTTAAACCTCCCGGAGGAAAGCCAGGAAACCTTTGATTTTCTGAAGGTCATCCACAGGGAGGCCGGCAGATATTATGACGACGACAATGTTTATGTGGTTGGCAATTCCACCAGCGATTACGATTTGTCCTCCTCTTTCGGACAGGATAATCTTCTGATAAGCATTTTATCGGCGCTGTTTGTAATCGTCATTCTGCTGTTTACCTTTAAATCCGCCGGACTTCCCGTTCTGCTGATTTTGGTGATTCAGGGAAGTATCTGGATAAATTTCTCCTTCCCGTACCTTCAGGACTCGCCCCTTTACTTTTTAAGCTACCTGATTGTAAATTCGATTCAGATGGGCGCAAACATCGATTATGCAATCGTTATCTCAAGCCACTATAAGGACTTAAAGAAAGAAATGCGCCCGAAACAGGCCATTGTGGAGGCTTTAAACGAGGCCTTTCCCACGATTTTTACCTCCGGCAGTATCCTGGCCGGAGCCGGGGCTTTGATTGGCCAGATGACCACCAACCCCATTATCTCGGCAATCGGGGTGTGCCTAAGCCGGGGAACACTGATTTCCATCGGACTGGTATTGGGCGTGCTTCCGCAGATTCTGGTGCTGGGCGACCAGATTATAGAGCGTACCAGCTTTGAGCTGAACCACATCAATCTGACGCCCAAATCCTTTTCCGGCGTTACCCGTGTCCAGGGCCGTATCAGAGGAAATGTGAACGGTATCGTTGAAGGAAGCTTTGACGGATTCATTCGGGGAGATATGGAAGCCCTCATCATCTCCGGCAAGGCGGCAGCCGTCACGGAGGAAGCCTTTGAGGCGGAATATCCGGGGAAAGGCTATGCAAAAGGCTATGCCGGGGCGGATACCCCCGCTCTTTCTGATTCCGGCGGAAAAGAAAATCAGACGCCTGAAAATATCGTGAAAGGAGAAGCCTCAAATGAATAGACACTTAAAACGAACCTGTAAAAAAATCCTTGCCTTTTTGCTCTCAGCCATTTGCGGCCTGTCTGTGCCCCTTTCCGTTTTTTCGGAGGAAGCCGGCCTTGCTGCAACGGCCCCTCTGCCGGCAGAAAATGCAGTACATCTTTCCGACGCCGGGGATTTTATCCGGTTTGCGGAAAGCTGTTCCAGCGACGTCTGGTCCAGGGACAGGGTTTTTATTCTGGATAGCGATATTGATTTAAGCGGAACCGGCTTTTCATCGGTTCCCACCTTCGGCGGGATTTTTCTGGGACAGGGTCACACCATAAGCGGGCTTTCCCTGAAAGCAGGCAGCAACAATTCCGGCCTTTTCCGTTACGTGCAGGAATGCGGGCAGATTTACCAGCTCCTTGTCTCGGGGAATGCCGACGCCGGTAAATCCCACTCCGCCCTCGCCCTGCTTGCCGGCTCTAACAGCGGACTTATCTCCGGCTGCGCCGTTTCCGGCAACGTCACGGGCGGAAGGCAGGCCGGAGGCATTGCCGGGGTAAATGAAGTTTCCGGCGTCATCACCGACTGTCAGGCAGGCGGCACGGTAAACGGACGGCATTTTGCCGGAGGCATTGCCGGCGAAAACAAGGGAACCATTACAAACTGTGTCAACCGCAGCTTTGTAAACACCACCCCCGACGATAATAAGGTCAGCCTTTCCTCGCTGAATATTCTCGGCGCGGACGCCTCCCTGACGGATTTGCTGACCACGGAAAACGCCGCGTCAGTGACAGATATCGGCGGCATTGCCGGCAATAATTCCGGCATTATCCGTTCCAGTACCAATGAAGGCTCCGTAGGCTACCCCCATGTGGGCTATAACATTGGCGGCATTGCCGGAAGCCAGACCGGTTATATTGAAGGCTGTGTCAACCACGGCTCTTTGAACGGACGCAAGGATATCGGCGGCATTGCGGGACAGATGGAGCCCAGCAGCGAGCTGGAATTTTCCGAGGATATGCTGGCAAGGCTGGACACGGAATTTGACAGGCTTCACGATTTGCTCACCCGTTTGGACGCGGACGCCAAAGGCTCCTCAGAGGCGCTGACCGGTCAGGTAGACACGCTGCTTTCCTCCGTGGAAAACGCGCAGCATGCGGTTGACGAGATTATTGCCGGTATGGGAAATCATCTGGAAGATTTTGCAAATCTCACCGATTTGGCCTCCCTTCCCTCCCCGGAACCCGTATCGCTTGAATTTCTGGATGATTTAAAGGGGGTATCCTTGCCCTCTTTTTCCCCATGGCCTTCTGTCAGCCCATGGCCTTTCGGTTCGCCTGTTCCGACAGGGACGCCGACAGCTATTCCGACAGCGACGCCAACGCCGACAGGCACACCGTTACCGACAGGCACACCGTTACCGGCAGGTACGCCAATATCAGGTTCCGATACGGCAGATGCTCTGACGCCTGACGGAGCGCCGGCAGATGCGCCGGTGCCCACTTCCCTGCCGGCAGGTACGCCGGCGGTTCCCGAAGCCGGCGGGCTTTATACAGACAGCGATGAGGGCACGGAGTCTCTTTCCACCGGCTCCTTTGCCCCCGAAATTCTCTGGGCCGAGCCTCCGGAAAGCGCTCCCATACAAAATCTGGATAACGGAAGCGCCCCCGCCCGGAACCTGGATAACGGGAATCCCGATTCCGCAGACGGCGCCGTAAATGCTCACGCGGATTCCAGCGCAACGCCAACGCCTTCCGCAACTCCCGATGCAGCGCCAACTCCCGATAATCCTTTTGCTGCCGGATGGCCGGATAATTTTCCTTCCTATTCCATAGATGCCGACGCGCTCTCTGAGCGCATCGACCGCGAAAAAATAGAGGACGACATTAACAGTGTTCAGGAAAATATCTATGCGGACGCTTCCCATGTACTGGAAAAGCTTCAGGACATTGTTCAAAATCAGGCTTTTATCATGAGCGCCCGGGTTTATGCCGCTCAGAATTCCTTAAGCGGCAGTATTTCCGCAATCATTAACGATACCCGGACGCTGAACAGTCTGCTGAACAGTGAAAATCAGATTCTCCTTGACGATATACAGGCGATTATCGATGAGATTCATGTAATCAGCAACATTATCACGGAACCGGAAACCATCGACCCGGACGAAGTTCTGGCGGACGTTTCGGACGAAGATACCTTAAGCGATATCACCGGTAAGGTGACAGACTGCATTAATAATGGGAAAATAAGCGGAGATATCAACGTAGGGGGAATTGCCGGAACGCTCTCAAGAGAAAATAACCTTGACCCTGAAAATGATTTTCAGCTGGAAAACGCCACATTAAATTTTCGTTATAAGGAACGGATTGTGGTGCGCAAGTGCCAGAATAACGGAACGGTAAACGGCAAAAAAGACCGGGTGGGCGGCATTGCCGGTGAAATGGCTCTTGGAAGCATTATCGAATGCGTAAGCAGCGGTAATATCGGCAGCGAGGACGGGGATATGGTTGGCGGCATCGCCGGTTACTCCGCCTCCACAATCCGGCAAAGCAGCGCAAAATGCTCTCTTTTTGGCCAAAACCAAATCGGCGGCATTGTCGGTTACGGAACCAATATTTCCGACTGCTACAGCATGGTTCTTATTTCCGGCGGAGAAAGCTATCTGGGCTCCGTCGCCGGAAGATGCGACGCCCCGGATTCCGATACCGTCAGCAACAATTATTTTGTGGAAGGAGGCCCCGCCGGAATCGACGGTATCAGCTATCAGGAGAAAGCGCAGGCGCTTTCCTACGAAGAACTGACGGCCAGAGAGGATTTGCCGGATATTTTCAGGAAGATATCCCTGACCTTTCTCGCCGACGATAAAATTGTTTCCGCCGTCTCCCTGGACTACGGAGATACCCTTCCCGGCAGTCAGTTTCCAAAAGTTCCTGCAAAGGAAGGTTATATCGGGCGTTGGGAGGATTTTGACAGCGCCTTTGTCACCTTTGACCGGGAGATACAGGCCGTTTATACAGAATATATTACCTCCCTTGAGAGCAGGCAGACCGTTGGCAGTCGCCCTGTCCTGCTCTTGGAGGGCCGCTTTGAACCGGAAAATGAGCTGACGCTGCAGTCAGTGGACGCCTACCCGAAAGACGCGCAGACAAAAGCCGAATGCTGGAAGCTTACTCTGTCGGGAGCATCGGAAGGCCCCTACATTGTCCGCTGCCTGATACCCGACTATATGGAGCATCCTGTAATTGAGCTTTATAAGAACCGCCTCTGGCAACCGGTTGACGCCGTAAGAGACGGGAGCTATTATGTATTTACTTCTGAGAAATCAGATATCATTTTCAGCTGCGTGGACCGTCCGCAGACCGCCGGTTCCGGCGCCGTTATCGCCCTGTGCCTTGGCGCCGCCCTGCTTCTTTCTGCCCTGCTCATTCTCATACGCAAAAGCAAAAAACGCCGAAAAGTCAAGGATTAAGGAGATGACATCATGACCCAGGAAGAAATTTCCATGCACACAAAAAAAGCGCTTTCTTCCGCTTTCAAAAATGCCATAATACAAAAACCGCTTTCCAAAATCACCATAAGCGAGCTCTGCAAAAGCTGCGGGCTCAACCGTAAAACCTTTTATTATCACTTTGAGGACGTCTATGCGCTGATGCGCTGGACGCTTGAACAGGAGGCCATTGATATCGTCAAAAACTTTGACCTTCCAGGGGACCATAAGAAAGCGCTTCACTTCATTATCGACTACGTGGACGCCAACAAGCATCTTGCCAACTGCGTTTATGACGCCGTGGGCCGGGAGGGCATGAAGCGCTTTTTCTTTTCGGACCTGGAGCAGACGGTAAACCTGCTGATTGAAAGTGTTGAAAAAGAGCTTCATAAAACTATCGACGTGCGTTACCGCCAGTTCCTCTGCAATTTTTATGCCAACGCCTTTTCAGGCCTTCTGATTGACTGGCTTGTTGACAGAAGTATCCGCTCCCGGGAGGATATGATTAACGATATTACATTCACTATGGAAGAGTCTTTAAAGAGCATTGTGGCCCATGCACCGGCCTCAAAGGGTTCTGATAAACATACATAAATCCCTGGGCATAAACCCGGGGTAAACCCCGGGATAACTCCCGGGATGCATCCCGTGCCGTCGGTATTTCAGTAGATTCCTGACGCGCTTTTCCGGTAGGCAGTAGGGCTCATTCCCGTAAACTGACGGAAGCACCGGCTGAAATACAGCATGTCCTGATAACCAAGGGACCTGGCGATTTCCCCTACGGGCCGGACCGTGGATTTTAAGAGCCGGCACGCCTCCTCCATGCGCGCCTTCTGATGATACTGAAAAAGCGTCGTCTGCGTTTCCCTCTTAAAGACGGCCGCCATATGCTTATAACTTAAAAAAAATTTTCTCTCAAGCTCCTTCGCCGAAAAATTTTCCGTCAGATGTTCCTTCAGGAAATCCGCAATTTTATCGGAAAGCCGGATATTATCATTTCCGTTCTCGTTATAGAAAGCAATTTCCTCAAGTACGGAAAAGAATCTGCCGTTTATCTCCCAGCTTTTCCTCCGGTTATCAGAGCGGGCAAACTCTGTCAAATCCGCCAGTTTTCTTTCAATTTCACTTTCCCTGAGCCCTTCCAGCTTTTTGGGCAGACATACCGACATAAAAGACGCTTCCTTTGACAGAAAGGGCGGCGCTTTTTCCTCCTCATAAAAAAAATGGCAGTAATACCATCTTGTCCCCCTCGGGACTTCCTTTTTCCCGAAATGACGGCATCCGCTCTTTAAAAAAAGCAGCTCTCCCTCCCGCACCTCGTAATCCGTCCCCTCCTCCGTCACATAAATTACCCCCTCAATCACATAAATCAGTACATGGAAAGAAAGTTTCCTGTCCGCATGAAAAAAAGGCTCTGAGGCGGCGCTCATGTCTATCCCGCACAAAAGAGGCATTATCCGGTTATTTAAGCAAATCTCATTCACGATAATTCTCCATATAAATCCGCATATTATCCATTTATTTGTAATATTTTTAAGAACATAATACATATATCAACATTTGTCAACCATATCACGAAAGGAAAATGAAAATGCAGAAAAACAAACCACTTTTATCCCCCGCCAAAATCTCCGCTTATGAGGCGGGCGGCTTCATCGGCGATTACCAGAGGCTGATTAAGGATACCGTAATCCCCTACCAGTACAGCGTTCTCTGCGATAAGGCCGCTGATACGGAAAAAAGCCATGTAATCCAAAACTTCAAAAACGCCGGGGCAACTCTTAGGGGAGAGGATACGGAGGACGGCTTTTTCGGGATGGTTTTCCAGGACAGCGACGCCGCCAAATGGCTGGAGGCCGCAGCTTACTCGCTCCTGCTCTTTCCCGATAAGGAGCTGGAGAATACGGCGGACGGGCTGATTGATTTGATTGAAAAAGCCCAGGATGCGGACGGCTACCTCAACACTTACTACACCATAGAAAACAGAGAAAAGCGCTGGACAAATCTTCAGGAGGGTCACGAGCTTTACTGCAGCGGCCACATGATGGAGGCTGCCTGCGCTTACTATGAGGCCACCGGCAAGGACCGGCTTCTCCGCGTAATGGAGAAAAATGCCGAGCACATTTACAGACATTTCATTGTGGAAGGCCATGAGGGATTTCCCGGACACCCGGAAGTGGAGCTTGCCCTTCTAAAGCTCTACCGCGCCACCGGAAATGAGCATTGCCTTGCCCTGGCGGAGCATTTCATCAACGTAAGAGGCGTGGATTCCCATTTTTACGAAAAAGAATCCAAAGCCCGGGGATGGAATATCTGGAACTCCGACCCTTGCAATACCCGGTACACCCAAAGCCATCTGCCCGTGCGCAGCCAGTCTGACGCCGTGGGCCACGCCGTCCGCGCCGTCTACCTTTATACCGGCATGGCCGACCTGGCTTCCATGACCGGCGATAAGGAGCTTCTTGCCGCATGCAAAAGGCTGTGGGAAAGCATCACGCAGCGTCGCATGTACATAACCGGCGGCATCGGCACTACCGTTATCGGCGAGGCGTTCACCACAGACTATGATTTGCCCTGCGATACTGCCTATGCGGAGACCTGCGCCTCCATCGGCCTGATGTTCTTTGCCTCCAAAATGCTGGAAAATGAGATTGACAGCAAGTATGCGGACGTGATGGAGCGCGCCTTTTACAACACCGTTCTTGCCGGAATGCAGCTCGACGGGAAGCGGTTCTTTTATGTCAATCCTCTGGAAGTGGTGCCCGGAATTTCCGGCGTTTCTCTCACCCACCTTCACGACCTGCCCACAAGACCCAAGTGGTATGCCTGCGCCTGCTGCCCGCCTAATGTGGCGAGGCTCATCTCTTCCTTCGGGAAATATGCTTACGGGGAAAATGAAGACACCGCTTTCTGCCATCTCTTTGCGGAGGGCAGAGTGCGCCTTGAAAACGGAATGCGGTTTACCTGTAAAACCGGCTATCCCTTTGATTTTACAGTTACTTATCAAATAGAAAAAGGCGGGAAGCTTGCCCTGAGAATCCCTGCCTTCAGTCCCTGTTTTGAAATCAGGATAAACGGAGAAAAGATGAACCGCGCCGATGGCTGCTCCGGCGAAATTGCGCAGTCCGGCAATTCCAGGGACATGGCGGGGTCTGAAAAGTCCCCCTCCTTCTCCTTTGAAAAAGGCTATGCGCGGCTTGATGTCAAAGATGGCGACACCGTCACCCTGACTCTTGACGGAACGCCCTATTTTGTCTATGCATCGCCTAAAGTCCCCCGGCTTACGGGCAAAGCCGCCCTTTGCCGCGGCCCTTTGGTCTACTGCTTTGAGGGGGCAGATAATGAAGGAGACGTGCTTTCCCTTGCCATTTCCGATGGAAGCGCCAATGAAAATTCCTGTGAGAATCCAATCGGAAACGCCGCTTTCAGAGGCAGCTCCAATGAAAATACCGCCGCAGACGGCCGGGCTCCCCATATTCTTACCGCCGGCGAGAGGGCCGGTTTGAAAGAAGGACTGCCGGAAAACGCCGCCGTCCTTTCCGTGGACGCGCTGCGTAAGACCGTTCCCGACAGCCTTTACACAAATACCCGCCCCGGTATAACCCCCTGCCGTGCAATTGCCGTTCCCTATTATACCTGGGGAAACAGGGGTGAAAACCAGATGCGGGTATGGATGGATTTAAGCTAAAACTCTTCCTAAGGTTTCAAATAAGTATTTTGCATTAATGGGCTTTGCTATGTGGCCGTTCATGCCGCATGCCAAAGCCTCTTTTTTATCCTCCTCAAAGGCGTTTGCCGTCATTGCCAGAATCGGGATGTCAGCCAGCTTCTTATTGGAAAGCTCCCGGATTTTCCTGGTCGCCTCATAGCCGCCCATCACCGGCATCTGCACATCCATGAGTATCAGCTGGTAATAACCCGGCCCGGATTTTTTCAGCATATCCACGGCAATCTGCCCGTTGGACGCCACCTCTGTTGTAAAGCCGGCGTCGTTTAATATTTCAACGGCAATTTCCTGATTCAGCTCGTTATCCTCCGCCAGAAGAATGCGTCCTTTCTGCAGCTTCACCGGCTCCCTGACGCTTTCCTCCTCCTTATCCCCGTTGATGATGGAATACAGGCACTCCCGAAGCTCGGATAAAAACAGGGGCTTACTGCAAAATGCCGTTACGCCGGCTTCTTTTGCCTCCTCCTCGATATCCGCCCAGTCGTATGCCGTAAGCACAATCACAGGCACCTCGTCGCCAACCTCTTTGCGGATTCTCTTTGTGACCTCAATGCCGTTTAAGTCGGGCAGCATCCAGTCAATCACGTAGACGCTGAAAAGGTCTCCCCTGCCCACAGCCTGCCTTGTGCGGAGCACCGCTTCCTTTCCCGAGAGCGTCCATTCCGCACGCATGCCAATCTGCTGCAGCATATAAGTCACGCTGTCGCAGGTGTTAAAATCATCGTCAACCACCAGCGCCCGGCAGTTTTTAAGCTCCGGTATATCCTGCGGCTTCCTCACGTCCGTGTTGATTCGGAAAGCAAAGGAAACAATAAATTCCGTCCCTACGCCCGGCTCGCTGGTCACCTTAATGGTTCCGTTCATCATATCCACAATATTTTTGGTAATCGCCATCCCCAGGCCGGTGCCCGGAATGCCGCTGTTGGTGGTACTGCTTTCCCTCTCAAAGGGCTCGAAAATATGGTCAACAAACTCCCGGCTCATGCCGATGCCGGTATCCTTGATATGGAACTCGTAATTGGCATAGCCCGGCAGAGCGCCGCCCCTTTCCGTAATCCGCAGGCTTACAATCCCGCCGGGCTCCGTGTATTTTACGGAGTTGCCAAGCAGGTTAAGGAGCACCTGGTTCAGCCGCAGCTTATCGCAGATAATCTCCTCGTTCTTCACGTCCACGGCGTCAATATAAAGCTCAAGCCGTTTGGCATGAACGTCCGCCTGAAGAATACTGCGAAGCCCGTGAAGAATATCGGGTAATCCGCAGGGCTTATCGTCCAGATGCATTTTGCCGCTTTCGATACGGCTCATATCCAGCACGTTGTTAATCAGGCTGAGCAGGTGATTGCCGGAGGTCATAATCTTTTTGAGGTATTCCTCCACCAGCTCTTTCTGGTTGATGTGAGTAATCGCAAGCGCCGTAAAGCCCACAATGGCGTTCATCGGCGTACGGATATCGTGAGACATGTTGGAAAGGAACACGCTTTTTGCCTTGCTGGCGCGGTTCGCCTGGGAAAGCGCATCCTCCAGAAGGTTTTTCTTTTCCATTTCCCTGCGGATGTCCTCATCCACACTGTGGAAGCCAAGGACAATCCCGTGGCTTTCTTCCCATATCCCCGCGCGGACGGCCTTCATCTGGAAGTAGACGGTTTCCCCCTTCCATACTCTCCGGTAATTTACGCAGAATACATTCTTTTTCTCAAGTTCTTCCTTAAGCCCCGCCGTCGAGGAAGCACGCTTAAGCATCTCCCTGTCGTCTTCATGAACATATTCCTGTATGTATACCCCCATCGCTTCTTCGAGGGTTAATTCTTCCTCCTCGGGATTCCGGGACTGCCATTCCTTCTGCTTTGAGCTTCGAAGCGCATACCCCTTTCCCGTATCAAGGTCGAAATAACATACTATTTTATAATCCACACAAAGCGCCTGAACCAGCTCTGTCTGACGCTTTTCTTTTCTTCTTTCCTGAATCTTCTGCTCTGTACAGTCCAGAAGGAAACGCTGATAAACCAGCTCGCCGTTATCCTCCACCATTCTGACATTGCCCACCACATACACAAGCTCGCCGTTTTTATGGCGCACCCGGTATTCCACGCTGACAATATCTCCTTCTTTTTCCAGACTCCCAATACTTTCCTGAATCCTTTTCCTGTCCTCGTCAATCACAGTGGATGCAACCATATCAAAACCGTCGGCCGCCAGTTCCTCCACAGAACCGTATCCCAGAATTTCAAGCGCCGCCCTGTTGGCGCTTAATATCTGTTTCCCATCCCGGGTATGACGCATCACGCCGCAGTCTATGGTGGTGAGAATCATCTCAAGGTTCTGGTTTTTGTGCAGAATCTCCTGTTCATATTTACGTTCCAGCGTCACGTCAATCGCCACGCCCACGGTTCCCATAACGCTTCCGTCAATGTCAAACAGCGGGGACTTGTAGGTGGACAGCGTTCTTAGTCCTTCCCCTGTCTTTATTATCTCCTCGGATATACAGGTTTCCTTCCTCCGCATAACCTCGTTTTCCGATTCGATGCAGGCCGGGTCGTCCTCCTCCACATCCCAGATATAGGCGTGCCTCTGCCCCTGCACCTGTTCCTTGGTTTTCCCAACGGTATCGCAAAAGCTGTTGTTTACCTTCTCGTGAACGCCTGTTTTATCCTTAAACCATATAAGATTGGGGCTGTGGTCGATGGCCGCCTCCAGAAACTGACTGGTTTCCCATAAATCCCTGCCCATCTTACAGCTCTGCTGCCAGCGCAGGAAACGAAAGGCCGCTTCCTCCTCAGACATGGGCAGCGTCCATATATCCTTTATTTCATCCAGGCTGCCTTCTAAGAGCGAAAACTGCTCCTTTTCGGCAAGCAAAATTAATTCGGCTCTTTCCGATTTGCTCTCCTTTACCGCCTGTATTGCTTCCGCCACATTCATATCCTTCAAGTTCATCAAAATTACGTCAGCTGCAGCTATAAGCTTCCCATCCGGTTTTACACTTTCCGAAAATTGATGAGTAAAGTGTGCAAGTGGAGACATTCCTTTTATTGTTTCAAATATACTGCTTTGATAACCCAACAGATAGAAATGAATCTGACAATGATACATGCCGTTCCTCCTGTACATGAATTAGTATGCAATATTATTATTCTAACAATCCGTTTACCCGGTGTCAATAAGCCGAATTACTTTTTGTCCCTTTTTTTGCCCCTTTTATATAAGGATTCAGCCAGAAGGCAGCTAACAGCTCCACCACCATAAAGCACCAGATAACCGGTTCGCAGAAAATCACCGCCATATACTGATACCTGGGAATAAAAACGGCCACAAACAAAATTTTCCCGAACAGCTCCATGATACTTGAAATGATGGGGAGAATCTTCTGCCCGATGGCCTGCAGCGCCGTCCTGGTATCGTTTATCAGGCCCAGAATGAAATAAAAGGGGGCCACCACCCGAAGATACATTGCTCCGTTCTCCAACATCACCGGCTCGCCGGAGCCCGAAATAATCCGCACCATATCGGGCGCAAACATAAGAAGCAAAATCGTAAGACCCACCGCCACATACGCATTATACAGATAAGCGCATTTCATGGCCCTGCGTATTCGCTGCATCTTTCCGGCGCCATAATTCTGGGAAACAAAGGTATTGACCGCGGAAATCATTGCCGTCATCGGCATCAGGCAGAACATACACAGCTTCCTCGCCGCCGTGTGCCCCGCTATGGTAAGATAACCAAGGCCGTTAATCCCCACCTGCAGAATCGCGCTTCCGGCGGAAACCAGACTGTGCATAAAGCCCATGGAAAATCCCTGAGCCGCCATCTCCTTATACAAATCCTTACCGGCCTTAAAATGCCCTCTTTCCGGCACCAGAATCTCCGCTCTTTTTAATATGTAGACAACGCACAGGACAACGGAAACCGCCTGTGAAATCACCGTGGCCACCGCCGCTCCCCGTATTCCCATGCCAAAGCCCGCAATAAACAGAAAATCAAGCCCGATGTTAAGCACAGATGAAAAAATCAGGAACATCAGCGGCATAAAGCTGTTGCCGATGGCCCGCAGCACCCCGGCGCAGAGGTTATAGGCAAACATCACTCCGGTATACAGCGTAATCACGGAAACATAGCTGTAAGCTTCCCCGATGATTTCCTCCGGCGTATGTAAAAGCTGTAAAAAAGGGTAAAGCGCTACTCTTGTCAGTAATGTGATAAACAGGCTGATTCCCGCTCCGATTACCAGGGAAACCGCAACCGAGCGTTTGAGCAGGTTATTATCCCCGGAGCCGTAGCTTCTTGCAGTTACGATGGACAGGCCGTTCCCCAACCCCAGCGCAAAGCCAATCAGCAAATCATAGACGGGGGTTGCCGCGCCAATGGCCGCCAGCGACGTATCCCCCAGGACATGACCCACGATTACCGTGTCCATGGTATTATAAAGCTGCTGGAATACGCTGGAAAAAAAGACAGGAACGGCAAACTGAAGCATGGACAGGAAAATCGGGCCGTTTAATAAGTCAACCTGTGCGTGACGTTTTGTTTGAGACATTGCAGTACACTCTCCTTTTATTATAACTTATATCTCTCTTATTCGCAAAACCTTTTCCATCAGCTCCTCCACCAACTCCCGCTTTGGCGGCTTCGTTCCCACCGTTGTCACCGCTCCCGCCGCCGCTGCCATACAAAGGCGGACCGTCTCCTCATTTCCAAGCCTCTGGTTCCATGCGCAGGCAAGAGCCGCCACCATGGCGTCCCCGGCTCCCACAGTGGAATGCGCCCGAACCGGGATTGCCGGGGCGTATGCTTCGTATCCGTCCTTTACAAACAAAGCGCCCTCGCTTCCCATGGAAACAACCACTGTGCCAACGCCCCTCTCCCGGCATTTTTCCGCCGCTGCCAGAAGCCTTTTGAGAGACGCCGCCGGATAACCGCCTATTCTCCCGGATTCGCCCCCTGTCGCCCTGAAAAGCTCTCCGTACCCGGCCTCCGCTTTCCGGAAGGGCTCTCCGTATCCGGCCTCCCCGCACCCTTCCGGCGCTTCCTGCAGCCATCCGTAAAATCCGGCGCATTCTCTAAGCTCCGCCCGGTTGGGCTTTATGATATCCGGACCTTCCTTAAGGGCGTTTCTGAAAGCCTCCCCGTCCGCGTCTAAAAGCACCTCAGCTCCCTTCTCATGAGCCATGCGGATAATTCTGGCATAAACCTGCTTATCCGCTCCCGACGGCAAGCTTCCTGATAAGACAAACAGTGTTCCCTTTCCGGCATAACCGGCATATCCCGACAGTTTTTCCAGTAACTGCTCCATCTGCTCTCCGCGCACCTCCGGCCCCGGCTCGTTAAGCTCCGTCACCCGTCCGTCCTCTTCAAGCACCTTTGTGTTCGTCCGCGTCTCGCCCTCCAGCCATATAAAATCATGCTCGATGCCTCTCTCCGAAAGGGAATCAGCTATGGCTTTTCCGGCATTTCCTCCCAGAAAGCCTGTGGCGATGCTCTTTTCCCCCAGCTCGCGAATCGTTTTTGAGACGTTGATTCCTTTCCCTCCGGCGTCCCACGCCATATTTCTGATTCTGTGAAGGGCGCCGGGGCAAAGCCTGTCTGTTTCAATTGTTTTATCAATAGCGGGATTCATTGTCACTGTGATAATCACGTTTATTCCTCCTGTAGATTATTTTTCACCTATAAGCACTTTCTTTCCGCAAAAAGCGAACCCATATTTCCGTATCCTTTCCTCTGTAATGCCTTTAGCCACAAGATTTGCCTGATAATTCCGTTCATCTATCTGCCGAAGAGCCGCTTCAATGGTTTCAGTCAGCTCCTTCTCATTGGCATCCTGAACCTTGAACTCCAAAATGATAGCGTCATCTTTTTCGCCTCTTGGTTCCAACATATAACAGGAAGCACGCTGATGCGTGCGCAGGTCATAAGGAATCCTCCCATTTTCAATGGGTCCCTCCTTACGACAAGTATCATATCTTCCGAAACCGCTCTCCCGGTTAGATGTAATCACATATTTATCCGCCATTTCTACCATCAATCCCAGTACAAAGCCATGATAAAAACGCTCCGGCTCCGTGGCAGAGGGCTTTTTTCCTGCGTCGAAACAGCTAAATATCTCCAATGTCACTCTGTTCATGTAAACATTCATCGCCCCGATATCGCCAATCAGCAAAGCCTTAATGAAATCACCGTAATCAGTTTTTACACTGCCAAACCATTTTCGAATCATACCCTGGAACATTGCTTTCACTTCAAAATTAGTCAGCTGCAGCTCATACTTTTCTCTCCACTCGCCAAATTCCGAAATACCTGCTTCATATTTTTTTACCTTCAGATAACCGCTGGCAAGCAAAAGGCTCCAGGCCGCCTGCTCATCGTTCTCTAACAGGTCATATACTATCTGTTCATCTATTTCCGCACAAATGGCTTCTCCCTGCAGCAAACGTTCAAAGCCTTCCTTAATATTTCTGCTCCCCTCGCGTATCAGTTTATTTACAAGACTGTTGGAACTGGTATTTGCCCAGTAAGTACCCGCCTTTCTTTCATCAAGGAAATTGATAATAGACCATGGATTATAGATATCTTTTCTGTTTCCAAACGTAAACCCGTCATACCATTCCTTCACCTGCTCTTTATAATCAGATAGCCCGAACTCCTCCAACGCCGCGAAAACCTCCTCCTGTGTGAAACCAAAGCAATCCGAATATTTATCCGAAGTAGTTGTTACCACTTTCAAATTATTCAGGTCAGAAAAAATCGACTCTTTACTGATTCGTGTAATTCCCGTCATGATTGCCCGTTCCAGATACGGATTCGTTTTGAAAGTGGCATTTAAAAAACTTCTGATAAATGCCGCCAGTTCATCCCAATAGCCATTTACATAGGCTTCCTGCATGGGAGTATCATATTCATCAAGAAGAATAATTACTTTCTTTCCATAATACTTCATCAGGCAGTTTGACAACACATTTAAAGAATCTGTTGCAATATAATCCTCCATATCAGCCGAAACGCTCTGACAAAAGTCTTTTTCATCCTCATTCAGCGTTCCGCTTTCCATAAGAAAATCATATTGATTATATAAATTCCTGATAATTCGGCATATCTTTTTTCTTGCATTAAAATAAGTGGTTTCTTTCACATTCGCAAAGCTGAGTGAAATCACCGGCCAGACTCCCTGAAGCCTGCGGTATTTTTCTTCTTTCCATATGGAAAGCCCTTCAAACAACTCACCTCTTCCGGCATATTTAATGGAAAAGAACTCTTCCACCATACTCATGTTTAATGTCTTCCCAAAGCGTCTCGGACGTGTAATTAATGTCACATTATCTCCACTTTGCCACCACTCACGTATAAAATTCGTTTTATCAACATAAAAATATCCTTCTTTTCGAATTGTCTCAAAGTCCTGATTGCCAATTCCGACCGTCCGCATCATTCTCTGGTTCTCCCATCTCAAAATTTATATATCCAGTATATCCGGTTCGCAGGCTAAAATCAATAAATCCCTTTTCCGTTTATCTGCAAAAGTGATATACAATTTTCTCCCTTTTCTTTATAATAAAGTTATATTTAACTTTCTGACACAACAAGGAGGAATCACTATGCGATTCGGCGTACAATTATTCGGTCCCGGAAAGCTGTGCCGGGATAACCCCGAAAAATTTTTTAAATCCCTTTCAAAGGCCCGTTATCAGTTAATCGAGCCCTGCCTCTGGTCAGGCGAACGGCCGCAGGGAGCGGAAGGACTGCCTGTATGGACCATGGACGAGCTGGCGGCCATGCAGCCGCTTTATGAGAAATACCATCTGAAAATCCTTTCCTGCCATCTTTTTGCCGACCTTGCGGACGAGCTGCTGCCCGACAAAATCTTAAGGTTCTGCGAGGATTTCGGCATTACGCAGTTTGTGATTGCCGGGCATTCGAAAACCACACGGGAGAGCTGCCTTGCCTATGCGGAAAAATTAGCGCAGCTTGCCGGAGCGCTCGCAGACAGAATCGGAAAAAGCCGCGACAGCCTGCCGCAGCCGGACGGCTCCCGGCTATTGCCTGTCGCTGCCCCAAATTCCCCTTCTCCCCTCCGCCTCCTTCTTCACAACGGCCCGGAGGAAAGCCTTTCAAGAATCGACGGAAAGACTGCTTATGAATATCTTCTCGACTGTTGCGATAACTGCTGCCGCAGCGCTCTTTCTTCTAGCGACAGTCCTGCCCCCGGCAGCCCTGTCGGCGCGCAGTCAGGCGGCAATGACAGCCCCTGTCTCATCGGCGCGCAGCCCGACGCCGGGTGGCTGCTCTATGGCGGGGAGGATGTGGAGGCATTTCTCTGGCGGAACAGGGACAGGATTTGCTCCCTTCATTACAAGGATTTTAAGGAAAATAAGGACGGCTCTCTTTCGGAAACCCTGATTGGAAAAGGCCTGCTGGACGTGGAAGCCTGCTTCCAGTTTGCCCGCGCCATGGAGCTGCCCCAGTTTGCGGATATGGACGGCAGCGAAAATGATTTCCTTGCGGATATTCAGGCTGCGGGAGCTCTTTTCGGCTCCCTGACCCAGTGCAGGAGCAGCACCAGGAGCATTCTCTGCGTTTATGACATGGAAACCGGCAAGGTGACAAGGCTCCGTGAATTTGACAGAATCATAGAAGCGCCCAACTGGTGCCGGGACGGGAACACCATTATTTACAATTCGGAGGGATTTATCTGGAATTATCAGATTTCGGAGGATACGGAGCGCAAAATCCCCTCGGGGGAATGCGATAACTGCAACAACGACCATGTTCTTTCCCCCGACCATACTCAAATCGCGGTCAGCCACAGCAAGCCGGGAACCTGGGAGTCAAAGATATATATTCTTCCCGTCACCGGCGGAACGCCAAAGCTGGTCACCCCTAAAGGACCGAGCTATCTTCACGGCTGGTCGCCCGACGGAAAAGAGCTTGCCTACTGCGCTTTCAGGAAACATGAGGGCGCGCTTTCCGTGGATATCTACAGCATTCCGGTAAAAGGCGCTCTGGCAGAAGGCGCAAAGGCGGACGGCCGGACGCCGGACCCCGCCGGTCATTCTTATGGGGAGGAGACGCAGCTCACCTCCCATGCCGCCTTTAACGACGGGCCGGAATACGACCCGGACGGAATACATATCTGGTTTAACAGTACCCGGACCGGCCTGATGCAGATTTGGAAAATGGACAGGGACGGCGGCAGTCAGGTGCAGATGACCTTTGAGGAACAGAACAACTGGTTTGCCCACGTATCGCCGGACGGGGAAACGGTTATCAATTTAGCCTACAGCAAAGACGGACTCGACGCCAGCGAGCATCTTCCCAATATGCAGGTGTCTCTCTGGGCAATGAAGCCGGACGGGTCCGGGCGGAGAAAACTTTTCGATTTTTTCGGCGGGCAGGGCTCTGTAAATGTGAATTCCTGGGCGCCGGATTCCAAAAGGTTTGCCTTTGTGGCTTATGAATTGATACACAGATGATATGGCAATTGCCATGGCAATCCGTCGTTTCGATGCAGCAGATACCGGCGCGCTCCGCAAACTGCTCTTATGTCAACAAACGCCGTTGCTCTCCGCGAGCCGGCTTATTAAAAAGGGCTGCCCGACCGGCAGCCCCTTAATCTATATCCTTTACAATTCCCGCTAAAGAGTGATTTCCTCATCTTCCTTTTGATGACAGCAGTCCCCACATGTTATTTTAGCCCTCAACTATCAGATATCTTCCATCTCCAATGTCAAACACTTCGTCCGCCTCAAGGATTTCATCTCCACGGGCGCCGTCCACGTCAAGGCCCTCTTCCTCAAAGAAATCCCATACCTCGTCGATGGAATTCACCACCACCGCAAGGCTTTCCTCCAGAAAGGCTTCGGCCTCCTCAAGGTTGGACGCCACATCCTCCTCCGGAAACAACTGTCCCTGATTGTCTAAAAAACATTGTAATACCGCATCATCAAATTCATGCATACTTTATTCCTCCGTTAAAATCAATCCAACTGGTAATATTATTATGCGTTAATGCACTCATGCAGTCAATACCTGAGATAAAATTTTTGTATCAATTATCTGATAAACGCCCTTTCCCGCCCATCCGGGACAGCTCCCTTTCGCGGCGCGCTTTACCTCCGGTGTGGCCGTGTCCACCGCATAGCTTTCCCCGGCCGCCTCCATCATGCCGATGTCGTTATCGTTGTCGCCAAAGGCCATGGTTTCCTCCCTCTTAATCCCGAGAGTCTCCTGCAAAAGCTTAAGCCCCACGCCCTTGTCCACCGACTTGTCCATAAAGTCAACCCATTCCTCGCCGGCCATGCACACCTTCACCTTATCCTCCCATGAAGGAATGAAAAGCCCTTCCCCGAGCTTTCGGATGCTGCCCTTCTGGCACGCCGCAATCTTTATGATTTCATCTTCTTCCTTAAGCACATCCTCCACTTTTCTGAATGCGTTGTGGTAGCCATAAGTAAGAAGGTCGAGGAACTCCTGATTTTTGCTTTCCACAAGACTTCCCCCGGCCGTTGACACAACGGCCTCGCACCTGCCGTAATAAGGGCGCAGCATCTTCATGATTCCCGTAATATGCTCCCGCTTCATGGGCGTGACGGAGATAATTTCATTCCGGTAGCAAATCAAAGCGCCGTTCTCCGCAATATAGGCAATATCGTCTGCCACCTCCCGGAAAACGTTCCGAAGGCTCTCGTACTGCCGGCCGCTGGCGGCGCAGAACAAAATTCCCCTTTTCTTCAATTCTCTGATGGCCCGGACCATCTCCGGGTACAAATCCGGTGTGGAATCCTTAATCAGAGTCCCGTCCACATCCGATGCAATCAGTCGTATCATAATTTCTCCTCATTTTCCTTATCTTTTCCGCCCCATCGCTGAAAATCGCCCGAAAACATCACCCTGCAATTTTCACGTTTTCCCCATCCCTCTCAATTCCTGATACACTCTGCCTACGGGCAGTCCCACCACATTGTTGTAGTCTCCGTGTATTTCCCTGATAAACGCGGCGCATCTTCCCTGAATCCCGTAGGCGCCGGCCTTGTCCATGGGCTCCCCGGTATCCACATAAGCGCTGATTTCCGCCTCGCTTACAGGATACATGACAACGTCCGTCTTTTCATGAAAGGTAACCTGCCGGGGCGGCTTCTTCTCCCCGCTTTGCGCAATCAGCGTAACCCCTGTGTAAACCTGATGGCTCCTTCCCTGGAGCCGGGTAAGCATGGATACCGCCTCCTGACGGCTCCCCGGCTTTCCCATCACCTCTCCCTCTAAAGCGACCACAGTGTCCGCGCCTATCACCGTAAAAAAGCTTCTTTTTTCCTTCAAAAGCCTTTCAAAGACCTCTTCCGCCTTCTGCGCCGAAAGTATTTCCACAATTTCAGAGGGCGGCAGCTCTGCTCCGCCGCCGCTGGATTCCCCGCAATCCGCGGAACAATTCAGACTGCATTCCCCGCCGCAATCCGCAGCACAGTCCGCGCTGCCCTTTGCCCTGCTTTGAGGAAGCTTCTCCTCCCCCCGGGCGGGAATCACCTCATATTCCATTCCGATTTGCGTTAGCAGCTCCCGCCTCCTGGGGGAAGCGGAAGCCAGTATTACCTTATTCATGATGGGTCTCCGGTATAAAAACTCTGTTGTTTACAAGCTCCTCCTGCTTTCCGGCCGCCTCTGCAGCCAGCCGGCAGAATTCAAGCTGGGAATTAAAGCTCCCCCTTCCCCGCTTTTCCACCTTCTCATAGGTTCCGTCGGCGGTCAGAACGTGGGCCTTTTCCGTGTCCGCAAGCTGCATTTTCAGAATGTCCATCAGACGTCTTTGAAGCTCCGGCCTTTCTATGGGAAACATGATTTCCACCCGGCGCTCTAAATTTCTCGGCATCCAGTCGGCGCTTGCGCAGTAATACTCCGGTTTGCCGTTATTTTCAAAGTAAAAGATACGCGCATGCTCCAGATAATTCCCCACGATGGAGCGCACCGTAATATGGTTTCCGATTCCCGGAAGATGGGTTTTCAGGCAGCAGATTCCCCTGATAATCAGCTCGATTTTCACACCCGCAGCACCCGCTTCGTACAGGGCTTCAATGATATCCTTGTCGCACAGGCTGTTCATCTTTGCAATGATATGGCCGCCCCGTCCCGCAAGGGCGTTTTCCTTCTCCCTTCCAATCAGGAAAAGGAATCTGTCCTTCAGCCACAGGGGCGCAAGGGAAAGCCTGTTCCAGCCAAGAGGCTCGGAGTAACCGGAAAGCATATTAAATACCGCGGTTGCGTCCTCCCCGATGGAGGGGGTGCAGGTCAGAAGCCCGATATCCGTGTACAGCTTGGCGGTGCTGTCGTTATAGTTGCCGGTTCCCAGATGCACGTATCTTCTGATGCCCTCCTCCTCCCGGCGCACCACCAGCGTGATTTTGCTGTGAGTCTTTAATCCCACCAGACCGTAAATCACATGGCAGCCCGCTTTCTCAAGCTTCTTCGCCCATACAATGTTGTTTTCCTCGTCAAATCTGGCCTTCAGCTCCACCAGCACGGACACCTGCTTTCCGTTTTCCGCCGCCTGGGCAAGGGCCGCGATAATGGGAGAATTGCCGCTGACCCGGTAAAGAGTCTGCTTGATGGCGAGCACATCCTCGTCCTTTGCCGCCTGCCTGATAAAATCAACCACCGGGCGGAAGGTCTCGTAAGGATGGAAAAGAAGAATATCCTTCTCCCTGATTTTTTCAAAAATATCGCAGTCCGCCGGAAGCTCCGGCACCGGCTGAGGCGGCAAATACCTCTTTTCCTTCAAATCCTCAAAGTCCGGCAGCCCGTACATTTTCATGAGGAAGCCCAAGTCAAGAGGGCCGTTAATCCTGTAAATCTCCTCCTCGGAAATGTTAAGGTTCTCCTCGATAATCTTAAGGAGCCTCTCGTCAATCCCCTCCTCCACATCAAGGCGGATTGCCTGCCCCCACTGTCTTCTCTTTAGCTGCTTTTCAATTTCCTGCAGCAAATCCTCCGCCTCGTCCTCGGAAATGTCAAGGTCGGCGTTGCGCATGATGCGGAAAGGACAGGAACACACGATATCATAATTCATAAACAGCTTGTGGATATTTCTCTCGATAATCTCCTCTAACAGGATAACCGTCTTTTTCCTGTTTTTGGAACCGGCGCCCTCCTTCACCGGAAGCTGTACGATTCTGTCCAGAACCCCCGGCACCTGAACTGTCGCGAACTCCAAATCCCCCTCGCCGTTCTTTTTCCGCACAAGAGCGCCGATATTTAACGTCTTATTCCTGATAAGGGGAAAAGGTCTCGAGGAATCCACCGCCATGGGCGTGAGCACCGGATAAACGTTTTCCTCATAATACTTATCCACAAACGCGGCTTCCTTCCCGGTAAGCTCCTCGTGGCGTTTGATTACGCGGAGACCGTTATTTGAAAGCCCCGGAAGGATTTCCTTATTGTAAATGCCGTACTGCTCCGCCACCAGCTCGTGAGTCACCTGACTTAGCGCGGATATTTGTTCCTTTGCGGTCATTCCCGCAATATCCCTTTTTTCATAGCCCGCATTGACCATATCCATCAAAGACGCCACCCTGACCATAAAAAACTCCGCCAGGTTGGAAGAGGTAATGCTTAAAAATTTCAGCCGCTCAAAGAGGGGATTGTTTTTGTCCCTTGCCTCGCTTAACACCCTCTTGTTGAACATCACCCAGCTCAGCTCCCTGTTGCTGTAATATTTCGGGTCGTCATAATTGATTGTATTGCTCATAGTAATCTTCCCTCCACAAATATAAAACAGACGCATTCTCCGCCCGGCTTCCTTTGGGCGGATTTCCTGCCCTGCTGCCGTTAACGTTTTTGCCTGATTTCCGGCCTGATATTATATACTTCCTCAAAGAAATCCGCCCTCGCCCCAAAGAGCCCCCGCTCAAGGGTAATATCCTCGTTTGTGTTCACGGAAATGATAAGCTTGTCTTCCTTTAAGGAAATTCTCACATCCTTAAATTTCTGCTTATGGCTCCTGTCAAGAGCGTTTGACAGCCGCAGAATCGCCGTCAGCTTCGCAATTTTCAGATAAGCGTCCCTGTCGATGGTATCAAGGCTCCCCGCTCCGTAATAGTCGAATTCCAGATGATTATACCGCACCACATTCGCCACGATTTCCCTCTCGATATGGGAAAGCCCGATAATTTCCGTTGACATGATAATACTGTAGGAGCACTCCCCCAGGTTTACCATACTGATGTACTTTCCGCAGTCATGCAGAATCGTGGATATCTGTAAAAGCAGCCGCTCTCTCCTGCCAAGCCCGTGAATCCTGCGCATACTGTCAAAAATGGTAAGCGCGATTTTTTCCAGCGTCTCGCTTCTTTTCTTGCTGCCACGGTATCTCTTGCTGATATTCTGGGCGCAGGCAATAATATCCTTTTCAAAGTCGTGAGTGGAAGCGATAATCTTATGCTTCTCCGCATACTCGTAGGCGATACCGTCGCTTAAGGTCACGCCCGGCGACCAGATTTGCTCCGCCCCCATGGCGTCCATAATGGTGTAAAGAATCATCATGGAAATATAAAGCAGCGGCACATTTTCCTCCGGCATATCCAGAATTTTTGCGATTTCCGAAAGGCTTTTGGTGTTGTAGATATCCAGAAAATAATCCATGGACTGCCTGTCCGCAAAGCCCCTTATGACGTCGCTGTCCTTTTTGCGCCTCACCACATTGGAAAGATAATCGTCCACCACAATAATGCTTTTGATTTCCCTGTCCTTTAAATAAAGCTTCTTGTACACATTCATCTGGGATTCCACCATCTCCCGAATCAGCTCCCCGTATCTGGAAAAGCCCACCCCAAGGTGGAAAAGCCTCTCCTGGAGCCGCAGAACCCCAATCCGCATATTCTGGGTGGACACAAGGGTGTCGTTGTCAAACAAAGAAACCTGAATGCTTCCCCCGCCGATATCCAGAATGGCGGTTCCGCTTTCAATGATTTTCTGAAAACCTTCCCCCTGAAAGGCAATAGACTTATAGTCCAAAAACCGCTGCTCGGAATTGCTCAGCACGTCGATATGGATTCCCGTCCTCTGCTCAATCTGGTCAAGCAGAATAATCGTGTTTTTCGACTCCCTGATGGCGCTGGTGCCATAGGCCTTGTAGTCGCTCACCTGATAGGACTTCATAATCCCCGAAAATTCTTTCAGCACATGGCAGAGCTCATCCACCCTTTCATAGGAAAGCTTTCCTTCCCCATAAGTCTCCGTCCCCATATCGATGCTGTGCCGGATATGGTCGATTTCCCGCATCCCCCGAAGCTTTGAAACCTCAAAAATTTTCATGGACAGTTCATAAGACCCCACATCAATTGCAGCAAATGTTTTTACCTGCATACCTCCTCCTTCCCGCGCATTGCTTTACGCATTTTACTTACCCGTGCCCAACAGATAATCGATAAACTGCTGGGCGCATCTTCCCGATAATCCGCCGTGGGCAAGCTCCCACTTGTTTGCCTCTAAAAGGAGCTCATCCTCCGGCATTTCAACCCCGTATCTTTCCGCCAGAACACGGACAATATTCTGAAATTCCTTTTTATCCGGCGCGGCGAAGAAAATCGTAACCCCAAAGCGCGACACTAAAGAAAGCTTCTCCTGAACCGTATCCCCCGCATGAAGGTCGTCCCTTCTCTCCTCTTTGTCGGAAAACTTCTCCCTGACCAGATGCCGTCTGTTGGAGGTGGCGTAAATCAGCACATTCTCCGGCTTCTTTTCCAGACCGCCCTCAATGACGGCTTTTAAATATTTATACTCAATCTCAAAATCCTCAAAACTCAAATCATCCATATAAATAATGAATTTGTAGTTCCTGTTTTTCACCTGGGTAATCACTTCGTTCAAATCCCGGAACTGATGCTTGTACATTTCTATAATACGAAGTCCCCTGTCGTAATATTCATTGGCAATTCCCTTGATGCTGGAGGATTTTCCTGTGCCGGCGTCGCCGAAAAGCAGACAATTGTTGGCTCTCCTCCCCTCCACAAAGGCCAGCGTATTTTCAACCAGCTTTTTCTTCGGGATTTCATAACCCACCAAATCGTCCAGATGGACATGGGCGATATTCCTGATGGGTACGATTTCCACCCCCATCTCCCCGTGAACTACCCGGAACGCCTTGTGGAGCCCGAACTTTCCCACGCCGTAATCCCGGTAAAATTCCGTGAGCGTATCCTTCATTTCCTCCGGCGTGTGGTCTTTGGTAAACTTCACCGCCAGGGAACAGATTCTGTCCCTGATGCGGCTGTTGTACACCTTGCTCTCGCCGTCGGCGCCCTCATAATCCAGAATCATTTTAAACTCGTCCATATGGAGCGCTTCCGCCATTTTCCCGAAGTCAAAGTCGAAAAACTCCTTGAAAATCACAATGTCATGGAGCACCGCCTGATTGATGGTTCCCCCAACCTGTCCTCTGATTTCACAGGCTCTGCTGTAGCTGTTTTCATTGTTCACCAGAAGATTGGACAGATAACAGTGCCACAGATTCCCGTAAAACCCGTGGTTCTCCGCCATTTCAAAAAGCCGGTGCATACAGCTGTAGCCAAGCGCCCGCGCCTCCTCCTTTTTTTCCTTCTCCTCATAATGCTCCAAAAGCCACGCCATATCATATAAGAGGGCGCCCTCCTGTTCGGGAAATTCCTTATATACAATCAGTTCCTTTTCTCTCATTTCTATCTCCCTCTCAATAATTGCCCAGAATCCGCATGTTCCGCGCTTCTTCCCGCAGCCCGCGCAACGCGTTTTTTACCGCGCTGTCCGAAAGATTTCCGTCAAAATCAATAAAGAAGCGATACTCCCAGTTCCGCCCCTCTATGGGCCTGCTCTCGATTCGGTTCATGTTCAGATTATTGTAAATGAAATGAGACAGCATATGATAAAGAGAACCGCTCTCATGAGGAACCTCAAAACAAATGCTGACCTTCCCGGCATCCTTTAAGAAAATTTTCTGATTCGTAACAATAATAAAGCGGGTAGAGTTGGTGCTGGACTGATTGACGCCCTTTTGAAGCACGGAAAGCCCGTAAAGCCCTGCCGCGTATTCGCTGGCAATGGCCGCCTGCGTCCTGTCCTTATCCTCCGCCACCTTCCTCGCCGCAAAGGCATTGTTCTGCATACTGATTTGCTGCCAGCTGTAGCCGTTTAAAAACCTTGCCGACTGCATCAGGGACTGTGGATGGGAGTAAACCGTCCTGATATCCTCTATTTTCGTTCCCGGCGCCGCCATCAGACAATGCTCTATTTTGATAATCTGCTCGCCCACGATATAATTTTCAAATTCCACCAGAAGGTCATAAATTTCACTGACAATCCCCGCCGTGGAGTTCTCAATGGGAAGCACCGCAAAGTCCGCGCTGCCCTCGTCAATGGCAATCATGGCGTCCCGGAAGGTGTCCACATGAAAGCTGTTCACCTTATCCCCAAAATACTGTACCATAGCCGCCTGAGAGTAAGCCCCCTCCGCACCCTGGAACACCACCCTTGCCTTTTCATTCAATCGCTCCACCCCGATAAAGGGAAGATTGCCCATACTGCCGTGCTCCGCCAAAAGCCGGTATTGAAGCTTGCGGCTCATGGACATAATCTGCTCAAACAGCTCCTCGATTCCCCGGCTGTTGAAATCATTGTGGGTAAGGGATTTCACCTTGCGGAGCTTTTCGTCCTCCCGTACCTTGTCAAAAACCTTTTTGCCCGTCTCTATTTTGAACTCCGCCACCTGGCGGCTGATATCCATTCTCTTTTCATACAAATCCACAATCTGTTCGTCAATTGCGTCAATCTGTTCGCGTAGCTTAAGTAAGTCCATTTTTATCCTCTTTTCCGCATCAGAATCTGAAAATCCGTTATTGTAAATTACGGTGTTGAACGCTCTGCTGCTTTCGTTTTTTATCATATAATGAATCGCGCGGATTCGCAAGTATCTGACTGCGCTTTATTTGGGAAATGTGACAGAATATTGGCGTTCCGGCAAAAAATGCAGAACCCTGATTCGCACCAAAGTTCTGCATTTCTGTTGATAAAAAATATGTCAGCAAAAATAACTGATTTCTCTAAACTGAGCATACCACTTGTTGATAATAATACTGCTATTTGCCTCGATATATCGTATCATATTATTTAATGTTCTCTGTGGAATACGGGAATTATTATTGCAAAGTAAAGCTTTTCCCGAACTTGTTATCCAGATTTTTGTCGCATTTGCCGTTGCTTTTCCTTCTGCAATGTGTACATGTACCGGCTCAAGCGGATTGTTTTCATTTGACCAGAAGTAAATTATATATGAGCCTATCCTAAAAATTTGAGGCATTCAAAATACCTCCTTCTTTAGAAAACTCAAGCATTAAATGCGCATTATTGCGGACAAATTCTTTGAAATAGTCCATCTCGGCAGCAGAATATCCATTCACATCTTCCCATAAATGTTCCGGTAAATAGCACGTTGCATTATGAAATCCATCCTTTAAATCAGGTGTCTCTATATATACCTTTACTTTTCCATCCGGTAGCATTTCCGAATGCGTAATCTCGGTATCGTCATTTAAGGTTGCATATGGATACATCATATTATCATTCCTCTCATTCCGTAAATCTGTTAGCAACAGAATACACATCTGGTTAATACACTCTGGAGATATTATAACCCTGTCAGGCAAAATCAGCAAGAATAAGCTAAATCTTGCAGGCTGGATTCCTGATATTCGTCCCCTTTACCACCAGGAAAAAACAATTCCCGCAAGAGGCGACATTACAATCATTATCATTGAAAACGTAAAAGATTCAATGGAAATCAACGTCGCCCTCTGCTCGGAGGGAAACATATCCTGCAGCATGGAATTCGTCCTCACCTGAAGCGCATCGTCGCCAAGAGCGGCCAAAAAACCGCCAAGCGCCATAATCAGATACACGCCCGAATGCTCCGCAAGCACCCCGAAAAGCACGGCCAGCGCAGCCGCCGCAAACACACTCCTGTATCGCATTTTGCACTTAAGGATAATTTTCGCTCCCAACACGCCGCCCATCTCCATGAAAAACAGGGCGAACCCAAGAGCCCAGCCCGGCATACCGGCCTTTGGCAGCTTTGCCTGCAGGAAAAACAGCAGCAGGACATCAGCAGCCCCGACCAGAGAATTGGAGAGCATTAAAACCATTGTTTTTCCCTCCCGCCTTATAAAAGACAGGCTTTCCATAAAGCATTTAACGAATTCCCTGCCTATGGAACCAAGCACACCTCTCCCGTCCTGTCCGCCCTTTTCGCCGGCCCATACCTCACGCAACGGTATCAGCGTCCCTATCTGTACGGCGCACATGAAAACGTCGATTCCGTACGCCGCCCGGTGCCCGATAAACAGGGCAAATCCCGCGCACAAAGTTGACACGCCTCCGCAAAAGCGGTGGATAATAAGCTGGTTTGACGCATACTTTTCATAATATGCCTCGTCTCCGGCTATTTTTAGGGAGTCATAAGCAAGAGCGTCCCCTGAGCCGGAGGAAAAATTGTAGCTCATGGCAAAGAATGCAAGCGCCACGCAGACCATGAACAGGTTACCGGAAAGTATCATTACAATATTTCCGATTATTTTCATGACCGTGCTTACAATCAACATGTTTTTCCTTCCGAACAAATCGGCAAGAATGCCTGACGGAATTTCAAAAATCAGGCTTGTGATGTGAAAAACGGTCTCGGCAAAGCCGATTTCAGGAAGGCTGTACCCTCTTGCCGCCAGTATTGCCACCCACGCGCCGGTTAACGACAGATTCCAGAGCACGGAGGATAAATAGAGTCTCGATATTTGTTTTTTGATATTAAGCATAATAAAATCTCCTTAACTTTTGGTTTAGCAGTAAACGTTAAGGAGACAATGCGCTGATTTTATGGAATTCGCCAGATTAATGATGAATCCTCCTGAAAATGGGCGCACTATCCCCATGAAGGGGAAAAATGTAACCTTTTTTCAGTTGCAGATTCGTCATTTTCCAGAACATATATTTAACCTTTCAGAAATTACTATATGGTTGATTATACGAGAGTTTTGGCGGGAAGTCAAGTCCGCCTCAGACCGTAACAACAATTTTCCCGTTTATCTTCCCGCTGTCCAAAGCCATGCACGCTTCCCGGATATCCTTAAAATCATAAACCGCACCCATGCAGGGTTCAAGCATCTTCCTGTCCAGAAAAGCAAATATCTCTCCCATGACTTCCCTTGTCGGCCAATTGCTGTGGAAACCGGTCAGATATACGCCATTGGGAATAAACTTGATGGGGTCAAATCCATTCAGGGTGTACACGCCTCCAAGAATACCCGTATTACACACGATGCCGCCCTTTTTCATACATTGCAGCGTATCGAGAAGCGTCCTCGGCCCCACCAGCTCCAGCGCCTTTGTCACACCGGCCAGATTTCCTGAAAGCTTCCCCGTATCCAACACAGCCTCGTCCACACCGGCAAGAAGCGGAAGCTTTTCCGCCCGATGGGTCGTTGCCATCACCCGGCATCCATAAGCCTTCGCAATCTGGATTGCCGCATATCCCAGCGCACAGGTTGCACCCCGAATCAAAAGCCAATCAGAAGACTTAAGGTTCAGCCCTTCAAACAGAGAACCCCACGCTGTAAAATAGGTTTCCGGCACCGCTCCAAGCATTGCCCAGGGCAGGCGGCTCTCCACCGGGAATACATGATGCACAGGCAGCAGCGCATACTCCGCATAACTGCCGTTAAAACTCCTCCCCATACCGCCCATCAGGGCTGCCACCTTTTGTCCGACCTTAAAACCGCTGTCCGATGCGTCCGCAACTTCACCCACACACTCAATGCCGGGAATGACAGGTTTTTGGATATAATCGTTTTCAATTTCATGCAGACGCAGTATCTGTTCGGAATGATTCATGCCAAAGGCCTTTACTTTTACCAGCACCCACCCCGGCCTTACCTCAGGGACAGCCACCTCCGACAGCGTCACATCTCCCGCCCTTGTTATACCGCTTAAAACAACCGCTTTCATCTTTTTCCTTTCCGCTATGCCAGGCTCACAGCTTTCCAGCATTGCGGGTCTGCATCATAAAAGTCTCCATGCGCCCCGCTTGCAACTGCCGGGCATCCCCGGCACCATGCCTTTAACTCACATTTAGCACATTTTTTAAATTTATCATATTGCCGGTACTGCTCCATCTGGCATATCCACACATCCGCCAGCCTGTCTTCAAACACATTTGCCACCTTACTGTTCTGTACCCGCCTGCATGCATAGACATCTCCATCGGGCAGGATAGTCATATGGCAATTGCCGCAGTTGCAGCCACCGTAAATCATCCCCTCTTTCGCATTCTCCGGTATTTTAAATTCCCCTGTCTCATACTCATACAGCGTCCACAGATGGTCTTTTTTATTAAAATATGTCTCGCAGCCGGCCGCTTCATATTCCCTGAACTTCTTATCGCAGGCTGCAAGCAGCTCCCGGTATTCGAAGGGCTCAATCCCCACTTCCTTTTCCCCGCTGGTGGGACAATACCTCGCAAAAGCGAATACATCCGCCTTATATGCCACTACCGTATCGATAATGTCCGGAATCTCTCTGATATTTTCTCCCGACACTGTGGTCATAATCACCGCCCGTATGCCCGCCCGTTTCAGGCAGCCAATCTTCTCCAACGTAACGGCGAAGGAACCCGGCTTACGGAACCAGTCATGCTTTTTTTGCATCCCGTCTATGGAGAGCTGGTACTTTTGACACCCATACTCTTTCAGCCTCCGGCATACCTCATCGTTCAGATGGAACGGGTTTCCAAGAATCGCAAAGGGAATTTCTCTGCGTTTCAAAAGCTCCAGAAGCCGCCAGAAATCCGGGTGCAGAATCGGGTCGCCTCCCGTAATATAAAAATAAGGGAGCCTGTGATATATCTCACAGAAATCCTCACAGTTTGCCAGAGTGTCCTTAATCTGCTCCCAGGACATAGAATCCGGCTTTTTACAATTGTTTTCTGAAAAAATATAACAGTGCCTGCACCTTTGGTCGCAGTCATCCGTAATGTGCCACTGAAAAGCGAAGTATTCTCTCACGGGTCCATACCTTCCTTCCATAAAAATTTATGTCAACGCCTGACGGCGTTTTTGTTTCCAGGCATTCCCGGCAGCCGGTCAGACTGCCGGGCAAATGTCACATGGCAGCCTGATTATTTGTCGCCGGCGCCACATGCCGACCCGCATGCTGCTGGCTTTTCTTCCGGCTTGTCTCCGGCTCCGCAGGCCGAAGCTGGTGCTGCCATATTGTTCCACCCGGATAAATTTGAAAGTGCCATAATCTTTTACCTCCATTTTTCTATTTGCGTCCTTTTCCTGTCCGCCATTTAATTGTAGTTAATTATTTCCCGTAAAAAAAGTACGCACTTTTTTATTACCCGGTTACTTTTTTGTGACCCCTCTTTTGTCCCATGAAAGGAGCATCCATACGCCTGTAGCGGAATGAATAATAAAGCACAAAGGCCGCCGCTGTTACCGCACATGAAACAGGACAGAGTAAAAGGAATGAGCCGGGAACCTGTTCATCCCTGCGTCACCACATCCTGTCCTTGACGAAATCATCCCATTAGATTACAATTCATATGTAACATTCAAATATAAACCTATGGAGGAATCTGTATGCTGACAAAAGAAGAAATGCCTGCCTGTCCGGTGGCCACGACTGTATCTTTGATTGGCAGCAAATGGAAGCTGCTAATCATACGCAATCTTCTGGCGCGTCCCTGGCGGTTTAACGAACTGAAAAGAGACCTCGCCGGTATCAGCCAGAAGGTACTGACTGACAGCCTGCGTTCTCTGGAAAGCGACGGAATCATCACCCGGACAGTGTACCCGGAGGTTCCGCCAAGGGTAGAATATGCCCTGAGCGAGCTTGGGGAATCCATGCGTCCCATCATCCATTCCATGGAAGTGTGGGGAATCGCCTACCAAAAGACCATGTCGAATACATAAGGAAATTGTCCGGTCAGAAAAACAGCTCGGGAGAAGTAAAAAGGGCAGAAAAATCTACATAAAAAAGGGGCAAACGATATCACAGCTTCCGTCTGCCCAACAACATATCCCTGTTACAAAATAAAAGGCAAAATCAACGCCGCAATCCCAAGCACAGCAAATATGACGCCCCCAAGCCTTGTATTAAGTCTGTATAAATCCGACGGCCCGTCGGCATAACAGGATTTCCATTTCTCCGTCACTTCCCAGATAAAATCGGGTCTGGCAAAAGCCAGAACGCCGATTATGATAAAAATAATTCCGCAAATAATACTCCACAGCATAGCATCCCTCATTCAACGCGCCGGTCTGAAAAAACTTACTCCGCCCTGGAAATATCCGTTCCGAAATACTTTTCCGAAAGCTCCGTCAGCTTCCCTTCCGCCGCAAGCTCCGCAATCGCCTGATTGACAGCCTCCTTAAGGCTTTCCGTCTCCGCCCCTTTTCTGAAAGGAATTGCCACCTGGGTTGCATCGCTGGTCAGCGTTGCGATTTTGATATTGGCGTCGGGGTGAACCTTCATATAATCATAATAAGTAACTTCCGCATTTAAGGTTGCGTCAATCCGCCCGGTAAGAAGCAGCTCAAAGGTCTGGTTCAAATCATCCACGCCGGTAACCTCCGCCCCATAGCTTTCCGCCACCTCCGCATAGGTGCTGGAAATGGTGTTGGCTGTGTGCTTCCCGTTCAAATCTTCCATGGACTGGATTTCCTCATAATCGCCTTTTACAATAACCGCCGTCCGGTTATAGGCATAGGGCGTGCTGAAATCATATTTTTTCTGCCTCTCTTCCGTGATATCCACGCCGTTTACCATGATATCATACCGTCCGGCGTCAAGCCCTGCAAGCAATCCGTCCCATTCGCCCTCAACAAAGCTTGCCGTAACTCCCAGCTTCTCTGCAATCAGCTTCGCCACCTCAACGTCATATCCCACAAGATTGTCGTTCTCGTCATGATAGGTCCAGGGCGCCCATGTTCCTTCCATGGCAACGACGATTTCACCTTTTTCCTGAATCTGCGCAAGCAAATCTTCGCCTGCCGCCCCGGCTTCTGCTTCGCTTCCCGCAGCTGCGTCGGAACCGGCGCCGTCTGTCTCCGCCGCCCCGCTGTCCGCCGCATTTTCTTCCGATGCCTCGCCTGACTGCGAATTTTCCAAACCGGAATCTGCCGCGCCTTTGGTGCTTTGCGCTGTTTTGCCGTTTCCGCATCCTGTCAGAAACAGGGCTGATAATAACACTACAGATAATAAAGTATTTACAATTCGTCTTTTCATAATCAGAAAACTCCTCCTATTCCTCTTCTCCTCCGCCGCTTTCGCCCACGGTCTGCAAAAACACTTTCGTCCTCTCCTCTTTGGGGTTTGCAAAAAACTCTTTCGAGCTTCCCGCCTCCACCAGCGTCCCGTCCTCCATGAACATCACCTTGCTGGATACATTTCTTGCAAACCCCATCTCGTGGGTGACAACAAGCATGGTCATTCCCTCGTCCGCAAGCTGGCGCATGACGGAAAGCACCTCTCCGGTGAGCTCCGGGTCCAGCGCGGAGGTTGGCTCGTCAAAGTAAATAATCTCCGGCTCCGTGGCAATGGCGCGGGCAATGGCCACTCTCTGCTGCTGGCCGCCGGAAAGTTGGTCGGGATAATAATGATACCTGTCGGACATGCCCACCTTGTCAAGCGCGCGCTTTCCGATTTTCTCCGCCTCCGCCTTTGGCATTTTTCGCGCAATAACCAAACCTTCGGTTACATTCTGCAAAGCGGTTTTATTTAAAAACAAATTATAATTCTGAAAAACAAACGCGGTCTTTCGCCGCAATCGGGAAATCTCCTTTTTGGAAACCTTTCCGAATATAAATTCCTCTCCGTCGAAAATCATGGAGCCTCCGTCGGCTGCTTCCAGAAAATTCATACAGCGAAGAAGCGTGGTCTTTCCCGAACCGCTGGGGCCCAGAACAGCCACCACGTCCCCCTGCTCCACCGCAAAGCTCACTCCCTTTAAGACTTCAAGTCCGTCAAAGGATTTCCGTATATTTTTTATTTCCAGCATACGTCAATCCTCCCTCCTTTTGTGTGTTGCCAGCCTTTTCTCCCCGGCTCTCTGCAGTCCTGTAAGCACTGTGGAAAATAAAAGGTAAATCAGTCCAACTTCTATGTATAAGACAAGGGGCTCGTAGGTTCTGGCCACGATGCGCTGGGTCACCATAAACATCTCCGTCACGGTGATATTCGCCGCAAGCGAGGTATCCTTTACCATTGCTATCAGGGAATTGGAAAGGGGCGGAAAGGCTGTGCGCATGGCCTGAGGCAGGACAATCCGTCGCATAATCTGCATATAGGACATTCCCGCACAGTAGCCCGCTTCCATCTGCCCTGCCGGTACTGCTTCCAGCGCCGCTCGAATGGACTCTGCGCAGTAAGCGCCTTCGTTGAGGGAAAACACCAGCACCGCAGCAGGAAAAGGGTCAATCAGAATCCCCACATTGGGAAGTCCGTAAAACACCACAAAAAGCTGTACCAGAAGCGGCGTCCCACGGAAAATCCAGATATAAAATCTCGCCAACTGCTTTAACACTTTCACATTTGCAAACTGTATCATTGCCATTGCCACGGCAATCACAAGAGCCAGCGAAAAGGCAATCACAGTCAGAGGGATTGTCATGGTAAGTCCCGGCAAAAGAATTTTCCAGAAGGAATCCGCTAAAAGACTCCATAATTCTTCATTCATTTTTATCTGTCACCTTCTTCCCTGTGTCCGAACTTATATTCGTTCCGGTTTATATTATCAGACATGCGGATAAATGGCAACGCTTTATTTTCGTAAATTATTTTCCTTGTCAAAAAATGCCTTTTTAAGTACCAGATACTCCTCTTTCGAACATACCTCGCGGCACCTTTTCTGATATTCCCCGGAACGTTTCAGCATATCTGAAATTTTCACACAGGGAAACTCCCGGCATTGATTACATTTTTCCACGCCATGTTCTTTTGTGCATTCCACCAGTTTGTAGGTGCATTGTTTATGGGACGAGCATCCTGTGCAGCGAATTTCTTCCTTCGGAACAATCCTGTCTCTCCAACCGACTCTGTACCACAGCTCCGCGGTTTTTTCCAGTTCTTCGTCGCTTTTCGCCAGATATCTCGGACACTCAAGACAGTTGTCTCCGCATAAAGTGATTTTCTCCATCATTCCTCCTCCAATTCACGCATTCTTTTGCGGATGTACAGCTTCATAATAAAACACAGAATCAGCACACACACCGTAACCAATCCATAAACCAGAATGCTGGTATACCATGGGGCTGACTGCATCTCATACAGCCCCGGGCGCGTCCGGTAATCCCAGTACAAATAAATCCCATGGCCAAGCAGGACCCCCACCGCGCTTCCCATTATAATATTCAAAATCCGGTTAAACCGTTCAAGCATGACTTTCCCCCTTCCACAAAACGGACGTCCGAAATGTCCCAGTACTTCCTGTATATGTATTCCTTCTCCACATTAAGATTTAACTGGTACATCCGAAAAGTTACCGGAAAGTTTTTAGGCTGCCATTGTTCCTCATAGGAATACCTGTAGGTCATTCCCAGACGTTTCATCACATTGCCGCTTCGGGGATTATTTACGTCGTGGGTCGCTGTGATGTACGGAATCCCGTCTTTTTTCAGCTGCGCTATTACCGCCAGTCCCGCTTCGGTTGCAATTCCCCTTTGCCAGAATTCCCTGCGCAGCCCGTATCCGAAATCATGGCTGTCCTCCATGCTGACATTTATATAGCCAATTGGAATATTGTCCTCTTTCAGACAGACGGCATAATTATATCCTGAAGGGTTCCGGTACTTCCTCAGATATCTGTCCTCAAGCATCGCTTTCGCTTCCTCCTGATTCTTCACCGGAAACCACGGAAGGAATGTATTGACCTCCTTGTCCGAATAAATCAAAAAGAAAGCTTCCAAATCCTTTTCCGTAAATTTTCTTAAAATCAGTCTTTCAGTTTCAATTTTGGGGGTATTTGTCGGTTTCAAATTAGTAGCTCCTTCTTGTAAGGTCGGGAAAAACTTCTGATGTCTTGTTTCGTCACATTTGGAGTAAATGTGGGATGGTTTGGGATACAGATATCTATTTCCCATTTTTAATATTTTTCGTTTTTGGGAAATAGAGATTTAATCTGCCGTAAGCCAATCTGCCACATCTACAACACGGATGCCTTCGTACTGATATTCCTCACATCTGGTTCTGGCAATCACCATCTTCGGATACGCATCTTTAATTTGCAACAACGGACTTACCTCCCGCTCAAAGGTTTTTTCTTCGGTGATGTCATCAGATACCTGAATGTAAATCTTTTCATTACGCTTCAGAGCAACAAAATCTATCTCTTTCTTATACAACACTCCGACATACACTTCATATCCTCTGCGGAGCAGTTCTACAGCTACGATATTTTCGATGGTACGACCTCGGTTCATGTTCTTAGTTCCCAACTTCGCATAGCGGAAAGTATGGTCACTGAGGTAATATTTGTCGCTGGAAGAAAGGTATTTCTTTCCCCGAATGTCGTAGCGGCGCAGCTTATAAAATGCGAACGCATTGCAAAGGTACTCGATATAATTACCGACCGTCTTATGATTGATTTTATCCTTCTGGTTCGTCAGAGAGTCAGCAATATTTCTCGCAGAAGTCAGGTTCGATGCATTATCCATGAGAAAGTCCACGATGCGGTTCATCAAAATCGGATTGCGGATTTTGTACTTCTGCCTGATGTCACGGACAATCAATGTGTCAAATACATCTGCCACATAATCATATTTTGCTTCCTGAGCCTTATACAGATAGGAACCTGCCATCCCTCCCTCTTTTAAGTAACGGTCAAAGGCAGAGTAATTGTCATTCAGACCATAATATTTCAAAAACTCTTTGAAAGAGAAAGGAAACACCTTGATTTCAAAGGTTCTGCCGGTGAACAATGTAGCCAAATCGGAGCTTAATAAAAATGCGTTGGAACCTGTGATATAAATATCGAATTTCTCCAGAGCATGAATATTATTGATTGCAAGTTCGAAATTCGGACACATCTGCACCTCATCAATCAGTACAAAGTTTTCGGCACCCTTTTTATGGGAACTCTCAATATGCTCATTCAGCACATGGTAATCCTTAAAATTCTCAAACTTTGTCAGGTTGTAGTTAATGTGAATGACATTAGCATCCGCATAAGTTTCTTCTACATAATCCCTGAAAGCTTCCAACAGCTTTGATTTACCGCTTCGTCTGACACCGGTAATCACTTTAATATCCGGTGTTCCGATAACGCTTATCATCTTATCGAGATATACATTTCTTTCAATCAGTTTCATGTTCTCATCACCTCGTTTCCATTATAGTATTTCTATTTCCCAAATTCAATATTTTTCGATTTTGGGAAATAGATTTCCCGTGCCGTTGACAGCTTCGCCAGAACCGTTTATATCAAAAATTTGACATTTCCCCATTTTCACATTACAATGTATATTACAATTGTAATATATGAGGAGGAGACTGCAGATGAAAGTATTGCCGCAAATTTCAGAAGCCGAATTCGAAGTGATGAAAGTCATATGGAAGCACGCGCCAATCAGCACCAATGAAATCACCGAAAAATTAACGAAAACTACAAAATGGAGTCCTAAGACAATACAGACCCTGATAAAACGGCTGGTAACCAAAGGGGCGCTTTCCTATGAAAAGCAGAGCAGGGTTTTCGTCTACACGCCTTTGATAGAAGAAAAAGAATATATCGGACAGGAAAGCCGCTCTTTTCTTAAACGCTATTATGACGGAGATATTACGGCAATGTTTTCCGCCTATATCGAAGATGAGAAGCTCTCCGAATCAGAAATTGACACGCTCCGTTCCCTTCTCGCAAAGGGGTCAAAAGACAGGGGGTAAATTTGCTCCCACATCGCATATTTGCATGTTAAAGAAAGGCAAGGTTCTACTATGGCGGATTTTGGAATACGCTTTTTCCTGTGTAATATTTTTATTTGTATCGTCACAGGTTTTCTTATTATCGCAAAACGGGCGTTTAAAAATTATTTAACCGGCCGGATGCAGTTTAATTTATGGTTTTTGCTGCTTGGGATTCTTGCAGTCCCGTTTGTCCCTTTCCGCCCGGCTTCTTTTACGCAGATTCTCGCATTGTGCGGCGCATGGAAAAATGCGGCGTCGTCAAACAGAGAGACGGTTACGGAAGGTGTGCTGAATCCAAATGCGCCCGGCATTGCAAATCAGATAAATGATTTTGCTCTGTCCGTCAGCCGGGAGGCACCCTCCATTATCGGTCTGATTTTGTGCGGTATATGGCTGACCGGCATCCTTGCCATGATTTTATTGATGATAAAATCCGTATCCCGAGTTAACGCCATGAAAAAGTCTGCGCTTCCCCTGCAGAACAGAACCGTCCGTATTATATACAATGACTGTTTAAGGGAGCTGAAAATAAAAAGAAAGATTCCCGTTTACAGCACCGCCTTCCTGAAATCCCCTGTTATCATGGGAGTATTCAACCCCCGCATTTATCTTCCCATCCACCTCATATCGGATTTCCATATGGATGACGAACGGCATACCGCGATACTCGGAGGGTGTTTTCATGCCGCAGATATGCGGTATATGCTGCTGCACGAATTGCAGCATTACAGGCACAAAGACGTTCTGGCCGGTTTCTTTATGAATCTTTTCGGCATACTCTACTGGTTTAATCCATGTGTCTGGTATGCATTGAAAGAAATGCGGAATGACCGGGAGGTTGCCTGTGATACCTCCGTCCTGAAGCTCCTCGATGAAAACGATTATGAAAATTACGGGAATACTCTCATCAATTTTGCGGAGAAAGTTTCACTTACGCCTTTCCCCTTTTCTTTTGCTTTTGAAAGCAATGCTGCCGGAATCAGCGGAAGCATGAAGCAGATGCAGCGAAGAATTGCCAATATCTCCTCTTATAAAAAACCTTCCGTTCTCAGAAAATTAAAGGGATTTACCGCTTTTGCTACGATTGGCGTTATTCTTTTTAGTCTTGCCCCAATGCTTCCCACCTATGCCGCGCAGCAGAGCCGGTATCAGTGGAATATTCCCTCCGGCAAGGTTTCCACGATTGACCTGTCCGCCTGTTTCCGTGGATATGAGGGCAGCTTTGTACTATATGATTTAAACGGCGATACATGGAAGGTCTATGACATGGAGCAGGCCACTTTAAGGACAGCCCCGGATTCTACTTACAAAATCTATGATGCGCTGTTTGGACTGGAAGAAGGCGTGATTGCGCCGGACGATTCTTTCATGGCATGGGACGGGACAAATCACCCCTTTGAGGCATGGAACGGAAATCAGGATTTGGATTCCGCCATGCGTGCTTCCGTCAACTGGTATTTCGAGGAAATCGATAAGCAGATGGGCTCCTCTGCCATTCAGGATTATATTCGAAAAATCGGATACGGGAATGAGATTGTAAATGCAAATCTTTCCTCCTACTGGATGCAGGGAGCGCTGAAAATCTCCCCGGTAGAACAGGTGGAGCTTTTAACCGCTCTATACAACAACCAGTTTGACTTTGCCCCGGAAAACATAAATGCCGTAAAAAATTCTATCTGTATATTTTCGTCAGAAGGCAAAAACTTTTACGGAAAAACCGGAACCGGGCGTGTGGACGGTCAGGATGTGAACGGCTGGTTTGTGGGCTTACTTGAAACCGCTGACAATACATACTTCTTTGCCACCAACATACAAAACGATTCCGATGCTACTGGAAGTAAGGCGGCAGAAATTACGAAAGCTGTCTTATCTGATTTAAACCTTTTCCGAAGTCTTATATCAAATACCGCAAACCGAGAGCGGTTAGCCCAGAGCAGAGGGAACGGGCAAGGCAGATGATGATTGCAAAAAATGACAGGAAGAAATCTTAAGCATTATTTAATGGAATTGTGTGTGTGGTTGTGGTAAAATAACAGCGTTGAACAATTAAACAAATCGAAATTGAGAAGGAGAATTTACAATGATTGACTTTCCTGAGTTTATGAAAAATAAATTAAATCATATTGATAGCAGTCAACAAAACACGCCAGATATTGATGGGTATTATTATGAAGGTGCTGACGGAAGTCAAATTTGTTTTTGGACATATTATTCTGATAGAGAATCAAAAGAAAATATTCACGAATTTGATGAATATGTATTTTGTGTATCTGGAGAATATGTAGAGATATTTGATGATAAGGAACATATCCTGCATTCAGGAGATGAGCTGTTGATAACAAAAGGAACTCCTCACCACGGCAGGGTTACCAAAGGAACGAGAACAATTCATGCCTTCGGTGGAAAAAGGATAATATAGTCATTTCGTATACATTAAATCCCCATTTGTCGGGGAAATTCAAAACAATAAAATAAGTATGAAAACTGAATATTGTTTACCGTTGGTAGCGATTTATTTTAACAGTAAATCAGCTACCTTTTTTATTTCCAGCAACCACCTCGTTTACGGGGTGCGCACTTCCCAACGAATGGAGTTATGAACTTGCGGAGGAAGTCGTGAGGGATTATGTGCAGAGGAATTTTATTGACAAGAGTATGTGTGCGGATTGGGCAATCCATGACAGCGAGAACGACAAAGGACAGCGCTAAACAGCAAAGTAAAACTAAGCGGAGGGAGGAAGAAATTTAATGTGAATTTTATTGTAAAGACAGGCGTTTTTTTGTATAATTGAAATGAAGCAGGAGAAGGATATATCGTATCTTGTGTCACAGATTTTTAGAAATCGAGGTGGTAAGGTGTCAGACAATACAAAGCAGACGCAGGAAGTTAAGGCAAAGCGTACCGCAAAGAACAGTGTGTTTTTAGACCTTTTTCAAGATAAAAAGAATTTGCTGAAACTGTATAAAACATTACACCCGGAGGATACAGACGCAACAGAGGACACACTGGATATTGTAACAATAGACAATGTTTTGACAGATAATCTCTATAATGATTTGGGCATAATGGCAGGTAACAACAGATTGCTTTTGTTGTTGGAAGCGCAATCAAGTTGGACGGTAAATATTTTAATCAGAATACTGCTGTATTTGGCACAGAGTTACCATGAATATTTTGAGCGAACCAGTCAGAGCCTGTATAAGAGCAAGAAAGTAAAAATGCCAAAGCCCGAATTGTATGTGATATACACCGGCAACAAAGGCAGAAAACCCGATACAATATCTTTATCGCAAGCGTTTTTTGACGGTGCAGATATTGATATTGAGATAAAAGCCAAAGTCATATATGAGAGTGACAAGGATAATATCATCAATGAGTACATTGTTTTTTGCAAAGTTTTTAACGGGCAGATAAAAGAGCATGGAATGACAAAGCAGGCGGTTACAGAAACAATCCGTATTTGCAAGGACAGAAACATCTTAAAACAGTATCTAAGCAGCAAGGAAGTGGAGGTAGTAACGATTATGATGAGTTTATTTGATGATGAACAGATTATGAGGACTTATACGAAAGACATTGAAAAAGAAACGGAAAGAAAAACAGCCGAACAAATGATAAGAAAGGGAAAAATGACACTTGACGAAATTGCGGATTGTGTATCTTCTCTGTCATTTGACGAATTAAAAGAACTTGAAGCCGAGGTTATGCAGTTAGCGTAATCAATCAAAATCAAATATGGTAACAGCGTTGGGGCATATAGAAACTAAAAATCTATATGCTCTATTTAGTACCATAAAAGTGTAGTTGCTGGAGAGTAATTAACTCTGACATCTGCACTTATTTTATTATAATAAGGGGAGTAATTGGTCTGACGTGGCTCTATTTGGATCATTGCATCCGTCATAAAAACCGTTAACCAACCCCTTATTATAAGCGTTCGATTAAGCAGGTAGGGAGCCGCTCCCGCGTAACCAACTAAACTGGATGGTAATAAGTGTGGCTGGACAATTACGAATAACAGTTATGGGAGGTTAAAGATGATAAGTGTAGGAATTGATGTATCAAAGGGGAAAAGTATGGTTTGTGTACTTAAGCCATATGGGGAAATAGTGTGCAGCCCTTTTGAAATCCAACATATG
>CAJTMW010000029.1 GCA_910577275.1 uncultured Lachnospiraceae bacterium
AAACGCTGAAGGCATCTAAGCGTGAAGCCGTCCCCAAGATGAGACATCCGGAGCTTAGGCTGAAGGCCCCTTGGAGAGAACGAGGTGGATAGGCCCGGGGTGGAAGCGCTGAGAGGCGTGGAGCTGACGGGTACTAATAGGCCGGAAGCTTGACCAGAAGGAAGGGAAGGCTTATAAGATAGAGTTTAAGGGAGTATGCTTGACCGGTGTTCGGTTTTGAGGGTGCGGTATAATTAAGAAAGTAAAAAGTAAAGCAGTGTGAACTGCTTTTTTTATTGTTTGAAAAGAAGATATATGTTATAATCCTGTAGTAGTAGGGCAAGCGATTAAAAATAATGGGGTGAAAAATAATGGATACGAAAATTCTCCTGGAAAATGGGACTAATGAATTAGAAGTATTGGAATTTATTCTGGATGGCTATGCATATGGAATCAATGTTGCAAAGGTTAAGGAAATTATTCCTTATCAGGAAACGGTTCCTGTTCCGCATTCGCATCAGAGTATTGAAGGAATTTTTATGCCCAGAGATACCTTAATTACTGCGATTGACTTAAGAAACTGTTTAAACGGCGGCGTTTCGAAGCCAACCGGGTTGTTTATTGTTACGAATTTTAACAAGCTGGATATTGCTTTTCATGTTGACGCCGTGGAGAGGATTCACAGGGTTTCGTGGGAAAATATTATTAAACCGGGAGCCGCGCTCTTTAATGAGGAGGAAGGAATTACAACCGGTATTGTAAAGCTGGACGGAAAGCTTGTCATTATACTTGATTTTGAGAAGATAGTAACGGATATTAATCCTGAAACCGGTCTTAAGGTAAGTGAAATTGATGAATTGGGCACGAGGACCAGAAGCAATGTGCCGATTCTCATCGCAGAGGATTCCGTCCTGCTCAACCGCCTGATTGTCAATTCCTTAAAGAAGGCGGGATATGATAATCTGACACGTACATATAATGGACAGGAAGCCTACGAATTTATTCTCGAGTGTAAGAGTCAGGGAACGCTGAAGGAAGATGTCCAGTGTATTATTACCGATATAGAGATGCCTTTGATGGATGGACACAGATTAGTCAAACTTGTCAGAGAGGATGATATAGCCAAAGATATTCCGATTATTATATTCTCATCCCTTGTTAATGACGATATGAGAAGAAAAGGCGAGGCTTTAGGAGCCAACGCACAGCTTTCAAAGCCTGAAATAGGTAATCTTGTAAAAATTATAGATGAGCTGGTGAGCCAACGTAAAAAATAATAATATCTGCCACGCTTTGTAAGTTTATCATGAAAATTCCCGGCGCGAAAGGGCGCAGGCTGTTTGGAGTAACTTGCAGGTGTGGCAATTGTATGTCAGCTTATTTTCTGATGGGAAATTATATGAAATGGTAAAGTATATATCTGATAAAATAAAAGCTGCGGAAATGGTGCTCGTAGGTATAGGCGAGGAACTGGATGCAGTTGAAGTGATAAAGAAGGAAAGCCGGTATTGTGATATTACCGGTAATCTTGAAGATGTCAGGATGCTCCCTTTTATTGAAAAGGTATTAAGCGGGCAAAAAAAATCCGGGATGACGGAAATATATAAGCTGTTGGCAAATTGCCTTGAGAAAAAGAATTATTTTATTGTATCCCTGTGCAGGGACGGCTTTATCAGGGAAAGCGGTTTGGATTTAGAACGAGTGGTGGAGCCCTGCGGCGGATATGACAGGCTACAGTGCATTGAAAAGTGCGGCAGCGAGTTGTATGACGTGCCGGTCAAGGCGCTTTGTCAGGCAGAGGATTATATAAACGGGAAGCCTTTGGACGGCGGATGGGAGGAACCGGTCTGTCCACAGTGCGGGAAGCCGTTGGTATTTAATAATGTGGACGCGGCAAATTATGTGGAGGAAGGATATCTGGATAAATGGTCATTATACAGAAAATGGCTTCAGGGAACGGTGAACAGAAATGTCTGTATTCTGGAAATCGGCGTAGGAATGAAATACCCCACAGTAATCAGGTGGCCTTTTGAAAAAATTTCATTTTATAATAAGAAAGCGGAGTTTTTCAGAATCCACAGTAAGCTCTATCAGATTCCAAAAGAAATGAAAGAAAACGGTCACGGTATTTGTCAGAGGCCGGAAGAATTTATTAAAGAATTGTCAGTAAACTTTTAGGAGGTTTTTTAAATGGCTACAGATGAAGAATATCTTGATAATTTGTTAAAATCTTTGACTGGCGGAGACGAACCGATAATGGAGCCGGCGGATGAACCGGAGGATGTGGCGGACGAAAATGATAATTTAGAGCCGGAGGAGCCGGAAGTGGAGGCAGAAGCTGCGAAGGGGGAAGGTGCTGACGACGGAACTAAAAACGTACAGCCTGATACAGAAGCCGGTGACGGTATGGAAGGTTTGCAGTCCGATACAGAGGTTGGCGACAGCGTTGAAAATTTGCAGCCCGCTATAGAAGCCGGCGGCGGTATGGAAGATGCGAAGCCGGCGGAGGAAGCCTTAAGCGACGGCATCGGGGATTTGCCGGAGGGGGAGACCGCAGATGATAATGCCGGAAGCTTACAGCCGGCCATGGGAGCTGATGACAGCAGTACCGGAGGCTTACAGTTGGCCATGGGAGCTGATGACAGCAGTACCGGAAGCTTACAGTCTGGTATGGGGGCTGCCGACAGCGGCGCCGGGGACGTGCAGTCTGATACGGAAGAAGATGAGGGCGGGAGTTTTCTGGATTCTCTGGATATGGAGCTGGATAATGTGGAGAACTGGAATGACGATTTAGACGAGCTCCTGGCCCAGACCGGGGGGACGGAAGAAAATCCTTTGGATATGCCCTTGCCGTCAGCAGGAATGGAGGAGGGAAATATTGACGACCCGGAGCTTATGCAGATGTTTGAAAATCTGGAAAACGGGGATTCGGATTTAGAGGAAATCAACAGTCTGCTGAATAACGCCAGCATGAATGAGGGCGTTGACGACGATATGCTTGCGCTTCTTGAGAGCGCGGGAGATGGACAGAATTATGAGGATTCGGAGGAAGCCTTTGACATTTTTGCAGAAGGCGAGATGGATGAGCTTTCCAGTCCCAATATCGGCATGAGGGCGGGTACCGCATCAGAAAACGAAGGCAATGACTCCAAGAAAAAGAAAAAAAAGAAACCGGGATTTCTTGCAAAGCTTTTTGCCCTGCTGTTAAAAGAAGCCGAGGAACCTGAGGAGGAGGATAAGCCGGGAAAAGCGGACAAAGAGGATGATGTCTCGGATGCCAATGCAAAGCTTCTCAAGGAATTAAGCGGCGGAGGCGGCAAAAAGGCGGCGGCAAAGGAGAAGAAGAAAGCGCCTAAAAAGGATAAGAAAAAGAAAGCAAAGCCGGCCGCGAAGCCAAAGCCTCCAAAGCCCAAAAAGGTGAAGGAGAAGAAGCCGGCAGTAGCGGAAAAGCCGGTAAAGGTTTTAAACAAAAAGGGGCTTATTTCAATCATCGCATTGTGCGCAACGATTATTGCCGGCGTTTACATTGTAAGCTCTTTTCTCCCGCAGTACGTAAGCAAGCAGGAGGCGCGTATTGCTTTTAATAACGGAGATTACGAAACAACCTATGAATTGTTTTATAAAAAGAAATTAAGCAAAAAGGAAACCGAGCTTTATAATAAGGCAAAAACCGTCCGCAGAATAGAAAGAAGGCTGCAGTCCTATAAAAACAATATGGCCATGGACAGGGAACTGGAAGCAGTTGACGCTCTGTTTCTGGGGGTTAAGTGTTATGAAGGACTGAGGGAAGCGGATACCTATGATGTGCGTCAGGAGGTAGATGCGGTTTACCAGGAAATTTGCGGTATTCTGGAAAGCAGCTACGGTATTTCGCAGGAAGAAGCAATATCAATTACCAGACTTGATAATGTCAGATATACCAAAAAGCTGAAAGCGCTTGTGGGAGAACTGGCAGTACCGGAAGAAGCAGAGAGCGGCTCGGCGGAGGAGGATAATCCGGAGGAAGCGCCGTCAGCAGACGAGGACAGTTTACCTGACGAAGATTCCTCGGTACCGGAGGATATTCTGCCGGAAGAAGAGGACATGATGGAGTAGCTGTGGGAACATTCCGGCAATTTAAAAGGAGAATCTATGACTGCTGTAATCGATTATGACGCGGGAAACATCAAGAGCGTGGAAAAAGCGCTTCTTAAGCTGGGAGAGCAGGCTGTTATCACCAGGGACAGAGAAGTCATATTAAATGCGGACCGGGTGATTTTGCCGGGAGTGGGAGCCTTTGGCGCGGCGATGGAGAAGCTTCGAAGCTATGGTCTTGAGGAAGTTATTCATAAGGCGGTGGAAAAAGGGACGCCGTTTCTCGGGATATGTCTTGGTTTGCAGCTTTTGTTCGAGGAAAGCGAGGAGAGCGAGGGCGTGGAGGGCCTTGGACTGCTTCCGGGTAAGATTGTCCGTTTTTCAGAGGATAACGGGCTTAAAATTCCGCATATCGGCTGGAATTCGCTGAAGTTTCCCCGCCCGGGCAGGCTGTTTTCGGGAGTGCCGGAGGAGTCTTATGTATATTTTGTCCATTCCTATTACCTGAAAGCGGAGGAGGAAGCCATTGTAACCGCAACGGCAGAATACGGGGAACTCGTTCACGCTTCGGTTGAAAAAGATAATATTTTTGCGTGTCAGTTCCATCCGGAAAAAAGTTCGGAAGTCGGGTTGACAATTTTGAAGAACTTCATAAATATTTAAAGCGAGGAAATACATGCATACAAAAAGGATAATTCCATGTCTGGATGTGAATAACGGCAGAGTTGTCAAGGGAACTAACTTTGTAAATTTGAGAGATGCCGGAGACCCTGTGGAGGTGGGGAAGGAATACGACAGGGCCGGTGCTGACGAGCTGGTTTTTCTGGATATCACCGCATCGTCGGACAACAGAAGCATCAGGACGGATATGGTGCGCAGAGTTGCGGAGACGGTGTTTATTCCCTTTACGGTGGGCGGCGGCATCAGAACCATCGATGATTTCCGCATGATTTTACGGGAGGGCGCCGATAAGGTGGCGGTCAATTCCGCGGCAATCATGAACCCGGATTTGATTCAGGAGGCGGCTGATAAATTTGGAAGCCAGTGCGTAGTGGTGGCGATTGATGCAAAGCGTATCGAGGGCAGCGGAGAGATTCATGTTTTTAAAAACGGCGGGCGTGTTGACATGGGCATAGACGCAGTTGAATGGGCCATGAAGGCGGCGGAGCTTGGCGCCGGAGAAATCCTCCTTACCAGTATGGACTGCGACGGGACAAAAGCAGGATATGATATTGAACTGACAAGGACGATAGCCGAAAATGTTTCCATTCCGGTGATTGCCTCAGGCGGAGCCGGAAGCAAAGAGCATTTTTACGAGGCGTTGACGAAAGGCGGAGCGGAAGCGGCTCTGGCGGCTTCTCTTTTTCACTATAAGGAGCTGGAGATAAGGGAACTGAAACAGTATCTCCGGGAAAAGGGCGTGTCCGTAAGGCTGTGATTTTGCGGGCGGATGGAAACAGACAAAAGGGTGCGGAACGGATAAGCTTCGGCTGCGTTTGGAAAGCTTCAGACGAAAGAGGAAGAAACAATGGCAATGATAGATAATGACTGGCTTGGATGCCTCCAAAATGAGTTCAAAAAACCTTATTATAAGGAGTTGTATACTTTTGTACGGCAGGAATACAATACGCGTGTGATTTATCCGCCGGCGGATGACATCTTTAACGCATTTCATCTGACGCCCCTTGGCAAGGTAAAGGTTTTGATTTTGGGACAGGACCCGTATCACGGGGCGCATCAGGCGCACGGGTTATGCTTTTCCGTTCTTCCCGACCAGCCGGAAATCCCGCCGTCCCTTCAAAATATTTATAAAGAGCTCCATGACGATGTGGGATGTTACATTCCTGATAACGGATACCTGAAAAAGTGGGCGGAGCAGGGAGTTTTGATGCTCAATACGGTGCTGACAGTGCGGGCGCATCAGGCAGGCTCCCACCAGGGAAAGGGCTGGGAAAAGTTCACGGACGCCATCATTCAGGCGGTAAACGCTCAGGACAGGCCCATTGTGTATCTGCTTTGGGGCAGACCGGCCCAGAGCAAGATTTCCATGCTCACGAACCCGAAGCATCTGATATTGAAAGCGCCGCACCCGAGCCCTCTATCGGCCGGCAGAGGCTTTTTCGGATGCAGGCATTTTAGCCGGACCAATGAATTTCTGGAAAGCCACGGCCTTACCCCCATCGACTGGCAGATAGAAAATATAAACAATAAGCCGCTGTAGGCGGCGTTTGTTGCTGTAAGCTGCTGCGAAACAGCGTTTGTTATTATATGAGGAGAGATGAAAAAATGAATAAAGTACCGTTTATTACAAAGGAAAAAGCGCAGGAGATAGCGCAGACCTATCCTACGCCTTTTTATCTGTACGATGAAAAGGGAATCCGGGAAAATGCAAAAGCGGTAAAGGAGGCTTTTTCGTGGAACCCGGGTTTTAAAGAGTATTTTGCGGTGAAAGCAACGCCCAATCCCGTTCTGATTCAGATTTTAAAGGAGTACGGCTGCGGATGCGACTGTTCCTCCATGACGGAGCTGATGCTCAGCAAGGCGGCGGGCATTACCGGAGAAAACATTATGTTTTCCTCCAATGAAACGCCGGCGGAGGAATACGCTTATGCGGCCAGACTCGGCGCAATTATCAATCTGGATGACATCACGCATATCGATTTTGTGGAAGGGATTCTGGGCGCATTGCCTGAAACCATGAGCTGCCGTTACAATCCCGGCGGCGTGTTTAAAATGAGCAATGGAATCATGGACAATCCGGGAGATTCCAAGTATGGCTTTACAAAGCCTCAGCTTTTCGAGGGGTATCGGATTTTGAAAGAAAAGGGCGTTAAGAATTTCGGAATTCACGCTTTTCTTGCAAGCAATACCGTGACAAACGAATATTATCCCGTTTTGGCGAAGGAGCTGTTTGAACTGGCTGTGGAGCTGGAAAAAGAGACGGGAGCCGATATCAGATTCATCAATCTTTCCGGGGGCGTGGGAATCCCCTATGAGCCGGGAAAGGAAGCCAATGATATCCGGGTGATTGGAGAAGGCGTGCGGAAGGTATACGAGGAGGTGCTTGTTCCGGCGGGAATGGGCGATGTGGCCATTTATACGGAAATGGGCCGCTTTATGATGGGACCTTACGGCCAGCTTGTCACTAAAGCCATTCACGAGAAGCATACGCACAAGGAGTATATCGGTGTGGATGCCTGTGCGGTGAATCTGATGCGTCCGGCCATGTACGGAGCCTATCACCACATCACGGTTCTTGGTAAAGAAGAAGATGCCTGCGACCATAAGTATGACGTGGTGGGTTCTCTTTGTGAAAATAACGATAAGTTTGCCATTGACAGAATGCTGCCGGAAATCGAAAAGGGAGATTTCCTTGTCATTCACGACACCGGCGCCCACGGGCATGCCATGGGCTATAATTATAACGGGAAACTCCGTTCGGCGGAGCTTTTGCTGAAGGAGGACGGGAGCGTTAATCTGATTCGCAGGGCGGAGACGCCGAAGGATTATTTCGCTACGCTGGATTGTCTTGAGGTATATAATAACCTTGAGATATAAGGAAAAGACGGAATCTGCCGCGGCTGCCTGGCCATGCAGAACTGTTACACTTGCCCCGGAAAAACGGCCCCGAAAAATTGCAAAATAAAACTTGTCAATTTCAGCCGGATATGGTAAGATAATATTCGGCTGTGAAAGTCAAAGAATAATTGCCGGCGTGTCGGAATGGCAGACGAGGCAGACTCAAAATCTGTTGTGGGCAACCACGTATGGGTTCAAGTCCCATCGCCGGCAGTAGAAATCGCTGAAAACCAATATAGAAAAGGCTTTCAGCGTTTTTTATATGTGATGAAGGAGGAGAAGAAGTGGAAAGAGAAAAATTAGGCTCACGGATGGGATTTATTCTTCTGTCTGCGGGATGCGCAATCGGAATCGGAAATGTGTGGAGATTTCCATATATCACGGGCTTATACGGCGGAGGCGTGTTCGTACTGTTTTATCTGTTTTTCCTGATTGCCATGGGCGTGCCGGTTATGACAATGGAATTTGCCGTGGGCCGCGCCAGCAGGAGAAGCATTATAAAGAGCTTCACGGAGCTTGAAAGGCCCGGACAGAAATGGCATTTGAACGGATATCTTGGCATGGCGGGCAACTATCTTCTCATGATGTTTTATACAACCGTAGCCGGGTGGATGCTGTATTATTTTTATCAGATGCTGACGGGAAGGTTTACGGGTAAGGACAAGGACCAGGTGGCGGAGATGTTCGGGAGTATGCTGGGAAGCCCGCAGGTTCTGACGGTTACTATGGTGATTATTGTGACTGCCGGTATTTTAATATGCTCTCTGGGGCTTCAAAAGGGCGTTGAGAGAATCACAAAGGTGATGATGAGCCTTCTTCTTCTGATTATTGTCGTTCTGGCAGTACACAGCATGACGCTGGAGGGCGGGATGGAAGGACTGAAATTCTATCTTCTTCCTGATTTTGAAAGAATGAAGGAGGTGGGGATTTCAGAGACGATAACCGCCGCCATGAATCAGGCGTTTTTTACCCTAAGCCTGGGGATTGGAGCCATGGCGATATTTGGCAGCTATATTGACAAGAAGCGGACGCTTCTGGGGGAATCGGTGAATATCGCCATTCTGGATACCTTTGTGGCGTTTGTCTCCGGCCTGATTATTTTCCCCAGCTGCTTTGCCTTTGACATCAGCCCGGATATGGGACCGCAGCTGATTTTTATTACGCTGCCCAATGTGTTTAACAGTATGGCAGGCGGGCGAATCTGGGGAACGCTGTTCTTTATCTTTATGACGTTTGCCGCGTTTTCCACCATACTTGCGGTGTTTGAAAATATTATTTCCTGCGGTATGGATTTGTTTCACTGGAGCAGAAAGAAGTCCTGTATGGTAAATCTTGCTGCGCTGATTGTATTATCTCTTCCCTGTGTGTTCGGCTACAATCTGTGGTCGGCAATCCAGCCTTTGGGAGAGGGCAGCACGATTCTCGATTTGGAGGATTTTCTGGTCAGTAATCTGATACTGCCGATTGGCTCCCTGTGCTATCTGCTGTTCTGCGTGACCAGGTACGGGTGGGGCTTTGACCGCTATATGAAAGAGACAAATACGGGAGAGGGTCTGAAAATGCCCGGATGGATTCGCATTTATGTGACATATATCCTTCCGGTTCTCATCGTATTCCTGATTATCCAGGGGATTATCTGAGAACGGTACAGAGAGACGGAAAGTGTACACAATGCATAAAAGCATATATTTTATCATATTTATTATAAACAAAATGATATATCTTATCTAAAAGGGCTTGACATCTATTGTCGAAATTGATATTATGTATCCATAATATATATGCGGGTTGTTACTGTGCGGCAGGCAAAACCAGATTTTGTAAGTTAATCTTTAATTTGATGACAGATTGATTTATAAAATTTGGTTTTTTATTTGTATTTATACAGATAGAAAACCGGATTTGAGAGGGGACGCGGGCTGTTATGGTAATCAAGAAGATAATTAATAACAATATTGTATCCAGCATTGACCAGTATGGCGGCGAGCTTGTGGTCATGGGCAGAGGAATCGGCTTCGGGAAAAAGCCCGGGCAGGAGATTGACGAGGCATCTGCGGAAAAGATTTTCAGGATGGATAATGAGGACAGTCTTGAAAGGTTCAAGGAGCTGCTTGCCAAGCTGCCGCTGGAGTATGTTCAGCTGTCAAGTGATATCATTTCTTACGCAAAATCATCTATTGAAATTAAATTGAATCAGAACGTGTATCTTACATTGACGGATCATATTGGATTTGCAATCGACCGATTTAAAGAAGGAATGCATTTTACTAATGCGCTGCTTGAGGAAATTAAGCTTTTTTATCCAAAGGAATATCTGGTAGGGAAATATGCGCTGCGTCTGATTGAGGAGAAGACCTCCCTTCGGATGCCGGACGACGAGGCGGCGTCGATTGCGCTGCATCTTGTCAACGCACAGTACGACACCAGAATAGGCGACACTTTTCGGATGACAAATATGATTCGGGAAATGATGGAATACGTAGAGAATGAATTTCCCCAGTTCCGGGAAAATTCCATGCACAGGGATTGGCTGGTAAGCAATCTGAAGTACATGGCTCATCGTCTGTTGAAGCTTCCCCCCATAAATGAATCCGAAGAGGAATTTCAAAGTGTAATCAAGGCATACTGTGAAGAAGAATACCGGCTTGTGGATAATATTAACGCTTTTCTGAAAGATAAATATGACTGTTTTATGACGGGCGAGGAGATGGTTTATCTGGCCGTAAGCATTAAGAGGACAAGAGACGCTTACAAGAGCCAGTAAAAGTAATTGTTTTAAACGGAACTAATCGTATCGAGTGGAAATGGAGGGAAAAGAAATGGGACTGTTTGATTTTATGAAAAAGAAGGGAATTTCGCTGGCGGCTCCGGTAAAAGGGGAGTGTATTCCTATCAGCGAGGTGGCGGACCCCACCTTTGCGGAGGAGATATTGGGAAAGGGAATAGCCATTAAGCCCTCCGAGGGGAAGATTTACGCGCCTGCCGACGGCGTTGTAAGCACAGTTTTCCCCACAGGCCATGCGGTTGGCGTGACAACTCCCGACGGCGTGGAAATATTAATACATGTAGGTCTTGATACCGTTCAGCTTAAGGGACAGTTTTTTAATACCAAAGTGGAAGAAAATCAAAAGGTAAGCAAGGGAGACCTTCTTCTGGAAGCGGATATCAAGGAGATTGCCGGGGCAGGATATGACACCGTAACGCCCGTCATTATCTGTAACAGCGCGGAGTTTACAGAAGTAAACTGCAAGGCGCGGGGGGAAGTGAATGTAGGCGAGGAAGTAATCACCTGCGTAAAATAAGGAGAATGTGATGGTTAAGTGTGCCGGAAAAAGCGTTCTGAAAGGAATTGCGGTTGGTAAAATCTATGTCTATCGGAAGCAGGAATATGTCCTGAAGCAGACGCAGATAGACGATGTGAAGGCAGAGCAGGAAAGATTTGAACTGGCAGTATCTGAAGCGAAAGGTCAGCTTGATATTCTGTACAAAAATGCACTCAAAACTGTGGGCGAAGAAGAAGCCATGATTTTCGACGTGCATAAGATGATGCTTGAGGACGAAGGGTATCTGGAAGATATCAAAGAGATGATTGCCGGAAAATGCAATGCGGAATATGCGGTGAATGAGGTTGGCAACAATTATTCCCAGATGTTTGCCGCAATGGACGACGATTATATGAAGGCGAGAAGCGCCGATGTCCTGGATATCTCCAAGAGAATCATCAATAATCTGGCAGGCACTCAGGATGCGTCTATTAAGACAAAAGAGCCGGTGATTCTTCTGGCGGATGATTTGACGCCCAGTGAGACCATTCAGATGGATAAGAGCAAGATTCTCGGATTTGTGACGATACACGGTTCAGCCAATTCCCATACGGCGATTCTTGCAAGGAGCATGAATCTTCCGTCCATGGTGGGGACTGATGTGGAGCTTCTCGAGGAATATCACGGAAAGACGGCAGTAGTAGACGGCTTTGCAGGAGAATTTTTAATCGACCCGCCGCAGGAGCTTCTGCAGGATATGATTTCCAGAAAGAACGGATGGCTCGATGAGCTTGAAGGACTCAAAAAGCTGGTAGGACAGGACAATGTCACCACGGACGGACGGCGGGTAAACGTCTATTGTAATATTGGAAATGAAGAGGATGCAGACAGGGTTCTTGCGGCGGACGGCGGCGGAATCGGTCTCTTTAGAAGCGAGTTTTTATATCTGGGCAGAGACAGCGCCCCTACGGAGGAAGAACAGTTTAAGAGCTATAAGGCGGTTCTTGAAAAGATGGGCGGAAAGAAGGTTATTATCAGGACGCTGGATATCGGGGCCGACAAAAAGGCGGATTATCTGGGGCTTGAGGAGGAAGAAAATCCGGCGCTCGGGTATCGGGCAATCCGTATCTGTCTGGACAGGGAAGAACTTTTCCGCACCCAGCTTCGGGCAATTTACCGGGCAAGCGCTTTCGGCACGGCGTCCATCATGTTTCCCATGATTATTTCAGTGGCGGAAATCAGGCGGATTAAAGAAATTGTGGCGGACGTGAAGGCGGAGCTTGCCGCAGAGAATATCGCCATGGGGGAAGTGGAGCTGGGAATTATGATAGAAACTCCCGCAGCGGCAATCATCAGCGATGAGCTTGCCAGGGAAGTGGAGTTTTTCAGTATCGGAACCAATGATTTGACGCAGTACACGCTGGCTGTTGACAGGCAGAACCAGAAGCTTGAAAAAATCTGCGACACTCATCATAAGGCTGTTTTAAAGCTCATCCAGATGACCGTGGAGAACGGCCATAAGGAAAATATCTGGGTAGGTATTTGCGGGGAACTGGCAGGCGATACGAGCCTTACCAGAACCTTTGTAGATATGGGTGTGGATGAATTATCCGTATCACCCGCATATGTATTGGAACTTCGAAAAGCAATCAGAGAGATTTAGGAGGGGACGGTTATGCAGACATTCAATTATACCATCACGGACGAACTTGGTATTCATGCCAGACCGGCCGGGCTTTTGGTGAAGCTGGCCGCAGGCTGCAAGAGCGATATCACGATTGTAAAGGATGGTAAGGAAGCAAACGCAAAAAGAATTATGGCGCTTATGAGCTTAGGCGCTACCAAGGGAACGGAAATCGCAGTCAAGGTAGAGGGTCCGGACGAGGGGGAAGCTGCCAAATTGGTAGAAGAATTTCTGAAGGCTAATCTATAAAAGTAACAACCAACATGTTTCGAAGCCAGGGGCGAAACGCAAAGATTAAGGGGGTAAACTTATTATGATGAAATATTTACAAAAACTTGGCAAGTCATTGATGCTTCCGGTTGCATGTCTGCCGGTTGCAGGTATCATGCTTGGCCTTGGTTACTGGATTGACCCGAACGGCTGGGGAAGCGGAAACATAGCTGCCGCTTTCTTATGTAAGGCCGGTTCGGCGCTGATAGACAATATGGCAATTCTGTTCGTTATCGGTGTTTCCATAGGTATGTCGGACGATAATGACGGAACGGCCGCGCTGGCGGGTATTGTATCCTATCTGATGGTTACGACACTGCTTTCACCGGGCGCAGTTGAAATGTTCACCGGCGGAGAAGCAGACGTTGCTTTCTCAAAGATTGCAGGAAACCAGTTCATCGGTATTTTGACCGGTTTAATCGGAGCAGCCTGCTACAATAAATTTAAGAGTACAAAGCTGCCGGATGCCTTGTCATTCTTCAGCGGTAAGCGAAGCGTGGCAATTGTGACGGCGGGTGTTACCATTGTTGTAAGCCTTATTTTATTCTTCGTATGGCCTGTGCTTTACGGAGGACTGGTAGCATTCGGTACGGCAGTTTCTTCTACAGGCGCTCTTGGCGTTGGTCTTTACGGCTTCTTTAACAGACTGCTTATTCCTTTCGGTCTTCACCACGCGCTCAATTCCGTATTCTGGTTTGACGCAGTTGGAATTGCAGACCTCTATAAATTCTGGGGAATGGGCGGATATGAAGCAGCGCAGGCAGGCGAGGTTGGCCAGTATATGACAGGCTTCTTCCCGGTAATGATGCTTGGTGTTCCCGGAGCTGCACTTGCAATGTATCATACAGCTAAGACGGAAAAGAAGAAAATTGCGGCAGGTCTGCTTGGAGCGGCGGCTCTTTGTTCTTTCCTTACAGGCGTAACAGAGCCTTTTGAATTTGCATTTATGTTCCTGTCACCCGTACTTTATGTTATCCATGCATTACTTACAGGTATTGTCTGCGCAATCTGCGCTCTGCTCCCTGTAAGGGCAGGATTTACTTTCAGCGGCGGCTTTATTGACTGGGTTCTCTGTGCGAAGCTTCCGGCAGCTATGAATACATGGATGATTATTCCGATTGGCCTTGTAGTTGCTGCTGTTTATTACGTGGTATTCCGCACATTAATCGTAAAACTGGATTTAAAGACTCCCGGAAGAGAAGATGATGATATTGAAGCGGAGAAGAGAGTGGTTCTTTCCAACGATAACTTCACAGAAGTTGCAAAGGTGGTTCTTGAAGGACTTGGCGGAAAAGGCAACGTAACGAGCCTCGACAACTGTGTGACAAGACTTCGTCTGGAAATTAAAGATTACACGAAGGTTGACGAGAAGAAGATTAAATCAGCAGGCGTTGCGGGCGTTATGAGACCCAGCAAGACATCTGTACAGGTAATTGTAGGAACCAAGGTACAGTTTGTTGCTGATGAAATGAAGAAGATGCTATAAGGTATTTCTTAATCATAGAATACCGAAACCCCTGGCATGCGGAGGTCCTTCGGGACCTCCGTTGTTATTACAGGAAACTGACCTGTGAAGCATGACGGAATTTGTTACAATAAGCCTGCCTGCGGAGCATGGCAGCGTTTGTCGGCAGCAGAATAGCTTGCGGGCAGGACACACATTATATATAATAAAGACAGTCATGAAAGAAAAGCGTGCGGGACACGAAAACGACGCAAAATCAAAAAGGAAAGGAATGAGGGAAAATGAGAATTGTCAGAGCAAAGGATTACGATGATATGAGCCGCAAGGCGGCGAACATTCTGTCGGCGCAGGTGATTATGAAGCCGAACTGTGTTCTGGGGCTGGCTACAGGCTCCACGCCAATCGGGACATATGCCCAATTAGTGGAATGGTACAATAAGGGCGATTTGGATTTCTCAAATGTGACAACGGTAAATCTGGATGAGTACAAGGGACTGAACAGGGAAAACGACCAGAGCTATTACTATTTTATGAACGAGCATTTATTCAGCAAGGTTAATGTCAATCATGAGAGAACCTTCCTGCCGGACGGAACGGAAAAGGACAGCGAAAAGGCGTGCGCCGACTATAATCAGATTATCGAGGACGTGGGCGGCGTGGATTTGCAGCTTCTCGGACTTGGGCACAATGGTCATATCGGCTTTAATGAGCCGGGAGATGTGTTTAAGGCAAAGACGCACTGTGTGGATTTGACGGAAACAACCATAAAGGCGAATCAGAGATTTTTTGCATCCATCGACGATGTTCCCAGACAGGCTTATACCATGGGAATCCAGACAATCATGCAGGCCAGGAAGATTCTGGTGGTGGTAAGCGGCGAAGATAAGGCGGGAATTGTGAAGGAAGCATTTTTCGGTCCGATTACGCCGAGGGTGCAGGCATCCGTTTTGCAGCTCCACCCGGACGTAACGGTGGTTGCAGACGAGGCGGCTTTATCCCTTGTGAAATAAGTAAGCTGCATGAAAGGAAAAACGTTAAAAGAAGGGAGTTGATTTCTTATGGTAATTAAAAATGCCAGCGTGTATACGGAGGACGGACGGTTCTTAATACGGGATATTTTTATAGAGGGCGACAGGTTTGCGGCCGGACCTGCAGATGTCAGCGATAAGGAAGAAATAGACGGAAGCGGATGCTATGCCATACCGGGGCTTACGGATATTCATTTCCATGGCTGCGCAGGCTTTGACTTCTGCGACGGAACCAGAGAAGCAATTGAAGCTATGGCGGCCTATGAGGCTTCCGTGGGGGTAACAAATATTGTACCAGCGACTATGACTCTTTCGGAGGATATGCTGCTTGGTATCTGCAAAGAAGCAAAGGCTTACCGGGAGGAAAATTCCGGCGGGGAGCCGGCGGAGAAAAAGAGGGCAAGGCTCTACGGCATCAATATGGAGGGTCCCTTCGTATCCGTTGCCAAGAAAGGAGCGCAGAACGAAGAATACATCAGCAAGCCTGACGCAGCCATGTTTGACAGGTTAAGCGAGGCGGCGGGCCATATGGTGAAGCTGATTGCCATTGCACCGGAAGTAGAAGGGGCGATGGAGTTTATTGAAGAAAAACACGGGGAAGTGGTGATGTCGCTGGCGCATACGGCGGCGGATTATGATACGGCTGTCCGCGCGTTTGAAAAGGGAGCCAGCCATGTAACACACCTCTACAACGCAATGAATCCCTATACCCACAGGGCGCCGGGAGTTATCGGAGCGGCGGCAGATGCGGCAAAGGCGGAGGTAGAACTGATTTGTGACGGCGTGCATATTCATCCGGCGGCGGTAAGGGCAACTTTCCGGCTTTTCGGCGACGACCGCATTATAATGATTAGCGACAGTATGAGAGCCACGGGGCTTTTAGACGGCGATTATACGCTGGGCGGACAGTATGTGAAGGTGGTGGGTAATCTGGCCACATTGAAGGACGGAACCATAGCCGGGTCGGTTACCAATCTGATGGATTGTCTTCGGACGGCGGTTCTGAAAATGGGAATTCCCATGGAATCGGCGGTAAAGTGTACGACGGTGAACCCGGCGAAAAGTGTCGGGATTTATGATGTCTGCGGAAGCATCACTCCCGGAAAGCGGGCAAATGTGGTGCTGCTGAAAAAAGAGAACCTGGATTTAAAACAGGTGGTTTTGGAGGGGCGGCTTTTATAAGCCGCTCTTTTTCCGGAACAGGGTGATGGATAAAGCTCAAGGCAAAACGAGAGGTTTTTTGGCCGCTTATTTTGCTTTGAGTTTTTTTGTTGAAAGAATCTTAATGATTTACTTTGCGCATAATTTAGTGTATATTATTTAGAGGCAATAATTACGCGGCGAGGAACTGTCATGACATGTAAAGAAGCGGAAAAATTGATTCCCGTTTTTCTTGAAGATGATTTGGACACGGATGATTTGCGGGAATTTATGGAGCATATAGACGAGTGCGGCGAGTGCAAGGAAGAGCTTTCCATTCAGTTTCTTGTGAAGGAAGGGCTTTCGAGGCTGGAAGCGGGCAGCGTGTTTGACTTGAAGAACGAACTGGAATACCGGATAGGGATGGAGGAACACGCCTTAAAGATGAGAGAAAGTCTGACGTGGCTTTCTTATCTTCTGGACGGCCTTGTGGTGATTGCGGCGATTGTGCTGGTGGCGCTGGTGATGGCGTTTTACTGATGCCTGCGGACAGAGAGCCGGGCGGCTGCTGATGTGGATTTGACGAATGCCATGTGTTGTATATTTGCGGCTTTGCTGTGAAGGATGCCTTCTGCATTCTGGGAAATTAGTATGAGAAGAAACGGGGAAAAGCATGGAAAAGTTAGTTTTGATTGACGGACACAGTATTTTAAACAGGGCGTTTTACGGGGTGCCCGACCTGACCAACAGCGAGGGGCTTCATACCAATGCCGTGTACGGTTTCCTCAACATTATGTTTAAAATTCTGGAGGAGGAGTCGCCGGATTATCTGACGGTGGCTTTTGATGTGAAAGCGCCTACCTTCCGCCATGAGATATATAAAGAGTATAAGGGTACCAGAAAGCCTATGCCGGAGGAGCTGCGGGAGCAGGTTCCGGTTCTCAAGGAGGTGCTTGCCGCCATGGGGATTAAAATGATGGAGCAGGCGGGGCTTGAGGCCGACGATATTTTGGGAACGCTGGCAAAGCGGGCGCAGAAGGAAGGGAAGGCTGTCTCCCTTGTATCGGGCGACAGGGATTTGCTGCAGGTTGCGACCGATGTCATAAAAATCAGGATTCCCAAAACAAAAGGCGGAAAAACGGAGATTGAAGATTATTATGCCGCTGATGTAGAAAAAAAGTATCAGGTGAATCCCGTTCAGTTTATCGACTTAAAGGCTTTGATGGGGGATACGGCGGATAATATTCCGGGTGTGCCCAAGGTAGGAGAGAAAACGGCGGCGGAGCTGATGACGCAGTTCGGCTCTCTCGACAATATTTATGTTCATGTGGAGGAGGTCGCGAAAAAATCCGTCCGGGAGTCTTTGATAAATAATAAGGAGCTTGCTTATTTAAGCAAAACCCTTGCCACAATCAATGTGGACAGCCCTCTGGAATTTTCCATGGAGGAAGCCAGGATTCATGATTTTTATACGGAGGAGGCTTATGTGCTTTTAAAGAAGCTTGGATTTAAAAGCCTGCTTTCCCGGTTTGAAAAGAGTATTTCCAATGACAGCCTGACAGGGCAGTTTCGTATGGTGACGGGGCTGGAAGAGGCGGAGGCGGTTTTTGCAAAAGCGTTTGCGGCCGGGGAGGAGTCTGCCGGTATTATGGGCTTTGCCATTCTCCGGGACGAAAAGGCAAAGGATGATTTTGCCGGAGTGGCTCTTTCCCTGCCAAAGGGGGAGTGCTGCTTTATTCCCTGTGAAGGCTTTGTGACGGAAGGGTATCTGAAGGAAAAAATGGCCCGGCTTGCCCGGAGGGGGCATCTGGCCTGCGGAAATATTAAATACGCTTACGATTATCTGGATTGCGATGAGACGGAAAGATTTTTTGATGTGATTCTGGCGGCCTACCTTCTTAATCCGCTGAAAAATGATTATTCCCTTGCGGACGTCGCAGGCGAGTATCTGGGGCTGATGATTGCGGAGCGTTCCCAGCGTTTCGGCAAGGCGGCTTTGACGAAAGCCTTTGAGGATAATCCGAAGGAGTTTACGGAATACGCCTGTTATCTCGCCTATGTGAGCATGGCGGCGGCGCCTGTTCTGGAAGAAAAGCTTGCGGAGGCGGGAATGCTTTCCCTTATGAAGGAGATTGAAATGCCTCTTTCCTATGTGCTTTACGACATGGAAAAGGAAGGGATTCTGGTAAAACCCGAGGAGCTTAAGCTGTACGGCGAGGCTCTCATGGGGAGAATCGGAGAACTTGAGAAAAAAATATACGAGGAGGCCGGAACGGAGTTTAACATCAATTCCCCGAAACAGCTTGGCGAAATTTTGTTTGAGAAGATGGGACTTTCCGGCGGGAAAAAGACGAAAACAGGCTATTCGACTGCAGCGGACGTGCTGGAGCGGCTTTCCGAGGAGCATCCTATTGCGGCGGACGTGCTGGAATACCGGGGGCTTGCCAAATTAAAGTCCACCTATGCGGACGGACTTTCCGCCTTTATCGGGGAGGACAAGAGGATACACACCACCTTTAACCAGACAATCACCGCAACGGGGCGAATCAGCTCCACCGACCCAAATCTGCAGAACATTCCCATGCGGACGGAGCTGGGGAGAAAAATCAGAAAGGTATTTGTTCCGAAGGAGGGCTGTATTTTTACGGACGCCGACTATTCTCAGATTGAGCTTCGGATTCTGGCCCATATGTCCGAGGACGAACAGCTCATAAACGCCTATAAGATGCATGCGGATATTCACAGGATTACGGCCTCTCAGGTGTTCCATATTCCTTTTGACGAGGTTACTGATTTGCAGCGCCGCAACGCCAAGGCGGTGAATTTCGGGATTGTGTACGGCATCAGCTCTTTCGGGCTAAGCCAGGGCTTAAGCATCACCAAAAAAGAGGCGGGCCAGTATATCGAGCAGTATTTTGCCACCTATCCGGGAGTGAAAAATTTTCTGGACAGGGCGGTAAAGGGAGCGAAGGACAACGGCTATGTGACCACTTTGTTTGGAAGGAGAAGGCCCATACCGGAGCTGTCCTCGGGAAACTTTATGCAGCGTTCTTTCGGGGAGCGGGTCGCCATGAATTCCCCCATTCAGGGGACTGCAGCGGATGTGATTAAGATTGCCATGATAAAGGTGCACAGGCGGCTAAAGGAAGAAGGGCTGAAATCCAGGCTGATTTTGCAGATTCACGACGAGCTTTTGATAGAGACGGTGAAGGAAGAAGCGGAAAAGGTACGGCTTATCATGGAGGAGGAAATGAGCCGGGCGGCGGACTTTTCCGTGAAGCTGGAGATTGATTTGCACGAGGGCAACGACTGGTACGAGGCGAAGTAAAAGCCCTTGAGAAACAGCCCGGACGGGCGGATGCGAGGGCGGTATAGAGGCGACAGTGGAAGATGAAAGTGATTGGAATTACCGGCGGCGTGGGTTCTGGAAAATCTGCGCTGCTGTCCTATGTGGAAAATACATATAACTGCAAAGTGATTCTGGCGGACGAGGTTGCCCACAGGGTGAGGGAACCGGGCAATCCGGGGTATGAGAGTCTGACCCGGGTTTTACCCTCCGACGTTCTGGATGCGGACGGGACCATCGACAGGGTTCGGATGGCAGAGCAGATTTTTGCATCGGATGATTTGCGAAAAAAGGTCAACGATATTGTCCATCCGGCAGTAAAAGAAGTTATTTTAGCGGAAATCGACAGGGGGAAAAAAGAAGAAAAGCTGGATTTTCTGTTTATAGAAGCGGCGCTTCTTATCGAAGACGGTTATCTCGATATCGTGGATGAAATGTGGTATATTTATGCCTGTGAAGAGGTAAGGCGGCAGCGGCTCCGGGAGACGAGAAATTATCCTGATGAGCGCATTGACATGATTATGAAAAGCCAGCTTGCGGAAGACGCGTTCAGAGAGGCATGCGATGTGGTGATTGATAACAGAGGGAGCCTTGACGCGGCCTGCCGGCAGATAGATGAACAGCTTAAAAACAGCGCAGAAATGAGGATAAAATGAGAATTTGCAGCATTGCCAGCGGAAGCAGCGGGAATTGTATTTATGTGGGCTCTGATACCACGCACCTTTTGGTGGATGTGGGAATCAGCGGAAAGAAAACGGAGGACGGGCTGAAAAAGCTGGAACTTTCCATGAGGGATATTGACGGAATCTTTATCACCCATGAGCATACAGACCACATTGCAGGGCTGGGCGTTCTGGCAAGAAAATACGGGGTGCCCGTTTACGCGACAGAAGGAACCATAGAGGCAATCAAAAGCACTTCCTCTGTGGGGGACGTGCCGGAAGAGCTTTTTTGCCCGGTTCGGGCGGATGAAAAGGTGATTGTGAAGGATTTAATATGTAATCCCATGAAGATTTCCCATGACGCGGCGGAGCCGGTGGCCTACCGGATTTCCCACGGAAAGCAGAAGGTGGGGATTATCACAGACCTGGGAAACTTTAACGATTATACGGTGGAGTGCTTAAAAGGCGTGGAAGCGCTTTTGCTGGAAGCCAATCATGACGTGAATATGCTCCAGGTAGGGCCCTATCCGTATTATTTAAAACAGCGGATTCTGGGAGAGAGGGGGCATCTTTCCAATGAAAGGGCGGGTCAGCTCCTGTACGGACTTTTAAACGAAAATTTAAAGGGCGTACTGCTGGGGCACTTAAGCAAGGACAACAATCTGCCGGAGCTTGCCTACGAATCGGTACGTGTGGAGGTCACCATGGCGTGTATGAGCTCCGGCGGCGAGGGAAAAGAGCCGGGAATCAGGATTTCCGATTTCCCCATGTACGTGGCGCCCAGAAGCGAGCTTTCACCGGTGATACAATTATAAATATAGCGGAACTGAAATAAGAACAGGAGAATGAGGATGGATAAAACAATTATTACGGTAGTAGGAAAAGACACGGTAGGGATTATCGCAAAGGTATGCACTTATCTTGCTGAGAATCAGATTAATATTCTGGATATTTCCCAGACCATTGTACAGGGATATTTTAATATGATGATGATTGTGGATGTAAACAACATGGAAAAGCAGTTCGGCGAAATGGCGGAGGAGCTTCACAGCTTAGGGGAGTCAATCGGAGTGGACATCAAGTGCCAGAGAGAAGAAATTTTTGATAAGATGCACAGAATCTAAGCAAACGGACGGCTCCGTGGGCGCACGCGAAAGGAATTGAAATGATAAACTTATTTGAAGTTGTAGAAACCAATGAAATGATAACCAAAGAAAATCTGGACGTCCGCACGATTACCCTTGGAATCAGCCTTCTCGACTGTATCGATTCGGATTTGGAAAGGCTGCGGGATAAGATTTACAGGAAAATTTACGATGCGGCGAAGGATTTGGTAAAGACCGGGGAGGAGATTTCCGCGGAGTTTGGAATCCCTATCGTAAACAAAAGAATTTCGGTGACGCCCATTGCCCTTGTGGGAGGCGCCGCCTGCCGGAGCGCGGAGGACTTTGCCTCAATTGCCGGAACCCTTGATAAGGTTGCAAAGGAAGTGGGGGTAAATTTTATCGGCGGGTATTCCGCCCTTGTGTCGAAAGGGATGACGGCTGCGGACGAGCTCTTAATCCGCTCCATTCCCCTTGCATTGTCCGCCACGGAGCGGGTATGCAGCTCCGTCAATTTAGGCTCCACCAGAACGGGCATCAACATGGACGCCGTGAAGCTGATGGGGGAAATCATCAAGCAGACGGCGGAGTACACGAAGGAGGCAGATTCCCTTGGCTGCGCCAAGCTGGTGGTTTTCTGCAATGCACCGGACGACAACCCGTTTATGGCGGGCGCGTTCCACGGAGTGACGGAGGCGGATAAAATCATCAACGTGGGGGTCAGCGGGCCGGGAGTGGTGAAAAACGCGGTCAGCAAGGTCAGAGGGGAAAACTTCGAAGTACTCTGTGAAACCATCAAAAAAACGGCTTTCAAGGTAACCCGTGTGGGCCAGCTGGTGGCAAAAGAGGCTTCCGCCCGCCTTGGCGTGCCTTTTGGAATCGTGGATTTGTCCCTTGCCCCTACGCCTGCCATCGGAGACAGCGTGGCGGATATTCTCTGCGAGATTGGTCTGGAATATGCCGGTGCGCCGGGGACCACGGCGGCCCTTGCCATGCTCAACGACCAGGTGAAAAAGGGCGGGGTGATGGCTTCGTCCTATGTGGGGGGCCTTAGCGGCGCGTTTATTCCGGTAAGCGAGGACCAGGGGATGATTGACGCCGTGGAGGCGGGCGCGCTTTCTTTGGAAAAGCTGGAGGCAATGACCTGCGTGTGCTCCGTGGGGCTTGATATGATTGCCGTGCCGGGAGATACGAAGGCGACTACCATTTCGGGAATCATTGCGGATGAGATGGCGATTGGCATGGTGAATCAGAAAACCACGGCGGTCCGCCTGATTCCGGTAATCGGAAAGGGCGTGGGTGAGAGCGTGGAGTTCGGCGGCCTTTTGGGCCATGCGCCGATTATGCCGGTGAACCGGTTTTCCTGCGACGGATTTGTAAACCGGGGAGGCAGAATACCGGCCCCGATTCACAGCTTTAAGAATTGACCGTAAGACATGGCTTAGGAAAAAATTAAGATTAAATACATTGTTTCACCGGGGGGAGTGTGTTATAGTTTTTTAAGGTGTACTACCTTAAAATTAAGAGACAGAGGTTATATAAATGAAGAAAAATAAAAGAATTTTTGCCGCGGCGGCCGCGCTTACAGGGATTTTATTGTCAGTGCTTTCAGGCTGCGGCGGGAAAGAGGATACCGGGGAAACAAAAAAGCCGGAGGGGCTTATTTATGTGCCGCAGTACGCACAGATAGATATGGATAAGGATTCGTATGTGTACGCGGCGGCAGCAGCAGGAGACAATATTTTCATCTGTGCCCAGAAATGGGACGAGGCGGCGGGTACGAGCTCCAATTTCCTTTATAAATATAAGATAGCGGAGGATAGCTCCGAAAAGCTTGCCCTTGAGATGGATGAAAACTCCAATGTTTCCAATATGACAATAGGTCCGGACGGAGACATTTATATGGTAGTAAACAAAAACTCCTATAATACGGATGAAAGCGGCGAGATAACGGACGCCTCCCAGACTATAGAGCTCTGGGATATTTCTCCTGAGGACGGCTCTGTGAAAGAGGCGACGGATGTCACGGAGTTTATAGAAAGCGATTCGGATTATGTCTATGTCCAGAATTTCTGTATTGACGGTCAGGGAAATTTTTATCTCTATGACGGGGATAAGGGGCTGCATGTTGTAAGCAGGGAGTTTCAGAAGGTCTGCGATATTGACTTTGAAAACTGGATTAACGCAATGGCGGCTTCCAAAGAAGGGGACGTATACATAGCGGCTTACGGCAATAACGGTATGGAGCTTCGGAAGGTGGATTTGGCGGCCAAAGCCATGGGAAATCCCATAGAAGGGGCGGTGGAGCCTTACGGAAATGCTTCTTTTTATACCGGAATAGAAAAGAGCTTTCTGGTTTCGGTTTCCGACCAGGTTTCCCGGATGGATATTGCATCGGGGGAAAAGGAAGACCTGTTTAAGTGGCTGGATATGGATGTGAACGGCGACAGCGTCAGGTATGCGGGAGAGCTTTCCGACGGCCGTATCTGGGCGCTTGTCAATGACTACAGCGCGTCGGGGGATTCCTCCAACGAGCTTGTGTTTGCAGTCCAGAAGGACGCCTCCGAGGTAGTGCCTAAGGAAGAAATCGTTTACGGTACTATGTGGGTGGATTACCAAATCAAGAGAAATATTATCGACTTTAACAAAAAGAATGAGAAATACCGGATTACGGTAAAAGAATACGGCAACGACGATTTTGAGACCGGACTCACACAGTTCCACACGGATTTGACCACTGCGAACTGTCCTGATATTATCAGCCTCAATAACATAAACTATGACCAGTATGTAAGCCTTGGCGTGCTTGAGGACATCTATCCTTATATGGAAAAAAGCGGTCTTAACAAAAGTGATTTTGTGGAAAATGTGATGCAGGCATTCGAGGTGGACGGCAAGCTGTACGGCGTACTTCCGCAGTTTTATATTGATACCACCATGGCGAAGACCTCTCTGGTGGGAGAGAAAACCGGATGGACTTTGTCTGAGATGCTGGATTTTGTTGAAAGCATGGATGCGGAAAACATCTTTTCCTACGGAACAAGAAGCAGTATATTCTATTATTGTATTTATAATAATATAGATGAGTTTGTGAACTGGGAGACCGGCGAATGCTCCTTTGACGGCGAGGACTTTATCAGAGTGCTTGAATTTGCGGCAAAATTCCAGGATGACGCCGATTATAACTATAACAATGAGGAGGGTATATCTTCCAGGCTCCGCAATGACAGGATACTGCTTTTCCAGAACACCATAACGTCGGTTCAGGAGTACCAGATGATGCAGGGAATGTTCGGCGAACCTCTTTCCTTTGTGGGCTATCCCAACAGCGAGCGGCAGGGCAATCTGATTCAGCCTTCCGGCGGCAGTCTCGGTATGTCGGCGAAATCGGATAAGAAGGACGGCGCGTGGGAGTTTATGCAGACGCTGCTTTCCGAGGATTATCAGAATGCGCTGGTGTCCGAGCATGGAAGCAACGGCTTCCCCATAAGAAAGTCGGCTCTCGAGGCGCAGTTTGAGATGGATATGACGCCAGACTATTATACCGACGAAAACGGCGAGCAGGTGGAAAGTCCCAAGACACATTGGGGATGGGACGATTTTGAGATGGAAATCATGGCGGCTACCCAGGAGGAAGTGGACGCAATTAAAACGCTGATTGCATCGGCAAGCAAGCTGGGAACTTCCGGAAGCATGGATACGCAGCTTTCCAAAATTATTACGGAGGAATCGGAACCCTTCTTCAAGGGGCAGAAGTCGGCGAAGGATGTTGCGGGCGTTATTCAGAACAGAATTCAGATTTATGTAAATGAAAACAGGTAATCACAGGGGGAGTGAAATGCATTTTCCCATAAGGAGAAAGAAAAAAGACAGCCCGGCGGTATATGCGGCCGGGCAGGATATAAAAGCACCAAAAAGAAAATCGCGCAGCGCCCAGAGGACGCGCAGAGGGAAGCTGATATCGGCAGGGTATCTCTTTCCCTCTGCCGCTGGCGTGCTGCTGTTTTTTGTATTGCCTTTTATGATTGTTATTTACTATTCTGTTGTTGACAATCCAATAAGCAAACAGTTTGTTTTTCTGGACAACTTTGTTTCGGTTTTCCAGAATGCGGCTTTTCAGCAGGCGGCAAAAAATACGCTGACCTTTTCCTTTGTGGCTGTTCCGCTGGCGGTGGTGCTGTCCCTGTTTCTGGCGATGCTGCTGGAAAGCAAGATGCCCTTTAAAAGTCAGTTTCGGACTTTCTTTTTGAGCCCCATGATGGTGCCCATTGCTTCGGTAGTGCTTATCTGGCAGGTGCTGTTCCACTATAACGGTATGATGAATGAGGTTCTTGCCCTTTTTCACGGGGAAAAGATTGACTGGCTGAATTCAAATTATGCTCAGGTGGTAATCGTTGTTCTTTTTTTGTGGAAAAATCTGGGATACAATATGATTTTGTTTATGGCTGCCTTAAGCAGCATCCCTAAGGATATACTTGAAGTGGCGGTTCTTGAGAGCGCGACGCCGTTTCAGATTTTCTTTCATATTAAACTCAGATATATGTCGTCCACGATTTTGTTTGTGACAATCATGTCGCTGATAAATTCTTTTAAGGTTTTCAGGGAAATCTATCTTCTTAAGGGAGAGTATCCCTATGATACCATGTACATGCTGCAGCACTTCATGAACAATACCTTTGGCAGGCTGGATTACCAGAAGATGTCGGCGGCGGCGATTATGATGGCGATTGTGATGGTGATTCTCATAGGCGCGTTGTTCCTGACCGAGAATTATTTCGGAAAGGATGTGGAAGGATGATGGATTTACTCAAAAAAAGAAAAAATCTGGACGAGCTCACCGAAAAACAGTTTGACAGCAAAATCAAAAGACAGAAGAAAATAAGAAACGCCCGGCAGATGGTAAGGATTTGTCTGGCAACCACGGCGGCGGGGTGCTTTGCGGTGCTGTTTTTGATGCCCATTGTACTGACAATCACAAATTCCTTTATGGCGGCGTCGGAGATTTCTGCAAACTACGGACAGGTGTTTGCAACCTCCGATACGGGCGGGAAGATGTTCATCTCCAAGACAGTGAACTTAAAGTTTATCCCGGATATGGTATCGTTCAGCCAGTATATTACGGTGCTGTTTAAAAGTCCCGAGTATCTTTTTAAATTCTGGAATTCCGTGGTGCTGGTGGTTCCCATCGTGGCGTTTCAGCTTCTTGTGGCGGCGGGAGCTTCCTTTGGATTTACCAGATACAGAGGGCGGATAAAGGAAATCATCTTTTTTGTTTATATCATATTGATGCTGATGCCCTATCAGGTTACTCTGGTGCCGAACTATCTTGTGGCTCAGTGGCTCCACACCTTAGACACCAACTGGGCGATTTGGCTGCCGGGTATTTTTTCACCCTTTGCGGTATATCTGCTTACAAAATACATGAGGAGAATTCCGGTTTCGGTGATGGAGGCGGCACAGATTGACGGCGCGGGCGAATGGCAGATTTTCAGGCGGATTTGTATGCCGCTGTGTAAGGGGTGCATGTGTTCTATTGCAATATTATTGTTTATTGATTACTGGAATATGGTGGAGCAGCCCTTGATTCTCCTGTCAGACCCGGAAAAGCATCCCCTGTCAGTGTTCCTTTCAAAGATTAATTCGGGGGAAATCGGGCTGGCGTTTGCAGTAGCGACAATTTATATGGTGCCTCCCATATTGGTATTTCTGTACGGGGAGGATTATCTGGTAGAGGGAATCAGCTATCAGGGCGGTATTAAAGGATAAGACATCACAGAAAGAAAGGCGTGAGGTTAAGGTTATGAATGAAAATGAAGGAAGAAAAAAGAGAGAATGGGTGAAGAATGCGGCGATTGTCTTTTTGACGATTATGCTGATTCTTACGTTTTTTTCCAACACGATTATGAATTATTCTCTGCCCGAGGTGGCTACCCAGTATGTCCAGAGCGGCTCCATCACCGCAAAGGTGCGCGGAACGGGAAATGTGGAAGCCACAGACCCTTATAATGTGGTTGTAAAGGAATCAAGGGTGATTTCCAGCGTGGCTGTAAAGCAGGGCGACGAGGTGGAAAAAGACCAGGTTCTCTATTATCTGGAGGATAAGGAAAGCGACGAACTGAAAACGGCGGAAAAAGAGCTGGGGGAGCTTGAGCTTGCGTACATGAAAGGGCTTTTCGGGGGCACGGTTTCACCGGAGATTATAAATAAGGTGTCCAGCGGGAGAACGGATTCCTTTTCTTCCTATCAGGCCATGGTGACGGATATGCAGGACAGACTGCAGGCGGCGGAAAAGCGAGTGCAGGACTGCCAGAAGGCGGTGGATGATATCACGCTTCAAAGTACGATTAATACGAATGACTCTACTGTCAGCACTATCCCTGACGAGCTGGAGAAGGATAAGGCCACTACGGATTTGGCGGTTGCGGAGCTGATGTTTAATCAGGAAAAAGAGGAGAGAGTTGCGGAGCTCACGAAGGAGATTAATGAGGTTAAGTACCAGATTGATGATTTGGATACGCTGATTAAAAATGCACAGTCGAGAGCGGATGCTCCGGCACCCAGTGCAGGGAATCCAAGCCAGGATAGTGTATTTAAACAGCAGGAAGCGGCTGTGATTGCAAAAATAACAGAAATGGCAAAGATTAGCAGTAGTGTGACGTTGACGTCACCCAGTGGAGGAAATTATCCATCTGAAAATGATGTCAGGAACTGGTATAATGGTTTGCCTTGGAAAACTATGGGGGAAGAAGACCAAAAAAGATGCGAGGCTCTCTATGGAGAATACCGGACATTAGTTGACCAGATGAATGAAACATTAAGTATTCTTAATCAATATGGAAGCAGCAATGCCCAATACGCCCGCCTTGAAGCCCTCAAAGACGAGCTGACAAAGCTTGAGAATAAACTTGCGGAGGTTAATGCCATAACGATAAGCTCCAGTGAAGACGCTCAGGATGCAAGAATGCGGCTGCGGGACGCGGAACGGAGAATCACTGAAATCGACAGCGCCAACAAGCAAACCTCCGTAGCGTTCCAGAACCGGCTTGCCAATGCGGAATCCGCTCTCAAAAATGCGCAGGCGGTTTACGAGCTTTTAAAGACGGAGCAGACGGAGCTTGCTGCGGATATCAATGCGGAGCTTGACCTTGCCAAGACCAATAAGGACATTGCGGATAAGAAAGCGGAGATTGCAAAGCTGAAAGAAAACTCTATCGGAGCAACGATTACCGCGCCGGTTGCGGGGACAGTGACAAGCCTTGCCTATGTGGCGGGTGAAACGACGAAGCCGGAGGAACCGGCGGCGGTTCTGCAGGTGGCGGGAAAGGGCTATACCTTATCGTTTTCCGTAACCAACGAGCAGGCGAAAAAGGTGCAGGTGGGAGATACGGCGGAGCTGCAAAACGCCTGGTACTATGATGATGTGCAGGCGGTTCTGGCAACAATCCGTCCCGACCCTGACAATCCGTCCCAGAATAAGCAGCTCACCTTTAATATTACAGGGACAAGCGTTCAGGCCGGTCAGTCCTTAAGTCTTTCTGTGGGACAGCGCAGCTCGGAATATGAATTTGTGGTGCCCAACAGTGCGGTGAGAGAGGATAATAACGGGAAATTTATTCTGATTGTGGAGTCCAAGAGCGGTCCTATCAATAACAGATATATTGCAACAAGAGTGGATGTGGAGGTGCTTGCCTCCGACGACACGAACACGGCGATTTCGGCTGCGCTTTACGGGTATGAGTATGTGATTACCACCTCCACGAAGCCGGTGGAGGCCGGAAAGCAGGTAAGGCTTAACGAGTCGTAAGAGATTATCCGCAATACCAAAACGGCGCCGGACGCAGCGGGAAATGCTCACGGCATATGACGAGAGAGATAACAGAAAAGGAAGGAGGAGAAAAAACCATGGCATTAAAAATAAAACAGTTTTTCGGCTCTCTGACGCTTAAGCAGATGGTTTTTTCTCTGATTGTCATTTGTTCGCTTATTTTGTGGCTGATACTGACATTGTGGTCTAATCATGAGATAAACGGCCTGATTGACCAGCAGGCCGCCGCAAGATGGGATGAGGACGGAGGGAGCGCGCAGGTAAGCTGCTTTTTATCCGAAAGCGTTGAATTTGACGAGATGAAGATTATCGGATTTGAAAAGGAGCTGGAAAAGAGCCTTTTAGAGGTTTTGCCGGCGGACGCCCAGAGCGACGAGAACGGCAAGAGGCTGTTCGTTGACGCTTACAGCTCGCTGGGAAAAATAACCGTGACCAGTGAAAAGGGAACCCTTGAGGCGAATGCCGTGGGAATCGGAGGAGATTTTTTCCTGTTTCATCCCCTGCAGCTTGTTTCCGGCGGGTATTTTTCAGGAAACGACCTTATGAAGGACTCGATTATACTGGATGAGGATGCGGCATGGCAGCTTTTCGGTTCCAGCGACATTGCGGGACAGAGCGTGATGATAGGCAACGTCCCCCATTATGTCTCCGGGGTTGTCAAAAGGCAGGAGGGCAGGTTTGCCGAGAGCGCGGGGCTTAAGGAGACGGTAATTTATGTTTCCAATGAAACGCTGGCGGATTATGGAAAGGGCGGCGGAATCAGTATTTACGAGGTGACGGCGCCAAATCCCGTGAAGGGCTTTATCTATAAGTGTGTGAAAGAAAAGCTGGGAGTGGAGGAAAATAATATGGTGGTGGTGGAAAATTCCGCCCGCTATTCGCTGGAGGCGTTAATCCCGGTTATTCTTGAGTTCGGCAGCAGGTCCATGCAGAATTATGCCGTAAAATTACCTTACTGGGAAAATATTGCAAGGGGCTGGGAGGACATCAAGGCGCTGGTTTTGTTGTTCCAGTTTATTTTTCTTCTGATTCCCGGAGTGATAATCATTGTATTTTTGATTATAAAATGGAAAAACAGGAGCTTTACATGGAAAGATGTGGGCAATTCCATCATAAATACTAAAGACAGAATCGTGCAGAAAGCGCGCGCTTCTGTGCGGGAGGAAAAGGATAAGTGGGAGCATTTTTAGGGAGAGGATTGTTATGAAAAAAAAGTTGATTGCATTTGCGATGGCGTCTCTTATGGCGGTAAGCCTTTTTGGATGCGGGAAGAAAGAGGAAACGCAGGGGACGACAAAGGTAAGCGCGTCTAAGGATTATGTGTACAAAATGGAAAAGCTGGACATCGGAGAAAAGGATGACAGTGTTGACTATCTGGTCCGTGTGGGGGAAACGGTTTATGCTTACGGATACCGCTGGTCTGACGGTGGGAGCGGCTTACGGATTAAATTTTTTGAATTAAACAATGACGGAACGGTTGCCAGTCAGCATACCCTTCGGATGGGAGACAGTGTCAACGTAAATTCCATCAACATGGATGGCGAGGGTAATCTGTATTGTATCAGGAATTTTTATTATCCTGTGGGAGAAGAACCTGACATGACGGTGACAGGCGGGGCAGAGGCCGAGAAAGAGCCGGTGAAAGCTGACGGTGAGGGAGCCGGAGCGGAAGATGGCGACGCTGACGGTGAGGGAGCCGGAGACGACAACGCAGCCGGGGATACCGGAGTAATCCAGCCGCGGACTGCCGACGCAGGAGAGGAAGATGACGGCGCGTCAGAAGATGGCGGAGCGGAAACAGAAGATACTGCAGATGCGGAAGATGCCGGGACAGGAGAAACGGAAGCGGTGGCGGACGATGTATCTCCGGCAGCGGAGGCTGCTTATGAGGAGAGCTATGAGGACGTGGAGTACGTGGATGATTACTATCTCTCCAAAATCAGCCTTGAAGGCGAGGTGATTTTCTCCGTAAAGTTAAATGATGTTCCTGAGATTGCGGCGATTGGCGAGGAAAACGGATATTTTTATGTCAATAATATGATTCTGGATAAGGGAAAAGGCATTTATGTCTCTGTGCTGGGCAGGCTGATAAAGTTTGACCTGGAGGGGAACTATGTTGCCGCCATATCTGCCGGAGACGGGCAGAATCCTCTGGAGGGGGCGAACCTGTCGCTTCTTGACGACGGCAGAGTCATGGCTACTTTATATGAGGAAGACGGAGTTGCTTTTGCCCAGGCGGATTTGGAGAAGGGCACTATCGGGGAAAAGTTTAAGCTTCCCGGAAGGTCCTATGATTTTTCCTTTTTCCCCGGAAATGGGTATGACTTATATCTTTCCAACAATTACGGGCTGTACGGCTATAATCTGGGAGAGACTGATAAGACTCAGCTCATGAGCTTTATCGATTCTGATTTCAGTTTTTCCAATCTTTATCAGGTAGTTGGAATCAGCGATACAGAGTTCTTCGGAGTATTTGACGACAGTGACTCCGAGCGGGGAAGCTCTCTTGCAAGGTTTGTGAAGGTTCCGCCCGAGGAGGTAAAGGAGAAGCAGGAATTTACGCTGGCAATGGGGAATACGAACTGGAATGTGAGGCAGGCCGCCATCAGGTTTAATCAGTCCAGCGATACGATTCGAATCCGTCTGGTGGATTATAATACCTTATATGGCTCTGACGAGGATTATAATGCCGGAATTGCCAGGCTGAATACAGATATTGTTTCGGGAAAGATGCCGGATATCGTGATTCTTGACGATTCCATGCCGGTGGACAGCTATATCAGCAAGGGGCTTTTTGAGGATTTGAAGCCTTTTATTGAAAAAGATGAGGAGGTTCCGCCTGACAGCCTGCTGCCCAATGTTATAGAGGCTTATTCAGTGGATGGCAAACTGTACAGTCTTGTCCCTTCTTTCAGTGTTCAGACGGTTGCGGTTAAGACCTCCGATGTGGGGGATAAGACCGGATGGACGGTGGCGCAGGCGCAGGAGATTCTTGCTTCGAAGCCGGAAGGCACGCAGTTTTTGATGACCGTTACCAGAGGCGATATGACGCAGTACTGTATTTCCATGTCAGGGAATCAGTTTATTGACTGGGACAGCGGGAAGTGTAATTTCAATTCCGATGAGTTTATTCAGATGCTGGAATTTATAAAAACTTTTCCGGACGAAATCGACCAGGCGATTTACACGGATGATTTCTGGAATAATTACGATACCATGTGGCGTGAGGGAAAGGTTCTGGCAAATGTGTTAAACCTTGGGGATTTCAGGCATTACAATGTAACGGAGAAGGGAACTTTCGGAGAAAAAATCACGCTTATCGGTTTCCCGGCGTCGGAAGGAAACGCAGGCTCTGTTATCTGGCCGGATTTGCGGATTGCCCTGTCGTCCAAATGCGCCGACAAGGAAGCAGCGTGGGGATTTTTACGTACGTTTCTTTCAGAAGAATACCAGAAAAACAACATTTACAATTTCCCGATTAGAGCCGACTTGTTTAACGAGATGGCGGATAAGGCCATGGAAAAGCCTTATTATGAGGATGAAAACGGCAATAGAATCGAGTACGACGATACCTATTGGATGAACGGGGTGGACGTTACGATTCCGCCGATGACTCAGGAGGAGGTAAACTTCTTAAAGGAATGGATTATCGGCGTGAAGCAGCCTTATAAGATGGATGAGACTCTGATTAATATTATTTCGGAGGAAGCGGAGCCTTTTTACAGTGGTCAGAAAAATGCAAGGGATGTGGCCGGTATTATCCAGAGCAGAGTACAGCTTTATGTCAATGAGAACAGGTAAATATTGAGACAACAAACGCTGTCACGCTCCGCGAGTCAGCTTATTGTAACAAATGCTGCCGATTTTTACACCGGCAGCATTTTTGAATTAATGCAAGAATTTATTTTGTTTCCAAATCGAATCCGAAATATCTCACGGCATTGTTGTAAGAGATATCCGTAACAATCTCGGACAAAATATCCATGTCATCGGGGAACTCTCCGTTTTCAACCATCTCTCCGATTAAATCGCACATAATTCTGCGGAAATATTCATGTCTGGTGTAGGAAAGGAAGCTCCTTGAGTCTGTCAGCATTCCGACGAAACCGGAAAGGTTGCCGAGGTTTGCAAGGGAAAGCATCTGGTTTTTCATGCCGATTTTGTTGTCGTTGAACCACCACGCGCTTCCCTGCTGGATTTTCGCTACGGCGGAGGAATCCTGGAAGCAGCCGAGGATGGTGCCTATGTACTCGTTGTCAGCCGGATTTAAGCTGTAGATGATGGTCTTGGGAAGCTCGTCGGTTTCCGCAAGGGCATTTAAAAAGTCGGCCAGTTGAGCGGAAGGGGTGTGGTTGTTGATGCAGTCATAGCCGGTATCAGGGCCGAGCTTTGCGTACATCTTCTTGTTATTGTCACGCTTACAGCCGTAGTGAAGCTGCATTACCCAGTTCAGCCTGTTACATTCACGTCCCATAAATACCATAAAGGCGGTCTTGAATTTCAGTTCTTCTTCGCGGCTTAAGGTTTCACCGGAGAGCCGTTTTGCAAAAATTGCTTCCACTTCCTCGTCAGAGGCAGGTACGAACATTACAAATTCAAGGCCATGGTCGGAAACGCTGCATTTTCTGGAGGCAAAGAATTCCATTCTGTTTGTCAGGGCTTTCTTTAAACCCGCAAAAGAACCGATATCAGTTCCGCTTGCAGCGGAGAGCTTTTTCACGTAATCCGCATAATCGGGCTTTTCGATATTCATAGCCTTATCGGGACGCCATGCGGGAAGAACCTGTACGTCAAAGGTGTCGTCCGCAGCGATTGCCTGATGCCATTCCAGAGAATCTATGGGGTCGTCAGTAGTGCAGATTAAGGTTACATTCGACTGCTTAATCAGATTGCGGACGCTCATGGAAGGCTCCGCCAGCTTTGCGTTGCAGAGATTCCATACTTCCTCGGCGGTATTTTTATTTAAGGCGCCGGTGTAGCCGAAGTATCTTTGCAGCTCTAAGTGGCTCCAGTGATGAAGGGGATTGCCGATTGCCTTTCCGATAACCTCGGCCCATTTAAAGAATTTTTCCTTGTCGGAAGCATCGCCGGTGATAAAGCGCTCGTCAACGCCGCAGGAACGCATAAAGCGCCATTTGTAATGGTCGCCCCCAAGCCATACCTGGGTGATGTTGTCGAACTGGCGGTCTTCCGCAATTTCTCTGGGATTGATGTGACAGTGGTAATCAAGTACCGGTGTTTTTTCTGCATACCCGTGGAAAAGAGTCCGCGCAGTAGGGGTGGATAAAAGGAAATCCTTATCCATAAATGCTTTCATAGAAATATCCTCCTTTAAAATATGTTAATAGTTTTTTGCTGTCTGCTTGCCGCTTGCTTTACAAAGACTGGCTTTCAATAATCTTATTATAGCGGTTTTGAGATGGAGTGTAAAGCATGCCGGGCTTTTTTTCCGGTCAGGACAGCAGCCAGTCAATCAGGTACAGAGATTTCCAGACTCCGTGTCTGAAAATAACTACTCAGGCCGGGAAACAATCACAGGCGACATTTTCCATTCATTTGGCACAGGCCGGCCGGTGGCGCAGGTAACGGCTGACTCGTAAACGGAAGCGCAGTAGACGTCCTGCGTTAAAAGTGCAAGCGCTCTCTCGTCCAAAAGAAAGCGGGCGTCCGCCATTTTGGAAAGCAGAGGGATGGAGCTGCTTTTTTTGATTTCGGCAAGAAGAGGCTCCGAGCCCTGCCGGAAGCCGAGAAGCCTCGCATAGGGGACAAAAAGCTTCCGGTCTGCCAGAGAGGACTTAAAGGCTTCAGGAGTTTTTATATCCAGCAAAATATGCATAAGAACCCGGCTGATGCGTGTGTAGGTGAGCTCCCTGGATTTCAGCAGGCCGCAAAAATCTGTAAAGCCGGTATAAGAAGGAAGGTTTTTGCAGATTTTATCGGACAAATCAGGCGTACAGTCCAGATATTCCGAAAAGCCCAGGGGAGCGCCTGCAAGCAGTTTATAGTGGAGCAGATGGGAAAAGGAATCCTCCGTAACAGGTACAAAATTTTCAGTGAGAAAAGGAAAGGTGATTTCAGGCACATAATTCCTGACTGCTTCCGGGCAGCGGGACATTGCTTTGCGGATGGCGGAAGCGGAGGCCAGCCCCGGAGCGGAACTGGAAGCAGCCCCCAAGGAAGTCCCGGCTGCGGCGGCAGAGCCGGAGGCCGGTCCCGGAATGGAAACGCAGTTGCCATCAGCCCCGGAACCGGAAATATCACAGGGGGAAAGAGCCGTATCATGGTAGCCTCTGTCCGTGCGTTTCAGTGTAAAAGGGCGGATATTGCTGCGCAGGGAAAACAGAGCCTTGCAGTATTCAAGACCCAGAATATTGTTGGGAGAGCCTAAGAGGCCTGTAAGTGTTTCGGGGGAGATATCCGATGCAAAAGCGGAGCCTAAGCCGGAAACAGCGGCCGCCAGTGCCTGTTCTCTTGCCGCCGGATAGGAAACGCCGTTTTTCAGGAGGGGCATTATGGCAGAATTTAATTCTGCTTCTTTTTCCGCCAGTATGCGGGCGCAGCTTTCAAGCAATGCAATATTCCCGGATTCGCTGCCGAAGGAGAGAAAATCCACCACATTCAGCCGGTTCAGCAGAGTGACCGCCCCGCCGGCAAAAAATTCCGCGCTGGAGAGCGCATAGAGGGCAGGAAGCTCAATAACGACGTCGGCGCCGCCAAGGAGAGCCGTTTTTGTGCGGGCATATTTATTGACGATGGCGGGGGCTCCCCGCTGAACGAAATTTCCGCTCATGACAACAAGGAGGAAATCCGCTCCGGTTTCTTTTCGGGTTTCCTCAAGTTGGTATTGATGACCGTTGTGGAACGGGTTGTATTCGGCGATTACGGCAGCAGTTTTCATAATGATTTCCTTTTTAAAACAAAATTTTCTGATATTAAGGTAGCATAAAAAAGCCGGTAAGGCAATTTCCTGTTTACAGGTATACTGAAAATAAGGTTGGCGGTGAGAATTTTATCTGCTGTTTTGATGATGGGATATTGACAAAAAGCAATCATTGAGTTATCCTGATGATAGGAAAAAGTAAAAAACACATCATACACTCTGCGGAGGATAACGTATTGGATATAGATAAGAAGGACATAGAACAGTATCTTTCCGAAGTGAAGGAAGCTGTAGAGAATGGGAGGTACCGGCTTGACCGGAATGCCAGACGGCAGGATAATATCAGTCTGTTTCTGGATTATGTTATTGATGAAGCGAAAGCAAAGGAGAGCATATTGAGCCTTACTGCAATGGATTTTTCAGATATCCTGCAGAATGAGCATAAAGGCTTTGAACATGAAAAACTGTATGTATTTGGCAAGGATGTAACTCTTTTGGAGAGAAATGGAACGGAAGAAAAAACAGTTTCTTTGTATATCAAGTTCAATAAGCTGGAGAACTGTTTTGTGATAGTAATTTCATTCCATGAACAAAAATATCCGCTTACATACTATTTCAAATAATCAGGAGACAAATCGGAGGTGACCGTCATGACAGAAAATGGAAGAAGAGATTTCTGCATAGAGTGCAGGAAAGAGACAGAATACCTTTTGCGGAAGAAGGATATCGTAAAAAATATAAGGGATAAAGAATATACATTCAGTATCACAGTGGCTGTCTGTGCGGAGTGCGGCGAGGAAATGAGCATTCCCGGTCTTATTGATAAGAATGTCCAGGAAATTGACGGGCAGTATAGGGCAGCAGAAGGTCTTGTGTTGATTGATGATATCGAGAAGCTCATGAAAATATATAAGCTTGGCAAAGCGCCGCTGTCTCTGGCACTGGGGTTTGGAGAGGTTACAATACCGAGATATCTGGAAGGACAGATGCCTTCCAAAGAGTATTCGGATGTCGTAAAAGCGGCGTTGACATCTCCGGCATATATGGAGCGGAAACTTATAGAAAACCGGGAGAAGCTGACTGATACGGCATATAAAAAGGCACTCGCGGCAGCAGAAAGTATAGAAAGCCTGTTTTCAGTTTCAGATAAGATGCTTAGAGTAATCGCATATGTATTTAAAAAACTGGAAGAGGTAACTCCCCTCATGCTGCAAAAGCAGTTGTATTTTATCCAGGGCATTTATTCTGCTTTATATGGAAGACCGATTTTTGGGGAAGATTGCAGGGCGTGGATACATGGTCCGGTTTATCCGGAGGTATATGATTTGTTCAGGGATTTCAAATATAATCCGATTGATGATGCACGCTTCGCGCTTCTGGAAGGAACGGAAGGCGCGCTGACGGAAGATGAAAAGCGGGTAGTTGAACTTGTCGTAAATACTTTTGGCATATATGGAGGAAAAGTACTGGAGAAGATTACGCATAACGAGGAACCGTGGCTGGAAGCGAGAAAGGGATATGACGACAGCATTCCTTCCAGTGCGCTTCTGCCAAAAGAACGGATTATGAAGTATTATATTGCGGTGAACCGGAAATATGGCATAGATACGGAGGACGGCCTGAGGACATATATCCGTGATATGCTTGACAGGGCATCCTGACTTAAAGCGGCTAAGCCCGCTCCGGTCTGGCGCCAAAGGACTGATTTCCTGCGAATTAAATAATCTGCATTTGCCGGATAATATAAAAAAGCCAATAAGGCAATTTCATATTTGTATCTGATTTTACACAATTTTCTGTCAAGATTAACTTGTCCTTAAGGGCGCTTTGAGATATAATTTTTTTAAAAGAGAAACGCAAAATGTAAGCGTTTACACGGGGTATGAAAGGAGAATGGGGTATGTCGTATATTGATGTAATTAAGGAAAAAGCCAGAATGGACAAGAAAACAATTGTCCTGCCGGAGACGACGGACAAGAGAACATTAATTGCCGCCTCCAACATCATGAAGGAGAGAATTGCCGATATTATTATGATTGGCGACGAAGAAAAGATTATGGACGGCGCGACCTGGCTGGAAATCGAGCTGGACGGGGTGAAGATTATCAATCCCAAAACCTGCGAAAAGCTGGATGATTATGCAAATATATTGTATGAGGTAAGAAAAAACAAAGGAATGACGCCGGAGAAGGCAAAGGAAATTCTGTTAACGGACCCGCTTACCTTCGGGGTTATTATGGTTAAGGCTAACGAAGCGGACGGTATGGTGGCGGGCGCCTGTCATGCAACGGCGGACACTCTGCGCCCGGCTCTGCAAATTTTAAAGACGGCTCCCGGCGTTAAGCTGGTATCGGGATTTTTCCTTATGTGTGTGCCGGATTGCGAGTTCGGTCACGACGGAACCTTCCTGTTTGCCGACTGCGGATTAAATCAGGACCCTACGGCGGAGGAACTGGCGGCGATTGCAGAATCCTCGGCGAGAAGCTTCAAGAGTCTGGTCGGCGCAAAGCCCGTGATTGCCATGCTTTCCCACTCCACAAGAGGCAGCGCAAAGCACGCGTTGGTGGATAAGGTTGTGGAGGCAACCAGGATTGCCCACGAGCAGTACCCGCACCTTACCTTAGACGGAGAACTGCAGTTAGATGCCGCGCTGGTGCCTTCGGTTGCCAAATCCAAGGCTCCCGGCAGCGATGTGGCAGGCAAGGCAAACGTACTTATTTTCCCGAATCTGGACAGCGGGAATATCGGCTACAAGCTGGTGCAGAGACTGGCAAAGGCGGAAGCCTACGGTCCCATGCTTCAGGGAATTGCGAAGCCGGTAAACGACCTTTCAAGAGGATGCTCCTGGCAGGACATCGTAGGCGTAGTAGCGCTCACCGCCGTACAGGCACAGTTAGCATAATTTGTGGTAAGGAGGGACCCGCGAAGCGGGAGGATGCCTTATCACCCGGCAGACGCCGCGGACTACAGAATTTTAATCTCCACAGGCGCATAAAAGACGGCAAGTGCAAGCGCTAGCTGCAAAACCAGAATAAGAGGCATTCCGATAACAAATTTGCGGTGCCTTGTTTTATGACGAAAGGTATACATGCCAATGAGGGAGCCGAGGCTCCCCCCAATGACAGCAATGATAAAAAGGGTGGCTTCCGGAATGCGGAAGGCCCTTTTTTTTGCTTTGTGTTTGTCAATGCCCATGAGGGCAAAGCCGATGAAATTTACTGACGCAAAATAAGCGGCTAAAAGTGTAATTACGTCCATAATGCGTGCTTGCCTTTCCTGAAAAACGTCTGTGGGCGGCCGACAGGCGGCTGTACTGTTACTTTTGCAGGCAACGAGCCGAGCGGGCATGCCTGCATGCACATTTGGCGACTTATCGGCTCTTAAGTTCCTGCATCTTCATGGCGCGAACCTTGGTGGAAAGGCCGAACAGATTGATGAAGCCCTCTGCGTCGTGATGGTCGTACAAATCGCCTGTGGTAAAGGAAGCGATGCTCTCATTGTAGAGAGAATAAGGGGAAGTGGTTCCGGCCTTGATGATATTGCCCTTGTAAAGCTTGAATTTCACTTCGCCTGTAACGTAGCTCTGGGTGGATTCGATAAACGCCTGTACTGCTTCGCGCAGGGGTGAGAACCATTTTCCTTCATATACAATCTGTGCCAGCTTGTTTCCCATGTCCGTCTTGAGGGCGTAGGTGTCGCGGTCAAGAATCAGTTCTTCCAGCTGCTGGTGCGCTTCGTAAAGGATGGTTCCGCCGGGAGTCTCGTAAACGCCTCTGGACTTCATGCCAACCACGCGGTTTTCAACGATATCCACAATACCAATGCCGTGTTTTCCGCCTAATCTGTTCAGCTCGCGGATGATATCGGAAACTTTCATTTCTTTTCCGTTGACGGAAGTGGGAATTCCCTTTTTAAAGGTCATGGTCACGTATTCGCCTTCCTCGGGAGCCTTCTCAGGAGTGGTGCTGAGCACAAGCAGATGCTCGAAATTAGGTTCGCTTGCCGGGTCCTCCAGTTCCAGTCCTTCATGGCTGATATGCCACAGGTTGCGGTCGCGGCTGTAGCTGGAATCAGCGGAGAAGGGCAGGTCGATTCCGTGAGCCTTACAGTAGGCAATTTCGGATTCCCGGGAATCCATATCCCATTTTGCATTTCTCCAGGCGGCAATAATTTTTAAGTCGGGAGCAAGGGCCTTGATGCCGAGCTCAAAACGAATCTGGTCGTTTCCTTTGCCGGTAGCGCCGTGGCAGATAGCTGCAGCGCCTTCCTTGCGGGCGATTTCAACCAGTTTTTTTGCGATAAGGGGTCTTGCCATGGAGGTCCCCAGAAGATATTTATTTTCATATACGGCGTGGGCCTGAACGCAGGGAACGATATATTCGTCGCAGAATTCATCGGTAACGTCCAGAATGTATAATTTTTCCGCTCCGCAGAATTTTGCCCGCTCCTCCAGACCGTCCAGTTCCTCCTCCTGCCCGCAGTCGATGCAGACACAGATTACTTCATAATCAAAATTTTCCTTCAGCCAGGGGATGATGGTAGTGGTATCAAGTCCGCCTGAATACGCTAAGATGACCTTTTCCTTCATAAATGAATCCTCCATTTCTTATCCGGCCCGCAAATCGGGCGGGTATTTTCACAGTGTATTTTTGGCAGGCCGGGCGCCGCCGGTCTGTCACCTTTGACAATATACAACATATTATCGGGAATTGCAAGACCCAGTTTTGCATATTTAAAGAAAAGATTTTATTTTTATTCAGAAAAATTCGAAATTAGTTGCATAATATGCATATATATTGTATAATCATGCGATGTCGGGGAAATGTTCCGGGCTGACACCCGCTCAGACTCCGCATACCCTCGCCGGAATCCGGAAACTGATTTCTGCGGAAAGAGATTTCCGTGGAAGGGAATTTCCATGGAAATTGATTTCTATGGAAAAAGATTCCTGCGGAAATATCTTTCTATGGAAATTGCTTTCCATGGAAAGAGGGTTTGTGTATTTGTGAAATTAAGGATATAATGAGGTAGGTTAAAAAAACAGCAGAGGAAAAGACTTTTATGAACAGCAGAATTCACGATACGAATTTGTATGAAGATATTCCCGATTCCGCCGGACGGCTGCCGAGGGAGATGGAGGTGTACCGGCTCCTGGAGAGACTGTCTATTCCTTTTAAAAGGCTGGACCATGAGCCCATGGCAACCATTGAGGCCTGCCGGGGCGTGGATGAGCTTCTCGGCATTCATATGTGTAAAAATCTGTTTCTGTGCAATGCGCAGAAAACCGCCTTTTATCTTTTGCTGATGCCGGGAGAGAAGAAATTTCAGACACGGGAAGTGTCGAAGCAGATTGGAAGTGCGAGGCTTTCCTTTGCGCCGGAGGAGTATCTGGAAGAATATCTCCACATTTCGCCGGGGGCGGTCAGTATTATGGGACTGACGAACGATAAGGATAACCGGGTGAGGCTGCTGGTGGACGCGCAGGTGCTTGAGGAGGAATTTCTGGGATGCCACCCATGCGTGAATACCTCCAGTTTAAGGCTTCGCACCGGAGATGTTTTCGGCATTTTTCTGAAAGAGGTTCATCACGAAATGACGGTAGTGCATTTGACTTAAGGCGGGAGGAAACGGAAAATGATTTTACTGGTAGTGGATACCCAGAAGGGCATTACAGACGAAAGACTGCACGAATTTGAAAAGCTGAAAAGGAATATCCGTACGCTGATTTCCGCGGCAAGAAAAAACGGCGTGGAAGTGGTATATGTGCGGCATGACGACGGACCGGGAACGGGTTTTTCCGCAGGAGATGATGAATTTGACATCTTTGAGGAATTCGCTCCGGAAGAAAAAGAGCGCATTTTTGACAAAACGGTAAACAGTGCTTTTCATAATTCCACAGGTCTGGTAGAATATTTGGCGGAAAAAAGTGAAAAGAAGATTATGATTGCGGGACTGCAGACAAATTTCTGCATTGACGCTACCATAAAAAGCGGCTTCGAACAGGGGTACGAAATGATTGTGCCGGAATATGCAAATTCCACCTTTGATAATGCGTATATGAAAAGGGACGTCTGTTATCATTATTATAATGATTTTATATGGCCGGGACGGTATGCCTTGTGCGTGACGATGGAGGAGGCTGTCAGAGCGCTTGAAGGGGAGAGAAAATGATAGAGACGGACGACCTTATTCTGGACAAAGCCGTGTTTGAGGATTGGAGAGGGATATATCAAAACGTCTGGTCGCGGCCGGAAAGCGCAAGGTATATGCTCTGGAAGGTTACCGAAAGCGAGAGCGAAGCCAGAATAAGGATTCGGAAAACCATTGAATTTCAGAAAAATCATGACACGTATCTGGTTTATGAGAAAAAAAGCGGTGAGCCTGTCGGATTTGCCGGCGTGGAAAAGCTGTCGGACCGCGTTTATCAGGAAGCAGGTATATGCCTTGGGCCGGATTATGTGGGAAGGGGCTTTGGAAAACAGATTTTGTCAGGGCTTATAGCGTACTGCCGGAAAGCGTTCGGCGCGGAGGAGTTTCATTATTCAACGAGAGAAGAAAACGAGGCGTCTGTCAAACTGGCATGTTCACTGGGGTTTGAACGTGTTTCTTCGGAGGTTAAGGTGGACGGACGGGACGGGCATAGCTACCATCTGCTTAAGTATCGTCTGAAACTGAAAAAGTGACAGAAAAGCCGCGTGTTAAAACGGAGAGGAAAAAGGAATGAATATACAAAACTACTGGCGCGCCGTCCTGCGGCAGCAGGCGGAGGAAATCAGAAAATATTTCCACGAGCAGGCTTATGTAAACTGGCACAACACAAATGAACATTTTACGGTCAGCGAGTTTATCAGAGCAAATTGCGAGTATCCGGGACAGTGGGACGGAGAAATTGAACGCATAGAAGAGGCGGGAGACGTAAGCATTACGGTAACGCACGTATACTCGTGGGACAAAAAGCTGTCTTTTCATGTGACGTCCTTTATCAGGATACAGGATGAAAAAATTGCCTCTGTGGATGAATACTGGGGCGACGACGGAAGTCCCCCGCAGTGGCGGAGGGATAAGCATATCGGAACGGTGATTCAATAAGGAAATGTAAGCAGAGTGGAGGTGATTTTGAGTGCCCGCGTTATCTATGTTTTTCGGAATTATTGTACGAATGCAAAGTGAAAAAGGTGGCAAGCATAATACGCCACATGTTCATGCATTATACGGAAATAATGAAATTGTAGTGAGTATAGACGGGGAAATTTTAGAAGGAAATTTTCCTAACAAGCAGACAAAGCTTTTATTAGCCTGGATAGCGATTCATGAAGATGAGCTGAAAGCAAACTGGCAGTTATTGAGCAATGGTGATGGTTATTTTAAGATTGAGCCATTGCGCTAAATAGTGGAGGTGATTTTGTGTTAAGGCCAACTGCAGTTCAGGTAGAAGCAACCTGTCCGTATCAACTGTTAGTAGTATTTGACAATGGAGAAAAAAAATATTTTGATGTTGAACCTTATATAAAAGGAGAATGGTACGGACAGCTGCGGAGTTTTGAGTATTTCAGGCGCGCCGCTACAGACGGTTTTACTGTCGTGTGGCCGGAAGGGCAGGATATATGTCCGGATGAGTTGTATGATTTGGGGAAAAATGCAGTACAGGTTTGCGGTTGAAGTTTTCAAAAGATAAGGCAGGAGGAGTGAAGGATTTTTCCATTCTTTCATCTCCCGGTTTGGGTCTGCGCTGCATCCACAAACCGGAAATGCGCAAAAAGCAGCGCGGAAATGAGGGAAAATATGAAAACAAAAATCTTCATTGACGGAAGCGAGGGCACCACGGCCCTTAGAATTCACGAGCGCTTTGCCGGGAGGGACGACGTGGAGCTTTTACCTATCGCCCCGGAAAAACGCAAGGATACGGATGAGAGGAGAAGGCTGATTAATCAGGCCGATATCGCCTTTCTCTGCCTGCCGGACGCGGCGGCAAGGGAGTCGGTAAGCCTTGTGGAAAACGATAATGTCAGGGTAATCGACACCTCGACCGCTCACAGGACGGAAGAGGGGTGGGCTTACGGCTTTCCCGAGCTGTCGGAAAAGCACAGGGAAAAGATAAGGGAAGGAAAGCGGATAGCGGTGCCGGGGTGCCATGCCACGGGCTTCATATCTCTTGTCTATCCGATGATAGCGTCGGGAATTCTCCCGGCGGACTATCCTCTGTCGGCCTTTTCCCTGACGGGCTACAGCGGCGGCGGCAAAAAGATGATTGCAGAGTATGAGGAAAAGGAGCGGGCGGGGGAGCTTGACGCCCCCAGAGAGTACGCTCTTTCCCAGCAGCATAAGCACTTAAAGGAAATGAAGGAAATCACCGGGCTTTTGCGCCAGCCCCTGTTTTCGCCTATTGTTGCGGATTACTACAGCGGAATGGTGGTTTCCGTCCCTCTGTATAATGAATTTTTGAAGGAAAGGAACACACCACAGGGGCTGCAGGAGTTTTTTGCGGATTACTATGCGGGGCAGCGGTTTATCACTGTGGAGCCTTTCGGCGCGGAGGAAGAACTTCATGGGAAAATGCTGGCGGGAAACGGGTGCTGCGGCTATGATGGGCTGAAAATATACATAACCGGAAACGGGGAGAGGACGGTGCTTTCCGCGCAGTTTGACAATCTGGGAAAAGGCGCTTCCGGCGCGGCCATTCAGTGCCTGAATATTATGCTGGGCTGCGGGGAGGACAAAGGATTAAATCTATAACAGAGGTGTGAGAGTATGACAATCAGAGCAATGACAATCGACGATTATGAGGAAGTGTATGCGCTGTGGATGAGCATCAGGGGCTTTGCCATGCGCAGCCTTGACGATTCCAGGGACGGGGTTGCGCGTTTCCTTAAAAGAAATCCCGACACCAGCGTGGTGGCGGTTGCGGATGGAAAAATTGTGGGCAGCATTCTCTGCGGCTATGACGGCCGGCGGGGGTGCCTTTACCATGTGTGCGTTCGCGAGGATTACCGCAGACAGGGCATCGGAAAGGCGATGGTGGTATACTGTATGAAAGCCCTTGAAAAGGAGGAAATCAGCAAGGTTTCCCTGATTGCCTTTACGCAGAACGACATCGGCAACGCTTTCTGGAAGGAAATCGGCTGGACAAAGCGGGAGGATTTGAATTATTATGACTTTGTCCTGAATGATAAAAATATCGTGAAATTCAATCAGAAATAGGAGGAACAAAATGAAAATAACGGAAGGCGGCGTAACGGCGGCAAAAGGCTTTGAAGCTGCGGGCGTGGAAGCGGGAATCAAATATCAGAACAGAAAGGATATGGCGCTGATTTACAGTCAGGCTCCCTGCGTTCTGGCGGGAACCTTTACCAGCAACGTGGTAAAGGCGGCTCCGGTTTTGTGGGATAAGGATGTGGTGGAAAACGCGCCCTTCGGGCAGGCGGTGGTTGTTAATGCGGGGATTGCCAATGCCTGTACGGGTAAGGAGGGTTACGGATACTGCGAGAGGACGGCGGAAAAGGCGGCGGAGGCGCTGGGACTGCCCAAGGAGGCGGTTCTGGTAGCTTCCACCGGCGTGATTGGTATGCAGCTTCCCATTGACAGAATCGAGGCGGGAATTGAAAAGCTTGCCGGACAAAAGCAGGATACGCTGCAGGCGGGAACTCTGGCGGCGGAGGCAATCATGACCACGGATACCCACTCAAAGCAGGCGGCGGCGGAGGTCATAATTGATGGTGTGAAAGTGACTGTCGGCGGCATGTGCAAGGGCTCCGGCATGATTCATCCCAATATGTGCACCATGCTTGCCTTTGTGACCACGGACGCGGCGATTTCCAAAGAACTTTTGACTAAAGCAGTCAAAGAGGACGTTACAGACACCTTCAACATGGTTTCCGTGGACGGGGATACCTCCACCAACGATACCCTTCTGGTGATGGCAAACGGTATGGCGGGCAACAGCGAAATCAATGAGGAGGGTCCGGCCTACGAGGCTTTCAGGGAGGCCCTTCATTATGTAAACGAATCCCTTGCGAAAATGATGGCAGGGGACGGAGAGGGCGCAACGGCTCTGATTGAGGCGAAGGTGGTGGGAGCTGCCACCAAAGAGGACGCCAGAAAGCTGGGAAAATCCGTTATCTGTTCCAGCCTGACGAAGGCGGCCATTTACGGGCACGACGCCAACTGGGGAAGAATCCTCTGTGCCCTGGGCTATTCGGGCGTTCGTTTTGAGCCGGAGAAGCTGGAGCTTTATTTTGAGAGCAAAGCGGGTAAAATCCTGATTTACAAAGACGGCGTGGGCGCCGATTACAGCGAGGAGGAAGCCGGCAGGATTTTATCGGAGCCGGAGGTAAGGATTCTGGTGGACATGAAAATGGGAGAAGAATCGGCAACGGCGTGGGGCTGCGATTTGACCTATGATTATGTGAAAATCAATGCGGATTACCGAAGCTAATACAAAGGAAATCACTAAGCTCGCAAGCTGCGGTGCAGCTTGTGACCTCGCCAAGTGATTTCAAGCTTTGTATTTAGAAGAACGTCTCTGACGAGCCGTTCTTCCCATGTGGAGAGCAGGGTAAAAGCATTCCTATAGAGAATGAAATTTGAACTTTGACAAAATAAAATCTCCCCGTATGATGTATATGAGTTTAGCGACTTAATACATCAGAAAACAAAGGAGATTTTATAGCAATGAAAGTAAAGTACGAAGACCGCCTCAAACAAAAATTACTCGCAATCACAACAGACACCCTCGTAGTCGGCGTGGATATCGCCAAGAACTACCAGTGGGCAAGGTTTGTTGACTTCAGGGGCATAGAGCATGACCGCGCCCTGAAATTCAAAAACAGAAAAGGCGGCTTTGAGACCATCTTAGCAAGAATCCGGGAGATATGCAAGAAAGAAAATTTCGCA
>CAJTMW010000030.1 GCA_910577275.1 uncultured Lachnospiraceae bacterium
TAACGGATGCTAAGCTCGCGAGCTGTAAAACAGCTCGAAACCTCGCCAAGCACCGACGTTTTTATAAGGGCTCCTCAAGAAATATTCCGGGCTGACATCCTTTCTGGCTCCATATACCTTCACCGGAATCTGAAAATTGATTTCCGCGATACTTTTACTTTTCCGCGAAATTTTGTTACAGAAAAAAACAATCTGTATCGGGCGCTGTTTTGATTTCAGCCTCTTGCTTTTAGATGAATTTAAAAACAAAAACACGAATTTCATAACGCAAAAAGCAGCCGGATAGGATAAAATATCCTTTAGAAAGGCAGGGGATACAGATGGCGGTAAAAGCGGTACAGCAGATTATGCTGGGCGGCGTATGCAAAAATGAAGCGCAGACACTCAGCACATTAAAGGCGGTTAAGGCGGCCGGTTATGACGGCCTTGAATTGAACGGCTTTATGATTCGGCCCACTTCCCTGATGGTTCGGATGTTGACGAGGGCGGCGGGAATGCCGGTGGGAAAGGGCGGAAACTTTGACTGGAGAGGGATGCTCAAGGAGGCGGGGCTTTGCGCGGTGGCTCTCCATGAGGATTTGGGAAGCGTCAAAAAAAACCCGGAAGCTGTGATTGACAGGGCGGCGGAGCTTTTGACGGATAAGGTTGTGATTACGGGAATGTACCGGTTTGACTATTCCGACAGAAGGGCCGTGGAGGAGCTTGCGAAGGATTTGAACGCTTCCGGGGAAAGGCTTGGGAAATCGGGTATTGCGCTTTTGTACCACAATCACAACTGTGAATTTCGAAGGGTGGAGAAAAACCGGACGGCTTATGATGTGCTGATAGAGGAGACGGATTCCCGTTATGTAAATTTTGAGCTGGATTCCTACTGGCCCACAGAGGCGGGCGTTTCGGCAATCGCGCTGATGAAGCGTCTTGGAGAGAGGATGAGGCTCTACCACATCAACGACAGGGGAACGAAGGTGACAGGGCCGTCCATGACGCCGATTTTGAAATCTGACAGCATGGAGCTTGGATATGGCAATATGAATCTGGAGGAGCTGATAACTCAGGCGCTTTCCGTAAACGTGGATGCGGTGATTTTAGAGAGCCATAAGAACTGGGCGGAGAAATCCCCCGTGAAATCCCTGCAGATGAGCGCGGCATTTTTAAAGGAGCATATGGACTGATGAAAGCGATTAATTTGAAAACAGAGCATCTGGTAAATCCCCTGGGAATCGATATTGTCCGCCCTTATCTGACATGGAACTGCAGGGACGGAATCAGACAGACCGCATATGAAATCGAGGCCCGGAAAAACGGCCGGGTCATCTGGAACAGCGGGAAAATGCCGGGAGGCGAGATGAACGCCGTATTGGGAACCGACGCGGTAAGCCGGCAGCGGATTTTCTGGCGGGTAAGGCTTTGGGATGAAAAGGACCTGCCGGGCGAGTGGAGCGATGAGGCATGGTTTGAGACGGGGCTTCTGAAGAAAGAACAGTTTACTGCCAAATGGATTAATCCCGAGCTTACCTGCAATCCGGGCGAGCATAAGCCTGCCAGTTACTTGAGAACGTCCTTCCACGTGGAAAAATGCGGGCAGGCCAGACTGTACATTACCTGCCACGGCCTGTATGAGGCGTACATCAACGGCGGCCGGGCGGGGGATTTCGTGCTGGCGCCGGGCTCTTACAATTACGCAAAAAAGCTGGCCTATCAGACTTATGACGTGACGGAGCTTGTGAGAGAGGGAAAAAACGAGGTACAGGTGATTTTGGGCGACGGGTGGTACCGCAGCGTATCGGGAGTCGATGGGGACAGGAATCTGTACGGAGAGGACGTGGCACTCTACTTCCAGCTGGAAATCGACGGAAAGCCGGTGTGCGTTTCCGATGAAAGCTGGGAGGCTTCCCAGTCGGGCCCTGTTCGGGAGAACGACATGCAGCAGGGGGAAGTGGTTGACGCCCGTCTGGAGAACATCACAGATTACCATGGGGTGAAAGTCGAGAATTTTGGCGTAGAGAATCTGGCCTGCGCCAACTGCATGCCTGTGGGAGAGATGGAGCGTTTTGCGGGAACCATAAGGAAAACGCCCAACGGAGAGAGAGTCATCGATTACGGACAGAATATGGCCGGATATATTGAGTTTACCCTTAACGCCCATGCCGGGGATAAGATTGTCTTAACCCACGGGGAGACTCTGGACGAAAACGGAAATTTTACCCAGGAGAATTTTCAGGACAGGAAACGCCACAAGGAGGGCGGCACCAGACAGCAGGTTATTTATACCTGCAAGGAAGGGGAAAACCATTACAAGTCGAGGTTTACCATCTGGGGCTTCCGCTATGCAAAGGTGGAGACGGATATCGACCTTGAGGACGCAAAGTTTACCGCCATCGCCGTGTATTCCCGGATGGAGCAGACAGGCAGCTTTGCGTGCTCCGACAAGTACGTGAACCGGCTGGTGCAAAACAGCATATGGAGCCAGAAATCCAATTTCTGCGACGTCCCCACGGACTGTCCCACAAGAGAGCGGGCGGCATGGACGGGAGATATGGGAGTGTTCGCGGAGACCGGCCTCTATCTCATGGACTGCTATCCGGTTATCCGAAAATGGCTGGCCGAATGCCGCATGGCTCAGTTCCCTGACGGGAAAATAGCGAATATCGCCCCCAAAAACAACGTGCCAGGATTTTTTTCCGGCCTGCTTGCCGGTTCCGTGGGTTGGGGAGACGCCTGCATCACCGTGCCCTACGCCCTTTATAAACGCTGCGGGGACAGGCGCATTCTGGAAGAAAATTATGAGATGATGAAAAAATGGTACGGATTTCTGGAAAACAGGGCGAAGCAGAAGCCCTTAAATCCCGTCAAACGCTTTAAGAGAAATCCCTACAGAAGATTTACCATAGAGACCGGCGTGGATTACGGCGAATGGTGCGAGCCGGACGTGGAGAGCACCTCCGTCATGCGTACCCCCCAGAGCAGGGTGGCGACCGCCTGGTTTGCACGGTCGGGAAAAATGCTGGCGGAGATTGCGGAAATTCTGGGAAGGACGGAGGATGCGGAAAATTACGGAAAGCTGGCGGCAAACGCCCGGAAGGCATTCCGGCATATTGCCACACAGGAGGGAAAGATTTCCTCCGACAGACAGGCCGATTATGTGAGGGCGATTTCCTTCGACCTCCTTACGGAGCAGGAAAAGGAGCAGGCGGCGGATGATTTGAACCGGCTGGTGGAAAAAAACGGTTATCATTTAAACACCGGATTTCTTTCAACGCCGGCGCTGTGCGGGGTGCTTGCGGATTACGGCTATACGGAAAGCGCCTACCGGCTCCTTTTGCAGGACACTATGCCAGGCTGGCTTTACGCGGTGAAAAAGGGCGCCACCACCATCTGGGAAAACTGGGACGGCGTCAATGAAAAGGGGGAAGTGAAGGCTTCCTTAAACCACTACTCCTACGGTGCAATCAGCGGGTGGCTTTTTGCCGGCGTCTGCGGAATCCGGGCGGAGGGCAGGAAGATTACCATAAGACCGCAGCCGGACAGCTCCCTTAAGTATGCCAGAGCCGTGTACCTCTCGCCGGTTGGAGAGATTATAAGCGGCTGGAAATACGAAGGGGACAGGTTGGTTTACGAGGTGGAAATCCCGGCAAACACGGAGGCGGAGATTATCCTGCCGGACGGAAGGAGAGAGTGTGTGACGGCGGGGAAGTACCGGTTTTAGAAAACTCAAAAGAACAGGAGGAATAAAAGCGATGATAATTGAAAACACAGAATTCGGACGCATTGAGGTGACAGATATTCCGCTGCCGGAGGGCATTGATTCCAATATCAACGGAACCTATACCTTTTCGGGCAGAGTGCTTGTGGCGGTGAGGAAGCCGGAGAAGGACGAGGACTGGTACAGGGTTTTTACCATGGAAGACGACGGGACGGCGGTCTGCGAGCTGTTTGACGGCGTTATCCGCAAGAAAAAGGGCGCAAACGGCATCCGCTGGATGTGCTTTGCGGACAATAAGAGAATTTTGCTGGGGGATTACGTACTGGAGTGTACGCCGGATTTGGATGCCTGCACATCCTCTGAGCTGGTTGAGGTTGCTCTGCCGGAGGAAATCGCAAGGATTCCCGGCGTCTTTATGCGGTGGTCGGAGCCGATTATCGCCCCGGATAACGAGCATATCTGCTTTTCCACACTGACGGGAAGCGGCGCTTTCAACTTTCTGGGGAAACTGGTGCGGCGGGAGTCTGAGTATACGGTGGAGGACGCCTGTCTTATAAGCTCCGTGAACGATATCGAGCCTGACCCTGAAAACGAGGGCTTTGCCCGCAGAAAAATCCAGAGAGGCGGGGAAGTGAAGCAGTTTATAAGAGGAGGAAGGGGAATCACCCTTGCGGGAGGCGGAAAGTGCATCAGCGAAAGCACTCTGCAAATGCTGGATGGCGAAGAGTTTGTCCAGATTACGGACACCCTTGGCTACGAGGAAACCGCAATCTTTTCTCCCGATGAAAAATGCGCCGTCTGTATGTCGCCCAGATTTTCTCCAAAGACAGACTGCGGCGTGCTGGGAGTGGTTCCGCTTTATAATGATATTGTTACCCGGAGCAAATATTTAAATGTACTGTATCAGTATGCCATTGCCGGGGTGCGTTTTCAGAGAAAGGGCAATATCGGCCCGGCGCTGATTGACGTGGAACGCTCCATGAAAGAGGGGCGGGGCTATGAAGGCGTTAATTTGAGCGACCGCGAGGGGAAATGGGTGTATTATTCCCCGATGAGTTGGCACCCCGACAGCACAAGGGCAATGTGGAACGAGAGCACAAAGGTGGCTGAGGGCAACGTAAAAAGCAGGCTGCGCAGATGCAGAATGCTGGATAAAGCGCCCACGGTGCCGGTTCCGGCCGGGAGGACGCCGGATAAAGAGGAAATACCCTATGCCCTGCCTCTTTCCGACGCATTAAAGACCGAAATGCCAAAGCTGCCGATTAAGATAAAAGGTGCGGGCGGCGGTGTTGTGACCAATTCCTGTATCGATACAGATACCTTTGAAACCCTGTATGAAAATTACAGCGAGGACGGCAGAACCTTTTATAACGGATGGCTTCGGGTGAAGTCCCCGGCGAATATGTTCATGCCGGGCGAGACGGTCATCCGCAGCGATATCAGCGTGACAGGAGAGCATCAGGGACAGATGAAGCTGCGCATTGTGCTTAAGGCGGACGAGAGATTTCAGATTCATCCGGACAGGAGCCTTGACGAGGACGGGAAGATGCGGTGCACGGGTTTTGCGGAGTATGACGGGGTGAGAAGGGATGTGGAGGAGATGGGGGACTAGGCAGGAGTCAGGTATCAGGAAAGGTTTCGCCAATATCTAAAAGAACAAAAGAATCCTGCAGATAATCAGGTAATAAAATCTGATTCCTGCGGGATTTTTTAATTTATTTTCAGTTTTTCGGAAGAATGCAGAATATGCATGACCTTTGACCAGCCGCCTGCACTCATTGCATTTTCATATTCCTCAATGATTTCACGGTTGGGGATAAATGCCTTTTTTGCCTCGTTGTCATACCCGAGATATCCAAGGTGAATCAGCAGCGTTAAGACATCATCCTTAGTTTTGAAGGTGCGCATATCATTCTGGAAGCTGCGGGTATTGACAGGTACACAGTCGCCGCCCGGCATCATTACAATATCTTCCTTAAGGCTTTCAAAATTCATATCAAACTGTTCGCACAGCTCTTTAACCTCCGGCTCGGTAAAGCCGGTATATTCCTCAAAAAACTCTGGTCTTTCAAAAGATTGCGCAGAAAGCCAAGGTATTGTTTCTGGAGGTCTTCGATAACCTCTTGTGCAAGATATTCTGTTACCTTTCCTGAATCTGCCTCAATAAGAAAATGCTGCATATTCAGCAGAATTACGTCATACCAGTTCAGGTGTTCTGTAAAATCAGACGCACCTTCTATTTTTTTCCCGATAAAAAGTTCTCTCGAGTCGCAGCCGCGGCTGTAATAGGCGGCAAACTCCAAAATTGTCAATACGGCGTAAGTGAAATCTGACCTGGAGATTTCCTGTAGATGTTTATGAAACGAATCCACAGATATACTAAGATAATATAAAAATTTAAAATCTATAAGGAAAGAAGGAAGAAAAATGGGAAATTCATACGCTTATGTACGGGTAAGTACGATGAAGCAAAATGAGGACAGGCAGATGATTGCCATGGATGCACTGGAAGTGCCTGTAAAAAATATTTTTATGGACAAACAGTCAGGGAAGGATTTTAACCGTCCAATGTACCGGAAGCTGCTGAAAAAGTTAAGGCCCAACGATGTCCTTTATGTCAAGAGCATCGACAGGCTGGGGAGAAATTATGAGGAAATACTGGAACAGTGGAAGATACTGACAAAAGAGAAGAAAATAGACATTGTGGTTCTGGATATGCCTTTGCTGGACACCAGAAACGGAAAGGATTTGCTGGGGACGCTGATTGCGGATTTGGTGCTTGCATTGCTTTCCTATGTAAGCGAGAACGAGCGCGATACCATAAAGCAGCGGCAGATGGAGGGGATAGAGGCTGCAAAACAAAAGGGGGTAAGGTTCGGGAGACCGCCGAAAACGCTGCCGGATAATTTTGAGGAAATCTGTTGCCGGTGGGCGGAAAAAGAAATAACGGCAAAGGAAGCAATCGGGCTTTGCAATCTGACAAAAGCAACTTTTTACCGCAAGGTAAAACAAATAAAAGAAAAAGTATAAAAATGTCGCAAATTCTATAAAAAATGCGACACATAAAAAATCATTATCAAATTACATTCTATGATATTATCGTCAGAAATTCAAGAAAATTTAATCTTTTTTCTTGTCGATTTTTCCCAATCAGTCTACCGAAAATATCAAGACGCAAAAAGTATAGGATTTGAGAATTATAGTTCATAAAAAGACGTTGGAGCAGGACATTGCATGAGGAAGAAGCAGAAGGAGCAGGTGGAAAATTTTATCGGGCTGCTCAAACAGGCACACGGACAGTTGAAAAAAATTATGGAAAAGCAGGATTTCTCTGCGGCTCTTGAGTTGCTGGAGGAATGCCAGAACGGAGCCATTGCTATGGGGAATCTTATAGAAAACACCGAAGGGGAAGGCTGCAGGACGATTTCCATGCTGGAAGACTACTGCGAAGAGGTCTATCAGGTATATGAAGCAATTGAAAGCGGAAGGTATGAGAATGCCGGCAAAGCATATAAGGCGCTTCGCAAATCCCTGGTGCAGATTGAAAACAGCGTGCACAGCGATATTAAGGTGAAAAGGGTTGCCGTGTTTCTTCCATATAAAGCGTCTATGTGGGATTCGCTGGAGAGCGTATGGAAGGCGGCGGATACGGACGCGGAGTGCGACGCATATGTGATACCTGTACCATACTATGATAAAAATCCGGATGGAAGCTTCAAAGAGGCGCATTATGAAGGCGGCGAATATCCGGCGTATGTGCCAGTTACCAGATATGACGCGTTTGATTTTGAAGGGATTCATCCGGATATGATTTTTATTCATAATCCTTATGATGAATACAACTATGTAACCAGTGTCCACCCTTTTTTCTACGCTGCCAATTTAAAAAAGTTCACGGACAATTTAATCTATATCCCTTATTTTGTATTAAATGAAGTGGAGCCCGGAAGCAGAAGGGCGGCGGAAGCAATGGAAAATTTCTGTATGGTGCCGGGGGTGTTCCATGCGGATAAAGTAATTGTGCAGTCGGAAGCTATGCGTCAGGTTTATATCGATATCCTTGCGAAAGCGGCGGGAGAGAACAGCAGGAAATTATGGGAAAAGATAATCCTGGGGCTTGGCTCGCCCAAGTTTGACAAGGTGGCAAAAGGGGAAAAAGAAGAGCCCGGCCTGCCGGAAGAATGGGCGGATATCTTAAGAAAGCCCGACGGAAAAAGGAAAAAAATTATCCTTTACAATACAAGCGTAACAGCGCTGCTTAAGTATGAGGACAGGATGCTTAAAAAGATGGAGAGCGTATTTCAGCTTTTCAGGGAAAATCAGTCAGACGCAGTACTCTGGTGGCGTCCGCATCCGCTGATAAAGGCCACAATAGAGAGCATGCGCCCGCAGCTTTATTCAGAATATGAAAAGACGGTAAGGAATTACCAGAAAGAAGGCTGGGGGATATACGACGATACAGCCGATTTAAACCGGGCGATTAGATTAAGCGACGCCTATTACGGAGATGCAAGCTCTCTGGTGCAGCTCTATCAAAAGACGGGCAGGCTGATTATGATACAAAACGTGAATTATCTGTAGATGGAATGGCGGCGTGGAGTTCCTATGAATATTTTATTTGTTGCTTCAGATAACAACCGCATATCGGGCGCCTTTTTAAGTATGGCAAAGCTGGCAATGATTTTACAAAGAGATTATGGAGTAAATGTGTCTGCGGTTCTGCCAAATGACGGGGACGGCGGAAGTCTTCTGGAAGAATACGGCGTGGAGTATGAGATTGTTCCCTCCAGAAACTGGGTTGTGGATATTGAGGAAGGAAAGACAGGGGAGAGGGAAAAAGAAAAGGAAAAAGAGCTTTCAGGAAACGAAAGCGCGATTTGCCGCATCTGCGAAATTATCAGGGAAAAAGAAATTGAAATTCTTCACATTAACACTACCTACAGCTATGTGGGAGCAGCGGCGGCGCTTGGAATAAAGATTCCCTTCATCTGGCATATCAGGGAATTTCTGGAGGAAGGACAGAACAGAAAAATCTGGGACAGGGAAAAGGGATATGCGCTGATAAGCAAAGCTTCCGCAATTATAGCGATTTCCGACAGCGTTTATGAGAAATATTCCAAAATTTTTCCGGCGGACAGACTCCGGGTTATTTATAACGGAATTGATGAAAAAGATTTTTTGAGACCGGAGAGGGAGCTGTTTCAGGGGGAAAAGGCGCGGTTTTGCATTATAGGGGGAATTGTGCCCTACAAGGGCCATGAGGAGCTGATTCGGGCATGCGGACGGCTGAAACGAAAAGGGATTTCAGATTTCGAGCTCAAAATTGTGGGAAAAGGAAAGGAACAGTTTCAGCGGTATTTAATGCAGCTTGTTGAGAAAGAAAATTTACACGGAAATGTTATCTTTGCCGGAGCAAGCAACTGTATTCCCGAAGTACTGGAGAATACGGATATTCTCTTTGTCTGTTCGCAGAACGAGGCGTTCGGGCGCACCACAGTGGAAGGCATGATGGCGGGATGCCTGATTATAGGTGCGGATACGGCCGGGACAAAGGAGCTGCTTGAGGGCGGGAAGAACGGATATCTGTACGAGAGGGGAAACGTAAAAAAACTGTCAGACACTGTGGAGTATGTTTTAAGGAATAAAGAGGAAGGAAACGGGAGACGGAAAAGAGGACAAAAAACGGCGGCGATGAAATATACGGCTGTTAAAAACGCACAGGCGGTCTATGAATTGTATCAGGACGTGCGGCGCACAGGAGGATTTGAAAGTGGATGATTCGAAGGAACTGGAAAGGATGTATACGGAATACCGGGAAAGAAGAAAGGATTTATTATACTACAAATATGTGAGGAGTTTGATTGCCGTGTGCGCTGCAAGCGCGGAATCCATTCTGGACGTGGGCTCCGGCGGAATCGATGTGATTTCCCATTGTACCAATGTGCCGTACAAAGTGAGTATCGATTCGGCATACCCTTTCAAAAGCAGGGAGGTTGAAGGGATAACCGGGGATTTTTTCAGCTATGAGCCGGACAGGAAATTTGATATTGTCGGCTGTTTTCAGGTGATTGAACATATTGAGGAGGCGGAAGCGTTCTGCCGGAAGCTGCTTAGGCTGTCAAAGGGAGTTGTGATAGTATCCGTACCTTATATGTGGAAGAAAGGGGCGGTTAAAAATCATGTTCAGGACCCTGTTGACCTGGAAAAATTAGCCGGCTGGTTTGGATTTGAGCCATCCTTTTGTAATATTGTGGACGAAATGCTGGTTGCCGTTTTTCTGGCGGACGGGAGCGTGAGGGAAAATCTGTTAAAGCAGAATGGAAAGGAGTTTTCCGGCTTTGACAGGAAATGGAATTGCAAAACGGAGTGCTTAAAATGTCAGTGAAGGTTTCGGTTATTTTGCCTTCCCTGAATGTCGGCCGGTATATTGCCGGGTGTCTGGAAAGCGTTATTGGTCAGAGCCTGCGGGAAATTGAGATGATATGCGTGGACGCCGGTTCCACAGACGGTACGCTGGAAATACTCCGCAGGTATGAAGCAGCGGATGACAGAATCAGGGTGATTTGTTCTGACAAAAAGAGCTATGGACGGCAGATGAACATGGGGATGGCGGCGGCAAAGGGAGAATACGTTGGAATCGTGGAGACAGACGATTTCATTCTGCCGGGCATGTATGAGGAGCTTTACAGGAAGGCAAAGGATAATGACGCTGATTTTGTGAAAGCAGATTTCTATCGATTTACCGGAGAAGGAGAAAACATCCGCAGAGCCCTTTACAGACTTTCCGGAAAGGCGCGTTATTATGACTGCATTATCGATGTGGAAAAGACGCAGGAGTGCTTCTCCTTTCCCATGAACACATGGAGCGGAATTTATAAAAGGGAGTTTCTGATAAAAAACAATATACGGCACAACGAGACGCCGGGAGCCTCCTATCAGGATACGGGCTTCTGGTTTCAGACTTTCGTATATGCCAAAAGAGCGTACTTTGTGGACAGGGCTTATTATATGAACCGCCGGGACAATCCTGATTCTTCCGTTTTCAGTAAAAGCAAGGTGTATTGCGCCAGCGATGAATATCGCTACATCCTGAATATTTTAAGGCGCGATGAAGCGTTGTGGAATCGTTTCAGACACGTTTATGCCGTTTCCTGTTATCAGGCGTATAAGGGCAGCCTTGGAAGAATGGCGCAGGAATACAGGGCAGAATTTATAGCGCGGTTCGCGGAAGATTTCCGGGAGCTTGAAAGGCTGGGAGCTTTAAAGAAAGAGTGCTTTCATGACACGGACTGGAGGACGCTCTGTTTTATAATGAAAAATCCGCAGGACTATTACCGGCATTTTATCTTAATAAGAGAAAGCCTGTATGAACAGGCGCGGCGGTTTGAGAGGATTATCATTTTCGGCGCAGGTATGGTTGGAAAGAGAACTTTCCAGGATTTGAAGGAGGGGGGATACCGCGGCAGAATCGTCTGCTTTGCGGTATCGCAGCGGCAGGGGAATTTAAATAAATATAAGGATATTTCGGTCATAATCATAGATGAACTGCTGGCATACCGGAAAAACAGCCTTGTGGTGATTGCCGTGTCGGCATTTTTACAGCAGGAAATCAAAGACAGATTAGAAGCTCTGGGATTTGAAAATGTTTTTCCGTTGCCTGAATGAAAGAGAAGTGTATGGAGAAGGTTTCGGTAATCATACCGGTATATAATGGGGAAATCTATCTGAGGGAATGCATGGAATCTGTGCTGCGGCAGAGCTTTGGGGAGTTTGAAGTGATTCTTGTGGATGACGGCTCAACAGATTCCTCAGGGCGGATATGCGACGAGTATGCCGGGCGAAATGGCAAAGTTAAAGTGATACATAAGGAAAACGAAGGTCTGATATGTGCCAGAGCGGATGGGATAAGGGCGGCTCAGGGAGGTTTGATTACATTTGTTGACGCTGACGACTGGGTGGAGGCGGACTTTCTTGACGTACTGGTAAGGAGTATGGCGGAAAATCAGGCGGATATTGTGATGACCGGATGCATCAGGGAGAGCGCGCATGGCTCTGAAATATTGCGAAACAGCATACCCGACGGAGTCTATGAACGCCAGAGGCTTTCGGAGAATATTTTTCCACGCATGCTCCACCATGAGGGTTTTTACAGGTTTGGAATACTGCCTTATCTGTGGAACAAAATCTACAGAAAGGAAATATTACAAAGCTGTTACACCCATATTGATACCCGGATTTATGACGGGGAGGATGTGGCGGTGGTTTTTCCTTATCTGTTGAAAGCGGAAAAGGCAGTTATCCTGTCTGAGGCAAAATATCACTACCGGATACATGATAAGGCCATGACGGCCGGAAAGAAAAGCGATTACTATGAAAACTGCTGTCACCTGTACCTTTACCTTGCGGGAGAATTTAACCGGTCAGAGTACAGTGGAGCTTTGATGCCGCAGTTGGATGCGTACATGCGCATGATGGTCTGGCAGAAAAATCAGAAAAGTTATATAGAAGCGGAGAAATATGTGTTTCCTTTCGGAAAGGTTCCGCCGGATTCCGCAGTTGTCCTGTATGGCGCCGGGGTAGTCGGGCAGACCTACCGCCACCAGATTGAGAAAATAAATTACTGCAATATTACAGCGTGGGTGGATAAGAATTACCGGCAGAGGGAGCTAAAAAGGATGGGAGTGCGGGGAATGGAGGCGCTTGAAGATATAGAGTATCAGTTCATTGTTATTGCCATTGAAAACCGGCAAACGGCGGAAGCGGTTCTTGCAGATTTGACCGGCAGGGGAATTGACAGGGAGAAAATTATTATTTAATCGGAGGCAGATTTGGGAGGACATATGAAGACAGCATTTATAAGCGCATTTCCGCCGGAAAAGTTTTATACTGCCGGGGACTGGTCGTCCAAGCTGGAATATTTATCGGAAAACACCGGAAACTGGGTTTACATAAATTCTCTGCGAAAGCAGATAAATTATGATATTGAGGCATGGCTGGGCGACCCGGCGCTGACCGGCGGAGATTATCAGGCGGGAGTAATGCCGGTTTCCAATATCCTTCGGAGCGGTTATGAAGGGACGCTGATATGGGCGGATTTGATTGAAAAGACAAAATTTCCGATAGTGCCTGTGGGCATGGGCGCGCAGTCCTTTCATGGACAAACCACGCCCCGTGAAATCGTGAAATCCCTGAAACCGGAAGTGGTGCGGGCCTTTCAGAGAATCGCGTATCAGACGCATTCCTTTGGAATCAGGGGAGAACAGACCGCGGAATGTCTGGATTTGATGGGAATACATAATTACAGAATTATAGGTTGTCCCTCCTTTTATCAGTATCAGGACGGCAGCTTTCGGCAAAGAAAAAAGCCGTCGGGGGACAGAGTTGTTTTCAGTCTGCAGACAGCAAGAAAGACGACGGGACATATTTTTGAAATGGGAGCCGCGGCGGGCGGACAGTGGATTATGCAGGGCAGGCACGAGGGCGTCAGGTATCTCTACAGCGATGAAAAGGTATCGGACAAATTTGTGAGGGAAAAGCTCTTTCTGGACAAAAAAGGTGCGGAGGTAAACGATTTTATAAAGAGCAACGCCCACATTTTTTTCACTTTGGATGAATGGGAGAAGTATCTGGCGGACGGCCGATTTACATTTTCTTTCGGGATGCGTTTCCATGGGAATATGCTGGCCCATCTGGCAGGTGTGCCTACCGTCTGGATTGGGCACGATTTAAGGACGAAGGAACTGGTATCGGCTATGAAGCTTCCTAATGTGACGCTGGAGGAGTACAGAGATATCAGCGATATCAATGAGCTGATGGCAAGATGCGATTATCGGGACACAGAGAAAAATTATTTTCATCTGTGCGAAGAATATGTGCGGTTTCTGGAGGAAAACAATATTGCCCATAAATTTGAACTTCACAGGGAGAAAACGAATGAATAAGATGATTTCTGTCATTATTCCGATGCATAACAATAAAGAGACAATCAGGGAATGCCTGAACTCGGTCCTGGCACAGACCTACGCCAATCTGGAAGTGATTTTGATAGATGATTTTTCCACGGATGAAACGGTTAAGGAGACCTTAAGCATCATTCAAAATGAAAAGCGGGCAAGGCTTATCAGATATGAGCAGCATGTAAGCGCGTTTGTGGCAAGGAAGCGGGGAATACAGGAGGCGGCGGGAGATTATATTTTATTTATTGACGCTGACGACTATATATCAAAAGGCTTATGCATGGAGCTGATTCAGCAAATGGAGTCCGGGGAGTGCGATATTCTGCATTTTAACATGCAGGTTGTAAACTGCGGAGTATCCCAAAAGACCGTTGAAGCCATGAAGAAATTTGCGGCTCCCTTTGAAGGGCGGCTTTTCGGAGAAGATATTTTTTCCTGCTGTTTTGTGAAGGAAAAGTATGGATTCAATCTGGCAAATAAGATGTTTTCCGCCGGAATCTGCAAAAGCGCCGTAAGAAAACTGGAGGAGCGAAGGATGCCTAAGGCGAACGACCTTGTGATGTATTTCTTTCTGGCGCTGGAAGCTGAAAAATATACAGGGTTCCGTGGAAAGGAAAGCTACTTTTACCGCTATGGCAAAGGGAGCACAGGAAAAGCAAACTATTCTTTAAAGGACTTTGAGTGGTACTGCAGTTACAGCGATACGGTGAAATATATAGAGCAGGCCTGTGAAAATTATTACCGGGGAAATGCCGCGGTACTGTGTGCAATCGGAAAAATAAAAAAGCGGTTCCTGCTGGAATGTGCCAGCGTCTGGCATGAAAGCGTTGACGAAAGCGAGCAGGGCGCGGCTTTTGACATGATGTGTAAAAGCTGGGACGGCGCTGAGATTGGAGGCGCCCTGTGGTATCTGTTTGGCGGAAAAGAAGCAGATACCGCCGGAAAAATCCGTAAATCGGAGGCAATGAGTAAAATTGACAGACAAAAGCCCAGGCGGCTGGCAATTTACTATCACAGGCTGTGCAGGGGAGGGGTGGAGAGGGTGATATCCCTTTTAGTCCCCCTGTATCTCGCACTTGGGTATCAGGTGATTCTTATCACGGATGAGGAGCCATCGGAGGAGGATTTTTCTATTCCTGATGGAATCAGACGTTATGTGATTCCTTCGGCATCCGGTGTGCAGAGGAAGGAAACAGAGTATATCGGGCGGGGAAAGCGTCTGCAGGAGATTCTTTTGGAGGAGAAAACGGATGTATTCTGCTATCAGGCGGCGACTTCCCCTATTCTCTTTTATGATTTGGTGGTAGCGAAATTGAACCACGTGGAATTTATAGTTACAAAACATGAATTGTTTTCGCAGGGAATGGTGCGCATGCTTAACAGAATGCGTTATGAAAACACCGTTTATCCCCTTGTCGATAAGATGACGGTCTTATCCGAGAGCGAGAAGCTCTACTGGCGTACCATGGGAGTTGACGCTTATTATATCCCGAATCCAAGGCCGGACTTGAAGCCGGTCTGTGAAGGAGGAAAGCCGGAAGGCTATATTGTATGGGTGGGCCGGCTGGATAAATATCAGAAAAGGCATCAGGATATCGTTCCCATCGTCAGTCTTGCGGCGGAGAAAATCCCGGATATTAAAGTGAAAATATTCGGAAGCGCCGAGACATATGAGGATATTTACCGCCTGAAAGGGGATATTGAAAGGCATGGATTGGAAAGGAATATTGAATATTGCGGTTATACCACGGATTTGCAGGAAATATACGGCGGAGCGGCAATTCATCTGGTGACGTCCGCCTATGAATCTTTTCCTATGGGGATATTTGAAAGCCATGCGCTGGGGATACCGCTGGTGACATATGAAATGCCCTATCTGGAATTATTGAAGGAGGATAAGGGCAGTCTGTGCGCAGAGCCTCAAAATTACAGGAAGATGGCGGAAGCGCTTGTTTTGCTGATGGAGAATCCCCGGCTGAGAGAAGAAATGGGGAAAGAAGCGAAAAAAAGGGCGTCGGAATATCAAAACGATGCAATCGGAAAAGAATGGAAAAGGTTATTTTCGGAAGGAAGCTTAAGCCGGCACAGTGACAATCCCTTTGCAGACGGGTACAAAACAATTCTGCAGACGATTGCATATCATTACGATTTGGGGTGGAAGGAAGCGGATTCCTGTAGAAAGAAAATGAATCGACTGCAAAAGGAAAAATGGGTGAATGAAATCAGGCTTAAGCTTCTGGAACTGCATGCGGAGGTAGTATTGTACCCGTTCGGGGATATCGGGAGAAAAACCAGGGATTTGCTGAACCGGTACGGGATACGCGAGGCATTCATTGTAGACAACGGGCTGTCAAAAACGAATGGAGAGATTCTGTCAGTAGATGATTTGAAAAAAATCGACTGTACGAAATATCTGTTTGCAGTATGCAGCGACAAGCTGTCTATTTATCAGGAAATACGAAAGCCGCTTAAGGATATCGTGCCCGAAGCTAATATTTATGATTTATTCCCTGAAACACAGGATGATGGAGAAGACCTATGAACGGTATTAATTTTGAGGACAGGACAATAGCCCTTATCGGAAATGAATTTCATTGCAGGCGTTTTTATATTCAGTTCCATGCGTTGCTCAATATCAGATATTTTTTCTATATTAAAAAGGGGAAATGGTTTTCGGCAGCAGAGACTTTTTTCAAAGAAAATACGAAAGTGGAATGTATGTTTATCGATGAGAAAGTAATAAAAAAGGAAAACCTTTTGCTGATTTTATGTAATGAGCATCCTTTCCGCAGCTTCTATGATACCGCACTTTTTAATATGGGGAACGAATGGGGCAGGGACTATATAGATTTTTTGTATGTGATTCAGTATTACCGCCAAAAATACAGCTTTTCGCTGGAAGAAAAGAATATCTGGATATTCGGGGCGGGAAATAACGGAAAACGCTTCTATGAAAAGTATAAGGATATTTATCATATAAGCGGATTTGTGTCCAATTACAGTGAGGAAAAGGAATGCAAAGGGCTTCCGGTTATACGTCCCCACAGTCTTTCCGGGGATGAAAACTCTTATGTCGTCATCTGCAGCGAACAGGATGCCGTTATGGCGCGGCAGCTGTCTGAAACCGGATTATGCGGGGACAGGGATTACGGCTTTGAGAGCACGCTTCCCAAAAAGCTTTTTATTGCAACAGGCACATGCCAGATTGTAGTGACGGCAAACGCCCTATATAAAAATGACGATTTCAGGGCGCATTATGATTTATGCGTCTTTATGGACAGCATGTACAATGTGTGCAGCGATGCCGACAACAGGAGATTGAAAGAGTATGGGAGCTATTGCGACACCGTCTTTTTTAATGTCGTTAACACAGGCTCGGCAGAACAGAGAAATTATCAATATCTGGTTGATGACTTTTATCAGAATGCAGATAAGCTGTTTATGCCCTTTTACTATTTCAGGGGACAGTTAATGCAGGCTACCGGGGAGGAAAACAGGTACACCGTAAGAAAGCCGTTCTCCTATCATCTCTGGCTGCGGGGAGATGAGGAGGTCAATCGACTGGTGGAAAACGGCCTTACAGAGGAGCAGATTTTAGAGAGGGTTTCCGGCGATTACTGGACGGAAGAAGAAATCAGGAACAATTTTTGGAAGGAAATGAAAAAAATTGAGATATGGGACCGGGTTTCCTCCTTTCCGCTTCGGCCGTTTATCGAAGAAAATTATAAGAGCCTGATGATTTTCAGCGACGGCACTCATTTTTGCCGCCAGCTGGCTTTTTATCTGGCGAATAAGATAGCGGTGCACCTTCGCATAAAGCCTATATGCAATACCGGGATTCTGGATGAGCTTGTGAGCGAGACAAAAAGCATTATGCCGGTCTACCCTTGTGTAAAGCAGGCTTTAGGGCTGAAAATGGCGGATAAATACAGATTTTACAACGAAGAAAAGAAAGAGTGTGAGGAGCTGGAATTTAAAGAATTTATAAAAAGATATATACAGTATGTGACACAGATTCGGAGCATTTATGAGGAATCAGGCACGTTGTTTTAAGGAGAAAAAATGAAAACGATTATAAGGAAAGAAGTATTGCAGTCGGATTTGACTGCGATTGCGGACGATAAAGGAAAGAAATTTACCTACAGGGAATTGCGGGAGAGGGCGCAAGGGCTTGAGAATTTTATGGAGGAACGCAGTCTGGTCTTCATTTTATGCGACCATCAGCTTGAGACAATCGGATTTGTCTATCAGGTTTTGACCGCTAACAGAGTGCCGCTGCTACTGGCACCCGATATCGGTCAGGATATGCTTGACAATTTAATTTCCATCTATGAGCCCGGATATATTTATTGCAGCCGCAGGCATTTGATGTGCAGGCAGTATGCCGGGAGCTTTGAGCTGGAAGAACATGTTTTGCTGCAGACAGGCGGCAAAAGCTTTGACATTCACCCGGACGTGGCGCTGCTTTTATCTACCAGCGGAACAACAGGGAGCGCCAAGCTGGTAAAGCTCAGCTACGATAATCTTTATGATAACTCGGAATATGCCTGCCGGCACCTGGGGATAAAGAGCAGCCAAAAGGGAATCAGTCCGCTGCCCGTAAATTATACCTACGGATTTGCGTTCTGCCTCTGGCACTGGCATTGCGGGGCGACGCTTTTGGTGACGGACAAGCCCGTGATTAGCAGAGAGTTCAAGGATTTTTATGTAAGGGAAAGGGCAAATAATTTTGCAGCTACGCCTTACTCCTGGCAGATGCTGCAGAGAGTGAGGTTCTGGGATGAAGAAAATATACCATATCTGCATTTTGCAATGTCGGGCGGAGGGCAGATGTCGGAGAAAGACCAGATTAGTTTAGTTGCGCTTCTGAAAGAGAAATTCTGGATTGGATACGGACAGACGGAATGCACCTGTATTGTCACAGCAATGAACTTTGACGAAAGGAATATCAAGACCGGCTCTATTGGAAAGCCATTTGCCAATATGGAAGTCCTTACAGATAAAGATACCGGGGAGCTTTTGATAAAAAGTAAAAGTATCTGTATGGGATATGCCAACTGTAAAAAGCAGCTGGCGGAGGGCGATGTGAACCATGGAATCATGCGCACCGGCGACGTGGCGGATATGGATGAGGACGGATGCATTTATCTTAAAGGGCGGCTGACAAGGTATGTAAAGGTACTGGAAAAGAGAGTGAGTCTTGATGATATGGAAAATTATCTGAACAACAAATACGCAGGCATCGAGTTTGCCTGTACCGGGGAGGATAACGGCATCCGTATTTTTTATACGGAGGGGAAAGAGGATTTGAAGGAAGAAATTACTGCTATGCTTGACCGGAACCTTAAAATACCGGGGAGATTTGTCTCCTGCTTTTTTCTCAAGACAATACCCAGGTATGACACCGGTAAAATTATGTATTCCAGGCTGAAGGAGATGAATTGCGAAGATGAAAGAAACCATTCAGGAAATGTGTAAAAAGCTATGCTGTTGCGAGATTGCCGCAGACGAGGATTTGATTGCCTCAGAGCTTTTGGATTCCTTTAAAATCATGGAGCTTATCTGTTCTTTAGAGGACGAATTTCATATAAAATTCCTGCCGGACGAAATTCAGAATCTGAATAATTTTTCCAGTGTAAACAGTATCTTTGACATCGTAAAGAGAAAGTACATACAGGTGAATAGTTGATATGAGGTATTCTTATCAGGAAGATGAAGTTTTTTTGACTGCGGATAATCTGCTGGCATATGGAAATAAAATCTGGTTTACAGAGCGTGACTGCAATGAATTGTACTGCCTTGATTTGGAAGAAGGGTATCCGAAGATGGTCTGTAAATTTGACGCGGAAAAAGAATACCAGCCCAGGCTGTTTGGAGGGTTGATTCCTTTAAAAGAAAAGCTGTATGCGATTCCATGCGCGGCAGAAAGGATGTATGAGATTGATACGGCAGCGGGGGAAGTAAAGGGGATTGCGCTGAAAGAACCGCAGCCCGGCGGATACCCGCAGTATATGGAACGGATGAAATTTCTTTCAGGACATGCCTTTAACGATTGCATTTATCTTGTGCCAACCACTTATCCGGCTATTGTCGAGTATGACAGCGCAACCGGGGAAATCCGTTATTACGACGGATGGATAGAGGAAATTGCAAAAGAGTGCAACAAAGGCTTTTTCAGAAAGAGCTGTATGGCGGGGGAGAAGATATATATGCCCGGCGCCCTGGGAAATTTTGTGCTGGAGTTTGATGTGGAAACAAAGCGTCACCGCATCTTTCGGGTTGGAGGTGAAAAATGCTCTTATTCGTCCATTTGCCGGAAGGGAGAGCTGTTTTGGCTCTCTCCCCGGTCAAAAGGGCCGGTTGTCATGTGGAATCCCCACACAGGAGAGTGGAGGGAATATTGGGATTTCCCGGATAATTACACGCCCTGTCTGTGCAGCTTTTCAGATATTGTCTGCTTTGGAGACTGCCTTTACTGCATCCCAATGTACGGGGGCATGCTGATAAGGATTACGGACGCCGGATGGATGCAGGAATATCCTCTGCCCGGAAACAGGGAAGCAAAGGATTTAATTCCCTGTATTGTCCGTGATGAAATGTATTTATTTTCAATGACGGAAAACGAGTTTCTTATCATAGATTTACAGGGAAATTGCAGGGTGAAAAAACTGCCCATGCCGAAGGAGCAGGAGAGACGCCACAAAAAGTATCTGTCCGAAACGCATCGGATACTGACCGGCATCCATGAAGCGGAAAAAAGCCAGGTCTTATATGAAGACTATCAGGAGGCGCTTAAGGAATACCTTCAATTCACCCGGAAAAAAGATACGCAGGAGGAATGCGCAGAATGCGGTATGGACAACGGAACAGTGATATATGAGGAGCTTAAAAGGCTTCTATAAAAGGCGGGGAAAATTATGCAGAAGACAGCAGTTTACGGTGCGAAATCCATTGCGCTGGGAGTATATGAAGCCATCCGGTTTTTGTATCCGGAAGTAGCCTGCATTGGATTTATCGTAACATCAAAAGAGGGAAATCCGGCCTTGCTGGCGGGTAAAAGGGTTTGGGAATTAGATGAACTGAAAGAAGAGTTTGCAGAGGAAGAGAGGACGGCGCTTAAGGTGCTGATTGCAACGCCGGAGAATCTGCATCAGGTGATAGCAGACAGCCTTAAGGAAAACGGCTTTGACAATTATATATGTATCGACTCCCATAAGGAAGCCGCGCTGATGGAAAAATATTATACCGGAAAGGGAATGTTTCCGTCCCTTCATCTGCCTGATTGCGGGACGCAGGAAAGCAGGCTGCATGTTTTTCAGGTGAAATCATGGAAGGATAAGCCGCTGCGAAAACAGTATCAAACGCCTTATTGGGTAGAGCCATTGCAGGCAGGAGCTGATTTGAGCAAAGAAATAATTGCGCCATGGCGGGATAATGAAGGGATAAACATTTCCGGCAAGAATGTGAATTACAGCGAATTAACGGCGCTGTACTGGCTGTGGAAAAACAGGCTTTTATCGGAAGAAACATACATAAACGGGAAAAACGACAATGCGGAATATTACGGACTGTTCCATTACCGCCGTGTTCTGGATATTACCGAAAAAGACCTGCTTCGGATAAAAAGCAGTGATGTTGACGTGATTCTGCCTTTTCCAATGCTTTGCGAACCGGATATTAAAGAGCATCACACAAGATATATCAGCGAATCGGACTGGCAGGCGATGCTCCAGGCATTAGAGGAATTGCAGCCGGATTATGCAAAGGCATATGACGCGGTTTTTTCTCAAAGATATTTTTATAACTACAATATGATTATTGCAAAGAAAAGCGTTCTCAATGATTATTGCGGCTGGCTGTTTCCCGTATTGGAGCGAACCGAGGAGTTAAGCAGCCCCAGAGGATGGCAGCGGGCGGACAGATACATCGGTTATCTCGGGGAAAATCTCATGACTCTGTATTTTATGTATCACAGGGAGGATTTCCATATCGCCCATACGGGAAGAATTATGCTTATATAGAGCGGGAAAGCGCGGAAAAATACATTGCCGCTAAAAAAGGGAGGAGAAGATGGATTTTGAACTGACAGCATCCATGATGTGTGCCGATTACGGAAATCTGAAAAAAGAGGTCAGGGAATTGGAGGCTGGCGGAATCGATTCTTTCCATATTGATATCATGGACGGAAGATATGTTCCCAATTTTGCCATGTCGCTGAATGACATGAAATACATAGCAAGCGCCACCCGAAAGCCCCTTGACGTCCACCTGATGATAGAGCATCCCAATAATTGCATCGAGCTGTTTTTGGACAATTTAAGGACAGGCGATACGGTATACATTCATCCTGAGGCGGAGTATCATCCGTCCACCACATTACAGAAGATTATCAATGCCGGGATGATACCGGGAATTGCAGTTAATCCGGGCACGAGTATTGAAACGGTATACGAAATGCTCCGCATAGTGAAGAAGGTGCTCGTTATGTCTGTAAATCCGGGGAATGCGGGACAGATGTATCTTCCTTACGTGGGAAAAAAGATGACAAGACTGCTTTCCATGAGGCGGGAAATGGATTTCCAGATTTACTGGGACGGCGCCTGCGGAGCCGATAAAATACTGGAGTTTGCGCCTAAGGGGGTAAGAGGGTTTGTTCTTGGAACGACGCTTCTGTTTGGAAAGAAACAGACCTATGGGGAGACGTTGGAGAATATAAGAAGGCTGCGGTTTTAGGGACACTTATACAAGATAATGGAATTGCAAGAGACCAGGATGAAATGAAAGCATGATGGTTCAGGGATAAGGGAAGCAGCGTTGCGGAACTGAAAGGGAGGATAAAAAATATGTTGAAATTAGCATTAAAGCCGGGCGATTCTGTAACTATAGGGAAAGATATCAGCGTAAAACTGGTAGAGAAAACAGGCTCCACAGCGAGGCTGCTCATCGATGCGCCGATGGAATATAAGATTGAGCGCCATAAAACGGAAAGAGAGACGGGAAAGATTTATATAGTGGGGAGCAAATAGGGTTACTATTCATGGCTTTTCTTTAGAATACTAAAAAATTGAAAAATGCGTATTTACATTTTTATCCAAACTATGCTATGATAACAGAAAGCATATTTTCTTTCTAAACAGTTCAGGTGATTTCTATTGTTCTAAGTTTCAGAAAATCCATGCTTTGATTCCAACTACACAATAGCAAAGCAGGAGGTACTGAAACGGTTCTCCTGCAGAGGCAGCCGGTTTTCGAAGGAAAGAAATCCGTTTGCAAACAGGTTGAAAAGGTATTTTAAAGGAGGACACAAGATGAGTGAGGTAAGTGTACAACGCAACTACAAAGACACTGTATTTCGAATGCTGTTTAACGACAAGAAGAATTTGCTCAGCTTATACAATGCGCTCAACAGAACAAAGTATACGGATACGTACGGGCTGGAAATTACTACATTGGAGAATGCAGTCTATATGAATTATAAGAATGACATTTCCTTTGTCTTTGATTTCAGGCTGATGATTTATGAGCATCAATCTACAGTCAATCCTAACATGCCGTTGCGTGACCTGATTTATGTCACCAGAGTACTTCAGGGAAGAATCAGGAGTGAAAAGCTGTATGGTAAAAGTTTAATCAAAATTCCGGCTCCGAAATTCATTGTTTTTTATAATGGGGTAGATTTTCAGCCTGAACAGCAGATTTTACGGCTGTCAGAAGCTTTTAAGAAGCATCAGGAGGAACCGGCGCTGGAATTAACGGTGTCAGTTTATAATATTAATCTGGGGCATAATACGGAACTTTTAGAGGCATGCCATCAGCTAAAAGAATATGCGCAGTATGTAGAGCAGGTCAGAATATTTGCAAAAGGAATGCCTTTTCCGGATGCTGTTGAATGTGCGGTTGATTATTGCATTGAAAAGGGTGTTCTTGCAGATTTTCTATCAAAGAATCGGGCGGAGGCGATAGCAGTGAGTATTTTTGAGTTTGATGAAGAAAAGTTTTTGAAAAGTGAACGTGAGGAAAGCAAGAAGGAAGGGCGGAAAGAAGGACAAAAAGAAGGGGAAGAAAAACTCGCCGGACTGCTACGGGGGCTTATGGATGCCGGCAAAATGGAGGAAATGAAAAGAGCCTTATCTGACCGGGAATACCGGGAAAAATTATATCAGGAAAAGTGAGGTAGAGAAATGAAAAAGAAAGTAAGAAGAACCATTGTCACAGTCTTGAGCATTGCGGTCATAACAGGCTCGTCGCTGACTGCCTATGCGGCGCCGGAGGTCATGCCGGACGGGACGACCTTTGACGCGGAGTTTTATGCGGCAAACAATCCGGATGTTGTGGCGGCTTATGGCACAGATACAGCGGCGCTTTACCGGCATTATATGGAATTTGGCAAAGTGGAGGGAAGAAAGGCCGTATCTAACACGGTAACCGACCAGAAAGCGCTGGATGCGGCGGCATCGGCCCACAATTATTATAAGGGAGTCACCAAAGAGCAGGCGGCCGCAGCGGACGCTGTGGCGCAGCAGATAGCCGAGTCGATTATGTCCAATACTGCATACACCACGGACTGCCAGAGGATAACAGCGGCGGCTCAGACGGTGGCGGCTTATTGTGATAACTGTATTTACGGCTCAGACACAAACAAGTATTACCGCTCCCCTTACGGGGTATTTGTGGCGGGCGTGTATACCTGTGCAGGCTCTGCCAGAGCGCTGGGGCGTGTGCTGGATTATATGGGTTACAGCTGGCAGCATGTGAATGAAAACAAGTGGAGTCATCAGTGGTGTATTGTGACCATGGACGGGCAGACCGGGTACGCCGACGGTATGGGCGGTATTGCCGGATATGGGGAGATGGTAAGCGGCATGACGCTGGCTGACGAAGGACAATTTATTTTCCCACGTAGTTCCAGGGAACTGAAACCGGAACGGATGGCAATTTCGCAGATAGAATTTAGACAGTAAGACAAAACATAAACGGGGGATTACACAGCCGCCAGTGTGGCCGTGCAATCCCCTTTATTACAATAAGCAGCCGGCAAAGCGTGCCGCCCGTTGTTACAATGCGCCGGCTCTCGAAGCGCGGCGGCGTCTGTTCCAATCAGGACTCATATTCCTTAATAATAGGAGCAATCTGGGAAATCATATTGTCAACGTCCTCAAACATGGAGCTCTTTGTGGTTCCAAGGTTCCTCGCATGATTGATATGGCGGACAACGTCCTGATACTGCTGGCGAATCTTGTCGAAATATCCGCACAAGGTCTGGAGAGCCGTCTTGGACTGGCTGATAACGTCGTTGATTTCCGTCTGTACCGTTGTGGCGCTTTCCGCCGCCTCGGTGATATTGTCGAACATTTTGTAGGTTTCATCCACCTTATCAAGGCTTTCGCCAAGAGCCTGCCGGGAGGAGGTAATACTTACGTTCAGGTTTTCAGTGCCCTGCTCCACGTCGCCTACGCCGGAATCCACTTCGGCAACCAGATTCTTGATTTGCTCCGCCAGCGTCTTTACCTCCTCTGCGACCACGGCAAAGCCTTTTCCGCGCTCGCCTGCCTTGGCTGCCTCAATGGAGGCATTCAGGGCAAGGATGTTGGTCTGGTCCGCAATAGTTGCGATTTTGCTGGTACATGCCTTGATTTTTTTAACCGCCGCCTGAAAATCGTCAAAGGTGCTTCCCATTGCGTCAAAATGGGTTTCCACCTGCATGGAGCTCTTTTTAAGCTCCTCCACCTCGCTTTGCGCCTGGTCAACGGAACGGGCGATTTCCTGCTTGACTTCCGCAAACTGGCCGGATACCTGGCTGATACTTAAAAAGGTCTGGTCAAAGTCCTGCAGGGTATCCTGAAAGCTGTCCGCCTCCCGGAGCACATTGCTAAAAGAGCTGCTTACCAGGCCAAGCTCCGTCAGGGAAGCCACTTCCTTCTGCACCATCTCCGTGTAATATCCTTTCAGGCTGTTTGTCACATGAAGCACCGGATACAGGCTTTTTTTGGTATCCTGGGATTTTTTCTTAAATAACATCTTGTTCCCCCCCTACTCAAATACGACACAAGTCATGGACTGGTTTACAAACTGGTTGTTGTGATGTTCTCCGTAACCGACCAGTCCGGCATGATTGCCAAGGGCGCTCATTTCCCGAAGGTAGTCGTTCATATAATTGTTTTCCGTAAACAAAAGGTATCTGAAAAGGCAGTTTACGGAAAATACCGCCGATGGCTTAGGGAAGTCCTGCTTGATTGTGCGGATGGTATTTTTTACGGTTTCCTTGAAATCCCCCAGCTCCAGAAGGATGAGGACGTCGGAATCATTTACCTGCCGGAAGCAGGTCAGGGCATTCCCGTTTACTTCCTTGATGGATATAATACAGGTGTCGTCCCCGTTGATTTTCCCGAAGGGATTTTTAAAGGTCTGGGTCAATATTTCCTTTTCCGTTACGTGAAGGATATCCTGATAAACCTGTTTGGCGGGCTTACCGTTAAGCTCCCCGATTATGTAATTGGCCTTGTCTGTCTTGGAGGCGATAAAGGAATAATTACCCATTTGGTGATAAATGTTTTCCTTATAGGTTTTTACTCTGCCGTTGTTGTTTTTTACGATTGCGTAGGCAACGGCGTCTTCATAGACCACGCCGTTGGCGGACACTTTGCCGGCGTCTCCGGTTCCGCCTACCAGAGAAATATTTTTCTGACGAAGTACGCTGTACAGGGTAGTCAGCACACAGGCGTCGTTTCCTGAACAAAAATCAATGCAGACGGTGTCCTTCTGGGAACCGTTCACCTTTTTTACATCTTCTTCCAGCCGGCTGATGTATTTTACCGGCATGACGGATACGTTTTCCAGTACGTTAGCCGCCGCGGTAACTCCGTCGGTAAAGGCGATGACGCCGACTCCTTTTTCCACTACCTTTGTATCATAGCTCATTCCGATGCATCCAATGCTGGGGATTCCGGGATAGAGCCGTTCCAGTTCCCTTACATGGGATTCAAACTGTTCGCCGTTTGATAACAGCATAACAAATTGGGGACGGCTTAATCCGCGAACGGCTTCTGTTAAGTCCCCGCGCTGGCTCATTCCAAAAAACTGCTTCAATAGATGGTTCCTCCTTTTCCCATGGTAAATATTAGTCAGGAAATATTATACTTGAGGCGGTATTAATGGTCAATCTTTATTTCAGCAGTCCTCCGCCGTTATCGTTTCGCCACTGTCTCGGTGAAATTTTATATACGTTTTTGAAGGCTCTTGAAAAATGGAGCTGGTTCGGGTATCCAACGGCGTTTCCGATGTCCGCAACAGATAAGTCCGTCAGCTTCAAAAGCTCGGCGGCTTTGGTCATGCGGTAGGAGATGAGAAATTCCTGGGGGGATTTTCCGGTGGTTTCGTGGAAGATTTTCCCGAAATAGCTCCGGTTCAGGCCGCAGGAAGCGGCAACGTCCTCCACGGAAATATTGTTCTGGAAATTTTGTTCAATGAAAGAAATCGCTTCCTTAATATAAAAATCCCGCAGACGGTTCCCCTGTCCCACCTGGGTGGAGGTGGCGGAGCGCACAAATTTATCGATGAACAGATAGAGATGTCCGATTAAATGGAAAGGAGACTCCTCTTTGTGGTTGACAATATAGAGCATTTCGTCCTTCATCTCCGAAGCAATATCCTTGTAGCGGGCCTTGTAGACGGGCTGGTCCAGGTTAAGCCCCGCAAGCTCGATGGTTTCTTTTACCCGCAGCCCGTCGAACTCAAGCCACGCATATTCCCAGGGAATTTCATTGTCTGCGATATAGGTGCAGATTTGATGGGGAAAAAGCATAAAGCCCTCCCCGCTTCTGACCTGATAGGAAATGGAGTCGCCCCTGGAATTCTGGGCAAGCAGCACGCCGGTGCCGGAAAGACAGTAGTGGAACAGATAGTGGTTCCGGGCGGCAGGGCCGAAGGAGTGGGAGGGGTCGCATTGCTCCCAGCCAAACTGGTAGAGCCCCATATCAATAAAGTTTTCACTTGGAAAAACGGAGAAGATGACTTCACTCATAATTATCCTCACTTCTGTCCGGGGATTGTGCATAGGCATAAATGCTGCGGCACAGTTTTTTGCGCATATACGGTTTGCTTATCTCCTATTATATATCATAATGCTATCTCATTTCCACTATAGAGGAAAAAAACAGCATATAGGCATAAAACGTGCAAAACCATGCTATTTTTGACGGCAAAAAGGAATGTTATAATGTAAAAAGGAAATTCCGGCAGGGTTTGCACGGCCGGATAAATAAAAAAAAGGAGAAAATGCTATGAAAGGAAAAAGGATGAAAGGGCTGGGACTGGCAGTATGCTGTGCGGCAATGGCGCTTACCGTTTCAGGATGTGGCTCGTCCGCCGACGGAAAGGTTGAAATTGAAATTGTTCAGTACAAACCGGAAGCGGCGAACTATTTTAAGACGGTGGAAGATGCGTTTAACGAAACGCACGATGATATTCATCTGACCATCAGCTCTCCCAACGATGCAACAACCATTTTAAAAACAAGGTTTATCCGGGAGGATTACCCGGATATCATAGGAATCGGCGGCGATATCAACTATTCCTATTTTGTGGACGCGGATATTCTTTCCGATATTTCCGGGTATGAGGGGATGAAGAATATCAACCAGGGCTATCTGGATATCGCGGAGGCGCTGGAGCTTATTCCCACCGACGGAACCTATATTGTGCCTTACGTGGCCAATGCGGCCGGGGTTCTCTACAACAGAGATATGTTTGCGGAACACGGCTGGGAGATTCCCGAAACCTGGGATGAAATGAAGCAGTTATGTGAAAATATCAAAGCGGAGGGGATTCTGCCCTTTTATTTTGGATTTAAGGACACCTGGACCTGTCTGGCGCCGTGGAACGCCATGGCGGTGGAGCTTTCTCCTGCTGATACCACAAAGCAGGTAAACAGGGGAGAGGCAACCTTTACCGCGCAGTACAGGGAGCTTGCGGAGAAGTATATGGAGCTCTTGCCTTACGGGCCGGACGACCCGTTTGCCTACGGCTATAATGACGCATGTACCGCTTTTGCGAGAGGGGAGTCGGCAATGTATCCAATCGGAAGCTATGCCACGCCGCAGATTTTATCTGTAAATCCTGATTTGAACATCGATTCCTTTGTAATGCCGGCAAGCGATACGGCGGACGGGAGAACCTTAAACTCGGGTATCGACCTTGGCTTTTGCGTGATGGCGGACTGTCCCAACAAGGAAGAAGCCTATGAGGTTCTGGATTTCCTCTTTGCTGACGAAAATCTCCAGAAATACATAGACGACCAGAATGCGGTTCCATGCAAAAACGGGGATTTCAAGCTTGCTTCCATGCTGGACGGAATGCTTCCTTTCATCGAAGCCGGAAACATGACGGATTATCAGGACCACTATTATCCTTCGGAAATGTCGGTGGATGCGCTGCTTCAGACCTATCTGATTGAAAAGGATATTGACAGCTTCCTTAACACCTTCGATACCAACTGGCAGCGGTATAACAGGGACATTATCCGCATGGTTCAGGACTACGAGAAGACACATTAATAAAACGGCAATGGACTATAATAGAAAGGGTAAAAAGCCATGAAACATGAAAATGATAGAAAAAGAACGTTTTTACTGATTACAATTCCGATTCTGGCTCTGTTTATCTGCTTTAACACCATTCCTCTTATTCGGGGCGCAATGTACAGCTTCACGAATTCCAGGGGATTCGGAAGTCATGACTTTGTCGGATTTCGGAACTATATGGATTTGTTCACGGATGCGCGTGTGGGGAAATCCTATCTGTTTACCATCAAGCTGGCGCTTGTGACGACCGTTGTGGTCAACGTCTTAAGCCTGATACTGGCGCTTGGTCTTAACAGCAAGATTCGCGCAAAAGGATTTTTCAGAGGCGCTTATTTCCTTCCCAATATCCTTGGCTCTCTGGTTGTAGGTTACATATTCAATTATTTCTTCACCTACATTCTTCCGGCGCTGGCCGATATGATTGGAATCGAGTCGCTGCGCACCAGTATTTTATCCAGTCCCAGCAAGGCATGGATTGGCGTTATGATTGTCTGCGCATGGCAGGCGATTGCCATGAACACGATTATTTATATCTCGGGTCTTCAGACGGTTCCCGAGGATGTATACGAGGCAGGCGGCCTTGACGGCGCGACAGGATGGAAGCAGTTCCGCCACCTCACGTTCCCGTTGATTATTCCGTTCTTCTCCATCAATATGGTGCTGAGCGTGAAGAATTTCCTGATGGTATTCGACCAGATTATGGCGTTGACAAAGGGCGGCCCGTCCCAGAGCACGGAGTCCATTTCCTACCTGATTTACAATAACGGTATGGCGGGCGGACAGTTCGGATTCCAGAGCGCCAACGCAGTTGTATTCTTCATTGTAATTGTAGCTATTTCTGTGGCACAGATGAAATTTTCCAGTTCAAAGGAGGAGCAGTTATGAAAAACACATCTTCACCAAGTAAATCAAATATGCCTGTGCTGATTCTGCTGATTCTTGGTCTTTCAACAATTGCGTTTCCGCTTTATCTGACCATTGTAATTGCGTTCAAACAGCCTTCGGAAATGACCAACAGCATCAGCGGTATCTTATCGCTCCCTAAGACATGGAGCCTTAACAATTTCAGGGAAGCCATGGAAGTGACGGACTTCTGGAATTCACTGAAAAACAGTTTGCTGATTTCCGTATTGACGGTGGGGCTTTCCATCCTTCTGCACTCCCTGATGGGCTATGCCCTGGGAAGGAACAAGGCAAGCAGCAAATTTTATAACTTTGTGTATCTTTTCATTGTAAGCGGTATGTTCGTGCCCTTCGCCATTTTGATGATGCCTCTGGCAAAGCAGACGGCGGAGATGGGGCTGGCAAACTGGTTCGGCGTTATATTGCTGTACGTGGTGTTCTATATGCCCATGAATATCATGCTGTACTCCGGCTATCTTGTGAATATTCCCATGGCTTTGGAGGAAGCGGCGCGAGTGGATGGGGCCAACACCTGGAGAACCTACTGGAGCATTATTTTCCCGATTATGAAGCCCATGCATGCGACGGTTGCGGTAATTACGGCGCTGGCTGTGTGGAACGATGTAATGACTCCTCTGGTCATTATGGCTGGCTCCTCCCAGAACACCCTGCCTCTGGCACAGCTTAATTTCCAGTCGCAGTTTGGAACCAATTACAATCTGGCCTTTGCTTCGTACCTGTTGTCCTTGATTCCTATTCTGATTTTTTATATAATATGTCAGAAGCAGATTCTGAACGGAGTCGTAAACGGCGCTGTGAAGTAAGAGCCGCCGGTTTTGCAGGCTGAGTATCTGCGGTGCGGAAGGCAAAAGATATTCAATAACAAAACGAAAACGGAAGGGAAAACATCATGGCAGTTTTTTATCAGCAGAGTAACCGTATTTTTACCTTGCAGACGAATCATTCCACCTATCAGATGAAGGTGGATGACATGGGTTTTCTTTTACATCTTTATTACGGAAGTAAAGTGTCCGGCGATATGGATTATCTCTTAACCTACTACGACAGGGGGTTCTCCGGGAACCCCTCTGACGCGGCGGGGGACAGAACCTATTCCATGGACGTGCTGCCTCAGGAGTATCCTGTGCTTGGAACAGGGGATTACCGGAGCAGCGCGCTCATTATCCGGAGCGCGGACGGCTCGGAATGCTGCGATTTGCGGTATGTGAGCCATGAAATAAAAAAGGGGAAATACGGATTAAAAGGACTTCCGGCGGTTTATGCCGGGGAAAACGAAGCCGATACGCTGGAAATTCTCATGAAAGACAGTGTGAGCGGGCTTTTGGTTAAGCTCCTGTACGGAGTGCTGGAGGCGGAGGATATTATCACGAGAAGCGCCGAGATTGTCAATCAGGGCGGCGGAGAAGTGATTGTGGAAAAGGCGGCTTCCGCCTGCCTGGACTTCATTACGGGAAACTATGATATGATAAGCTTTTGCGGCAGGCACACCATGGAGCGCATCCCCCAGCGGGAGGCGGTTGCCCACGGAAACCATGTTATCGGGAGCCGTCGGGGCACCTCCAGCCATCAGTACAATCCGGCGGTAATACTTGCAGAGACGGACACCACGGAGGACGCCGGGAAGTGCTATGGCATGGTCTTTGTCTACAGCGGAAATTTTATGTGCGAAGCGGAGAAGGACCAGTTTGACCAGACAAGGGTGGTGATGGGACTGCAGAGCGATTTATTCCATTACCCTCTTGCTAAGGGGGAGAGCTTTCTGGTGCCTGAGACGATTCTCTGCTTTTCAAATCAGGGCTTTGGAGAACTGTCCAGAAAATATCACCGCTGTATCAGAGAGCACATCTGCCGCGGAAGATACATGCAGGAGAAGCGTCCTGTGCTGATTAACAGCTGGGAGGCGGCTTACTTTGATTTTAACGGAGAGACGATTGCCGGCCTTGCGAAGGAGGCAGCGGAGCTTGGCATCGATATGGTGGTCATGGACGACGGCTGGTTCGGAAAGCGGGAGGACGACAACAGCGGCCTTGGGGACTGGCAGGTCAATGAAAAAAAGCTTGGCTGCACGCTAAAGGAATTGACTGAAAGAGTCAGAAAAACCGGTCTGTCCTTCGGTATCTGGATGGAGCCCGAAATGGTTTCAAAAGACAGTAACCTTTTCAGGGAGCACCCGGACTGGGCGCTTCAAAACCCCGGCAGAAAGCCGGTGATGGGAAGGAACCAGCTTGTCCTTGATTTCTCAAGGCAGGAAGTGAGAGACCATGTTTTCGACCAAATCTGCAGAGTGCTGGACGAGGGAAATATCAGATACGTCAAGTGGGACATGAACCGGAGCCTGTCTGATTTTTATTCCGTAAACGGCGGCTCGGGAAAGGTTGCCTATGACTACGTTCTCGGCGTCTATGATTTTATGGAAAAGCTGCTGCAGAAGTATCCTGATATTCTGATTGAAGGGTGCAGCGGAGGCGGCGGAAGGTTTGACGCGGGAATGCTTTACTACACGCCCCAAATCTGGTGCAGCGACAACACGGACGCGCTGGACAGGCTGCAGATACAGTACGGAACCTCTTTCTTTTATCCCATATCCACAGTAGGCTCCCATGTGTCGGCGGTGCCGAATCATCAGACGGGACGGAATATCAGCCTCAATACGCGGGCGGTAGTGGCCATGGCGGGAACCTTTGGCTATGAGCTTGACCCGGCAAAGCTGAAAGGGGAAGAAAAAGAAGAGATAAAAGAGCAGGTAAAGCGTTACAGGAAGTATGCCGGCCTTATCAACGAGGGAGATTACTACCGGCTGACCGACCCGCTTAAAGGTCTCTGCGCGGCCTGGATGTTTATGGACGGGAAAAAGGAGAAAATCCTGCTGAATGTGGTCATGCTTGAAAGCCACGGGAACATGCCGGTGAGCTACGTTAGACTGAAGGGTCTTGAGGCGGACGCCGTCTATGAGGACGCGGACAGCAAAAAGCGTTACTTCGGCTCTGCGCTGATGGAAGCCGGGCTTCCCATGCCGGTGGAGTTGAAGGAATATCCGGCTTACCAGATAGAACTTAATAAAATATAAAAAGGCTGCCGCGCTTTGCAAGTCAGAACCGCAAAGTGTGGCAGCTTTTGTCATCCGTCACAGCAAATCTCATGAATTTTTTCCACAATTTTACTTCTGGTCAAATCCGCAATTTCCCTTGTGTTCATTTCCTTGTAATCCTCGTAGGGAATCGGCGCAAGGAAATGCACCTGGGTTTTTACAGGTTTTATGGAATTCAGCTCAAAGGGCTTATAGGAATCAATCAAAACCACAGGGACGATAGGGCTCTGGGACTTGATGGAGCATTTGAAAGCTCCGGGAAGAAATTCCTTTACCTCATTTCTGTTGCGGTAATAACCGCCTTCCGGGAAAACAATGTACCGCCGTCCCTCTTTCACCTGCGCAATCACGTCCAGAATCGTCTTGAGCTGGGTTTTCATGCTGGTCTTATCCAGCCGGCTTCCCTTAATCAGGGAAATGAACTGGGTGGTGACGATTTGATGGGAGCGTTTGTCGTCTATCATAATTGTACAGGGATTTTGGTGGGCGGATATAATGCCGAGAGCGTCATATTTTCCCTGATGGTTGGCGTACATGACATATCCCCCTGATTCGGGAAGGTTTTCCGTGCCGTAGGCATCCGTATGTATAAATCCGTTTCTCTGGAGAATGGAAATCGCCTTTCTGGCAACCCCGTAACGTTCTTCTTCCGTGTATCTCTCGTCGTGCCGCAGGATATACAGTACCTTACACAGATAGTACAGGATAAAGGGCAGGGAGACGATGATGACATAGTACATTCTTAACACAATTTTAACCTCGCAATTACAAAATCAGAAAGAATACTTTCCGCATATAAAAATCATATCATATCATACAGATTTTTGCAATTTTGATTTCCGCGGGAAAGTGGTTGACAATTGTAACGCGACAGGATATTCTAATAGTGTTACATATGTCAACCTACATGCGCAGGAGCCGGGCGGCTGTGAAGCAGTCATTTGACGTCTGCCGGGCGGAAATGGGGGGGGAATATGAAGGAAAATGTTACATTGAATAATTCAGAGTGGTGTATCATGGAGGAATTGTGGCGGGAGCAGCCCAAAACGCTGATGCAGCTGGTACATAAAATGAAGGAAAAGCAGGGGTGGAGCAAGAGTACCACAAGCACTGTGCTGCGCCGTATGCAGGAAAAGGGCTGTATCCGGTACGAGGAAGGGGAGAAGGCCAGGAATTATTTTACGGATTTAAGCAGGGAGGCCGTGGTTTTGAAGGAGACGAGGGCATTTTTGAACCGCGCCTGCGGGGGAAGCCTTGGAATGCTGGTAAGTACCTTTGTGGAGGGCAACCAGCTTACGGAGGAGGAAATAGAGGAATTAAGGGAAATTTTACATAGAAATGCGTGAAGCGGAGGTACCATATGCAGTTATTGGAAAAAATCATCATATCGTCTGTATTGATTCTGGCAGTACTGATTATCCGAACACTTTTCAGGAAAAAGGTAAGCCCGGTTTTTATTTACAGTCTGTGGCTTCTGGCTGCAGTCCGTATTCTCTGGCCGGGAATGATTGGCGAGAGTCCTCTCAGCATTATGAATACCGGACTGTGGAAGACCGGGGAAAAGGTGATTTTAAAGGAGAGCGACCGGCAGAGCAGAGAGTATAAGGAGCGGAAGTATCAGAAATATCTGGAAGAGATAACAGAGAAGCAGCGGTTGGAGCAGCTGCAGGAGGACGCCGGTTTCGAAGAAATTCCGTCAAAAGAGCCTGAAACAGGGGAAATTGTGCTGCCGTTTCCGGCGGGGCCGTCGCCCACGTTCTTTGGACGGCTGGAATTTTGGGCGGTACGGTTCTGGATTGTCGGAATGGCGGTTATCGGAGCTGTTTTTCTCCGGCGGAATCTTTCTCTTTACAGATATTTGAGAAGGACGCGGAAAAAGCTGAGGGAAGTCAGCATGGGCATTAGAACGGGCAAAAGACGGATTGCCGTTTTTACGGCGGGCGATAAGCTTCCCTCGCCCTGTCTGTTCGGACTTCTTCCTTCCATATATATACCTGAAAGGTGCGTTGCCGGAGAGAAAAGCCGGGAAAAGGATGAGAGGCTGGACTTTATCCTGAACCATGAAATGACTCATTACCGGCATTTTGCCCCTGTCTGGTCGCTGGTTCGGATGCTGTGTCTTATTACCGCCTGGTATAACCCGCTGGTGTGGATTGCCGCCGGATTGTCTGTCAGGGACGGAGAGCTGGCATGCGACTGGGGATGTGTAAAAAGGCTTGACAGGGAAAAAAGGATTGCCTACGGGGAAGCGCTTCTTTCAATGGTTGATTCGGCAGGGGAACGAAGCGGGCTGCTTTTGAATGCCACTATGATGACCGCAGGCGGAAAGTTTATGAAAAAAAGAATGGAAGGAATTGTTGAAAACAGAAAAATCAGCGGGATAGCGGTTCTTGCCGTGGCGGTGATTATGGTTTTGTGCGCGGGAGCTGTTTTTACGGGAAGTGTGGCCGGGGAAACACAGGAAAATGGGGGAACAGAGGGGAGGACGGCAAATACGGCGTGGTAAAGGTGAAGATATTTGCCGGAATCCGAAAATTGATTTCCGTGGAGAATATTCCCTTGACATTTCCCATAAGATTTCTCAAAATAAAAAGAGAAATCCGGCAGGGAGGATGAGATGGAGCAGCTATCGCTTTTTTCACAGGAAGTAAATATGAGTGCGCCGCTTGCAAGCAGGCTGCGGCCACAGAATTTGAATGACTATATCGGTCAGGAGCATTTGGTAGGGCCGGGAAAGGTGCTGCGTCAAATCCTTGATAAGGACATGATAAGCTCCATGATATTCTGGGGGCCTCCCGGGGTGGGAAAGACCACGCTGGCAAGGATTATCGCCAATACGACACGGGCGTCATTTATTGATTTCAGCGCTGTCACAAGCGGGATTAAGGAGATAAAGGACGTCATGAAGCGGGCGGAGAATGACAGAATGATGGGGATAAAAACCATTGTTTTTGTGGACGAGATTCACCGCTTCAATAAGGCGCAGCAGGATGCGTTTCTGCCCTATGTGGAGAAGGGGAGCATCATTCTTATCGGTGCAACCACGGAAAACCCTTCCTTTGAAATTAACTCGGCGCTTTTGTCAAGGTGCAAGGTGTTTGTGCTCCATGCCCTGACACAGCAGGATATGTTGAAGCTTTTGCACAATGCGCTTACGGATAAGCGGGGATTTGGAAACAGTATCATTCATATAGAAGAAAGGCTGCTTAAGGCAATTGCCGTTTTTGCAAACGGCGACGCAAGGACGGCTTTGAGCACGCTGGATATGGCGGTTTTAAACGGAAGGATAGAGCCGGACGGCTCGATTACGGTGCAGGAAGAAATTCTGGAACAATGCACGGGAAAAAAGATGCTTCTTTACGATAAGAGCGGAGAGGAGCACTACAATCTGATATCGGCACTGCATAAGTCAATGAGAAACAGCGACCCGGATGCCGCTATTTACTGGCTGGCGAGAATGCTTGAGGCAGGAGAGGACCCGCTTTATATTGCAAGGAGGCTGGTGCGGTTTGCCAGCGAGGACGTGGGAATTGCCGATTCCGGCGCGCTGCAGGTGGCGGTGGCGGCCTATCAGGCATGTCATTTTAACGGAATTCCAGAGTGCAATGTGAACCTGACCCATGCGGTGGTTTATCTTTCCATGGCGCCGAAGTCCAACGCGCTTTTTAAGGGCTATGAGATGGCAAAAAAGGACGCGGCGACGACATTGACCGAACCGGTACCGCTTCAAATCAGGAACGGAGTGACCTCCCTGATGCAGGAGCTGCACTATGGGGAGGGGTACGAGTATGCCCATGACAGTGAGGAAAAGCTGACCGCATTGAAGTGCCTGCCGGATGCCCTGGAAGGGCGGGAGTATTACACGCCCACGAAGGAAGGCGATGAGGCGAAGGTCAGGGAAAAGCTGGAGCGTGTGAAGGAGTGGAAGGAGAAGGTGCGCGCAGGAGAGGTCTTGTCTTAAAAGTGTGTCTTAAAAGCCAGCACCCCCGCAGTAATAAATACAAACGAATGTTCGAAAAACTATTGCTTTCCATGACAAGACGTGTTATACTGTAACAAACAAATGTTTGGGTGGGCGCGGCTATGGAAAGCGATTTTATTTTAAGTACAAATAGAAATCCGGTTTCAGGGATAGTGTGCATAGATTCGGATGCAAATATTGGCATAACTGCGGTATCAGACCCGGAACCTCAAATACAGGTGAAGCTTAATCAGAAGATGTCCCTGATGGAAAAGCTGGGTATCCTTTCAGACGCGGCAAAGTACGACGTATCCTGCTCTTCCAGCGGCGTGGAGCGGCGGGGAGACGGAACGGGAATCGGCAATACCGTGGCAGGCGGCATCTGTCACAGCTTCGGGGCGGACGGAAGGTGTATTTCCCTTCTAAAGGTTCTTTTCACCAATGAATGTATTTATGACTGCAAGTACTGCATCAACCGCCGTTCAAACGATGTGCCGCGGGCGTCTTTTACGCCGGATGAAATCTGCGATTTGACCATTCAGTTTTACAGGCGTAATTATATAGAAGGATTATTCTTAAGCTCAGGTATTTTGTACAGTCCCAGCTATACCATGGAGCTGATTTATGAGGCGGTACACAAGCTGCGCACGAAATACCGCTTTCAGGGCTATATCCATGTGAAAGCGATTCCCGGCGCCGACCCGGAGCTGGTTAAGAGGCTGGGGCTTCTGGCGGACAGAATGAGCGTGAATCTGGAATTGCCTACAGCCGACGGTCTCAAAAGCCTGGCGCCCAATAAGCACAGGAAGAATATTTTAACTCCCATGCGCCAGATTCAACAGGGAATTACCCAAAATAAAAATGAAATTGTGGCGTTCCGGCATGCGCCTTCCTTTGTGCCGGCGGGGCAGTCTACCCAGATGATTGTGGGAGCCACTCCTGAAAGCGATTATCAGATTATGATGGTGGCGGAGAATTTATATAAAAAGTTTGATTTAAAGAGAGTTTATTATTCTGCTTTTGTCAGTGTCAATGCGGACAAGTCGCTTCCGGCGCTGCCGGGAGGCCCTCCCCTTTTGCGGGAGCACAGGCTGTATCAGGCGGACTGGCTGCTGCGGTTTTACGGCTTTGAGGCGCAGGAGCTTTTAAGCGAGGGGAAGCCTAATTTTAACGTGCTTTTAGACCCGAAGGCGGACTGGGCGCTGCGGCACTTAGAGCAGTTTCCTGTGGAGATTAACAGGGCTTCCTACCAGACGATTCTCCGGGTGCCGGGAATCGGGGTTAAGAGCGCCCAGAGAATCGTCCGGGCAAGGCGGAACGGAAGCCTTAATTTTGACGACCTGAAAAAAATCGGCGTTACTTTGAAACGGGCGCTGTATTTTATTACATGCAGCGGAAAAATGATGTATCCTACAAAGTTGGACGAGGACTATATCACAAGAAACCTGATTGGAGAAAAGGAAAGGCTTCCCTTTGACAGGGACGGTATGACTTATAAGCAGCTTTCGCTGTTTGACGATACCGGGGAATTTTCCTTCCGTCAGGCGGCGGGAGGCTGAACAGGAAGCCGGAGGGGCAGCCGGAAATTAGGAAAGAGGCCGGAGGACAGCGTTCGGCCATAGGAGAAAGGCCGGAAATCATATGGAAGAGTATTATCTGATTTGTGAAGATTCCCTGGAGGGAGTTTTTACGGGGATTTATAATGCCTATCTGAAAAAGATGCCCCGGGAGCAGATTCATCTGTGTCTGGGGGAGGAGGAAAACTACCGCCTGTTTGCGGTTTATGAGCCGTGCCCGCCGGATAAGGTAAAGGCGGCAAGGGTGGCGGGGACGGTGCTGCGGGAATTCGGCCATGGGGCTTACATGGCAATCTGCCGGGCGCTGGCCTCCGGGGAAGCGGATAAGGCGGAGGCGGTCTACCGGACGGTGGCAGCGGGGCTTTCCATGAAAAATAAAAGGCAGGTGATGGGAAATCTGCAAAATCCCTATGTACACAGGGTATTTGAGCTGGCAAGATTTACCGCCAACGAGGCGCATTACCATGTGGAGTTCCTGCGATTCAGAGAACTGGAAAGCGGGATTCTTTATGCCCCCATCGGCCCGAAAAACAACCTCATAACCTTTATCGTTCCCCATTTTGCCGACAGGCTCCCTCTGGAAAATTTTGTGATTCACGATAAAATACGTAGTATTTTTGCCCTCCATCCGGCCGGGAGGGACTGGTATCTTGTATACGGCGACGAAAATATAAGGCAGGAAAAAATGGTTCTTTCCGAGGGGGAGAACAAATACAGGGAACTGTTTACCCATTTCTTTCATACGATACCTATAGAGGAGCGCAAAAACAAAGGGCTTCAAAGAAATATGCTCCCGTTAAGATACCGGGATTATATGACGGAATTTCAGGGAGAGTAAATTACTGGTATATTTTTCAGGGGTTTTGTCAATGATAGTGATGAAAGCGGAGATAATTGTATTAAAATTATAAAGAAAAAATTAAATCTATTATTTATTTGAAAATTATCTTTACAAATTCAGGGTAGTGTGGTAGTTTTTGGATAAGTAACAGAAAACGTTTTCGCAATCTGCATTGAGAAGAAAGAAGGGTGATAGCGATGATGCAGCGTAGAATACGGCTAAGGCTGGAAGAGGTCAAGGATTTTGTGACTGCGGCTTCGAGGTGTGATTTTGATATTGATGTTTTTTATAACAGATTCACAGTGGATGCCAAGTCAATTGTAGGAGTTCTGGGTCTTGATTTAAATCAGATACTTACGGTAGCCTACAATGGATATGACCCCGATTTTGAGAAGGTAATAAACCGTCTTGCTCTGGCAAGCTGAATTTGAACAAACTAAGTTGACTCCCCAAAGGAGATAGCGTACTATCTTTTTGGGGGGTTTTTGTATATGGAGATACAAATATCGGTCAGGAACCTGGTGGAATTCATTTTGCGTTCCGGGAATATCGACAACAGGAGAGCAGTCTTTTCCGATAATGCCATGCAGGAGGGCGGAAGAATCCACCGCATGATTCAGCGAAAAATGGGAGCTGATTATCATGCGGAGGTTTTTCTGCGCTATTTGTATGAAACGCCCGACTATGTTATCCGTGTGGAAGGGCGGGCGGACGGTGTGATTATCCGGGAAAATCAAAACAGCGTGCCCGTTCAGGAAAATCAAAACAGAGTGATTGGCTGGGAAAATCAAAACGGCGTGCTTATTCAGGAAAATCAAAACAGCGCGATTGGCTGGGAAAATCAAAACGGTGTGCTCGTTCAGGAAAATCAGGACGGCGCAGAGGCAGATGTGGTTACAATCGATGAAATCAAGGGAACCTACAGGGACATTCATAAAATGAAGGAGGCGGTTCCCGTCCATCTTGCCCAGGCTCAGTGCTATGCTTATATCTATGGAAGCCAGAATCATCTGAAAAGTATCGGGGTACGGCTGACCTACTGCAACATAGACACGGAGGAAATCAGGTATTTTCATTTTTCATATGAAATGGAAGAACTTGAGGAATGGTTCCTTGAGGTGATGGAGCAGTACAGGAGGTGGGCGGATTTCCGGGTCAGATGGCAGGAGGAAAGAACGGATTCCATTAAGAGGCTTTCCTTCCCGTTCGATTATCGTGAGGGGCAGAAGGAGCTGGCCTCTTATGTTTACCAGACCATTTATCATAAGAGAAAGCTTTTTATAGAGGCGCCTACGGGAGCGGGTAAAACCATATCCACCCTTTTTCCGGCAGTCAAAGCCATGGGAGAAGGAATAGGACAGACCATTTTTTATCTGACCGCCAAGACCATCACGAGAACCGTGGCAAGCGATGCCATTGAGATTATGAGGCAGAAAGGGCTGAAATTAAAATCCGTAGTATTGACCGCACGGGACAAAATTTGTTTTATGGGAGAGACCGAGTGCAATCCCGATTACTGTCCTTATGCAAAGGGGCACTACGACCGCATCAATGACGCTGTTTACGAGCTGTTGACCAGTCGGGACAATTTTGACAGGGAAGCAGTCTGCGCCTGTGCCAGGGAGCACAGGGTCTGTCCCTTTGAGCTTTGCCTGGATATGAGCCTGTTTGCGGACGCGGTCATATGCGATTATAATTATCTTTTTGACCCCCATGTGTATTTAAAGCGTTTCTTTTCCGAAGGCATAAGGGAAGATTATATTTTCCTGATTGACGAGGCGCATAATCTGGTGGAGCGGGGGCGGGATATGTACAGCGCGTCCCTGCGGAAAGAGGATTTTCTTACTCTGAAAAAGACGGTAAAGGAGTATGACGGAAGGCTGTACCGGCAGCTAGAGAGATGTAACCGGGAGCTTTTGACGCTGAAACGGGAGTGCGAGAACTATGCGTGTCTTGACGAGGAGGAAGCGGCTCCTTTTGTGGGTGCGCTTACAAGGCTTGCAGCAGCCATGGAGGATTTTCTGGAGGAGAATGAAGGAAAGCAGGAAGGTCTTGCAGGTATCCTGGGCGGTATGGCCGGAGCGCACGGCGCAGATATGCAGACGAAAGGCATACCGTCCGGCGCTTTGCCGCAGGGGTTTACCGGAATTTCCGGCAGGGCGTCTGTTCGGAAGGAAGTGCTGGAATTTTATTTTGAGGTTTCCCATTTTCTGCTGATGAATGACAGGCTGGATAAAAATTATGTGATTTACACGCAGTTAGAATCGGACGGCGGTTTCTGTATCCGGCTGTTTTGCGTGAATCCGTCTAAGAATCTTCAGGAGTGCATGATGCGGGGGAGAAGCTCCATTTTGTTTTCGGCAACACTTCTTCCGATTCAGTATTATAAGAGGCTTCTCGGGGCTGCGGAAGGGGATTATGAGGTATATGCCCGGTCGGTTTTTGACTCCCGGAGGAAGGGGCTTTTTATTGCCGGCGACGTGACCAGCAAGTATACAAGGCGCTCCGGCAGGGAATACTTTAATATTGCAACTTATATTCATTTAATCACCGGTCAGCGGGACGGCAATTACATGATTTTTTTCCCGTCCCATATGTTCCTGCAGGAAGTGTATGAGGCCTACCGCAGTTATTATCTGGACGACGGAAGGGAAGAATGCATCTGTCAGGAGGAGAGCATGGACGAGGAGAGCCGGGAGGCTTTTCTCGCAAAATTCGGGGAGGAAAGAGAAGGGACGCTGCTTGGGTTTTGCGTGCTTGGCGGGATTTTCAGCGAGGGAATCGACCTTAAAAACGACAGCCTGATTGGGGCGATTGTTGTAGGCACAGGGCTGCCCATGGTGTGCAACGAGCGGGAAATTTTAAAGAATTTTTTTGACAGCCAGGGGGACAATGGTTTTGATTTTGCCTACAGATATCCGGGAATGAATAAGGTGCTGCAGGCAGCGGGACGAGTGATTAGAACGGCGGAGGACGTGGGAATCGTGGCGCTTTTGGACGAAAGGTTCCTCGCCCCGTCCTATTTGAAAATGTTTCCCCGGGAATGGGAAAGCTTTGAAAGGGTGTCCCTGAATCAGGCCGCCCGGCGTTTGGAAAGGTTTTGGGACGAGTGGCTGTAACGGAGATTGAAAAGTTTGTCGTGGAAAAATCAGATTTTGGCATGTGGATAACTTTCACATGCCGATTTTTTTCGCAGGGACAGGCTTTTGCAGGATTAAGGTGCAAAAAACGGGGAAATTGTCAGAAAATGAAGGATTTCGGGGAAAATGACGTCGTATTTTGTGGAAAAAAGTAAATGAGTCGCCTATAATGACACAAGTGTCATTGTGGATAACTCTGTGGAAATTGGGGATTTCTTTGTTTTTACCCACTTTTTTGATGAATGGTTTGCAGTTAATTAATGAAAGTGGACGATTCAAAAAGTGAAAAAATACCAGAGCAGTCAATAAAAATGGATAGAAAATTGACCGTCTTGGACAATATAAAGAAAATCTGTTGCGCTGAATGAAAATCAGGCGTAATATGGAGATTAAGAAATTACAGGAGGTTTTTTATGAGGATATTAGATACAAAATTTGTGCGCGGCTTTATCAAAATGGCGGACGACGGCTTTCAGCAGGGATGGCATGAGAGAAACGGAGGAAATTTATCTTACCGCCTGAAACCGGAGGAAGTGGACGAGATTAAACCGAGGCTGGGTGAGGGCAACGGCTGGATGCCCATCGGCGCAAGCGTGCCGGGACTTGCCGGGGAGTATTTTCTGGTGACGGGAAGCGGGAAATATTTCAGGAATATTATCGTGGACCCGGAGGCCTGCCTTGCAATTATCGAGCTGGACGATAAGGGAGAAAACTACCGCCTGCGCTGGGGACTTGTGGAGGGCGGCGTTCCCACCAGCGAGCTTCCCACCCACCTTATGAACCATGAAGTGAAAAAGCGGGTGACGGACGGAAGGCACAGGGTAATCTACCATGCGCATACCACCAATATTATTGCGCTGACTTTTATACTTCCTCTGGAGGACGAAGTGTTTACAAGAGAACTGTGGGAAGCCGCCACAGAATGTCCGGTGGTATTTCCGCAGGGCGTAGGCGTGGTAAAATGGATGGTGCCCGGAGGACGGGATATTGCAGTAGAGACAAGCAGGCTTATGGAACAGTATGACGTGGCTATCTGGGCCCATCACGGAATGTTCTGCTCGGGAGAAAATTTTGATTTGACATTCGGGCTTTTACATACGGTGGAGAAATCGGCGGAAATTCTGATTAAAATTTATTCTGTTGTGCCAAGGAAGCTTCAGACGATTACGGCGGATAATTTCAGGGACGTGGGAGAAGCTTTCCATGTGACGCTTCCCGAAAAGTTCCTGTTTGAAAAGCCGGACTGCGAAATCGGAGGCACAGTGGTTCCGGTTCCCGGCAAAGCGGCAAAGGAAGACTGAGCAGATGAAAAAATGGACGGTACAGCAGGTAATTGACAAAATTCTTATGGATATGTGCGGCGGGGCAAAAATCAGCCCCACCTGCGATATTATTCCAATCGGCAGTCCCGACGCGGAGGTAACCGGGGTGGCAACTACCTTTATGGCGACCTTTGACGTGATTAAGGAGGCGGTGCGGCAGGGAAAAAATTTTATTATCACCCATGAGCCTACCTGGTTCAACTGCTTTGATAAGACGGACTGGTGCGAAAACGACAGTGTGTATCTTGCCAAAAGGAAATATATAGAGGAACACGGGGTAACCATCTGGCGCCTTCATGACCACATGCATACAGGCTCCGAGGTGGATTATATTTATGAAGGGCTGATTGAAGAGCTGGGATGGCGGGATTACCTTCGGAGGGATGAGCCCCAGCCCTGGATTTATGAGATTCCCGTGACAACGCTCGGCGGACTGGCAAAGGAGTTTAAGAGGATTTTTCATATGGATACCATTCAGATAATCGGTTCGCCGGATATGAAAGTCCAACGAGTGGGCATACTGGTGGGCGGAGGAAGCCTGGGACTTGGGGTCGAGGTGATGCCCATGCAGGTAATGGAGCGTGACAATCTGGATTTGATGGTGGCAGGGGACATCACGGAATGGACTATCTGTGCATATTTAAACGACGCTTACCAGATGGGATTCAACAAAGGAATGCTCACATTAGGGCATGAGCGTAGCGAGGAATTCGGGATGAAATACATGGAAAAATGGCTGAAAGAAAGATTTACCGATTTTCCGATTGCGTTTATTGATGCCGGAGAGCCCTTTCAATATCTGTAAAAGCCGAAATTTAAACTACATTTCCCGCTGTTTGCAGCAGAGCGGACTCTTTGCGGTAAACAGCGGGAGTATTTTATGACAGTAAAACAGACTTGACAATACTCCGCAAATGCGTTATTTTATATAATAAGCTGACGTGCAAAGCGTGACAGCTTTTATTATCAATTCAAAGTATCTTTATATTTTTTATCATGTGCATTTCGCACATTCGGCATTTTCTGCCGGTTTATCCAATTACTTTAATGGGATGAAAGAAGATAAGAGAACACTGTAACTGTAAACACAGCATAAGGAGGAATTTAATGACATCTAAACTAAAGGATTATTTCCCTCTCATCAGGGAAAGGGATGAAGTACTGGCAGAAA
>CAJTMW010000031.1 GCA_910577275.1 uncultured Lachnospiraceae bacterium
TGCCAAAGATATTCTGCCTGACAGGATTCGTCATGGCGAATTGATTTTCACATTTTTACAACATTATTGTACAATTATCCGGTAAAAATGTCAATTACAAATTTATAAAAAAATACTAAAGTAAAAATTTTTCTTCCTTAATTATAAAGGGGAGCCGCGGTTGCCCGCGACTCCCTCCTGGTTTTCATTATTCAAGCCAGCTTACTGTCAAGCTTTCCCGCTCTTTAACGGTACTGCGTCGTCTGCATAAAGCTTCGATATCTGGTCTTCCAAATCCTTCTCCTGCTTCTTCATATCATGGTGCTTCCAGGCAAAAGCCGCAATCACCACAATCAGGATAATGAGCGCCGGTAAATCCCACCAGCAAAAGCCCAGTGTGGTATGTTCTAAAATATATGACATATTCAGTCCTCCTTCCCGTCACCTTGAAGCTGCAGGATTTCCTGTTGTTTCCTGCTGAATGGTTTTCAGCCTTTCTTCTCTGTCCTCATCAAACTGTTTTTCACGCTTCTTCTGTTTATGGCTGTGCACCACAAGCTCTACCAGTGTAATTACTCCTGCAAGGAGCGCCGGCAGTTCCCAGAAGTGCATGCCTAAACTGTTGTGTGTAAAACCGTATAAATTCATCCACATATTTTTACCTCTTTCATTTCCAGTTCCGCATCCGCCCTTCCACGTACCGCTTCCGGTACGCTTCGGGCATCTGCTGTTTTCAGTTTCACATTCATTCTTTGTTCTGCGCGTCCTTACCTTGCACTTTCTTTCGTGTCTGCGATTCCAAGCTGCCTTTTCAGCGTCTCCTCCGCTAACTGGTCTTTCAGCTCAGCCAGCTTCTTCTGGCGCTTCTTCATGCTGTGTGTAAACCATGAGTAGATAATCAGGGTCGCCAGCATCAGCAGGAAGCTTAAGATACAGCACTTGTGGTCGTCGAGTTCTCTGTTGTCGAGAGGGATTTCTTCTTCCTCTATCGGAATGACTGTAACGTTTCCATCGTCATCCACATCAATAAGCGCTCCCTCTAAAGGCACTTCCTCATCTCCAACCGCTGTCAGTGCTGCCGGTATTACTACCTGTACCGCGGCTGCCGCTGCCGGACCGGGAACAACAGGTGCTGCGGGTTCAACAATCGGCTCTACGGGAGGTTCAGGTTCTTCTGGTGTGGGCGGTACTGGCGGTGCGGGAGGTTCTGGCTCGTCAGGTGTAGGCGGTGTCGGAGGTTCCGGTGATATCGGCGGCGTAGGTTCCGGCTCGTCGGGCGTCGGAGGTGTCGGCGGTGTGGGTATTGAATAAACAACCGTCACATTGACATCTCTATCGGGCATTACGCCTGTTACCGCTGCCAGACTGCTGTTATAGCCTGCAATTACAGGTGAAGCTACTACATAGGTCTCGCCAACCGGATAATAACGTGTTACTGCATCTGCTGCCATAGTGCCATCTGCATATTGGTATTGGATTGTCAATGTATATGTGTCTTCCGTTTCAGCCGGGTCTGACTCTCCTGTTTCCTCCTCCGGGTCTACAGGGTCTTTACCGGGAGGATTCACAGTGTCTGCCGTTGCCCTTACTGTATTCCTTATTCCGGCATTTTCACTATCTGTTATTCCTAATTGTGTATTAAGTGCCGCATCCGCACTGGTTACTACATATTCGCATTCCAGAACTACTTCTTCATCAGGCTCCAAGCTGCCTATTTTCACAGTATTGTCAGGATTAAGCGTAATTCCCGCCTGCGCAAGGGCTCCTGCATCATTTGCAGAAATTCCTTTCAGCTTTGTAAAGTTCACCGCACCTGTTACATTATTACTCAGCGTATCCGTAACTACTATATTTTCAAGTGTTACGTTTGCATCGCTTTTTACTGTAATCCGGTAGCTGAGCGTATCGCCAGCGTGATAGGTTCCATCAGCACGTGCATCACTGGTAAGTTCCTTCGTGATACTGTAAGAAGTATCAATAGCAGCCATTCTAATAGTTTCTGTACCCGTTGCGGTAACCATATTCCCATCAGGGTCTGTTCCTGAAGCCGTTGCGGTATTTACCACCTCACCTGCAAGAATATCCGCAGACGTCACTGTATATCGGGTAGTACGTTCTTTACTTGGTTTTCTTAATAGCGGAATTGCACTATCGCCCGGAACAAGCGTTCCCACATTCCATTCAAGTCCGGTCAGCGGGTCTGTTAGTTGAATGCCCTTAATAGTTACATTCCCATTATTAATAACCTTGATTGTATAAGTTACCACCTCGTCTCTTGCATAGGTTTTATTCGGGTCGTCATTTCCTAATGCTGTCTTTTGGACATAAAGACTCGGATTGGGAGTTGCAACAGGTGATTCTACTTCACCAGGAATTACTTCCGGTTCCGGATAATCCGGTTCCAAATCAGACACCTCCGCCGTCACGCTGTTAACCACCTTGCCAGCTTTGATATCGTCTTCATCTACCTTATAAGATACTGTCCGCTCCCATGTATCACCCGGTTTGAAATCACCTTCAATTTCCCATTCTTTTCCGACCATTTCATCTTTTACTGTAATACCTGTTAATGTCAGATTACCGGTATTCGTCGCTACAATCTTATAGTTGATTGTTTCGCCAAGTACATATGCCACTTTATCTGCGGGACCTTCTGGAACTGTCTTTACCAACGTCAGTTGAGGGTTCATTTCTTCCGTTGTAATCTCTACGGCAATATCACTTCTAACAGCAGTCTGTGCCGGATAAATATATTCGATTTGATTATCCTCCACTTCCTGTTCTTCGCCATTAATTTTAATAGATTTAATGACATAATTTTCGCCTGCTTTGAAAGACATTGCCGAGGAAGCAGCAGCATAGCGTACATCCTGACTGGCCTCTGTCACAGTACCATGGTCAATCGTACCGCTGACTGTGTACTGAATCGGGAAGTATACATGTAATGCAAGACTTCCATCTCCTTCAACATTACCGCTTATAACATTTCTATTGTCACTCGTATCATAAATATATCTGCCCGATTCCAGCTTATGGATTGTTGTGTCCGGTATAAGAGCTGTTCCTGGCAAGCTCACCGACGTATCAGTTGTTCCTTTCTTTTCTACAGGTTCTTCATCTGAATATACTCCGTCTGAAGGACTCTGGTAATGATACTGTACAGTGTAGACAGTATCGGTATTGGCGCTCCATGCGGCATAGTATGTTGTCGTCCCTGCCGGGTATTTCTCCGGAAGGCTCCCTACTGGTTCACCTGTCAGTTCTGCACTGCCATACCAGCCGTTGAATGTGTAGCCGGTTCTCGCCGTCGTCGGCATTGCCCGGTTCGTTATTTCCTGTCCGGTTGCCCCTTCCATAGCTTCTACCGCACTTCCTCCGTTCGTCACAAACGTTATATGCGCTGCGTCCGCCGTATAGTAGAAGGTTATCTCCTTATTCAGGCTGTCTAACGTGAAGCTCTGCGTCGCAGGCTCTGCTGCCGTATAGCCGGTTACCACTACCGCACTCTCGGTATACTCTGCATCAAACGTCTTGTTCTGCTCCACCTTGTCTTCCGCTACGCTCGTCGTCGTGTCTTCTAGATAGTAGTGTACCGTGTAGCTTACATCTGTCTTTACCGTCCATGACGCATAGTATGTTGTCGTCCCTGCCGGGTACTTCTCCGGAAGGCTCCCTACTGGTTCACCTGTCAGTTCCGCACTGTCATACCAGCCGTTGAATGTGTAGCCAGTTCTCGCCGTCGTCGGCATTGCCCGGTTCGTTATTTCCTGTCCGGTTACTCCTTCCATATCATCTACCGCACTTCCTCCGTTCGTCGCAAACGTTATCTGTGCTGCGTCCGCCGTATAGTAGAAGGTTATCTCCTTATTCAGGCTATCTAATGTGAAACTCTGCTGGCCGTCTCCTACTACCGTATAGCCAGTTACCCTTTTTGAATATTCCGTATAGCTTCCACCAAATGTCTTGTTTACCTCTGTCTTGTCTGCCGCAACACTGTCCGTCGTCCCTTGCAGATAATAATGCACTATATAGCTTACGTTCTCATTGGCTTTCCATGCAGCATAATACGTCGTCGTCCCTGCCGGGTATTTCTCAGGGAGGCTTCCTACTTTTTCTCCTGTCAGCCCCGCATTGTTATACCATCCGTTGAACGTATAGCCGGTTCTCGTTGTTGTCGGCATCTCCCGGCTCGCTATTTCCTGTCCGGTTTTTCCTTCCATGGGCGCTACCGCACTTCCCCCGTTCGTCACAAACGTTATCTCGGCATCGTCTGCCGTGTAATAGAAAATTATCTCCTTATCCAGGCTGTCTAACGTGAAGCTCTGCTGGCCGTCTCCTACTACTGTATAGCCGGGTATCACTTTGGCATTCTCGCTATACTCCGCATCAAACGTCTTGTTCTGCTCCACCTTGTCTTCCGCTACGCTCGTCGTCGTGTCTTTCAAATAGTAATGTACTGTGTAGCTTACGTCTGTCTTTGCCATCCATGACGCATAGTATGTTGTTGTCCCCGCCGGGTATTTCTCCGGAAGGCTCCTTACAGCTTCGCCCGTTAGCTCCGCATTGCCATACCAGCCATTGAATGTGTAACCGGTTCTCTCTGTCGTCGGCATTGTCTGGTCCGTTATTTCCTGACCGGTTACTCCCTTCATGGGCTCTACCGCACTTCCTCCGTTCGTCACAAACGTTATCTCGGCATCGTCCGCCGTGTAATAGAAAATTATCTCCTTATTCAGGCTGTCTAACGTGAAGCTCTGCTGGCCGCTTCCTACTACCGTATAACCTGGCACCTCTTTTGAATGCTCTGTATACTCTTTGCCAAATGTCTTGTCTTCCTCTGTCTTGTCTGCCGCAACACTCTCCTTCGTGCCTGCCAGATAGTAATGCACTGTATAGCTTACGTTCTCATTGGCTTTCCATGCGGCATAATACGTTGTCGTCCCTGCCGGGTATTTCTCCGGAAGGCTTCTTACTTCTTCTCCCGCCAGCCCCGCATTGCCATACCATCCGTTGAATGTGTAGCCGGTTCTATTTGTTGTCGGCATCTCCCGGTTCATTATCGCCTGACCGGTTACGCCTTCCATAGCTTCTACCGCACTTCCCCCGTTCGTCACAAACGTTATCTCGGCATCGTCTGCCGTGTAATAGAAAATTATCTCCTTATTCAGGCTGTCTAACGTGAAGCTCTGCTGGCTGTCTCCTACTACTGTATATCCGGGTATCACTTTGGCATTCTCGCTATACTCCGCATCAAATGTCTTGTTCTGCTCCACTTTATCTTCCGCTACGCTCGTCGTCGTGTCTTCCAGATAGTAGTGCACTGTGTAACTTACGTCTGTCTTTGCCGTCCATGATGCATAGTATGTTGTCGTCCCCGCCGGGTATTTCTCCGGAAGGCTTCTTACAGCTTCGCCCGTCAGCTCCGCATTGCCATACCAGCCGTTGAATGTGTAACCGGTTCTCTCTGTCGTCGGCATTGTCTGGTCCGTTATTTCCTGACCGGTTACTCCCTTCATGGGCGCTACTGCACTTCCTCCGTTCGTCACAAACGTTATCTCGGCATCGTCCGCCGTGTAATAGAAAATTATCTCCTTATTCAGGCTGTCTAACATGAAGCTCTGCTGGCCGCTTCCTACTACCGTATAACCTGGCACCTCTTTTGAATGCTCTGTATACTCTTTGCCAAATGTCTTGTCTTCCTCTGTCTTGTCTGCCGCAACACTGTCCATCGTCCCTTCCAGATAGTAATGCACTGTATAGCTTACATTCTCATTGGCTTTCCATGCGGCATAATACGTTGTCGTCCCTGCCGGGTATTTCTCCGGAAGGCTTCTTACTTCTTCTCCCGTCAGCCCCACATTGCCATACCAGCCGTTGAACGTGTAGCCGGTTCTATTTGTTGTCGGCATTGCCCGGTTCGTTATTTCCCCACCGGTTACTCCCTTCATGGGCTCTACCGCACTTCCCCCGTTCGTCACAAACGTTATCTCGGCATCGTCCGCCGTATAATAGAAGGTTATCTCCTTATTCAAGCTATCTAATGTGAAGCTCTGCGTCGTAGGTTCTACTGCTGTATAGCCCTGTACCACTACCGCATTCTCGGTATACTCCGCATCAAACGTCTTGTTCTGCTCCACTTTGTCGTCCGCTACCTTCGTTGTCGTATCTTTTAGATAATAATGTACTGTGTAGCTTACATTCTTATTTGCTTCCCACTGTGCATACAACGTTAGCGGTTTTCTGATTGTAACCTCCTGACCAGCACTATATGATGTTCCCTGTCCATCTGCCTGTGTATTCCACCCGACAAATGTATAACCAGTCTTTTCAAAACCATTTTGTGCAATCGTAATAGGTTTACCAACTTTTCCCTTGGTCGCATCTGTCTTTCCACCGGTATGTCCATTTCCATCATAGCTGAGTGTTACAGGTTTTCTTGTAAAATGCGCCGTAAAGGTCAAACGTCCTATGGAACCTTTCCCGATTACAATATCTTTAACTAAGGTATTTTCCTGACTCTCACCGTTTACTGTTCCATTTGTTGTCCATCCCTCAAAATTATATTCCTCCGTGTCAAAGGAAGGCCACATTAATGGAATGTCCTCCGATACTACCGTATACTTTTTCGGATTGGCGTCGGGGACTGTGATAGTTACCGGGGTGTTCGTATCATCATCAATTCCCGCATAAGTAATATCATACTCATTTGGCGCAAGCTCAAATCTGACAACATTTTTGCTATTGTCAGATGTGAGATTTGCCTGTGCATATCCTTCTTTAATCTTATATCCCTCTTTATTTAGTTTTGTTCCAATCTCTTTATCGGGATAAACTCTAAAGCTCTTTGCCTCTGCTTCAATATCTTTCTGTTCAGCCTTTATATCTCCATTGTATACATACTCAACACGGTATCTAATCGCATTAAGCGGAGAATAAACAAAGGTAATCTCATTTTTGCTTTTCGTACTCAGGACGATACTCTTTTCGTTCGCATCAGCAACGTAATCGCGATAATCGCCACTCAAACTGATTGCACGCACACTTACCGTATCGCCTATCATGCCTACTACTTCTTTTGGCTCTACAATATCTATTTCAGAATCGCCGTCCTTTACTATGTGGCGAATCAAACAGGAAGTGTCCAATTTTTCATCCCATTTTGCATAGACAGTTATATCTTTGGTAATAGGCTGACTAAAATCAAATTCCTCTTTATAATCAGAATCTGCATACCAGCCAAGGAAATCAAAGCCCTCATGCATTATTTCTACTTCTTCTACCTTTTTGAGGTATTCAACTTCCTGAACCTTGTATGTTTCAGAACCGTCCATAAATGTGACTTCGTATTTCGGCATATCCCAATCGGCATAAAGAATCAGACCACTCGTTGGCATTTTCTTACCACCGGTATATTTTTCTGTATGAGCTGGGTCTGTATACCAACCTTTAAAACCTGCGCCGTCAACCGGAGCCGTTGGCTCTGTTAAATAAGAGGAAATATCCGCCCCTATTGCTACCTGATTAAAAGATATTCTTTCTCCCTCATAACCAAATAGTTCTAAGGAAACATCATTGGCATTATAATAAAAATCAACTTTCATGCCATTACTGGTGGTTACATTACCCTTATTATTTCCCCATAGCTGTTTACTGCCATGCATTGCCTTATATTTTGTGTAATCCGGAAATTCATAAAAATCTGCGGAATACGTCAAATAATTAAACTTGACCGTTATTTCTTTATATAATCCGTATGTTCTTTCATCAAATTTTATCTGCTCACTACCATTATAATTTTCCAACCAGTAGCTTAATGTTTGCTCGCGGGTTGCTTGATATTCATAGCTATAGACTGTACCACCTCCTGACGGCATGGTGTCAAAAACTGCAACTTTATTACTATCACTATTTGTTAATGTCCATGCATATTTATTCCCAGTCGGCTCATTCCACTCACGGTTCATAATTTCCGTGATATTCGCGCCATACTTGGCAGATAAGGATAATTTTTGGTCCTTACCATTTATCCTAAAACTCTTATTTGATGTTAATGTATATACATTTCTGCTGTAATACGCTTTTATAACTGTACTTCCATCTGCCGCTATAGCCGCGCTTGTTGCTTTTTTAAATGTAAAATTTTTAGTATCCAGACCGCTTGGAGATGCTGTTTCTGCGGTTACTGTCACTGTGTTCCCAGCATATCCGGTCTTTATTTCACTACTTAAGAAAGAATAATCAGTATCATTTGCATTCTCTATAAAGTATAGCACTGTATAGCTTACTTCCTTCTTCTCCCATCCCGCATAAACCGTCACATCAGAATCTATGCTCGCAATCGTCTTCTCTGCGGGAATCGTACATTCCGCATCTTTGTACCACCCTGTAAAGGTATATCCCTGTCTGGTGGGGGCTGGAGCAAATGTTGAGGAAGTTGGCGGAACTGCGGGAGAGACAAAATAGCAGCTTGAACTATGAGTATGTTCTTCCTTTGTACAGGTGAGATTCCAGTTCCGACCAGTCCACTCGTAACACCCATTCCATATGTCATGTGTATGCTCCTCTTTGCCACAGATAAGCTTCCTTACTTCATCACTACCAGGCTTCCCGCTCTCACCATCATACACTTTCGCTTCATCCTCATAAAGCCACTTTTCAGCCTTAACATAAGAACCACCCTGTGTATCATATGTTACAGTATAATTATTGCGGACATACTCCACAATAACTTCGGTCGTTCCGTCTCCGGTCACGGTCTGCTGCTTCACAGCCTTTGGCGTAAAACCTGTTATCGCCTTAGCCTCTACTTCCGTCAGTTCCCCGACCTTCTTATCTGTAAATGTTTCAGATGTTTCAGTATAAGTAGCGGGGTCGTCTGTCACACTCTTATTTCCTTTTGTCGGAACGCGGGTAACAACAGTATATTCTCCCTCCCCGGCCTTAAACACAACGCCTACACTATCGCCTGACGCCGTATCCTCGGAGAACTCCAGCTTCGCTGTAATCTGATATCCGGTATCGGCACTTCCACTAATGTTGTATTCATCCGGAGTAGCCTCATCCAGTTCCGCCGTATATCCCGCAATTCCTTTAAAGGAATGCGTAAAGTTATATTCCCCGTTCTCCTCCTCCACCATTACAGTTTCCGAGTCCAGGGCTATACTTCCGTCTTCATATACAAAGCTGATGCTGACCGGAATCTGCCCTGCTTTTACAAATTCAACATCATCTATCTTGCCCACATAAACCGCACGCGCACGCCGCGGGCTGCCGGAGGCCGGTGCAGAGCCGCTTCCTCTTAAAACGGCTACCCAGCCGTCGGCAACTCCGTAATCAATCCTTGCAAATGCCTGATACTCACTGTCGAAATCATCCTTTGACAGTACAACCTCTCCTGTCACGCATTCCATTCCTTCTCTGCTGTATGCACGGTCAATCAGGTTTACGCTTCCGTCCGCCAAATCTTTATCTGTCAGCCTGATTGTTTCCTCTGACCGGAAGGTTCCCAGATTATCTGTTGAAAGAATGTGCTCGAGTACAACTGTGTATACCTTTGCATCTTCTTCTGCAAGCACATAATATATCCGCACGATATTATTATCGGGATTATCGCTTACCTTTCCATTTTCATTTTCCACATAGTCCAGCACATAATTCATTCCATTATGTACTGCCGCGCTTTCCACAGAAGTTAAAATCACTTCTCCTAATACGCCGTCTTCCTTTTCCACTCTGACGCTCTTATCTTCTACGCCGTCAAAATAGTAGTAAACGGCATATCCGTAGGTTTCTTCTCTTTCCGGGCTCGCCGTCGGTGTTGCTGACGGTGTCGCTGTTGCCTCCGGCGAAGGTATCGGCGTCGGCTCACCTTCCGGTGTTTCTATCGGACTTGCCTCGGGACTTTCTTCCGGTGTCTCCTCCGGGTTTTCTTCCGGGCTTGCCTCGGGAGTGTCAGCAGGCTTCTCCTCATTCTCCTCCGTCTCGTCATTCGGAATCGGTTCAGGTTCTTCCGGCTCATCGTCATCCGAAGTATCCTCAATCTCTTCCTCCGGCGTCTCCTGCTGGATTTCCTCCTCTTCCTCCGGCTCGTCAGTTTCTTCTTCGATAACTTCTTCCGGGATATCCTCCGGTACTATCGTGTCCGTCACCACGGTCGGCTCCTGAACTGCTTCTGTCTGTTCCGGGTTATCCGTCGCACGCAAATACGCGTCCGAAGAATACACACAGGTTGTCATGATTATCACAACCGCCAGAACAAAAGCAATCCATCGCTTAAAGTTTCTTTTGAGATTCTTTTTCATTCTCTCTCCCCTTCCTTAAAATTATATTTTCAGCATTTTCCAAAGCCTTTCAGGAATCATTTCTATCCCTTATATAAGTGAAGTGTGTCGAAAAAGGGCTGGGGGGTCAGAATTTTTCAGAATATTTTTAAAAAAAATATTTTTTTACATTTCAAAAAAGTTGTGTTATACTGCCTGTGAAAAAACAGATTTTTCAGGGGGGAGACTGCATATGGTTGTTTTAGACTATAATTATCTTGCGGATTTGGTTATCAATGCGCAGAACGGCGACAGCGATGCATTTGCGGAACTGTATGCGGCAACGTATCAGAAACAGTATAATTTTGCTTACAGTTACTTAAAGGATGAGTTTCTTGCCCAGGACGCCCTGCAGGAAATTTATATCACCGCGCTTCGGAATCTCTCGAAGTTACGGGACCCCATGCTCCTTATTGCGTGGCTGAATCAGATTAATTTTCGTATATGTTTTCATCTCCATCAGCGTCAGGAGCGTTACAATGAAGAACTCATCGGTTTCGATTATTTCACCGACGAAGAACTCTCAGAGTCCCATAATACCCCCCCCAAATCGATTTTACGGTCCGCAGCGCTGAGGAATTAGTCGTTCAGGTCGATTCCGAAAAGTATCTGATGAATCAGATTTTAACCCTTCCTTTTACAGAGGCACAGGTAATTATCCTGAAATTTTACCGGGATTTGAAGCATAACGAGATTGCCGAGCTTATGGATATCAGCAAAAGTTCGGTCAAGCGGTATCTGAAACGCGGGAAAGAACACCTTGGTAAAATTCTTGGTCAGCAGGGAGGTGCCTTTTTTCTATGAAAAATATTTCTCCAAATCCTTTTCACAAATCATCCACACCCAACCTGGATATAGAAACTGCCAGCCGGATTCTGGAGCAGGCGCTTAAAAGCGCCGGTGCGGAGCCAAACTCTATTCCGTTAGACGAGCTGATTGCCAACTGCCTTTACCATAAGAGGAAACGGCTCTTTCAAAAAACGGTTTTTGCCGGCGTCCTTGTTTTCCTTTGCCTGTTGGCGCTTTTATTTGTATTGTCCATACCGGCGTCCTTTACCATCCAAAATCAAATGGCGGAGGGCGGGTTCAATCCGGTTTACAATATTATTTTAGATTCCTTTATCCCGGCAAAGAGCGTGTATGCGGCAATAGACGGACGCCCCGTCCCGCTGTATGAAACGGAGACCAACGTTTATGCGGCGGAACCTGCATCTAACGGGCAAATGGAGGTTGCCGTTACTCTCATTAACGGGCAGAGCAAGACGGAATATGTTGACGTTACCGCTGTTGACCGGGACAGTCCAGTTGCCCTTGACTGCTGCAGGGAGGGCTCTTTCGTTTATCTTTATCTTTCGGATGGGCTTTCAGGTATTGACTATGACAGTCTACAGGCAGTCTCACTGACCGGGGAGCCTGTAACGCCGGTTTCCGTGGAGCCACAAAGCGGATGCGTTACCTTTTCCAATCTGGAGGCAACAATAAATGTTTATGTTTCCGACCTTGCCGGGAACAGGCTTCAGCTTATCCTATCCCTGACCGACTCATAGCGGCAGGAATCAAATGTGTATGCAAACATGCCCGCCTGGCCCGCTGACCGCGGAAGTCAAGACCCCGCAGAAATGAAAGAGGAAAAATGCCATGAAAAAATTTGATATATTTAAAACCATTCAACTGATTCTTTTCGTGATTTTAGCAGGGGTAAGTCTCCTGATTATCCTGACGGATTCGGCGCTTTACCGGACGGTAGCCGATGATGCCCATGTCCGCGCCCTCTGCATTCTTTTGTGGGTTTCCTTTGTCCTGTCCTTTTTGTTCATTTTTATGGATTTCAGTCTTTTTTCCAGCTTCAAGAAGGATTATAAGGAGCTCGATTACGCCGTATCCCAGGACCCGGTTTCCGGCATTGCCAACCGCTACAGCTGTGACAGTCTCATAGAAAAATATCTCGACCGGCCGCTCCCCCGGAATATCGGATGTATTATGTTTGACCTGACCAATATCAGGGAGGTCAATCGGGAATACGGCCATATGAAGGGCAACAGGCTGATTTATGATTTTTCCGGTATTTTGCAGGCGTCTTCCATAAATTTATGTTTTGTAGGACGAAACGGCGGCAACAAGTTTATCGCATTGTTTGAGAACTGCTCCGCCCACAGGCTCAATGTTTTTCTGGAACGGGTAGCTGACCGGGTGGGTCTTTATAATTCCGAAACCGATGCTGCGCCCATTCTCTACCGGTACGGTACTGCATATCGGGAAAACAAATCCGTACAGACGATTACAGATTTAATTGCGCTTTCCAACCGGCGCATTTACGTAAAAGAAACGGACAATGAAAAACTGTTTTGACTTTCAGGAAGGTGAGTTTTCCGTATGAAAAAATTTCACAAATCATCAGCTCCCCAGTTAAGCCTTGACGATGCTTCCAGAATTTTGGAGCAGGTCTTTATGGCGAATCAAAGGGAGCAAAGCTCGATTCCTCTCGAGGTTTTGGCCTCCTACAGTAATTACCGGCGCGAACGGTTTACTTTGCAGCGCACCATCCTTGTGATTATCATGGTGCTTTTTCTGCTGCTGCCTTTTTTGTTTATCCCTTCCTCCTTCACAATTGAAAAGCAGGCGTCGGAACACAGTATCGGCTCTGCGGATTTTAATCCTGTCTACCGGCTCGAGGTAGACTCCTTTATGCTGGTTGAGCGGGTGACCGCCGTCATAGAAGGCCGCAATGTCCCTGTTTATGAGACGGATTCCCACGTTTATTCTCTCGAGCCGCCTGTAAACGGCCGGATGGAGGTAACCGTAGTCCTTGCCAACAGGCAATACCAGACCCGGTATGTGGATGTATCCGCCGTTGACCGCGAAGCTCCCGCTGCTACTGCCTGCACGCGAAAAGGGAATTTCATTTATTTGTATCTTTCCGACTCTGTTTCGGGTGTCGATTACGACAAGGTGGAGGCTGTGAGTCTCACGGGAGAAAAGATTCTTCCTGACAGTATTGACGAAGAAAACGGCTGTCTTACTTTTTTCGGGCTGGAAGACACCATAAATGTCTATGTTCCCGACCTTGCCGGCAACCAGCTGCACCTTATTCTGGCGCTTTAACAGGCAATCTGTCCAATCTTTTTCCCTGTAAATCATTGTGCCATATTACAGTTTGTGGTATGGTATACTTAGTATGAAAAATCACAGAAACGGAGGGAAGAGTGAAAGATTTTTCAAATCTTTCACTCTACAAGTTTGTGTCTGCGCTGCATCCACAAACTTGGTATGCGCAACAAAGCAGCGCAGAAATGAAGGGAAAAATGAAAAAGAAAATTGTATTGTGCACAGTGATGGCGCTGACCGCGGCGTTTATTTTCGGCGGATGCGGAAAGCAGACCGAAGGAACCGGTGAAAAGGAAGCCTCAGCCGATGCCGAAGGCAGCAATAATGCCGCCGGTACGGAAAGCATTGACGACGACGGGTATGTCTACGTACCGGAATACCGTACTCTTGGAAGCGCCGGGAGCAACATTGGAAAAACGGCGATGGGAAAGGACGGGAATATTTTTTATCTGGAATATGCAGGCGACGGAACGAAGCTGGTTTCCATGAATATAGACAGTCAGGAAACTGCGGATGTGCCGGTTGCCTTAGAGGAAAACCAGTATATCACCAGCCTGAATATGAGCCTGGATGGAAATCTGCTGGTGGGTCTGACGCGGTATAACGCTGATGTCACCGCGGCGGAGCAGATACTGATTAAGACGCTGGATGTAGCCGGGGGCGAGCTGGCGTCTTTGGATGTCAGCGAGGCTTTACTGCAGGCGCCGAATTTTTATATTTCCGATATTCTGACAGACGGGGAGGGCAACTTTTACATAAACGGAGGACAGGAAGTTTATGTCTTAAAGCCGGACGGCAGCGTGTACAGTCAGATAAGCCTCGGGCAGTATATTAACTGTTTTTTCCAGATGAAGGACGGAAAAGTAGGGGCCGCCTATTATGACGACGCCCTTGGTTTTATAATAAATGAGGTGGTTCCGGGACAGTCGGACTTTACACAGGTGGACAGCCCCATTACCTTTGAATACGGAACCTATCAGGGCGGAACGGACACAGACCTTCTGTATACGGCGAACGGCGTCCTTTTGTCCTGCAATCTGTCAGACGAGGCGCCGACGGAAATTTTACGCTGGACGGATTACGATATCAATTCCAACAACCTTACTTCCGTCGCCCTGCTTCCTGAGGGCCGGATTGCTGCTCTGACCTCCGATTTTATGACCGAAGGGGGCGCAACGGAGCTTATCACGCTCACCCGCAAGCCCGCGTCGGAGGTGGAGGAAAAGATTATCCTGACCTACGGAACCTATTTCCCTTCCATTTTTGCCGAAAGAGATATCGCGGCATTTAACAGGCAGAGCCAGAAGTACCGTATTATGATAAAGGAATACGGGGACGCCACCATGGACTATACGGAAAAGAAGGATATCTTTTCCAAAGAGCTTGAGAGCGGACAGTTCCCGGATATCATAGACTTAAGCTATTGCCCCATGTCTTTGGAAACGCTGATATCGGTGGGCGCTGTCGAGGATTTGTACCCTTATCTTGACGCGGACGAGACCATGGCAAGGGACGACTATGTGGAGAGCGCCCTGAAAGCCTATGAGCGGGACGGAAAGCTGTACGCGATTATGCCCTGGTACGGGGTGGAATCTCTGGTGGGCAAGGTTTCTGAAATCGGAGACGCCAAAACCTGGACGGTGGACGACGTCATAAAGCTGATGGATTCCGCGGAAAACGGGGCAAAGCTTTTGCCCAACACGGACAAGTCGGGCATTCTTCGGATTATGTGCACCATGAATCAGGATTTGTTCATAGATGCGGCAACCGGCAAATGTAACTTTACCGGAGAGGAATTTAAGAAAATTCTGGAATTTGCCAACCGTTTCGCCAATGAGGCAACCGATGATTCCACTCTGGATGATTTAAAGAGCGGAAGGACTCTGCTGGACAACGGATATGTCACTTCCGTTTCCCATTATCAGGTATATGAATTTATGTTCGGGGGGCCGGTAAACCTGATTGGCTATCCCACCTTCGGGGAAAGCGGTCTTACCTTCCGTTCCAACGGAACCACTGTCGCTATGGGCTCGGGCTGTGAAAACAAGGAAGGGGTGTGGGAATTCATCCGCTTCAACGTTTCCAAAGAGCGGCAGGAAAACGTTGGCTCTCCCAACGGCGGTTTCCCCATATTAAAATCCGCCCTTGAAAAGCAGCTCGAAAAGGAAATGACGCCGGAATACATCACAGACGAAAACGGCAATGAGAAGGAGATTGCCAAAATGGCATGGGGCGGCACCATGGGAGGAGAATCCTATTCCACAGAGGTTTACGCCGCCACAAAGGAGCAGGTGGACCGGGTAAGGGAAATGATAAATATCGCACAGAACGGAGCTCGTATGGATAAAGATATATTGAATATCATCCTTGAGGAAGCCGCAGCATATTTCAGCGGCCAGAAAGGGCCGGACGATGTGGCGTCGGTCGTGCAGAACCGGGTACAGCTCTATCTGAATGAAACGCAGTAGAAGTTATATATAGGATAAGATAATCCCCCTCCGTTCGGAATTCCAATCGGAGGGGGAAATTGGTTTACCACCCCATCCGGGAAAGCCACTCTTTGACCTTCTTTTCTCTCTGCTTTTCCGCCCAAAATTCTTCCCCTCCCGGATTCAAAGTCCCCGCCCCGGCTGCCGACTTGCCCGGATTCCGGTTGTCCGCCCCGCCCGTCATCTTTTTCGGATTCCGGTTGTCCGCCCCCGCCGTCATCTTTCCCAGCCGCAGCTCCCCGCGGATTCGCCCGTCCAGAAGGTACAAAATCCGCTCGCAGCAGCCTGCCACTTTGCTGTCATGGGTTACCATCAAAATTGCCGTTCCTTCCCGGTTCAGTTTCATCAGCTCCTCCATAACCTCCTTTGCCGCGCTCTGGTTCAATGCGCCGGTGGGCTCGTCGGCAAACAAAATCTCCGGCGAATTCATCATACTTCTGCAGATACATGCCCGCTGAAGCTGTCCTCCCGAAACCTGCGTAATTCTTCGCTGCTCCAGACCCGACAGGCCCAGCTTTTCCATCAGAGCCCTTGCCTCCTGCGTCAGTTCTTCCACGGACTTTCCCGGCCCTCTTTTCTTTGCGCCACGGCTTCTGTTTGCATTCATGCCACGGTTCGCTCCTTCTTTCACGTCCCGGCTTCTGTTTGCATTCATGCCACGGTTTGCGCACTCTTTCACGTCCCGGCCTCTGTTTGCATTCATGCCATGGTTCGCGCACCCTTTCACGTCCCGGCTTACGCCTGTCTTCCTGCGCCGGCTTCTTTCCGCCTGTATCGCCGGAAGCAGAATATTATCCAGGATATTTAAATTTGCCAGCATATTCATCTGCTGAAATACAAAGCCCATGCGGTGTAGCCGAAGCGCAGCCTTTCCGTCCTCGTCAAGCCCGGTAATCTCCGTTTCTTTCAGCCACACTCTGCCGCCGGAAGGCGCATCCATCCCCGCGGCCTGATACAAAAGCGTGGACTTTCCCGAACCGGAAGGCCCCATAACCGCCAGCATCTCCCCCTCCTCCATTTCAAAGGAAACCGAAGACAGTATTCCCTCCTTGCTCAGGTTTTCTATTTTCAGTAATTTACCCATTGCCTTTTTCCTCCTACTCGCGCCCGTTACAACACTCGAAAGCCTTTATCCTCCCGATGAATGCTGTGCCGCCCCATACTGCCAGAATTGCCGGAACCGCAATCACCGCCAACCTCCCCGCAGGCGCAATGCCCTGTGAGGCGGCAAACCGGAAGCCCTCCGCGCCAAAGGATTTCATTACCGCTCCGCAAATTCTCTCCCCCAGCGGATTTCCGATAAAAATCCCGGCTGTCATCCCGCCAATAACGGGAAGCATCCCTTTTACAAAATAACTCCTTTTCATATCCGCTCCGGTAAAGCCCAGCGCTTTGTGCAGAGAAATCGCATAGCGGTCTTTTTCCACCAGCAGGCGGATAAACAGCCAAACCACCGCGCCGGTCACAAACGCCGCGATAAGCGCCGCCGCACGCTGGGCAAGCCGGAGCTGCCCCAGCGTCTGACCGTAGGTATCCTGCACGTAATCCGCAATATGGGTAACGTCCGCTCCCATGGCCCTGTATTTCTCCATCCATTTTTCCTCTTCCCCAAAGTCTCCCGCGGACTGTTTCACAAAATGTCCCTCCTGTCTTCCTGCAGGATTTTCCTCGGTTTTCTCCGCAAAATCCTTCAGGGAAACATACAAAACGCTCCACATAACAGGCCCATCGCCTCCCGCGTCATATGCTTTCGCCGTCTTTCCCCCGTTTGTGATATCGGAATAAATGCCGCAAACCCTGTAATTTTTTATCACGCCGTACTCCGCCAGCCCCATAAAATCGCCGACGGACAGCCCCAGCTCCCTTGCGTTCATAACGGATAATGCAATTTCCCCCTGCTTTTCCGGCAGCCTCCCTTCCAGATACTCCACCGGAAATACCCCGTGGCTGCCGGTCTCCACAGCCAGATTAACCGTTTTCAAACCGGCCTTTTGCAGATTTTCCGGCGTCAAAGTTTCTTGCAGATTTTCCGGTGTCGGAGTTTCCCTCAGATTTTCCGGTATCGGAGTTTCCCTCAGATTTTCCGAAGTCAAACCATCCGCGGGCGGACCCGCAAAAGTATCGGCCTCCGGCCCTTGCGCCGGAAGATACGCCGTACATGCCTTTGTGGTCAGCACCGCATACCGCTCCACCTGCTTATCCTTCGCCAAAGCAGAGGCGATGTCTTCCGTCACCTTTCTGATATCTGCGGTCTGCCGTATGTCCATGCGTATTTCGCCGCTCCCGATTCCCATGTAAGTGACAAAGTCCGGCAACGACATGGTATTGTATAAATTTTGCGGCACGAGTAAAAGAAAGGTGCAGGCAAAGGTCACGAGTCCGATAATCAGATACTGCCCTCCTCCCCTTTTCTCCCGGGGCTGAAACATTGCCTCCAGCGCCGAGAGCCTCTCTGTCTTTTTTAAGGACCGCCTTACGGAAAAAAGAATCGCTCCCTCTGCGAGAGCCGCCGCCCCTAAGGCTAATACCGCCGCCGCCAGTCCCCTCTCCGCATCGCCGTATAACTCCCGTATCTGTTTTTCCATCGGCGCCTTTATGCAGAAAGCCGCCCCGAGCCCGGTCAGCCCGCCGCAGACAGAAAGGAAAATATACTTTGCCATATAAATCCGCCGGATTTGCGCTCCTCCCACGCCAAGAGCCTTTAGCATTCCCGCCTCCTTCCGCTCCCGCTCCATCTGCGTAAGGCACAGAAAGCGGACGCAGAGCATGGATATCAGCAAAACCACAATACCCACAAGAAAAATTACCAGAATCATGGTTCCGTCGGACAATGCGTTCATCATCCGAATCAGCGGCTTTGTGATTGCCGGGCCGTTTGCCGGGAGCCGCTCCGCCTCGTACGCCGCGGCAAAAGCGTTGATATCCGCGTTTTCCTCAAGAAGAAACTCAATCAGATACTCCTCCTGAACCTCAAAATTTCTTATCCCCTCGTAATCCTCCGCATTCACCAGAAACCGCTTGGAAGAAGCCATCATGGAATTCATCTGGGCGTCCCGCAGAAAGCCCGTAATTACAAGGCGGTAATCGCCGATTTCCATCACGTCCCCCTCCGCCAGCTCATATTTGCCGCGGTAGCATACAGGGACAAAAACCTCTCCCGGCAAAACCTCCGGCACTTTTCCATCCATATTAAGCAGATAGTCAAAATGCTCTCCCTGCACGCAAAGGCCGTTGTCCTGAGTGCTGTCCGAAAGGCTGCGCCCCCCAAGGGTAATCCGGTTGTTATCAAGATTCAGGAAACCGCAAATCTGCCATTTACCGACCTCCCTGCGGCTTTCGGCAAAGCGGGAAATCTCCGCCGCCTCCCGCTCCCATGCTGCCGCAGCTTCCGCGCCCCCCTCATCCCTTACATGCATCTGCATATAATCGGGAACCTCCGCCTTTTCCATCAGACTGTCGATTGCCCCTGCCAGACCGGAAAAAAGCAGCGTTGTAAGGACAAGCAGCATTGCGGAAACCGCCATAAAAAAGAGGGCCGCGCCGGAGGAAAATTTATTTTGATTGATATCGTTTACTATCAGCTTTTTTATCATAAAGCTCCCTTTCCGTTATATTTTACAAAACGAATCCCCGGCTCATCCCGCTTCTTCCAGCGCCCTCACGCTTTTTACAAAATACAGGAAAAATGCGGTCAGACCAAGCAACGCGCCCACCGCCATGACGATTCCCGCCGCTCCCCTTCCTACGCTTACCCGGAATTTCTCCGCGGCTTTGTCCGCCGCCGCGCCCGCCAGACCATAGGCCGCCACATATCCAATCTGAGAGATGAAACCTATCAGCCCCCACGCCCGTCCCTGCAGCGCATCCGGGATGTTGCGCCTTATCAGATAATCCAGACAATTATTGGCAAAAGGCAGCATGGCAAAGAAAAGGAAACCAAAACCGCAGGCGCAGAAAATATTCTCCCGGACGCCAAAGCCCGCCATCCCGATTCCGGCAATGAACAGGGAAACCGAAAGGATTCGGGCATGACCGCTCTTTATGCCTTTTACCCCCAGAAAAAGGCCGGAAACCAGCATTCCGCAGGCGCAGACCGTTTCCCCGATTCCAAGCACCGTGCTGTCCGCAAAATTTAAAATCACAGGCTGGGCAAGTATCTGAAAAGTCCCCATGAAAAAAGTAATCAGGGCGGATACCGTAATCAGAATTAAAATCCCCCGCCTGCCTGTAACCGCCTTCCATCCCTGCCGGAAGCTCTCGATGAATGATTCTTCGCCCGCCTTCTCCTTTACGGCAATTTCCTTCCTCACAACCGCCGCCCCAATCACCGTGGGGAAAAAGGTGCAAATGTCAATGAGAAGCAGCAGCCTCATATCGCTGACCGCCAGCAACGCGCCCGCCAGAACCGGAGATATCAGATATCTTGCGCTTCCGGCAATACTTACCATGCCGCTGGCCCTGGAATACTCCTCTTTCGTGAGCAAATCCGTCACCGTCGCGCGATAGGACGGCTCCAGCAAAGCCGAAAAGACGGCGCTCACGAACACGCCGATGCAAATCTGATACAGCGCCGCTTCCCCGCTCCTCATGCAGACAAGTATGTAAAAAATCCCCAGCGCCGAACATCCGTCCCCAATCATCATCAGTAGCCGCCTGTCATAACGGTCCGCCAGCACCCCCGCCGGAACGCTGAAAAGAAGCGTCGGAAGAAACGCCAGAAGCGTGACCAATGCCATACTTGCGGCGCTGCCTGTCTTTTGAAATACATACACGCCAAGCCCGAAGCTGGTGAGCCCGCCGCCAACACCCGATATCAGTTCTCCTGCCCACAGCAGTATAAATTTTGAAAAATTGCTTTTATTATTCTTTTTCATATTTCCCCCATTTCTGCGCTGCTTTGTCGCGCATTTCAAGTTTGTGCCTGCGCTGCATCCACAAACTTGCAGAGAAAAGATTTGCAAAATCTTTCACTTTTCTCATTTATAGACCGATTATCGGTCGGTATAACTGTGAAAAAAGAAAGGAACTCTCAGCTCCTTTCAAATATCGGGAGAATTACCGCCTTCATACTCCCCCGCTCCATTCCAAGAAGACGTTCAAGGTTATAAATGAAGGCGTTTATTTTTCTCTCCCTTTCCTCCTTACCGTGCTCCGCCAGCGTGTCGAATGCCGTATTGGAGTACAGCAAGGTCATCTCCGCAACCTCCGCCGGATATTCCGTTTTGCAGATTCCCTGCGCTATTCCCTCTCTGATAAGAGCGGTGACGAGCGGATTGACCCCAGCCAGCAGACGCTCCTGCATCTTCTGATGCATCAGCGCATTCTGCGGCTTGTGTACCTGTTCCATAATCTCCTGCCCGAGGGAACCGTTTACATTGAGAGCCGTCATCATCATGGTCAGCCGCTTAAGCACCGGTATCTCCTTTTTTGCCAGAAGTGCCGCCGCCTTTTCCACCAGCCGCCCCGTCATCCGGTCAATCATGGCGTCCAGAATATCCTCCTTTGACTTGAAGTGATAATAAAGCGTGCCTCTGGCAATCCCGACTTCGTTTAAGATATCGCTGGTGCTGGTGTTGTCAAAGCCTTTTGTCCCAAACAGACGCTCCGCCACGTCCAGTATTTCGTTTTTGCGCTCTTCTGCTTCTTTTACTGTTCTCATCTTTCAGGTCACCGTTTTTTGAGTTTGTGTACCGACTGTCTGTCAGTTATGATATTAGCAGAAACGAATGACTTTGTCAAATATATATGTACCGCACAGGATTTTATTCCCCGAAAGGCACCAGATTCTTCACAACCTCCGAAAGCGGCACCACCTTATCGCCATTGTCAATATCCACCAGCGTATACCGGTCATTTCCCATCCCCAGCTCCTTCATATAAGTAAGCTGGCGAAGACCGTGGCGGGATTCCATTCTCTCCACAAGGGCATGCCGCTCCTCCTCCTTCATGGCATAGATAATGTCCACACATGCCTGGTCAAGTGCCAGAATATCAAGGGAAGCGCAGATTCCCACATTGGGCGTCACTACCGGCTCGGCGTAAATCCCTTCGCAGTCGCAGGAAACAGACATATTCCTCATCACATTAATATAGGCAATCTTTTTACCGAAGTAATCCGCCACGGCCTTGGTGGACTCGGTCATGCGCTCCATGAATTCCTCGTCGCTGATATCCCACTGGTCATTTTGTCCGGGTGTAGTGTGAATCATGGCCTTTCCCACCTTGCCGTCGGCGCAGCCGATTCCGATATTTTTGTTGGAGCCGCCAAAGCCGCCTTTGGTATGGCCTTTAAAATGAGTGAGCGCCAGCAGGGAATCATATTCCGGCAGCGTCTTTCCCACAGACATTTCCGTAAACCATTTTCCGCCCTTCACAGGCAGGGTGACAGCGCCCTCCGCATCCATGATATCCACCTCCCGGAAGGTCCAGCCGTTGACCTTTAAGGTTTCCCTGTGCTTTTCCGTGGTATCCCTGTCGCCCTCGTAATAGGAGTTGGTCTCAATAATCGTTCCCTCCGCCAGCTCCTTTTCCATCAGCTCCCTTACCCACTCTCTGGGGATAATGTTGGGGCCGTTCTTTTCCCCGGTATGCAGCTTTACTGCAATTTTGCCTTCCAGCGCTCCCTGAATGCGCCTGTAAATCTTCGTCAGTCCTTCCGCAGATAAATCCCGCGTAAAAAATACAACGGATTCTCCGCCAGTGCGCTCCTCATAAGGGATATAACGCTCTCCGCCAGTGCCGGGAACTACTTTTTTCTCTTTCATCAAAAATACCTCCTGTTTTCTATTCTGGTTCCGCTGTGCCCCCATACAGGGGGGTTCATCGGTATCTATCTCCCGAAATGTTCCGCTATCTTCTTCATTTTTTCCGACTGCCGCACCTGGAAAGGGCAGCGTCTGTCGCAATGGCCGCATCCGATACAGTCCCCGGCGTGCTTTTCCAGCTTTTCATAATGCCCGGCCGCCATGGTATCGCCTGCCATGGACAAATCGTAATATTTATTAATCAGTCCGATATTCAGCCCGACCGGACAGGGATGACAGTGGTTACAGTACACGCAGCTTCCCACCGCGTCCTTTGGCGTGAATGTGCCGAGAACGCTGTAGTCCCGCTCCCCCCGCGGCGCGTCGAAAAATCCCAGCAGCTCCTTCACGTCCTCCGCATTCCGTATGCCGGGCAGAACCGTCACTACCCCCGGCTTGTCAAGGGCGTATTGAATGCACTGATATCTGGTGAGCGCTTTTCCAAAAGGCGAAGTCCTCCCGTCCAGAAGCTGTCCGCCGGAAAAGGGCTTCATGACGGAAATCCCAATCCCTTCCGCCTCGCATCTCCTGTAGAGTCGCATTCTCTCATCCGTACTGCCCTTTGCATATTCGCCGTGTCGGTAATCATATCCGGGATTGATGGAAAACATAAGCTGTTCCGCCACCTCGACATCCAGTACCGTCTCCGCCAGCGAAGGGGTATGGGTGGAAAGCCCGATATGCCTGACCACTCCCTGAGCTTTCATATCGAGCAGATATTCCAGCACTCCGTTTTTCTGATAATCCTCCCAGTCCGACGCTCCGTCAAGACAATGGATAAAGCCGTAGTCCACATAGTCTGTTTTCAGCTCCCGAAGCATCCACTCCACCTGGTTTTTCACTTTGTCCAGCCTGGTCGTCCAGCCGTATTCGCCTGTCTCGTAGTTGGCCCCGAAATGAACCTGATAGAGCATTTCCTCCCGGAGCCCCTCAAAAGCCTTTCCGTAATATCCGAAGGTCTTTGCCCCGGCGGTTGCAAGGTCGGCAAAATTAATTCCGTTCGCGTGGGCAAGGTGCAAAGCCTCCACCGCTTCCTTCTCCGAAGACTCCGCTATGTAGCTGGTTCCCAGACCAATCACGCTGATACTGTCCCCGGTTTTTTTGTTTATCCTGTACTCCAAAGCAGCCTCCTCTCTTTTCCTCTTTCTTCCACGGAAATCAATTTTCTGCCCGAACCACTCTCCGCCAGCGTACAGCTCTCCGAAATCTGAAAATTGATTTCCATGGGTCAATGTTGATTTTTTTACCATTATATGCTATTTTAATACCTAAACCTGACTTTAGGTCAATACCTGATTTAAAAAGTTATGCACCGGGAGGTATGGATAATGAATAATGTGACTGATACGGTCAAAACGCCTGTATCCAGAGAAAAAAATACGTATGAAAAAATAGAAACGCCTGAAAAAATTCCCGCGCTCGAGAGCACGTATACTATCGGGCGGATATCGGAAATGTTCCATATTCCCATTTCCACTCTGCGCTATTACGACAGCGAGGGGCTTTTCCCCGATATACGGCGTGACGGCGGCATCCGAAAATTTACGGACAGGGAAATCGAGCAGCTTCATGTCATAGAGTGCCTGAAAAAATCCGGTCTGGAAATCAAATCCATTAAGCAGTTCATGGAATGGTGTTCGGAGGGCAGCAGTACTTATGGGCTGCGCCGGGAGCTTTTTTTAAGACAAAAGGAGGCGGTGGAAGCTGAAATCTCCCGCCTTGAAAAAACGCTGGATATGATTCGCTATAAATGCTGGTACTACGGGCAGGCCATCAAAGACGGAAACGAGGACAGGATAAGTGAAATGCTGCCGGATAAGCTGCCGGAAGAAATACAGGCTTTATATGACCATGCACATGAGGAATGAAAAAAATCCAGAAACTTCTTTCCTTTGTCTTACACAATTTCAAAAGATAATCAAAAGATAGAAACTGCCTAAAATCAAATTTTTTGCCAGCTTTTTCTTAAATTTTGAGTATTTTCAAAAGATAATCAAAAGATAGAAATCCTATTCCTTTATTTATGCTTCTCTGATGATATACCTTGTTGCAGGTCCGTTGCCTATCTTTTGCACTAATTTTTTTTCATCTAATATCTCCAGCCACTTTCTTATTTTATAATCTGACAAACCTGTCTCCACACGCATCTTTGAAACAGTAAGGGGCACAGTGCTTTTTAAGATAACTCTCAAAATAGTTTTTGCCTCCTCCTCCAATCCGGGATATGAATCAGCAAAATCTATATTCCATATTCTCAAGTCCGTTTTTTCAATATCCGTATATACTTCTGGCGTATGAACACCACCTGATGCTGTTGTTGTATAAATTAACGGTCCACCATAACCTTGTCGCTCCGATGCGCCCAGCCATCGAAACATCTTCATAATAATCTCATTTCGCGGTCTGGAATCTCCGCCGGTTCTAAACTGCTGCAAAGACACCAGCATCTTTCCCGGATTCAGGAAGTGAAACCAACCATCGAAAACCTCAATTTTTATACTTGGGTATGCCTGTACATAATCAGCATGCACAAGACAGTTAATCAGGCATTCCCGCAGCACTTCATCAAAATCAGACAATGGCATCCGGATCTGCCCCTCGTCCAATTCAAAAGACTCTTTTAACAATATCTTCATCTTTTCATACACAATTGAGTAAAAGTTAAATATATTCATCTCATAATCACTTGGTTCGTCATCCGATATGCGGTCAATCCATCGCGGATTATGTCCTTTGCGATTAAAATAATCCAAATGATAATGCGGATACACTTCCTTTATCGTGCGTTCCTGTCCCAAAAATAATAATGCTCCCCGTCTGAGTTTCAATTCTCCTGACACACGGTCCACAAATCAAGCGCCTATCTCCGTCAAAAAATCCTGATTTGACATTTCAAGATATTTCTTCTTCGGAAAACGCTTATTTACTTTTTCCTTATAAGTAATCACAGAATCCCTGTCTAAATCATCAATCGTAAAATGTTCTATCGGTAAGCTGTCATGACACGGCATGGCGTTTCGTTCAAGTGCTTCCAATTCCTGTTTCGTCGCCCTGCGGTCACCATCACCTGTTCTGATAAAAGTGTTTTCTCTCTTCCCATTAAAATAAACAGGTTTCATTGACTCAGGAGCTTCTTTTACGCATACAATCATTATTTCAGCTCCGTCTATATTGACAACATGGACGTCCTCATTATTTACACTTCTATAATTTATCTTGTTCGGATTTGATAACATATCCCACAAATTTACCTGCGTTTTAGATATATTTCCGACTCCCTGAATCGTATTCACCGGATTACCCTCAATAACACCAAGCAAAATCCACCCTCCCGATGTATTGCAAAATGCAGAATATGATTCCCAAAAAGAGGCTGGCAACTCGCTCGCTTTCTTCATTTCAACAAAATATTTCTCATGAATATTGATTATCCAGTCTTTCAATTCTTCTATATTTTTAAAATCAGGCTGCTCCATGCAATCAATATACCTCCCGTTTGCTTATACAAATTACATTCCACAAAAAGCTTCTTTCCTCATCTTCGCACTCTAAACCTATACTCTTTTCGACTGAGCAGTATACGGATATTTTTTGCAGCCAGTCCTGCCGCCCTTCCGAATTTTACAGCGTACCCGGCAAAAAGCGTCCTTACCGCCTCCTGCCGGGTCCTTTCATCTCTCTATCCCCTTACCGCCTGCGCCAGCAGCTTCACGCACAAATCGATGCCGAGCCGTCCGGCGTTTAAGTAGATTTCATAATACTTCGGGTCGCTCCATACCCAGTTTGTCACCGAATTATAAAAGCCGCCCCTTCTCTTGTCATTCTTTTTCAGCGCGTTTTCCGCTTCCGACTGCTTAATGCCCTCTTTCTCAATGGCTCTCTGTATCCGCTTTTCGTCCTCCGCATGGATAAATACCTTCAGATTGTTTTCCCTTTCCCGGAGGATATACCCGGAAGCCCTTCCCACAATCACACAGTTCCCCGCTTCCGCAATTTCCTCAATGATGCGCTTTTCCTCCAGAAACAGCTTATCCGCCAACGGAAGCTCTTTGGTGCGGGACAATCCGCCTAAAGGCGTCTTGGACAGGTTCAGCAAAATACCGCCCGAACTGCTCTCCTCCAGCCCTTCTATCTTGACGAAAGGAATATCAAGATTTTTTGCCGCCTCCATAAGAATGTTTCTGTCATAAAACTTAAAGCCAAGTTCTTTCGCCAGCTTTTTTCCGATTTCATTTCCGCCGCTGGCATAACGCCTCTCAATTGTTACAATATTGTACATGTGTACACCCCCTATGCTTTAATACGCAGCCGCCCGTGCATATTGCGGACGTTTTCTGTCTTTATTATACGCATTTTCCCGCAATATCTCAATCCATTTTTGACTGCATTTCAGCACCAAAAAATTTCACTCAACCGGCAGATACAAAAACAGGCAAAATCTTCCCTCCTGCCTCGTTATCTCCATGTTCCCTCCGTATTTTTTCACCGTCTCCTGTATGCTCCTAAGCCCCAGCCCGTGATTTTCCGCGTCTCTTTTTGTTGTTTTTGGAAACTGCGGTCTTCCGCCTTCCAAATTTCCCGCATTGCCCTTTCCCGCTGCCGAACCGCTCCCGCTGCTTTTCCTCGGTAAGCCGCCCCCTTCTCTGGTGTCGGACTCCGTCTCCTTAGCAGCAGACTCCGTCTCCAAGGTATCGGTCTCTGCCTCCACAGCATCAAACTCCGCCTCCACGACATCGGACTCCGTCTCCAAGGCATCAGACTCCACCTCCACAGCCCCGGTCCGAGTATTTTTGCACGGGTTTTTGACGCTCACCGCCAGAATCCCTTTTCCAAGCCTTGCATTCAGCTCGATTTCTCCCGCGGCCTGCGAAAGCGCCATACACCCCTCCACCGCGTTGTCCAGCGCATTGGCAAAAATCGCGCAGATATCGGCCTTTTCAAAGGGAAGCTCCTCCCCGATATCCACCCTTGCGGTGAACCGGATTCCCTTTTGTTCCGCCAGACTTTTCTTTGCGGTTAAAACGGCGTTTACGGTGGAATCGCCGCACCATACAAGAGTCTGCCCGAAAGCCGGATTATCCAGCATTCCTCTGATATAATCGTCCTTTTGCTCTCCCGGCAGCGCCAGAAGGGTCTGCAGATGGTTGGACAGGTCGTGCCGAAGCCGCCTGATTTCAAACTGCTGCTGTTCCATGGCCTCATAATATCTCCTGTTATGCATGGCCAGCATATTTTCCTGTTCCAGCCTCTGCTGCCTCTCAAGAACCGTCAGCGCGCGCAAAAGCCCGGCAAAGGACAGCAGCACCAGAAGGAACAGCGCGCCGTCCGCAAACACAGTGCCCATGTTCCTGACAGGACTGCGCAGCAAAATAAGGGACAGCATGATTCCCGCAGGAAAGCATGTCAGGGTCAGCATAAGTCTCCATAAAGGCGCCGAAAGCTCAAAGTCCCGCTCCGGTTTCCGCGGGCGGAGGGACAGGTACAAAAGCAGCGCAAAGAAAAACCGTCCCGCCACATACAGGTAATCGTGAAGCCGTCCCAGCTTCAGCAAATGGAAAAAAATCCCCGCGCTGTTGTCATAAAAGGCGTTAAAGGCAAAAACCGCATTGGAAAACAGCAGACCCGTCGTAAATTTTTTCAGACCGCTGCCCTCGCAGCAAACCCACACCGCCGCAAGAAAAAGCGATAGGCAAAGACTCCAGTTTATGATATCTCCAATAAAAATGATGGCAAGGCTTACCGGCCAGCAGCAGACAAGTAAAACGCCTTTGCACCACCGCTTTTTCCTAACCCGAATCATACAGCCCAGAGCCTGATAAACAAGGACGGCCGCCGCCGCGCTCAGCCCGGTCTCAAGTATATTCAGGAAAAACGCTCCGTTCATAGCTCCTCCCCCTCCAGCATCGCTTTTGCCAGCTTCGCCACAGCCTCCTCCTTCATCGCCCGGCTCACGGGAATGTCGGTTCCCCACCCGGTATCCGCGCAAATATCGTCGGCACATGCGCTCCCCTGCATGACACCGCTTCTCCCGCCGTCACACGCGCCGCCCGGCATGACGCCGCTTCTCCCGCCGTCACACGCGCCGCCTGCGCTTTCCACGGTAACGCTCTCGTTCCCAATCCGCATCACCTTCGCCGGATTCACCAGATACCTCTGATGCACCCGCACGAAAGCCCCCGAAAGCTGCCGCTCCACCTCGTCCAGCTTCCCGTAAAAGGAATAGCTAAAGCCCTCCCCGCCTCTTGTGCAGACCGCATTCACCTTCCGCCGGTCGCTGTAAAAATAGGAAATATCCGACAGGGGAAGCCGGTAAGTTCCCTCCGCATTTTTAAAGGAAAAGCATCTTTTCCTGCGGTCAAAAATCCTTTTCCGAACCCGCCCCAGCACCTCTGCAAGTCTCTCCGTTCCCGCAGGCTTTATCACATAGTCCAGAGCGTTCACCTTATAGCCGTCAAACACATAATCCGCATATCCGGTCACGAAAACCAGGCTGATTTCCTTATCGAACTCCCGGATTTTTGCGGCAGCCTCCATTCCGTTTACTCCCTTCATCTCCACATCGAGAAAAAGGAGGTCGATTTCCCCCGGATGCTTTTTCAGCCAGCGCACCGCGCTTTCTCCTGTGGAAAATTCATAGACAATCTGCTCCGATTTCTCCCGAAGCACCTTTTCCAGCCCGAAGCGCAGGACGTCTCTTGCCCCCGCCTCGTCGTCGCATATTCCAATCCGAAGCATTTTTCATCTCTCCAATGCCGTTTTTTCTATCTTACCATTGTTTCCCTGACCGGACAATCTTATCATTTTGCAAAAAGCGCCCCCACGCGCCAGACTTTACAAAATCGCCGCCAAACTTTACAGATTTTGCAGACCGGCTCCAAAGATTACAAAAAAGCTGCCGGAAATGACAGCCCCGCTCCCGCTTTCCTTTTCTTTTGCTATACTCGCCTTAAACGAAACCGTTAAAACGCATTGACACAAAATACAAAATACGAGGTGATTCATTATGCTGTATGTAAAAAATCTTCACAAATCCTATCAGACCGGACGAAAATCCTATTCCGTACTGAAAGGAATCGATTTATCTGTTGCAGACCGGGAGTTTGTGGCTGTAATGGGGCCCTCCGGCTCCGGGAAAAGCACGCTGCTCAACTGCATTTCCTGCTATATCCCTTTTGATGAGGGAACCATTACCTTAGGAGGGAAAGAGCTTAAGGGGATGGACGAAAACGCCCTTGCCAGAGTGCGCAATGAAAAGCTGGGCTTTGTCTTTCAGGACTTTATGCTCCTTGACGGCCTGACTGTGCGGGAGAATATTCTGGTCCCCAGAATCATTCAGGAAAAGGCGGAAAGCGACGCAGAGGAGCTGGCAGATAAGCTCCTTGCCCTTTTCGGCATTGCTTCAATTGCCGACAAGTATCCGGCGGATATTTCCGGCGGGGAAAAGCAGCGGACGGCAGTTGCCAGAAGCCTGATAAACAGGCCTCTTCTCATTCTTGCGGATGAGCCCACCGGGAATCTTGACAGCAAATCCAGCCGGACGGTCATTGAATCCTTTGAGGAAGCCAGAAGCAGCCTTGGCGCTTCCGTCTTTATGGTGACTCACGACAGCTTTGCCGCCTCCTTCTGCGACAGGGTAATTCTCTTAAAGGACGGCATGGTCTACGATACCCTGGAGGCGGAGCCGGGGCACCTGGAGGACGGGCGCGGCGCCTTTCAGGACCGCCTGCTTGGCGCGATTCGTGAAATGAGCCGTACCGATTCCGCGGACAGCGGACGCATTTCCGCAGGCAACAGCCACATTTCCGCAGACAGCACCCGCATCTCCCCGGACAACAGCCACATCTCCCCGGACAGCGGACGCATCTCCCCGGACAGCAACCGCATTTCCCCGGACAGCAACCGCATCTCCCCGAACAGCAACCGCATCTCCTTGGACAGCACCCGCATTTCCCCGCACCGGCCCTCTGGTACAGATGTGCCCGGCTCCTGCCTGCCGCCCACGAAAGAAAAAGGGAGGGACGTGAAATGATGACGCTGAAAAATCTTGAAAAGAAACTGCAAAAAGCGGACGCCCGGCAGGCCGGACTTTATCTGTTCTGCAACTTTGTTTCTCTGCTGCTAATCACAGCTTATTCCGCCATGATGTACTCCCCTACCGTGCTCACGGTATTTCCCGAAGGGGGCGACAGCCGAAAGCAGATGACAGCTATTTTTGTTCTGGCTTTGTTTGGCTGTGTGGTGTTCACTATCTATGCTTCCGGCCTCTTTTTCAGAAAAAAGGCAAGGCAGCTTGGCACTCTCATGGCGCTTGGCATAAGCCGCCGCCGTCTCCTGCCCGGCCTGCTTTGGGAGGTGCTCACCCTAAGCGCCGTTTCCAGCCTTGCCGGGATTGTGTGCGGCTTTCCTTTCCTGTGGATATTGTGGAGCAGCTTCCGGCTTTTGATTACGGACAGCGCCCAGATGGCTCTGCGCATTGATTTGAAATGCCTGTATTTATCCGCTTTGCTTTTTATCATCGTGGTAACCTGCTCCTGCTTCAATGCCTGGCGGTATTTAAAGCGCACCGACATTCTGGAAGTCATGCAGGAGGAACACCGGAACGAGCCGGTGCGGGAGGCGGGCGCGTGGTGCGGCCCTGCGGGCATTTTTCTGGTATTTGCAGGCGCCATTCTCGGTTATGAATTTCCCGGCATTTATCAGAGGACGTTCAGCGCCTATTCTCCGGCGTGGCTGGAATCTCTTATGTACGCGCCCGTCTTTCCGGGGCTTTATATGATAATGCTGCACACCGTAGTGCACGGCTGGCGCTTCCGCAAAAAGCGCCCCTACAAAAACCTGATTGCCAGAAGCATGATGAAATTTCAGGGAAAGCAGACCGTAAACAATCTTCTTGTGAGCGCCGCGCTGATTGCCGGAAGCGTTTTCGGTATCTTTTATCTCCCCTCCTTAAGCGTGGGGAGGACAATGGAAATTCAATCCCGGCCTTACGACTATTACTTCCATTACCGGCTGGACCAGAAGCTCCCCGGAGAGGAGGAAATTTCCGCTCTTGCCGGAAAGTACGGACTTTCCCTTAAGGATTTTAAAACGATACCCTATATTTCCCTTGCCATGGACGGAATCACGCGGATAGAGGAGGAGGATAATACCTTTCATGAAGAGCGTATTCCTTTCCTTCAGGAGGCCAGGTTCCTTTCCGCCGGCGATTTTACAGCCCTTACCGGCGAAAATATTTCCGTGGAAAAGGGGAGCTACATGGCAATCACTAACAGCGAGGAAACGGGACTGTATTTTTTGAATGCCACCGCCGAAGCCCTCACCAATATGATTACCTTTGAAACCCTTCCCACAGACTTCGCGGGCTATCTCCACTATGATTTTTTAGCCGACCGGACAGGTTATTACGTGTTAAACGACGAGGACTACTGGGACATTTCCCCGGGGCTTACCCCGGACTTTATGGGCAGCGCCGTCTTTTTCAATATGGACGGGCAGGACAGCTATGAATTTGCCCGGGACTTTTTTTCCACGCTGATTTCCTCCTTCGGCCCGGAGTGCGAAACCACCGATTTTTACGACCGGGCGGAAAAATATTATGCGGAATCGCAGGGCAGGGTTTACTGGGGCGATACCCCAAAAGCGTCGAAAATCAGTTTTTCAAAGCCCGACGACAGCGATTTCAGGCTCCACTGGCGGTATATGCCCAGAATCCGAATCCTTGATGAGGTGGATTTTTCCAAAACTTTTTCCGTATTCCTTATGATGTTCCTCTTTATCGCCATTATCTGTTCTCTGGCGGCCATGATTATCAGCTATACCCGATGCGTGACCATTGCCCTGAACAACCGCTATGTCTTTGACGATTTAAAGAGACTCGGCGCGCCGCCCGCCTTTCTTCTGAAGGAAATCCGTGGGCAGGCAGGGCCGGTGTTCAAAATCCCCGCCTCCGCGGGCATGATACTCATGTACCTTGTGTATGCCCTGATGATGTTCGGCAACGACGGAAAGCTGACAGAGAGCGAAATCGCCGGACTTGCCGGGTGCCTTCTTATCCTTGTGGCTATTGCGCTGGCATACTATCTGGTTTACCGCCGCACTGTGAAAAGTATGTGCGGGCAGCTGGAAATTCCGGCCGGGAGCTTTGGCCGTCGGCGGAAGGGATAGAAAGGATTGTGAAAAATATGAGCATAACAGAAGTGGCAAGATTGCTGTCAGGTTTAAGAGCTGTCGGATGGACCGAAAAGGAAATCAACGACTTTGTTCTCTATATTGAATCCGGTGAAGAACAGTATAAACCGAAACCAAGAAATCAGAAAAATTGAAAAACAGCCTGCGAATCACAATAGATTTGCAGGCTGCTGTTTTAACCGTTTACATTATTTCACCAATATTTCATCAATCCCGGCGGCATCAAAACTCCCCAGCGCCTCATGGTCTGTGAGCGCCCTGACAATTCTCCACCCTTCCCTGTTAGAAACCGCATTTTCAGGAATGGGACAAAAACCCAAATCCAGATAAATCTTACAGGCAAGCCACGTTGTGGTCTGAGTGGGTATGGTTGCATGAGTGTAGCCAAGCTTCTGCATGATGCCGAGCACATAAGAAATCAAAGGCTTTGACAGCCCTTTCCCCTGATATTCCCGCCGGACTGCCACCCAGTGGAGCCAGCCGTCGCCAGCCTCGTGACCGGAACCGTTGCTGCGTCCATCTGCGTCTTCGTCAGAATGTGTGCATTCGCTGGAATGTATGCATTCACCAGAATGCGTGACATCATAATAAGCGGTAGCGGTGGCTATCTTCTCCCCCTTTTCGTTTTCAATAAAGACCATCCTGTCCATGAGCATATCCTCATTGCCGCCATAATACCTGTTCCACACTTCCACTCCCTGCTCATGGTCCGAAAGCTCCTTTGCGGATATTTCAATTTCTATCCATGCGTCACGGTCCCCCTGACGGAAAAACACAAACCGGTATCCCGCAGGAAGCGGAAAGTGGGGCAGATTGTTCAAATCCCTTTCGAGCATCAGCTCGTAATATTTTATGCGGGCGTCATGGTTGTCAAATTCAAATTGTATTGCTGTTTTCATTGGCGCGGAATCTCCTGATTTTGATTTTTACCATGCAAAAGATGGGAAACTATACCTTTATGATATTTTGAGGACAAAAAAAGAAACGAGCAAGCCGCTTGAGCAATAGCTGTACGGTCGAAAAACTCATTTCTTTTTATGAACCATATTTTAAGGGCGTGGGGCAGTTTTGTCAAGGGTAAAAATTTTATAGTGTATCTTATAATGTAATTCGTCATACGCCCGCAAACCATACGCCTGTTTTCCTCCAGAGCACCCCTTTCCGGATATTCCGCTTCATTCAGACTATGTCTGCCCTATCCTTATACTTTTCCGCCAGTTCCCTAAAAGGGACTGTATTAGGAGGCATATCGCACGCCCGGAAAACGTTATGCAGTATCCGTTCCGCCGCTTCCACGGAAAGCTGCGGTACAGCTCCTTTCATCGCCAAATTTTCCTTTATTTTTTCTGTCATTTATTAACTCCGCTCTCAAAAAATCCGCTGCCTTAATACTGATACTTTTTGGAATAGTTGCTCCCGTCTCCGATATATTCCAAAATAGATTCGCTGCCCCCGTTGGCCGAGGCAAATGTCGGGTCCATGCGGTGCCATTCTTTTCCGTCAAAATAAATCGCGCCGTCTATCCATCCTTCCTCCTCCGTCCACACGCTTATCCACGCATGGTAGGCCGTCCCCGCATATCCCACAATCAGCTTGCATGGAACCCCCTGGCTCCGAAGCATTCCCGCCATCAGGGCGGCGTAGTCAAAACAGATTCCCTTTTTGGAGGAAAGCACGCTGTCCAGCACCGGCAGGTAGCCGCTTTTTACGTTCGCCGCTTTCTGGGTATCGTAGGTAAGATTTCCCACCACAAAATCATAAATCTTTTCCACTTTTCCCACAGCCCCCTCCGTGCTTCCGGCCAGCTCCGCTGCCTTGGCAAGGGTGGAGGCTGCGCCGCCGTAGTCCACGTACTGGTTCGGGCACAGGAACGGGGCAAACTCGCTGTCAAGCGCCGCCTGAAAGGAGCAGGACAGCGCCACGGCGTACTTAGACCCCGCCACGTTTTCCAGCACCGTCACCTGATAGATTCCGTTTCCCTCCGACAAAGGGAATGTGGCCGTAACGCCGGGCGTCAGGTTGTAGGTATAAGTAGCGCCGGGCCCGGCAACCTGGGCTTTTATCTTTCCCGCAGAGCCTGTGTACTTTGCCGTCACGTATCCGTCCGCCGCACTCGAATAGTCTATTACGGCCTGACCGTTCTGTACTGCCTGCGCCCCGCCTGACGCATCCGCCGCAAAAACCGCGCCTGTCTCCGCCCGGCCAAAAATCACCGCCGCAAGTATGATAAATAAGAAAATCCCTGCTCTTTTCTTTGTTTTCATGCCAGAACACCTCTCTTTATTCTTTATCACCCTGTCTTTTTTGCCACCACCACGAACCGCCCTTCCCTCTCATGGTAGCTGCAGGTGGAGAGCGTAAGAAGCTCATCTCCAAAGGCTGCGTCCGCCCCCAAATCATAGAGGGACGACGCCTTTACCCTGCTTATATATTCCTCAAAGCTTTCCTTTTCCCTCAAATCAATGTACCAGTAATAACGGAAAGCGTCCTTTTCCTTCAAACTGTATATCCGGCTGTAAAAAGCCCCGATTACCTGATACTCCCCCTTTTCCGTCAGCGTGTCGAAGCGGATAACGGGGTGCTCCCTTGCGTAGCTTTCCTGACTGTACCGGTCAAGGTTCCCGAACATGGTTCCGCCTTTCATGTTGTGTCCGTAAATAATGGTGTTGCCGCCCTCCGGGTTCCAGCCCTCCCCGATAAAAAGGCTTCCACTGTCCGCCTCCTTCCTGTCAAATCCCCGATGGAGATAGTATTCCGGCTCATCGGGCGTATACATCACCGGATAATCAATTTCCAAATCCTCGATGGTAAGCCAGCCCGCCAGGTCATTATTCTTCTCCCACAGCTCCCGGTATTCGGGTAAAACAGGCGTCTCCGACTCTGCCGAGGGCTCTGTATTTTCCTCCTCTTTTCCCGGAGATGCCGCGCATAAATCCTGTTCCTGCCGTTCACCGGCCTGACGCACCTTTTCCGCCAGAAGAAGATTCGCTTCCCTTTCACGGTTTCTCTGAGCGCCGCCACGCAAAAGCATCATCCCGGACAGCAGAAGTATTCCTGCAAAGATGAAAAACAGCAGCGCATGTATCCCTCTTTTCATATCTCCTCCCCGAGTCTGCGGCATCAATGTTATAACCAGAACATCACCTGGTATTTGACAGCCGAAAATAAATCCCTGCGGGTTTCTTCCAGAGCCAGTTGGGTATCAGGAAAGAAGAAAACTCCCTCGTATACAATCATAGCCAGAAAAGATGCTGCCAGAAATAAAAGCATACCTTTCCGCAGCACTCCTTTCGTATGTTCATAAAGCGCCAGCCATGCAAGAAAAGCGGCAAACAAGAAGAAAATTGAGAAGTCACAGAAATAGCGGGGCAAAATCCCGGACATCTCCGTATCCATCAGAATAATCACAGCTCCTGCCAGCATGCTTGCAAACGCCAAATCCACCGCCGCGCTTTTCCTTATATATTTTTTGAAAATCATAAGCAGCGGACACGTCCAGACAAAGAGGCTTACTGCAAACAGCCCGCCATAAGTAGCCTCCGTTATGGTGACTCCAAGGTAATTGGTATCAAAATAATTCGCGGTTAAAAAGGGGAAGTTCATCCTGATTTTGACCGGCGCAAGCAAATACGCCCATATGCCTAACGGAATTCTGTCCATCACAAATCCTCTTTTCCGCATATCGTTAGACGTCAGATTATAATTAGAGCCAAAATCAAAGGGCGACCCGAATCTGGAATAGTTGTACCACATGAGAAGTACCGCCACCGTCAGAAACGGAATTACAAATGCGGCGGCGGCACGGATTTTCTCTCTTACCTTCATATCGGAAAGCCCGGAAAAATTCTTCCGCAAAATAACCGCCGCAGGCAGTATCATAACGAAAATCTGCGGGCGGCAGCCAATAACCAACGCCAGAAAAAAACTGCCTGCCGCAATATACTGCCAGGAAATCTTTCCATAACTATTTTGCGCGCACATGAAGAATAAAAGCCCTAAAAATCCAAAACCAAGCCCTGTGATAATCGGAACCGTATACATATCCGTCCTTTTGCACATATATATCAGTCTGCTGCTCCCCACTATAAGCTCAGTCAGTAAAAACCATGCTCCGACACTGGTTTTGGGAAACCATCTTTTTATCACCTGATACGTCAATCCGACTATCGCTGTGAGCAGCACAAACGCCCCGATTAAAATTACCGCCCTGTTGGACAAATCCTCTCCTGTCAGCAAATAATAAGGGAGGTAGAAAAGGACTGCCGGAACCACCCCGAAATATATATAGTATTTTCCTTCATAATAAACATGGTCCCATAAATAGCTTTCGCCCGCTTCTTTGAGAATTTTTTCGCGGTGCATATAATCATAAGGATTTTCCATGCCCTTCAAAACTTCTCCCGGCTCTTCCAGAAGTGAAAACTGCCCCCCGGCAAGCGCTCTGGCCAGTCTTTGATATCCTTTCTGATATGTAAACTCGTTTTCCTTCTGAAAAACGGGATTCAGCCCCGATATACTGAAAAGAAGCGCCATATTCCCTGCCAGCAGGAAAATCATTATCCTTTTTCTTATCCTGCTGTTCCCGATAAAAGAAATCCGATAAATAAAGGAAGACGGGCGAAAGGCATAGCAAAAAGCGATAACGCCGAAAACCGCAAGCACTCTCAGCCATGAAAAAAATATCGGTATAACCGGATTCAAAAAGTAATGAATCCTGAAACGCTCTCCCTCGGGCAGATTCAAGACAAGTTTCAGGCTTTTACAGTCGCCGTAAAAATGACAGGTGAGATACTGGCTCTTTTTCCTCATATGCCATAATTCCCTCGACGGAATCCTGTAGTATTCTTCATGTCCGTCGTCCCTGGCCCACAGCTCTATCGTAACCGGTTCAAAATTATCCTTCCCCCTGTCAACCGGCTCTATATCCAAAAACAGCGTGCTCAGCTTTGTATCGATATTTGAAAATTTCAGGTATTTTTCGCCTGCTCCGGCGCGGTAAGTCCCATCCTCCATTGTTTCCATGCCTTCAGATATCTGAACGCTGTATTCCTTAACCTCTTTATTGAACAGGGATTCCCAATGCCTGTAATTAAACAGTAAGAACTCAATAAACAGAGCAACACACAGGATTTTAATTATAATCTGAAATTCCCTTTGCATCCTACCTCCGCCCTCTCTTTCTCTCATGCCATATCAATAATATCAGGCTGCATACTCCAAGCAGGGATAAAAGCATAGCCGCATATACATGGGCCGGCGAGTATTTCAGCTCTATTTCATGCTCCCCTTCCTTCACTTCAATACCTATAAGCGCGTCGGCAATCAATGTGATATCCGCCCTTTCACCATCTACATACGCCTTCCATCCCCTCTCATAGGGAACAGAGGTATACATCAGCCCGTCTTTCTTCGCTTTTATTACTCCCTGCAGTCCATTTGACGTATAATTTGTTACATTTAACGCTCCCTCCTCCAATATCTCATATGCTTTGTCAAGAACGTCGCAGTTTAATATGCTCACAAATATTTTAAGCTCCCCCGACCACCCGGAATCCACCTCCGAGCGAACCGAAAATATATCCCCCTTCCTGTAGGTTCCTGCCGGAAAAATATTGGCTTCGCCTATTTCATGAAATTCCACCTTTTCTCCGCATTCCACCCAGGCATTTCCCGCCCCGTATAAATCCATATACACGTAAGCGCAGCCGTTTTGAGGCATTTCATAATTATATTTAAACTTCTCCCTGTCCCCTCCGTCAGCGTTTTCCGGCGGTCTGTAAGTGTATGTACCGTATCCCCATCTCTCCACGCATACATTTTCATGCCCGACGTGAATGATATCCAAAGCCTCGAAAACATCCTCCTCTATCCCTGTGGCGGCCTTTACAAGATTGTTCTGCTTTTCAAAAGGAGTGTCTCCCTCAAATTTATAATTCGCCATACCCTGCTCTACCATAAATCCAATTGGAAGATATGCGGTATTTTCGTATGCATAAACGTCATTCACCCTCCATTTTTCCGTAAGATACTCCTGATTCACCATTTGCTCTCCCCTGGAAATCAGATATTTCAAATTAAGGAACATATTGTTAACAGGCGTTGAGTTCTGATAAGAATACCTAATCGGATATTCGGCGCGAAACCCCATATCTTTTAACAGATTGATTTTCGCCTCCTTTACAACCGAGGAAAATTCTGAAATACCGTTATAACCATATATGGCCGACGGATTCAATGTAAATAATTTTGCCAGTTCAACTCTGAAAAAATCATTTTCCGCCTCTGCATCAATTTTACTTAAAATCTCCTGCACTTCTCCGTATTTGTCAGGATAATTATTTCTTTCAGTGGTTCCAAGCACTTCCACCTTTGAGATAACCGTGGGCACAAGTTCCAGCCCTGCAATGACCGCTATAAACAACGTAAATACTTTTTTGTTGAACATTTTCTTTTCAAAAAGACATATGATTAATAAATACTCCGCTATAATCAACATATTTCTGAACAGAAAAGGTTTAAAATCCAATTCTCCTGACAAAACCGCATCCAGAACAGATTCAAAATTATTGTTCTTCGCATATTCCCGTATGGTTTCAAAAGATACTAACAGATAAAACATACCGGCAAACAGGCATATCATCAGGCAGTCCGTTTTGCTTATCTCTTCCGCCCTGGAAAAAGCCTGATATGCCAGCATTATCAGAAGAAAAGAAAACATAAAAGTAAATCTGTCAGGAAACGCATTCGGATTATGCATTCCATGCCATAAATAATTCAAAACATTTACATTGATGCCGGCGTAAAAAAATATGATAAATACCGCGTAAGCCGCTTTTTCCCTCTTGCCGGTTTTCTTCATTTTAAAGAAGGCAAAAAGAAATATCATGCTGGCTATCCCGCAATAAATATATGGAAAGTTTCCCAGATAGGTTATATCTGTATTAAAGGCAAGAGAATCCACAAATATCTCCAGCCATCCCCTGATAATCTGCCATTTCTCCGGTTTCGCGTTGGTTTTGCAGGCATCCTGCAAGGCTACAAACGACGGAAGTGTGGCGACGGCGGATATCATGACAGAAACGGTGGAATATATGACTATGTTTTTCAGGTTTACAAACAGTTCCTTAACGCTGTTTTTATTGACGATGCATTGTACAAAAAAGTAGAATACCGTAAAAAAACAAACCATAAGCCCTATGTAATAATTGGCAATGATTGCCGATGCAAGGGATATTATATAAAGCCTGAATTCATTTTTCTTTACAACCTTATTGATACCTGAAACCACCAGCGGAAATATCGCAAAGGTGTCAAGCCATATCGTATTAAAGTAATAGCCGACCGCCCAGCCGCACAATGCATAAAACGTTGAAAATATCACCACTCCGGGTTCTTTCGTCCTGTTGATTTCGTTTAGCGAAAAAGCGCAGAACAAGCCTGAAAAGCCGATTTTAATCAAAATAAATAATGTAAAGACTTCCTGTAACCGGCTGACCGGAAACAGTACAATCAGCAGGTTCAAGGGACTTGCAAGGTAATAGGAAATCAGCGAAATAAAATCAATTCCCATACCAATGCGCCAGCAATATAGCAAGGATTCCCCTTCCCTGAGTTTTCTGTGTAATTCCGCAAAAAACGGATAATACTGATGCCATCCGTCCACTATGATTGCCTGCCTGTCTCCAAAGGGATATATTTCAAGCCGTCTGAACGCTTCGAGCATAATTAAGGCCGGCAGCATAAACGCTGTCAGATACAGGCCTATGGACTTTTTCCTGCTGATTATATTTCCGAATATATTTCTGTTTTTCATAATTTACAGATTTCTTCCTGAACTTTGCGCAAAAGCAACGCCGACTATCATTGCCGACGCTGCCCCCGGTTCTTACTATTATTTTTTCCCGTGCTTCGCTTCAATTAAAGTAAAGAACATGCCTCCTAACGAAGCTGCAAACAGTAACAGCCACAGGCCGCTGTCAGAGTTATCTCCCATCTGCGGGATTCCTATAAGTGCAAGAGGTACATCCTCCTCAGGAATATATACATAATCATCCGTCTCAGGGTCTTTTACCTTTATATAAGCAAGCGGTACATCATCATCAATGAGAATTACCATATCGGGGCTGTCTGGCTCGACCGGCTCAGGCAGCTCGGTGACGACAGGTATATCCTCATTCTCCTCATATGTTTCTTCTCCTGTTTCGGGATTTTTCACCTTAACCAGCACGCGGGGCGTATCGTCATCTATGATAACAATAATATCCGGGCTGTCCGGCGTAATCTCTTCAGGTATCTCCGGCTCAATGGTTATTCTCGTTTCCGGCGGCGTCGCGCTTGGCGCAGGCGTTATGCCGGGTGTCGCCGTTGCCGCGGGAGTAGGCGTTACGCCGGGTGTCGCCGTTGCCACAGGGGTAGGCGTTACCCGCGGCGTGGATGTTGCCCGCGGCGTTGGCGTTACCTGTGGCGTGGGCGTTACCCGCGGCGTGGATGTTGCCCGCGGCATCGGTGTTACACGCGGCGTGGACGTCGCTCGCGGCGTCGGTGTTACACGCGGCGTGGACGTCGCCCGCGGGGTAGATGTCGCTCGCGGCGTTGGCGTTACTTGCGGCGTTGGCGTTGCTCGCGGCGTTGGCGTTACCTGCGGCGTGGATGTTGCTCGTGGGGTGGACGTTGCCCGTGGCGTGGATGTTGCTCGCGGCGTTGGCGTTACTTGCGGGGTGGACGTCGCTTGCGGGGTCGGTGTTGCCTGGGAAGATGAACCCTCTGAGCTGTCCGGTTCGCTCGGGCTTACAGGTTCACTCGGGTCGCTTGGGCTGCTGCTCGGGCTGCTTCCCGAACTGCCGGGTTCGCTCGGGTCGCTTGTTCCCGTTCCTGAGCTGCTTCCCGGACTGCCGGGCTTGCTTGCGCTGCTCGAACTGCTTCCCGATTTACTTTCTGAGCTGCTCCCTGAACTGCCCGGTTCGCTCGGGTCGCTTGTTCCTGACCCTGAGCTGCTTCCCGAACTGCCGGGCTTACTTGCGCTGCTTGAACTGCTTCCTGAGCTGCTCGAACTGCTTTTCGAACTGCTTCCTGATTTACTTCCCGAGCTGTTTCCTGAGCTGCCCGGTTCGTTCGGGTCGCTTGTTCCCGTTCCCGGGCTGCTTCCCGGACTGCTGGGCTTGCCTGTGCTGCCTGTGCTTGTTCCCGAACTGCTTCCCGATTTACTTCCTGAGCTGTTTCCTGAACTGCCGGGCTCGCTCGGGTCGTTTGCGCCTGTTCCTTCGCTGTTTTCCGGGATATCGGGCTTGCTTGCTCCTGTTCCCGGGCTGCTTCCCGAACTGTTTCCCGAATTTCCAGATACACTTGGGTCCGTTCCTAAACTTTTTCCTGCGTTGCCGGGATAATCCGGGTCGCTTTCCACATTATCAGGCACGCCGGAGCTGCTTCCTGAATTATCAATTACTTCAAAACCGCTTCCCGGATTTTCAATCACGCCGGAACTGCTTCCTGAATTATCAACTACTTCAAAACCGCTCCCCGGATTTTCAATCATACCGGAACCGCTTCCCGCATTCTCAGGAATGTCGGAGCTGTTTCCCGGATTCTCAGTCACTTCGAAACCGCTTCCCGGATTATCAGGCATGTCAAAGCCGTCTCCCGGATTATCGCTATTGTCCGAATCGTCCTTTAGAGTATTTCCGTCGCTTAAATCCTCCTCTGAATCAGGCGGTACGTTTACTTCATCTCCCATAGAATAATCATCCGGCAGATTTTCTTCATTATCAGGCGATTCATCTATCTTGCTGACTATCGAGTCATCAAGCGTATGGCTTTCCGGTTCGCTGTTTTCTGCAAAGGCAGTAAAAGATACTCCCATACATAATATCAATACCAGAAACAATACCAATCCTTGTTTAAGCGTTTTCTTATTCTTCATGAATCGTTACTCCCTTCCCCCTTATTTTTCCATGCAGCTTTTTCCTGAGCGCTCCAGTTATAAATTCAAACATATAGACGGAATTCATATTCTGACTACAATTTCCGGGGCCGTCAGGATATTTACTCATAAATTCAGGCGGCATGTATGCTTTTCCCTGCCATAAACAGGTCTAAAATCAAAATAAAGGGCATAGAAAAACAAGACCACAAAAATAAATTTTTGTGGTTCTGCTTACGCATGCTTTAAATTCATAAAAAATATTGAAATCCTATGATTATCTGTGCTATAATTACTTTAATCTATGTAACGTATAATCTCGTTGTAGTCAGAATATGAATTCTGTCTATATCATAAGTTTCATCAATTCCAGCTGTCTTACATGTTCTTCCCCTGTCGTAAGCAGATAAATCCGTGTGGTTTCAATCGAACTGTGCCCCAGCACATCCGCCAGCTTTACAATATCCTTGCTGATTTTATAAAACGAAACTGCAAATAAATGCCGCAGGTTGTGAGGAAACACCTTGCTGCTCTCCACATCTGCCTTTGTACAAAGTTCCTTCATCTCCCGCCAGATTTGCCTCCTTGAAAGGCTTGTCCCGTTTTTTGTGAGGAAAATTGCTCCCGCCGTGGTTTTCTGTCCCTCCGCATACTTAATCAGCTTGCGGCAGAGCTTACCCGGCAGTAATATGACACGTATTTTCCCTTTCAAATCCACCTCCGCGCGCCCTGCCCTCGCCGCCTCCACCGTGATATAGGGCAGCTCGCTCACCCGGATTCCCGTGG
>CAJTMW010000032.1:0-216 GCA_910577275.1 uncultured Lachnospiraceae bacterium
AAAATGTATGCAGTACGCGGAGCCGGGACGCTTGAACGAAAGCACGCCTACACTTGCGGCAACTACCGCAACCGGGCAAGAAATGATATGCTCTGCACTACGCATTATATCCGCAAAAGCGTATTAAAAGAACTTGTCCTCGCAGACTTGAAGCGCGTCACATCTTATGTGAAAGAGCATGAACAGGAATTTATTCAGACCGCCAACGAGTGCGGC
>CAJTMW010000032.1:235-37219 GCA_910577275.1 uncultured Lachnospiraceae bacterium
AGACGCTGACACAGCAGCGGAAAGAGCTTGACAAGGCGCAGAACCGTATTAACGAGCTGAACATCTTATTCCGCAAGCTCTACGAGGACAACGCTTTAGGGAAACTTTCAGATGAACAATTTGCTTTTCTGAGTTCCGGCTATGATGAAGAAAAAAAGATGCTGACCCGGAGGATTACGGAGCTGTCACAGGAAATCGATAACGCCACCGAGCGCAGCGCGGACGTGAAAAGGTTTGCCGCACTGGTACGCAAGTACATCGCCATTACCGAACTGACCTACGAAAATGTCCACGAATTTATTGACCGTATTCTTATTCACGAACTGGATAAGAAAACGAACACCCGCAAAATTGAAATCTTTTATAGCTTTGTCGGCAGAGTTAATACATGCGACAAGCCTGCCAAAAGTATCTCCTGTTTCAGACAGACATGCCCCGGCGTAAAGAGTTATGCTATCTGACATACACCAAAAAGAGGTAAGATAACACCCTCTGCAAAAAAGGTATCGTTATCTTACCTCAACAAAATCGGAGCCTGAAAAACCGTCGTCCACCTTCATGCCGCATTCTATAAGATGCGGGCGGCGGCTTAGATAATCCCGAATCAGATTTTTCTGCCCGGTTACGCTGTTGCTCTCCTCCTTATCTCCGTCCTCACAGGACAGGCGCACATACCCACAGGCATTCCATGTTTTATGATTATCCGATGACTGCACTTTTGCCTTTCCTTCCCTTTTAATCATGCTGAAAATATCTGCTCATCACTAAGGTATGCAGTCTCATATAAATTCATACGATGGCCGTTCACATACGGTTTTATCAATTCCTGCAAAGAAAAAAGTCCCCTGATGCCGCCAGACACCAGAGGACAGATATTCTGCTTTATGGGCGAAGCCCCATGCCGCCTTCGAGAGTAATCGTCTCGCCTGACATATACTTGAAGTCGGGAGATGCAAGCTGAACACAGACGCGTCCGATTTCCAGCTCCGTATCGCCGTAATGCCCCATGGGAGGCATGTGCACATTCTGCTTGAACGCTTCCGGATAAGCCGCCTCGAAATTTTCAAGCTGCGCCGTCCAGGCAAGGGGACAGATGATGTTTACATTGATTCCGTCCTTCCCCCACTCGTTGGCCGCCACACGGCTGAGCCCGCGGATGCCTTCTTTTGCCGCCGCATACGCACACTGTCCGAAGTTTCCAAAAAGCCCCGCGCCGGACGCAAAGTTGATTACGGTTCCTTTCGTCTCCTTCAGATAAGGATAACACGCTTTCATATAATAGAAAGCCGCGTACAGCCCCGAGTACAGCGCAAGATTAAACTGCTCCGTCGTGTGGTCCGCAAGGGTGACTCCCGAAGCCGACGCCTGGGCATTGTTTATCAGCACGTCAATCCTGCCAAATTCGCTGATGGTCTTTTCCACCACATTTTTCACCACCGCCTCATTATCGTCGCCCGCATTCACATCGGCCTGAATGGGAAGCACTTTGATTCCGTAAAGCCTCTCCAGCTCTTCCTTTGCGTCCTCCAGCTTCTTTACGTTTCTGCCCGTGATGACGAGGTTTGCGCCCTCCTTTGCGTAAGCGGTGGCAATTCCGTATCCGATGGAGCCGCATTTGCCGTCGCGCAGTACGGCTCGTCCACCCCCTGTGATTATCGCTGTTTTACCTTCCAGATATCCCATAAAAAAATCTCCCTTCTGTCATTTTCAAGATGTTTCCAGTATAGCATATCCGCAGGGTAAAGTCCATGCATTTGACGGCGGCGGCGCGGAAATCAATTTCCGAATTCCGATGGAAATAAATACTTCCAAAGAGGATGTCAACCCGAAATATTTCTTAAGGAACCCTTATAAAAACGTCGGTGCTTAGCGAGGTTTCGAGCTGTTATACAGCTCGCGAGCTTAGCATCCGTTACGTTTTTATAGAGCGAAAGCGCGGCGACGAAGAAATATTTCGGATTGACATCCTTTCTGACTTACATACTCTCAGCGGAATTCAAAAACTGATTTCCGTGTGGCGGCGTTTAGTCCTATTATGTCACAGCCATCCCCCAGATATTTAGAGCCCCACTGGCTGAGGCCGTCACAGCTCACCCGCCTGCCGTCGCAATAGGCGGTAAAAATAGGCTGCCGCACCCCCGGACGGGACAGATAATTGGCAAACACACTGTCCACCACTCTGTCGATATTTTCATAATAATTCCTGCCCGGCATCCATTTCTGGTCGTAGGCGGTGGAGGAGGTGATGGTGAAATTGTAGCCTTTGTTCCGATACCACTCCGTATAGACCCTGTTGAGGGTAAAAGACATAATCACCAGAGTATTGGCATAAATTGTACTGTCCGGCCAGGTGGCGTAGATTTCCGAGGAAACCACGTTTTTAATGTAATCCCTGTACCTGACATAGTAATTTCTTGCGGTGTAGTCGTCGGGAACTCCGTCATGAACAACGACAAATTCAGGAATAACAACGCGGCTTAAGACAATTTCCCCGCTCTCGTCCATAGGTTTAATCTCGTCCTCCGGTATTTTGGGCGGATAATCTCCGTAAAGAGTGTGGTCGGGTATGGTAATCACCTCGTCCGACTCCCTTGTGGTCTCCAAAGGGGTAAGCTGTACCGGCTGCATGGCCGTAACCCCCGGCAGAATCTCCGTCCCTGAAATCATCACTGGCTCATAGCCGGGAGCCTCCACCTGCACGTTGTATTCCGAGTAGGGCTGCTGCTCCACCGGCGTTAAGCTGTATTCAGGCGGCGGCGCCGGCAAATCAATTGTCTCTGTCTGTCCTGAAGAATCGGTTGTTATTTTTTCAATGGTAACATCGGGAATACCTGTGTAGGAAATGGTCACGGTGGCGTCCTGTATGGGAATCAGACCTAAGGAAGAAGTTACGTCAATCTGCAGCTTTCCGGTATAGCCGCTGCCTGATTGGGCGCTGTGTAAAATATTCTGGGGCATAAAAATACCTCTGCATCATATACTTAGCATATACTATGCAGAGGCTTTTCAATCGGTCACACGCTCTTTCGCTCTCCCGCCGGTTCTTTTCAGTTTGTATTTACTTCAGCGGCGAGAATTTTGCTGCATAATTCCGTATATTCATCATGGGAAATCTCATTTCCATTCAACGTATATTTCAATTCGGGGTCCGCATTATCAGGGGCAGTAAATTCCTCGCCGAAATTCATTTCCGCGGTCAGATTATCAGCCCCTTCGAATTTTTCCATATGGTAATAATCAAACCCGGCGCTCGACCTGTTACTGTACATAATCCATACAGCCCCGTTATAATAAGTATAGGAAAGAACGTCCGCAGTTCCATCGCCCCCGGCAAACTTATATACCTTGCCATCGCGGGCATCAAGGTAAATTCCGCCATAGGGACCGCAAATAATGAGTTCGTTTTCCCCGTCATTGTCAAGGTCGGTTTTCTCTCCCACAGAATAGGAATCCCATTCGTCAGAATCCATATTTAAATCGGTAATATAAAATACCGATGTCGCATCTGCGGGGTCATCCGCGCCTGTTTCGCCCTCGATAAATAAATCCAGCAATTCTTCCGCTGTCATCTCCGAATCTGTCTCCCAGAACGCCTGCGTACCGTTTTTCTGCCGGCTTGCAGAATCATCTACGTCGCCCGCTTCCGTTTTCTTTGTGGCATGATATAAAAATCCGGCCTCGTCAAACGCTGCTTTTCCGTAATACACATCGATTCCGTCTGTATCGTATTCCAGAATATAATAGCCGAAAACAGCCTCTCCATCAGAAAATACCTGTTCGGGATACTTTATATAGATTCTGTTATCTTCCACGGTTTCGATATTAGAGGAATCAACTAAAAAGCGGCAGGAAGCCTCTGACTCATAATCGGAAATATCATACCCAGAGGATGTCCTGCCAATCGTTAATCTGCCGGTTCCATAATCCGACAGATACTCGTATTCTCCCGTCAGACCCTCCAACACATCAGCTTTGCCGGTTACTGAACGCCCTTCATCTTTACTTTCCATCGGATTACGACTTGCCAAATCCGCAGTCTCATCATTCTGTGTTTCCTGAACATCATCCGTGCCGTCAGCGACTTCCATAGCGCCGTCCGCCGCCTTTGTCTGAGCCACTTCCGGTTCCTCTGTCTGCCCGCATGCCGAGAGTACGGACACAACCGCTCCCATAACAATAGCCATAGCTCCAGCTATTGCTATCGCTTTTGCCTTTGCCATTTTCATCTTTTTCACAATTCATTTTCCCCGTTTCCGCGCCATTTTGCATGATACCCCTTCACCCTTCACGCTGCCGACGCCTGCAAACCGGAGCGTCGGCATTTTTCACGGTATCCGCTCTTTCTGTCATGACGTTTTATTTATACCACACTGAGGAAAAAATAACACAGCGTCTGCATAAACGACGCATTTTTTGCACAAACGACACACATTTAACGCCGCGCTTTAGTCATCGAACAGCATTCTCCATTGAAAAAACGCCTTCTGAAACTCCCTGCCATGCGCCCTGCCGATTGCTATTTTTAACCCGTTGCAGAGCGTAACCTCACGGCTGTTTACGCTTTCAATGTATTTGAAGTTGACAATATACGACCGTTGTACATGAAAAAATCCAAACGGGGACAGGCTCTTAGCCGCTTCGGATATCCGTCCTTCGCAAAAATGCTCCCTGCCGTCAAGCATGAGATATCTCAGTTTTCTCCCGCTGGTCTCCACAAGAAGAAGCTCTTTTAAATCTATCTTAATCCTAATCCCGGCGGTATTCTTACAAGAAATGCTCCGCTCCTGAATCTTTGTCCGAAAGAAGGAATCAAGCGCCTCCCCGATTTCCTCAGGATATTTCTTGTCGATATACCTGAAAGCGTTAACCCTGTAGCCCTGCCTTGCCATTTCCGTATGGGAGGTTAAAAAGCATACCCTGCACTGACTCCCGGACTCCGCCATCTTTTCGGCTATCTGAAAACCGTCTTCGCCCCCTGCAAGCTCAATGTCCAGAAACAATAAAACCGCGTCTGCATTTTCCATAAAATCTCTTCCGCTGTCACAGGCAATAATCTGAGCTGAAATGTTTTTATCCTCGCAATATTTTAAAACGGCGGCCTTTATCTTATCCCTCCATACCGCCTCGTCTTCCACAATACCTATTTTCATACCCTGTTCTCCTTTGAGATTCCCTCCTTTGGTATGGCGATACTGATTTTAAACATTGCTTCTCCATTTTCCTCTGCAGACTCCGTATAATATTCCCCATGATACTTTTTAACCGCTGCGGCAATATTTTTCAGGCCAAATCCATGATTCGCCGTATCTGCTTTTGATGTGCGGGGGAAGCCTTTCGGGATATTCCTTTCTTTCGCCACACTGTTGCTGACGACAATAAAAATTTCTTTCTTATGCTCTGTCAGCGCAACCCGGATTTTGGGGACGGCTGTCTGTGCTGCTGCCTCCATGGCATTCTGCAAGATATTTCCCATCAGTGTCGTTAAATCGAACATCTCAAGACCCGTTTCCCCGGTCAGTTTTCCTTTTACGGCAAAATCTATATTTTCCTTTTCCGCCAGATAGAAATAATAATTCAGGATAACGTCAAGCTGACTGTCTCCTGTGTGGATTTTTAAATCAAACTCGTCCTGCAGCTTCCAGATGGTATCTATGTACTTCCTGACTTCTTCCGTCTTTTTCTCATTGGCAAGCTCCCTGAGAACGCCCATATGATTTACCAAATCATGCTTAAAACGACGTACCGACTCCGACTGCTGCAGCTGATAATCGTACTGCTGCTTTTGCATATACATAAAAGACTGCAGTTCCTGCTTCTGCCGCTCTGACAGTATATTTTTGATGGCAAGGCCAAGGGTAAGAAAAATGGAATAAATCGCCCCCGCTATGCTGATAAAAAATACCCCATAGGCGTCCGGTCCATACCTTTCATGATTTTCATTAAAAAAGTAAAAAACAAAATTATAGAACATCTGGAAAATACCGCCCTGTATTAAGAGCGCAAGCTTATATTTAAGTTTTATATCGCATAAATAAACGTCGTTTTTCCGAAAGAGCCGCAAATATACCAGAAGATACACCAGAAATGAGAGCAGGTAGGCAGGCTCCATCCACCATGTGATATCCGTGCCGTCAATCCCTCCGCCTATTAAAACAACCTGTATCAGCATGACGCTGAACGTATCGATGATTCCCGTGAAATACATAAGGGCGGCGCTCAGCACCAACAGATGCCACAATCTGTCCTCAAAAAATAAGCATATGGAAAGTACGCTCCAAAGTACATAGATTATCGGAGAGTTTGTATCAAAATATGCGTTGTAGGCCCCGGCGGACAACATGGTCAACACCGACGCGCCAATAAAAAGTTTGTTTTTTCTTGCATTCAGTCTGAATCCGAAATGAATGATAAAAAGGTAGATAAAATAATTTGCTATATTGTCTGCAATATAAATCATAATAGCCTCTCTGCCGCACGGCTCTTTGCTCCCGCCGCTCGGCTTCCGCCTCGCTGTCGCGGCATTCGCCCCATGGGCACGCAAGCGTTCCCGCGTGGCTCTTTGCTCGCGCCGCTCAGCTTTCGCTTCGCTGCCGCGGCATTCGCCCCATGGGAATGCAAGCATTCCCGCGTGGCTCTTTGCTCGCGCAAAAAAGGGCTCACCACCTGTTGTGATGAACCCTCTTTCTCAATTTTACTTCGTCAGCAGCATCATAATCTCGTTGCTTCTTGCAACAAACTTGCTCATTGCCTCCGGCTCGAGAGGCGCATGCTGCAGAAGCGCCAAATCGTAGAGCTGTTCGCAAATCATGCTGACGTTGCTGCCCTCTGTGTTCTCCATGATGTATTTCACAAGGGGATGGTTTGCGTTCAGAATCAGGGTTTCCCCTTCTTTCCCGAAATCATTCATTCCCATGCCGGGCATGGAGTACATCTTCATCATATCCTGCATTCTCCTGCTCTCCTCGGACAGGGTAATCATGGAGGATATCTTCTTGTTTTTCAGCTTCTCAATCTTAATGGTGATTTTGTCCTTTTTCAGAACCTTCTTCATCACCTTGCCAACGGCCTCGGCGGCTTCTTCCAGCTCCTTTGCCGTCTTTTTGTTAGTCTTTGCCTTGAAGGTGTCCGTCAAATCCGCGTCGATTCTCTGGAACTTGATGCCCTCGTTCTTCGCCTCAAGCTGGGAAATGAAGGGCTGGTCAATATTGTGGGTGAGGATGACAGCGTCCATTTTGGCAGCCTTGAACATGCTGATATACTGGCTCTGCTGCTTCTCGTCGGTTACGTAGTAAATAACCTTCTCTTTCTTCTCCTCTTCCTCGGAATCCTCGTCGTCTTCTTCCTCCGCTGCATCGTCTACCACGTTGCCGTCAGCGTCAACCACCTCGGCATCGGATACCTTTTCCACGTCGGAACCCTCTGCGGCGTTCTCTCCGTCAGTAGCTTCCCCGGCGTCGGCGCCCCCTGCTTCCTGGGCGGTGTCGGCAGCTTCGCCTGATGCTTCCTGTGTAGCGCCTTCCGAAGCCGCGCTTTCCTCCGCCGCATCTGCGCCGTCCGCCTCTCCGGCTCCGCTTCCCTCTGCTCCGGCATTCTCCTGCGCGCCGCTCTCCTTATCGGCAGCCGCGTCGCCTGTATTCTCCGCCTCGTCCGGGTCGGTCTTATTGACCTCGAGACACTCGGGAAGCGTTAAATACTTGCCGTCCAGATTCTTGAAAAGAATGTAATCTGTCATCTTCTCACAGAACTTGTCGTCCTTTAAGCAGCCGAATTTAATGAAAGGACTGATATCGTCCCAGTATTTGTCGTATTCTTCCTTTTCCGTCTTGCACATGCCGGAAAGCTTATCCGCCACCTTCTTGGTGATGTAATCGGAAATTTTCTTTACAAAGCCGTCGTTCTGCAGCGCGCTTCTGGACACGTTAAGAGGCAGGTCAGGACAGTCGATGACGCCCTTGAGCAGCATCAGGAATTCAGGAATCACCTCTTTGATGTTGTCTGCGATAAACACCTGATTGTTGTACAGCTTAATCACGCCCTCAATGGACTCATACTCGATATTAATCTTGGGGAAGTACAAAATACCCTTTAAATTGAAAGGATAATCCATATTCAGATGAATCCAGAACAAAGGCTCCTTGTAATCCTGGAATACCTTGCGGTAAAACTCCAGATACTCCTCCTTGGTGCACTCGTTGGGATGCTTCGCCCAGAGGGGATTGGTCTCGTTCAAAAGCTCGGGACGCCTTACAATCTTGTATCTTAGCTTATCTTCTTCCTTCTCCGGCTTGATTTCCTCCACCACGGTATCCGTATCCAGCTTCTCGTCGGCGTCGATGGTCTGGGTGTCGGTGGTATTTTCTTTGGAAAGATAAATTTCCATAGGCATGAAGGAACAGTACTTCTTGATAACCTCTCTCGCCTTGTATTCGTTGCAGAATTCCAGCACGTCCTCATTCAGGAAAAGGGTTACGGTGGTTCCCACCTCGCTCCTCTCCCCTTCTCTCATATCAAATTCCGTGCCGCCGTCGCACTCCCAGTGTACCGGGGAAGCGCCCTCCTGCCAGGAAAGGGTGTCGATATGCACCTCGTCCGCCACCATAAAAGCGGAGTAAAAGCCCAGTCCGAAATGTCCGATAATCTGGTCTTCGTTGGTCTTGTCCTTATACTTTGCAATAAAATCCGTCGCCCCTGAGAAAGCAATCTGGTTAATGTATTCCTCCACCTCGTCCGCTGTCATTCCGATACCGTTATCGATAAATTTCAGCGTCTTTTCCTCGGGATTGACCAGAACCTGGATTTTCCCCTTGTAATCATCCGGCAAGGGATATTCTCCCATCATATCCAGCTTTTTCAGCTTTGTGATGGCGTCACAGCCATTGGAAATCAATTCCCTGAAAAAGATGTCATGGTCCGAATACAACCACTTCTTGATAATCGGGAATATGTTTTCACTGTTAATAGACAAACTTCCGTGTTTCTCTGCCACGATAAATCACTCCTTTTTCTTTTTTCCGGTTTTTTCATATTTCTTAAACTAAAATCAAGTGTAATTCTCTTTGCTTTGCTTGTCAAGAAAAAATTAGCACTCATTTTATATGAGTGCTAACAATTCTCTGGAAACGCCGTATTTTCAAGGCTTTCCGTAATTCTAAAATTTTTATAAACCAAAATATTCATTGTAGACGTCAAAGAAATCTCTGGTGGTCACCTCATCATTTTTGATGAAAGTCACGGTATCCCAAAGCTCCTCGTTTAAGGTTCTCGTCAGGGATTCCACAAAAGCGTCGTACTCCTCCCCGAAAACCTCCTCCCGTCTCTGCTCCACAATTTTGATTTTGTTGGCGTCGGTTTCCTCCCGGTTGAAGGTGCTGATACACTTGATAATGTGATAGCCCTCCTCTGTCTCCACAATGCCGCTGATTTCCCCGTTTCCCAGATTAAAGGCCGCGTCCTCAAAGGCTTTCTCCGTCTCGCCCTTTCCGAAGGAAAAGGTTCCCTTTTCCCCCTCGCTGTACTGGAAAACAAGCTGTTCAAAATCGCTGTCCTTGGCCATGGCAAGGCGGCGAATCTCCTCCGCTCTCTCTAGGGCATCCTCTTTTGCATTGTCGTCATAGGCGACCCTTCTTCCGGTTCCGTCAATGGTGCAGGTTTTGATTAAAATATCCAGAATGGTAATGGTTCTTGCCTCGTCGTCGCTGATTTCGGGATAAATATCCTTGATAATATATTCGTATACCTTGCCTGCCAGGGCAAACTCCGCATAGAGGTTCTCGATAATTTCCTCCGTTACCTGCATTTCCTCCCGCTCCGTCTGGTTTAAGGAGCCGTAATACTTCCTGGCCGCCTCCTTTGCCAGCTTTTGCTCCGCCTCGTCGAGAACCACGCCCTGCTGCCGGGCTAAAAGATTCATGGTCTTAATCTGGGCAAGCTCCGCCAAAACCGTGTCCTTTACGCTCTCCTCAAGGGTCACGCCGTTTAAATTGGTCTTCCATATCTCCTCGCCGTAAACGCTCTCATACTGGTCCTGGGTATTGGTGAGATAGACCATGGCCTCCGGCAGCGTACAGGACATGGTTTCAATCCTGAAAATCTCGTCTTTATTAAAGCCTGTGGTAAGAACCACCTTCGTCTGCGCCTCGCTCTTTCCGCAGCCTGTGAGGGAAAACAGCAGCATACCGCACAGAAAACAGCACAGGCAGCAGATACTCCGTCTTTTTCTTCTCACGCCTACGGTTCCCATTCTTCCGGTTCTCATGCTTCAAGAGTCCTCAAAATGCTTCTTGCCACGCTGATGCCGTTGGCGGACGCCTGCTGCAGCCCCCTGGTCACGCCGGCCCCGTCTCCGATTGCCCGAAGCCCTTTGATGCTGGTCTCAAAATCCCTGTTGACCACCACCCTGTTGGAATAAAACTTCACCTCCACCCCGTAAAGCAGGGTTTCGTCCGCCGCAATACCCGGCGTGATTTTATCCAGCGCAATCAGCATTTCCTCGATATCCACCATAATCCTGTGGGGGAACACCAGCGACAAATCCCCCGGAACCGCGTCCTTTAAGGTGGGCATCAGATTGTTGCGGCAAAGACGCTCCTCGGTGGTTCTGCGCCCTCTCTTGAAATCCCCGAAGGTCTGCACCAGTATCTTTCCTCCGCAGAGCATGTTGGAGAGCTGGGCAATGTGTTTTCCGTACTCAATAGGCGTCTTAAAGGGCTTGGTAAAATTCTTGCTCACTAAAATGGCAAAGTTCGTGTTGTCCGTCTTAAAATCCTGCGATTTGTAGGCATGGCCGTTCACCACCGCCAGCCCGCCCTCATAGTACTCCGTCGCCACCTCGCCCGAGGGGTTGGTGCAGAAGGTTCTCACCTTATCGTCAAAGGTAGGGGTGTGGTAAATCAGCTTTGCCTCGTAAAGATTTTCGTTGAGGAACTGCATCACCTCATCCCGGACTTCCACACGGACGCCGATATCCACGGTTCCCGGCGTGGTGTCGATTCCGATTTCACCGCATTTGGCGTTAAACCAGTCTGCGCCCTCCCGTCCCACAGCCGAAACGATTTCACCGGCGTAGAAGGTTTCGCCCTTATCCGTCTTTATTCCCACAGCCTGACCCTTTTCCAGAAGGATTTCCTCCACCATGGTATTGAATTTCAGCACCACGCCCGCGTCTTCCAGATGGTGCTGCAGCTTTTCGTAAATCTTGTAGCCCTCTTCCGTTCCCAGATGGCGGATGGGGCATTCCACCAGCTTTAGGTTGGCGTTGATTGCCTTTTTTCGGATTTCCCTGATTTCCGCCTTCTTATCCATGCCGTAAACGCTGGTGTCCGCACCGAATTTCAGATAAATATTGTCGGATTCCTTAATCAGCTCCTCGGTCTTTTCATAGCCTAAAATCGCCGGGAGATTTCCGCCCACGTCCGGGGAAAGGGAAAGCTTTCCGTCCGAGAACGCGCCTGCGCCCGCAAAGCCCGTGGTAATCGAGCAGGGCTTGCAGCCCACGCACTGTTTCGTAACCCGCTTCGGGCACTGTCGCTTTTCAATGGAGCGGCCTTTCTCAACCACCAGCACCCGCAAATCCTTCTTTTTGTCCATCAGCTCATAGGCGCAGAAAATACCGCCCGGGCCGGCGCCGATGATAATTACGTCAAATTTATTTTCCATCTATTAGTCCTCCTGATTTTAGTTCCGCAAGAGCCCTTCCAGTCTCTTGCTGTTTTCCGGTTCCGCAATAACCCTTCCTGCCAACTTTATTATTATACTATAAACTGAAAGTTTTTTGTAGCAAATTGTTTCTTTATTTGTACATATAGGGTATACTGGTGTTATTGTTTGCGCTGTGACCGGTAATATACCGGAGGATTCCTTTATCTGTGGGAGGTCGGTGATTATGATTCGTACCATTGTTTTTGATATGGATGGCGTTTTGATTGATACGGAGGCTTTGATACTGGAGGCATGGAAAGAGGTGGCTGCCGGAATCGGTCTGAAAGACATTGAAAAAACCTTATATCAGTGCATCGGGATTACCGCGCCGGAGACGGAGGCGCTTTTTCGGCGCACCTATGGGGAGGATTTTCCTTACCAGAAGTATAAGGCAATGTCATCGGAAATTTTCCATGCGGATATAAAAGAACACGGGCTTCCGGTAAAGCCGGGGGTGTACGAGCTGTTTGATTTTCTGAAAGAAAAGGGCTGGCAAATCGGGCTGGCCTCCTCCACAAGGAAAAGCCTTGTCTGCGAGGAGATGGAAAGCATCGGGCTTTTAAACTTTTTCCATGTGATTGTGTGCGGGGACATGGTCACTCACAGCAAGCCCCACCCTGAAATTTATTTGAAAGCCTGCGAGCTTTTAAAGACTTCGCCCGGGAGCTGCTTTGCCGTGGAGGACTCCCCCAACGGAATCCGCTCCGCATACAGGGCAGGAATGAAGCCCCTTATGGTGCCCGACCTGATTGCGCCGGATGCGGAGATAAAGGGCCTGCTGACCGGGCAGTTTCAGAATCTGCTGGAGGTCCGGGACTTTCTGCGCACAGATACCCTTTGAACAAATTTTACGCTTTGAGCAAATTTATGCTTTGAGTAAATTTTTATGCTGTGAGCAAATTTTATTCTGTGAACAAATTTTTACGCTTTGAGTAATGAAATCAATGAGAGGATACCTGTCATGAATTTTTTTGAAATCCTGAAAGACCTTGCCCTGACCGTCTTTCATTCCGTTTACCATATACTCTGGGGCGACCTGATTACCATTCCTTTGCCGGGCGGAAGCTCCCTGGGGCTTTCCCTTCTCATCCTGATTCTGATTCCCTCGGGAATTTATTTCACCCTTCGCACCCGCTTTCTCCCTTTCCGCATGTTCCCTGAAATGGTAAAGCTCACCGTGGAGACGAAAGACGCCTCGCAAAAGGGCGCAATTTCCGGGCTGCAGACCTTATTTTTGTCCACCGCAACCCGTGTGGGAATGGGAAATCTGGTGGGCGTGGTCGCCGCCATTTCCGCCGGCGGCGCGGGCGCGGTATTCTGGATGTGGGTGATTGCCCTTTTGGGCTCCTCTACTGCTTTCACCGAGGCTACCCTTGCGCAGCTCTATAAAGAAAAGGACCCGCTTTACGGCGGATACCGGGGCGGTCCCGCTTACTATATTCATCACTTTTTCCTGTCGGGAAAGGAAAAACCGGCGGCCGGACAAACAGTTTCCGGCGAAAGGCAGTCCGCTTCCTCCGGCGTTTCCGCAGGTCATAATGCGCAAAAACGCCGCAGACATTCCGTGATTGCCGTTTTATTTGCCCTCTCCGGCCTGATTTGCTGGTGCGGTATCAGCCAGGTCATTGGCAATTCCGTCTCCTCCGCCTTTGAAAACGCTTTCAGCATCCCGCCCATATATACCACCGCCATTCTGGTAATCATCGCCGCCGTTATCGTGCTTCGCAAAAACGCCACGGTAAAGGTTCTGGATATTATGGTGCCCGTTATGGCAGTCTGTTATTTTGTGATTACCCTGTTTATCATCGTTAAAAACGCCGGACAGCTTCCGGCCATTTTCCAGCGGATATTTATGGAAGCCTTTGGACTCCGGCAGGCGGTTGCCGGCGGTATCGGCGCTGTGATTATGAACGGCGCAAAAAGAGGGCTTTTTTCCAATGAGGCAGGTTCCGGCTCCGCTCCCTGCGCCGCTGCCGCCGCGGACGTCAGCCATCCGGCAAAGGAAGGGCTTTTGCAGGCCCTCGGCGTTTTTATTGACACCCTTGTCATCTGCAGCTGCTCCGCCATGATTATGCTGCTTGCCCCGGCAGAGCTCACCGACGGGCTGGCCGGTATGGACCTGCTGCAGACGGCTATGGAATATCATATGGGAGAATTCGGCGTCATCTTCATTGCAGCCATTCTCTGGCTGTTCAGCTTTTCAACCTTTATCGGCATTCTCTTTTACGCAAGGTCGAATGTGGCCTATCTTTTCGGGGATAACTGGCTCTCCCAGACCCTGTACAAGGTTCTTGCCCTCGTGATGCTCTTTATCGGCGGGCTGGCCGCCTATACCTTTGTGTGGGACTTAGGGGATATCGGCGTGGGGCTGATGACGGTATTTAATATGATTGTGCTGATACCTCTGGCGCCTAAAGCGATGGAGGCGCTGGGGGATTATGAGAGGAAAAAGAAGGGGGCAAAATGAAAAATTATTTATCTAAACGAACTATGACATAATGGTGTCATAGTTTTTTTGTTATACTTGGACAGAGAGGAAGAAAAATGAAGATTGACCGGCTAATCAGCATTGTTGTTTATTTACTAAATCATGGTCGGACTTCCGCGCAGAAGCTGGCGGAGGAATTCGAAGTTTCTCCCAGAACGATTATGCGGGACCTGGAAACATTGGATTTGGCAGGTATTCCGATTCAGTCCTTTTGCGGCGCGGACGGCGGCTATCAGATTATGGACGGCTTTGTTTTGGAAAAACAGGCAGCCACAAGCCGCGAATATGACTGGATTGTCACCGCCCTGAAAGGAATGGCAAGCGCTTATTGCAACAAACACCTGAAACAGGCGCTGGAAAAGTTACAGAGCCTTGGCCACACAGAGGACGCTGCCGTTTCCCTGGATTTAAGCGCCGCAGCCGAGGACGGCAAAATAAACGGGCATCTGATGCAGTTGGAAGATGCCATCGAGAAAAAGCGTGTCGTTCGGTTTTCTTACACAAACAGCCATAATGAAGCGAAAAAGATTCAGTTAGAACCGGTCTGCCTTCAATATAAATGGTATCACTGGTATCTGATTGGATATTATGAAAAATATCAGGATTACTGTATGTTTAAGCTGGTGCGTATGGAGAATTTGGAAGTAACGGATATCCAGAATTCCAGAGCCCATAATCCTTCGGATGCCGCAATAAAAGACAACAGCAATGACATTGTTCACATTAAGCTGTACGGCAGGGCAATCATCAAGACAAAGTGCAGAGAATACTTAAACGGCCGAATTACACAGGAATTTGAAAACGGCGATTTTGAATTTTGCTTTTCCGTACCGGAGCATGAGACGTTCTGGTACGGGGTGATTCTTTCCTTTGGAAACAGGGTCAGGATAATCGAACCGCCCCGGATAAAGGAACGCATTCTAAAAACCTGCAAGGAAATACAAATGGAATATGAAGGCTGAAAAAGCCGGGAGGTTAATCAGATGGAAAAAATCAGACGGTATGATATTAACGAGGAGTGGGCGCATTCAGGCATGATTCAGGTGGGCGGCTTTTGCTTTTTAAATTACTGCGTCCGCAATACGGGCGGTACGATTGAGGAACAGATTGAAGGCGCCTTTGACGAGATGGAGGAGCGGCTGGCGTTAGCCGGACTGACCCTTGAAAATGTGGTGCAGATGAATTGCCTTTTCAAAAATATCTGGGACATTCCGGTCATGAAAAAGGTAATCAAACGAAAATTTAACGGCAAATATCCTGCGCGCAAGTCCATTCAGACCGAATTTGCCGACCCGGGTAATCTGCTCTTTCAGGTGGATGCCATCGCTTATGGGTAACTGTCACACCCGGGATGCTACCTCCCGCTAAATAATAGAAAGGATAATTTACCATTCCATATCCATTTGTGATAATTGGCGAAGCTGCTCACGCTTCCCATAGATTATAGCGGTTATTTGGACTCTCATATTATCTTCATCTATCCAGAAATATATAAGGAAATTTTTTACTGGTAAACGGTGTATTCCGTTTGTATTCCATGGTTCTTCCTCCACCAGGACTACACGTTGTGGAAAATGTATAAGTGATGAAAAAGCATCTTCTAATGCATCCAATAGTTGCAGGGCAGCATCAGGAGCTTTTAATTCGTGGGATATATAATATACAATTTCCTGTATTTGTTCTTCAGCCTGAGAGGTGATTTTCACATTGTAAATTTTATCCATTATTGTAGCTCCCGTCTTAAATCTGCAAATACATCCACTACAGGACGTGATTGATTTGTCCTGGCTTGTGACAATCCTGTCTCCATGATAGAGTTAAATTTCTCTGTGGTCATAGAATCTAATGTAACAGGCTCTTTAGGTAATGACATTGAAAAAGGGATGCCCCTGGTCATAATGATTTGTTTATATAATGCATTAATAACAACAGAAGCAGGCAACCCAAGTTTGGACATAATAGATTCTGCCTGTTCCTTTACTTCCGGTTCGACACGTGCAAGTACATTTGCGCTTTTTGTAGCCATAATTATACCACCCTTCTGTTTAGTTAAGATGATTATATACTATTGTATAACTATCAGCAATACAATAGAATTAATTTTTTCTAAAATCTTATCCAGTATTTACCAGTAGATTCCCCATAAAGGCCTTTGACGAGATGGAGGAGCGGCTGGCGTTAGCCGGGCTGTCCCTTGAAAATGTGGTGCAGATGAATTGTCTTTTCAAAAATATCTGGGATATTCCTGTCATGGAAAAGGTAATCAAACGAAGATTTAACGGCAAATATCCTGTGCGCAAGTCCATTCAGACCGAATTTGCCGACCCGGGCAATCTGCTTTTTCAGGTGGATGCCATAGCCTGCGAGTAACTGTCCTCCTGGTTTTCCTTCAAGTTCCAGGTTCATCTTTCCCCTGCTCAGCCCCCACTATAAATCCCGCCGCATATAAATCGAGTTTTCCATCGGGCTGTCATTGTACGCCGGTATCTCATAAAACCCTAATTCTCTGTACAGCAAAATTGCACTTTTCAGAAACGGCAGGGTGTCCAGTAGCATAGAAGCGTATCCGATTTCCCCGGCGTCCGCTATAATCCGGTCGGCGAGTGCTTTTCCGATATGTTTTTTCCTAAACTGCGGCCTCACATAAAGACGCTTCATCTCGCACCGGCTTTCATCTATTTTCCGCAGGCCGACACAGCCGGCCAGCTTCCCGTCGCAGTAAGCCAGATACAGCCTCCCAAAGGGCATTCCGTACTTGTCCTCCAGATGCTTTATTTCTTCATCATAATTCTGTATGGCAAGGTATTCCTGAAAAGAACCGTCATCTGCTATCAGCATATCCGTATATTCCGTAAACAAGGCTTTCACAGCCTGAGGATATGCATACGCAGGAATGATTTTGATGTCCGACGCCATACCCACTTCCTCCTTTTCCGGTATATCGGCTCTCATAAGAAAGCATTTCCCGATATTTATCTTTATGTCAAAATAAATTAAACAGACATGGATAATAGCTCTTCTAAAAAACATGAAAATGACGAAATTCATCAGACGTACATAAAAGCATACCGCCAGATTTGTCAGAGCTTTTTCATCATCCAGTACGCATCCGCATATTTCCCGTTTTTATATTTCATATTATCAGGGAAACGCCCGTATTTAGTAAAACCTGTTTTTTCATATAACGCTATTGCATTCTTATTATCTGCAATCACTTCCAGCTCCGCCTGCTCATAGCCCGCCTCTTTTGCTGTCCTTAAAACGGTTTCCAGCATCATTTTCCCGATGCCTCTGCCGCAGTACTCCTGATACAATGCAATTGCAACTTCACACCGATGGCGGTATCTCTTGTATCCGCCAATGCTCATAAGCGAACAATTTCCGATATGTTTCCCGTTAATTGTCGCGACAAGCATCAGCTCCCTGTCGGAAGCTATGATTCTGCGAATGAAGCTCTGTTCTTCTTCAATGGACAAAGTGACCTCATCAGGTTCTCTGATTAAATACGGCGTCTCTGCTGTCGTAGCTTTCAGATAAGTTATCAGATTTTCAGCGTCGCCTGTTTCCGCATTTCTCAGTATTACTTCCTGTCCGGTTTTGTCAGTTATCTTCAAAGGCTGAAATATCATAGCTGTTCTCCCCTGTGTAAATACTTAATATGCCGCCTGATTTTCTTCTCTCTCCGCCCCAAAGCTGTTTTCTCAGCCTTTTGCGTCCCCTCCGGTCTCCTGTACCGTTACCCGGACGCTGTCCCCCGGCTGTTTCCCTGTCCGGGTGCGGATATCCTTCCGCATCCCTATAATATAGCAGATACTTCCGTCGGCATTTTTCACTCCCATATTAACAATGCTGCCGTCGTAAGGCACTCCGTCAAAGGTTACATGGACCTTCACCCGTCCTTTCCCGAATTCTTTTCGAATATCGTAGGGAAAAATAACGTATGCGCCGCCCTTTTTATCGGCTTCATAAATCAGAGAGTCATATTCATAAATTTTGCCGTTCATTGTCTGCGCCTTTCACGAATTATTTTCTGATAATTTTTCGGTCAAAAACCGGAATTTTAATCTTCCTTCTTTCGATTTATCCCCCTGTCCATCCACAAATCAAGAAAAAAATATGCAATTTCCACAATCATATTTATAATTAATTCTGACATTCTTTATTCCTCCGCATTTAATTTTGCATACACATAGGTATCTTTCCAAATTACTTTTCCGTTCTCATCCTTCCAGAAATATACATTTTTTCTGAAATGAGCCTCTCTCTGAAATCCCAATGCTTCAAGCAATTTCCATGAACGCTCATTGAGGGGGTCGCATTCCGCGTAGATTCTGTGTATGCCGTTTGAAAATGCCTGCCTGATTAAGGTTCTGCAGCTTTCAGCGGCATAGCCATGCCCCCAGTAATTCCGGTTAAATACGTATCCCATTTCCAGCGTCTCAAATTCACGCTTTCCCATATAGACATTGCCAATCATTTTATGGGAATTTTTCAGCTCAACGGCAATCATTTCGTCTGTCCCGATACGCCACTTGAGATTTTCTTTTGTTTCATCAAAGGTCAGGGGTTTATATGGCTCATATTCCACGACTTTTATATCTGATAAATATTCATACAAGTCCTGCAAATCCTCTTGTTGATATCTTCTTAAAATCAGCCTTTCCGTTTCTGTTATGATGATTTTGCTTTCCATATCATTGTCCTCTTTCCTTTAATTCCACACCATACCTTTTAATGTCAAATATTGTTCCGTCCCTGATATTGCACGGTCACAACATAGACTATTTTTTTCGCCTCATCAATTCGGAAAACAGCTATATAATTATCAATCAATAACTGTCGGTAGCCTTTCCCCGCATATCTGCCCACATTACGCTCCTGGTGGGCCTGTGGAAATATTCTCAAATTTAAAATTGCATTTTTAATCCTGTCAACCTGCCCTTTTGCATTTTCGGGTGCCAGTTTTTCATTTGCAATATAATTGTAAATGTTTTCCAATTCGCGTACCGCTCCAGGATTGAGCTTAACCTTGTATTTATTCAAAATATTTTTTCTCCAGTTCTGTAAAAACCGCTTCCGCATCGATTGCTTCCGCTCCGTTTTCCATTTCCTGTTCGGATTCAAATATTGCCTGGTCGATACGATTCATTCTTGCAAATTTATCATATAACTCGCTGCTCATTACAACCAAATCGCTGTATCCGTTTTTGGTAATAAAAATAGGCTCCTGTTTCTTGTGTGCAATATTGGAAATCTCAGTTGTATTGCGTAAATCTTTAATAGGCATTATAAGCGGCATAATGTTTTGCTCCTTTCTTTTACAAAATTATAGCATAATTATGAGCATCTCACAACGTTTATATTCGGTGTCGCAGAATTAACATCTAAAAGCTCTTACCAGAATCACAACTGATAAGAGCCTTTATCTGCCTAATCGTCACATTTGCCGTCGTCTCCCGGCTGTCCCTTTTACCGCACTTACCGGTCTCTGCGGGCGGCGCTTCGTCCTCCGCGCATCTTCCCTTTCTTCTTCCCCGTTTTCGCCGCTTCCCCCGGCGCCCCGGCCGTGCAGACCGCCAGTACTCCGAGAAGCAGCATTACTCCCAGCGAGGCAATCCCAAGGGGAATACTGCCCTTATCCGACGTACCGCTGTAAGAAGTCGTGTCAAACCCAATCAAAGTCAACGCCGCCGAAAAGGGATAAACGTTTCTCAATAGCCCCTGCTTAAAAAACAGGACGGCGTACCCGGCAATGAACGCGAACACCGAGCCGCTCATAAACATTCCCGGCCTTCTGCTGCAAATACCGATAAGGGGCAGCACCACAATATAAATGGCGATTGAAAGCCCTATCATCTGCAGCAAACCTTTTAATAAAACCATGCCCCCAAAACCGGAAAGCCCTGCAACGAGCCCCACAATCACCGCCGCCAGAAGGCTGTACACTCCCATGAGAATTGCAAGAAGCCCCACAGCCGCCAGCTTTCCTGCCAGAAATTTGCGGAAAGAAAGGGGAACGGTAAGAATATTTTTCAGAGTGTCGTCCGTGTATTCCCTGTTTATCAGATAGCCGCCGATTAGCGTGAACATCACCGGCATGAACATCTGAGCGTTGCCCCAGATTGTGGCTTCCAAAAGGGCGGCAAAGTCAAAATTGGGATTCCTTGCCTCCGGCGTCATTATCATCTGGGAAAAAAACTGTAAAAGCGGCGAACAGAACATGCCGATTAGCCCGATTAAAAGAATCTGATACCGTTTTATTTTCTGGAATTCCGTTTTTATTATCGCAACCATATACCCATCCTCCTTACACACTCTGTTTCCGGTAAACCTGAATCATCAGAATCACGCACACGGCAGCCTCCCCAAGCAGCACCGCAAAAATAACCGGCGTTGACACAAAATAGGGGCGGAATCTGTTGTAAAAGTCAATCATCTCCTGCCCCGCGCCCTCCAGCGAATGGTACTGGTAAAGCCAGCGGCTAATCATGGGGACAGGCAGCAATGTGGGAATGTTAAAGCCAAAGGGAACCATGATAAAACGGTCGTTTACATGCAGGATAAAATTAATTGCAGCGTAGGAAAATGCAATAATCACGGAAATAATGTAGGACCTGTTGCACCAGACCACAAAAAGAATACAGGGCATGGCAGCCGCCCAGATTAAAATCCCGGTTTCCGCGGCAAGAAAAATCTCCTGCCAAAGCCCTTCCAGCGATTCTCCCGAAATGTCAGTAAGCAAGACGGCGCTTATCCCTCCTGCAAGCTCATATCCTATATCAAAAATTAAAATCACAAAAAGCTTTGCCAGTGTCAGCCGCCCCTTTGTAACCGGAATGCACATAAGATTTTTCAGGGTGTCGCAGTCATGTTCCTCAAAAAACAGGTTGGCAGCAAGCACCACTGAAAAGGGAATTAAAAGCAGAAAAGCGTTGTCCGTCCTTACTACCGACATTATATTGTCCAGCGTCGTATTATCCAGAATCAGGAAGTACAAAAGCGGCATAACAAAGGTTGTGAGGAACGCAATCCGAAACAGCTTCTTTCTTTTCAGCTTTCCGAATTCGCAGACAATCATTTTAAGCAATGCCCTCACCTCCCGTCACCCGTTTGAAATACTCTTCCAGGCTTTCCTCGCAAAGATGAGCCTCAGACACTTCCAGCCCGTTTTCCACAAAGGCCGTGACGATTTTCCCTACCGGCAAATCCAGATTGTGAACCAGAATATTGGTATCGTCCTGTATGGAAAACCGATTTTCGGAAAAGTCACATTCCAGAATTCTTGCGGCCTGAGCGGTGTCGGAAAGGGTAAAGTGAATGTGCTTGTTACTCTTTTTCTCCAGCTCCGCAAAGCTTTCCTCCTCAATCAAAGCGCCGTGGTCAATAATGCCGATATCGTCGGCAAGCAGCGCAATCTCGGACAGAATATGGCTGGAAATCAGAATGGTCTTCCCCCTCTCGTCGCAAAGCTGCCGAATAAAGGAACGCACCTCCGCAATCCCTATGGGGTCAAGCCCGTTAATTGGCTCGTCCAGAATAAGGAGCTCCGGGTCGTGCATAACGGCAAGGGCGATTGCCAGCCGCTGCTTCATACCCAGAGAATATTGTGAAAACAGCTTCTTATCCTTATAAGGAAGTCCCACCAAATCCAATGCGTCTTTTAAGGCGTGGGCGTTCGGCACTCCCCGTAAGGTGGCGAAGATTTTCAGGTTTTCCGTTCCCGTCAGGTTGGGATAAAATCCCGGCGACTCTATCAGGCTTCCGATGCGGGGCAACAGCTTTTTTTCATTGCCCTTAAGGGGCTTCCCCCATATTTTAACCTCGCCTGCCGTGGGCTTTGTCAGTCCCAGAAGCATTTTCATGGTAGTGGTCTTTCCGGCTCCGTTTCTTCCCAGCAGCCCGTAAATTCTGCCCTGCTGTACATGGATGTTCAGACTGGCGACGCTTTTCTGAGCGCCGTACTGCTTGGTGAGATTTCTGGTCTCGATAACATATTTGCTCATTCGTAAAAACCTCCTGTGATGTTATGACTAAATAGTATCATCCCAGTCTTGCATAAACCTTGCCGGAACCTTGCGTTAACCTTGCAAATTGGTATTCCCCGCGTCAGCCGTTAAATGCACCGTGAGCCGCCCGGCTGCCATATGCGGGAATCATCCAGCGGAAAAAGCAGCGTGAATGAAGTGCCCTGCCCCGGCGTGCTTTCCGCGGTTATGACGCCGCCCATCTTTTCCGTAAGCTGGCGCACGATGGAAAGACCAAGCCCGCTGCCTTTTGCCGCTCTCCCCTTATCGCACTTGTACAGCCGCTCAAAGATATGCTTCAAATCCTCCTTTTCCATTCCCACGCCGTTGTCCGAAACCTGAATCCTTATATTTTCCCCGCCGCCAGCGTCAGCAGCGCTTTTCTCCCCGCCGCCATGCGCCGACAGGCTGATTTCGATTTTATCCCCGCGGCCGTGGGCAAGGGCGTTTTGTATCAGATTATTCAATATCCGCATATAGCTGTCCTCGTCGAGCCTGACCCAAAAAGGCTGTTCGGGAATGTCCACGGCATATTCTATCCCCTTATTCTCGAATACCGGAATCCAGTCAATCAGAATGTTTCTGGTAAGCTCCGCCGCCTCAAGCCTTCGGATTTCCATGGCAAACTCCCCCGAATTTAATTTAAACCAGTCGAAAAGCACATCGATGTAGTCCTTCAAATCATGGGCCTTCCGGCGGGCGGTTTCCACATAATCGTCGCGTTCTTTTCCGGTGACAATCCCCTTGCGGGCAGCGTCAAGATAGCCAATCAGCGTGGTAAGGGGCGTCCGCACGTCATGGGACAGGCTCGTCATAAGCTGCTTATTGGTTTCCTCCGTTTCCCTGAAAGCCGCAAGCCTTTCCTCATAGGACACGATGATATCATTCATCTCATAGGCAATCTTCGCCGTAAGCTCATGCTCCTGCGCCAGAATACGCCTGTTTCCGTTGCCGCTTCTGACGTCGGCCAGCGCTTCCGCCATTTCATTCAGCTGTCTTTTCACACGTCGGATAAGGAAAAACGCAAGAAAAAGGGACAATGCGGCAACAATCGCGAGTAGAATGCATAGAAATTTTGGAGAAAGAAACTGCATAGAAACACCTCCATATTTTTACCCTAAAGTCAACAGCCCCGCCGCCAAAGGCGGAGAGGCCAAAAATTCCTTATCCTGTCAAACATCCTTATTAAACCGATACCCAATCCCTTTCACCGTCTGGATATACTTAGGGCTTCCGGGATTTGCCTCCAGCTTTTTCCGAAGGCGGCTAATGACCGCCATAATGTTGCTGTCGTCATAGACATATTCCTCCCCCCAGACCGCCTCGTAAATCCGCTGCTTGGTCAGAATCTTTCCCTGATTTTCCGCGCAGAATAAGAGCAGGTCAAACTCCTTCGGCGGCAGCTCAAAGACGCCCTTTTCCGTGGTGACAAGGCGGGTGTCCATATCGATGGCAAGGCCGTCAAAGGAAAGGAGCTTCGGCGCCCCTTCTTCCTGATTAAAACGGGTATACCTCCGAATCAGGGAAATGATGCGGGCAATCAACTCGTCCATATCAAAGGGCTTGGTGAGGTAATCGTCGGCTCCCGCACGGAGCCCACGAACCTTTGATATGCTGTCGTTTTTGGAGGTAAACATCAGAATCGGCAGACTGCTCTCCTTCCTTATTTGCTCTAAGGTTTCAAAGCCGTCCATACCCGGCATCATCACGTCCAGTATCACAAGCTGATAAACGCCGCCTTTCAGCCTGGCAAGCCCCTCCCTGCCGCTGTGGCAGAAGTCGGCCTCGATATTTTCCGTTAAAACGCTCCGTTTTATCAGAGCGCACAGCTCCCTGTCGTCGTCGATAATCAAAATTTTATTCATGAGATATTCCGCTCCTTTCCGGGTCCTTCATGCTGTCAGCGCACTGTAAGTCCGTGCCGCAGGCCCGATTTGCCATACCGGAAAAATAATTTTCAAAAAACCCGCTTTCCACATCTGTTCACGACCCGCTGGACTGATAATGCCGAACGCCGAACCGCCAGAGGAGCATACCCGGAATCAGGAAAAGCACGGCAAGTAAAGGCAAAATCATGTAAAGCAGGGACGTTCGCCGCCCCAAAAGAAAGAGCAGCGGATAATATTGAATCAGCGCATAGGGCACAATAAAAGTGGCAAATAACAGCAGCTTTTCCCCGTAAATCCCCACCGGGTATTTCCCGAATTCCTTGGCCCCGTCGGTAAACACATTCATAAATTCCAGCCCGTCCAGCGTGAAAAAGCAGATTCCAGCATAAATCAGGAAAAGCCCTCCGAAAACCGCAACGCCTCCCGTCAGCATAAAAATTACAGTCAGAACCTTTGGAAATGTCCACGTCACGTTACTTTTCACAATTCCGTAGACAAACATCACCACCGCCTGAAGCATCCTCCCGATTCTCGCCATTTCAAACCTGCTGCCCAATACCTGAAGAATTTCTCCCCGGGGGCGCACCAGCACCCGGTCGAATTCTCCCCTTCTCACCATACCGGGAAACATGTCAAATCCCCTTGCAAACATTTCCGCCAGGGAAAATTCCAGTAAAACAATGCCGTAGCACAATAAGACCTCGCTGTAGGAAAATCCGTCCACCTTCGAAAATCTCTGAAACATGAAAAAGATTCCGAGGAACACATTGAAGGACACCAGAAACTGTCCAATCACCGACAGCAGAAAGGAGGTCTTATACTGCATCACGCTCCGCACATTCATTGATACATAATGCCGGTAAAGCTTTATAAACGATACTTTATTTTTCATCTTCATCCTCCTCGCGGCGCGCCGCAAACCGGAGCTTTCCCGCGAATTCATCGGCCGGAAAGCGTCCCTTATCCCTATCCCCCCTGCACGATAATTTTCTTTTCCACCAGACGGTAAAGTATCTTTCCAAATCCCGTTACCGCTACCAGCCAGAATAACTGTAAAAGTAGCGCCCTTCCCGCCTCGCCCCCGCTCATGCTCCCGCTGTAGATGCGCAGCGCCACGTTCTGCATGGCGGCAAAGGGCAGAAGCTCCATCACCGCCCTCATCTTATCAGGGAAAAAGGGCAGCGGAATCACCCCGCCCGCCAGAAATTCCGTCCCCGAAATAAACAGCATACGAAGCCCCTCCGGCGATATGGTAAAAAACGTCAGCATGTAGATAAGCATGCAAAAAGACACCGTCACCAAAAGCCCCAGCACCATTGCAAGAAGAAACATTACAAAGCACGGCAGACTCGCCGGGGCCGCAATCCCGTAGGGCTTTGGCAGAAAAGCCGCCACCGCCAGAATAGGGAAGCACCGAAGCGCTGCCCTTGCAAGCCGGTTTGCAGCGTTCCTTGCAAACCACATATTATAAATGCTGACCGGCCTGCACAGCTCATAAGCCACGTCGCCGTTTATAATCATGGGGAAAATCTCATTGTCCATCATCCATGCCGCAAAGAGAGCCAGAAAGGCCTGCTGCAGCCAGATGTAAGAGACAGTCGCCTGAAAACTCATGGGAAAAGAAGCGGCGTCCGCCCGGTAAAAGGCTTTGAATATCATAATTTCCATAAAGCCCCATGCAAATTGTGTGACGATTCCGGCTAACGCAGCCGTCCGGTACTGCAGCCCCGTGGCAAAGCGCAGCCGGAAAAATGACAGATATTTCACAGCCCGTCCCTCCCTTAAATATCGTAGGAGCGGTACAGCTCCGCCACCGTCTCGTCAATATCCGCGTTTCCCTTTTTGATATCCGCAAGGCTTCCGTCCATCAAAATCCGCCCTTTTCCAATCAGAATGATTCTGCTGGCAAGGGCTTCTATGTCCTGCATGTCATGGGTCGTCAAAATCACGGTAGTCCCATGGGTCTTATTTTGCTTTAAAATGAAATCCCGCACCGCAAGCTTGGAAACCGCGTCCAGCCCTATGGTGGGCTCGTCCAGAAACAGTATCCTCGGGCCGTGCAGGAGGGAAGCCGCAATTTCGCACCGCATTCTCTGCCCCAGGGACAACTGCCTTGCCGGCGTGCGCAAAAGCTCCTCCAGATTTAAAAGCTGCGTCAGCTCCTCGAGGCTGCGCCTGTACGTCGATTGGGAAATAGAATAAATATCCTTCAGCAATTCAAAGGAATCAATGACCGGAACATCCCACCAGAGCTGGGAACGCTGCCCGAACACCACGCCAATCTGCCTTACATGCTCGATTCTGTCTTTACAGGGAATCCTCCCATCCACAAGAACCGTTCCGCCATCCGGTGTCAATATTCCGCTGAGAATTTTGATTGTAGAGCTTTTCCCCGCTCCGTTGGGTCCGATATAGCCCACCATCTCTCCGTCGTTTATGGTAAAGCTGACATCGTTTAAGGCGGCAATCACCTCATATTCCCGATGAAAAAGCGATTTGCACGCCTCCTTGAATCCTGCGTTTCTCTTTGCAATCCTGTATGATTTGCACACATGCTCCATCATAATCATTCCTGCTTCCTCCCGGTAGTTATACTTTCATATCTTGCCAGGCTGGTCCGGCTTTCAAATTTTAACACAGAATTTTCTCATAATCAATCTTTTATCCCCTGCAAAGCCCGCCTTTCTTATATAAAAGCATAAACAGGCCGCCAAATACAATCATATTTGCGGCGACAATCATCACGCTCCGCACATAATTCTCTCCCAATCCGTTAAACAGCAGGCTTATCTGCTGGGAATAGGTAATCTCCGCTATCTTTTTTATGGTTTCATTAAACATGGAAAGCATGGGGAGAAATGAAAAAATCATCATCACAGGGACGGTGACGGAGGTTGCCGCCATCTGATTTGCGGTCCCCACTCCTATAGCCGCGCCGAGAACCATAGACGCCAGAATCCCTACCGCCATGATAAGCAAAAACAGCCCCTTTTCCCGGAAGCCCTCACGCCCCGACAAAGCGCAGAAAAACGCCGCCCCTGCCATACACGCCAGAAACACGTAGCCGCCGATGCCCGCAAGATACTGCCCCGGCGTCACATCCGCCATCATCAGCACACGAAGGGTATTCTTTTCCTTTTCCTCGGAGATAATCGCGGATACGGCCACAAGGGGCGCCATTCCGACATACATCACACTGAACATATTCACAAAAAAATCAGACGGCATCCCCTCTATTTTCACCGACTTCGTCATGATAAACGCCATCGCCGGAAACATCACAAACTGAATCAGAACCGCCTTGTTTTTCAGCGTGTCCTTTATCTGCTTTTTCAGAATGATAAATATGTTGTTCATTATTCGCCAAGCCTCCTTCCCGTTATGCCGAGAAACACCTTTTCCAAATCCGGCTCCGAGGAATGGAGGCTCACGATTGCCTCCTCGCCAAGCCACCTCCCCAGAATCCCCGCGCTTTCACCGGCGTTCTTTATGGTATGTACCTCCCCGTTTTTCAAAACCACCTCGATTTTGTTTTCAGAATTATACTTCCGGCAGATTTCCTTCGGGACGCCGTTTTCCACCAGCCGCCCTTCATTTAAAAGAAGCACCCTGTCACAGAGCTTCTCCGCCTCATGCATATTGTGAGTGGTCAGAAAAATTGTGGTTCCGGCGCTCTTTTCCTCCAGCATCATTTCATGGATTTTTTCCGTGGTGGCGGGGTCAAGGCCGGAGGTGGGCTCATCCAGATACAGAACATCGCACTCCTTCAAAAGCGCCCGGCAGAAATTCACCCGGCTGCGCATTCCTTTCGACAGCTTCCCCACCGCCGTCTTTTTCTCCTTTATCATCTCCGCCTTTTTAAGGAGCACGTCAATCCGCTCCCCGGACGCCCGGTAAATCCCGGCAAAAATTTTCAGGTTTTCATAGACGGACAGCCGCTCGTAAAGGCCGAAGCTGTCCATCATAATCCCCGCCCGGCTCCGGTTCCCCGTACTGCCGTCTATTGTTATCTTCCCGGCGTCCGGCTTAAGCTGTCCGGTTAAAAGATTTACCAGCGTGGTTTTTCCCGCGCCGGACGGCCCTAAAAGGCCGGTAATCTCCCCCTTTGCCGCCTGAAAGGAAATGTCATCCAGAACCCTTTTCTCCCCGAAGGAGTGCGATAAGCCGCTTACTTCAATAAATGCTTTCACTTTTCCTCTCCCTTCTCCTGCTTTTTCTTTAAATTCTCCAGGCCGTCCTTAAGCCGCCTGTTTTCCACCCTTTCCCTGTAAGCCGATACCGCCGCGCTGGTGACGAAACAAATCCCGAAGCAGATGAGAAAGGCAATCCACCCCTCCGCCTCGTCCACGGGAAACCACCCGAACAGACAGGAAAAAACGCCGATTAAGACAATCACCGCCGCCAGCATCCCCACAGTTCTTCCCGTAACGGACATTTTTTTCAGAAGGACGTCTGTAAAAAACACGAAACGCAGAGCCGTCACACAGATGCTTGTGAGAAGATACTGAAAAACAGTCTCCACGGGAATCCCGCCGCTCCCTAACCGGAACATGGTGGATTCTCCCGCCGCCTCCTCTCCCAACAGGGTACAGATAATGCCGATTACAAAAATCGTTATTCCAAAAATTGTAAAGACCTGCGTCAGATAATCCAATAAATGCTTTCTTTCCTCCATCGCCTTGCCTCCGTTTCTATTACATTCCCGCCTAATCCGCTTTTCCCTTCGTATCCAGCAGCTTCCTGATGGCATCTGCGTACTGCCTGGATGCGATTAGCTGTTCTCCATTGTTTAAGGTAATTAAAAGCCGTCTGTTAATGTACGTCCTTATGGATTTGATGTTTTTCAGGTTTACAATGGCGGACTTGCTGATGCGCACAAAAAGATACTCCTTAAGCTGCTCCTCCAGCTCATACAGCCGGCTGTCGGACTCGCAGGTCTCCTTTTCCGTGTAGACAAAGCATTTTCTGTCCACCGATTCTATATATAAAACCGCGTCCAGACTAAGGGACGTGATGTTTCCCTCGCAGGTCACCACAATCTGTCTGTCCACAATTTTAAGCGCTGCAATTAATTTATTGATATAGGGCGTTCTCTCCCGGCACCTTATGGTGATAACGGTTTCGGGAATGTCCTCCCCGGTTTCCACATGAACCTGCAAACGAGGCACCTCCTGTCGCTTTTCTCTTTCTTTTTCTATTTTATCCAAAAGAACACCTCATACAAGAGGCCGGAACATATTCTGCCGTTTTGGGGTGGTAAGATGCCATAACCTGTCATTGTCATTGTCATCGCCTCCCGCTCTGTCTTAAACACATTCGGCGTACCCACATCCGGGCAGGCAGACACCGCTGTTCCCACAATACGAAATTCCCCGTAATCCAGCGTTTTCAATATCATTACAGTAAAAAACAAATTCCCAAAAAATTTTATACAGGTACCCTTGACAAATTTAATCGAGTGTGTATAATAATAACCGTAATGTACAAGTACCTGTACAAAATAAGGAGGCGCAATATGGACGATATCTATACAGCTATTTATGAGAAGCTGTCCACGCTGCAATGGCTCATGAAACGCCGTCAGATGTTCAGCCAGGCGGAATCCGGGACATTTGCCGACTCAACAAGAGGTCAGGGGCGTATCCTTGCCATGTTGAAAATCCAGCCGGAAATTGCTACAAAGGATTTGGCTTATCTGCTGGGCATCCGCCAGCAATCGCTGAATGAGTTGTTGAACAAGTTGGAAAAAAACGGCTATGTGGAGCGTAAGCCATCCGAGAAAGACAGGCGGGTCATGGTTGTGCATTTGACAGAAAAAGGGAAAGAAGCCCAGGAACCGGAAACAAATTATCAGGAGTTCCTCGGCTGCCTGTCGGCGGAAGAATTGCAGCAATTCGGAGAATATTTGGACAGGATTATTGCCGCTTTCCGAACGGGAACCGGCGGAGGCGAGGACGAGGACACAATGGCAGACTGGATGGACAAAGCCCGGGAACGTATGGGCGATGAACATTTTGAGCAGTTGATGTCCATGCGTGAACGAGCCTTTGGCTCCTTTGGACGAGGAGCAAAGCCGGATAATATACCGGGTGCGGAGCGCTTCTCTCCCGATTACGACGGGCCTGTGCCAGACAGAGGCGGATTTGGCTTCTTTGGCGGCGGAGAAAGAAAATAGAATACAGAGAGGCGCCATATTATTTATGGAGATAAGTCCTATGCGAGCAAAACGCATGGGACTTAATTTTTTGGAGGTGATGAAATGAACCCAATCATTCAAGTAGAGCATTTTTCAAAGAAGTATGGAAATTTTACAGCAGTAGACGACATTTCCTTTACCGTGGACGAGGGCAGCATTTTCGCTTTCCTTGGCCCCAACGGTGCGGGCAAGAGTACAACCATCAACACGCTTTGTACCATTCTGGACAAAACTGAGGGACGCCTCATCATCAATGGGCATGATGTTTCCGGCGAACGGGATTTGGTACGAAAAGACATTGGAATCGTATTCCAGGATTCAACCCTTGATACCAAAATGACCGTAGAGGAAAATCTGAAATATCATTGCAGCTTCTACAAAGTGCCGAAAAACGAGGTGCAGGAACGCATTGACTTCGCTCTTGGCCTGGTGGAACTCACAGATTGGAAAAAGGCCATCGCGGGCAGTCTCTCCGGCGGTATGAAACGGCGGGCCGAGATTGCAAGGGGGCTGGTTCACTATCCGAAAGTATTGTTTTTGGATGAGCCGACTACCGGACTCGACCCGCAGACGAGAGCCAGTGTCTGGAAATATATTCAGAAGCTTCAAAAACAAAAGAATATGACAATCTTCCTTACTACTCACTACATGGACGAGGCAGAAATCTGCTCGAAAATTGTTATCATGGACCATGGTAAAATCGTTGCCAGCGACACGCCCGGGAACCTGGAACGCCAATATACCAACACAGAGGTAAATGTTGCCTGCACACAGACAACGCAGCTGGAAAGCGCACTGGCACAGCGGGGAGTTTCTTACGATAAAACCGGGAACCGTATGATTTTCCGCACAAAGAACGCACCCATGGCACTGGAAATTTTATTTTGCTGCCGGGAAACCATCATTGATTTTGAAGTGAAAAACGGGACGCTGAATGAAGTGTTCCTTGCCATTACAGGAAAGGAGATTCGAAAAGTATGAACCCTATCGTCGCAATTATTGAAAGAAATCTGCTGAACTATATCCGCAACAAGGCACGGCTTCTTGGAAGTCTGTTTATGTCCGTTTTCATGCTGGTGATGTTTTCATTTTTGATGAAATCCTCTATGAGCGGTCTGAGCCAGCCCATGAACTATCTGCTGGCCGGCGTCATTATTATGACTGCCTTCCAAACCGGCATTAACCATTCCTCCGAGATTTTGGCTGACATCGCAGGCGGTTACATGAAAGAAGTCATGGTGGCTCCGATTTCCCGCAGCGAAATTTCCGTCGGCAACATTGCGGCGGGCGCGCTGGTCGCAACCTTGCAGGGAGCCATTATGATGATATTTGCTATTTTTCTGGGGCTTCATGTTTCGATTTTACAATTTCTGCTGATGTTGACAGTGATGCTGATTTCGGCTATGACTTTCAGCGCTATCGGTCTGTTCCTTGCAACAGTTTCCCGGAACGCCCCCGCCTTCCAGACGGTCAGTTCCATGGTCATGATGCCCCTGACCTTTGTTTCCGGCGCATACATCCCCACGACGATAATGCCCGGTTTCCTCCTGCCAGTGGTCTATCTGAATCCGCTGACTTATACGACCTCCATTTTCCGCTACATTGCCCTAGGTGCGCACAGGATGACCACGATGGAGCTTTTAGAGCAGGGCATGGCGTTTTCCATCGGCGGATTTGTGATTACGCCGATAGCGGGCCTTGCAATCACAGTTTTAATTGGCGCCTTTTTCTTTGTAATGTGTATCCGCAAATTTAATCAGGCGGACTTCTCTACGGTAAAAATAGCTACAGGCATGCGCGGCGGCGGCGCGCCGGCGAGGTAAGGGGGTATCATATGGAATTGCAGTTTGAACAGGTAACAAAAAACTATAAAGACAAAAAAGTCCTCAAAGGGATTTCTCTCACCATGAGAACCAGGGTTTATGGGCTGCTCGGCCCCAATGGAGCGGGAAAAACGACCATGATACGGATTCTGGCCGATGTGCTGCGCCCCGGCAAAGGGCAGGTCTTATGCGACGGCCGGGACATTCATGCCATGGGAGACGAATACCGGGCAAAAATCGGTTACCTGCCCCAGGACGTCAGCTTTTACGGCGATTTTACCGGCAAAGATTATCTGGAATATTCAGCGGCTCTGAAAGGTATGGAAAAGTCCATGGCCGGAAAGCGGATAGAGGAACTGGCATACGTTGTTGGTTTGCAAAATGATTTGGCGCGGAAATGCGCCGCCTATTCGGGCGGAATGCAGCGCAGGCTTGGCATCGCGCAGGCCCTGTTGGATAACCCGGAGATTCTGATTCTGGATGAACCCACTTCCGGTCTTGACCCCTATGAGCGTATCAAATTCCGAAATATCATCTCCGCCTATGCCAAAGACCGTCTGGTGCTGCTTTCTACGCACATTGTTTCCGATGTTGAGCACATTGCCGCGCAGATTATGATGATGGAGTACGGCGTCATTCAATACACGCTTACCAACGCGGACTACATTAAAAAAATGGATGGACGTGTCTGGCTTGTGAAAATGCCCGCCGAGCAGCTTGTGGAATATCAAAATCAGGCAGTTATCAGCAATGTCATTGCCAGAGACGACCATATGGAGGTGCGCATCATTGATGAATCAAAGCCTTTCCCTGAAGCAGTACAGGCTGTACCCACATTGGAGGATGCATATTTATATATTTTCAACTACTTGCCCGGAAAGAAAAGGAGGTAACATTCATGTCACTATTTCATTTTGAACTCCAAAAGCTGCTGTTCAATAAGAAAACCAGCCTTCTGCTGATATGTCTGTTTGCGCTTTACAGCGTGATTGGCTTTACTTCCACTATATTTCTGATTGGCAGCAATGACGGTTACCGTGCATATGAGGAAATGGCCGCTGCCTGTGAGGGAGAGTTTGACAGCGAAAAGGCCGCTGAAGCAGAACGCATTTATAACGAGGTGAGCGCCCGCTATGGCACAGATTCCAGGGTAATCGCCCGAAGCGTCAAAGACCAGCCGGAAATCATTTTGGCGGTGAACTACTACGCCTATGCCCGGCGGACGGAGGAATATTGGATGGGTACGCCGCCGGAGAGCGCCGAAGAACCCTATGGCATTGCCCTCCTTGAATCAAAGCTGGAAAAGCTGAAGAGCCAGGGAAAGCAGGATACATTCGACTACCGGAAGTTTTCTGATGCTCTGCAATGCCTGACAGAACTTGGCGAACCGAAGTTTGCCAATATCCTGCTATGGGAGAACCTGTTCAATAACTGGGGGGAGCATATGATGCAGTTTCTGCTGTTTATACCGCTGACATTTATCATTGCCCCGGTTTTCGCTGTGGAACGGTCAAGCGGCATGGACAATCTGATTTTAAGTTCCCGCCATGGCAGGAAAAAGATTGTCATGGCGAAGCTGTTGAGCGTACTTGTTGCCTCCACCGTTGTAGTCGCATTGTATCTGGCAGCTACCTTTCTTTTCGGTTTTCTTCCTCACAAAAGCCTGCATGGATGGAATGCTGCCATTCAGTCCATTCCCTCCTACGCCAGGTCTATGTTCCAATTCAAGTCCTGGCAGCTTGCTCTTGTCGGAGCCGCATGGCTCATCTTCACCAGTGCTGTTTACAGCCTGATAATCAGCTTTATCTCATCTCGTATGAAAAGCCAGATGGGGACGGCCGGCATCAGCCTGGTGCTTCTGTTTGTAAATGTGGGGCTGGCAGCAATGGGTGATACGGTTCTCCAAAGAATCCAGCCGCTTGTGGACTTTGGGCTGGCAAACGTCACTTTAATAAAAGAGGTATTCGGCGCTCATAAAGTTTTCGATGTATTTGGCGCAAGTATCAGCTACCCCGTTATGGCGGTTTTTGTTTTAACCTCTATTGCCGCCCTGGCCGTCTTTGGGATTTACCAGGGGCAGAGGAGCAGAACCGCCGCATAAACAGCTTCGACAAGAAGGAACTTCCGTGTATGACAATGGAGGATATAGTGTAAATTTATAGAACATCAGGCATAAAAAAGATGGTTTTGTATTGTTTGATTGTCCCATATAGCGTAAAATGAAATATATAAGACAACTTTGAATTTGTTACATAGATAATTGGAGAAAATATTATGGACAAGAAGTTCTTTTGTCAATGGTTAAAAGGATTTGAATATGGACTAAATGAAATAGACGCAGACAGCAGGAGCTGTCTGTTAAAACATTGTGCCCGATATTGTGCTGACACAGGTGTTTTGCAATCGTATCTGAAACTGTATCAGACTGTGAATGGAGAGCGTAATGAGTTTTATAGCAGATTAAGCGAAACAGGCAATGTTCGTGGTGAGATTGTAGTGCCTGATAAAGAGTATTTTATCTATTTCCCGGAGTGTGCATGCGATATTCATACCGCTGGTGGTGTAAATACTCCTAATCTATGCGAATGTTCAAGGCAGAGCATTATTTATGTAGGCGAGAGCATATGGAATGAAAATAAACTTTATGTAGAACAAGTAGAGACTATTCTTTCTGGAGATGCAGAATGTAAATTCAGAATCAGATTTGATTAAATTCCTGTTTGTGATGGCATTGCATAAAAATGGTACTTTAAATTTCATTTTATAATATGTCGAAATAATATTATTGATGCACCCGATTGACATTGTAAACAAACCGATATACAATGTAATAGAAAGAAGGTGAGAATATGGCAACTGTACAAACTCAAATAAGAATAGAAGAAGACGTAAAAAGACAGGCAATGGAGCTCTTTAATCAACTTGGAATTGACATGTCCAGTGCTGTAAATATGTTTTTGAGGCAGGCTATTATGCGCGGCGGACTTCCTTTCAGTGTAGAACTTCCTAAATATAAGCAGGAGGTGATAGAAGCTATGGAAGAAGCAAAACAAATCAGCAGAGATCCTAAAACAAAGAGATACGGCAGTTTTGCGGAAGCGCTGGAGGACATTGATTTATGAAATATGAGTTAGTCCTTACCGGCAAATTTAAAAGAGGATTGAAGATTGCTAAAAAGCGGGGATTAAATATTTCTTTTTTGGAGGATATTGTAGAACGATTACTACACAAAATTCCTTTGGAAGCAAAAAATAGAGACCATGCTCTTAGCGGAAACTATAAAGGGTATCGGGAATGTCATATTCAGCCAGATTGGTTATTAATATATTTGATAGAAGATGATATATTAACATTGACATTGATTGACACAGGCACACATGCGGATTTATTTGATGAATAGTCGATTATAGATATGCATTAAAAAAGGAAACCTCATTCACCTCAAGGTTTCCTTTTTTAATGCGGAAGATGGGACTTGAAGGAATTTTATCTTCTGCAAATACAGTAAAAGAAAGGCTTTCAGTGCATCTCTATCCAAACGTGTTCAAAAGGGTGTTCAAAATATTTATATGTTGAACACCCTCTGCTATTCATCTTCGAAAATTGTCTCATTCATTTCAGGAAAATCTAATAGTTCAGAAACAGACATATTTAATCCAACGGCTAATTTATGCAAAGTTTTAAGCTTAGGATTTCTGGTTTTTCCTTTCATAAGATTTTCAACTGTGGATTGTGTTATACCTGATAAATTAGCCAATTTATTAATTGTAATATTTCTTTCAGCACACAAATCTGTCAAATGCTTAATTATTGCATCAGAATATGTCATATAAAATCTCCTTTTGACTAATAGTCAAGCAAAAAAAGTATAGGAGATTCCAAAAGGCATTGTTAATGGTATACGGTTATTTTTAAGAAGTATTTATTCATCGTCAAAAGCGGTCTCGTTCATTTCTGGAAAATCCAAAAGATTAGAAACAGTCATATTCAGGCCAACCGCTAATTTGTGCAAAGTTTTGAGCTTGGGATTTTTTGTTTTTCCTTTCATAAGGTTTTCAACTGTGGATTGTGTTATACCTGATAAGGTTGCAAGTTTGTTTATCGTAATATTGCGCTCATTGCATAACTCGGTCAACCGCTTGATAATTGCATCTGAATATGTCATAGATTTTCTCCTTTTAATACCATGAAGTAAGAAAAGTATAAAAAATTTGAACCTTTTTCATTAACGGTGCGCGGTTGACATATAAAATATTATGTGCTAGATTAATGGTACGCGGTTACATTGTTTTAAATGAAACATATAATGTTACTATTGTGTAAAAAGGAAAAGTTATGTCATACCGGACAAGACAGGATATTTCAACACATAAAGAATTGCTAAAGGAAATTATTACATTTAAAGAAACTTTTTGCTTCATCTTCCGCAATGCCGGAAATCCTAAAATCGAAATTATGGTATATGACCCCGATAAAAAGGAAAGCCATCTTTTTGAGATAAATACAAAGTATCAAAGAAATACAACTGAAATTATCGAACGAAAATACAATGAATTATATTGCAATATAAATTTTTTTAGAGATTTTGAAAATATTGCAGGAGTAGATTTCAGTGCAAAGGGAACTATTCGTGGTAAGCAGACAATTTATAATAATCCAGACTCCCCTTGGAGTTATCATTCTATGTTAATGGAGAAAAAATACCATAATATTATATGATATTTGCATATGCGCCATGTAGTTTCTATATATTGCAAAGAATGGAGTAAAAATGAGCGAAAAAATTTTAGATGAATTTCAATCAAATATCATGGAGCGGCTTGGAAATATTTATAATAATAATGATGAATACAAAAAGAGTCTTGCA
>CAJTMW010000033.1 GCA_910577275.1 uncultured Lachnospiraceae bacterium
GCGGGAGGATGCCTTATCACCCGGCAGACGCCGGCGGACGATAGTCCGCATGGAATGCGTCTGCTCCAAACTTGTGGTAGGAGGATTAAAAAATAAAATGAAAGATATCAACGTACTTGTAATTAACTGCGGCAGTTCTTCACTGAAATTCCAGCTCATCAATTCCAAATCGGAAGCTGTGATTGCAAAGGGACTCTGCGAGAGAATCGGAATAGAAGGAAGCCAGATGACCTATACTCCGGCCGGCGGCGAGAAGCAGGAAACCGTAACCCCCATGAAGGACCACACAGAGGCAATCCGTCTGGTGCTTGGCGCGCTTACGGACAAGGAAAACGGCGTGGTAAAGAGCCTTGACGAGATAGGCGCAGTAGGACACAGGCTGGTTCACGGCGGAGAGAACTTTGCTTCCTCCACCCTGATTACGGACGAGGTGATTAAGGCGATTGAGGAATGCAACGATTTGGCGCCTCTCCACAATCCGGCGAACCTGATAGGTATCAGCGCGTGTAAGGAACTGATGCCGGATACGCCGATGGCGGGAGTTTTTGATACGGCGTTCCACCAGACAATGCCGGAGGAGGCTTACCTTTACGGTCTGCCATACCACTATTATGAAGACTATAAGGTGAGAAGATACGGTTTCCACGGAACCAGCCATTCTTATGTATCCGCAAGGGCGGCGGAGGTTGTGGGAAAGGCGTATGAGGATTTGAAAATAATCGTATGCCATCTTGGAAACGGCGCCAGTGTTTCCGCGGTAAAGAACGGCAAATGTGTGGATACCTCCATGGGGCTTACCCCTCTGGAAGGTCTGATTATGGGAACCCGTTCCGGCGACATTGACCCGGCAATCATTGAATTTTTGTGCAATAAGGAAAACAAATCGGTTCAGGAAATTATGAGCGTCCTCAATAAAAAGTCCGGTGTATTTGGCCTGTCAGGGGACTTCTCCTCTGATTTCAGGGATTTGGAGAAGGCCTACCGCGCGGGAGAAGCCTTTGCTATCAGGACAATGAAAGCCTTTGCCTATCGGGTGGCGAAGTACATCGGCGCATATGCGGCGGCCATGAACGGCGTGGACGTTATCTGTTTCACAGCGGGAATCGGAGAAAACAGCCCGTTTATCCGTACCATGGTTTCCTCCTATCTGGGATATCTGGGCGTGGAGCTTGATGAGGACGCCAATGTAAAGAGAGGCGAGGAAGTGGAGATTACCACACCTGAAAGCAGAACAAAGGTACTTGTCATTCCAACCAATGAGGAACTTGCAATCGCCAGAGAAACCGTTGCATTACTTTCATAAAATATGATTGACAAACAGCATAAGCCCTATTATAATTGTCTAAGTGTGTGATTGGATTGATTTCAGTCGCATATAAGATTCGCAGGGAGATTATTATGTTAATAAATCTGACGGATATCTTTACATCTGAGGGGAAAGAGCGGACAGAGAGCATTCCTTATGAGCCGAATAATTTTTCCTATATGGGAGGGCTTTATATTATTCGGGACAAGGTACCGGCGCTTATCCGTTTTACCAATGCGGGAAAAGGGAGAGCGCTCATGAAAGGCGGTATGCGTTTCGCTTTGGAAGCGCCTTGTGACAGATGTCTGAAAGTAGTGAAAGTGCCTGTCGAGCTGATTTTTGAACAGGAGCTATTTTCACCGGAGGCTGTCAGTCAGATGGAAGAACAGGACCAGCAGGGTTTTATGCATGAGTATGAATTAGATACAGAAGAATTCCTTACCAGTGAAATTCTGTTGAATATGCCTGTAAAAGTGTTGTGTAAGCCGGACTGCAAGGGTATTTGCAAAAAGTGCGGACACAATTTAAATGAAGGGGACTGCGGGTGCGATACCTTTGTGCCTGACCCCAGAATGGCAGCTATCAAGGATATTTTTAATGAGAATAAGGAGGTGTAACGATGTCTATCTGTCCTAAGAATAAATCTTCTAAATCCAGAAGAGACAAAAGAAGAGCAAACTGGAAAATGTCTGCTCCGACGTTGGTTAAGTGCAGCAAGTGCGGGGCTCTTATGATGCCTCACAGAGTATGTAAGGCGTGCGGTTCTTACAATAAGAAAGAAATCATTGCTGCTGACTGATTACCGGCGGTGAGGAATGCGGAAAACAAAAAGAGATGAGCGGAAATGAGACAATAATTTCTGCTCGTCTTTTTTATTTTAACGAGCAGCGGGCCAAAGCGTACTGTTACGAAAATTTATTATATTTTGGCTTGATTTTTACAATTTGGTCTAGTATAGTAAAAATGTGTTTAAAGCGGAGGAAATAAACGGCCTGTTTGCGAGCGGTATCCGCAGTTTTAATCACGTGGAGAAAACAACACAAAAGTGAGGACAAAATGGCAGAATTTGTAAATGTGGCGGTGGACGCCATGGGCGGAGACAACGCGCCTGTGGAAATTATAAAAGGAGCCATTGAAGCGGTAAATGAGAGCAGTCAGGTTAAAGTGTTTTTGACCGGGCAGGAGGAAATAATAAAAAAGGAGCTTGCCGGATATACATATAACGCAGAGCAAATAGAAGTGGTCAATGCCTCTGAGGTTATCGGCACAGCTGAGGCGCCGGTTATGGCGATTCGCAAGAAGAAGGATTCCTCTATTGTCAAAGCCCTTAATCTTGTCAAAAGCGGAACCTGCGACGCCTATGTTTCCGCCGGAAGCACGGGGGCAACGCTGGTAGGCGGACAGATTATTGTGGGAAGAATCAGGGGTGTGGAGAGACCGCCCCTTGCGCCTTTAATCCCCACGGAAAAGGGGTGCGCCCTTTTAATTGACTGCGGCGCCAATGTGGACGCAAGACCTTCCCATCTGGTACAGTTTGCAAAGATGGGTTCCGTATATATGGAAAGCGTTATGGGGGTGAAGAACCCGAAAGTTGGTATCGTCAACATCGGCGCGGAGGAGGAAAAGGGAAACGCCCTTGTGAAGGAAACCTATCCGCTTCTCAAGAATTGCCCGGACATTCATTTTATCGGAAGCATAGAAGCCAGAGACATTCCCGCCGGACTTGCGGACGTGGTGGTGTGCGAGGCTTTTGTGGGAAATGTGATTCTGAAAATGTACGAGGGCGTAGGCGGCACCCTGATTAAAAAGGTAAAAGAGGGAATGATGGTATCTCTTCGCAGCAAAATCGGCGCGCTTTTAGTCAAGCCGGCGCTGAAAAACACGCTGAAAGCCTTTGACCTGGAACAGTACGGCGGAGCGCCCATGCTCGGGCTTAACGGTCTTGTGGTGAAAACCCACGGAAGCTCCAAATCTGTTGAAATTAAAAATTCTATTCTGCAGTGCATTACTTTTACACAGCAGAATATCAATCAAAAAATAAAAGAAAAAATAACGATGGAAGAGGACTAGAAAGGAAAAGTAAAAATGGAATTTGAAAAGCTGAAAAAAATAATTGCTGACGTACTGAATGTTGACCCTGAGGAAATCACCATGGAAACCACCTTCGTGGACGATTTGGGCGCCGATTCGCTGGATTTATTCCAGGTCATTATGGGAATTGAAGAGGAATTCGATATCGAAATTGACGCGGAAGACACAGAGGATATCAAAACAGTGGAGCAGGCGGTTGAGCTTATCAAAAATGCTGTGAACTAAAAGCCCGTATGGGCTTTTTGTTTTGCGCGAGCAATGAGCCGCGCGCGGGTGCTTGCACCCGCATGAGGCGAATGCCGCGACAGCGAGGCAAAAGCCGAGCGGACAATGAAAAATAAAAGGTGAGATATGTTTAAACAGGAAGAATTGAAGGAGCTGGAGAAGAAAATAGGCTATGAGTTTACCGAAAAAAGACTGCTTGGACAGGCGGTCACTCACAGCTCTTTTTCGAATGAGCAGAAAATCAATAAATATAAAAATTATGAAAGACTGGAATTTTTGGGAGACGCGGTGCTTGAGCTGCTTTCCAGCCAGTTCTTTTTTGAGACTTATCCCGATATGTCGGAGGGCGAGATGACAAGGCTGCGTTCCTCCATGGTATGCGAGCCGGCGCTGGCGTTCTGCGCAAGGGATTTGGATTTGGGAAAATATATATTGCTTGGAAAAGGGGAGGAAGCCACCGGCGGACGGAAACGGGACTCCATTATTTCCGATGTGATGGAGGCGGTTCTCGGCGCAATTTACCTTGACGGAGGTCTTTTGGAGGCGGATAAATTCGTCAGGAAATTTATCCTTTCCGATTTGGAGAACAAGCAGCTTTTTTATGACAGCAAGACCCTGCTTCAGGAACAGGTTCAGAAGGAAGGGAAAACCCTCACCTATGAGCTGGTAAGCGAAAGCGGCCCCGACCACGAAAAGGTTTTTGTAGTGGAAGCTGTCATTGACGGGAAAACCGTGGGGAGAGGCCAGGGACGCAATAAGAAAACCGCGCAGCAGCAGGCCGCTTATCAGGTACTGATTGGTCAGGCGCCTAAAGAGCAGGAGTCAAAATGTATTTAAAGAGTATTGAAATTCAGGGATTTAAATCCTTTGCAAACAAGCTTGTCTTTAAGTTTCATAACGGGATAACGGGAATCGTGGGACCCAACGGCAGCGGCAAAAGCAATGTGGCGGACGCTGTCCGCTGGGTGCTTGGGGAACAGAGAATCAAGCAGCTTAGGGGGGCGTCTATGCAGGACGTTATTTTTTCGGGAACGGAAACCCGAAAGCCCTTAGGTTATGCCTATGTGGCGATTACGCTGGACAATTCGGACCATCAGCTTGCCATTGACTTTGAAGAAGTGACGGTTGCCAGAAGGATTTACCGTTCCGGTGAAAGCGAATATCTCTTAAACGGTGCCCCCTGCCGGCTGAAAGACGTGAACGAGCTGTTTTACGATACCGGGATTGGCAAGGAAGGCTATTCCATTATCGGACAGGGACAGATTGACAAAATCTTAAGCGGCAAACCGGAGGAGAGAAGGGAGCTTTTTGACGAGGCGGCGGGAATCGTAAAGTTTAAAAAGCGCAAGGTTGCCGCCCAGAAGAAGCTGGAGGACGAGAAGCAGAATCTGGTCAGGGTAAGCGATATCCTTTCCGAACTGGAAAAGCAGATTGGACCTCTGGAAAAGCAGTCGGAGACGGCCAGAGCTTACCTGAAAAAGAAGGAAGAATTAAAGACGCTGGACGTGAATATGTTTCTTCTGGAAAACAACCGCCTGAAAGAAGAATTGTCCTCCGTACAGGGCAAGTTTGAGATTGCAAGCGGCGATTTGGAACAGACCACGGCGCAGTATGAAAAGATAAAGGAAGAATACGAACAGATTCAGGAGCAGATTGGGCTTTTGGAGGAGGCGATTGAAGCTGGGAGAACCTCGCTTACCGACACCAGTATGCTTCGGGGAAAGCTGGAGGGGGAAATCAATGTCTTAAAGGAGCAGATTAAGTCCGCCAAAAGCAATGAGGAGCATTTTGGCGCCCGTAAGGAAGCCGTTACCGGAGAAATGAACGCAAAGCTTCTGGATAAAGAAGGGATTCTTGCGGATAAAGCGGTGATTGACGGGCAGGTCGCGGAGCTGCAGAAGGCAAGAGACGAGGCAAGGGAAAAGCTTCTCGGAATTCAGGCAAGAATTGAAGAACTGAATAATGAGATTGAGTCCGGGAAAAATACTATTATCGAGACGTTGAACACCCGCGCCACCATCAAATCAAAGCTTGGCCGTTACGATACCATGACGGAGCAGATTAATATCCGCAAGGCGGAGCTCACCTCAAGGCTTTTGCGCATCAAGTCGGACGAGGCTCAGCAGGAGGAGGCTATCAGCAGGCTCCAGGAGGAATTCGAGCGCATCAATGAAGAAATCCGCGCGTTAAACGATTCCCAGGAGCAGAAGGAGGAGAGGCTGACCCTGATGAGGGAGGAGCTGGCGGGGAAGGATAAGAAGCTCCGGGATACCCAGATTAGCTACCATCAGGAAAAATCCAGGCTGGACGCGCTGACCAACCTTACCGAGCGCTATGAGGGCTACGGCGGCGGCGTAAAGAAGGTGATGGAATACCGCGACGAAGAAAAGGGAATCATAGGCGTTGTGGCGGACATCATTAAGGTGGATAAGAAATACGAAATGGCAATCGAGACCGCTTTGGGAGGCAATATCCAGAACGTTGTCACGGAGGATGAGGAAACCGCCAAGAGGATGATTGCCCGCTTAAAGCAGGCAAGAGCCGGACGGGCTACCTTTTTACCTCTTACCAGTATCGGAAACACGCAGGAGTTTAAAAATCAGGAGGTATTGAAGGAAAAAGGAGTAATCGGGCTTGCAGACGAGCTTGTGCGGGTGGACGGCAAGTACAGAAACGTTGCAAAGGCTGCGCTGGGGCGGATTGTGGTGGTTGACAATGTTGACAATGCGGTGAAAATCGCCGGGAAGTACCGCTACACTATCCGTATGGTAACGCTTGAGGGAGAGCTTTTGGTGCCCGGAGGCGCTATCAGCGGAGGCGCTTATAAGAATAACAGCAACCTTCTCGGAAGGAGAAGGGAGATGGAGGAGCTTGAGGGCAATATCAAAAAGTTCCTGACACAGATTGACAATCTTTTAAATGAAATAGAAACTACCAAGTCGGAGAGAAACAAGCTTCGTCTTGCCCTGGAGGAGGATAAGGCGGCTCTGCAGAGGAAGTTTATCGAGCAGAACACGGCGCGGCTCAACGTCATAAAGGCAGAGGAGCGCAGGAACGAGGCTTCCGAGGGCTCTATGGAGCTGAAAGCGGAGGCCGATGAAATCGAGCAGCAGATTCAGGAAATCAAAGCCGGCAAGCTGGAAATCCAGAAGGAGCTGGAGGACTCCGAGCTCTTTGAGCAGAAGGAGGAGCAGGAAATCCGCAAATTCCAGATGGAGCTGGAGGGGGAGCGCAAGGAGGAATCCGACCAGTCCGCCCATGTGTCCGAGTGGGATTTGGAAGTGGAAAAAATGCTCCAGCAGCAGCAGTTCCACCAGCAGAACGTGGAGCGTATTGACAGCGAGATTGACAGGTATTCCAGCGAGCTTAAGGAGATAAATGAAAGCCTTGCGGCAAGCCGGGAGGAATCCGTCAGCAGGCAGAACAATATTGCCGCCATCGAGCAGACCATCGCCGCGTCCTATACCACGTTAGGGGATACGGAAAAGAAGCTGAAAGAAGATATGGAGAAGAAGGAGGCGCTTTCCGCAAAGCAGAAAAACTTCTTCACGGACAGAGAGGCTCTGGCGGAAAAGATGACGGGGCTGGACAAGGAGGTTTACCGTTTAAATTCCCAGAGGGAAAAGCTGCAGGATAATCTGGAGAGCCAGATTAACTATATGTGGGACGAGTATGAAATCACCCTGTCCGACGCGGCGGCTCTCCGCAATGCGGAAATGACGGATTTATCCGCCATGAAGAAGGAAATCGCCTCTTTGAAGGAGCAAATAAGGAAGCTGGGCGATGTGAATGTCAACGCCATTGAGGATTACAGAAACCTGATGGAGAGATATCAGTTTTTAAAGACCCAGCACGACGATTTGGTGGAGGCGGAAAAAACTCTGGAGGGAATCATCACAGAGCTTGATGCTGCCATGCGAAAGCAGTTTAATGAAAAGTTCGCCGAAATCGGAAAGGAATTTGACAAGGTATTCAAGGAGCTGTTCGGCGGAGGGAAGGGAACCCTGGAGCTGATGGAGGACGAAGACGTTCTGGAGGCGGGCATCCGCATCATTGCCCAGCCGCCCGGAAAAAAGCTCCAGAATATGATGCAGCTCTCCGGCGGGGAGAAGGCGCTCACGGCGATTGCGCTTTTATTTGCCATCCAGAATCTGAAGCCCTCGCCTTTCTGCCTTCTGGATGAGATTGAAGCGGCTCTGGATGAAAACAACGTTGCGCGTTTTGCAAAATATTTACATAAGCTTACAAAGTATACGCAGTTTATCGTGATAACCCACAGGCGGGGCACCATGGAAAAAGCCGACAGGCTTTATGGAATTACCATGCAGGAGAAGGGGGTTTCCACCCTGGTAAGCGTAAATCTGATAGATAAGGAGCTGGATAACTGATGGCCGGATTTTTTAGCAGATTAAAAGAGGGACTCAGCAAGACAAGAAATAACATCGTCCGCGGAATTGATTCCGTTTTCAGCGGGTTTTCCTCTATCGACGAGGAATTTTATGAGGAGCTTGAGGAAATCCTGATTATGGGAGACATCGGAGTGAACGCCACCGGAGAGATTCTTGAGCGGCTTAAGGGACAGGTGAAGGAAAACCATATCAAGGAGCCTTCGGAATGCAAGAGCTTTCTCATTGAAAGCATCAAGGAGCAGATGCGGGTGGACGAGACCGCCTACCGGTTTGAGCAGGAGCAGTCAGTAGTGCTGGTCATCGGCGTCAACGGCGTCGGCAAGACCACTTCGGTGGGAAAGCTGGCGGGTATTTTGAAGGGTCAGGGAAAAAAGGTGCTGATTGCGGCGGCGGATACCTACAGGGCGGCGGCCTGCGAGCAGCTTACGGAATGGGCGAACCGGGCGGGAGTCGATATCATTACCGGCGCGGAGGGAGCAGACCCCTCCAGCGTGGTTTTTGACGCGGTAAGCGCGGCGAAGGCAAGGCGGGCGGACGTTCTTATCTGCGATACCGCAGGCAGGCTTCATAATAAGAAGAACCTGATGGAAGAACTGAAAAAGATGAACCGGATTATCGACAGGGAGTTTCCGGGCGTCCATAGGGAAAACCTGATTGTGCTGGACGGCACCACCGGGCAGAACGCCTTAAATCAGGCGAGAGAGTTCGGGGAGACGGCGGACCTTACCGGTATTATTCTTACCAAAATGGACGGAACCTCCAAGGGCGGAATCGCGGTGGCGATTCAGTCGGAGCTTCAAATTCCGGTAAAATATATCGGCGTGGGAGAAAAGCTGGAGGATTTGCAGAAATTTGACCCCGACCAGTTTGTGAACGCGCTGTTTGAGGTGGAGGAAGCAGGCCAGCAGGAAAATGATGGAGTTTAAGAAATAGCAGGCTTGCAGGAAGATAACGGAGTTGAAAGAAATTCAGGGAAACGGATGAGAGGAGGCCGGCAGGATGGATGAGAACATGCTGACATTGGAGAAATTTGAGGAGGCGTCGGAGACTGTAAAGAAGGTGACTCAGGAAACAAAGCTGGTGTACAGTGATTTTTACAGCGCGCAGACGGAAAACAGAGTTTATTTGAAGCCGGAAAATATGCAGTTTACCGGCGCTTACAAGCTGAGGGGGGCATACTACAAGCTGAGTACGCTTTCTGAGGAGGAGCGGGCAAAAGGGCTGATTACAGCTTCGGCGGGCAACCATGCCCAGGGCGTGGCGTATGCCGCAAAGTGCTACGGGGCAAAGGCGGTGATTGTGATGCCCACAACGACTCCGCTGATTAAGGTAAACAGGACGAAAAACTATGGGGCGGAGGTTGTGCTTTACGGGGACGTCTATGACGAGGCCTGCGCTCATGCCTGCGAGCTGGCGCAAGAACACGGATATACCTTCATCCATCCCTTTGACGACCTGGCCGTGGCAACAGGGCAGGGTACCATTGCCATGGAGATTTTCAAGGAGCTTCCTCTGGTGGATTACATATTGGTGCCGGTGGGCGGCGGCGGTCTTGCAACAGGCGTTTCCACCCTGGCAAAGCTTTTAAATCCCAATATTAAGGTTATCGGCGTGGAGCCGGAGGGCGCAAGCTGTCTGAAAGCCTCCATTAAAGAGGGAAAGGTGGTTACCCTTGACCATATAAGCACCATTGCCGACGGCACGGCGGTGAAGACGCCGGGGGAGAAGATTTTCCCTTATCTTTGTAAAAATCTGGACGGAATTATCACGGTGCCCGACGAGGAGCTGGTGGTTGCCTTTCTGGATATGGTGGAGAACCACAAAATGGTGGTGGAAAACTCGGGGCTTCTGACCGTGGCGGCGTTGAAGCATCTGAATGTAAAGAAGAAAAAGGTGGTTTCCATCTTAAGCGGAGGAAATATGGACGTGATTACCATGTCTTCCGTGGTACAGCAGGGGCTGATTATGCGGGACCGTATCTTCACCGTTTCCGTCCTGCTCCCGGATAAGCCCGGGGAGCTTTCCCATGTGGCGGACGTGATTGCAAAAGAAAACGGCAACGTTATCAAGTTAGAGCACAACCAGTTTGTCTCCATTAACAGGAATGCGGCCGTGGAGCTTAGGATTACCATGGAGGCATTCGGGACGGAGCACAAGCATCAGATAATTAAGGCGCTTGAGAGGAACGGGTATCAGCCGAAGCTGGTAAGGGCAAATATATAGTAGGGCGGTAGGAAGGACGCCGGGTCAGTGAGATATGCCTTCGTCGGCACGCTCTCGCTTTGCCTCCTTAAGGTATATTGCACGGAACCGGCTGTCTTTGGCAGGCCTGACTTAGTCTGGCATTTGGGAGTGCGAAGCAGGAAGAATATCGTTAAAGGAAGGGTAGCAGATGAAATCCGGTAAAATGGCGAAGGTTTATAGGAATATATTGAAATACCTGGTGATTACAGTTGCGGCGGCGGCTTACGGGGCGGGAATCAGTTTGTTTATCGACCCGAATAATCTGGCGCCGGGAGGGGTGTCGGGTCTTTCTATCGTTGTAAACCGTCTGATTCCCGTTGAAACGGGAACGATATATCTGATTATCAATATTCCCATCATGATTCTGGGGGTGTGGAAATTCGGATTTAAGTTTATCATCTCTACTCTGTATACAATTTTTGCAGTATCCATATTTACCAATGCGTTTTCGGGAATGCCTCCGCTTACCGGCGAACCGCTTCTTGGCGGGATTTTTGGCGGGATGCTGGCAGCGGTGGGAATCGGCGTGGTGATGCGGGCAGGCGCGACCACAGGGGGTACGGATATTATTGTAAAATGCTTAAAATTGCGGAAGCCCCATCTCAAAACCGGAACGATTTTTCTCTCCATCGACGCGGTAATTATCTGTATCGGCGGTATTGTGTTCGGAAATCTGGACACGGTCTTTTTCAGTGTGATTTCTGCGGCGGTGACTTCACGGGTGCTGGATTTAATTCTGTACGGACGGGACGAGGCAAAAATGATATTTATCATCAGCAATTCCTCCGAGGCCATCACCCAGAGAATTTTAATCGAGCTCGATACCGGCGTCACTCATCTTACGGGCACAGGGGCATTTAAGAAGGAGAATAAGCAGATTATTCTCTGCGTTGTCAGGAAGCAGAATGCCTACAAGGTGGAGGAAATCGTAAAGCAGGAGGATGCCAGCGCGTTTATGATTATATCCAGCGCCACGGAGATATACGGGGAGGGGTATAAGAGCTATTACGGGGAGCGGCTGTGATTTCATCCAAATAAGAAGTATTTACGGACAGGCGTGAAAATGGAAAGGATAAACAATTGAAAATCGTTGCATTTCATAATATACTTATCTGGTAACAGCAAGCTGGAAAGGTGCGGGAAGAATGAGCGAGAAATCAATGAGAAGAAACAGGAAACGGCAGCGGATAAGCCTGCTTAGAAATATTGTGTTCAGTCTGGTGACGCTGACTGCACTGACCGGCTGTATCGGTCTGCTTTTGCAGAATTATGCGCTGAAAAATGAAGGCCGGGAAACTATGGGGCGTTTAAACGAGCTTGAGGATTACAGCAGCGAGCACATTTACACTCAGGCGGAGCTGGATGCCTATGTTCAGGGAGCGGCGGTCACGGCGAAGGAGTCGGAGCGGGAAAGCATTCTCGGAGAGTTAAAGGGCAAGGTGAAGTCGGGAGAAAGCACCGTGTCCATTTTGCGGGAGCTTTATCCTGAGGACGTGGTTGTGTATGCCGATGGGAGTTATTCCTTTTTCCCGATAACGGACGAGCTGAAAAAGCACAATTACAATCCTGAGAATTTTGTCCTTAAGAATAATAACGAGATTGTATACATAGATGAAAACGAACAGACGGTTTCCTTAAAAGGAGTGGATGTCTCCAGACATCAGGGAACCATTGACTGGCGGAGGGTTTCCGGCGAGGATATTTCCTATGCCTTTATCCGGGCAGGCTTTCGGGGCAATACGGAAGGGAAGATTTCCGAGGACGAATATTTTGCCGACAACATTGAAGGGGCGCTTGAGAACGGCATTGACGTGGGGATTTATTTTTATACCCAGGCCCTTGATGAGGAGGAGGCAGTCGAGGAGGCGGAATTTGTGCTGGATTTAATCGAGCCTTACGATGTGTCCTACCCGGTGGTGCTTGACCTGGAGGAGGTGGGCCTTGACGACACAAGAACCTCCGAAATGACGAAGGAGGACTACACGAAGGCGGCGGTGGCTTTCTGCGAGACCGTTAAAAAGGCGGGATATACGCCCATGATATACGGGAATCTGAAAACTTTTATGATTATGCTCGATATGAAGCAGATTGAAGATTATGACAAGTGGTTTGCCTATTATGACGAGTCCGTGTACTTCCCCTATGATTTTACTATCTGGCAATATTCCTCCAAAGGAGCGGTGAACGGTATCGGCGGGGACGTGGATATGAACGTCTGCATGAAGGATTATGCGGGAAGGAACTGACGGCGGCTTAAGGCAAGGGTGGCGGTAACCAGATTAGGAGCGCAGAAGCTATGGAAGAAATCCGGGAATGGGTGAAAAGCGGATATCTGATGGAGAAGTTCCGGCTGTTTCATTTAAAGGACAACGAGCCCAGGGAATATGAATATCACTATCATGATTTTCATAAATTAATCTGGTTTATTTCGGGCGAGGTGGAATATCATATAGAGGGAAAGTCCTACAAACTGGAGCCTCACGATATCCTTCTGGTGAACAAGGGGGAGATTCACAAGCCCTTTGTGGAAAACAGCGCCATATATGAGAGATATGTCTTTTACATTTCCAGCGAATACCTTGACGAGCATTCCGAAGCGGAAAGCAGCCTGGATTTATGCTTTTCCATGTCCAGAACGGAAAACGGGAATGTGGTCCGGCCCTCCGCGGCGGTGAGCAGGATTCTGTTTGAAACGGTAAAACTCTTAGAGACGGCGGAAAATGACAGCGGATATGCAAAGGATATGTATTGCAGAATCCTTTTCCTCAAGCTTTTAATCGAGCTGAACCGCTACTGTATCGCTCACCCGGAGGCGTTTCACAAAACGGCAAGGTATGATAAAAAGGTGGTGGAAATGATTCACTATATCAACGACCACCTGAAAGGAGATTTGTCTATTGAGGCGCTGTCGGGCAGGTTTTACTTAAGCAAGTATCATATGATGCGCAAGTTCAAGGAGGAAACGGGGTATTCCATGCATCAGTATGTGCTGGAAAAGCGCATTCTTGCCGCCAGGCATCTGATTCTGGCGGGAATGCCGGCGACAGCTGCCAGCCTGGAATGCGGGTTTAAGGATTATTCCACGTTCAGCAGAGCCTACAAAAAGATACTGGGGCAGACGCCGTCGGATGTCTTTTAAGTGTTTTCTGCCGGTAAGACGGGCTCTGTATCGGTAAATATCCAACGTCGTCGCGCTTTCGCTCCACAAAAACGCAACAGACGCTAAACTCGCGAGCCGCGTGGCAGCTCGTAACCTCGCTAAGCGCTGGCGTTTTTGTAGGGACTCCTTTTGGATACTGTACCGATACAGAGCCCGGCTGACCGGCGAACAATACTTTCTGAAATTAATCTATGCCTGTCAAGTAAAAATGCTTGACAGGCATATTTTTTTGTAGTATTCTAACTCAGGTGATACAGATGGAAAAGATTGTTGAGCAGGGACTTTTGTATGATTTTTACGGGGAACTGCTGACAGAGCATCAGAAGAAAATATATGAGGATGTGGTGTATCATGACCTTTCTCTTGCGGAAATTGCGTCGGAGAACGGGATTTCCCGTCAGGGAGTGCATGATATGATAAGGCGGTGCAGCCGCATTTTGCAGGAATATGAAGATAAGCTGCATCTGGTGGAGCGTTTTATGAGAATCAGGGACAATGTCTTAAAGCTTGACGCTCTGGCGGAGGATACCGGATTGACAAGGGAGGAGCTGGCCTTAAAGGTCAGGGGAATATCTTCCCGGATATTAGAGGAGCTGTGATTCATGGCATTTGAGAGTTTAACGGATAAACTTCAAAACGTATTCAAAAATCTCCGCAGTAAGGGCAGGCTTACGGAGGAGGACGTCAAAACGGCGTTAAAGGAAGTTAAGCTTGCGCTTTTGGAGGCGGACGTTAATTTCAAGGTCGTGAAGCAGTTTATAAAGGCTGTGGAGGAGCGCGCCATCGGCGCCGATGTGATGAACGGCTTAAATCCGGGGCAGATGGTGATTAAAATCGTCAACGAGGAAATGGTCGCCCTCATGGGCTCGGAGACCACCGAAATTAAAATGCAGCCCGGAAAGTCCATTACCACGATTATGATGTGCGGCCTGCAGGGTGCCGGTAAGACCACCACCACCGCAAAGATTGCGGGAAAGCTGAAGCTGAAAGGCAAGAATTCCCTTCTGGTGGCCTGCGACGTATACAGGCCCGCGGCCATTAAGCAGCTGCAAATCAACGGGGAAAAGCAGCAGGTTGACGTGTTTTCCATGGGAGATAACCAGAACCCTGTGGATATTGCAAAGGCGGCAATCGAGCATGCCAGAAAGCACGGCCACAATGTGGTGATTTTGGATACTGCCGGTCGTCTCCACATAGATGAGGATATGATGGCGGAGCTTGCGGCCATCAAGGAGCAGGTGGAGGTTCACCAGACGCTTCTGGTGGTGGACGCCATGACAGGTCAGGACGCCGTCACGGTGGCAAAGGAATTTGATGAGAAAATAGGGCTGGACGGCGTGGTTTTGTCCAAGATGGACGGCGATACCAGAGGCGGAGCGGCGCTTTCCGTCAAGGCTGTCACCGGAAAGCCGATTTTATATGTGGGTATGGGCGAAAAGCTGTCGGATTTGGAGCAGTTTTATCCCGACAGAATGGCCAGCCGCATTCTGGGAATGGGCGATGTGCTTTCTCTGATTGAGAAGGCGCAGGAGAACATTTCCATAGACGAGGATAAGGAAAAAGAGATGGCTGCCCGTATGAAGAAGGGCAAGTTCGATTTTGAGGATTATCTGGAAAGCATGAAGCAGATGCGCAAGATGGGCGGTCTTACCAGCATTTTAAGCATGATGCCGGGAATGGGGCAGCAGCTTGGAAATATTGAGTCCATGATAGATGAAAAGCAGCTGGCGAGAACAGAGGCCATTATCTTAAGCATGACGCCCCAGGAGAGGAAAAATCCAAAGCTCCTTAACCTGAGCAGAAAGAGCAGGATTGCAAGAGGCGCCGGGGTGGATATGGCGGTTGTCAACCGTTTTGTGAAGCAGTTTGAGCAGTCCCAGAAGATGATGAAGCAGATGCCCCAGCTCATGGGCGGAAAGCGGAGAGGAAGATTCGGCGGAATGAAATTTCCGTTCTGACAGTCCCTGATTTTGGCGGAGCTTCTGTTTGCGGGAGGGCGGAAAAGTATGTTGAAAACGGAAGCGTTTTCTTAAGGGAAATATTTTCCCCGGGAAGGTTTCTGTTTAAAATAAATAATGAAAGAAAAATTACGGAGGTAAGGAAATGGCAGTAAAAATCAGATTAAGAAGAATGGGTCGTAAGAAAGCTCCTTTCTATAGAATCGTTGTAGCGGATTCCCGCTCACCGAGAGACGGAAGGGTGATTGAAGAAATCGGAACCTATGACCCCAAGACAGAGCCCAGTACCGTTCATGTAAACGAAGAACTGGCTAAGAAGTGGCTCGCAAACGGCGCTCAGCCCACAGAGGTGGTTGCTAAAATTCTGAAAATAGCAGGCATCGAAAAATAAAACCGCGTTAGCAACTTTTTGGAGGTGACTATGAAAGAATTAGTTGAAGTAATCGCAAAGGCACTTGTGGAGCATCCTGATGAGGTTGTAGTGACGCAGAAGGAAGAGGGGAAGCACATTACCATTGAACTTCATGTAGCCGCATCCGATATGGGCAAAGTGATTGGAAAGCAGGGAAGAATTGCCAAGGCAATCCGTTCCGTAGTAAAGGCGGCTTCATCCAAAGAAAATCAGAAAGTTGACGTGGAAATCGTCTGATAAGACCCACCAGTGCAGATGCGCCGGAACAGGGATGAAATTGAAAAAGGTATAGGCAGAAGGGATGTTCTTTCGTTTAGAACGGGGACATCCTTTCTTAATAAGAGTATTTAAGATGGAAAAATTATTAAAGGTGGGAGTGATTTCTTCCACACACGGTTTAAAGGGGGAAGTCAAGGTATTTCCCACCACTGACGATGTAAAGCGTTTCCGGCAGTTAAAGGAAGTTCTGCTTGACGCCGGAGACGAAAAAACTGTGCTTCAAATAGAGCAGGTAAAGTTTTTTAAGCAGTTTGTCATCCTGAAATTCAAGGGAATCGACGATATTGAGGATGTTCAGAAGTATAAAGGGAAGGATTTGCTCGTCACCAGGGAAAATGCGGTTAAGCTGAAAAAGGACGAGTACTTTATTGCGGATTTGATTGGCGTCGGCGTGATATCGGATGACAATTCACTGAGAGGAATATTAAAGGACGTGATTCAGACAGGCGCAAACGACGTCTATGTGATTGACCTGGAGGACGGGCGGCAGCTCCTTCTTCCGGCCATAAAGGAATGCGTCCTTATGGTTGATTTGGATGAGAATATAATGAAAATCCATGTTCTTGATGGACTGCTGGATGACGAGGTGGTAAAATGAGTTCCTGTGCGGATTCCCATGTGAGCTTTCACGTGCTTACCCTGTTTCCCAAAATGGTCAGTCAGGGACTGTCCGCCAGTGTGACGGGACGCGCTTTTGAAAAAGGGATAATTTCTCTGGAAACAGTAAATATCAGGGATTATACCTTAAGCAGACACAAAAAAGTGGACGATTATCCTTACGGCGGCGGTGCCGGTATGCTGATGCAGGCCCAGCCGGTTTACGACGCTTTCCGGGCAACCGTGGACAGAATAAACGAAAGCGGCGGGGACGGGGAAAAGGCAAGGGTAATCTATGTGACGCCTCAGGGAAGATGCTTTCGTCAGGATATGGCAAAAGAATTTGCCGGGGAGAGGGATTTGATTTTTCTCTGCGGCCATTATGAGGGAATCGACGAGCGCGTTCTTGAGGAAATCGTTACGGATTATGTTTCCATAGGAGACTATGTGCTTACCGGCGGCGAGCTGCCGGCAATGGTGATGATTGACGCCATTTCACGGATGGTTCCCGGAGTTTTAAAAAACAGCGAGTCCGCCGAAATCGAGAGCTTTGGAAACTATCTGCTGGAATATCCCCAGTATTCAAGGCCGGAGATATGGCGGGGCAAAAGTGTTCCCGGCATACTTTTATCCGGCGACCACGAGAAGGTGGAGGAATGGCGCCTGGAGCAGTCTTTAGAGCGGACGAGGAGACTGCGGCCGGAGCTTTATGAAAAGTGGGCGGCTGAAAATCAGGAGTATTTTATAAAGAAGGCAAAGCGGGAAGAAAGGGCGCGCAAAAAGGCGCTTAAGCAAAAGAAGGCTTTGGGCGGCTCTTAAAATTTTGCTTGCAATTTGTCCGATAATGTGGTAAATTTCTATTGTTGCGTAATTGTGATGGTCCTCTGTTACATGTGTATTAAGAACATCTGATGAGTTTACAATATATGGAGGTTTGAAATGAGCGAGATTATTAAAAGCATTGAAGCTGAACAGCTTAAGGAAGTGAATGAGTTCCACGTAGGAGATACCGTTAAGGTACATGCAAAAATCAAAGAAGGAAACCGTGAAAGAATCCAGATTTTTGAGGGCGTTGTATTAAAGAGACAGGGAACCGGCGCAAGGGAGACCTTCACCGTAAGAAAGATTTCCAACAGCGTGGGCGTTGAGAGAACATGGCCGGTATATTCACCCAGCATCGAGACCATCGAAGTGGTTCGCAGAGGTAAGGTAAGAAGGGCAAAATTGAACTACTTAAGAAGCCGTGTAGGAAAGAAAGCCAAGGTAAAAGAGCTTGTTAAGTAATTGAAACGCACGTTTATGCGGCTAAAAGGACAGTTGGTGATTCAATTGTCCTTTTATATATTTACGCGATGGCAATGAGCAGAGCCAAAACGCAAAGCAGAAAATCGACTGCTTGCAGGCGAATTTTCGGATTTGTGTTTTGACAGGGCGAAGCCCGCGATGAGGAAAACCGCAGGTTTTCCGAATACGCATTGCTCTGCGGCTGCGTTGAAAAAAGCCGCACGGTATCGGAGGGTATATGGCAAGACACAAAGGACTTACTTTTTATGAAAAGAAGAAGCGAATCAGCAAAGAGATGGTGCGGGAGATATTCAGTACGGTATTTTGCTGCTTTGCCGCTGTTTTGATTGCCTTTGTGCTTGTCTTTGCGGTGGGGATGAGGGTCAGCGTGATTGGCGTGTCCATGGAACCGGCGCTTTTTAACGGGCAGGAGGTTTTGATTAATAAATTTGCCTACAAGCTTTCGTCCCCTAATCGGGGAGATGTCATTGCGTTCCTGCCTAACGGAAATCCGAACTCCCACTATTATTTAAAGCGCGTAATCGGCCTGCCCGGAGAGAAAATACAGATTATCGGAGGGTATGTCTATATTAACGGCCAGCTTTACGCGGAGGACGAGTCCTACGACAAAATTGCCGATGCGGGCATTGCGGAGACGGAAATCCAGCTTGGGAGCGACGAGTATTTTGTGTTAGGGGACAATCGGAATGTCAGCGAGGACAGCCGTTCAGGCAATATCGGCCCTGTAAGGAAGGATACAATCGCCGGCGAGGCGTGGTTTTATATCAAGGGAAAAGACAGCAACATGGGATTTGTAAAATAAGGAGCAGGGGAATGAACTATCAATGGTATCCCGGTCATATGACAAAAGCCAGACGGATGATGCAGGAAGACAGCAGGCTGATAGACCTGGTGATTGAGCTGGTGGATGCCAGAGTGCCGATGAGCAGCCGGAATCCTGATATCGATGAAATCGTGCGGGGAAAATCAAGGATTGTCCTTTTGAATAAAGCGGATTTGGCGGATAAAAGGTATAACAGCCAGTGGATAGATTATTTTGAGAAAAAAGGATTTTATGCCCTGGAAATCAATGCAAGAAGCGGCGCCGGAATCAAAAATATCATGCCGCTTGTGCAGAAGGCGTGTCAGGAGAAGATGGAGAGGGACAGAAAAAGAGGGATTGTCAACCGGCCGGTCCGGGCAATGGTTGCGGGGATTCCCAATGTGGGGAAATCCACCTTTATTAACTCCTTTGCCGGAAAGGCCTGCACCAAAACAGGGAATAAGCCGGGGGTTACCAAGGGAAAACAGTGGATTCGGCTGAATAAAAATCTGGAGCTTTTAGATACCCCGGGGATTTTGTGGCCGAAGTTTGAAGACCAGAAAACCGGGGAAAGACTTGCCATGATTGGCTCCATCAGCGACGAGATATTAGAGCCCCAGGAGCTTGCGATTGCGGTAATCGCTTATTTGCAGAGGGAGTATCCCCAATTATTGCAGGAGCGTTACGGTGTGGGGGGGACAGGAGAGCATCCTGCCTGTGCGGAGGATGCTCGCAGTAAGGAGGCAGGAGAGCATCCTGCCTGTGCGGAGGATGTTCGCAGTAAGGAGGCAGGCGGACAGACAGTCTGTGGAAGCGGCCTCCCAAAAGACGGGGAAAGGGGCGGCGTGGAAGCGGCTGATATGGCAAAAGCCCGTGAGCTGCTTAGGGAAATCTGCATCGCCAGACGGTGCTTTCAGAAGGGCGAGACGCCGGACCTGCCACGGGCGGCAAGGCTTTTGCTGGATGATTTCAGAAACGGAAGAATCGGGAGAATTACGTTAGAATATCCGGAGGAATGGACATGAACAGGAAATTAAAAGAGGTGCTCAGTACCAGCCTGTATCTGCTTGTGGTTCTGGCATTGACTTTTTTTGTGATAACCTTTGTAGGGCAGCGCACAAAAGTGATTGGAAGCTCCATGGAGCCGATGCTGAAGGACGGGGACAATTTAATTGTGGATAAGCTGTCCTACCGTTTTAACGAGCCTGAGCGTTTTGATATTATTGTATTTCCTTTCCGGTACGCGGAAAGAACCTACTATATCAAGCGGATTATCGGCCTGCCGGGGGAAACTGTCTATATTGACGAGAACGGCCTGATTTACATAGACGGAGAGCTGCTCGCGGAATCCTACGGCAAGGAGGCTATTGCGGACCCGGGGCGGGCGTATGAGCCGGTGGAGCTTGGAAAAGACGAGTATTTCGTGATGGGAGACAACAGGAACAACAGCTCCGACAGCAGAGACCCGGCGGTGGGAAATATTCAAAGAAACGAATTTATAGGGAAAGCATGGATGCGAATCTGGCCGTTAAATAAAATCGGCATGATTCAGCATCAGTAGCGGGAACGGATATGGAACAGAAGATAAGTGAAATCAAAAGCATGATGCAGGCAGCCGATATTTCCGGGCTGTCTGCTTTTATAAATACTTACGGGACGGACGCGCGGCCGGGGGTAAAGGCGCTTGTGGAAAAAGCGCGGAAAAAACTGGAAGCCTTTGAGAAAGAGCTGGCGCGCACGGAAAAAATGAAGGAGTATGAGAAAAAGTATGCTTCCTTTACCCGGATTTGCGGCATCGACGAGGTGGGACGGGGACCGCTGGCCGGGCCGGTGGTGGCCGGCGCCGTTATTCTGCCGAAAGATTGTGATATTTTGTATCTTAATGATTCGAAGCAACTGACCGAAAAAAAGAGAGAAGAGTTATATGATATCATCATGGAAAAGGCAGTTGCGGTGGGACTGGGGTTTGTTTCCCCTGAGCGGATTGACGAGATTAATATTCTGCAGGCCACTTACGAGGCCATGCGGGAGGCTGTGGGAAAATTAAATCCTGTGCCGGATATCCTGCTCAACGACGCGGTTACGATTCCGGGCATCGATATAAAGCAGGTGCCGATTATCAAGGGCGATGCCAAAAGCATTTCCATTGCGGCGGCCAGCATCGTTGCAAAGGTCACAAGAGACCGGCTGATGGTGGAGTATGACAGTATTTATCCGGGGTACGGATTTGCCTCCAATAAGGGATACGGGGCGGCGGCGCATATTGACGCCCTGCGCAAGGGGGGCCCGACGCCCATCCACAGGAGAAGCTTTATCAAAAATATATGTTAAATTAGTCATGTGAGGGATGGTTATGAAGCTTTCGGCTTTTTTCGGCCAGATAAGTCAAAATTATACGGGAAATACAAATGTGGAAGGCTCGCCGGCTTTAGAGCAGGGGCTGAAAAACGGAATGGAGGCTGTCATGGGAAAGCAGCCGGGACAGACCATTGCCGGAGAGGTGCTTACCCGTGACGGCAGCGATATTCTGATTGCCATCGGAAAAAATCAGCTGCTGCAGGCGAAGCTTGAGGGAGGAATGACCGCGCAAATCGGGCAGCTTCTCACCTTTCAAATCAAAAACAACAGCAGCAGCCGGATAGTGCTGAGCCCTCTTTTTGAAAATATGGGGAATGACCCCAATGTATCCAAGGCGCTGCAGGCGGCAGGACTTCCCGAAAACAGCGTGACGGCGGCAATGGTGAAGGCCATGATGCAGGAGGGGCTTCCCATCAACAGGCAGTCTTTGTATCAGATGAACCGTCTGGTGAATGCCAATCCGGAAGCAAATCTGCAGACGCTGGCGCAGATGCAGCGGCTCTCCCTGCCGGTGACGCCGGAAAATATCGCCCAGTTCGAGGCTTATAAGAATTATCAGCATCAGCTGGGGCAGAGTCTGTCCGATATCATGGACGCCTTTACGCAGAGCTTTAAGGAAATTGCAGGCAGCGATAATTTTAATGAGGGGCTTTCCTTTTACAGGGATGTTCTGGGGGCGCTGATTGACGGCGCGAAGGAGTCTGTTTCCGGTGAAAACTTGGAGGCTCTTGCAGGTTCGGGAAAAGGAGCGGGAGATATGGCGGGAACCCTGCCCCTTTCAGAGAAAGAGCTGTCAGAGCTGGCGCGGCAGTTAAGAAAGGCAGGCTTTTCGGAGGATTTGACAAATGCGGTTATCAATAACCGTATAGGCGGTAAAGAGCTTTTAAATGAACTGCAAAGACTTCTCTCACAGGGCGACTGGCCGGACAGGAAATCCCTTATGGAGCTTTTGGACGGGAAGGAGTTTAAGCAGATTCTGAAAAACGAAATGGGACGTCAGTGGCTTCTTTCCCCGGAGGAGGTGGCGGAGGAAAAGAGCGTGGATAAGCTTTACGAGAGGCTGAATAATCAGATGAACCGTTTAAATCAGGCGCTGTCCCAGAGCGCCAGGGCGGATACTCCTCTTGCCAGAACTGTTTCCAACGTTTCCAACAATATTAATTTTATGAATCAGCTGAACCAGATGTTTACCTACGTGCAGATTCCTCTGAAAATGCAGGGACAGAATGCAAACGGAGAGCTTTTTGTCTACACCAACAAAAAGAGCCTTGCCAAAAAGGACGGAAGCGTCAGCGCCCTTCTTCACCTGGATATGGAGCATCTGGGAAGCGTGGACGTCCATGTTTCCATGACAAACCAGAACGTTTCCACAAAATTTTATCTGCAGGATGACAGCGCGCTGGATTTGATTGCGGACAATATCGATATTTTAAACAAGCGGCTTTCGGACAGAGGATATTCCATGAACGCGGAGTTCATCAATAAGGAGGAAGGAACCAGCGTAATGGATGAAATCTTAAAACAGGGGAAAAATATTTCCGCGCTGGCGGGATATTCCTTTGATGCAAGGGCATAAGGAGACAGGATAATGGCGGAAAAGAAAGAAAAGGTAAAGCAGGCGATTGCCCTCTCCTATGACCCGAGCGACGATGCTCCCCGGGTAATTGCAAGCGGAAAAGGGGCGCTGGCCGAGCGGATAATCGAGAAGGCAAAGGAATCGGAGGTGCCGGTACACAGGGACGATAAGCTGGCGGACACCTTATCGCGGCTGGAAATAGGGGATATGATACCGCCCGAGCTGTACGAGGTGGTGGCGGAAATCCTTGTGTTCGTGGACGCCATGGACAAAATCAAGGCGAAGATGGATATGACGAAATAAAGGTTTGGTTACGGAGAGATTTTTGAATAAAAGAACGACTGGAAAATTGTATGAGGAAAAGGCGGCGGCTTTTTTAAAGGAGCGGGGCTTTTTTCTTCTGGATATGAATTACAGATGCAGGCAGGGCGAAGTGGATTTGATTGGAATACATGACGGCTGCCTTGTTTTTGTGGAAGTAAAGTACAGGAAAGATAAGAGGAGCGGTGCGCCGGAGGAGGCGGTGGGCCCGGCAAAGCAGATGAAAATATGCCGGGTGTCTGATTATTACCGTCTGTCAAAACCGGCGGAGGCTGCAAGGCAGATTCGGTACGATGTGGTGGCGATTTGCGGGGAGGATGTCAGGTGGTATCGGGATGCGTTTAATTATGTGGGGAAGGGGTATTCGTGGTGAGAGGACGCAAAGAGGACGCGCAGGCAGGGAAATAGTCTTTCATGCTTTTAAGCATGTGTTGGCGCGCTCTCGCTCTATAAAAACGCAGCAGTACCAGGCTCGAAAATACCTCGCCAGGTACCGGCGTTTTTATAAGGCCTCCTTAAGAACTGTTTCTCTGCCTGCGCTGTGCTTTGACGGGCTGTTGTTATGTTATTACGTATTTATGTTGTTTTATATTTGGGCATGATGTATTTTAGGGAAGGAGTTATATAGGATGGAGTTAGTCAGGAAAAATAGTGGGAATCCGGTGAAGGTGAACAGGTATATGGGGCAGATTCAGGGGAAGGGGTATGAGGTGGAATATTTGACTTTTCCGATTCTGGAGGAGACGGGGATTGTGAGGCATTTGTTTTCTACGAGGGTGGGAGGCGTCAGTAAAGGAGTGTTTGAGTCCATGAACCTGAGTTATGCTCGGGGGGACGAGAAGGAGGCGGTGGATGAGAATTTCAGGAGGATTGCGGAAATTTTGGGCGCGGGGCCGGAAAAATTTGTCTGCTCGAAGCAGACGCACACCACGAATGTGCGGCTGGTGACGGAAGCGGATTGCGGGAAAGGGGTGGTTTATCCTCTGGATTATGACGAAGTGGACGGGCTGATTACCAATGTCCCGGGGATTTTGCTCTGTACCTCTTATGCGGACTGCGTGCCTCTTTATTTTGTGGATACGGAAAACAGAGCAATCGGGCTCGGCCATTCGGGGTGGCGGGGAACGGTAAACAGAATGGGGCGGGAGATGCTGCGGGCAATGAAGGAATCCTTTGGCACAAGGCCGGAAAGGGTAACGGCGGCAATCGGTCCTTCCATCTGTCAGGATTGCTATGAGGTGGACGAGGAGGTCGCGCAGCAGTTCCGGGAGGCTTTTCCCGGCGAATGGGAATACCTTCTGCGCAGAGGAAAAAAGGAGGGCAAGTACCAGCTTGATTTGTGGGAGGCCAACAGGAGAGTACTTTTGAGGGAAGGCGTTCTGCCGGAAAATCTGGCGGTGACGGATGTGTGTACCTGCTGTAACAGTGAGTATCTTTTTTCCCACAGGGCAAGCTGCGGGAGGAGAGGGAATCTGGCGGCGGTGATGGAGCTGTGTCTGGAGTAAGAGAGCCCGGAAATGAAGCGAAAAATAAATTCCGGTTAAATTTTGCCAGATAAAAATTTATAATAAAATTACAGTTAGGGAATGCTTAACAAGTAAGGCTGGCCGGGGCGGGAAGGAGAAAATAAGAGCAGTCGTTGAGGGAATTGCGGTTCCTGCAACGGCTGTCTCTTAATACCATATTCTGTTTTCGGAGATAGTGCATGGTTAGGTTTCCATAAGCAACGAAGTGATTTGACCATATCCTTGCTGCTCTGCCAGTCTTTTAATTCCATCCAATGCTTCCTCTTTGGAGTAGTTGTGTGCTGCCAGAAAGTCATTATCCTTTTCGCTCACATACTGATAGAACAATATTGCTGCAAAAACTTCCTCTTTTTTGGTATAGTCAATGCTTTCCAACAATACATTTTCCGCTTCATTTATGAGACCGGCGTCAACCATTTTTCCAAATTCCTCTAATGTTTTACCAGAGACCTCATATTTATTTTCTTCCGGCAGTTCAACAGACTTATATTGTTTTCCTAACATTAGAGAAAAAAGCACCCTTACCATCTCTTTGATGATACGCATGATGTAGTCTTTTTCGTCATTAAAATCCATTTGTTTTTCCTCTTATAGATTTTCTGTTTTCATTTACTGTCAATATATCTTGAGTCATTTTTATTCCCCCAATCCATTCTTATCAGAAGTTTTCTTGGAAAGATGAAAAATCCCTCTGAGCAAAATGCAAGAAATGATTGAAAGAACAATAAAGAAGCACACGGATATACCAATAGTGCGTGATAAGGCTAGATTTCTCGACAGTATCAAGAAAAATATGATACTGAATATTCCTACACAAATCAAGCTGATAATTAAATCTTTCCTGGGGCTGCTTTTCGTTATTGCTCCATCCCACGCTCCATTTTTCACAACAGTGAAAATGTAAATCAGCCCTCCGGCAAACAAAATTACCGTTTCCCCGATAATAAGGGAAAGGTTTCCGGTCATAAGCATTTGTACTACAATCGTCACGGCACACACCAAAAACATAATGCCAAACGAAAGATTTCCTGCTTTTGCGGCTCGCTGCTTTTCTAACTCGTTGTAATCGGCAACCTTTAATAAGGTTTCTTTTAATTCGCTATCCATATTCTCGCTTTTCCTTTCTCCATTTAAAATTTCTTTGATTTCTACATCGTAGTATTCAGAAATCTGCACCAAAATACTAAGGTCAGGTAAATTAGTTCCTGTTTCCCATCTGGAAACGGTTCTTCCTGAAACACCCAGAATTTCTGCCAACTGCTCCTGCGTGATTCCTTTCTCATTACGAAGCTGTTTTAAAAAAGTTCCTATCTTTTTTGGATTCACAAGTTTTCCTCCTTTCGCATACAGACTACCTCTTTCAGGTGCTGAAGAACACGACACAAAGCGAGAAATGCCGCCAATTCCGCACTGGACATCAGTGTCTATCGCTATTTTTAAGGCTTTTAGCCATGTTGGCAATCATATTTGTGGTAAGACCGGCTGCAAGTCGCAAGTCCTCTTTCCGCATATTGCGCTCTGTCAGAGTATGCCATAACGGTTTATAACTTATGTACATATATCATCCTGCCTTTCTCTCTGCTCTGGGGCTTGCTGTTCCCAATTATAGTCCCTATCTTGTAAATTCACAAATATATCTTGACTGCTTCGCCGGTTACGTCTGGATTGCGCTTTTCCTTTCTTCATCTTGATTACATCTAATTAGCCATAGACTGGGTTGTGGTAAGTTATCTGGTTTATGCTCTGCTGACCTTCTGCCATATCAGGAATACAATAATTTTGTTAAAGGACTTTTAAGCCTGAGCCTGACAGTTTGGGCTTTTTCTTTTTTGGCGGATAGCCATCGGTCGATAATCTATGCTATAATGACAGCGAATAATAGTAAGTTTTAATTATTTAATCTTAAGGAAATATTAACTTTTTTCCAATCGGAACCTTAACATTTATATGTTTTAATTATACCATCAGCAATAATTATTTTAAGAATCATAAACCCGCCGCAAACAGCCGTCGGCTTACTGTGCGCGGAGATAAATACAGGAAAAGGAAAACTGCCATGACAAATATTCTTGTTTGTGACGATGATAAAGAAATCGTGGACGCCATAGAGATTTATTTAAATCAGGAGGGCTATCAGATTTACAAGGCCTATGACGGGGAGCAGGCGATTGCAATGCTGAAAGAGCAGAATATCCATCTTCTTATCATAGATATCATGATGCCTAAGATGGACGGTATTCACGCCACCCTGAAAATCAGAGAGTACAGCAGCATTCCGATTATTTTTCTCTCTGCGAAATCAGAGGATACGGATAAGATTCTGGGGCTGAATATCGGGGCTGACGATTATGTGACAAAGCCCTTTAATCCCTTAGAGCTTGTGGCAAGGGTGAAATCCAATTTAAGGCGTTACACCCAGCTTGGCAATCTGAATGTGGAAAACAACGCGCTTTTCACCGTCGGGGGGCTTTGCATCAACGACGATACCAAGGAGGTTACCGTTGACGGGGAGAGCGTGAAGCTGACGCCCATTGAGTACAACATTCTCCTGCTGCTGGTGAAAAATCAGGGAAAGGTGTTCTCCATCGACCAGATATATGAGAGCATCTGGAACGAGGAGGCCATCGGCGCGGATAACACGGTTGCGGTTCATATCCGGCATATCCGGGAGAAAATCGAGATTAATCCAAAGGAGCCCCGCTACCTGAAGGTGGTCTGGGGAGTGGGCTACAAAATCGAGAAGCAGTCCACATAAATGCGCAGAGTGTTTACTGTGGGAGAGGGGAAGATACAGAAATGAGGGAAGCTATGGAAAAGATGGAAAATCAGGAAGCTCTGGAGGAACAGGAGCTTCTGGAAAATCAAAAAGTACAGGATAAAGAGGAAGCAGGGGAGAGACGGGAGGCGAGAAAGCCCCCTAAAAAGGGTAAAAGAAGAAAAGGAAGAAGGAATTCCGTTTTACATGCCTTTCAGCATGTTGCGCTGGTAATGGCGGCTTTCTTTTTTATAACGGTTCTTGCCGGTTCCTATGTCATTGTGGACACCAGAACCGGAACGGAGGCTTACCGGCTGATAAAGGAAAACAAGGGAACTTTTGAGGATTCGGAAATGTTTAACCATCTTCTTGGCAGCAGCGTTTCCGATATCATCTGCTATGGAACCATCCGCAGTCAGATGGAAACGGACGCAAGGTACGACCCGGGAAAGGAAATCGATGTTACCGCTTTTGCGGGAAGATATGGGGAGATGCCCCGGGAATACATTACGGCGTCCTATTATCTGGACGATTTGATTAAATGGGCGCAGGCAGGCTTTTCCAGACAGGAAACCTACATGAGCGGAGAGGAAGCCGATAAGTTTTTAAGCAGAAGCCGTGTGGTGACCACGGTGGATTTAAGTGACTATAGCGGCGGTACGGTGAGCTATTTAAATTCTGATTTTTCCAGCGCAGTCAGCGTCAGGGACGTGTCGGGAAATCTTCTGGAAAGCGGAGACATCGAGCGGGACGACGTAAACGCCACGGTGCTGAAAAACAGATACCGCACGGTGGAAGGCAAAAATATTGAGGATTATGTGTCCTCCTGGGAGGAATATTACGAGCTTTGCAGCAACGTGGAAAAGGCGGCGAATGATTTAAGCATTAATTATAAGGAATATACGGGTTATAAGGATTACTATGATTCCGGCGATTCCAATGTTGTTTATTTTATCAGAAAAACAATCGGCAGGGATACCCAGATTTTCACCAATATGAAAACGGATGCCAGGACGGTGTCGGATTTGAAAAAAGAGCTCCTCGGCAAATGCGACAGATATGTATTTTATGATGCGGAAGAGGTGCTGTACGACACGAATACCCTGATTGAAGAAACCACTTTGCGTTATATTCTGAACGGTTACGAATATGCCTACCCGGAAGACACGCAGATTATGATTGGGGTTGATTCCGGCTATGGCGCGGCGGACGGCTTTTCACAGGCAAAGGCTGGTTTCGGGAATTACGTTCCCTATATGTGGCAGTATCTTCTGGCCGGCGTGGTATGTGTTGTGGTTTATCTGTTCCTTCTGGCAATTTTGACATTGAAGGAAGGGCGGGGACGCAGAAGGGATACGGGCGAGGTAAGCGTAAGCCTTCTGCCGGAGGATTACATTCCCACGGAGATTATGATTCTGTCTGCCGCGCTGGTTTTTGCCGGGCTGTTTTACGGTATCAGGGCGCTTGCAGAGCCGGTATGGCATCTGCCGGAAAGGGTGCTTTTAATCGTCTTTACAGAGGTGGCAACGCTTCTTGTCAGCCTTCTCTTTTCCTTCTTCTATTACAGCTTTGTGAGGAGAACCAAAGCGGGAATGCTCTGGAGGGGAAGCCTCTTAAGACGGCTGGGACGTACCATAAAGAAGGGCTCGGCGTATGCCTACAGGAATTCTACGCTTCTTATGCGGGTGCTGGTTCCTTTTGGAGGTTTTACGCTTTTGAATCTGGTCTGCATGTATGCGCTTTGCCGTATGGCAAACGGCGGCGTGATGAAAACCGGAGGAATTATCGTCGGCATGATGATTCTGCTGACTGTGGACGGCATTGTGGGGTATCTCCTGTATAATTCCGCGGTTTCAAGGCAGAAGATTTTAGAGGGAATTGAATTAATCTGCGAGGGCGACATTTCCCATCAGGTAAAAGAGGAAGGAATGCGGGGCGACGAGCTGGTGCTTGCCCGCGCGGTAAACAGTATCGGAGACAGCGTCAGGGCTGCGGTGGAGACCAGTATGAAGGACGAGCGGCTGAAAGCCGATTTGATAACCAATGTCTCCCACGACATTAAGACGCCTTTAACCTCGATTATCAATTATGTGGATTTGATTAAAAGGGAAAACATTGACAATCCCAAGGTCAGGGAATACATCAGCGTACTGGACGCCAAATCTCAGCGGCTGAAACAGCTTACGGACGATTTGGTGGAGGCTTCCAAGATTTCTTCCGGCAATATCGTCCTTCACTGGGAGAAAATCAATCTGGTGGAGCTTTTAAACCAGACCATAGGAGAGTTTTCTGAGAAATTTGAGGAAAAATCGCTGTACCCTGTTTTCAGGACGACAAAGAACTTTATGTTTATAGAAGCGGACAGCAGAAGCATCTGGCGGGTGATTGAAAACCTGTTTAACAATATTTTCAAATACGCGCTGGCAGGCACAAGGGTCTATATTGACCTTGCCTCCTTTAAAGGAGAGGACGAGGCAAGGCATGTGGTTCTTTCCATCAAGAATATTTCGGCGCAGCCTTTAAAGGTAAATCCCAGCGAGCTGACGGAACGGTTTATCCGGGGAGACGAATCCAGAACCACGGAAGGGAGCGGGCTTGGCCTCTCCATAGCAAAGAATCTGACGGAAGCGCAGAAGGGAGCGTTCGAGATAGTGATGGACGGCGATTTGTTTAAGGTGAATCTGGTTTTCCCTCTGATGGAGGAAAAATAAACCGGACATAGTATGTCTCATTTTCAGTTACAGGGGCATTGCTCGCTTTGTGTCCTTTCAATTTGATGCATGATGGTGTATTTTGTTTCCTGAAAGGAGGCCCGGGAAAAATGAATCAGATAAAAATCGGAGTTTTTATTAAAGAACTCCGAAAAGAAAAAGGACTCACGCAGGAACAATTAGCGGAACAGTTTAACGTAAGCCGAAGAACCGTTTCAAGATGGGAAACGGGAAGCAACCTCCCCGAGTTGGACATTCTGATTGAGATGGCTGATTATTACGAGGTTGGAATTCGGGAGCTGTTAAACGGAGAAAGGAAAAGCGAGGACATGAGCAAAGAATTGGAAGAAACGGTGCTGAAGGTTGCCGAATACAGTAACGAAGACAAAATAAAAGTTACAAAGCGAATGCATTTGCTGTTCATCGGCGGAGCTGTTGCCGCCATATTATATCTGGTTTTGGTTTTTACAGACCATGCGGATAACTTTTGGGGCGGACTATGTCTGGGAATTCAGTCCGGAATGATGATTGTGGGGCTTGTCATGACCAGTAAATATGCGGCTAAAATCAGAGCCTGTAAAATGCGGGTTCTGAACCGACAATAAAATGTATTCTTTTCCCCTGTATCTGCCTTATGGGCAAGTACGGGGGAAAGTTTTTTGTTCGGTTCAGGCCTACTCATTAATTGCAAAATCATCCTCGCGGTTATTATAGCGGGCCAGAATCCGGTGAATCTTATCGGTAGGCGTGTACACATTTGCCATGGAGGAATCATGGTTCATAAAATCAATGATGGACGCCAGGAACTTGCTCATATCCGCTTCTATGTAATAGGGACGGGATTTCAGCTCGGGAATCCGGTACGTCAGGTTGGTGGTTATCATTCTGTCAAAATAACACTTCTCATATGCCTCGTCAAAGCGGGCAAGACCTTCCGTAAAAAGGCCGAAAGTGCAGCAGATAAAGACGCGCTTGGCGTTCATCTCTTTCAGCTTGCGGGCTTTTTCAATCATACTTTTCCCGGTAGTTATGATGTCGTTTATGATGATAACGTCCTTTCCGTCCACGTTGTCCCCTAAAAATTCATGGGTGGTGGAAGCGGAATGGGAGGCGAAACGGTCGTAAAAGGTTCCCGTATTGACCTCCAGTACATTTGCAAAGTAAATCGCCCGGTCAAGCGCGTTTTCGTTGGGGCTCACCACAACAAGATGTTCCCTGTCAATCAAAAGGCTGTCATCCGCTCCCAGCAGGGCGCTGATAAACTGATAGGGCGGGGTGAAATTGTCAAAACCGCACAGGGGAGCGGCGTTTTGGATGCTGGGGTCGTGGGCGTCAAAGGTAATTAAATTGCTGACGCCCATTTTGCTCAGCTCCTCAATTGCCTGGGCGCAGTCTAAGGATTCGTGCCCGTTTCTCTTATGCTGGCGTCCCTCGTACAAAAAGGGGATAATGACATTGACGCGGTGCGCCTTTCCATTGGCGGCGGCAATGACCCTTTTCAAATCCTGATAGTGGTCGTCGGGAGATTTATAGTTGGTATAACCGTTTATTTTATAAGAAATACTGTGGTTGCAGACATCGGTCAGGATAAAGAGGTCCTTTCCCCTTATGGACTCGGAAAGAAGCGCCTTGCCCTCGCCGGAGCCGAACCGGTAACAGGTACTGTCCAGAATATAGTTGTCCGATAGATAGCCTTCAAAGGCAGGATTGTTTTTGGCAATGTTTTTTACGCTTTTTCTAAAGCCCACAAGATGATTGTTGACGTTTTCTCCTAAGTTTACGGCGGAATCCATCACAACCAGCTTTAAAGGGGCAACGGGAATAGCGGCTTCGAGTTCATGCAAGTTAGGCATGGCGACCTCCGTGAAGTAAAAATAGTGATATATACTTTATTTTATAACATTATGCTAGTGACACGTCAAGAAAATTCTAGTAGAATGATATTAGTTCAGCCACAGCATATAATCTGATGACTTATGAACGGCACGGCTGAACATGGCAGTACCACAGCCGTGCAGAAACAGAGGAAGATTATGAAAAATTCAAAGCAAAAGGGACACCTTATCAGCAAAGTGCTTCCCGGCAGTATCGCCATGGAGCTTGAAATCGAGGCAGGGGACAGGCTTTTATCCATAAACGACGAGGAAATCAGGGATATTTTTGATTATCAGTATCAGGTTGAAAGCGAATACCTTGAGATGTTAATTGAAAAGCCCGATAAGGAGCAATGGCTTTTAGAGGTGGAAAAGGAAGAAGACGAAGACCTTGGGATTGTATTTGAAAACGGTCTTATGGACGATTACCGCACCTGCCGCAACAAATGCATTTTCTGTTTTATCGACCAGATGCCGAAAGGAATGCGGGACACCCTTTATTTTAAGGACGACGATTCCAGGCTTTCCTTCCTTCAGGGAAATTATGTGACCCTTACAAATATGTCCGACTATGATATCGAAAGAATTATCAAGTACCGGCTTGCACCCATTAATATCTCTTTCCAGACCATGAACCCGGCTCTTAGGTGTAAAATGCTGAATAACCGTTTTGCCGGCGAAGCCCTGAAAAAAGCGGACCGGCTCTTCGAGGCCGGAATCACCATGAATGGGCAGATTGTCCTGTGTAAAGGGGTAAACGACGGGGAGGAGCTGCGATACAGCATCCGAAAGCTTACGGAGTACCTTCCGGTGCTTGAGAGCGTGTCCGTGGTGCCGGTGGGGCTTTCCAGATACAGGGAGGGACTTTATCCCTTAGAGCCTTTTACGGCGGATGATGCGGAAAATGTCCTTGAGATGATACATGAGTTTCAGAAGGAAATTTATGCCCGGCATGGCACCCATTTTGTCCACGCAAGCGACGAGTGGTATCTTCTGGCGGGGCGGGAGCTTCCTCCTGATGATAATTACGACGGTTATCTGCAGCTTGAAAACGGTGTGGGCATGCTGCGCCTGTTGCTGGATGAGTTTGAGGAGGCTTATGAGGGCCTTAAGAAAGAACTGAAAAGGAAAGAGTCGGACAAAGCGCTTTCCATCGCCACCGGAGCGCTGGCTTACCCTTATATCCTTGAAATGTCGGAGAAGCTTATGGCGCTTTTGCCGGGGCTGACAATCCATGTTTATGAGATTATCAATCACTTCTTCGGGGAAATGATTACGGTGGCGGGACTTCTCACAGGGCATGATATTATTTCTCAGCTTAAGGAGAAGCCTTTGGGGGAGAGGCTTTTGCTCTCGCAGAGCATGCTTCGGAGCGGTGAAGAGGTTTTTCTGGACGATGTGACGGTTGCTGAAATGGAAAAAACTTTACAAGTAAAAGTAGATATTGTAAAATCAAGCGGATATGATTTTGTAGAAGCTGTTTTGCAGGACAGATAAGAGCCTGTTTTTATGCCGCCGTCAGGGCGGCGGAATGGAGATTTTAAAATGAGCAAAAGCAGGAAACCAATCGTAGCGGTGGTTGGCAGACCGAATGTGGGAAAGTCAACGCTGTTTAACGCATTGGCGGGACAGAGGATTTCAATTGTGCAGGATGTGCCCGGGGTGACAAGGGACAGGATTTACACGGACGTGACGTGGCTGGATAAGACCTTTACCCTGATTGACACCGGGGGAATCGAGCCGGACAGCAAGGATATTATTTTATCCCAGATGCGCGAGCAGGCGCAGATTGCCATAGACACGGCGGATGTGATTATTTTCATGGTGGACGTAAAGCAGGGGCTTGTGGACGACGATTCCAGAGTGGCGGATATGCTGCGGCATTCCCGTAAGCCTGTGGTGCTTGCGGTCAATAAGGTGGATTCCGTACAGAAATATATGGCGGATGTGTATGAGTTTTACAATCTGGGAATCGGCGAGCCCTACGCCATTTCCTCCGCCAATAAAATGGGACTCGGCGATATGCTCGACGAGGTCATTTCCCATTTTGGAGATAGAGGAAATGTGGAAGAGGAGGATGAGAGAACCAGAATCGCCATTGTGGGGAAACCGAACGTTGGGAAATCCTCCCTGATTAACAAAATGATTGGCGAAAACCGGCTGATTGTGTCGGAAATTGCAGGAACGACGAGAGACGCGGTGGATACGCCTGTCACGAGGAACGGAAAAGAATATATTTTTATTGACACGGCGGGGCTTCGGCGTAAAAATAAAATCAAAGAGGAGCTTGAACACTACATGATTATCCGCACGGTAAGCGCCGTGGAGCGGGCCGATATTGTGATTCTTATGATTGACGCCACGGAAGGAGTGACCGAGCAGGACGCCAAAATCGCAGGGATTGCCCATGACAGGGGAAAAGCGGTGATAATCGCTGTCAATAAGTGGGACGCTGTGGAAAAGGACAATAAAACGGTAAATGAATACACCGCAAGAATCCGGGAGGTTTTATCCTATATGCCCTATGCGGAGATTGTTTTCATTTCCGCCGTAACAGGACAGAGGATTTCCCGGCTGTACGAGCTGATAGACACCGTAAGCGAAAATCACGCCATGCGGATTTCCACCGGCGTCCTCAACGAAATCATGAGCGAAGCGGTTGCCATGCAGCAGCCCCCTTCGGACAAGGGAAAGCGGCTTCGGCTTTACTACATCACGCAGGTGGGCGTCAAGCCCCCCACCTTTGTCATATTCGTAAACGACAAGGAGCTGATGCATTTTTCCTACACCAGATATATTGAAAATCAAATCAGAGAGGCCTTTGGATTCAAGGGAACGCCCATGAGATTTTATATAAGGGAAAGAAAGGAAGCGAAATAAAGTGGAACGAGTAATCTGTCTTATCATTGGATATATATTCGGTCTGTTTCAGACGGCTTTTATTTACGGAAAGCTTCATGGAATCGATATCAGGGAACACGGAAGCGGCAACGCCGGCACCACAAACACCCTTCGGGTGCTTGGAACGAAAGCGGGGCTGATTGTGCTGGCGGGGGATATTATCAAGTGTATTCTGGCGATTGTGATTAGCGGTCTGATTTTCGGCGACTCCCACCCGGAGGAGATTTATCTGCTTAAGCTCTATGCAGCGGCAGGCGCGATTCTCGGACACAATTTCCCTTTTTATCTGCACTTCAGGGGAGGGAAAGGAATTGCGGCAACGGCGGGACTGATACTGTCTTTCCATATCGCTTTTCTGCCAATGGGCGTGATTATCTTTTTCGGAACCTTTTTCTTAACCCACTATGTCTCTCTGGGCTCTCTGCTTGTTTACGCCGGGCTCATGATTGAGATGGTAGTTGCAGGACAGATGGGTCTCTTTGGCGCGTCTCAGGCTGTCTTAAACGAGATGTATATTGTGACGGCTTTTCTTACGGCTCTGGCCTATTACAAACACAGAGAGAATATCGGACGCCTCTTAAAAGGGGTGGAGAGAAAGACCTATCTGACAAAGAAAAATAAGGAATAAAGAAGCAAGCGGTATCAGGGAGCCGAAACAGGAGCGTGGAATATGAAAAGAGTAGGAATTATCGGAGCGGGAAGCTGGGGCTGCGCCCTGGCCCGCCATCTTTACAATAACGGAAATCAGATTACCGTTTGGTCGGTTCTGGAAGATGAAATTCAGATGTTGAAGGAATGCCATGAGCAGAAGGAAAAGCTGCCGGGAGTGATTCTGCCGGAGGATATGGAGTTTACCACGGATTTGGAGGCGGCAGTCGCGGATAAGGACGTGCTGGTGCTGGCGGTGCCTTCCCCCTTTACAAGAAGCACGGCGGCGAAGATGGCGCCTTTTGTAAAGGACGGCCAGAAAATTGTGAATGTGGCAAAGGGAATCGAGGAGGCCACCCTTATGACCCTCTCGGAAATCATCGAGCAGGAAATTCCGAATGCGGACGTGGCGGTGCTTTCCGGCCCTTCCCATGCGGAGGAAGTGGGGAAAGGAATTCCCACCACCATTGTGGTGGGCTCCAAAAATAAAGAAACGGCGGAATTTTTGCAGAATCTGTTTATGAGCAAGGTGTTCCGTGTCTATATCAGCTCAGATATCATCGGTATCGAGCTGGGCGCGGCGCTCAAAAACGTGGTGGCCCTTGCCGCCGGCATGGCGGACGGACTTGGCTACGGGGACAACACCAAGGCGGCTTTAATTACCAGAGGGATTGCGGAGATTGCCCGTCTGGGAATCCATATGGGCGGAAGAATTGAAACCTTTTACGGCCTTACCGGAATCGGGGATTTGATTGTGACCTGCGCGTCCATGCATTCCAGAAACCGCCGGGCCGGGATTCTCATCGGAAAAGGCGCTTCCATGGAGGAAGCCATGGAGCAGGTAAAAATGGTGGTGGAGGGCGTCTATTCCGCAAAGGCAGGCTACGCCCTCTCGCAGAAATACCAGGTGAGCATGCCCATTATCGAACAGGTAAACGAGATTTTATTTAAAGGAAAATCTGCTTCCGAGGCGGTAAGCGAGCTGATGCTCCGGGACAAAAAGGTGGAAAACATTGATTTGCGGCAGCTCTACCAGAACAGCGTGGAGATACCGTGGTAATTGTGGTAAGGAGGGACCCGCGGAGCGGGAGGATGCCTTATCACCCGGC
>CAJTMW010000034.1 GCA_910577275.1 uncultured Lachnospiraceae bacterium
CTCGCGAGCTGCATAGCAGCTCGAAACCTCGCCGAGCACATGCTTAAAAGCATGGACGTTTTTATAAGGGCTCCTTAAGATATATTCCGTGCTGACATCCCTTCTGGCACTACATACTCACAACCGGAATCTGAAAATTGATTTCTGGCGCTATAGTGCTATATGGCGTTGCAGCCTTGCAGAATTATTGTATAATGTTGAAAAAGGAGGTCTGTGATGGATGAGTCTAATGTTTCTTTGAGAATTTCCAGATGGATTGATGTTCATAAGGAAGAAATTCTTTCCGATTTGAAAAAGGCAGTTGAAATTCCAAGCGTTTCCGATCCGGATTCGGGGACGGCGCCATATGGACAGCCCTGCCGGGAGATGCTTGACTGTATGCTGGAGGCGGCAAAGGGGTACGGCTTTGAAACCGAGAACTACCATTATCATGTGGGAGGCGTGTTTTTTAACCGCTCTGCAAATTGCAGCCCGGAGGCGGGCTTTTGCTCCGATGACCGCAGCCCTGAGCCCCGCCGCTCTGCGGCTTTTCCCCGGCGCATAGGTATCTGGTCCCACCTTGATGTGGTTCCGGCCGGGGATAACTGGTCTTTTCCGCCTTTTACCCTGACGGAAAAGGACGGATTTTTAATCGGGAGGGGCGTTCAGGACAACAAATGCGCCGCTGTGGGCGTACTCCACGCTTTCCGCTGTATCAGCGAGCTTTTCCCGAAGCTTCATTATGAATATGCGCTTTACATGGGATGCAGCGAGGAAAACACCATGGACGATGTGAAATTTTTTGCTGACCGCTATGAGCAGCCGGACCTCTCTCTGGTGGCGGACTGCGGCTTTCCCGTTTGCTACGGGGAAAAGGGGATTATCGATGTGTGCTTTACTTATGAAAAAGCGCTGCCGGATTATCTTCTGGATTTTTCCGCCGGAACCGCGTCCAACACGATTCCCGACGAGGCTTCTGCCACCCTGCGTCTAACCGAAGCAGAAACCGGGGCTGAGGCTGCGGATTCCATCATTACCGTCTCCGCGCAGGGCGTCTCCGCCCATGTCATTGCCCCGGAGCGAGGAAAAAATGCGATTCCCCTGCTGCTGGAAAAACTAAAAGCGAAGGGAATGGCTAAGGGGGATGAAGACTGGTTTGATTTTCTCATGAAAATCAGCGTGGACGGCTACGGGAAGGCTGCCGGAATTGCTTACAGCGACGAGGTGTCAGGAGCACTTACGGGAACCGCCACACGGGCAGAACTTTCAAACGGCTCTCTTACTGTCTGTGCCAATTACCGCTATCCGATTTTTGACGGCATTGCCGCCGGAGAGGGCATTACCATCGGAGAGAGCAACGCCGTCGTGGAGGGCATTGCCGTCGTGGAGGGCATCGCCGTCGTAGAGGGCGATACCCTCTCCGACGGCTCCCGGCTTCTTGACCGTCTTGAAGCCCTTGCCGGGGCTCATGGATTTTCCATGAAGGTTGTCAAGAATTCAAAGCCCAGCTATTATGAGCCGGATTCGGCGGCGGTTACCACGCTCACGGATGCCTTCAACCGGATTACGGGACTTGAGACAAAAGCCTACACCATGAGCGGCGGTTCCTATGCAAGGCAGCTCGACAACGCCATTGCTTTTGGAATGTCCATGCCCGGCAAAAGTATTTATAAGGAATATGAAGGCGACCTGCGGGGGGATTACCATCAGGCCAACGAATCCTTAAACATCAGAGAATATTTAAAAGCCATTGAAATTTATATCCAGTGTATTTTAGAATTGGATAAGCAGGAAATTTGATAAAAAAAGAAAACGGAGAAAATATGGACGCCAGAGAATATACCTATTATACAAAAGTACTGAAAGAACAACTGATTCCGGCTACCGGCTGCACGGAGCCCATCGCGCTGGCATACGCCGCCGCCGTGGGAAGGAAAACTTTAGGCAGGCTCCCCGAAAAGGTTACCGCGGCGGTCAGCGGCAGCATTGTCAAAAATGTAAAGAGCGTGGTGGTTCCCGCCACCGGAGGAATGAAAGGGATTGAAACCGCAATTGCCGCCGGGATTGTCGTGGGGAGGGAGGACAGCGCGCTGGAGGTTCTCTCCTGTGCGCCGGCAGATACCGCGGAAAAAATCAGACATTTCCGGAAACAATGCCCCATTAAAGTGGAATTATCCGAATCGGAGAGAGTCTTCGATATCCAGATTACCATGGAGGCGGAAAACCTTTCCTCTCTGGTGCGCATCGTGGACACCCACACGAATATTGTGCTGATTAAACGGAATGACGAAGTCCTTCTGGAAAAGGAAATCCCCGGGGAGGACGGAAATGTGCAGGAGGGCGAGCTGCTGGAAATCTCCAAAATTGTGGAATACGCACGGGAATGCGCGCTCACAGACATATCGGAAACCATCGAGCACCAGATTGCCTGCAATACCGCCCTGTCTGCGGAAGGCATGAGCGGCGGCTGGGGCGCGGAAATCGGACGAATCCTTTTATCGGGAAAAGAGGCTCCTGACATAAAGCTACGGGCAATGGCGGCGGCGGCGGCCGGTTCCGACGCGCGTATGAGCGGCTGCGAACTTCCGGCGGTGATTAATTCCGGCAGCGGCAATCAAGGGCTTACCGTCACCATGCCCATTGTGGAGTACGCAAAGGAATTAGGCGCCAGCCACGAGCAGCTCCTGCGGGCGCTGGTTCTCGCCAATCTCACCGCCGTCCGCATCAAGCAGTCTATCGGCTACCTTTCCGCCTACTGCGGGGCTATCTGCGCCGGCTGTAGCGCGGCGGCCGGCGTGGCGTTCCTTTACGGAGAAAATGAAAGCGTTATCGAGCATACGGTGGTAAACGGCCTGGCAATTCTTTCGGGCACCATCTGCGACGGCGCCAAACCCTCCTGCGCCGCCAAAATCGCCATGGCGGTAAACGCCGGGCTTTTGGGATTTCAGATGGCGCTTGCCGGTAAGGAGTTTGTCCACGGCGAGGGCATTATCAAAAAGGGCATTGAAAACACCATCGAGGAAGTGGGGGTCCTCAGCCGGGACGGTATGAACGTCACCAATAAGGTGATTCTGGACATTATGGTAAAAGAATAATAGTTGAAATCCTCCCGGATTCCATGTAAAATACACTGGAAAGCAATTATACAAAAAGGAGGGTGACGCCGCAGTCTTTCTTCTGCGGCAGCGAACATGAAAAAGATTCAAACGAAAATCATGATTATGGTGATTCTCGCCACAATGGGCGTTGCTTTTGTCAACGTGGTTTTAAGTACGATGATTTCACGGAACTCCACGGTATCGGCAATCGAACAGTCCCTGACCGAAACAACGGAGCTTGCAGCTCTTGCCGCACAGAATATGATATCCACCTATACTCTGACCGTCTCGGAAATTGCTTCCTCCCCGGTTCTTACCGACCCGGAAGCTTCCCTTTCCGAAAAGCAGGCTTTTCTGCAGTCAAAGGTAGACGCCTACTATATGCGCTTCGGCGGCATGGCGGACGCCGGCGGTTTTGACGCGTTTCACAATGCGGATATCTCCGGGGAGGCGTTCTTTCAGGCGGCCCTTGAGGGAAAGAGCTATATATCCACTCCCTACAGCGAAGGAAACGACATGTATCTTGTGGTATCCGCGCCCGTGATTTCAAACGGCGCTGTCCGGAGCGTCGTTTACTTCCAGTGCGATGCCAGCCTTCTGCAGTCTATCATAACCGAAATAAAGATAGGCGAGGAAGGGGACGCCTATATTCTGGATAAGGAAGGAACCACTATCGCCGCCGTTGAAACCGAGGAGGTTCAAAGCAGGGAAAATCTTATCCGCGAGATGGCGGATAACCCGGATGACGAATACATACAGGAATTAGGCTCCATAGAAAAGAAAATGATTGCCGGTGAAAGCGGTATCGGAAGATATACTTACCCGGAGGAAAACAACGCCGCCTATATTCAGGGGTACGCCCCCATTTCCGGCACGGACGGATGGAGCGTTGCGGTGACATTAAGCGAGGACGAATTTCTCCATTATGCATATGTGGGAAATAACGTGCAGCTTCTTATCTGCGCCCTGCTGTGCATTCTGGTAATTATCATTTCCGCTTTTGTATGCCGCTCCATTACAACCCCGATTGTAAAATGTGCAAAGCGGCTTCATGCGCTTTCTGAAGGCGATTTAAAGAGCCCTGTCCCGGAAGCACGCGGGAAGGACGAAACCCGCACCCTTTCGGATTCCACCGCCCATCTTGTGGAAAGCTTCAGGGTTATGATGAGTGAAATCGGCAATATATTGAACAGTATTGCTGACGGAAACCTGACCGCAGAAAGCGTAAAGGAACATTATCCCGGTGATTTCAAGGCTCTTCAGTTAAGTCTTGCCACTATCACGGATAAGCTGAACGAGACCATAGGCGGTATTGCCCAGGCAACCTCCCGCGTATCGGAGGGCTCCGCCGAGGTCGCCTCCTCCGGCATGGCTCTTTCCCAGGGCTCCGTACAGCAGGCCAGCGCCGTGGTAGAGCTTTCCGGCACCCTGTCGGATATGGATGAGGATGCGAAAAAAACCGCTCTCCTTTCGGAGAAAACCAAAACCTCAGTAAATAATGCCGGAGCGAAGCTTCAGGAAAGCCGCAGTCACATCGACGGCCTGAATGAAGCCATGGAGCTGATTACTTCCACCTCCGGCGAAATCAAGAAGATTATAGATACCATCGACGACATTGCCGCCCAGACCAATATCCTGGCCCTCAACGCCTCCGTGGAGGCTGCAAGAGCCGGCGAAGCCGGAAAAGGATTCGCCATTGTGGCAAATGAAGTGCGGGAGCTTGCCCACAAATCCGACGAAGCCGCAAAGGCGACCATGAATTTGATTCAGCGCTCCATCAGCGCCGTGAACAGCGGCAGCCAGGCCGTGAACGAAGTTACCGTTTCCGTGGATGCCGTCGCCACCCTTGCCGGGCAGGTAACGGAACATATGGACCAGATGGCCGAGGCAATAGAGAGGCAGACAACTGCCATCAATCAGGTCAATCTCGCCGTCAGCCAGATTTCAGAGGTGGTGCAGTCCAACTCGGCTGCCGCCGAAGAAAGCGCCTCCACCAGCGAGGAGCTCTCCAATCAGGCAGCGGTTCTCAACCAGCTTGTGGAAGGCTTTACGCTTCGTAAATGACAGGCAGTCAACACCCCGCAGCAGAGCTACGGGATATTGACCCCTGCGGCAATCGCCAAATGTGCATGCAAGCATGCCTGACTGATTCGTTGCCCGCGGGAATAAAAATACCGATGGACTTGTAAGTATCTCACAGGTTCATCGGCATTTTACTGCAACCGTTCGGCTCGCGAAACGAGCTGCCCGCTCCGCTTCTTAAACGTACATTTAATATCCGCTTAAATCTTAATAACCGCTTTCACAATATCCGCCTTGTTGTTCACGCTCAAATCCATGGCCTTCTGAACATCGTCTAAATCAAACACCTCCGTCACAATTCCTTTCAGGTTCACCTTTCCGGCTGCCACGGCTTCAATCGCCATGGGATAAATATGGCGGTAGCGGAAAACGCTCTTAAAGGTCAGCTCCTTGTCCAGCACAAGACTCATGGGAAGCGTCATCTCTCCGCTCTTGCTGTAGCCCACAAGTACGATGGTGCTGCCTTTTTTCGTCATATGGATTGCCTGAACCGTGGTAATCTGCGTGCCCGCCGTCTCGATTGCCAAATCGCATCCCTTTCCCTCTGTCAGCCGCATCACTTCTTCCACAGCATCCGTTTTGCTTCCGTTAATCACGCCGTCCGCTCCCAGCTCAAGCGCCTTTTCCAGACGTTTTTCCATGATATCCACCACATAAACCTTAGATACACCCATAGCCTTCAACGCCATCATGGTCACAAGGCCGATGCATCCGCTGCCCAAAACCACGGCGCTCTGCCCGGCTCTCGCGCCACCCTGCATTGCCGCATGAAAGCCCACCGCCAGAGGCTCAATCAGAGCTCCTTCCATGGTGCTCACATTGTCCGGCAGCTTAAAGCACAAATCCGCTTCATGCGCAACATACTCCTGAAATACCCCGTCCACCGGCGGCGTCGCAAAGAACACCACATCCGGGCAGAGATTGTATCGGCCTGTTTTGCAAAACTCACAGTGTCCGCAGGTTTTCCCCGGCTCTAAGGCCACCCTGTCTCCCGCTTTCAGGTGCTTCACGTTCTTTCCCACCTCCACAACGGTTCCCCCGGGCTCATGGCCAAGGACAAAGGGCGGCTCCACCACATAATTTCCGATTGCCCCCGTCTCATAGTAATGGAGGTCGCTTCCGCAGATACCCACATACTCCAGCTTCACCAGCACCTCGTCGTCCTTCGGCTTCGGAATCTCCCGCTCCTCAAATCCCATTTTCCCGATGCCGAGCATAACGGCTGTTTTCATTTTTCCTTCCATAGTAATCCCTCCGAACTTAATTAAATAGTTTAATTATGTTTCCATGATACAGCGCTTACGGACGGTTGTCAATTACTTCTTTCCGTCCAGCCTCCGCCATACTTCTTTACACCCTTCTTCCGCCATACTTCTTTCCGCCCGTCTTCCACAGGAGGGACAGGGCAGTCGGCGCGCATTCGCCGCAGCCCGCCTACACCTGCCTGATAAATTCCTCCATCACCCGCAAAGCGGCTCCCAGCGCGGCGGCTTCCACCTTATTCCTGCTGATTTTCACAAAGCCGCCGTCCTCCCCGAAGGTATTCCTCCCGGCAGCCTTCGCCCGTATATCCTCCAGGTACGCCTGCACATGGCTTCCCACATAGCCTCCCAATACAATATCACAATCCAGAACCATGTGAATGTTGTTTACTGCAACCGCAAGATAGGAGGTGTATTCCTCCCATATCCTTACCGCCGCATCCTCCCCGTTTTTAAGGGAGTCAAAAAAGCTTTCCAGCTTTCCGCCTGCCGCCTCCGCCAGATGCGCCGCCGAACAATAGGCGTCAAGACACCCCTTTTTTCCGCAATAGCAGCATTTCCCTTCCGGGACAAGGGTCATATGTCCCACTTCCCCGCAGCGGAAATTCTTTCCCTGTGTAAGCCCGTTGCCGCGGAAAAACGCGCCTCCCACCGTATTACTGAGGGACAAATAAAAAAACTCTCCCGCCCCCTTCTCCCTTCCGGTTCCTTCCGCATAAGCCCCGGCGTTTGCATCGTTCATAAAGAAGCAGGGATACCGGAAAAAACAGCTCACCGATTCAAAGGGCACATTTTCCACGCCAAGTACATGAGAATAGGAAATCCTCTCTCCGTCCAAATCGATAATCCCCGGAAAGGAGATTCCCACTCCCAGAATTTTCTCCCGCTCTGCGCCGCTCTCGTCCAGAAAAGCCTCCAGTATCCCGCTTACCGCCCTGTAGTAATCCTCCCCGGAAGCATAGGGCCGATATATCCGCTCATATTTCAGTATTTCCCCGGAAAGATTGATGAGCGCCATACCGATATGATTTTTCGTGATATCCAGCCCCGCCGCAAACCTGAAATCCGCCGCCAGGGACAAAGCCTTCGCCCTTCGTCCGCCGGTGGACGCAAGTTCCCCCTTTTCCTCCACCAGCCCGCTTTCTATCAGCTCCTTTGTGATTTGCGTCGCCGTGGGCAGGCTGATTTTCATGGCGCAGGCAATGTCAGGATTCGACACCGTCTCATGCCCCCTGATATACCGGAAAACACGGTTTCTGTTTGCTTTCTTCACTTCCGCATTGGTTACTTTTCTTCTTTCCATTCCGGCTCCTGCCCCTGTGAATCAGACTCCCCGCTGTAGGCGCTGTCTGTTACCACGTCAAATTGCACATTGTCCGTTAAAAATGATTTATGCGAAGACGCCGCAGCCGCCTCCAGCATCTTCACTCTCCCCTTTAAGCCTTCGCAAAGCGCCCCACAGCGCGCTTCGTCGATAAATAAGGAACCTCTGAGAATTTCCCTCAGCTCCTCGTCAATCCCCGATAGCGCCGAAATATCCAGCCAGTCAAAATCCGTTACCAGCTTCATCTGCTCCTCGTGGGTGTTTTTAAAGGGCTTACAGGATACTCTTGCGTCCGCCTTTATCATCGCGGTCGGCTTATCGAACCACAAAGACGTGCCGCTGTCGTATATCGGCGCCGCTCCCACGTACTCCAGAGTATCGGCTTTCCGCAGTACCCCGAAATTATTCTGATGCCTGTCCTCGTTAACGATAAGATAGTCGAGCACTATCATCTGATTGACCGCCGCTTCCGCACCGGAAATGCCAAGCTGTCTGCAGCAATCCAGATAATGACGGTAAATCGAAACATGGTTCGGCTTTTTCATCGTCTGCATGATATACCACGCGCTGATTAGCTCTGTATCCGGCGTGACAAAGTCCTCGCATAAGCTGTAAGGATAATCTTCTTCCGTGGTCAATGTATAAGATACATGGGGAATTCCCAGACGCCTGCAGATACGTCCCGCAAGTACTTCGTTATAAGGCTCCTGACGCACAGCGCCGCTTCCGCCCTTTAAAAGGCAGCGCTTTCCCCCTGCAATTATCCATTTTTTCCGCAGCCATCCGTCCGACGTATTGTCAGGAGATACCAGGCTGATACTTTCCATATTCACATCTTTTCCAAATAGCAGATTTCCCACATCCTCTGAAAACGGATTGTCAAAAAAATTCACCTGTTTCCACGAGATTTCCGATTCTGCCGGACGTATCCAGTACTGGTCAGACAAGCTTAAGCCCATGGCTTTTTCCGCCAAAAGCCGGGTATCGGATATTTTCATTTCCTGCAAAGCATCCCGGATTCCCATACGGCTTGCCGGAATCGCCCGCCCCTGCCACCATGCATTCAAAGCGCTACGGTCGATTTCCCCGCCTTTCACCGGAATCCCCACCGGCACATGGAGCGCTTCGTATACCCTGCCCACAGACCTGATAATACCGCAGGCGCCGTCCAGTAAAAGCTCCGCCACCGGTATTTCCTTATGCATCAAAATGTAATGGGAGGGCTTCCCTGCCATACTTCCACATCCTTTCTTACCATTTCACATTGTGCGCTTTAGTTAAAAGGTAAATCCTCATCATCCCACATAAATTCCAGTTCTTCGTCGTCCCCTCCGCCTGTTAAAAATTCTCTTAAGTATTTATCATATTCGTCCAACGCCTTCTCCATACGCTTTTCCTCTTTCTTATTGCCGGTTTTCCGGTAATAAGAAGATGCCGCTGTAAAGATAATATCATTTTCCTCCGTGCATGGCGTTCCCTCTGGAATATACTCGCTGATAATCCGACCGGCTGCTTCCATATCCTGAACGGCAATATCCGCGTATATGCTTGCCGTAGCGGCAAAAATATTATCAGGCTCGTCCCGCAGCCACTTGCGGCAAAATTCCGCCTCGTCCGCTTCTCTACCCATTGAGCCCAGAGCGGACGCCTTCATGAATTTTATATCCGATGCGTTGTCTTCTTCCCACCGGAACATCGCCAACAATTCGTCGCAGACCTCCAGAATCCTCTCATATTCCTCCTTCATCTCGATTTCGTCCAGATAATCTTCCAGCCATCCCTCCACATCATAAACATAACCGGTATCTTCGTCCAGCTCATAAAGCTCCGCGGCATAATCCGGCTGGCTGCTTCTTCCGTCCGCAATAATCTCCTTTAAAACCTCATATGCCTTATGCCAGCACTCCCCGCCTTCCCCGGCTCCTGCCAGATACCTGTAGCATTTTCCTGTAAGCTTTTGAAATTCGTTCCATTTCCTGTTCTTCATTTTGTATTAGCCTCTTCTTTCTTCTCATTATATTTTTCCGAAATACTTCCTCATCTCCGCCTGAAAGGACGAATGCCTCGGGTATTTTCGCTTATACTCCGCGAACATATCCTGCTTTGCCCCCGGCGTCCCCATATCCTCCCCATTATCGAAATCTGCCTTATCCGCCATTCCATCTGTTCCGCCACAAATTCCTCTGTCATTTTTACCGCTGCCTGTATTTTTTCAGGGGGAAGGCTTTCTCCCATATTTTCTTCACTTTTGACCTATTTATATTTTTTTATAAACAGCATTGTTTGTCTTTCCACTTACCTTAACATATCCGGTTTCTACAAGCATAGTCAAGTACCTGTAAGTAGTCGATTTTGATTTCTTACTTACCATCTCAGCTGTTTGTGGAGTTATTTCCTTATTTTTATCCAAATATTTGATTATAGGAAGCAGCTTGTCATAATTCTTTTTTGTTAGAACTTCGGTCATTTTTTTGACCGAAGTCTCTATTCTCAAACTCAAAGCCCTCATGAATCTTCATTGTAGTAAACATAAGCAGTCCGATATTTTTGATTGCAATACCTTCATCCTTTTCCTCTGCCACTTCCTCCGATATTAACAAATCTTCCAGAGAACGCACATTCAGTTCCTCTATCAATGAACTATCGCTTTCTCTTATAAAATCTTCCAAATACATCCTTCGGCGCCTGATACGGACCTGCATTACCGGCTGTACATTTTAAGTACACCAAATTCACCCCTTCATATTCTACAATATCAATCTTAGGGATATAGCGAGGTTCGATTTTGCTCTACTTTCCGTCCTTCAAGCAAGGTTTCTATTTTTATTGGAATCATATATCACCCTACCCACTCCACAAGATACTCATAACTTTTAACAGTTAATTTATAAAAGAAGCTGCCGGAGCCCACTCGCTTCCGGCAGCTTTCCTGTTATTTTTTCAGTCTGAATCTGGATACCAGCTCTCTCAGAGCCGCGGCCTGGCCGGACAGCTCCTCGCTGGCGGCTGCGCTGGATTCTGCCGTGCTCACATTGTTCTGGACAACGACTGCAATCTGGGAAATTCCGTGGCTGATTTCTTCCGCCGTGACGGCCTGCTGCTGTGTATATTCCGCAATGCCGCCTACCAGACTGTCCATCTCCTCTGCAAGCTGCGCCGACTTCAGCATGGATTTCGCCGTATCGTCCGCCGCGCTGACTCCCTCCTCCATGGAATCCATAGTCTCTCCGAGAAGCAGCGTGGTTTCCTTGGCTGCATTGGCGGATTTGCCCGCCAAAGTACGAACCTCCTCGGCTACCACTGCAAATCCTTTTCCTGCTTCTCCTGCCCGGGCGGCCTCCACCGCCGCGTTGAGTGCAAGAATGTTCGTCTGGAAAGCAATATCGTCAATTGTCTTGACTATCATATTAATCGCGTTGGACTTCTCGCTTATCTTGCGGATTACCTCCGTCATATTCTGCATCTTCGTGTTGCTGTCCAAAAGCCCTTCCCTGACGTCTCTGGATATGCCGCTTGCCTTCTGCGCTCCCTGGGCAATCTTCTGCACACTGTCGGAAACCTTTTCGACATGTTCAGCCAGCGCCTCTACCTCCGCCGCCTGCTCCGTAGAGCCCTGGGAAAGGCTGACCGCGCTGTCGGAAACCTGCGCCGCTCCGGCGGCAACGTCTCTGGAGGATGCGCTCAGCTGCCCCATGGTCATGTTGAGCTCAACGGAAATCTCCTCCAGGGATTCCTTTATCTTTGCAAACTCACCGTCGTATTCGCTTTTCAGTTCAAATGCCAGATTCCCCTTTGCAATCTCACGGAGCGTATCTGATATCTCATTAATATACTTTATGTAATCGCGCAGCCTTACGGTTACCTGATTGAAATCGTCTGCAAGGACGCCCAACTCATCTCTGGATTTGTAACGGATGGTCTGGTTTAATTCCCCCTCTGCAATGCGGGTAGCCACCCGGGTCAGTTCCTTCACCGGCCTGCCGATAATCCGCCGTATCTGGATAATTACAAGGAGCGTCACCAGAAGCACCGCTATGACTGCCATTGCCGTCATGGTAGTTGTCAGGTCATAGAGCTCTGATAATACCTCCGACTTGGACACATAGGCGACCGCCACCCAGCTGCTGCCGTCTATTTGGGCGATTTCAATATAAGTATTTTCGTAAACGCCAATTCCCGTCTGCCCGGCCTGTATCTGCTCCTCAGCATAAGCGTACATTCCATCCAGCTCGCCCAGCTTATTTCCGACCACCCCCTCGTCCCTGTGGCCGATAATCGTATCCGTGCGCGTATCTATAAGAAAAATACCGCCGGTATCCTCAATCTGGATATTGCTGACAATATCAGAGATAGAATCCAGATACACGTCCGCTGCCGCAACGCCCCGCACAGAGCCCCTTCCGTCCTTTAAAACGCCGGAAGCCCCTACCACATAGGACTGGCTGTCCTCGTCAAAGTAAACGTCTCCCATTATAAATTCTTCGGATTCCAGCCCGTCCAGATACCAGCTTTTTACCAGAGCGTTGAAATCCGGCCCCGGAACAAAGGATGCATGGTACAGCGAACCGTCCGTTAACGCCACGTAAAGCCCTGCCGGGTAAGCGTCATTCTGCCCTGCCGTATGCTTTATGTATTCTGTCATCTCAGGTATGCTCATATCCTCATACTCTATGGTGTCTCTCTGCATTTCCAGCATGGTAAGCGTCCTGTTCATCCATGCTTTTGTCTCCTGAAGCGTCTTATCCGTAGTGGTGTGCAGTATTTCCTCGCTCTTTTCCAACAATGTCTCCGACATCCGGTCGTACACTACCGCGAGCAACGCCGCTCCCGCAATGATAACGCTTGCAACAACAGCCGCCACTAATTTTATTGTAATTCCCGCTCCCCTCCGTTTTATATTTCCGGTTCCGGGTTTTGCTGCTTTTGTCCGGCTCATCTCTGGTCCTCACTTTCCTTTTAAGTAATATGCCTTTTTCTACCAGAAATTGTAACATAATTACAAAGAAAGTTAAATGCTTTTTATCAGAAATAACGCCGAAATATAAAGTCTGTCTTTCTCACGGCAGATTTTTTACCCCGAGCAGTTCTGCATACTTACTTATCCGTCCATACCGCTCCTTCCGGGCTTTTATGAAATCAAAAACTTCCATTATAATCTTATCGTCCGCATTTCTGCGCTCAAGACGTATCAAATCGCAGAGACTTCGCTCCGCATTATAAATATTATAACTGCCAAGCTCTGTTCTGACTCTTTCAATACCTGTCCGGAAATTGCCGTCTGAAAAATAATGCCTTTCCAGCGGAAAATTCATCTTCATTGCGCTGCGGTCCGTGCGCTGCGTCGCCACAGTTAAGGCTTTCGGCTCCGTCCCTGTAATCCCCTGATAATAGCAGGCGCTTTCCAGAGATATTACCGCTCTGGGATTGCTCAAACACACTTCAATGCATTTATAATCAAACGGTTTCCTGTATCCGCATTGCAGCATCCAATAATGCCCGTGGCAAACCTTTTCCAGATAGGTCTCCTCCGTCAGAAAGGCAATCTGCCGGTTGGTAAATCCCTCCCCCAAAAGCTCCCGGGTGCTGATATAGCCCTTGTATCTTTGATATAAGCACTCCAGCCTCTCATAAGTGCCGCTTCGCATATTCTCCCCTCCGCTTATGGAAAGCATCGGACTATAAACGCTCCTTCATATGCTTTCCTATCTTTCTGTGTTCTTCACAAAACTCCTTTCCGGTTACATAATCAATCCGGTCCACGCAGATAAACGCGTGCCCCTTTTTCGTGTGCGCTTTCAGTATATCTCCGGGAACCACCGGAGCTCTCAGCGTATAGTTCCAGCTATAGCACTTGTTGCTTTTTATTTTCCATGTGTCTTCATCCCGCCGCACATGCCGCCCTCTCACCACCTTAACGAGCGGCTGTTTTGCAAATGCTTCATAGATATCCGGGCGAAGACCATACTTTCGGGCCAGAATATAAGAAATGTAACCGTCCCGCAGCATTCCGTTCTCGTCCACCACGATTCCATGAGCCAGCGAACCCGACGCCTGATAATAATCCTCATAATACTTTAATTTTGCCGCAGAGGGCTTCGTCATACTGTCAGGCTGTATATTCTCTATGGGACACACATCTGTACGGTTCATAACAGAGGTATAAGCCAGCGCCTCCTTAAGCCAGTCCGTCTCCTTTAACGCGCGGCAGGCGGCAAACACCGCATCATCCCTGTCCGCCTGCTCTGACGGCCTGTACATATTCAAAGCCCCCGTATATTCTATTCCAACATTCAGAAGAAGCCCGTCTATCCTTCTGATTAAATCCTCGTTTTCTTCAGATTTCCTCTCATCCAAATTTAAAAAAACTGCCATTGCCTCATTCATGCGTACGCCTCCCCTGCACCGGAAATATTCCCGCTGGATACCTTTTCTGCCAAAAAACCATCAGCATTTTTCGTTACACATATTATGGCATTTTTTATTACACATGTCAACAGGAAATTTACTTTTTTCTTCCTCTCGAAACCGCCCCGTAAAGCAGAAACCAGACCATACAGTGCGCCGTAAGAATAAGCAGCTCTCCTGCAATCGACGTCTCCCCGCCGCCTGCCAGCTTCATAATCCCCTCAAAAGCGGCATTAGAGGGTACAAGAAAGCAAAGCGCCGAAATCAGCCCCTTTGTTTGAAACAGCCAGGATAATAGCGGAAACGCCATAAATACAATCATTAATATTTTAATATAGACCACGCCGACCATAAGGCCGCCGGAAAATTTTCCGATAAACAGCCCAATCAGCGCCGCCACAAAAGCGGAAAGCATAATCAGCGCCAGCATAAGAAGCGCGCTTTTAAACGGCAGCCTGAAACAGATTCCGGAGGTAAGAAGGGCGGACAGACAGCCCCCTGCAAAGCCCACAAATATCTTTTGCATCACGTACCGGCCCTGTGTGGCGGGCAATATCTGATTGACAAGGTCAACGCCGTTTTCCTTTTCGGATATCATATTCATGGCGTTAAAGGTACACCCCATAAACATGGCGACAATCAGCGTCATGGCGGCAAAAATATTCTGAACGTCTTCCATTACGTCGGGCCTCTCCCGAACAGTGACCTTTACCTGCCCGGCCATATCCCGGCCGGCGTACAGCGCGGGAAGTGTATCCGCCGTCTGACGGAAGATTTCTATCTCATCGCCGGATACCATTGTTTCGATTCCGGCAGCGCCCGCTTCCACCCCGATTAGATTTGTAGCGGGGTCGTTGACGGCGGCAGTTAATTCTTCCTGCGTTTTATATATAGTTACAGAACCGTAGTCCTCCAGCCACGAAAGGGTCCGCTCCGGCAGCTCCCCTTCCAATACTCCAAAATGAAATTCCGTCACGGAAGACAAATCTATTCCCCCCATGAGCTGCAATGCCAAAGCAACGATAACCGGCAGCAAAAAAGACATGATACAGAATTTGTCCCTCCAGACGCTTTTAAGCTGATAAATCAGTCCTCCCATCGTCACCCCTCCTTTCCCGTTTCTTTACGAAATGCAAATTGAACAATCAGGAACAGAGCGGCAATCCCGCAGACACAACAGATAAAGTATGCCGGCTCCGCGGCAGCCGTCCCGAAGAAAGCGTTTTTAAGCCCCATGTAAACCCGGTAAAAGGGATGCCAGCCTATCCACGCCATTTTTATGGAAGTGTTCGCCGACAAAAATACAGGCGTTAACACAAAAACCGCAATTACCAGATAGGCCAGGGAAAACTGCCTGAAATCGCTTAGCAGCATTGCGCATCCCAGGCCCGTAAGCGCCATAATTACCGACAAAATTCCGGTCTGCGCCAATACGGCAGGCAAAATGCTCACCGTATCGGGAAATCCGACATTCAGCGTCAGCATCAATATCGCGAAAATCAAGTCAGATAACAGGAAAACCGTTATTTTGGATAAAAGAAAAAGGCTTTTTTCCAGCGGAAGGACTCCATGGACACGGATAACTCCCATTTCCTTTTCCTTGAACAACACGGAAGCAATCCCAAGAAAGCCTACGGCAGTAATTTCAATAAACAGCAGTTCACAGGAAATTTCCTTCCGCTGCTTTTGCTCTTTCGTGTTGGCGCCGACGCACCCGGCAGCATATCCGCCGTCGGGACAAAGAAGGGACAGGGCGTAGTCGGCCCTGTGATTATCCGCCTTTTCGCTCCCGGCATACAGAATAATCTCCGGCCTGCCTGAGCTGACGTCGATTCCCACACCGTTTGTATCGGCAATAAGCGCCGCGCCTAATTCATCCGGCGACGCTACCGGAGAAATCAGCCCGGACACTTCCTTCTGCATCCCCTCCGGGTCATACAGATATACATTGTAAAGCTCGTCGTCCACATATCTGACATAGACCAGATTGATAAACAACGTATAAAAAAGAAGCGAGCCCAGGGCAACAGGGAAAAACCTTCCGGCCACCATTAGCTGAAAGTCCTTTATTAATAAAGAATAAAAATTTTTTAACATCAGGACAGCCCCCTTCCCGTATATTGGATAAACATATCCTCCAGAGTCGGCTCCTCCGAATGAATACTGAGAATTTCATCATACGGAAAAGGAATACCCTTCTCTAACTTTGCAGTCTCCGTTACGCCTTCTTCATGCCTGCCCCGATACAGATAATCAATCTTAACGCGGCGGCTGCCGTTCTGCTCTTTTAAGTTTTTCGGCGTATCAAGCGCGGTAATCTCTCCATTGGTAATAAAAGCCACCCTGTCGCAAAGCAAATCGGCGTCCAGCATATTATGTGTGGTTAAAAACACGGTTGTGCCCTTTTCCCGTTCTTCCTCTATAATCCTGCGGAATAAAACGGCGCCGGAAGGGTCAAGCCCGCTGGTGGGCTCGTCCAGAAAAAGCAGCCTTGGATTGCTGATAAGCGCCCTTGCCATACTCACCCGCTGCCGCATCCCCTTTGAATAGGAAGAAACCGGCTTCTTTTGAAAATCCTTTTTAAACTCCAGCTTTTCCAGAACCTCCCCGATATCCCTGCGCTGTTCCGCGGGATAAAAGGAGGCAAAATATTTCAGGTTGTCAACGGCGCTTAAGTTGGCATACAGATAGGGAAACTCAAACAAAACTCCTATCTTCTGATAAAATTCCCGCGTATGCACCGTGGAAATACTCTGTCCAAACAGCGACACGTCGCCGCCATGTCCCTTCAAAATCCCGGTGAGGATTTTCTGCGTCGTTGATTTCCCCGAGCCGTTCGGCCCCAGAAATCCGAATATTTCCCCGTCTCCCACCGTAAAATTTATGCCCCTTAACGCCTGCTTATCCTTTCCGTAGGAAAATGTCAGGTTTTTAACCTCAATCATTCCTCGCCACCCCACTTCCCGCATTCATTGTCCTTCTTTTCCTGCTGCCGCCTGCTCCACCATTTCATAAATCTGATTTTAAGAGGGACAGAGATTACCAGAACCACCGCAATCAGCAGCCACCAATACCACTCCATGCTTAAAAATGTCATAAATATTCCTCCTTTTCCCCGAAACCCTGTTTCGTTTTTTTACGATATCAATATAGGAAAATGAGGTGAAGTCTGTGTGCGCCTGATGTGAAATCGATGTGAACATTCACCAACCTCTGCGGCATTCGTCAAATGTATCAAACGAAGTTTGTATTGCTCCGCATACACCTGGCTCATTGCCCGCGGAAATAAAAAAGCCGCCCGACACAGCTTTCCACTGTATTGAACGACTTATTTCCCAAGCGGCGAGCGGACGAATGTCCGCAGCGCCGGCTCCGTTTGATGCTTCTGTGGACTGCCAGGAAGGTCAGTCCCGGGAGCTCTTTCTCCCGTATCCGGTAACCACCGCCGCCAGCAATATCACCAGCATGCAGAGCGAATAATAATTCACGAAAGGCACCGAGGCCGGCGCTACTGCAAAGCCCTCCCCGAACTGGGCGGACTGCTGCGCCGGAATCACGCAATGCACCGTCCAGGGAGCAAGAAAACAGAATACACAGCCCGTACAGTCCATCAGATTCGCCCGGCGGTACCGATTCACCCCTGCCCTTTCTCCAAGCTCATTGACCAAATCGCCAAGCGCCACAATAGCTACCGAAATTACGCCCGTGACCATGCTCAATATCCCCACAGACAGGACAATGGTTGCCTCCGTGCTCCGCTCTTTTTTTGCAAAACGCTCCAAAAGCCCCCTCACATCTTCAAACAAACCGCCGCACTCCAGCACACCCAGAAGCGAAAATACCGCAATCAGCATGGCTACCGTGCCTGCCGTCCCCGTAATGGCGTCTATAATTGCCCCGGACACGGCAAATCCGCCGGGAAACGAAATCAGTCCCGCCGCCGTGTAAACGCCGGAAAGCAGCCCCGCGGCAATTCCCGCCAGAATCCCGAAGGACAGCGCCGTAATAAGGTGCTTCCGCAGCATACAAAGGACGATAATGACCACCGGCACCACCAGCATGACAAGACTGAGCGGCTTAGTCTCCCCGCCCGCAGCCTCAAGCGCAGCATTCCCGTCCGTGGTTTTGGAAAACAGTAAAAAAAGCACCAGCGCCCCCGCCGCTGCCGGCAGACTGTAACGCGTCCTGGTTTTTACCACAGTGCCCAAATCCGCATGCTGCGTCGCAGAGGATGCAATGGTGGTATCCGAAATCGGCCCTAAGTTATCGCCGAACGCCGCTCCCGATACGATAGCTCCAATCATAAATTCCGGCGCCGCCCCTGCCAGCACGCCTACCGGAAACAAAATCGGTATCACCACAAAATAAGTCCCCACCGAGGTTCCCGTGGCAAAGGCCAGAAGACAGGTAATGAGGAAGCTCGCCGCCACAAAAAGCTTTCCCGTAAAACCCGCTTCCACCACATATACCGCAATCGTCTGTACCGCCCCGCTGGCGGAAATCAGCTTCCCCGAAACAGCCGCCAGTATCACCGCCAGGACAATGATGGCAAACATCGGCTTGCCAAGGCCGTATACCAGCGCCTCCCCGTATGCCTTTTCATCCTTTGCAAAAACGACTCCCGTCACCAGCGCCGCAAAAAATGCCAGCACATATCCGTTCACATTGGACTGGCTAAACGCCGCCCATCCAATCATCGCCGCGGCAACGACAAGAGGCGCAAGCTTTCCCGCAGTTCCCAGACGAAATTCTATTTTCTTTGCTTTCTGATTCATTTTCACATCCCTCTTTATGCTGCCTCAGGCGGCTCCCACTTTTTCCGCCAGCTTTCCCTCTCACAATTTTTCCGTCAGCCTTTTTACCCCCGCAAGGGCTCAAAAACCGGCCATTCCTCCTCTATTTCCAGACATACGCAGTAATAAGCCTGCCTGCGCAGCTCCTGCGGCAGTTCCACCGTTACCATGGAATCCCCCTCGCAGGTTTCCTCCACCTTATACGCCAGCTCTGACCCGTCGCGCAGCAGATATGCTTTTTTGACATTCGCAGAAAGATTCATCATCCCGAGCCCCTTGCAGGGTTTAAATACATGGATAAACAACCTGTGCGGCTTACCCGTAAATTCCCCCCAGTCAAGCTCATAGGGATATATCCCCAGCTTTTTCGTTCCGTAAATGCCTTCCCCGTTTTCACGAAGATACTGCCCCACTGTATTTAAGATTTCAACGCTTTTCTCCGGTATCGACCCGTCCGCCCTTGGCCCTACATTTAACAGATAATTTCCTCCACGGCTGCAGATTTTCACCAGCGTTCTTATGATTTGCTCAGGTTCTTTCCAGTTATTGTCGTCCTTGTTATAGCCCCAGGTATCGTTCAACGTGGCAGGCAGCTCCCAGTCCCCGTCAAAAGGAAGCCTCGGAATAAAATTATCGCCCGTGGTCATATAATCTCCCAGCTGATTTCCAATACGCCCGCTGATAATGCAGTCAGGCTGCAGGGATTTTACAAGGCTGATGCACTCCATGCTTTGTTCCCGTGTCATTCCCATCGGAGTATCAAACCAAATCAGGGAAATTTCCCCATAGCCTGTCAGAAGCTCTTTCAACTGAGGCTTTACCTTATTATCCAGATAACGCTGAAAATCCTTGGCATCATTATCCACAGGAGGCTTTTCATTTTCCATCATAGTGTTCGCCATATATCCGTCAGGCTCATGCCAGTCCTGCGCCTGGGAATAATAAAGGCCAAGCTTCATGCCGTATTTATGGCATGCGTCCGCCAGCTCCTTCAAAATGTCTCTGCCAAAGGGCGTCGCATCCACTACATTATACGGACTGCACTTTGAATGATACATGGCAAAGCCCTCATGGTGCTTTGACGTAAATACAATATACTTCATGCCCCAGCTTTCCTTTGCCATCCGCACAAGCTCGTCGGCGCAAAACCGCTGCGGGCAAAACTCCCCGGCCAGCTTTTCATACTCTTCTACCGGAATATTAAGCGTATTCATAATCCATTCCGATATGTGGTCAGTCTTTTGTCCCTTATACTCTCCGGCCAGAATTGCATATAATCCCCAATGGATAAAAAGCCCGTATTTGGCGTCTTTATACCATTGCTGCCCGGTATCCGGTATCCTGTCAGTTTTTTTCATGGCTTCTCCTTTTTATAGTCCTGGGGACTGATGTCTTATGTTTTTAAAATACTACCTTGCTCCTTCAGAGTCAATCTTTTTCCTGTTCCATTTTATCAAGTCTCTCCAAAATCTTCCCAATTCTACCCCGGCAGACTATCCCGGCCTCAAGTCGGAAGACTTGAGGCTACACATAGTGCTCCATACCCCGCGTGTGTCAAGTTATTGTCACAAACTTTTTTCATTTTTTTGGAAAAAAATCCCCGGAAGCCGCATAACTTCGTTGGGATTACGGTAAATTAGTGTCAAGTGGGAGGAAAATTAATGGTAAATTAACCTGTTGCGCTACTTAAATAAACAATGTTGCATATTTTGCCTAAAATGCTGAAAAAGCAAAAAAAATCCCTATAAATTTTTTGATAATTTTTTTAGAATATCAGCTGTTTGATTTTCCCTATGTTACAGGGCTCCTGGAATATACTGTTGAAAGCCATGCACA
>CAJTMW010000035.1:0-172 GCA_910577275.1 uncultured Lachnospiraceae bacterium
AGGCCGGAAGCTTGACCAGAAGGAAGGGAAGGCGAAGATGGGGTTTAAGGGAGTATGCTTGAACGGTGTTCGGTTTTGAGGGTGCGGTGGTAAGTAAGAAGGCAGGGGGATGAGGAACAGCAGGCCCTGTACAATAACAAGATAATCCTCGATAGCTCAATGGTAGAGCACT
>CAJTMW010000035.1:270-20292 GCA_910577275.1 uncultured Lachnospiraceae bacterium
CTCGGCTGTTAACCGAGTTGTTGTAGGTTCGAGCCCTACTCGGGGAGCTTGAAAAGACCCGCAGACAGTGATGTTTGCGGGTTTTGCGTATCCGAGGATGAGAGAGAAGAAGTTTTGGCAGGCAATATACTGTTAACCGAAAAAGGATATACTTTGATAGCTCAATGAAATAGTAACACTTGTTAGAAATCTAGCTGTTTTTTACACGAAATGGATGGTTTTCATTCTGGTTCATATAAAACAGGAATGGTAATATAGAATATTTATAAAGGAAAAAATATATGCGGGATGTACGAAAGCGAGGGTAAAGCTGTGGCTTTCCATGTAATGAAACCTTGTATTGAATTTATGCAAGGTTTCATTTTTGCATGAACTGATTAAAGATAAACAGAAAATAGATTATGCTTATGGAAATGGGTGTATTATTTAAAAAACATTTTCATATAGCATATTATGGCAATTATATGTTAGAATACTAAATAAATATAAGATAACCTTGTGATTTTTAGATGGTGTATTGATAAGCATTGTTGTAGATGAATGAAAAGAGGTTCCTGTTAATGGATGTGCGAAAATCGGAGATAACAGAATATCTAAAATTATCTGGAAAGGTTGAGTCGGAATATAATGGAATAGAGGAAAATGATGATAATGAAGGCAGTGAAGCAGATGTTCCGTATGAAGTTCAGAACATTCGTGTCACTCAGAAAATGATAACTGTGTTCCAAATAGAACATTGGATTTCTGCGGAGAATGGAGCGAGGTTAAATTTGTCGCCAGAATATCAAAGGAATTTGGTATGGGACGAAAAAAGAAAAAGTGCATTGATTGAATCTTTATTGCTTCGTATACCAATACCAGCATTTTATTTAGATGAGGATAGTGACGGAAATAAAAATGTCATAGATGGCTTGCAGCGTTTGTCGGCGATACATTCATATTTAAATAATGAATTTCCCTTAACGAAAATGCAGTATTTATCTCATTGCGAAAATAAATTTTTTCGAGATTTGGAACCAAAGTTTCGGGCAAGGATTGAGGATACAGAACTAGCAGTAAATATACTGGATGAAAAATGTCCACAGATGGTAAAATTTGATGTTTTTAGAAGGGTAAATACAGGAGGGCTTCCGCTTAATTTTCAGGAAATCAGAAATATTATGGCAGAGCCTAAAGTGAGAACACTACTTCATAGGATGGCGGAATGTGAAGAATTTCAATGTGCTACTCGGTTTAGTGTCAAAGATGTTCGTATGGGGGCACAGGAACTTTGTTTACGTTATTTGGCAATTTTGTTTGCCTATGATTGGAATGAGCGGGATTTTAATCAATATCGTGGTCTGTTAAAAATGATGGATCAGATGATTATAAACTTAAATATGATGTCAGAAGAAAGTCTTGAAAGGCTGTTTCAGACTTTTAGGGGTGTCATGGCAGATTGTCATGAGGTTCTTGGAGAGTATTCCTTTTGTAAAGTGGGAAATAATAAAATAAATAAAGCATTGTTTACTAGTTGGGCAGTAGTGTTGACAAACGCTGAATATGATATGGACATTTTGAAAAAGAGGGTAAATGAAATTAGAGATTTATATAGGAAATGCTTAAGTGAGGATGTTGAATTTTATAGAGCGATTACTTCCTCTACAGGAACTAGAAAGAATATACTGATATCAATAGAAGTTATTAGGAAATTGTGGGAGAAATGTTATGATAAAATCAATTGAAATAAAAAATTTCAAATGTTTTGATAAGTTAGAATTGTCTTTATCGAAATTAACGATTCTTGCAGGAGCAAACGCATCAGGAAAATCTACAGTTATGCAAGCCTTGTTGCTTGCAAAGGCTACGGCACGAGAAAAAGGAGATTCAGTGGATGCTTCGGAAGCATTGGGAGTAGCAGTTGGTGGTCCTAAAGCGCTTATTTCGCAGAATCGTACAGAAGTCTTAGAGGGAGATTTTCAATTTAATATTCAATGGGATGAAACTGTAGTAGCATTTACTTACAAAATTGATAAACTTATATCTTTGAAATTAGCATATGATCAATCTGGAAGTGTACCTGATAATCAGTTGGTTTATTTAAATGCGGAGCGAATGGGACCTAGAATATCTTATCCGGCAGGTATTGATGAGGAGATTCTATACAATGGTGCGAATGCGGCATTTTTGATAGATCGGGCTGACATGCAAAAAAGAAAAGTACCGAGGTGCCTTGCTCTTGAAAAAGAAACATTAAATTTTTCCACTCAGGTAGAGAATTGGATGAATGCGATTTTAGGTGATATTAATTTTTCTATTACTACTGACTATATAAAGGCTATCACAGATATAAGATATGGTAATGAGGTGGCGGAGGAACCGGTGCTTCCTACAATGACAGGATTTGGAATTAGCTATATTTTGTCGATTGTTACGGCAGGATTGTGGTGTTCTTCCTTAAATAATGTTTCTTTGCTAATTGAAAATCCGGAAGCACATTTACATCCGGCAGCACAGAGCAGAATGGGGAAGTTTTTAGAATGTTTGGCTGATGCAGGGATACAGGTCATTGTGGAGACACATAGCGAGCATATAATTGACGGAGCAAGAATTCAGGCGGCATTGATGAAACAGACCGATGACATCCGAATTTATTTTTTTTCAAAAGAGAAAGAAAGTATTCATGTAGAGAAAATTGATGTAGATGAAAATGGAGAGCTTTTAGAGTGGCCAAAAGGTTTTTTTGATCAAAAAAGTCAAGACTTGAGAGATTTATTTCAAATAAGGAGAGAACATGCAAGTCATTAATTCCTTAATAGAACAAAGCTTTGAATATACGGCGGAGAAAGAAAATTTAGCTGTTCGCAAGGATGAAATAGGCGATCTAATGGAGATTATTGCGTATTGTCAGGATGATGCGGTGAAGGAGCCACTTGAATATCAAGAAGCCTTATGGGAGACGTGTGTAGAGGAGGGAATAACATTTACTGACTGGCTTTATGGAGGAGGAACAGGCAGTAATGATGATAGGCGGAGAATGTTGGAAGCGTTAAGTAAAAAAGCGTTGATAGAATCTGATAAAAATCAGCCTATTTGTGAAACCTCAACTTTGAAAAATATTAACATTACATTAGGAGAATTTAGGACAGGCGTATCAACAGTAGAAGAATATGTCCATGAGCGAAGGAAAATCCTTTGTTCTATTAGGAAAGTCACGGATTACGAAGTATTTATGCAGTCTTGTTTTATAAACAGCAGATTTGCAAAGGGGATTTTATCTGAGATGAAGCATATTTCCAATTTCTCAGATAATACAAAAGAAATCACGAAAGCATTGGGGATATTAAATGACCATGCAGTGAAATTATATCAGCAATATTCTAACCGATTAGAAGAGGCGATGCATATTTTGGCTACATTGTTACAAAGGGAATGCGCACCAGATCCAAAACATTCAGAGAATTTGATATTTACATTTACATATAGTGAGAATATAGAAGGAGATAAGGTGGCAAAAACAAAAGACATAGAATGCTCACCACATTTAAAACTTCTTCATCCTGGGTCAAATTTAAGAATATATTTTTATTGGTGTGACGATGCGATTGAGGATGGAAAGAAAGTGCTGGTAGGAAGGATTGGCAGACATCCATATTAGCTAATATATAATAAAATACAGGTTAATAAGTATAATAGAATTTATCGGTGTGCGACTGCACCCGTTGGTAGAGCACTCGGCTGTTAACCGAGTTGTTGTAGGTTCGAGCCCTACTCGGGGAGCTTGAAAAAGCCCGTAGACATCAAGGTTTGCGGTGATAAGGAAAAATTTCAGAAAAGGCGGTATGGCTCTGATTACGGAGGCTGTACCGTCTTTCTTGCGCTCAACGAGCGGATTTTCCTTACGTGCCTTATTGACAGGACGAAATTTTCTCCATATAATTAAACTATGAGTTTAATTATTGTAAGGAGGGGAATATGGGACGAAGAAAGAAAGAGCCTGGAAGCGTACACCGGAAAAACATAGTATCAGCGGCGTCCGATTTATTTATGGAAAGAGGAATTGCCGCGACTTCTATGGACGATATAGCGAAAGCAGCCGGATACAGTAAGGCGACATTATATGTGTATTTTGAAAATAAGGAGGAGATTGTCGGCATTTTGGTGTTGAACAGTATGAAAAAACTTTACGACTATATATCTTCTGCTCTGACAGCGCATGAAACCACGAAAGCAAGATATGACTTTATCTGTCGCGGGCTGGTACAGTATCAGGAAGAATTTCCTTTTTATTTTAGAATGGTATTGGATAAAATCAACATTGATTTTGAGAGCAGGGACTATCTGCCGGAAGAAAAGGAAACTTATCAGGTTGGGGAGGAAATCAATGAGAAGATAAAAAACTTTTTATTATCCGGCATGGAAAAGGGGGATTTACGAGGTGATTTGGATATCATGCCTGCGATATTTAATTTTTGGGGTATGCTTTCAGGAATCATTCAGCTTGCCGTAAACAAAGAAGAATATATTAAAAAGTCAATGGGGCTATCTAAAACGGAGTTTTTGGAATATGGATTTTCCCTTGTTTATCATTCGATTGCGGCAAAGGAGGAACTGTCTAAGCAGACAATGAAAAAGATTGAGAGGTGTCTGAAATGAAATTATCCCGAAAAAGAATCCTGTCGTTTGCAGCAATTCTTCTTTTCCTTATTGGTTTGCTTTTTTTGGCGGCTTATCTGAAAAGCGTGGCGGATTATAAAAGGGCAGTAAAAGAAACAACGTTTGGCGACTTAGATATTTCCACTGTTCCCGACGGAGTTTATGTCGGAGAATATGACGTGGATTTTGTTTCTGCAAAAGTAGAAGTAACGGTTCAGGACGGAGTAATTATAAACATCGATATTCTGGAGCATAAAAACGGGCGTGGAAGCCGCGCAGAAGTTGTTGTTGACAGAATCATTGAAGAACAGAAAATAGAAGTTGACGCAGTATCCGGGGCAACAAATTCAAGCACCGTCATTAAGAAAGCTGTTGAAAATGCTCTGACAAGGTAAGAGATTTATAGATTGCAGGGAGGAAAAATAATGAAGAATGTTCATGATATAGAGTTTCATTCTGGAAGTAAAGAAGAAAAACTACCTGATTTTTCAAATAATTTTCCGTATATTGCCTCTCGTGCGGAATTAGACAGATTTGCAGGCAGGATGGTTCCGTGGCACTGGCATAAAGCAATAGAACTGTTTTATATGGAGAGCGGCGCGGTGGAATATTATACTCCGAAAGAGAAGATGGTGTTTCCGGCAGGCTCTGGAGGTATGGTTAATTCCAATGTACTTCATATGACAAAACCAGATATAAAGAGTGATGATAATATTCAGCTTCTGCATATTTTTGATACGACTTTTATCGCAGGAGAACAGGGGAATTTAATAGAGCAGAAATATATTATGCCGATTATTGCAGCTCCGCAGCTTGAAGTGCTTGCATTGTATCCAGATAATCCGGCGCATAAGAGTGTGTTGGAACGTATTCAAAAAGCATTTCATTTATCCAGGCAGGAATTTGGATATGAAATCAGGCTGCGGGCAGCATTGTCAGATATATGGCTTTCGCTTCTTGAATTGTCACAGCCAATGATAGATGAAAAAGACGGATATGATAAACGAAATGATAAAATCAAGTTGATGATGATATATATACATGAACATTTTGCGGATAAAATTTCAATTCAGGAACTTGCAGCAACCGCTTTTTTGAGTGAGAGGGAGTGTTTTCGGGTATTTCATGACTGTCTCCATATGACGCCCATAGAATATATGCGGAGTTACAGGCTGCAAATGGCATGTCAGATGCTGGCGAAAGGAGACGAACCGATTACCTGTATCAGTCATGCGTGCGGTTTAGGCAGCAGCAGCTATTTTGGAAAAATATTTCGGGAATATGTAGGATGCACTCCATTACAATACCGTTGCAAATGGCAGAATAGTGATATATAAAGACGGAAACAAGATATTTATTCAGAGAACATTGCATTATAATGATATCTGCAAGGCGATAGAAGATGCCTGACAGTCACCTGCGGGAAAGGAGGATACGCAATGATAAGTTTAAATATCTTGAACATCAGAAAATTTTTGGAGGTAGTCAATGAATGTGAAGGCGAAATAAAGATGCGCTGCACAGACGGAAGTAAGGTAAACATCCGCAGACAATATGCTGTTCAGAATAAATTGCAGGAACAGTACCGGAGGAACAGGAATTGCCTGCCAATTACGTTGAGCATACCCAATCCAAGGGATTACATGAGCATTGTAGCTTATTATGCCGGGGACTGCTGATTACTGGTATGACGATTATTTACAGAGGAACCTGGCTGTTTACTTAAGGTCAGGTTTCCTTTTTTGAGGAGGTTGCAAAATGAATTTAGACTGCAGGATTGCAGAATCAGAACTGAAAAAAGCTGAGGAATCCAATCCCGGACCGTGGGCGGACCATTCCCGCTATGTTGCATTGGCTTGCAGGAATATAGCGCAGCATTGCAAGGGGATTTCAGCAGAGAAAGCATATATTTTAGGATTGCTGCACGACATTGGACGTTATGCCGGCGTCAGTTCAGAAAAGCATTTAATAGACGGATATCGTTATTGTATGGAAAGGGGATGGGAAAAAGCGGCTCAGATTTGCATATCCCACGCTTTTATGATACAGGATATTCATACTTCCATTGGAATATTTGATATGTGTGATGAAGATTATCAATTTATGGAGCGGTTTGTAAGAGATGCGGTATATGATGATTATGACAGATTGGTGCAGTTATGTGACGCACTGGCGCTGCCGACGGGATTTTGCATGTTGGAAAAGCGTTTTGTTGATGTGACAATCCGCTATGGCGTACACCCTTCAACAGTTGACCGCTGGAAAAAGATATTGGAAATAAAGGATTTATTTGAAAAACAGATTGGCTGTTCTGTCTATCATTTGCTTCCGGGAGTTATAGAGAATAGTTTTTATTAAATAAAAGTCGTACAATAAATTTTTGAGAATCGTATAGGAGCTTACAGATGAAATATAAAGAGACAGACTTTTTAGAAACGGCGACTCAGGACATTCTGGATAGAATTGCCCGTGCAAGGGAGTTGACAAGGGAATATTATAATTCAAATTATAAGGATATAGAAAAGCGGAGAGCAATTCTCAGAGAACTATTGGGAAGCGTGGGTGAAAATGTGGCAATCGACACACCGTTTCATTGCGACTATGGAAAAAATATTTTTATAGGTAACGATGTGATTATCAATATAAATTGTACTTTTGTGGACAACAGACCAATTCGTATCGGTAATCAGGTATTGATTGCCTCTAACGTACAGATTTATACATCTGCCCATCCGACTTCTGCCGGGGAACGATTGGTTCAGAATTGGAAAGAAAAAGAAACAACTTTTTTCAGGACGTATGCCCTTTCGGTTGAAATTCAAGACCGTGTCTGGATTGGCGGCGGAAGCATTATTTTACCGGGAGTCACAATCGGGGAGAATAGTGTGATTGGAGCCGGAAGCGTGGTGAATCGCTCCATCCCTGCAAATTGTGTTGCGGCAGGAAATCCTTGCAGGGTAATACGGCGCTTAAAAAAACAAGATATGAAGGAGGAAAAAGGTGAGGTATAAACAAATCGTTTTTGATATTGACGGAACTCTGATTGATACAGAGTATGCAGTCCTGCGTTCCTTACAGGAAACATTAAAGACATTATGCGGCGAAAGCCTGCCGCTTGAAAAACTGAATTTTGCATTGGGAATCACAGGAGAGGATGCTTTGAAGAGATTTCCCATAAAAGATATATCTTCTGCCTTAGATTTATGGAATAAAAATATGTGCAAATATAGCCAAAACGTGACAGTATTTGACGGAATTCCGGAGCTGCTGGAGAGATTGGCGGAATCAGGCTATAAGATGGGAATCGTTACTTCAAAAACAAGGGAAGAATATGAAAACGATTTTGTCCCGCATAAAATCCATCAATATTTTAGTACGGTCATTTGCGCTGAAGATACGTCGGAACATAAGCCAATGCCCGCGCCCCTGCTTAAATATATGAAATTAGCGGGAGCAGGCCATAATGAAACGCTTTATGTTGGTGACAGTAAATATGATGGAATGTGTGCCGGAAAAGCAGGGATTGATTTTGCATTGGCAGCTTGGGGAAGCCATACGCAATCTATATGGGCAGACTACTATCTTGCAAAACCGCTTGATTTGGTAAAAGTTGTCAATGAAAAAGACAAAAACGGAGAATGAAAATGCAGCCGCAGAAATAAACGGGTATTTTGTGTCTGCGGTATTTGATAAAGCGCTTCGGAATCCGATATAGTTTATAGCAGTAAAAAATACGAAGCAGAGAAACGCAGGCTCATGGAGCTTTACGGAAAAAACGGACTGAAGAAATGAACGGGAGAGGGAAGGAGACGTTTTACCTATGGCAATCGGAGACAAAATTCAGAATCGATTTACAGCATACCGGGATTCGTATACCGGCGTTACGGTGGAGCGGTTGACAGAGCCGGGGAATGTGAGCCATCATATGTATTTTTACAACAGGATGAGCACGGCTGACGGAAAAAAGCTCCTGTATTGCGCCGAGGCAGAGGAGCGGCGGTTATATCTGATGGATATGGAAACCGGGGAGGCCGTGCAGTTGACAGAGGGCGGCGGGCTGGACGATTATGGCGGAATCCTATCTTCCGATGATAAGTATGTATATTATCAACAGGAAAAGGTAATATGGAAGCTGGCGCTGTCTGGTCTTGAAAGGGAGTGCGTATACCGGATTGCGGAAGGATGGACGGGCGATAGCTGGACGGTAAGTGGAGACGGCCGTTATCTTTCTGTGATTGAGACGCTGCAGGAATCTCTTCCAAAACGGGAGGAGGGCGCAGGCTGGGATTTCTTTGCCAAAACCTGTCTGGCGAAGCCCCGCTGCAGGATTGTCTATGTGGATTTGGCTTCGGGAACTTCCCGCACATTGTTGGAGGAAAATTGCTGGCTGGGTCATGTTCAAATCCGTCCGAAAGACCCGGACACGATTATGTTCTGTCACGAGGGACCTTATGACCTGATAGATGCCAGGCTTTGGCTGGTGCAAAGCGACGGAAGCCGTTGCCGCCGCTGCAGGGAGCAGCCGGATGATTTGATACTGACCCATGAATTCTGGCTGCCGGACGGTTCCAGGCTGGCCTTTGTGTATCGTGAGACTACTGGAGAGAAAAGGGAAGATATACGCATGATTAATCCTGATACCATGGAGGAGGAGGTATGGATGCGCTGCTCGCCCTACGCGCATTTTATCTGCGACAGGCAGAACCACTACATGGTCGGGGACGCTCAGGGTAGCGATGTGCCGATTCATCTGCTGGACACGAAACAGCCGGGTGAAGCAGACGGCGGAAAAGCGGACGGTGAGAAGCCGGGTGAAACGCACAAGGAGAGAACGGTTGCGGAGCAGCCGCAAGAGGTACGGAACGATTTTATCTATCTGGTTGACGTGGAGGGGCGCAGCGAGGAAAGACTGTGTTACCATGGAACTTCCTGGAGCGCGGCGTACGGAAACCCGCAGGACTCCCATCCTCATCCCTGCTTTACGGAAGACGGGAAATATGTGATTTTTGTCTCGGACAGGGAAGGGACGCCCTGTATTTACCGGGTGAAGCTGCAGCAGAAGGGAGATTGAACAAAGTAAGCGGGCGGAATTGCGTTTGGAGAATGCCTCAAGTCGATAAGTTTGCGGCAGTCAAAGCTTTTCACAAATGAAGGAGGTTCTTATGAGCGGAAAGAAGCAGGAAGCGTTGATTGACAAAAAAGAATTTTACAGGAATCTGACGAGGCTTGCGCTTCCGATTGCTCTCCAGAGCCTGATGCTGGCGTCGGTGGCGGCAGGCGACGCGCTGATGCTGGGGAAGGTGGCGCAGGACGAGATGACGGCGGTTTCTCTGGCAACTCAGATTCAGTTTGTCCAGAATATGTTCCTGATGGCGGTCACGGGAGCGGGAGCGATTCTTGGCGCACAGTACTGGGGAAAAGGAGACAGGCGTACATTGGAGGATATTTTTAATCTGATGCTGCGTTTCTGCGGCATTCTGTCAGTCATTTTTTTCCTGGCATGCGAGCTGGCGCCGGGGCTTTTGATGCATATTTTTACGCACGACGCGCCGCTGATTGCCATAGGAAGCTCTTATTTGCGTATTGCGGGCTGGTCGTATCTGCTGACGGGGATTTCCCAATGCTACCTGACGATAATGAAGGTGTCGGAGCATGTAAAGCCCGGAGCGTTAATCAGCTCCTGCGCGGTTATTTTAAATATTATCTTGAATGCGGTGTTTATATTCGGGCTGCTGGGAGCGCCTGCGATGCAGGCAAGGGGAGCGGCGCTTGCGACTACAATTTCCCGTATTATCGAGCTGGCTTTGTGCGTTGTCGTATCGTCGAAAGCCTCTTATATCCGGCCAGTCTTTGACAGGTTTATGCGGATTTCGAGGCAGCTTAAGGCCGATTTTATCAGACAGTGCCTGCCCCTTATGGGCGGTTCGCTGTGCTGGGGAGTCGGGTTTACTTCCTATACTGCAATCATGGGGCATATGGGGACTGACGCCGCGGCGGCAAATTCAGTGTCGGCGGTGGTACGGGATTTGATATGCTGTATGTGCAATGGTATCGGCAGCGCAGCCGGAATTATGGTTGGAAACGAGCTTGGCGCAGGCCGCCTTGAGATGGGGAAGGCATACGGGAAAAAGCTCAAGAACCTTTCCTATGGTATCGGCTTTCTGTCCACGGCTTTGGTGCTTGCAGTGACGCCCTTTGTGGTGCGGATGGTTATCCTGACAGATACGGCAAGAGGGTATCTTACCGGGATGATGGTAATTATGTCTGTCTATATGATTGGGCGCTGCGTCAATACGGTCACGATAAACGGGGTGCTGGACGGCGGCGGCGACACCTTATTTGACATGTACAGCCTGATTGTCTGTATGTGGTTAATCGCCATTCCGCTGGCGCTTGCGGGAGCCTTTGTCCTGCATTGGTCGCCCCTTGCGGTTTACGCCTGTACCTGTCTGGATGAAGTGGGGAAAATCCCATGGGTGATGATACGGTTTCGGAAGTATAAATGGGTGCAGGATTTGACGAGGTAACAAACGCTGCCATGCTCCGCAGACTGTCCTTATGTAAAAAAGGGGCGTCTCCTTATAAAATGGAGACGCCTTTTTTTTCAAGTTCTTCGAGAGCGGCCTGGGGCCACAGGGAAGACTGTACTTCGCCGATGTGGGCTTTTCTCAAGAAAAACATACAGATTCTGGACTGGCCGATGCCTCCGCCGATGGTAAAGGGGAGTTCGTCGTTTAAGACAGCCTTCTGGAAAGGGAGAGAAGCCCGCTCCGGGCAGCCGGCCTTTTCAAGCTGGCTTTGGAGGGAAGCGGCGTCCACCCTGACGCCCATGGAGGAGAGCTCCAAGGCAATGTCAAGCACGGGATAGTAAACGAGGATATCGGCGTTTAACGCCCAGTCGTCATAATCCGGCGCGCGGCCGTCGTGAGGCTTGCCGGATTTTAATGCGTCCCCAATCTGCATCAGGCAGACCGCGCCTTTTTCCTTTGTTATGTGGTACTCCCGTTCCTTCGGAGTGCAGTCAGGGTATAAATCCTCCAGCTCTTTGGTGGTGATGAAGAAGATATCCTCGGGGAGAATTTCCTTTATGTAATCATACCGGATGGACATATATTTTTCGGTCTTGCGCAGAACCTTATATACGATGCGCACCGTATCTTTCAGGGTATCCATGTTGCGCTGCTGTCTGGATATGATTTTTTCCCAGTCCCACTGGTCCACATAGATGGAGTGGATGTTGTCGGTTTCCTCGTCCCGGCGAATGGCGCTCATGTCGGTGTAGAGGCCTTCGCCCATCCCAAAGCCGTATTTTTTCAGCGCGTATCGTTTCCACTTCGCAAGGGAATGGACGATTTCCGCAGCGGCGTCTCCCTGCTCCTTGATACCGAAGGAAACAGGCCGCTCCACGCCGTTTAGGTTATCGTTCAGGCCGGAGGCGGGGTCTACAAACAGCGGGGCGGATACCCGCAGGAGCCTTAACCGTTCCGCCAGAAGGGACTGGAAAAAGTCCTTTACGGTTTTGATTGCAATTTGTGTTTCGTGGAGATTCAGCGCCGACTGGTAATTGTCGGGGATGATACATTGTTTCATACATTTAAGCCTTTCTGAAAAAGTTTTTTTTATTATGTGGTAAAAGACCGGATTTGTCAAGGATGAGACTGAAGGGGATACGGGAATCAATTTTCGGATTTTGGTGAGAGTATACGGAGTCGGAAAATTGATTTCTGTGTGAAAGGGATTACAGAGGGTTTTTTCAACCGCAGATATATGGTATACTTAACATAAACATATGAGATGAAGTTTCAGAGCTTAAGTGAGGTGCCAAATGAGAAAGAAGGCCGTTTGCCGTTTTGGAGTATGCTTATTGTCGATATATTTACTTTTTTCAAACAGTGTCCTGAGCCGTGCGGGGGAGGAAGGCACGGAAGCGCCCCTGGCCGGGAACGAGGGAAAGCAGGAGGAAATTTCGGAACCGGAGCTGCATTCGGCTTCGGATGGAAGCGGGGGAGAGGCGAAGCCGGATTCGGCTTCGGACGAAAGCGGGAAAAGGACGGAAGAATTTTCAGAACCGGCGCCGGAGTCAGATGTTCCTCCGGCTGAAGAAGATAACGATGGAGATGAAACGCAGAAAGAGCCGGCAATAAAGTCCATCAGCATCTCTCCCGGAACGGCGGTGGTGTCGAGAGGTTCGACCTGTAATTTTATAGCCGTGGTAACAGGGGAAAACGATTACAACGACGAGGTCGCATGGAGCGTTTCCGGGCAGAGTAGCCAGAGTACCTTTATGGACAGCAATGGCGTCCTTAACGTGGGGACGGACGAGACGGCGTCCTCTCTGGTGGTGAGGGCGGTGTCGAAGCAGGACAGCAATTTCAGCGCTACTGCGCTGGCCACCCTGCAGCGCACAGAATATTCCGTACAGGTAAAGGCATCGCCGGATAACGGCGGAACGGTATCCGGCGGCGGAAGCGTGGAGGAAGGCGGATACGCGGTGCTTTCGGCTTCTCCGAACAATGGATTTACCTTTGCGGGCTGGTCGCTGAACGGCACAACCGTTTCCTCAGATTCCCGGTATGTGGCGGATAAGATTAACAGCGACAGGACTTATGTGGCAAACTTTAAGTCCGCAACCTGTAAGATTAACGTGACGGTAAACAACAGTGACGCCGGAATAGCAACCGAGAGCAAAACCGTAAGCTACGGGGAAAACCTGACGCTGGAGGCGGCAGCCCGGGAGGGCTATCAGTTTGACGGCTGGATGGAAAACGGGGAAATTATCAGCAGGGATTACAAGCTGCAGCTAAACAATATCACAGCCTCAAGGGATTTTGTGGCGGTGTTTTCCCAGGGACAGTTTTCGCTTACGCTTTCCGCCTCGCCGGTGGAGGCGGGCGCGGTGTCCGGTCAGGGCACTTATAATAAAGGAAGCAATGTAAAGATAATAGCGACTCCGGTGAGCGGCTACCGGTTTACCGGCTGGACGGAGAACGGTACTGTGGTAAACACAAACCAGACGGCCTATGTGGAAAATCTTTCGAGGAATATGGAACTTGTGGCAAATTTTGAGGTGAAAACCTACACCATTAACGCCGGGGTATCCTCCTTAAACGGGACGATTTCGCCGGAAGGCAAAAGTACCGTTCAGGAGGGCGGGGAAATCCAGTACACCATCACCCCCAAAGGCGGCTATACCGTCAAGGCGGTGTATGTGGACGGAAAATCAGTGGGGGCGGTAGGCTCCTACAGCTTTACCGACGTAAGGGGAAACCACAATATTTCCGTTGATTTCGTGGCGACATCGGAGAAGGGAAGCAGCAGAGCCACACCGTCGCCGGAAAAGAATAAGACGGATAAAAAGGATGAGAAGGACGAAGACGGCGAGGAGGAGAAGGATAAGAAGGATAGGCCTGACGGAGCCGGAAAAGAGGAGGAAAAGGACGGACAGCAGGAAAAGGAAGAGGACGGCCTGACGGGGACGCTTCGCTATCTTGATATCTCCCTGGAGGAAGCGGAGCAGATGATTGACCTTGGCAGCGACGGACAGTTGATGTCCGGCGCCCTTGCCGCCGGAGATTTGCAGGTGACGGTTGAGAATGACTTTGCAGACAGAGGGGAAAAGATATCCCTTGGCAGATTTGAGGAAGCTTCCGACGTTGTAAATTTTGACAAGGTGCTGGGCGCCCTTCTGACCAGAAGGGAAAAGCTGGAGATGCTTACGGGGGATGTTCCGGTGGATGTGGCGCTTCAAATCAAGGACGCCGGAGGAGAGAGGACGGAGCTTATTGTAAGGACTTTTGAGGAAAACAAGCTCCCGGAAAGAGAAATCGGGCGTTACTTTGAAATGTTCCTCACAAAATCAAGGCTGGATGATAAGCAGGAGGTTTCCGTGCTTCCCAAAAAGCTTCGGGTGGTGATAAATGTCCCCGAGCATTTGATAGCGGCCGGACGGGATTTTTATATTTTAAGGTTACATAACAGTGAGAATGGGGTAACGGAATTTGCGGAGCTTGCAGATGAGGACGACAGCCCGGACACGATTACGTTTTCCACAGACAGATTTTCCCATTATGCAATCGCCTATACCGACCGGCAGCCCGAGAGGGGGAAGGCTCCGGGAAGCGCAAAGAGCTTATCCGGTAGCAGGGGTGTGGTGAATATCGTTGTGATTTTTGCCATCATACTTGCCACCGGGATTACCTTCTTCCTTGTGTTTTATCTTGTGAGAGAGGCGATAGCAAGACGGCGGGACAGGTGGTAAAAAAGCTTTTTGTCTGTTCGGGATAAAGCGGCAAAAGGCGAAGAAAAGTCAATAAAATTGACTGGATGGAGTCATTTTATTTTTGTTGACGGTATTGTAGAATTTTAAATATGGAAGCTGTGGAGCCACTGGCGGAACAAAGAATCTTCATGCGCGATATGCAGGCGCTTTATGAAGAAGGTCCCGGCCGGCGGCTCTTTCTGTAGGCGGAAGGGGTGATTCCGAAATGCTTTTTGAAGACACGGATAAAGGTCTCGGGATTGCCGTATCCAAGGTGTTCGCTGATATCGTTAATTTTCATTGGCGTTGCGAGCAGCAGGTTTTCAGCCTTCTGGAGGCGGATGCCGGTAAGAAGCTCCGGGAAGGATAGGCCGGTGGCGGACTTTATGATTTTGGAACAGTACTGGTGCGAAAAGTGCAGATGGCGGGAAAGGGATTCCAGAGTACAGTCCGCGTAATGGTCGAGGAGATAGCCCATAATCCGGGCGCCGTAGACATTGTCGCTGCGGTGCATGTCGGGCATATCCGCGGTGGCGGCGTAGTGGCGCACAAGCTGGGTAAACAGGATGGTGATAAGGCTGGTGGCAATCCTGTTGGAGTACTCGTCGGTTCTGGCAAGCTCGATATAAATATCCAGAATGTAGTTTCGGATAGCGGAGTCGTTGCGGGTGTGGAAAAGCAGGTAACTGAACATTTTCCCGCCGTAGGTGTGGCTGAGCAGGAAGCGTGAAATCAGCGTCTTGTCGCGGATGGCGTTGAAAAAAATATCCAGAAGCGTACTGGAACGGATGAGAATATCAAGGACAATGCAGTCGTCTCCGGGAACGCTGATTTGGTGGGAATAATTGGGGGCAATCATCAAAAAATCGCCGCAGGAAAGCTCCAGTACGGTGTTCCTGAAAATGATGGTGCATTTTCCGCTAAGGACGTAAACAATCTCATAAAAATCGTGCCTGTGCCAGAACAAAGGCGCGTAACGGGGAGATTTCAGAATCGTAATGTCATACCTGTCGGGAATGAAATTGACCTCCTGCAGATAATCATCCATGGTTTCAGGGCTCATGGCATATTTCATGGAAAAGGGCTCGTTTTCCCATTTCTGGCAGAAAGCGTCGAGGGAGAGGATGCCGGATGTTACCTGGAGGTAGTCCTTGAAAAGGAGCTCGTCGGCGTCCCATTTATTCAGTTGGACGATGGCTTCCTGCCGGTTCATATTTTTCACCATTTCTGCGCTGCTTTGTCGCGCAAAGCCAACTTGGCTTTTCAAGTTCGTGGATACAGCGCAGACACAAACTTGCAGAGGAAAGATTTGAAAAATCTTTCAATCTTCACCTCACCTGTCTGTTGGTGAAATTCTATCACGAACGGTACAAATAATCAATCTGCAGGAGAAGGAAAGGAGTAAGCATGATTAAGAGAGAGGAATTTTTAAATCCGGGAAAAGAATACCGGGTGGACGTCAGGTGGTGGCTGGCGGAAGGTTTTCACACAGACGAAACGCTGAAAAAGGATATTTCCATGCTGGACGAATCCGGCTTCGGCGCAATCGAGTTTCTGGCAATGGAGGAGCCGGGGGCGGATTCCGCAATTTACGGCTGGGGCTCGGAGGAATGGGTTCACGATTCGGGCACGGTGATTGAGGAGACAACGAAGCGTGGCATGGGCTTTAGCATGACCAGCGGCACAAACTGGGCAAACGCAAACCTGATTTCCATATGTCCCGACGATAAGGCGGCGGCAAAGGAGCTGGATTACGTCACGGAGCTTTTACACGGGGGAGAAAAGCGCGGGGGGATTCTGCCAAAGCCTGAGCTTTTGCAGGACACCATACATGAACAGACTCTTGTGGCGGTGGTGGCGGCGAAGGTGCTGCCGGACAAAGACGGGGAAAAGATGCTGGACGGGCGGACCATTGACCTGACGGGGCTGGTTCGGCGTGGTGCAAACGGCGGGAAGGAAGGCTTGGGCACGGGTGATGCGGAGGATGAAAATTCCGGCAGGGACGGTTTTGCCGGGGCAGAGCTTTCCTGGCAGGCGCCGGAGGACGGGGATTATCTGATATTTTATTTCTGGCTCCATGGAACCGGACAGATTGCAAGGCCCTCCGTTTCCACCTCTTACACGATTAACTATATTGACAAGTACGGAGTGGAAGCCTTTAAGGAATACTGGAACAGCCATGTGCTGACGGAGGATTTACAAAAAACCATCCGCAAAAACGGCCGCGGCATGATGTATATGGATTCTCTGGAGCTTACCACTTTCGGACGGGGCGGACAGTTCTGGGGGTATCATTTCCTGGAGGAATTCAGGGCGCGGAGGGGATACGAGCTGACCCCGTATCTTCCCTTTATTGTGAAAAACGGCGGTCAGGTGCCGGACGTTTTTATCTACCATTATCATATGGAAGATACGGTGAAGGAAGACAAGATAAAGAACGATTTGTACCAGACCATGACGGACTGCTATATGGAAAATATGCTAAAACCCATGCAGGAGTGGCTTCACAGCAGGGGAATGCAGCTTCGGGCGGAGGTGGCTTACGGTCTTCCCTTCGAGGTTTCCCAGTCAGGGAAATATGTGGACGGAATCGAGACGGAATCTCTGGAATTCGCCTCCCAGATTGACAGCTATCGGGGAATGAGCGGCTCGGCGCACATTTACAATAAGATTTTTTCAAGCGAAACCGGGGCGACCAAGCTGAATTATATGATGGGGCTTGATTTTTACACGCAGATTATGTATACGCAGTTTTGCGTGGGCGTCAGCCGGACGGTCCTCCACGGATATTCCAGTATCTGTGGCTCTGAGGAATCCACCTACTGGCCGGGGCATGAGGGCATGTGGCCCATCTTTTCCGAGCGGTTCGGGTGCAGACAGCCCGCTTATCAGCACTATAACGACTGGACGGACGCCATGGCGCGGTATCAGATGATGATTCGTCGGGGAAAGCCCCGTGTGGATTTGGGGATTCTGCGTCTGGATTATTATTTTAACAATCTGATTATGACGGATGATGAAATGAACCAGTACGCGCACCGGCAGATGCGGGGAGACGAGGCCTTTTACTGGAAGGATATGAATCTGCAGCACGCCGGTTATACCTGGGATTATTTTGCGCCCCAGCTTTTGGAGGAGGATTTTACAAGGGTTGAAAGGGGGGAGCTGTACCCGGAGGGACCCGGCTATCAGGCGCTGATTATTTATCAGGATTATATGCCCGTAGCCGCTGCAAAAAGGCTTTTGGAGCTGGCAAAAGCCGGTCTTAAGCTTGTCTTTGTAAACGGCGCAAATGAAACTCTGCGTCCGGGAGGAATTAACAAGACTCATGAGAAGGCGGCCTGCCGTTCGCCTTTCCTTTCCGAGTCCGACGGGGAGCTTCGGAAAATTATAGAGGAAATCAAGGCGCTGCCCGGCGTAATGGAAACTGATGTGCAGAGTAAGACAATCGCCTGCCTGAAAGCGCTGGGAGTGGAGCCCAGGGCAAGGTTTGCGGAGCCTAATAAGAATATTTTAACCTTTATGAATCAATGCGGCGATGAGACGGGGCTGTTTGTCTACAATATGCTGTATGCCGAAACAAAGCCTTTTACCGTGACGGTGGAGGTTGCGGGAGGCGGCATGCCCTATCTGGTGAACTGCTGGAATGCGCAGATAACGCCTCTTGACGGAAAGCGGATAGAGGAGGAGGCGGGGAACGCCAAAGACCGGGACGGAGCTTCCCGGGAGGAGCCGGCGGAAGGCGGGCATGGCGCTTCGCAGAGCAGAACCGGTGTGACGCTGACCCTGAATCCGGGGGAGGCCGCCATGCTTTTATTCGACCGAAAGGGGCAGGCGGGAGAAGCTGGGCCTGATTCGGGTGAAAAGCAGCCGGAAAGAAAGGTTTACGGCGACGTGATTGATTTGCAAAAGTGGAACCTGACAGTGGAAGACTGGAACGAGGGTGAAAAAAAGGTGATTGAGGAAGACCGCGGCCTTGGCATCGTGACCAGAGAGGTTTATTACGAAACCAGGAAGACGCCGATTGAGGTCGGCTGCGTGGAGCTGAAACCGTGGAAGGATTATGAGGCGGTGGGCAGGGACGTCTCCGGCGTAGGGTATTACACCACAATTGCCACATTGCCAGAGAGCTGGTCGGAAAAGGACGAAGCGGAGCTTTGCATCGGTTCCACTGGCGGCAACACGGCGGCGGTGTATGTCAATGATAAGAAAGCGGACGCCTATGATTTCAATCACAGAGTTTTGGACATATCAGCGCTCCTTCATGCCGGTGAAAACAAAATAATGGTGGAAGTTTCCTCGACGCTGACCAACAGACTGATTTCGAGAGGCTATTACGTCATGACGGAGGAGTATTCCAGACGTCTGGCGGGCTCTGCCAACAATGCTCATAATGTGGAGGACAGCACCGCTTCCACCATGAGTTTTTCGGTTTCGCCAGAGTATCAGGACTATGGAATGACCGGAAAGACAGAGCTTCGGCTGTACAAAAGAGGTTGATTTTTGCGCAGACTGCGGCATGCACAGACGCTGACAACGATATTTTCCCAAAGGTGCAAAAGTCAATATCGCCTTAAATAAAGTCAAAAAGGTTTCTTTTTCCATTTTTGTTTTTAGGGTAATATAATACTCGTAACAGGGAAACATAAGTAGACAATGAGAAAAGGAGATGTTGATTATGAGTATCGTTGTATTGAAAAGGAACCTTGTAAAATATTTTGAGAAGCATGGAATGGAGATTATGTGCAGCCTTTCCGTATTGGATGAGAATTCCAACGCAATTGAGAACTATCTTACATTGAGAAAATAAAAGAGCCAAAGGCCCCAGGAAGCTGCTGCAACGTAATTTTTGCAGCAGCTTTTTGTGTGGGCAATGAGCCGGGCGGGAGCGCTTGCACGCCCATCCGGCGAATGCTGTGCCAGCGAGGCAAAGCCGGGCGGTTACAATTTTTTCAGAAAAATAAAATTTCCGTATTGCCAAACCTGTCCGGTTATGGTAATATATTTTGCGTCAGGTCATCCGCGGGAGGAAAATTAAGCAAAGCTTTGACTGACGAAGCAAGGAAGAAAATAAGGCTCCGTGGTCAAGCGGTTAAGACATCGCCCTTTCACGGCGGTAACACGGGTTC
>CAJTMW010000036.1 GCA_910577275.1 uncultured Lachnospiraceae bacterium
TCCTGGCTGGATGTCAGGAATACTAACCATAAATACATTGTAGTAGGAGCCCTTACAAAAACGTCGGTGCTTAGAGAGCGAGTTGCGCAGCGGCTCGCGAACTTAGCATCCGCTACGTTTTTGTAGAGCGGAAGCGCGGCGACGGAGGACGAATACCCGTCCCCGGGCGTCCTCTCCTCCCCTCAACTACTATACTTCACAATCAACATCTCCACGCTCATATTATCATTCATCCGCCCCGTCTTGATATTCTCCTCTGCCTCAACTGCCTCCTCAACCGCCGCCCGAAGCTCATCCGTCCGAAAACGCCCCGACTGCGCCACATACTTTCCTGCCACAAATCCCGGCAGTCCTACCTTTTCTCCGATTGCCTTATTCTGAAAGCCCTTCCCCTTAAGCTCCTTCACCTGCAAAAGCAGATTAAACTGCCTTGCAATCAGAAACAGGATTCTCATGGGAGGCTCCTTCTGGGCAAGCAGCTCATAGTAAAGTTCCAACGCCTTTTTCTGCCTTTTTTCCGCAATTGCCCCAACCATATCAAATATATGATTGCCAATTCTTTTCGTGCAGATTTCGCTTATATCCGCCTCCGTGATGGCCTCCTTCTCAAGACAGTAGCAAAACAGCTTTTCCATCTCCCGACGGATATTCTCCATATCGGTGCCGGTTTTTTCCAGAAAAAAGTCGAGGGCCGATTCCGTAATTTTCTTGTTTTCCTTTTTTACCATGCCAAGGAGCCAGCGTTTTAACGTACTCTCGTCCTGGACGGAAAACTCCACCGCGCAGCCCTTTGCCTGAACCGCTTTATACAGACGGCTTCTCTTATCAATCTCCGTCTCCACCATCAAAAAGAAAGCGGTGGGCGCCGGCTCTTTCAGATATTCCGCAAGCTCCTCCCCGCCGCTTTTAAATAAACCGCTGTTTTCAATCACCAGCAGACGTCTTTCTGCAAAAAAGGGAAGCGTTTCCGCCTGGTCAATCACTTCCCCGACGGAGATATTTTTCCCCTCATAATAATGATAATTCATCGTATCGTCGCCGATGATGGCTTTTTTAAGCCTGTCCCGGTACTGCTTCCGAAGATAGGCTTCCTCCCCGTAAAGGAGATACACCCGGGCAAACTGCCCTGTTTTAATATCCTGCGCCAGTCGCTGCATAGTTTCTCTCATTTCTGTCAATCTTGTCCCGAAGTTCCTGCATCTGATAATCCAGCGCCTCGATGGAGTCCGCGCAGACCCGAAGCTCGGCCGCAATCTGCTCCGCGTTATCCAAATCTTTTTTATACTTTAATTTATGTTCCAGGCTTGCCCAAAAATCCATGGCAATGGTGCGGAACTGAATTTCCGCCTTCATATATTTTCGCTCATTGGACAAAAAAATCGGAACGTTCAGTATCAGGTGGAGGCTTCTGTAGCCGTTGTCCTTGGGATTTTGGATATAGTCCTTTTTGCGTAGCAGAAGAATATCCCCCTGCCTTGTAAAAAGCTCCGCAAGGCGGTAAATATCATCCGGAAAAGAACAGATGACCCTAAGGCCCGCCACGTCGGTTAAATGCTCCCTGATATTCTCCACTGTGATGGGATAGCCCTTGCGCCGCATCTTATCATAAATACTTTCGGGAGATTTCAGCCTGCTCCTTATGGATTCGATGGGATTTCTCTTATATTCCCGGGAAAACTCCTCGTTCAGCACCTTCAGCCTTGTCTCCACCTCCATGATGGCAAACCGGTATTCCATCATCAGCCTGTCAAAGGGCTCCGCCTCCTTGAGCCGCTCCGCCTGTATCTGGATAATTCTGTCCTGATGCCTCAGCGTCTTTCTCTGCTTTTCCACCGTTTCTTCCAGCCGGTTTTTATAGGCAAACAAATCCAGCGTGTTTTTCACCCGGTTTCTGACAATAGAAGCGTCGAAAGGTTTGTGGATAAAATCCGAAACCCCCAGTTCCAGACACCCGTTTTCAATTTCAGCCGCATGCTCGCTGCTGATAATAAGCACAGGGATTTTATTCAGCCACCCGTTTCTTTTCATAGTGGCAATGACTGCAAAGCCGTCCATCTTGGGCATCTGTAAATCCAAAAGAACCGCCGCCATATCCTCCCCGTATTCCTGCAGCTTTATCAGCGCACTCTCTCCGTTCTCTGCGGTTTCAATGGCAAAGTCATCCTCCAGTATATTTCGCAATAGTTCACGGTTTGTCGCCATGTCATCTACAACCAGTATCCTTTGCATATCCTGATGTCCTCTCATGCTGTAATATCTTTATTATACACGATATACGATTATTCAGCAATTACCGCCGCGCACTCTTTTTTGAAAAAAGTACCCGGAATATGAAAATTGATTTCCATATAAACGGCACGGCTGAGCCGGTATCAATCCGTAAAACCTTTTACCCGCACCTTACTTCCCTCCGCCCGTACCGTTACCGCGCCGTCCTTTGCGGTCTCATAAATCACGCATCCCCCTTCCTCAAGCCGTTCAATCAGCTCTCCATGAGGATGCCCGTATTTGTTATTTTTGCCCGCTGAAATCACCGCAAGCCCTGGCCGGGACGCCGCAAGGAAATCCGCGCCTGTAGAATTCCTGGAGCCATGATGCGCCGCCTTTAAAACAGTCACCTCCTGAAATTCGCCGTTTTCCTCTAAAAACCGGGTCAGCTGCTGCTCCCCGGCGCCTTCCACATCGCCGGTAAGAAGTGCGCTGAACCCTTTATAAAGAAGACCCAGCACAATGGAATACTCGTTGGGCTCGCCGGAAGAAACGCCCTCTCCGGGATGCAGGCAAAGTAATGAGAGCTCTCCGCTTTTAATCCTCTGTCCCCGGCTGATATAAGCCACAGGGACGCCGCCCTCCCCTGCCGCCTCCTCCAGCGCAAGATAAGCCTCGCCCCGGGCGCTGCCGGCAATGTCCGGTAAAATCAAGGCGCCAATTCTGATTCCCTGTTTCTCCCCCTCCGCCAGCAGCTCTCTGATTCCGTTACAGTGGTCTTCGTCGGGATGGGTCACAAATACAGCGTCCAGGCGGGACGCGCCCTGAGATTTTAAAAAGGGCAGAATCCGGTACTCGCCCACGCCGCTCACAGAAGAACTTCCTCCGTCAACCAGATACCGGCTCTTATCTTCGTTCTCAATATAAATACAATCCCCCTGCCCCACATCGAGAAAAGTAAGCAAAAGTCCTCCCGCCGGACGAATGATAAGTATCGCAGCCCCCGCAAAAATCATCCCCCATCTTGCCGCCAGTTTTATATTTTTCCTTACAAAAATCACAAAAACAAGAATCAGGAAATAAACCGCCAGCTGCCAGTCCTTTGGCTCTCCCGGCGTAAAAAGATGGCCGGGCAGACTCTCGCTTACCCCGCAGGCTTTCTCATAAACCAGCAGTACGCCTTTGATAAAATACGAAAAGGGAATTGCAGCCGGCGGAAGCAAAAGCCGGCAGACGAGCAGCAAAAGCCCTGCCGCCATCAAAAGGCTCATGAGGGGAATTACCAGAAAATTCAAAAAGACCGAATAGACCGGAAACTGGTAATAAAACTTAAGATAAAGGGGCAAGGTGACCGCCGTCATTCCCGCGCCCCCGAGAAAGCCCTTTACCAAAGCCGGAATGCTTTTCCCTCGACCTCCTTCGGTAAGCGCCGGAAGCAGCAGGCCGATTCCAAACACGCACCCGAAAGAGAACCAGAACCCGCTGTGCCCCAGATAAAGCGGCTGTTTTATCAGAATAACTGTCGCCGCCAGAGCCGCCGCAGTCACCATATCGTAGGTTCTTTCAAGAATGATTCCCAGCATCTGAATGGAAAACATAAAAACCGCCCTCACCGCGGATACGGAAAAGCCGGTCATTGCCCCGTAAAGAAACATCAAAGCCGCAGACAATCCGGCGGCTGCCTTCATAGGAATTGCGCATTTTCGAAAAAGCCGGTAGATTCCCATTCCAAGAAGGGAAATATGTAAGCCTGATATTGCCAGTACATGAGCGATTCCGTTTCTCTGATATAGAGCCTTCAGCTCCTTTTCCATGCCTCCCTTTTCCCCTAAAAGCACGGTCTGCATCACGGAAGCCTCTTTTTGCGGAAGGGCCTTTGAAATCTCCGCGGACAAAAATCCCCTGAAAGTATGAAGTGCTTCCATAAGTCTGTTATATTTTACTGTCTTTGCCGAAATCTCCGCCTGACTTAAGCGATAAGAAATTCCTGAAATCTGATAATAAGAATATGCGTCGAACTGCCCCGGATTTGTGGCTCTCTCGAAGGCTCTGACCTTTCCCGAAAGCTTTACTGTGCTGCCAAGCTCCGGCTCCTTTTGCCCGGCAGCCAGATAACAGACGACCCGCTGCCCCGGCGGTCCTGTTTCCGTCTCCCTTTCCCCGTCCGCGCCGCCTGCCTCCGCTTTTCCTGAAAGCCTTAAATAAATCACGGACACCGGCCCGTCTGACCGGCTGGAAGTTTCCTTTTTATAAACCCTGCCGGTAAGTGTAACCCGCTCTCCGCTCCACTTCTCATATATGTCCTCCCGGTTTCCCCGGGCGCTATCTGCGGCTCCCAAACTGCCTCCGCCAGCGGTATCTTTGGCGGCTGCCGTTGCCGCGTCTTCCCCGCCGCTTTGCCCTGCATCATCCGGGCTGATTTGTCCTGCCAGAAACAGACACAGCGCCGCTGCGAGGCAGATAAACGCCAGCGGCCGCCGCTTCACACATTTCGGCAGTCCTGTTTTTTTCTGTAAATGCATATTTTTCCCATTTCTGCGCTGCTATGTTGCGCAAAGTCAACCTGGCTTCTTAAGCTTGTGGATGCAGCGCAGACACAAACCTGCACAGGAAAGATTTAAAAAATCTTTCACTCCCCCACAAGCTCGAGGTTTCTCTCAAACACTGTGGAGAGACTGATGTTTTCCTTGTAATTAACGTTGGTATCTCCATTGATGGATATCTGTACTTTATTTACGCTGGAAAGCTCCGCCAGCGAATTAATGATGGAATAAATTGCCACATCCGAAGTCACATTATAAATCTGCGTCAGGAAGGTACTGTCAAAATCCACGTAACAGATTCTGTCCTTCACGTTGACGCTGATGATTTTCGTATCGGGATTGATGGTGGGAAACGCCTTTTCCCCCTCGCCCGGTCCCGCAAGGAGCTGTTCCACCACCAGCCTTTCCATGGAAATATTACTGTTGTAAACAACCGACCTGCTCACTGTCTTTAATTTGCTTCCGCTCTCGTCTGCCAGATACAGCGTGAGCTTCACCTTCTCGTAGGTGTTGATTTCATTACCGGCGTTGTCGATAAACATATCGGCGTTCATATTCCCGATTACCATGCCGTAGGCGTCAACCAAAGGCTCCGATTTAATCTGAAAGGCCACATAGGAAATCCCGTCAATCTGGGTCAGCGTCCTGACGATGGCCGCCCGAACCAGCACCTCCGTGGTGACCTCCTGCCAGGCGTAATTTTCGTCAAAGCTTAAGGTGAGCTGGTCCTCGTTTACCACGCAGTCAAGCAGCGTGAACTTGTCCGTGAGCGGCGCTTTATACTTTAACCGCTCCGAGCCTGTACGAAGCTGCTCTAAAAGCTCGTCTATCAGCGCCCCCCTGTCCGTGGTTTCCGTAACATACTCATAAGGGACAATCGCCGTTTCATCAGAATTCACATAATAGACATTGTAAACCTTTCCCGGCTTTGCCTCCTGCTGCCGCCCGCAGGCACAGATAAGGGCGGCGGTAAACAAAATCAGGAAAATGATTTTTTCCGCTTTTTTCAGCATCATTTCCTCTCCTTTTACACCAAAGTCCTGGTCAGTGGTATTTTTACCGTAAAGGCGGTGCCTTCTCCCACAACGCTTTCCGCCTTAATGGAGCCCCGAAGGAGCTGTACGGCGCTTTTTGTGATGGCAAGACCCAGACCGGTACCGCCGATTTCCTTTGAATGGGACTTGTCCACCCGGTAAAACCGCTCGTAAATCTGCCCCAGAGCTTCCGGCGGAATGCCAATGCCCGAATCCCTCACCCGAACCGTGAAAAACTGATGGTCCGCATCCAGCAAAACCTCCACCTTTCCCTGTTCCTTATTATATTTGATGGCGTTTTCGACCAGATTAGTCAATATCAGACTCATCTTCACTTCGTCCACTTCCGCCACGATTTCCCGCTTGCTTATCAGCGTGACCTCCACATTGCTTTTTTTGGCAATGGGACGAAGCCTTTTCAGAATAATTTCCACAAGCTCATTGATGACCACCATACTGATATTCAGCTCCGCCACCGATTTATCCTGCTTTACCAGCGCCAGCAAATCGTTGATGATTTTATTCTCCCGCTCGATTTCCTCGGCGATATCCTCCATAAACTCATGGTAAAGCTCGGCCGGGACGTCCTCCTGGGCAAGAAGGGAATCCGCAAGCACCTTGATAGAGGTTATCGGCGTTTTCAGTTCATGGGACACGTTGGCAACAAACTCCTGCCGGGAATCGTCAAGCACCTTCATCCTTTTAATCAGACTGTTAAAGGCGTCCACAATATGCTCGGTTTCCAGATAATCGGATACCGATATCGGCTCGTCCGTGTATCCTTCCTTCACTTCGCTTATGGCTTTCGTTACGCGCTCAAAAGGGCGCACCAGTATCCTCGAAAGTCCCATGGCAAGGGCAAAAATGAAAATAAACATGATATTTCCCATGATGATTGCCCGCCGGTTTAAAATATCCAGAGTGTTTGCAATGCTGTCCGTGGAAACGCTGGTGAGCATGACTCCCCGCACCAGCTCCTTTTCCTTCGCCCCTTCCCCGGAATCGTCCGGCATAGTGACCGTCTCCACAATCGGCATGGTAATTTCAATAAAACGGTTGACGGAGTCATAATTGACGGTGTTTTTCCCTTTTATGCACCGGATGACTTCCTCGGAAACAATCGTCTTGCCGTCGCTGATTCCATAGGTGTCCTTAACCACCTTTAAGTTTCCGTTGATAATCAGGACACGCCCGTTATACAGATTGGAAAGCTGCTCTAACTCCGCTCCAATCACCTCCGAGGAGGTGTCCTGCAGGTAATTATAGGTAATCAGGTGATTTGCAATGATTCGAAGCTGCGTCTGCACGTCGGAAATCCGCACATCCACGGCACGGCTTTCGTAATTCTCCAAAATGCCCACACGCATGATGATGCTGGGAATAATCCCCATAAGAAACACAATGATAAGCAGACGGAGCTGAAAGCTCCGCCATATTTTAAACTTTTTCAGAATTGTCTTTATTTTATCTGCCATCTTTTCAAACTGCCTGTCACAGAGCTACGCAAAGTAGTAGCCCACGCCCCATTTGGTAATCACGTATTTGGGGTCGGAAGGTTTTTCCTCGATTTTTTCCCGCAGCCTCCTGATATGCACGTCCACCGTGCGGACATCGCCGGGATAATCGCTGCCCCATACCAGTTTCAGCAGATTTTCCCTGCTGTATACCTTGTTTGCATTTAAAATCAGCAGCTCCAAAAGCTCAAATTCCTTGGCGGTCAGATTGATTTCCTTCCCCGCCACGTAAACCCTCCGTCCTTCGCAGTCAAGCTTCATATCGCCGTTTTCGATGAACCTGGCCGTTTCCTTCGGTTTCGGGGAGGTACGCCTTATTATCGCCTTCAGTCTTGCCTTTACCTCAAGAATATTAAAGGGCTTTATAATATAATCATCCGCTCCGTACTCAAGTCCGAGAATTTTATCCATATCCTCACCCTTTGCCGTCAGCATGACAATCGGTACGCTGGAAAATTCCCTGACCTGCTGGCAGACCTCAAAGCCTGTGAGCTTCGGGAGCATCACGTCAAGAAGTATGATGTCATACTCCTTGTTCCTTATCATCTCAAGAGCCTCTTCCCCGTCGTAAGCGCAGTCAACCTCCATTCCGTCCTGCTCCAGACTGAAACGGATTCCTTTAACAATCAGCTTTTCATCATCTACTACCAGCACTTTTTTTGCCATATATCCACACCATCCATTTTTATTTCCGCGGGCAATGAGCCAGGCGACTGCGAAGCAATACAAACTTCGTTTGATACATTTGGCGAATGCCGCTACACTGTGATGCTGTCTTTTATTTTCTGGAAGACGCCATCCTTTATCCCTTCAACATTCATAATATCTTCAATTGTCCGGTAAGCGCCGTTCTTTTCACGGTAGGCAATAATGCTTTTCGCCTTGTTGCTGCCCACGCCCGGAAGCGTACAAAGCTCCGCTTCTCCCGCTGTATTGATATTGATAAGCAAAGCGCTTCCGCCCGGGGTATTTTTCTGCTTCCCGTTTTCTGCATCTGCGGATTCCGTACCGGAAACGCCGGTTTCCCCGGAAATTTTCCATTCGATTTCCCCGCCGGACTGTTCCACCTCCGCTTTGGTAGGCACGTAAATTTTCATTCCGTCGGAAAGCAAATCCGCCTGATTTAAATAGTTTTCATCTGCGCCGTCATCAAAGCCCCCGGCCCTTTCAACCGCCTGATAAATCCGTGCGTCCGCTTCCATAACATAAACGCCCGGCTCCCTTACCGCGCCGCAGACATGAACCACGCAGAAAGCTTCTTCCGTTTCCGCTTCTTTCGCCGGCGCGCTTTCTTTCGCCGGCTGTGCGGGCATACCGGCTGATAGCGTATCCGGCTGAATTGCCTCTGTGGCCGACGCTGTACTTTGTCCCTCCGTCAGCGCCGCCCCGTCCGGTGTTATCATCCCGTAATCGCCTTCCGCCGTACCGGCGCTTTTCCCGCTTTCTTCCCCTGCCTGTCGTTCACCTGACTCTCCGGCTTCCTCCAACGGCAAAAGAAGCTCTCCGGCTTCCTTTCTCTCACAGCCCAAGAGCGTACAAAAAGTAACCGCCAAAATTATTGCCGTCACCTTCATAATTTTCAATCTCTTCTTCATCGTTACTCCTTTCTGTCAGACAGAAAGCCCCCTGCAACGATACTATTTCATTGTAATGGAAATTTGCGGGATTTACAAGCTAAATTTTAGCCAGATGTACAAATGGCATTGGCCGCCGCATTTACAGGCTGTCCTTCCAGTATTTTTCCACCAGTTCCTCCGCCTGACCGGCATATTCCGGGAACTTACTGCGAAGCCCGGCAGCCGCATTTTGCTTTGTATCATGGTGCTCCTGAAATATTTCCACGATGGCTTTTATGCTCTGCTCGGTTATTTCTCTGGTAACTGCTTCCGTTACATCCCTGGTCACCGATTCAGTCACTTCTTTGGTTACCGCCTCCGTCACTTCTTTGGTTACTGTCTCCGTCACTTCTTTGGTCACCGATTCGGTCACTTCTTTGGTTACCGCCTCCGCAATTTCTTTTCTTACTGCTTCCGTTACTTCTCTTCTTACGGCTTCTGTTACTTCTCTCCTCACATCTTCCGCCATTTCTTCCTTGGCTCTGTCCAGCATACTGTCAAAATAATCTCCAAGTGTCATATATCCCGCCTCCACTTCCGGCAGACTCTTCACCCTGTTCACATAGAAATCTATCTTTCTGGTTGCATCATCCACCGCATTTTTACTGTCACTATTTTGAATATATGTTAACATATTTTTTATCGCCTGGCTACCGCCTTTTTGTCCTTTTGTATTAAAATATACAAACTGTAGGCCGTCGTCATACTCTATATCCGGGAGCTCCTCACATTTATTGCGGAATGTGTACATCATGTAATCTCTTTCGAATATGTCATAATTTGTAATCGTAATCACATACAGGTTTGGTATCTCTGAAAAGTCCTTAAGCCCCCTTTTCACATACCTGCCGTCTATCTTTGCCTGATAGTACCTGTTGTGTCTCGGCAGATGGAGCCCGTCCTTAAGATGCGGTTCCACATTATATATGCCGGTTATGTTTCCCTTATCGTACTCAGTAATTTCCACATCCATTCGGATTCCCCGCAGCTCCGGCGTTGTTGCCGGAATTATCTGCTGTGCCAGCACCCGGACTGTTTTTAGCTCCTTTCCGAGCAGAACGGACAGAAGCAGCCGGTAAAACGGCTCGCTTAACTCGCTGTTGGAAGCGATTGCATTTGACAGGAAGTTGTCAATCAAATCAAGTTCCTGAAGTGTCTTTTTGGTATATCCCATACCTCCTCCTTCCGGCAGAGTATACTGGATATATATGAATAGCGTCACGGACTTGTCCTCCGCACCGTTATTTCCATCTCTGCCTTTTATCATTTAGTTTTTCTTCCGTGAATTTCCGGCGAGATGCCGATACAGATTTCTTCCATATATAATGCTGATGTACCACATATAACGAATGGAAGAAATAAGAGATTCACTTTGAATTGATGAATTCAATATAGCAGAATATTTACTGAATGGCAAGTTCCTGACGTTTTTTTAATAATTTTTTTATAGAATATGTTGTTTTTCATCAGGCGGCCGGAAAGCGGCACTGTACGGACAGAAACATACTTTGCCGCCGTTTCCGTTTTTCCTGATTGACTGATTTGTCAGACACAAATCACAAATCCATCAGCTTCATTTTATCCGCGCCGGAGAGCAGCCGTTTTCCCCGGACAATGTAAAAGAAGATTCCCACAAAAATCACAATGGTATTTGCCGTGAGCACTGTCAGTATTACCAGATGATGATAGCTCTGTACGCTGCCTCCCGTTTCCTGTATATAGCGGTAAATCTGCCACAGGATAAGTAAAATTCCCGCCGTATACACCGCAAACAGCCCCGCCGTCATGCCAAGGCGGACGGAGGGCTGCGTCGCGTTCCAGAGCCTTGAAAGGAAATATCTCGCCATAAGCCCCAATCCTACTGCCAGTATGCTGAGCACTCCGTAATTATTCATCATTTCCATTTTGTTTCTCCTTTCGATACTCACGAATCAGAATCGCGGCGGCGTCAAATTCCAGCTTTTCTTCCAGCACCATTTTCTTAATCAGGCTGATATAAGCCTCCTCCTCTTTCTCGTCGGAGGACATAATCCGCTTAATCACACGGTCTAATCTCGAACGGACCGTCGGGTAGGTTACGCCGTAGATTCCCGCCATCTCCTTCAGCGACCCGGAGGAAAGTACAAAACGTTTGATAAAGTTCAAGTCCTCCTCCGGCAGTTCTGCAATCCATTTGGGTATACCGTTCATATTTCCCTCTTTCTGCTGCTCTGCACCAGCGCCTCAGCCTTGTCGGATCGATGTGTGCAGGTATAAGATGCTTTTCTTTATACCCACATTATACATTTTAATAATATTAAAGTCAATATTAATATTATTAAAAATATCTTTTGTTTAATATTAATTATTAAAAATCAAACTTACGTTTTTATATAGTCTCAGGTATGGAATCCGGTTCCATATGGCATCAGAAAAAACGTCAATCTAAAGACAGCGCAAAGGTATCCGCCATTACCTTAAGCACCTGTCCCCATCCTTCCTCCGCTTCTTCCGTATGGCAGTAAAAGATTTCCCACACGCGGCCGCTGTCCTCCAAAAGCCTTACCCTGTAAACCATTCCTCCTTCCCGCCTGACAAACTCATAATCTTCCGGCGAATAGCCGTCGTTTTCCAGCTCGTCCGCTGCCTCGTCCCTTGTCCTGTCCTCATATGAGCGAATCCGAAGCCGTACCTGTCCGTCTAAAACCGGCGCTCCGTCATACACAGCCACCCATTCGTCAGCCGCCTCCTGGCGCCAGTCTCCTTCTGTCAGGTAAATGGAGTACCCTTCCCCTGCATAAAGAACCGCCGGTATTTCATCCGCTTCCCCCTCCCGGTATACGGTAAGCGTTCCCCTGCTTTCCTCAGACGCGTTTGACCCGGAGGCGCTTTCCCCGGACAGGCTTTGCCCGTTCATATCCTGCCCATTCTCATCTTCTTCCCCGTTCTCCACGGCACTGATAACGCCAAGGGCTTCCAATGCGCCCTGCAAGTCACCGGTAAACAGTTCGTCTCCCGGAAGACAGTCGTTCTCAAACAGTTCCGTCAGAAAAGTAAGACTCTCGCCCTCCTGCCGGAAAATCAGGAATCTGCTGTCAGGATAATCCGGCACAACCCAGCCTTCTTCATCGACTGTCATACCGCCCGCCGAAACCACCTTTTCGGGCGTACCGGACAAAAACTGGTAATTCATCTGATAAACCTGCAGGGTCATTCCGTTGAAATGCTCGTAGGTATAGCGCTGAGCCAGAGACTGGATTCTCCAGTTTTCATAATGATAGTCGGCAAACTCCTCCCGGGCATTGTCATACCATGCGGCCACAAGCTCTTTTGCCTTATCCAGCACAACGGCGGGAACTTCAATTCCCTCCATTACAATTCCCTCTTTCCGCTCCCCATCTTCTCCCACGGAGCAGCCTGCCAACGCCCCCAGAATGGCCGTCAGAACAAGTATTCCCGCCAGTATTAACGCGCCGTTTTTCTTCTTTTTCCTGCTTAAAATATTTTTAAACCGTTTTTTCATAATCTGTTTTCCCTCGTAAAATTGTGTGGAAAAGGGAATTTTCCTACTGTACTTTTTATGCAGCGCGGAAATCAAAACCTCTGTGTATGCTTTCCGTGCGTCCTTTCCCTTCCCCCGTACCACCCACTCGTCGCAGGAAAGCTCCATATCCAGAGCCGCCTCCCTCTGCATGAGCCAGATAACCGGATTGAACCAGTGAACCGCGTTGGCAGTTACCAGCAAAAGCTTAAACCACACGTCCCGCCGCTTTAGATGAAAAAGCTCATGTTTTAAAATGAAGTATAATTCTTCATCACTGTATTTTTCCTGCGGAAAAATCAGCAGGGGCGTAAAGAATCCCGTAGTCATCGGACCGGGGGCTTCCCCGCATTCTATCGCAGATACCTTCCTCTTTATCCCCGCCTCCTTTTGAAGCCTCTTAAGCTGATACATCAGCCTTTCGTCCTCCGGCGGCCTGCCAGTCTTCATAAGCCCTTTTCTGTAATGCCAATAGCTCAGCAAATGAACCAGCACAAAGATGAGTCCCCCGGTAAACCATATCGCCGCCAGGATGTCCAGTATTGTGATGTCCGCAGCATTTTTCTCCGTTTCAATGGAAATCGGCGTTGTCATTTGCGGCGGCAGCTCTACAACAATCCGCCGAAATCCCGGGCTTTCTCCTGCCTCCATATCCGCCGAAGCCTCGCCTGCCTGCCGTTTTCCTTCTGATGCTTTTGCCAGCAGCTCGCCCGCCATCTGCCCGTTTACGGGAATCACCAGACGCAACGCCAGAAAAAGCCAAATCCAGTATTTCCACTTTGCCGCATAACGTTTATTTAAAAAAGACCCTGAAATCATCAATAAAATCACGGGCACGCCTGTGGTCATTGAAATTGTTAAAACCGTAACAAACAAATCTGTTATCATTTTCCCCTCATTTCCGCGCAGCCTTACCGCGCGTCATTCTTCCTCCTGCGTCGAATCTTCCTTTAACAGTTCATTCAGATATGCCCTCAGTTCTTCCACCTCGGAAGGCTGGAGAGCCTTTCTGCCGTAAAGAGTCGCCACCATATTTTGTATGGAGTTGTCATACAGCCTGTTCAGAAAGCTTCTGCCCTCCGTGGCTTTATAATCGTTTTCCGCTATCAGGCTGGTATAAAGATTCATTCCCGTGGTGCGGTCGCAGGATACAAAGCCCTTCTCGCACAGCCTGGATAAGGACGTCATCAGGGTGGACAACTGCCATTTTCTTTTCCCCTGCAGTTCCTTCAAAATGTAGTTTGAAGTGACAGGCTCCCTGCTTTTCCAGATTACCTGCATGATTTCCAGTTCGGCTTCACCCAGTTTTTTCGAATTATTTTTCAATCTTACGCCCTCCTTTATTATACAATCGTATAACTCATTATACACGCGTATAACAGAGGCGTCAACTGCAATTATGTTCAGCCGAAAATTGTTTTCTGTGCATTCAACTCTTGATTTTCATAAATTTTGCGCGGAAATCATATTTGAAATGAAGCGGCATTGCCCTGCGTCAGAAAATACGCTATAATTCTGCATAGCAAAAAGAGGACGCAAATTTGAGAAGCCAGGTTGGCTTTGCGCAAAAAGCAGCACAGAAATGGAGAAATGAGTGAAAGATTTTTCAAATCTTTCCTCTGCAATTTTGTGTCTGCGCTGCATCCACAAAATTGGAATGCGCAAAAAACAGCGCAGAAATGGAGAAACCATGGGCGAAATCAACCGCGACGATATGCTGGAGCTTACCAGAAGAATGACTTTGAAAAGAAACTGCTTCGACAGGATTGCCGGGGCATACTTTGACGATGAGGGATTTGTGGACGGAACCTTTAACAGGCATTTCCAGAAGCTGTCCGTCAGGGAACGGCAGGCAAACTTAAATATTGCAAAGGCAATCCCTTTTTCCGATACCAATGTACAGCTAAAGGAATATATTTTCGGGGAAGAAGACAGGAAGCCGGGAAGCCTCTGGCAGCTTCTTATGGCTCTGAAAGAATGCGGGCTGAAAAACGACGCCATGCTGGACGTGTTTTACGAGGAATTCGGACAGCGATATAAGGCTGCCGGCTGCTACGGGGTTTATCTTTTTCACGGCAGCTACGACGTGCCTTTGAAAGCCGGCGACGGGGAAAGCCTTTGGGAATCCGAGGAGGTTTACCAGTTTCTGGTCTGCGCAGTCTGCCCGGTAAGCGGGGATTACGAGCCGGGGGAGCCGGAGAGCGGTTTTCTCTTTCCCTCCTTTAAGGACAGAAGCAGCGATATCTGCCGGATAAATATCTTTGCCCAGGAGGGAAAACGCGGACAGGAAGAAAGCCTGAAAAAAATCCTGCTTTCGCGTCCATAAGAGCGGGGCTATGACCCCTGACCGACGGCGCTGCTTCCTGCCGCATTTCCGGCGCCGGCTCTGTTCCTGCCTGAGCCCAAAATGCGGCTGCCTCTTGCCGCCCACGCCCCGGCCCGGCGGCATTCTCCGTCACGTTTCCCGCTTCCCCCTCACGCTTCCCACTTGAATATGACAATCCCGGCAATCGCCACTGCCATACCGATAACCTTCCGCCACTCGAAGGGCTGTTTTTCCACGCCAAACCATCCCAGAAGCTCGATGATATACGCCACCGCAAGCTGGGCGACCACAATCAGCATGACCGCCCTTGCAGGCCCTAACATATCCATGCTTTTAATTACGGTATAGGTGATAAAGGCTCCGATTGCGCCTCCCAGAAGCATGTATTTGGGCTCCACCTTAAAAAGCTCCCCGAAAGAGGAACGGTCCGCAAAGAGCCACGCGCCAAGGCAGACCAGAAGGGCCGTAAACTGCACAAAGGCATTTGCCACCCAGATGCTTGACGCCTTGGTCACCTGTGTATTGAACACGCCCTGCACGCTCATCAGGGCGCCTGAAATCAATGCAATAAAAAATCCAATCATATGAGTCTCTCCTTTTCCTCTTTTGCCGGAGCATATTTGTAAATTGCTCCGGGCTTATGATACCCATATGACCGGATTGTTATTCAAAACTGTATTTTCTCTTTAAGGTCCGAAACGTAAAAACATAAGTCTCTGCGTCCGAAAAATTTCTGAAAAATTATTATTCTTCCGCACTGTCTCCGCCCTCGGATTCTTCCCCGCCGTCTTCCTCCTCCGCCTCTTCCGGCTCCTCAAGGTATTCCTCCTCACAGGGTTCCCCCATCACCTGGGTTTTCATCTCCTCGGACAGGCTCTTTAATTTTTCATTGGCGTCCGCCCCGTTCCACACCTGGGAAAACAAAACCTCAAGCTTTACCCAGAAATTGCTGGTTTCCAGCATCTTCGGCATAGGGACAGACTTTTCGTACTCCTGCGCAAACCGGTCAAGAGCCGCATAATCGTAATCCACATTCTTTGCCGCGGAAACCTTTCCGGCTCTGGCATAGAGAATGTCGTTATACTCGGAGGTCACAAAAGCAGCAAAATCATTGGCCGCTTCTTTTCTCTCGCTGTATCCGTTGACAACCACGCAGCTTGTCATGGAAAGAGACCTGGAGCCGTGATTTTCATCGATGCCCGGAAGGGGGGCAATATCATATTCATAGGGAAACAGCCCTTCTTCCTTAGCCTGCTCCAGCCTTTCCACTGCGTCTGTGGTGGCTGTGGTAAAGACCATTTTCCCCGCCATAAACTCGTCCAGAACCGTATCATAGGTAATTTCGTTGGTGTCTATGGAAAAGAACTGGCTCAGCTCCTGATAGGAACGCATGTTATGGATGGCGTCAAGGTTGTAAATATCTATCCTGTCCGTATCCCAACCGGCCTCGCCTCCCATATCGATTGCGCCGCCCACAAAGAAATAATTATAAAAAATATCGGTGACATCCCACTTAAAAACGCCCTCCACCTGCTCGGGAGCATCGTAATTATCGGCAAATTCCCTGATATCGTCGATGGTGGCGGGAAGGATTTCCCTCATCCTCTCCTCAATCTGTTCCGGGGTAAACCGGCTTTCGGCTTCATTGTCAGCGGCCGCCGCCCCAAGGTCCACTGTATTTTCGCTTCCCATGGTGTCGATTTCCTCCGCCACAGCCCCGATGGTGCCGGAAGCCGCCGCTTCGTCCGCCTGGCTCTGCGCCAGCTCTCCTTCCAGCGCATCCGCTTCCGCCTCCAGCCCTTTTCGTGCCATATCTTCCAGATAGGTTCTGTTATACAAAAAGGAACTGGTTTCAAAATAAAAAGGGTATGCGATTACTTTATCCTTATAGGTAGCCGCTTTTATCCCCGTATCTATATAAGTATTTTCCATGGAAAAACTATCCGGCGGCGCCACCTCGCCGGCAAGCCCCGCCAGATATGCCTTTTCAAGGGAATCATGGCTTAAAATATATAAATCCGGTGCGTTGCTTTCCAGCGACGACGCGTTAATTTTTTCCAGATATTCCAGACCGGATTCCAGCACCGGAACCACTCTGATATCGTGATTTTCATTATAGGTAACCGCCGCCCCGCTAAGGTAGGGCGTCAGCGCCTCGTCTGTATACCACAGATAAAGCGTTTCCTTTCCTCCTGAAAATATTGTTTCCTCCTGCTGCTGCGTAATCTGCCGTCCACTCCTGGCAATACCAAAGGTAACCACCGCGGCTATGGCAATGATACCCACTGCCGTAAGTCGTTGCTTCAAACCCATTATTTTTCCTCGATGCTTTCTTCAAGAATTCCTGTCATCTCATCCACATGCTCTTTCGTGATGACAAGAGGCGGTACAAAACGAATAATCTCCGCGCCTGCGTTAATCAGAATCAGTCCCTTTTCAAGCACCCGGGTAATCACAGGCCCCACCGGTTTTTTGAATACCAGTCCCTGCATCAGTCCAAGCCCCCGTCTTTCCAAAATGCAGTCATGACGCGCCGCCAGAGCGTCAAGCCGCGTGGCGAGATAAGCCCCCGTCTCTTTCACATTATCTATTATATGGTTCTCCGCAAATAAATCAAGCACAATATTTATGGCCGCCGCCGCCAGGGGATTGCCGCCGTAGGTGGTTCCGTGGTCGCCGCTTGTGAGGGAAGCCGCTCCCACCTTTTCCGTCATGAGGAACGCGCCCACCGGCACGCCGCAGCCGAGAGCCTTGGCAGTAGTCATGATATCCGGTTTTACCCCGTACCTCTGCCATGCAAACATTTCCCCCGTCCGACCCATGCCGCACTGGATTTCGTCCAGTATGAGAAGAATATCCTTCTCCTCGCAGAGGGCCTTCACGCTTTTCAAAAAACCTTCCTCCGCCGGGAAAATCCCGCCTTCGCCCTGCACCGTTTCCAGAATCACCGCGCAGGTTTTCTCCGTCACGTTTGCAAGCACGCTTTCAAAATCGTTCATCTTTGCAAAGCGGATATTTCCTATCATAGGCTCAAAAGCCTCCCGGTACTTCGGATTTCCCGTCACCGACAACGCTCCCATAGTACGGCCGTGGAAAGAATGCTCCATGGCAATGATTTCATGGTCCGTCCTTCCGTCCTTTAAATAAGCGTATTTCCTTGCCGCCTTTATTGCTCCCTCCACCGCTTCCGCGCCGCTGTTGGTAAAGAAAACCCTGTCCATGCCGGAAACCGCTTTCAGCTTTTTCGCCGCCTCTATGGCCGGTACGTTGTAATAATAGTTGGAGGTGTGAATCACCTTGTCAATCTGCGCTTTCAGCGCATCGTCATATTTCTTATTATGATACCCCAGGGCAAACACGGCGATTCCCGCGCAGAAATCCAGATATTTTTTGCCCTCGATGTCATAGAGATACACGCCGTCGCCCTTATCCAGAACCACCTGATACCGGTTATAGGTGTGCAGCAGCGCCTTTTCCGCTTCTTCTATATACTGTGATTGTGTCATTTTTTCCATCATATTCTCCTGTTTATCGTCCCACCCTGTGTCTGGTCTAAATTGGAAAAACCGCTCCGCGGTTTTTCGCGAGATGACTTAGCATCACTAAGGCTGTGTCCTTTACAGCCTTAGTGATACTTCATCCCATTTCATTTCGTTTCGTCCCGCAGTATCATGGTTCCCACGCCTTCGTTGGTAAAAATCTCAAGCAGCAGGCAATGGGGAATCCGTCCGTCCAGAATATGTACCTTGTTGACGCCGTTTTTCACCGCCGACGTACAGTTTCCCAGCTTGGGCAGCATGCCGCCGCCAATGATTCCTCCGGCAATCATCTCCTCCGCCTCGGAGGTAGTAATTCTCGGTATAAAGGAGCTCTTGTCGTTGATATCCCGGTAAAGTCCCTCGATATCCGTCAGAAATACCAGCTTATCCGCGCCCACCGCTTTGGCAACGGCGCAGGCGGCGTCATCCGCATTGATATTGTAGGTACGGAAGCCGTCGTCTAATCCGATTGGCGCAACAATGGGCAGAAAATCCTTTTCCAGAAGGTCGTATAAAATCTTGGGGCAGACTTCCGTAATCTCGCCCACAAAGCCGATATCCTGTCCGCCGGAATACTTCTTTTCCACCCGAATCATTCCGCCGTCCTTGCCGCTTAAGCCCACAGCCTTTACCCCCAGCTCCTGCACCATGGTAACAAGCTGTTTGTTGACCCTGCCGAGAACCATTTCCGCAATTTCCATGGTTTCCTCGTCGGTGACCCGAAGGCCGTTTACAAATTCAGCCTCTTTCCCGACCTTGCCCACCCAGCGGCTGATTTCCTTGCCGCCGCCGTGCACGATAATGGGCTTAAAGCCCACCAGCTTAAGAAGCGTTACGTCCTTGATTACATTTTTCTGCAATTCTTCATTGCTCATGGCGGAGCCGCCGTATTTTACCACGATAATTTTCCGGTTAAATTTCTGTATATAGGGAAGGGCTTCTATCAGCACCTCCGCCTTTTTCAAAACTTCCTGCATGTCCTTGTCCATTTTTTCATTCTCCTATCTCAAAATTTGAAATTTGTCAATATATCTCCCGATATATTTTTAAATTTATATATCATCACCCATAAATGGATG
>CAJTMW010000037.1 GCA_910577275.1 uncultured Lachnospiraceae bacterium
TGCTGGACAGCGTGCTTTCCTCCAAAAAGGGAATCTGTTTTGACTACGCCGCCCTCATGGCGGGAATGCTTCGGAGCCAGGGGGTTCCATGCAAGCTGATTGTGGGATACGCGGGGACGGCCTACCATGCGTGGATAAGCGTGTGGACGGAGGAGGAAGGGTGGATAGACGGGGCAATTTATTTTGACGGAAAAGAATGGCACCGCATGGACCCGACATTTGCCTCCGCCAACGGGGGAAGCGAATCTATTTTGGAATATATCGGAGACGGAAGCAACTATTCCAAGAAGTATCAGTATTAAGGCGGACGGGAAAATGAGCCTGCAAAGAGAGGTAACGGCTAAAGAACGGGCCAGTTCCTTAAGGAGGAAGATATGGGAAGACTGATAAAAGAGGAAAAAGAAACGGCGCCGGAGCTTTCACGAGAGGACGCCGGGCGGATACTGGAAAACGTCCTGAAAATCTGCGGGATGCCGCCGCCAAGTATGACGCTGGAAGAGTTGGAGGAGAGGGTCAGAATGAAAAATGTGGGGGCTGGCGGGAAATAGACAGCCCCCTGCTTAAGTATGGATATCCAAATCCTGCGGCATCTGCCTGTCAAGAAGCCTGCGGTATTCCGACGGGCTGCTTCCCGTAATATTTTTAAAAATCCGGCTAAAATAGTGCTGGTCATAATAACCGACCATGGTGCAGATGTCTTTCATATTTAAATCCGGCTGGGTCTCAATCAGCTTCTTTGCTCTTTCAATCCGAAGGTCAATAATGTATTTCAGAGGGGTTTCTCCCGTATACTTTTTAAATAATTTGGTCAGGTAAGAGCTGTTAAAATGAAAGGCCGAGGCAATCGACTCAAGGCTTAAAGGGGTTGTATAGTTCTGCTCTATAAATGTGCGGACTCGTTTAACCAGTTCCTGCGGGTCATAGATATCGTTTTCCTCCAGCTGCAGTAAATTTTCAAACACGCTCATGATAAAATTGAAAATACCCATCAGATTCGGAGACAACGCCAGTTTTTCACAAAAATCGTATTCGAGGTGAGCGATTTCCGCTTCGGAGGCCGGCAGAAACTGACGGTATGTTTTCTCAACAAGCTGGAAAAAAATCTTTTCCATGGAATGCTGGGGCATGGCGCTGTCGTCTAATTTTCGGCAGAATTTTTCCAGTTCTTTTTTCAGGCTGCGGCGGTTGTCCGTGCTTATCAGATTTAAAAGGATGTCCTGAAAGTCCGCCGTTTCTTTTCTTAAATAATCCGTGCCTTCAGGGAGAACCTCCAAAAGCAGGAATCTGGAAGAACCAAGACAGAGGTAATGTTCCAGATGAAACCTGATTTTCTGCGAGGTAAGCCAGAGCTCGCTGTAAAGGCTGAGATTTCTGCTGGAGCTGATATTGACAATCAGAGGTTGAACCAGAGGAAGTATATGGTGCAAAAGCTCCTCGCCCAAAACCGTGATATCCGGTTTGTGCCCGGAGGGATAAGAAAGTATTAAAAATTTCTGGTTCGGCTGCCTGTCGTCGATAAGCCACCATTTGCTGTATCCCCAATGACAGGTTTCAATAAATTCATCCAGTTTCATATGTTTCCAGCACTCCTGAAAACGGGCGGCGCTCTCATAGGAAGAAAAATGCCGCAAAAGATGCCCCAGACTGATAAGAAAGACGGCAAACCGTTCCTTTTTCAGTGAAGAAGGAAGATTCTTCGCGGTATCAGAGCCGTAAAGCTGGGACACGATAATGTTGCGTTCTACATGAACGCGCTGTTTTAACAGTCTGGCCTGAATTGTTTTCAGCACATCGCAGATTTGCTCCTGCTTTAAGGGCTTTAAGAGGTATTCCTGCACGCCGTTTTTCATAGCCTTACGGGCATATTCAAATTCATTATAGCCGGTGAGAATTATGCATTCCATGTCGGGATACCGCTTTTTTGCCTGCTCTATCAATTCAAGACCGTCCATAACAGGCATCTGGATATCCGTTATCAGAACGTCAGGGCGGTATTTGTCCATGTGTGTCAGGGCGTCCTGTCCGTTGGAGGCGGCGTAAACCACTTTAAAACAGGGCGTGGCGTTATGAATTTTTGAAATCATGTTTTCTTTTATCAGTGGTTCGTCTTCCGCTACCATTACACTGTAGGGTTTCATATACCGCTCCGTTTCCGCGCAGGATTTGCGCATTCAAGATTAGCAGGTCTTTCCGTAATAACAATTCCGGTAAAAAATATTTAGCCGGGAGAAAGAGGCCCGCCGATGGTGACGCAGGCGCCTCCGTTTTCCATATTTTTAATGGAAAATACAGCAGCCTCGCCGTAAATCAGCTTTAAGCGTATGAAAATATTGATTAACCCCATTCCGTTTAATTTCAGATTGGGAATTTCCTTCTGAGGATTCAGGCGGGTAAAGGTGTTATATAGTTCTTCCAGCTTTTCTTTCGGGAATCCCTTTCCGTTATCCTGCACAAAAATCTCCCAGCCCGCGTCAGTAAGGCGGCCGGATATGGCGATACCCCATGGAGCGGGTCCGTTCATCGCATATTTCACGCAATTTTCCGCCAGCGGCTCCACTACCATTTTGGGGATGGAAATCTGCAGCAATTCCTTAGGTATATGAATATCATAATGTATATTTTCTCTGTAACGGATTTTTATCAGATTGAGAAAATCCTGAGTGTGCATAATTTCCTCCCGTATGGTCACCAGACCGGGTTCATCGCCGGAGATATAGCGCAGCATGGAGGACAGGCTGTTGCAGGCGTCGGTAATGTCGGTACATCCGGCGTTTTCCGACATGATGCTGATGGTGGTCAATGTATTGTAAAGAAAATGCGGGTTCATCTGGGACTGGAGTGCCAGAAGGCGGGCCTGCAGCTCGTGGGATTTTGAAGAAATGGCTTCCTCCAGAGACTGCTCCAGCCGGCTTTTCATTTCCAGAAAAGAGCTGTTGAGGAGCTCCAGCTCGTCCCAGCCGCCGGATAAGGGTTCTTCCAGATGCGAGCCCAAGGTATCCAGGTTCAGGTTTTGAACAGAGGTATAGAGCTGACGGACAGGGACTGTCACCTTATGGGCGATGAAGTACGAGACCAGCAGGGTTGCCAGAAAGGCAGTCAGCCCGATAAAAATCAGGTTGTTCCGAAAGCTGCGGACAGGCTCTGATAAAACATATTCGCTTTCCGGCACGAGAACGGTGAGTCCGGTATAGCCGGAATTGGTATAAGAAATAATATTTTTTTCTCTGGATGTAAAGATACCTGTGCTATCCAGCGTATGGATTTCCTGCCAGCAGGAAAAAATCTGTTCCTTAAGCGGCGTTTGGCCGTTATCCTCCCAGGGATAAAAGAAATTGCCGTTTTTGTCCAGAATATAAACCTGTTGGGAAATATTCATATTGTTTATCAAATCTTCCAGGGCAGAGTAATCGTACTGTATTTCTATCACCGCATTGTTTTTTTTGCCGAAACGGGGAGAAAAGGAACGGTAAAGGGAAAAAACCGGGCGGTGATAGTAGCTCCAGTCATTTAAATGGGGCGGCGTTAGAAAAAGAGAGCCCTGCGCCTCCAAAGCCTGCCGGAACCATTCGGAATCCTTTACAGGCGTTTCGGCCCTGTCAAAGGCAGTATAATTCCCGATAGAAATATAGTGACCGTCCTCACGGAAAATATTTATCTGGGAGGCGGGAAACTGCGGTCCCATAATTTCGTAAAAGGTATTGTTGAAATCCCGCTGTGCAGAGAGGGAATCCATGCTTTGGCTGTAAAGCTTATCGGAGTAAAACAGAGATTTCAGTTTTTCGGAATAAAGGAGTCTGGTCGTGTCTTTGCTTAGCTGCTTCACAGTATCGTCAAGGCGCGCGGATACGGTGGTGGAAATCACGTTCAGGGCCTGGGCGGAACGTTCTTCCAGGGAACCGGCGACATAAAAATAAAAAGAAAAAAATATCACAAAGATAATCGCGGTAATCAGGCAGCCGTAATAAATCAAAAGCCTGATATGGAGTTTTCCCTTTTTCATACCGGTTCCCCCTCGCTGAATGAGTGTGTATCCATTATAGCAAAAGGGTATTTCAAAAACAATTATTCGGTCATAAGAGTAAAAAAAGTCCAAACAGCAGGACGGTTTTATCCCTTTACGGGTAACGGTAATTTTTCTATACTCTGATACAACAGGAAGCGGATAAATTGCAAAGAAAGGAAATCAGGATGAAAAAACGTTTTATACAAATCGGGCTGGGAGGCTTTGGAGAGTACTGGTGCACAGACGTTTTGCCGTACGTTATCGAGGAGCTGGGAACAGCGGAGATTGTGGCGGCGGTGGATATCAACCCGGATAATTTCGTCAATGCACAGAAATACGTAGGGCTGCCGCCGGAGAAATGCTATGTGGATGCGAGAAAGGCGCTTCAGGAAAACGAGGCGGATTTTGTAAATATTGTGGTTCCGCCCGCCGTACACGAGCAGATGATAGATTTGGCGCTGGAATTCGGATGCGATATCCTGTGCGAAAAGCCGATTGCCGATACCATGGAAGCATGCTGCCGTATTTACCGCAAGGTAAAGGCAAAGGGAAGGAAAATGGCGGTAACGATAAGCCACCGCTTTGACCAGCCGCCCCAGACTATGGAGGCGCTGCTGCGCAAGGAGGCGTACGGAAAACTGACTCATATTACAAGCCGGTTTGCGGAAACCTATCTGAACCGGCTGCCGGAAGGAAACTTCCGCTATGAGATGGAGGACGAATATCTTCTGGAATGGGGAATCCACCACCTGGACATGCTCCGCGCGCTGGCAGGCTCCGATGCAAAGACCGTGTATGCAAAGACCTGGCGTCCGCCCTGGAGCCGGTTAAAATCCGATACCTCCTGCGCAGTAACCATAGAAATGGAGAACGGAGTGCATGCTCTTTATGAAGGCATTCAGGAAAATGCCGCCCGATTAAATACATGGCAGGATGAATATTTCCGGGCGGAATGCGAATTCGGCACGGTAATTATGGACCACCAGCAGGTGAAGGTGGTGCGCTCCACGGACTTGCAGAGCGAAGAAATTATTCATGTGCCGTTGCTAAAGAGGCGCGCGTGGCTCCATGCATGGCTCATAGAAATGTTTGTGGAGTGGATTGGCGGGGGAGATGAGCCGCCCAATAACCTGGATGACAACTTACAGTGCTGCGCCCTGCTGTTTGCCTCCATTGAGAGCGCGCATACAGGAATGCCGGTAGCGGTGCAGGAATTTTTAAAGAGCTATATGGATAAGGAGGCGCAGAATGGCTGAAAAAATCAGAGTGACGGTCTGGAGCGAATATATTCTGGAAAAAGAATATGAGCATATCGCCGCAATTTATCCCAGTGGCATCCATGAGGCTATTGCGGATATCTACAGGGAAGAAGCGGAATTTGAGGTAAGAGCGGTTACGCTGCAGATGCCGGAGCAGGGGCTTAGTCAGGAGATTCTTTCACAGACGGACGTGCTTTTATGGTACGGGCACATGGTGCATGAACAGGTTGAGGATGAAATTGTAGAAAGAATCAAAAAAAGAGTCTGGGAGGGCATGGGGCTTTTGCTCCTGCATTCATCGGCGCAGTCAAAGGTGTTTGACAGAATTTTAGGAACCACAGGAGAAGTGCGCTGGCGTGAAATAGGAGAAAAGGAAAGAGTCTGGGTAATCGACCGCAGCCATCCGATTGTACAGGGACTTCCCATGTATTTTGACATTCCTCATTCGGAAATGTACGGAGAGCCCTTTGAAATACCGGCGCCGGAGGAGCTGATATTTATCAGCTGGTTTGCCGGAGGGGATGTGCTGCGCAGCGGCTGCTGCTACCATAGAGGCGCCGGAAAGGTTTTCTACTTCGGGCCGGGACACGAGGAATACCCCATTTACTACCAGAAGGAGATACGTCAGGTGATGAAGAATGCCGTGCGCTGGGCAGCGCCGGGACGGGGCGTACAGGTCAGCTTCGGGAAAACGGATGCGTTGGAAGAAGTGGAGATTTTTTCCCCGAGATAAAAACAGTTACAGATAACAGATTACAGGTAAAGGAGAAAGAAAGGGACGGCATATGAAAAACAGATTATGGAAAAAATGGATGGCGCTGCTGCTGGCAGCAGCAATGACGGCAGGAGCGGCCGGATGTGGAAGTAAAAGCGGAGGTGTATCCGAAAATAAAAAGAATGAAGCGGATGCGAAAACAGAAGGAGCGGAAGCTGAGGAGAGCGGAAAAAAGGACGTGACGATTACCGTAGCGGCTTCTCAAAGCTGGATTGCCGATATCGACCGGGTACTGGCAAAGGAATTTACGGAGAAAACAGGCATTAAGGTGGATTTTCAGTTAAATCCTGACGACCAGTATACCAGTATCGTAAAGGCCAAGCTTGCTTCGGGAGAGGGCCCGGATATTTTCTACTGCAACGGCGGAAACGGAATGGACGAGTACATGCCGGAAATGTATTTTTCGGACTTATCCGACCAGCCCTGGGTGGGCAGGCTGAAGGACTGGGCAAAGGACGCGGCCACCTATGACGGAAAAATCGTCGGGCTGGATATGTGGTCTGTGGACGGCTGGGGAATGCTTTATAATCCCGATATATTTGCAAAATATAATTTAACCGTACCGAAAACCTTTGAAGAATTTAAGCAGGTGTGCGCCGTGCTGCAGGAAAACGGCGTAAGACCGATTTATATGGACGGCGTGGACGCATGGAGACAGTGTCTGTGGCTGCTTGAAATGACGACTCTGATTGAGGCAAACCATCCGGGAACGCTGGATAAACTGAATACCCCGGAAGGGAAGTTTGCGGAAATCCCCGAGGCTTTGCAGGCAACGGAGCAGATTAAGGAATTGGTGGATTTGGGATACTTTGGCGAAAACTTTATGTCGGACCCCTGGGACAGCGCCTTTGACGTCATGGCAAACGGAGAGGCTGCCATGGTACTGACTTATACATCCTTTACGCTGGAATTGCAGGAGAAATATCCCGATTTGGGAGCGGAAACATGGGAGATGTTCCCGGTGCCGCTGTGCGATAATCTGTATTTTTCCCATAACAACGGGGGAGAGGTTAAAGTAATTAATAAGGATTCCAAATATGCGGAGGAATGTAAGGAGTTCTTTAATTTCATGACAGAGAAGGAAAATGCCCAGAGGTATTACGACGGCAAAAAAAATCTGGTGGTTTCCGCGCTGGTGGATGTTACGGTGGAGACACCACGTTCCTGGACGAGTATGATTGAAAACGCAACGGCGGGAACGGGCATGGATTTTGCAAGCCTGACGCCTTTTTACAACGCCGACAATGTGGGCAAGGCATTTCAGGATTTGTACATGGGCGGAAGAACGCCGATGGAGGTGCTGCAGAAGATTGACGAGGACAGAGCTTTGATGTTTGAAACAACGGCTGACAATGAATAAAAGATAATCCGGGCGGCTGTCTGCAAAAGAAGCAGAAGCCGCCTGTTTTTACAGGAGGAGGCTTTATGTACCGAAAAAGAATATACAGCAAAGGGTTCCTGATACCGGCCCTTATCCTTTATACTGCCCTGTTTGTAATCCCCTGCCTGATTTCCTTCGGGTTTTCCCTTACAAACTGGAATTCCATGAGCGCCAATATAAAATTTACGGGGCTGAACAATTTCAAAAAGATATTTTCCCTCCAGGGCGATTACGTAGCGGCTATCGGCCACACATTGCTTTTCGGCGTGTGTACGACGCTGATGAAAAGCCTGTTCGGGCTGATTCTTGCGCTGCTTTTGGATAACAATTTCCGCAGCCGGGAGCTTTTGCGGGGGATTTATTTCCTTCCCTTCGCCATATCTCCTTTGATTATCGGAATCATTTTTACATCCGTGCTGCACCCGCAATGGGGCGTCCTCAATGAGATACTGCGGGCAGTCGGACTGGATTTTCTCGCCCAAAACTGGCTGGTGGATAAAAGCATCGCCATGTTTTCGGTTATCGGCGTGGAGACCTGGCGCGAGGTGGGGCTGAACATGGTTATTTTTCTGGCAGGTCTGCAGATGATAGACAGAACTTATTATGAAGCGGCGGAAATAGACGGAGCCGGTTTTATCAGCAAGCTCCGCTACGTTATCTTACCGCTCCTGTCGTCGTCTATCGTGGTGAATACCATACTGAATCTGATTCATGGGCTTCGGGCGTTTGACATTATCTTTTCCCTGACCGGAGGAGGGCCGGGCAATACGACGGAAGTCATCTCCACGGCAGTTTTCCGTACCTATTCCGCCGGGGCTTACGGACTGTCTACAGCGTTAAACGTTGTGGTGTTTATCATCACCGCAATTATTGCAATCAGCACATTAAAGATAATCACACCGAAGGAGGAATAGGATGAACAGAAAAAAATTGCTGAATTTTTTAAGAATTATTATTTCCTGGTCCTTTGTGGGCGTGGTGCTTATCCCCTTTGGGCTGGTGGTTCTCAATTCCCTTAAGACGACGCAGGAATCTGCAAGAATGAATATGAAACTGCCGGATAAACTCCATTTTGAAAACTATCTGGAAGTCATAGAAGAAGGCCATATGGTACGCTCCTTTTTTAACAGCCTGTTTATCGCCCTGTTCTGCGTGATTATCGGTATTACGGTCAGCGCTATGGCGGCATATGTGATTTCCCGTTATAAATCAAAGCTGAACCGTTTTTGCTTTTATTTCTTTTTTGTGGGACTGATTGCCCCGGTAAACTACGTTACAACAATCCGGGTAATGAAATGGCTGCATCTGATTAACTCCTACAGGGGAATGATTTTATTAAATGCCGCGCTGGCGATTCCCTTTGCGGTGTTTCTGTTCCATGGCTTTATTATCACGGTTCCCAGGGAAATAGACGAGGCCGGAGTCATTGACGGGTGCGGCCCGGCCAGCCTCTTTTTCCGGGTGGTATTCCCTCTGCTCAAGCCGGTGACGATTACCGCAGGAGTTTTAACCTTCATCAGCTGCTGGAATGATTTTATCACGCCGCTGTATATTTTGAATGATACCAGGAAATGGGGAATGATAATATCGGTTTATAATTTCTGGGGGCTGTATACCAGCGAATGGAACCTGATTTGCGCAGTTATTGTCCTGACGCTGGCCCCGATTATGATTGTCTATATTCTTGCCCAGAAATATATCATTGCCGGAATGACCGCCGGTTCTGTGAAGGGGTAAAAATTATATGGGAACCTGAGTCTTTATGTTTAAAAAATTCCTCTTTAGGTAATAGATAGACTTATATTATCTTAAGGAGGAGAGACAATGAACAATAATGCAGTAACAGAAAAAGCGGTTTCAGATTTTGAAAGTGTATATGCAGGATAGCTGTTGAAGAATTAGTTTTGTAAAGAGCCGGATGCGGAAAAGCCGCACGTCCGGTTCTGTGAGGGGCATATCCTGTAAGGGATATGTTTACTCGACCAGAAAAAAGGGAAAAGTGCCAACTAACACTTGACACAAACCAAACCACCTTAATAATTGAATAGACTTTGCACCTCAGTTATGATATACTTGTACTGTAACAATCAGCAACGCAAACCACAATGAGAAAGTAGGTGATTGTATGACAGGCAAAGAAGTTGTTAACCTTATCCGCAAACTTAAAGAAAAAGGCATGAATAGTGACGAAATACTTGCACTTATAGAGTATATCGAAACACACGACCCGAAAGAACAAGAATAATATATCTGTTAATTGAATAATAAACACAATCAAAGGTGTAAAGTCTGTTGAATTATCAAGGGCTTTGCACTTTTTTATTGCTGCTCTGAATCTGATACTTTCCTAATGAATTATTATACGGCGGAGGAAATCGCCGAAAATGATTTAATGGTTAAGCTGGTTGGAGAGGTAATAAAGACCAGGAAGGAAAAGAACATATCGCAAAGGAAACCTGAATCTTTATGTTTAAAAAATTCCTCTTTAGGTAATAGATAGACTTATATTATCTTAAGGAGGAGAGACAATGAACAATAATGCAGTAACGGAAAAAGCGGTTTCAGATTTTGAAAGGTTTTTGAAAAACGAAGAAAGGGAAAAGGCCACAATCGAGAAATATATAAGAGAAGTGCGTGCTTTCGGACGCTGGCTTTGCGGCAGGACGCTGGAAAAGGAAGCTGTTATAGAATGGAAGGAACACCTGCAGAAGGAAAACTATGCCTCTGTCACGGTGAATGCAAAACTTTCCGCTCTTAACAGCTTTTTTTCATTCATGGGCTGGGAAAGGCTGCGGGTAAAATTTCTGCGGGTTCAGAGAAAGATGTTCCGGGACGAGTTGAAGGAACTGACCAAGGAGGAGTATGAACGCCTGCTGGAGGCCGCCAGAAAGGAAGGGAACGAGCGGCTTTTGATTTTAATGGAAACCATCTGTTCCACAGGCATACGGGTAAGCGAAGTCTCTTATATTACGGTGGAAGCGGTAAAAGCCGGGCGCGCGGAAGTGCATTTGAAGGGGAAAATACGGACGATACTTCTCCCGGAAAAGCTCCGGCGCAAGCTGCTTCATTACGTGGAGGCGCAGGGAATCTCCGCAGGAGAAATTTTTCTCACGAAAAACGGTACAAGCCTGTCGAGGCGGCAAATCTGGCGGGAGATGAAAGCGCTGTGTAAAAAAGCGGACGTAGAAAGCTCCAAGGTATTTCCCCACAATCTGCGCCATCTTTTTGCGACCTCTTTTTATCAAATCTATAAGGATATTGCAAAGCTGGCCGACGTGCTGGGACACAGCTCCATTGAGACGACGCGCATTTATCTGCTTACCACCGGGGAGGAACATGCGAGAAATCTGGAAATGATGAGACTGGTGACGGAGACGGAATCAATATTCTGACTACAACCGGAACGCATATTACATACTTCGAATTTATTATAGCACAGGCAATTTCAGAATTTCAATAATATTTTATGAATTTTGGGCGCAAGAGAGCAAGGCCGCGGAAAAGTTTTTCAAGCGGTCCGGATTTTTATGCCCTTTTTTATTTTTTTCATGACAGGATAAGAGAATTAATCCTCAATCACCTCAAAAATCCCGAAACTCCCCCCAAAAAAGTAGTCAGAATATTGATTCTGTCAACAACCGTTCCAGTGAGATATCCAAAGATGAGGGGAGGGGATGCAGATGACGGATATGACTCCGCCGGTTTTTGAGGCTCCGTCATTTGGACTGTCGGGTGGCGGAGCGGAATGAAAGGACGGTCCGTGTATAAACGCGAAGAAGTTGGCAAACCGCCGGAAACGGCGGGACGCAAAGCTATAGGGACTAAGGCGCAAAAAAGTGCTAGGTCAGCCTGGCCGCCCAGGCTTTGCATTGGAAAAGAATTTATTGTGCAAAGAAAGGAAGAAATATTATGAAGATAAGAAAGAGAACTATCAGGCGCTATCTTGCGATGTTTTTAGTTCTGGTTCTGTGCATGGGAATGTCGCTTTCCGCTTTTGCTGATGATATTTCGGCAGTAGAAAATGGAAGCCAGGCTGATGCCACAGAGGGACAGGATGAGGGCGCAGGCGATATCACTGACATCGACAGTACGGATAAGCCGGACGGCGGAGCGGATGATGATGCGGATACCCCGTCAGATACGGAGGACACGTCAGATGACAAAGACGCAGACGGCGGAGACGATTCATCAGATGATAGCGGCAATGAGCCAGATACGGAAGATACTGGCGACAACGACGGCCAGCCGGATACCGATGATTCTGATGATAATGACAGTCAGCCGGACACAGACAATCCTGACGACAATGACGGTCAGCCGGATACAGATACCACCGATGACAATGACGGCGAAAAAGATACAGAAAATGTTTATTCTCTCCGGTTTTCCGTGGAAGGTTCGGGAACCATTGAAATAGTGGTTAACGGAGAAGCTGTAGATACTTCCGCTGATATAAAGGATTTGGACAGAGAAAGTGAGTTTACTTTCAGTTTGAACCCGGGCGAGGATACGGAAGTGCAGAGTGTCAGTGCCAGTGGAGCGGAAATCGCCACGCTGGATAGCGGATATACCATCAAAAATGTTACGGCGGACGAAGTGGTCGTGCAAGTGGAGACAGCCGTTAAGGAACCTGTTGCCGATAAAGTACCGGAAGCCGTTCAGGCGTTTCTGGATGCGGTAGCGGCACTTCCTTCCGCAGATAAAGTGAATGCGGAAAATGCGGAAGCAATTGGAAATCAGGTAAATGCCCTGCTCGATATGTGGGAGGCTCTTGACGAAAGTCTCAGCGGACGCGAAGATGTGAGCGCCGCCCTGGAAAAGGTTTATGCGGTTTATGAGGCTGTACTGGCGGCGGAGGAGATTGAAGAAGCAGTTCATTTTCTGGAGAGTATTCCGGGCTACACTCCGGCTGACAGATTTTATTATAATGGTAAAGAAGTCGCCCAGCTTTATGTTGGAACTTATGCGAATAATCCTGTCTACAGCTACACCAATCCTGCCACGGCAATTGTGATAAAGGTGGGAGAAACAGGATATGACCAGAGGCTGTATACAAAGTCTGCCACTTGTTATTGCGGAAATGTACTTGTTGAGGAGACACCGGATGCTGAAACGGCAGAATATCAGGCTGGGAATCCTGTTGATTTGGAATGGAGAGAAGGTCTGGGAAGCGCAGAAAATCCGGTAAGCAAAACTCTTTATGCTGTTTGGGAAAAGGATGATGAGAATCAGGATACCACTTACACAGTTATCCGGGAATATTATGTTGACTATGTTGACGAAGAAAATCCGGGCGAAAAAGTGGCAAGAGTTACAAGCGCAAAGACAAGCGGTATAGTAGGTGAGGAAATTGACGGCGCAGTTCTGGCAAGCAATAATCCCAATTGGAGCAAATATACAATAGACGGGGAAACGCTTGACTTTACCTATAAGGACAGTAATCCTGAAAAACTGGTTCTGGTAAAAGATGAGACAGAAAATGTCATCACTTTGAGATATGTCATTGAGAAAGAACCGGAAGAAGAAACCACTTACACAGTTGTCAGGGAGTACTATGTTGACGAAGGTAATTCGGAGCAAAAAGTGGCAACAGTTACAGGCGCAAAGACAAGCGGTACAGTAGGTGAGGAAATTGACGGCGCAGTTCTGGCAAGCAATAATCCCAATTGGAGCAAATATACAATAGACGGGGAAACGTTTGACTTTACCTATAAGGACAGTAACCCTGAAAAACTGGTTCTGGTAAAAGATGAGACAGAAAATGTCATCACTTTGAAATATGTGATAAAGAAGGAACCAGAACCAATCCAAACGCCGACCCCAGCCCCGACCGAGGAACCGACGCCGACGGAAGCACCAACCCCGACCGAGGAACCGACGCCGACAGAAGCACCAACCCCGACCGAGGAACCAACGCCAACGGAAGCACCAACCCCGAGCGAAACGCCGACGCCAACGGAAGCACCGACCCCAACCGAGGAGCCGATGCCGACAGAAGTACCGGCACCGACTGAGGAACCGACGCCGACAGAAGCACCGACGACACCGCCGGTAACGCCAACTGAAACGCCGGAACCTCCGACGCCAACCGCAACTCCGGAAGTACCCACTCCTCCCGCACCGCAGGAGCCTGAGCCTCCTGCAGAACCCGAGGAGCCGGAACCTCCCACGCCGCCCACCCCTCCTACGAGAGTAATAGAAGTAGTGCCGGAGGTGCCGGAAGTGGTGACGCCTGACGGACCGGATACCCTTGTGGTAATTCCTGACGAAGACGTGGCACGGGCAGTAGTTTATGAAAGGGTGGTAAATCCGGTGACGGAAGAAACAACCTATGAGCTGAACGAGGAAATTCCCGTTTTGGAGGAAGTGCCGGAAACTGTCACAATCGACAGCCCGGATACTGTAATTATCCTTGATGAGGAAGTGCCTCAGGCTTATGTAAAGACGCAGGACCCTGTAACAGATGATTTTGTATACATTCCTGAGGAGGAAGTACCCCTTGCTTCAATCGGGACTCCTCAAACCGGTGATGCCACAGGTAATCACTGGATGATGTTGTTCATGATGTCTCTAGGCGGAATGATTTTCCTCCTCCCAGATGTAATACACAGGAAAAAGAACCGTTAAAGGGCAAAATCCATGAACAATAAGCCGGGTACATAAGTATTTAAGGGTATCCCGGCAGCTGCGGCACTGGCGGAAGCGTTTCCGCCGGTGCTGTCTGCTTAAGGAGAATTTATGAAAAGAAGAATTTGCATGCTGTTATTTTCAGCATTTGCAGTATTATGCTTTTTCTCCGCCGTAATGCTTTTGCGTGACAGTATCCGTTCAAAGCATGAAAAAGAAGCCAATCTGATGTTAGCGCAGAAGGTGAGGCAGGCCGTAAAAATGCAGGAGAAGGACGCTGCGCCGGAGCCCTTAAGCGAGGAGACGGAAGGGGATTTTATTCTGCCCGGGTACAGGGAACTGTGGGAGCAGAATCAGGATTTATCCGGCTGGCTTACCATAGAGGATTTGGGGATTGATTATCCGGTCATGAATACGCCGGACGACCCCGAATATTATCTGCGGAGGGGCTTTGATAAGGAAGAAGCGGTAAGCGGCAGCCTTTTTATCGGTGAAGGCTGGAGCCCGGAGGGCGGGAATACCATTATTTACGGGCACCACATGAAAGACGGAACCATGTTTGGAAAGCTGGATGAATACAGTAACTGGGAATATGCAAAGGAACATCCGCTCATCCGGTTTGACACCCTTACGGAAAAAGGAGAATATCAGGTAATCGCAGCTTTTTACAGTCAGATACACAGTCTGGAGGAAAAAGACGCTTTCCGCTATTACTGGTATATTGACTTAAGCGACAAAAAAAGATTTGAGGAGTATGTAACAAAAGTGAAAGCAGCGTCAATTTATGATACGGGCGTGGAGGCGGTTTATGGAGATAAGCTTCTTACGCTTTCCACCTGCAGCTACCATGCAAAGGAAGGCAGGTTTGTAGTGGTTGCCAGAAAAACAGGATGATAAGTTGATTTTTATATAAAGAGGTATATGGACATGAAAAGAGGAAAATGGATAGTTCTTCCCGTTCTTATAGCGGTTCTCTGCCAGTTTGCGCCGGGAACGGTATGGGCATTTTTCGGGGAAACGAAAGCGTTAGTCCGTCCGGCTGCTGCGCTCCCGGCGGTCACCGATGCGCAGACAGTACAGAACGACAGGGCTGTGATTGATTATTCCAACACAGCGGACG
>CAJTMW010000038.1 GCA_910577275.1 uncultured Lachnospiraceae bacterium
GAAGCGGTATAAGGGGCGGTTAGCTGTCCTTTTCCATAGCTGATTATCAGCGTTGTACATTGAAAATTGAATACTGTATTGCATACAGGACGTGAGGATATGCGGAGCCACTAGGCAGATGCGCCATGACATATCTGTCCTGCCTTATGGCAGGGGGAACGTGAGGAAATGCTGAAAAACTGCATTGAAGCAAAGGTAAGGAGCGAGTGAAATCTGGCAAAGTGTGTAGCGGTTACAAGGGGCGATGAAGCATATCTGTGATAATGATACTTCCGGGTTGCAGGAAATCTGCAATCCGGTCAATTTGAATGACGGTGCAAGACCGATGTGGGCAGTGTAACGAGCTGCCACCTGTATTGCAGTTTTTATCTGCTAATAAATGGGGAGAAGTGTATTCTGTTTATTTATTAGCAGATAAGGCTGTGCAATGAATGGAGGAAATTATGGTAAAGAAGGTAGACAGAAAGAAATTTGTCAGATACAAGGAAGGTGCAGAGATGTACAGCATGGGTTTGACAAAATTTCAGGAGCTTGCAAAGCAGGCAAACGCTATCTATAAGGTGGATAAATTAGTATTGGTAAACTGTGACATTTTTGAGCAGTATCTGGAGTCTTTTAGAGTTAGTGAGTGATTAAGGAAAAGAGGGTTTCGTGATAAATTACCGTTCTACAAAAAATACTTGACTTTTTGTAGAACGCAAACTATAATGGTATTAGTTATGAAGGAGGTGCATAGTAAATGCCGAGAACGGGACGTCCAAAGACCGACTCGCCTAAGCTGAGATCGTTAAGCCTCCGGGTTGACGATGCAGAGTATGAGAAGCTGAAAGACTATGCTGCCAAACATGACATGACCATAACGCAAGTGCTACACAGGGGTGTTGAAATTCAATACTCAATGGAAGAAAGTAAGTAGCAGTACGAAATATCTCTTTCCTTTTGAAAGAAAGGAGCAGAGATGGCAAAAGCAAGAAAAGACCATAGAGGGAGGGCTTTACGAAAGGGAGAAATCCAGCGCAAGGATAAGTCATATATGTACACTTATACTGATCCTTATGGGAAAAGGCGGTATATATATGCGAATGATTTAGTAGGGCTTAGAGAAAAAGAAAAGCAACTGATGAAAGACCAGCTCGACGGTCTGGATGTATATGCGGCAGGTAACGCTGACCTGAATTTTGTATTTGACAGGTATATTACTACCAAGACAGAGTTAAGGCGGACAACCTATACGAATTACGTTTACATGTATGACCGTTTTGTGAGGGACGAATTCGGAAAAAGAAAAATTGGAGAGATAAAGTATTCAGATGTGCTGTATTTCTATTATCATCTGATAAATGAAAAAGGATTGCAGATAAACACGCTTGAAACAATCCACACCGTTCTCCACCCGACATTCCAGCTTGCAGTGAGAGATGACATCATCAGAAATAATCCGAGCGATGGAGTGATGGCTCAAATTAAGAAAAAACCGGGGAAAAATCATGGTGTGCGCCATGCCCTTACGCTGGAGCAGCAGAGAGCTTTTATGGACTACACAGCTAAAAGTCCGGTATATTGCCATTGGACACCATTTTTTACAGTGCTATTAGGTACGGGGTGCAGGATTGGCGAAATAATCGGATTGAGGTGGGAGGACATAGATTTTGAAAAGAGGATAATCAGTATAAACCATAGTGTTACATATTATCCCCGGCGAACCGACACAACAAAATGTGAGTTTGGAGTATCCCTCCCGAAAACAGAAGCGGGTATTCGCACCATTCCAATGATGGACGCAGTATATGAAGCGTTCCAAGAGGAATACAGCGAACAGAAAGAAGAAGGTTTCAATACTACGGTGATTGACGGAATGACAGGCTTTATTTTTAGCAATCGGTTTGGAAACCTTCATAATCCTCAAGCTGTGAACAGGGCAATCAAGCGAATATACGAATCGTACAATGCAGAGGAAGTGTTAAATGCCAAAAGGGAAAAAAGGCAGCCAGTCATAATACCTCACTTCTCATGCCACCATTTAAGGCATACCTTTTGTACAAGGTTCTGCGAGAAGGAAACAAATGTGAAAGTGATACAGGCAATCATGGGACACGCTAATATTGAAACAACGATGGACATATATGCCGAAGTCACTGACATGAAGAAACAGGAAGCAATACAAAATTTATCACGCAATCTTGATGTATTTTAGGAAAGAGTCCGAAACGGATAATGAGTACAGCAAATTGTGTGGTTTACAACAAATTTACAACAAATTTGAAATTTTACTGGTAGAATAACACATCATAATGAAGTGTTGAAGCGTAAGAAAAAAGCGGAGATAAGCGGTTATGAAGAATAATGAAGTAACTTGTTTGAAATTCCCGACAATGAAGTCGCTCGACAAATAAAGCCAGTATTTATGCGGGTTTGCGGCACTTTCATTAAAGGTTTGACATCAATTTGACATCAAATTTTACATCTTTTGGTGGACTGATTTGGACTTATACGGTATGTTTTAGAAATTTGAACCTTTCAAAACTTAATAGTTGAATGCTATTAAAAGGACATTTTCCAAGATACGGAGAGTGTCCTTTTTCTGTTGTTATGGTTAAAGAAAAAGCAGAAAATCAAAAAGGAGGTTCAGGTATGAACAACACAGCGGTAAGCGCACAGGTGCAGGGCACCGACAACACACACATGGTTTTTAAGGATGAGGAACACGAGAAATTTTACTGCGAAAAATTGGCACAGGCAAGATACCAGGACTGTTATCATAAGGCGCTGATTTATGTTCTCGGGATATCGGAGGACACGAGGAACCATTTCAGCCAGATTTACGATATGAAGTCCGGGTATATCAAAACAGAATGCCTGCATCAGGGCTGGCAGACAAGCGGAAGTGTAAGGGCAGTCAGGCTTGCATTTAACCTTTACACGGGCGGAACGCCGAGCGTTGAAGATTACAGGCGGAAGGATGAGCAGATAAGCGAATGCATGGAATATTCCGTAAGCGATATTTTCTGCTGTGGTTATGCATTGTACTTCTGGGAGGGCATAAAGCTGCGCTATCCGGAGTACTGCTGCAGGCAGAAGACTATGGATGAAATTCTGGCAGAAATGGGGGGATAAGGAATGCTGAAAATTCGGCTGATGGGAACAAAGAACGATATCAGGTGGTTTGAGAAAATCCTGAAAAGGCACCCTAAGATGGTTTTGACGGACTTTTCCGAACTATATCAGAATAAAGGGACAAATAAGTATTACAGGGCCTATGCGGAAGTACAGAAGGCGAATGTAAAAGACTAATAAACCGGAGGATAAAAACCATGTGTGAAAACAGGAATAAATGCCATGTGATTGCAGTTGCAAACCAGAAGGGCGGTGTGGGGAAAACCACCACGGCGGCGAACCTTGGGACAGGGCTGGCAAGGCAGGGGAAAAAGGTACTGATTATAGATGCGGACGCGCAGGGGAGCCTGACGGCAAGTCTGGGATTCCATGAACCGGACAGGATGGAGCGTACACTGGCAACGGTTATGGCAAATGTGATAAACGATGTGGAGATGGAACCGGGATACGGCATATTGGGGCATGAGGAAGGTGTTGACATCTTACCGGGGAATATCGAGCTGTCCGGTCTGGAAGTATCCCTTGTAAATGTCATGAGCAGGGAGCTTGTGATGCGCTCTTACATAGATACGGTGAAAGGGAGATATGATTACATTTTAATCGACTGTATGCCGTCACTTGGAATGCTGACGATTAATGCCTTTTCCTGTGCCGACAGTATTTTAATACCGGTACAGGCGGCATACCTTCCGGTAAAGGGGCTTGAGCAGCTTATCAAGACTATCGGCAAGGTGAAAAGGCAGATTAACCCGGGACTCACGATTAAGGGGATACTGCTTACCATGGTGGACGGCCGTACCAATTATGCAAGGGATATCAGCTCATTGCTGGTGGAGAATTATGGGGGGAAGGTCAGGATATTTGAGAACAGCATCCCGTTTTCCGTCCGGGCGGCGGAGATATCAGCGGAGGGAATCAGCATCTACCGGCATGACCCGAAAGGGAAAGTGGCGGCGGCGTATGAGTCCTTAACGAGGGAGGTGCTTGCTGATGAATAAGGCAGGGAGCGCATCGAAAGTAAAGCTGAGCAGTTTTGACGATTTGTTTGGCCCGTCTGAATCACCGTCAGGGGCGGAGCAGGTACAGGAGATACCGCTTTCGGAATTATATGATTTCACAGGCCACCCGTTCAGGGTGGCGGATGACGAAAAGATGGAGGAGACGGTGGAGAGCGTCCGGCAATACGGAGTGCTTGTGCCGGGGATAGCAAGGCGCAGGGACGGCGGCGGGTATGAGATAATTGCCGGGCACAGGCGGAAGCACGCCTGTGAGCTGGCGGGTTTGAAAACCATGCCGGTATTTGTCCGCGAATACGACAATGATGAAGCTACGGTAATCATGGTGGATTCGAATATCCAGAGGGAAAATATTTTGCCCAGCGAAAAGGCAAAAGCATATGCCATGAAGTACGAAGCCATGAAGCATCAGGGAAGCAAAGCCGGGGGACGGACGATTGAGGAGATGGGGGAATCCGCCGGGGAAAGCGCAAAGACCGTGCAGAGGTATATCTGGCTTGCAAGGCTTTCAGACGGCCTGTTAGAAATGGTAGACCAGAAGAAGCTGGGGTTTGTACAGGGGATTGATATTTCTTTCCTGTCAAAGGAAATGCAGGAAAATGTTTTAATGCTCATAGTGGAAAACAGCATAAGCGTCAGCACCATGCAGTCCGCAAAGCTGAAGGAATATGGGAAAAGCGGGGAGCTGACGCCCGCTATGGCAAGGCTTATCCTGACGGAGGAAAAGCCCAAAACAGGGCGGTTCGTACTGCGGCAGGACAAGATAGAGGAATATTTCCCGGACAGGTACAGCAATGAGGACATAGAGAAAACGATTCTGATGCTTCTGGAAAACTGGAAAGCGGAAGGGGCGAGGCGCTTATGGGATACCTGACCAGCGGGAACGCTGTTGTGGACAGAGTCGGAACGATAAACATCACGGGAAACATTATCCCGGCCATATGGTATAAGACCATCCTTAAAAGTAGCGGGAAGCCCTATCTTCTGGCAACCGCCATCCTTGCTGATATTGTGTACTGGTACAGGCCTACGGAGATACGGGACAGGGGGACGGGGCAGGTTTCCGGGTGGAAGAAGAAGTTTTCCGAAGATATCCTACGGCAGAGCTACCAGTATTATGCGGATTTGTTCGGGGAATCAAAAAAGACGGTAAAGACGGCAATGGACAGGCTGGAGGAGCTTGGGGTAATTAAGAGGGATTTCAGGACAGTATCTTATGGGGACGGTCTTGTATCCAACAACGTAATGTACATAGAGCTGATGCCAGATAAGCTGTATGAGCTTACTTATCCGGAAGAAGAGCCGGGGAAGGCCGGCAGAGGAAAAGCAGTGCCGGGGGGAGATGGTGACAGAAAGGGAGGGAGACTCCCTACAAAATCGGATGCCCCTATGGAAAAAACGGGAGGGAGGGGTGTCCCAAACGGGAGGGACCTGTCCCCCATACAGGAGGCAGGAGGTGACGGAAAAGTACACAGCCTGTATCCCAAACCGGAGGGAGGTGATACCCGGAACGGATATACATATTCAGAGATTACAGCAGAGAATCCTTACGGAGACTTCTACCATCCATCCCCAGAGGAAAAAACGGGGATGGGTGGATATGATGACACATTTTCCTGTATGGAGCTTATCAGGGAAAATATTGAATATGAGCACCACATGAAATACGACAGCTATGGTGACAGGGAATTATACGATGAGCTTTATCAGGTGATTTGTGAAGTGGTATGCGTGATGCATGAGTCTGTAAGGATAGGCGGGGAAAGTTATCCCTATGAGCTTGTGAGGGCAAAGTTTTTAAAGCTGAACAGTTCCCACTTACAGTATGTGATGAGGAGTATGCGGGAGACGACGGCTAAAATCACAAACATGAAGGCATATATGATTACCGCCCTGTATAACGCGCCTTCCACCATGAACCATTATTATCAGCAGGAGGCAAACCATGACATTTATGGCGGGGAGTGGGAATGGCAGGAAGAGATTGTATGATGTGTGGCAGGTCAACTTGTGGACATTATGTCCACAAGTTGAAATTGCGCTTCCGGCGGAAACAGATTATAATAGCAATGGGATGGAGCCGGGGAGGAATAGAAAGGGTATGTTAAGACGGCACAGGAGGATTTTGCATGGCATATAAACCGGAATTGTGGGAGGAAGCGAAGAAAAAGTGCAGGCTGGGGGAGGAAGAAATCCGGATGGCGAAGGAAATGGGTTTAAATCCGCGGAGCCTTATCAAAAATATCCCGAACAAAAAGGAGCCATGGAAAGCCCCGGTAAAGGAATGGGTTCGGGATATGTATGAGGACAGGCAGGCGAGGGCGGCAAAGAAAGCCGCCAGAAAATCAAAACTATAACGGGACAGTATACAGCGGTAAGGCAGTCTTTTTTCAGAAAAGGAAAGGGGCTGCTTTTTTTGATGGAAAAATTTTAGACAGGAGGCAGAAATGAGAAGAAAGGCAGCAGCAGTATTCATGATGGCAGCCGGTACGGCGACGGCTATGGGAGCGGTTTTGTACGCAGGGAAAGGGAAGAAAAAGAAAAGGGAGGAGGATAAGTTGGAAGATTCGCAAGTGAAAAGCGGAATTACAGAGGAAAAACTGAAAGAATACCTGTCACGTTTATTCCAGATATACGGTCAGGGGGAATGCGGATTTGAGGAAGGGCAGGAGAGGAATTTGTGGGAGCAGGAGGCCGGATATTATGCGGAGCTGCTATATCCCTATGTTAAGGGGCACATGGAAACGGCATTCAAGATGGAAGGGGACGACGGTTACGGGAATGAGCCGTTTAATATGACAGACGAGCTTTTCTACCTTCCGGCCTGCCGGATATACTGTGAACCGGTTGAGAGTGTTTTTGACAAATTCGACCTCGAACGGGGACAGGAGCTGTGGATGCAGGAGGACGGAAGGTTTGCGGTAGTCAACTGCATGAGCATCGATAAGGATGGGTGGAAGCTCACTTACCGTTTTATCGAGGGATATGTCAGGGGGTACAGTGATATTCCCTTTGACTTTGAGGATTTGGAAACAGGGCTCTTTCGGCTTGCGGAGGAAGCAGAGGAAAAACCGCAGGGTCTTTGAGAAAGCGCAGGGCGAGTGTCAAGGAGAGGGGTGGAGATTTTGCGGAGCAAAATACTACCCCCCTTGACACGTACAGGGAAAGGGAGGATAGGGACAGGGCAATGGACATTATTGGACATTGCCCTTAATTACAGGGGAGACGCTGCGGCCTGCGGTAAAGCGGAGAGGGGGAGATGCGGATTTGGGAAATATAGGCGAGGAGGTAAGCCGGGAGGTTATTTCCTTTTGTATAAGAGGGGTGAAAATGACGGATGTGGAGCTTGTGAAGGCGTGCAGGCTTTTTCTGTCTGCCACGCAGAAAGGAGGCAGCCGTAGCCATAACCGGTATGCAAGGGGAAAACAGACTATGAAACAGCTTATCGGACAAAATGCGGAGACTACAAATATAGAAATCAGCAATGGGAATATCAAGTCTTTTGAGCGCGTTGCCCGCAAATATGGGATTGATTTTTCGCTGAGAAAGGATAAGTCCTGCCAGCCGCCGAAATATTATGTTTTTTTTAAATCAAGGGATACGGAAGCGATGACAGGGGCATTCCGTGAATATGTTGCCCAAAATGAAAAGAAGAACGAAAAGACTTCATTTAAAGATAAGCTGAATAAATTTATGGGTATTGCGCAGAACGCCAACCGGGACAGGGAAATGAAGAAATCAAAGGACAGGGAGCAGAACTTATGAGCAGAAAAAAATCGGTACCGCAAAAGAAAAGAGCCGGGCGTCCCCCGGCACGGGCCCGGGACAGGCCTCTAAAAGGGATAAGGATTGGGGAAATTCTGTCAGAAAAATGTGGAAAGTGTTTTGAAAAGATAACCGGGGCGGACTGGAAAAAAATTTTATCGCAGAATTTCCCATATGTTTTATGCGGGTATTTTGGAAATAAACTTTCCTGCCTCTACCAGGAGACGGGAAGCGGCGATACTTTTCACAGGGTTATGGTGACAATGGAGAGGCTGGATAGAGTTTTTGACAGCCTGATTCCGAGCATAAATCCGAAAGACCTGCTTTTCGGCGTCGCATGTGGCGTGGCATTGAAAACAGCAGTATATATAAAAAGAAAAAATGCAAAAAAGTACCGCCACGGAGTTGAATACGGGTCAGCGCGTTGGGGAAACGCAAAGGACATAGAGCCTTACATGGATTCCGTGTTCGAGAACAATATCCCCCTCACGCAGACGGAACGGCTCACCATGAACAGCCGCCCGAAGCAGCCGAAATATGCCCGCAACAAGAACATTCTTGTAATCGGCGGTTCCGGCAGCGGCAAGACAAGGTTTTTCGTCAAACCGTCGCTTATGCAAATGCACAGCAGCTATGTTGTCACGGACCCGAAAGGCAGCCTTATAATCGAATGTGGAAAGATGCTGGAGAAGGGTGTTCCTGTGACGGACGAAAGAGGGAAGCCGGTTATGGGCAGGGATGGGAAGCCGTTGTATGAGCCGTACAAAATTAAGGTGCTCAATACCATCAATTTTAAAAAGTCCATGCATTATAATCCTTTTGTCTATTTACGAAGCGAAAAGGATATTTTAAAGCTGGTGAATACACTGATAGCCAATACGAAGGGAGAGGGGGCTCAGGCGGCGGAAGATTTCTGGGTAAAAGCAGAGCGGCTTTATTATACGGCTCTTATCGGCTATATATGGTATGAATGTGTGGAGGACGAACAGAACTTTGGGACATTGATTGATATGGTTAATGCATCAGAGGTAAGGGAGGAGGACGAAAACTACAAAAATGCAGTTGATTTGATGTTTGAGGAGCTGGAAGGGAAGGAGCCGGGCCACTTTGCGGTGAGGCAGTATAAAAAATACAAGCTAGCGGCGGGCAAGACGGCGAAAAGCATACTTGTGAGCTGTGGCGCGAGGCTTTCGCCTTTTGATATCGAGGAGCTCCGTGAAATAACAAGCTATGATGAACTTGGGCTTGACATGCTTGGGGATGAAAAAACGGCTTTATTTGTCATTATCTCCGACACGGACGACAGCTTTAATTTTATTGTTTCCATCATGTATACGCAGCTTTTCAACCTGCTCTGCGACAGGGCGGACGATGTGTATCATGGGAGGCTGCCCGTCCATGTGCGCTGCCTGCTCGATGAATTCGCAAACATCGGCCGGATACCAAAGTTTGAGAAGCTGATTGCTACAATAAGGAGCCGGGAAATATCAGCGTCAATTATTTTGCAGTCAAAGACACAGCTTAAGGCAATCTATAAAGACAATGCCGACGTTATTGAAGGAAACTGTGACACGATGCTTTTCCTTGGAGGTCAGGAAAATACCACCTTAAAGGAACTTGCGGAAATGCTGGGGAAGGAAACCATTGACCTTTATAATACGTCGGATACGAGAGGTGCGAACAGGTCATACGGGCTGAATTACCAGAAGACCGGGAAGGCATTGATGAGCCAGGACGAGATAGCGGTTATGGACGGGGCAAAATGTATCATGCGGCTCCGTGGCGTAAGGCCGTTTTTTTCGGACAAGTACGATATCACAAACCATAAGCAGTACAGGAAATTAGCCGATTATGATGAAAAGAATGCTTTTGATATAGAAAGATATATCAAAAGGAGGCTTGTCTTAAAAACCAGCGAATTGGTTGAGTGCTACGACTTCGGGGATTTATCCGGCTGACAAAAGAGGGAATATTTTCGTAAGTAACTGTTTTCAGGGATTTATTATGCGTCTTGTGGGGAAAAGCATATAAATCCTTTTTTTATTGAGAAAGGAGAGAGGGGAACTATCCTCTGGGAAAAAGATGGGAAAAAAGAAAAAGAGTTTAAAATATTTTTTGTGTTTTGCAGTAATGTTTGGCATCTGTGCCGTACTCATCGGTGATTTTACCCTGTATGTAAATGCGGCGGAGCCGGAAACCTGTACAACTTTTTTTGACACAAACGGGGGCGAATGTGAGGTTGAGAGTATTACTGTGAAAAAAGGGGAAAGCCTGATACTGCCGGCCGCCACGTTAGAAGGATTTCACTTTTTGGGGTGGCTTGAAAGAATTGTTAATGAAGATGGGTCACATACTTTTCAGGTTTGGCCCGCGGGGCGTGACTATACGCCGAAAGAGGACGGGCCGCTGTATGCGGTGTGGAAAGTGGTAGTGACGTTTGAGGCCGGGGACGGTGAGTGTGATAAGACGGAAATTATGGAGGAACCAAATGTGGAAATCACGTTGCCGGAGGCAGTCCGCGAGGGGTATGAATTTACCGGCTGGTATAAGGACGGGAACCTTGAGGAGTATGTGGGAGGAGCCGGGGAAGGGTATCTTCCTGAAAGGAACGTGACGCTGTACGCCGGGTGGAAAGAAAAGGAAAAGCCCAAATTTACCATAACATTTCATGCGAACGGAGGGGAATGCGGGGAGACTGCTGTGTCAGTGGAACAGGGGGACGCAATTACTTTACCGGATGCGGCCAGAGAAGGGTTTGAGTTTACCGGCTGGTATAAAGACGAGGCGTTAAATGAATACGTGGGCGGAGCCGGGGAAGGGTATGTACCTGATGGGGACAGTAACTTTTATGCCGGTTGGAAAGCTGTCGGGAACGAAGGAGAGGAAGGAGACAATACAGGGAACGGAGGAAATAAAGAGGAAGGAGACAATACAGGAGACGGAGGAAATACAGGAACCGGGGAAAATGGCGGAGACGGCGGCAATGAGGGGGAGGGAGGCAATACGGAGAATCCCCCTGTTGTATCTGATACAGACGGTGCGGGCAGTACGGACGAAGCTGGCGGCGTTTCTGAAAATAAGGTTTATTATCTGGATACTGAAGTAAGTTTAAGCAGCGGGTATGCGGAGGAAAATGCGGAAGCCGCGGAGGAAGTATCTGCTGACGGTGTGGCGGCTGCAGATGCTGTCAGTGCGCAGGCAGAAAGATATGGAGCGCCGCAGGATAAGGGGAGAATGGCGGAGCCGGTAATCCAGACAGGGCGGATATCGCTGATTCCGGCGGCTGTTATCATCGGGGTATATGGCGCGCTTCTTGTGGCCGCCGCCTGTGTTCCGGGAAAGAAAAAGCGCGATGGAAAAAAGTAGGGTGGTTACTGCCGCTGTAGGAATATTTTTGATTGCCGCCTCGGCGGTATGTGTGGCGGCAATCTTACAGCGTACAGAGAAAGAAGCTGTGGAATACCGGAAGCTTGCTGAAATTTCAGGGCATTCCTATGAGGCGTCGGGATTCCTGGCTGAAAATTCATTCAGGGAGACGGAGCCGGGCAGGGAAATGCATGTGGAAGCGGAAGAAGCAGAAAATGCGTCTTATGACTGGGACGCATTGGCGGAGATTAACAGGGATATTATCGGGTGGCTGTGCCTGCCGAATCTGGTTGACCTTCCGGTAGTGGGGGCTGTGGATAACCGGTTTTATCTTTCCCACGATTTTATGGGAAAAAGAAGTAATTCCGGATGCCTTTTCATGGACAGGGATACGGAGGAGGGGGATTTTAACCGTGTGATTTACGGCCACAACATGGGCACAGGCTCGGACGCGATGTTTTCGGTGCTTTTGCGGTATGAAGATGCTGAATATTTTAATGAAAACAGCGTGCTGTTCTACACGGACCGTTATGAAAACATGGCTGCCTATGAGGTCATTGCCGTAGTGAAATATAACGTGGATGATGTGGGGGAATGGGATTTCCGGGTGAGGAACCACGGAAACAGGAAGGAGTGCCTTGCATGGATGGCACAGCTTAAGGAAATGGCGTTTCTGTACAGGGAACCGGAAGGATTCCCGGAGAGGCTGATAACGCTTGCAACCTGTGACAGGAGGGTTTATGGGAAAGACGGGAGGTTCCTGATTATAGGCGGGAAATGATACCGGAAACAGACTGCCGCCTGCGGGCTGTGCAGTCGGAAAGGAATTGGCTCAAAAGACATTCATAAAATTCATTGGGAAAGGAGTACCGGAGCCGCAGCGTGGGCGGGCTGTATTTATGGGAAATACGGCCCGCTGTTCTTTTGGGCCAGAAAATAAAAAAATTAACCTGCGGTTCCGGAAAAAGAAAAATGGCATTTTTTACAACAGCGGTAACAGGATTAAAAACGGTCGTGACGGCCATCGGCGCGGGCGTGGCGGTATGGGGGGTGATAAACCTCTTAGAGGGCTACGGCGGGGATAATGCGGCTTCGAAAAGCCAGGGAATCAAGCAGTTCATGGCTAATTAGATGTAATCAAAAAGCGGAAAGGAAAAGCACAATCCAGACAGAACCGGCGAGCGGTCAAGAAATGTTTGTGGTTTAGCAAGTCCAATGGTATAATGAGTACAAAAGCCCCCGACACGGGGAGAAAGGCAGGCTGATAGATGTATATAAGCTACAAACCGCTATGGCATACGCTGATAGAACGCAATATGCGGAAAGAGGATTTACGGCTGGCTGCCGGTCTTACCACAAATATGATTGCCAACATGGGAAAGGGAAAGCATATCAGCATGGAAACGCTGACAAAGATTTGTGAAACTCTAAATTGTGATATTTCAGATGTGATAGAGTTAGAACGGGAGTAGATACATAATTATAAAATTTTGTTGGATATAAACAATAATTATAATTATTCAAAAAATAACTTGAATATTTCGCACAATTATACTATTATTTAAAAGGAACCACACAAACTTTTCTACAAAATAAGGAGGTTTTTTATGGCGAAAATGAAAAAATTATTTGCGATGTTTTTGACTTTGTGTTTGATATTCAGTTTCAGCACAACGGCTTTCGCTTCATCAGTTGATGAAAGAGAGGTTCCTGTTGCCAGTGCTGATTTTAAGAGGGTGTGTGACCAAGTATTTGAGGGAAAAGGTGAAGTATATAACGCTAACGGAATAGACATAACAAATAGCTTTTTAACAAGATATAATGCAATTTACCAAAGTGGAAATTATGATGCTATTTTATCTGGATGTTTTAAAGAAGGAATTTCTCAATTGACTGGACATAAGAATATTGTTCCAGATGTAACGACTCGCACAGTTTTGCACCCTCAGTATGAAGAAAGTGTAGTCCATTTGGTTAAACAAAATGGCTTCCCTTATGATGGTAAAAGTTGGTATTTAGTTGTTACTGCTACTGGCTCATATGGATATCAAGATTCTACAAATGAGATTATTGATTTTCCATCTCCTACTATAAATGTGTCTTTTAGTGATTTAGGAGCACTTTTTTCTGGAAGTTTGGATAGCATAAGGACTACAAAGCCAGCTATCAATAGCAACAAAACTTCGGCTTCGTTTACTGTCACAACAACACATACTGTTAGTTGCCCTATTCCGGGAGTTGATTACGTAACAGGTACGCTCGGACCGTTTACTAATGTATCGAATTTCACGATTGAAGTATGAAGAAACAACTGCAACTGTTTCTCAGAAAATGGATTTTAAATCCGGATCGTCGATATGTTTTATTTATAGGAATTTCATTTGGATTGGCATTTTTAATTCCAATTTTAGGATGGAATCCATTGCTTCTATTGTGGATTGTTAATGGGTGTTTAAGTTATAAAGAAGCAAAATCTAATAGCATAAAGATTTTTAATGCTGTTTTGGTGTTATTGTTTGGCGTATTATTTATAATCAATTTGTTTTTAGGTTTTTTGGCACTGATGCAGTATTTTGGATACTTTATCTAATAATACAAAAATTTTTATCAATAATTAGAGTGGAATTCTTTGAATTCCACTCTCTTCTTTTTGGAGTAAAAGGTAGCCACTAACAGAGGAACTCTATCTGTGGCTGCTTCATTGTTTTTCTGCCTATTTGTCCAGTAGAGGTCAAATATAGAGCAAAAATATCTATTGTAAAAAAGTATAAGAAAAATTTGATTAGATAATCACAGCACAAATGATGTTACATGGGAAGCAAAAAACAACCATGCCCCAGCGATTATTTTACCGTTTTTTTCTCTGATTGATAGGCGTACCCATTTTCTTTGACTTTTGAAGAATACGGATAAACCAGCGAAATTCTTCTTCCGACAGATTTTTATAGTTGATACCGAGCTGCTTGCAATAAAGAAACACCAGCTTCTCCTGACGGCTGCCCTTGAAATTTTCCACCGCGTCCAGATTTTCTTTCAGTTCATCGGCAACCGTGGTCTGGGGCGCGCTCTCGCTGTCGTTTTTATGAGCTTCCCGGATGTCGCGGATAATCAGGTTTATATCGTCCAGCACCATACGGCTGAAATATTCATCATCCGTCACATGGGCGGCTTGCAGCACTTTCAGATATGGGTCATCTTCACCGGGACGGTGGCGTTCAATGATTTCATGCCGGATAGAATCAACAAGGGAGTTAAGGTTCTGGATTTGCATGTTGGCGATACCGTCCACATAAATTTCAATATCCGCCCAAAATTTGATAAAATCCTTATGAGTGGCAAGCTCACAGAGCAGCCGGTTATTGATACGCCCGTTTTTTAGAAGCTCCACCATTTCATCGCTCAAATGCAGCTCCATTAAAGGCGTATTTATCTGCTCCCGGTTTTCTGTCCGGCAAAACAGATAATCGAGTGATACTCCATAAAAATCAGCCAGCGTAATCAGATTCCCGTGGTTGATTTCTTTGTAATCGTTGGCTTCATAGCTGGCGAGGGCTGATTTTGAAATGCCGGTCTGCTTTGCCAGCTCTTCCAGCTTCAAGCCCTTATCCTTGCGTAGCTCCCAAAGTCTTTCCTGAATTGTAGTAGCACCTTTCACGGCGCACGCACCCCTTTCTGCGGCTGGCTGCCGCCGTCAATCCCATTATACCATACCATTTCCATAAGCGTGGAAATTTTTGATTTTTGCCGCGATTTCCTACTTTATGGACATACGGCACAGGGTACAAAAATGACCTATGATAAAGGCAGTTCATCGATGGATTATTCCAATCGAATGACCGGCCTGTATGGGATATGC
>CAJTMW010000039.1 GCA_910577275.1 uncultured Lachnospiraceae bacterium
GTACATGTTTTCTTATGATATATGTCCAAGCCGGGCACAAGAGCTTTATTGGGATATCAGTAAAAAATATACGGATTTAATCTTTATATGTGTGGCGCATGGAGATGAGCTTGAGAATAAGGAATTGAGAAAAGATATTGAAAAATATGTGGCTTACAGAACATTAAGCCGCTATTGGGTAAACGGCGGCCAATATAAGGGAGATAAAAGTGAAGAAGAAATCAAATCTATAAAAGAAAGTTGTAAAAAAGAGTGTGCAGGATTGTTTGAAAAAATAAAAAGAAATTATAAAGGGGCAGATATGCTGAATGAGTTCCTTAATAATCTTATTGAGGGAAAAATAGAGGTGGCGGATTGTTAATGGCAAAAACTCCATAAGACTGAGAGGAATTGGACATCAAGGAATAATTAGTGTAGTAGATGTTTGGAGGGAGAGAAAATGATTAAATATCCTTTAAATGTAACAATTGATACTAATATCTTTATATCTAATAAATTTGATTTTAGCGAAGATAGTACCCTTAGTTTGCTTGTAAAGTATGTTCAGCAAAATAAAATAAAAGTGATTCTAAGCGATATAGTAGTTCGCGAAGTTGAAAAACATATTGTAGATAAAGGAGATGAATTATGTAAGTTAATCAGGAAATCGAGAAAAGATGCTTTATCAGTTTTGCCGGAAGAGTTAATCCGAAAAATAGGAGTAGGGCATATTCTCTTAAGTGCGAAGAAGGATGATGTTAGAGAAAAAAGTAAAGCTGAACTAAGAAGATTTTTAGATGAAATCAAAGTAGAGACAATTAAAACGAGTATAATAGATTTAGACTCTATTCTGGAAGATTATTTTTCTTTTAAACCGCCATTTGAGGATAATGATAGAAAAAGAAAGGAGTTTCCAGATGCATTTATTGCAAATCAAATTAGAGCAAGATTTGGAAAAGATGAAATCATAGCAATTGTTAGTATGGATAAGGGATTAAAAAAAGCATGTAAGGCATCAAAGAATCATTTATTCTTTTCTTCATTAGGGGAACTATACAATGCGATAAATAAAGAAGAAAAAGAGTATGAAGATATATTAAATAGTATAAAGAGAAAACAGTTTTTAATTGCAAATATGGTGAAAAAATATGTCTTGGATAAGAACTGTGTGGAGGTAATAGGGCTTTCTTATGATAAAGATGGAATAGAATACGGATATGCTTATCATGATTTTGTAGTGCAAGAAATGTCTAAAGCATCAATCGGAATACATACTATTGATGAAATCACTGATGAAAAGGTTATTGCGACACTTTTAGTCAAAGCGAGTATAGATGTTCTGTGTACTTATAAAGATTATGATAATGCTGTATGGGATTCTGAGGAAAAATCATACATTTATGTTGAAACAAGGAAGATTAAGGAAAAGCATAGTTCAAGATTTGGATGTAGAATTGAGATTAAAAGAGGAGAAAGAGATGTAAGAATAATACCTTTTAAAATAATATTAAATTCTGATACTCGAATAGAAAGAATTGAAGTAGAAGAAGATGTATACAATTATATGCAGGAGGAAATTGATGATTCAAGAAGAATTTTTGGACTTCAATCATTAAATAAATATAATGATTACTTAGCAAGTAATCTTGAAGACTCAGAAATGGAGGAGGAATTTAAGTATTTATTTGGGGAAATCAATAGTGTTTATAAATCATATGAAGATATTTGTTTAACCTATGATATGCTAATTGACATAATTAAAATAAATAGGGAAAAGGCTAGAAATAAATTATTAAAACTATCGAAAATAATTAATAAAAAAAATAGTTTTCCATTGGGGAGTGATATTGATGTTATAACCGATGATGATATTGAAGGAATCATTATATGGGCAGAAAATAATTATAACAGAACATCAAAGTTAGCGGATAAGTCGTATTTGCCAGATTCAATAGGTTATGGAGAAACAGTAGCTTTTATTGATGATAAAGATAATGAATATCGTTTATCTTTAGATAGCTTTATGGGAATACCTTCAGGAGGGGAGTTGGAGACAATTGATATACTATTTTGTAAAGGTCAAGAAGTGATAGCTAGAGGCTGTGTCGAATTAACAGTGGGATATTACGAATTTGATGATGAAGGCGGAGTTGCGGAGGCAATAGATGATAATATAGAGTATAATTACGAGAGTATTGCAAAGAAAATTAGAGATATTATTTTTGAACTACAAATTCATTTAGAGAATGAGAAAGAGATAAGTGAGATAATAGATGAAATGTTTGTATATACGAAAGATGAGAAGAAGAAAGATTGTAGTTGTGAAGATAAAATTTTGTATTAGTATGGAATCATAGAGGTAAAACAAAATTCTGTGAATGAAAAAGCGGTCAATTCTGGCCGCTTTTTCTGTTGGGATGGAAAAGAAAATTTATTGTGTTGAGGAGGGAGAGCGTGAGAAAGCGTGATTTGATTTCCGAATTGGTAAGGGAAACTGCAAAAAGGATGGTGTGGGACGGGGAAAGCTGGAGAAGGTATCTGAATACGGCTTCACGGATATATAAGTACCCGTTCAGGGAGCAGATATGTATTTATGCCCAGCGGCCTGATGCGGAAGCCTGTGCCTCTATGAAAGAATGGAATGAAGTCATGCACTGCTGGGTAAACGGCGGCGCAAAAGGGATTGCCCTTCTTGATGATGAAGTGCCTTATACAGGCCTTAAACATGTTTTTGATATTTCCGATGTACATAAATTAAAGGGGAGCGGGCGTTTCCCTTATATCTGGGTAATGCGGGAGGAGCATAAGGAGGCTGTAATCGGGAGGCTGGAAGAACTTTATGGGGCGACGGTTAAGGAGAGCGGATTTGGTGACAGGATAAAGGAGATAGCCGGCCGGATTGCAGAAGACGCTTATGAGCAGGCGGCGGATGAAATGGGGTATACCTGTGCCGGAAGTTATCTGGAGGAGTATGATGAGCTGAATTTCAAATTAAGGATAAGGGAGACGCTTGCAGGCAGTATTGCTTATACGGTATTGAGAAGATGCGGAGTGGGGGAGGCGGAACTTGCAGAGGAAATCAGCTTCCCTTATATTTTTGAGTTTAATACCCTTGGGACGCTTTCTGTATTGGGGGACAGTATATACAAAAATGTAATGCCTGTGCTTATAGAGATAAAGAAGGTAGTCCGTGCATATGACAGGGAGCTCGCAAAAAATCCTGAGGCAGAAAAGAATAACGGAAAAGTGCAAAACGGACTTGAAAGTATAACTGCAAGAGATTATAATACTTTAAAGCGTGAAAGTGACAGACGGGAACCGGAAAGCCGGGACAAAGAAAAGGGGGAACAGAATGGAAGTGAGATACGAGAGAAACGGGGATTACCTGATTCCGGCGTTACAGGCGGACAGACAGCCGGAAGGGGAGCTGACGAAATACGGACTGATGCGGAGGGATTACCTGAAAGAGCACAGGAGCGGGATTTATACGGCGCTTCTGCTGGAAGGGAAGCTGAAAGCACATTTGCTGATGGTTCAGAAACAGGCGGAGGAGAGAATGGAAGACATGACCGGACGGATGATGGTGCAGAGAGGGGTAAACGAACAGCTCAAAGCCGGGAACCAGTTACTTTGGGTTCAGAAAATGAACGGAATCAGGCAGGCGGCGGAGGAGACAGTTCTGGAAGAGCTGATATACAGTTAAATATTGGAGAGCAGAAACCGGAGGATTCTTTATCAGCCGGTTTTTCTTTTGGGGATTTTCTTAAGGGCCCGGCGGGGGACGGTGCAAGTCTGTCCCGGAAAAAAGGTTCAAGGAAGAAGGCGCAAAAAGAGGAATATGTGCAGTTAAGCCTGTTCCCGACTGTTGGGGAGCAGATGGGGACGGTAATGTTTTCCGGTGCGGACGTAAATGCTTCCGCATCCATGCTGCTTCCTGTTCAGGATAAATATATTGAGGGGATACTTTGGACAGGCGGAGGCAGGAAGGGCAGTAAAGAACGTATTAACTCGCAGTATCAGGCAGGAGGCAGAGCGGAAGAAATCTCAGGGTTCCTTGCCGGGGAATATGGAACCGGAGGGAAGGGGTTTGAGATAGACGGGCAGGAAGTATGCACATGGTTTGACAGGGAGGGGATGCGGTTTGCCTACGGTACTGCCGCAAAGGAAGATTATTCGGTATTCCTGACCTGGGAGATGGCTGAAAAAAGAATCCGAGCTATGGTTGAAAGCCATACTTATATGGATAACAAAGATAAACCGGTGAAGTGGCGGGAATTTATTACGCAGGACGAGATTAACGCGGTGCTGATTAGGGGGAGCGGGGCTGACAAGCGGCGCATTTATAAATTTTTTTCACAGAACCATTTCCCGAAAGAAAATGCGGATTTCCTGCGGAAGGAATACGGAACGAGAGGCTACGGCGGCGCCCTGCCGGGAACGGACAGCAGCTTTGCGGGCTATAGTTCAAAGGGTATCAGGCTGTCAAAAGGCAGCCTGATTGCGCCTGCGGCAGAGGTACTGGTTAACTGGCGGAGCGCGGAAAAGTGTATCCGTATGCTGATTGCGAAGGGCAGCTACCTGAATGCGGAAAAGATGGAGGATTATGCGCGTTACAGGCAGGGATTTAGGGAAGCCGGATGGGCAGATGCGGAAAGCGGAGGCCGGGAGCAGGCTGAAAATGGAGGGCAGCCTGAAGGTCAGGGAGGAACCGTTATGGCCGCGGTCAGGGCGGAAGCGGTTAATTTCCGGATTATGCCGGGGGAGAAGGAAATCAGGTTATCCCTTAAGGAGAAATTTCAGAGGAATGTGGAAGTGATTCGGCTGCTGAAGGAGATAGAAAGTGAAAACCGTCCTGCGCTGCCGAAGGAGCAGGAGGTATTATCACGGTATGTCGGGTGGGGCGGCCTTGCGGACGCCTTTGATGAAAGCAAAGAGGGATGGAAGGAGGAATATCAGGAATTAAAGGGGCTGTTGTCAGAAGAAGAATACGCCATGGCAAGGGCCAGTACATTGAATGCCTATTATACGCCGGATGCTGTCATCCGGGCAATTTATGAAGTGATTGATAAGATGGGCTTCCAGAGGGGGAAGATTCTGGAGCCTTCCGTTGGCATCGGGAAATTTTTCGGAATGCTGCCGGAGAAGATGCTGGGGAGCAGGCTGTACGGGGCGGAGCTTGACAGCCTTACCGGCAGGATTGCAAAGATGCTTTATCCAAAAGCGGATATTGAGATAGCCGGATTTGAGGAAACATCTTATGACGACGGTTTCTTTGATGCCGTAGTCGGGAATGTGCCGTTCGGGGGATATAAGGTGGTGGACAGGCAGTATGATAAGTACAATTTCCTTATCCACGACTATTTTTTTGCAAAAGCAATAGATAAGGTGCGAGCGGGCGGTATTGTGGCGATGGTGACGACAAACGGCATGGGGGGAGGGACTTTTGACAAGAAGGACAGCCGGGCAAGGAGGTATTTTGCGCAGAGGTGCGATTTGCTGGGGGCAATAAGGCTCCCGGAGAGGACTTTCGAGGATACTGACATTACGACGGATATCCTGTTTTTCCAGAAAAGGGAGAGGCAGAGGGATTTATCCGCCAGCCTGCCGGAGTGGGTGGAAACCTCTGTGGTTTACGAGGGGGATTATGTAAAGGAAAACGGGGAGAACGGCCACAGCAGGCTCTATATGAACAGCTATTTCCTTGCGCATCCGGAAATGGTTCTGGGAAAGATGGAGGTCATGAGCGGGCCGTTCGGGCCGCAGATGAAGTGCCTTCCGGTAGAGGGGAGCCTTGGGGAAAAGCTGGGGAAAGCAGCAGCCAATATCCGGGGGCGGATAGAAACCGTGGAGGCTGACATGGACGAAAAGGAGGCGGAGGAGGAATTGCTTCCGGCAGAACCGGGAGTAAAAAATTTCAGCTATGCGCTTGTGGATAACAGGATATATTACCGTGAAAATGCAGTTATGAAGCCTGTAAAAGTATCTGATACGGCGGAAAAACGTATCAGGGGTATGCTGGCCATATATGGCTGCGTACAGGAGCTGCTGAAGATACAGATGGAGGAATCGGAGGATTCTGCGGTCAGGGAAAAACAGGAGCTGCTGGGCAGGCTTTATGACGGGTATGTTGAAAGGTTTGGCCGGATAAATGACAGGGCAAACAGGCTCGCCTTCGGACAGGATTCCGGGTACTTCCTGTTATGCTCGCTGGAAAAGCTGGACGAGGACGGGAAGTTTGCGGGGAAGGCGGATATCTTCACCAAGCGCACGATTAAAAAGCGTACTGTCATTACAGGCGTGGACACGTCAGCCGAGGCTCTGGCGGTATCCCTGAATGAAAAGGGAATGATTGACCTTGATTATATGTCCACCCTTACAGGGCGGGATAAAGGGAAGGTGGCTGAGGAGCTTTCCGGCGTGATTTTCCGCAATCCTGTCACGGAAAAGTGGGAGACGGCAGACGAATATTTAAGCGGAAATGTGCGGGTAAAGCTGGAGACGGCAAGGGCTTTTGCTGATAATAACGGGGAATATGCCGTTAATGTGGCGGCGCTTGAAAAGGTTCAGCCAAGGGACCTGGAGGCGTCTGAAATTGAGGTGACATTAGGGGCTACATGGATAGAACCGGAGTATGTCAGGGATTTTATGTATGAAACTTTTGAAGTACCGGAACTTTACATCAAACACAAGTTATCAGACGTCCGGTATATAAAAGCTACCGACCAATGGGTCATCAAGGGGAAGAATGTCAATGAGGACAGCGCTACGGTGAAAGTGACGTATGGCACGGGCAGGGCAAATGCATACAGGCTTCTGGAGGACGCCCTGAATTTGCGGACCACCCGCATTTACGATTTGGTAAAGACAGAAGATGGGGAAAAGCGGGTGCTGAACAGGACGGAGACGGTGCTTGCCGGACAGAAACAGGAAGTGATTAAGAATACTTTTAAGGAGTGGATTTTTGCGGAACCGGAGAGGAGGCGGGCGCTCTGTGAGAAGTATAACCGTTTATTTAACTCTGTCAGGCCGAGGGAATATGACGGTTCCCACCTGACATTTCCGGAGATGTCGCCGGAATACCATCTGGAGCCTTATCAGGCAAATGCGGTGGCGCATCAGATTTATGGGAAAAATACGCTGCTTGCCCATTGTGTGGGTGCAGGGAAAACCTTTGAGATGGTGGCGGCGGCAATGGAGAGCAGGCGTCTGGGGCTTTGCAGTAAGAGCCTGTTTGTGGTGCCGAACCATCTTACGATGCAGTGGGCGGGGGATTTCCTGCGCCTTTATCCGGGCGCTAATATACTGGCGGTTACAAAGCGGGATTTTGAGCCGGCCAACCGGAAAAAGTTCTGTTCCCGGATAGCCATGGGCGACTTTGATGCGGTGATTATAGGGCACAGCCAGTTTGAGAAAATCCCTTTGTCGGTGGAGAGGCAGATAATGCTTATCGGACGCCAGATAGAGGAAATACAGGAGTCCATCAGGGAAATGAAGGCGGCTAATGGGGAGAATTACGGTATCAAGCAGATGGAAAAGACGAGGAAGTCTCTGGAAGCAAGGCTGAAAAAGCTGAACGACAATACGAGAAAAGACGACGTTATCACGTTTGAGCAGCTTGGGGTGGACAGGCTGTTTGTGGATGAGAGCCATTTTTACAAAAATTTGTTTCTGTTTACAAAGATGCGGAATGTAGCGGGGATTTCCCAGACGGAAGCACAGAAATCTTCGGATATGTTTGCCAAGTGCCGGTATATGGATGAGCTGACAGGGGGCAGAGGGATTACTTTTGCCACGGGTACGCCAATCAGCAACAGTATGTGCGAGCTTTATACGAATATGCGTTACTTACAGTATGATGCCCTGCAGGAATCCGGATGGGAACACTTTGACAGCTGGGCGTCCACGTTCGGGGAGACGCAGGAGGTCAGGGAGCTTTCCCCGGAGGGGACAGGCTACAGGACAAAGACAAGGTTTTCCAAATTTTTTAACCTTCCGGAGCTGATGGCTGTTTTTAAGGAGTGCGCGGATATCCAGACTGCGGATATGCTGAAACTGCCGGTGCCGGAAGCGGTGTACGAAAATGTGGTTCTGAAGCCGAGCGCCTATCAAAAGGAGGCGATACAGAATCTGGCAGAGCGGGCAGAAAATGTACGGGGAGGAGGGGTAAATCCGGCGGTTGATAACATGTTAAAGATTACCAATGACGGGAGGAAGCTGGCCCTTGACCAGCGGATTATTGACAGCAGTTACCCGGACGATGCGGGCTCAAAGGTCTCGGCATGTGCACAGAGGGCGTTCCGGATATGGGAGCAGGGAAAGGAGGGGAAGCTGACGCAGCTTATCTTTTCGGATTTGTCTACGCCTAAAGGGGACGGCGCTTTCAATGTCTATGAGGATATACGGGATAAGCTGGTAAAAAAAGGCGTGCCGGAGAGGGAAATTGCTTTTATCCATGACGCCGGTACGGATGCAAAAAAAGCGGAGCTGTTCGCAAAAGTAAGAAGCGGGCAGGTTCGTTTTTTATTGGGCTCCACCCAGAAGATGGGCGCCGGGACCAATGTGCAGGACAGGCTGGCTGCCCTTCACCATCTGGACGTGCCATGGAGGCCGTCCGATGTAGGACGGATTTTGCGGACATTCAAATAAAAAAGAATGTGGAGGTAACAGACAATGGCAAAATCATTATTTGAGGAACTGGGCGGCAAATACGAACGACAAGGAGATTACTTAATCCCGTGCTTAACCGTACCCGCCGAAGAAGAACAGCCAATAGGCACATGGGAACAGCGGCATCTGGACTATCTGAAGCAGTACCACAAAGTTACATACACCAATCTGCTCACAAGCGGTAGGCTCAATTCTTACCTTGCCGACATCGACAGGCAGGCGCAGGAACGCTTTGAAAGGCTCATAGAGGGCATGAAACAGGCACAGGGCATAACGGAACGCCTAAAGGAAGAAAACGCTTTAGAATGGACGGGACGGCTCAATAACATAAGGGCGTGTGCGAGGGAGATTGTGAATAATGAAATCATTTTCGCATAGGTAATACGACGACAGAGGGTAAAAGCTCTGTCGTTTTTCTTTTCTGGGAGTTTATAGTAAAGCGGCGAATAAAAGTAATATGTTTGTGAACATTCCGACATATGGATTGACAAACATTCATAAGCAAAGTATAATTGAACTGATAGTTTAATTATAGAGAGGATATGTATGGCTAGGAGAAAAAAAGAACCATTAAGTGTTCATAGGGAAAAGATAACTACTGTAGCCTCTGCGTTGTTTATTGAAAAAGGTATCTCTTCTACTACTGTTGATGAGATAGCAAAAAAGGCGGGATACAGTAAAGCTACTTTATATGTATATTTTGAAAACAAGGAAGAGATTTTCTTTTCTTTGGTATATCAACATATGCAGAAGCTGTTTCAAACGATAGAAAATATTATTTTACAAGAAACCCATTCACCAGAGCAATGGAGGGAAAAATATTTAGAGATTTGTTTCTCTATTCAAAGACTATGCAAAGAGTATCCTATTTATTTTGAGGGAATGATTGGATATATAAATGTTGATGTATCCGCTGATGAAACACCGCAGGTTTATAAAGATATTTATGATTTGGGATTGCATTTGAGTGACCTTGTAAAAACAATAATAGAACAAGGAGTGCTATTTAATATTTTTAAGCCAGAAAGCAATACAGATAAGATTATGATTTTTTTCTGGAGCAGCATATCTGGAATTATACGAATGGCAGAGTATAAAAAAGCCTATTACAAATTGTTGGGCTTTGACAATGATGAATTTGTTAAACAGGAATTTCTTGCATTGTTAGGTTGTTGTCAAAATATGCAGGAGGAAACATTATGAGAAGAAAAGCAATAAAGGTGTTATTGATTGTTATAGCTATTATTATTTCGGGAGGTGCAATTACTTTGTACATACTTGGAAAACCTGCTAAGGTGAACACAGATAAAAAACTGAATGGTGTGAGCGATGAACTTTGTTCTGTTTTATATTATGCGTCCCTTACTGCCAACTCCCATAATACGCAAAGTTGGAAGGTAAAGTTGGATGTGCGGGAACAAAGAATAAGGATTTCTATTGACGCAGAGCGAACATTAGAATTTGTTGACCCAGAATATCGGGAAATTTATATATCATTAGGATGCTATATTGAAGCATTGGCTTTTGCTTTTGATGCGTATGGATATGACACGATGGTAGAATATGCGGATTTTTCAGACACTCATAATGAAATTGCAATGGTATCATATTGCAGGCGTGAAAATGCAGAAATAAACAGCAGACAGCTTGAAACGATAAAACGCCGTCATACAGATAAGCGTAGCTATAACACGGACAGAATAAATCCAGAAGTGATTATACAACTTTTGAAAGATATTGACGGTATTTACTGTTACGAAACGGGGACGACAGAATTTGAATATCTAAAAAACGGAACAATGGAAGCTATTACAAAGCAATCCGCAGAAGCGGAATATCGAAAAGAATTAAATCAATGGATGCGATTTTCAAATACGGAAGTCGAACAGAAGAAAGATGGAATCTCTGCTGAAATGATTGGTTTGAATGGCATAATAAAAGCGTTTTATTATTTGACGACAAATCATAAAAATGCTGAAAATGATACTTTTGCCACGCAAGGTATTGAAACAGCAGAAAAGCAAACTGAAAATTGTAGTGCGTTCTTTGTGATTACAGGTGAAGATACAATAACTGATTGGATTGAAGCGGGAAGAAAAACACAGGCATTTTGGTACAGATGTGTCGAGAATAATATTTCCATTCAACCGTTAAGTGCTATGCTCGAAGTAATCCCATATAGTGAGGAAATACAGAACGAGTTAGGGGTAACAGAAAGTGTGCAAATGATTTTAAGAGCAGGATATATAAATGATTATGGCGAGAATGTAGGTGTACGCCGTAATCTAAAAGATTACATTACAGTTATAAATGGTGATTAGGGGTGCGTATGACAAGAAAAGTTTGATTAACTTATAAGCTATAAACCAGCCATGCTACGAAGCGTTGCCTTTATGAAAATGAGCGTTTCTTGTAATGGGGTATTGAGGAAATTATCATTAGGAAGGCAGCGATAAGCTGACTTAAATTTCGGAGGATTATAAAATGGTGAAGAATGATGAAGCAAAAATGACATTAGGCGGAAAATTAAAGTCCGCACGGAAAAGCGTAGGACTTACACAAGAGCAGTTGGCAGAGAAACTTTTAGTATCACGGCAGGCAATTACGAAATGGGAAGCCGACAAAGGAATGCCCGACATAGAAAACCTTAAACAACTTTCTAAACTCCTTGATATCAGTATTGATTATCTTCTTGATAGCGGAGAAAGTATTGATTTGTCTGTTATGAGAGAAGAAATTAATCTTGATGATTATTCTTATACTCGGAAATTTAAGGGGAGATGGAGCAAAAAGGCAGGTAAAAAGGATATGGTTGTAATAGAAAAGTATCCAAATGCTGAAATACATGGTCTCTTAGGTAAGCAGATACTCACCAAAGGAGAGAAAATCACGGATAATGCAATAGGCTTTTTAACAGATGCACCATTTGGAATACCAGAATTGCTTAACGGCATCAAAAATACAGATAAAGAATTTTATCTTGTCAATCAGTCGGATAAGCAATTTTTTGTAATCGTGACCGATGAATTTATTGAAAGCAGACAGCTCGCGGAAAAGATAACCGACAAGAAATTCGCGATTGGAAACTTCTCGTTTATTGACTGCGGTATTCTTTCTGATATTGAGTGAAACGAGGAGGAATTTACGGTGAAAAAAAGAAACTTACAGTTAAGCGGCTCTATCGTTCTTCTGGTAATTGGAGTGTTGGGTATCCTGTCCTTTATCGGACTGTTAATTAAAGGAGAGAACATGACCCGATGGATTCTCACATTACTATTGTCTATGATATTGGTTATTAAGGAAATAATGGTAATTATCCGTTACATAACAATTGAAAAACAGAGCCGAAATAATCACGAATAAGAAATTTTCGTTTGGGAATTTTTCAATTGTTGATTGTGGTATCATTTCTGCTTTTGAGGGTATCAAAAAATGACAACTAATCATAAAAAGCCATACAATGTGGAATGGATACTCTGCCCTATTTGTGGTAGTAAAACCCGTGATAGAATTAGAGAAGATACTGTCTTAAAAAACTATCCTCTCTATTGCCCGAAGTGCAAGCGGGAAACTTTAATTGAAGTAAAGGATTTACAACTTACAGTCATCACAGAGCCAGACGCATAGACGCAGAGCCGATGAACTTGTGAAATAAAATCACAGTTCGTTGGCTCTATTTTATTTCATAAGGTTTTAAGGCAAACGCCCACCATATAAAAAAACGGTGTTATGGTGGGCGGTATTGCTATACCCGAAAAGACTTAACAGACACTCTCCAGACCTGTTTTAAAGTTTGGAGGGATTTTTTATGTCCTTTTTTCGGGCAGTAACCTATCTGTTCATGCAACGCAGATTTTATCCATACATAGCATATCGGGGAATGGCAGGAAGCCAGTTAAAAAAATCCCTGCTTATGCAACGCTACTTCTCACCATGAAACCAGAAGTAGAATCTCCACTTAACAGAATATGTATCTCCTATAACCGTAGAGGTCACAGAACCTTTGCGGTTTTTCTTTTGTCGTTTTTTATCGGAATGTGCCGCAGGGCTGTATTTGATATTCGTTGCCGCTCCCCGCCCTCTCCATCTGGATTTTAGCATTTCAAAAATTCAGATAGGAGGTACTTACGGTGAAATACGCACTAAGAAAAGTATATATCAAAGAGAATAGCGGCTATGTAGAACTGTCCTATATGGACTTCTGCCGCCGCAGGCAAGCCGACCAGAGTTACATGGACAAGCTGTTTATCCCCGTGCAGGGCTGTCTGCTTGAAGTCGTTCGGGAACAGTACACGGATTTCTATCGGGATAAAGAACGGTGGCGTTATCTTCAAAAACTGGACACGAACCACAAGCTGCTCTCATTGGAGAGCTTTACAGACAGCGAGGGGAATGTGCTTGATTTCATTGTTGATGAAACGGTGGACGTTGCGGAAACCGTTGTCCGTGCGGTGATGATGGACAGGCTGAAAGCCGCCCTGCCCTTATTGTCGGATGGTGAGCAGGCATTGATACAAGCCATCTTCTTTGAAGAACTTTCCGAGAGGGAAGTCGGGCTGCGGTTAGGTGTGACACAGAGCGTTGTGAACAAACGCAAAGCCAAAATCCTTGCGAAGCTGAGGAAGATAATCGAAAACAAAATTTAAGGCGTTCAGCCCCCTTGTTTTTTCCTTTGGGAAAATGAGGGGGCTTTTCCTGCCCTCTCAATCAATTCTGATTGGAGGAAATAAGGATGGCATACAACCACGGACGGGAGGACAGAAAATGGCGTATCTGGAAAGAAGCCGAGGAAAAGGTTCTGCGTGAATGCGGCGTTGATGAAGCAACCATTGAGCAAATCCGCACAGACGACAGGGCAGATTTTAATTCCAACAGGCGGTTTTACCGATGGGCGAGCGACTTCGGCGAATACCTTGAGGGCATGGCGGACAGGGAGAAGCAGGCGGAGGTAAAGTCTGTTTCTGATTTACTGGACGAGATTGAGAACGAAACTCTGTACCTTGCCTTAATCACGGTGGACAAACGCACGTTACAAATCGTCCTGCTGAAAATGCAGGGCTATTCCACAAAGGAGATTGCAGCATCCGTAAAGCTGTCAACAAAGTCTGTTTACAGACGGATGGAAAGGCTGCGGAGCAGATTGAAGCCATTTAAGCGTTAGAGGGGAAATCATGGCTTTCCTATGGGCTATCTGGTGGGGAGAGATAAACGCTCTCCTACTTTTTAGCAGGAGGAAAGGAAATGGCATACGGGGCAAAGACATACACGCTTCGGGAGGAATCCACGGAAAGCGGCACAAGGTATTTTATCAGCTTTAAGGATGGGCAGGGGGAACATCACGAACTGGAAGTGTCTGAACAATTATTCATTGAATTTCGGCAGATGGAAAGGAGGAACAGGAACCTTCAGCAATGGAACCAGCGGCACAGGGAGTTTAACGAGGTGTGGGACGAAACGCTTTACAAACGTGCTTTGAGAGTGCCTAAATCGCTTGATGAAAGAATGATTGAGAAAGAACGGAATGAATTATTTTACAAAGCGGTTGCCCGACTGCCAGAGATACAAAGGCGGCGCTTCCTGCTCTATTACGAGTATGATTTCAATTTTTACCAAATCGGTGAAATGGAGCATTGCACCGCTTCCGCTGTCCAGAAGTCCGTTTCGGTTGCAAGGGAAAAAGTCAAGGTAGAAATGAGGAAGTATCTCAAACCTTGACGATTACCGCCCGAAAAAGGAATCCGCTTTTTAGCGGCGTGGGGAGCGGCATTACATACTCCCACCTCTTTTCGTGGGAGTAAATCTATTTTAAGGAGGTCAACGCCTATGCGCAACAAAACCCAAGACACCGCCCGAAAGGAGGAATTCCATGCAGAAGCTTCAGACGGTCAACGCCGACACGCTCCTCTATGAGCCGCTTGAGAAGCCGTCCTTTGTGGTGGACGGTCTGATACCCACGGGCTTAACCCTGTTCTGCGGCTCACAGAAAATCGGCAAGAGCTGGCTCATGTTAAAGCTCTGCCTTTGCGTGTCGCAGGGAATCCCTTTATGGGATATGCCGACAATGGAGGGCGATGTGCTTTACCTCTGCCTTGAGGACACGTTCTGCCGCATCCAGGACAGGCTGTTCCGCTTGACGGACGAAGCAAGCGGGCGGCTTCATTTTGCGGTGGCAAGCGATAAGCTGTCAGACGGTCTTATCGTGCAGTTGGAGGATTATCTGAAAGAATACCCCGACAGCAGGCTCATTGTCATTGACACCTTGCAGAAAGTCCGCACCGCATCCAAAGACAACGCCTATGCAAGCGATTACGGGGACATCTCCATTATCAAAGACTTTGCCGACAGGCACTCTCTGGCGGTCATTGTCGTACACCACATCCGAAAGCAGAACGACAGCGACGTGTTCAACAAGGTGTCT
>CAJTMW010000040.1 GCA_910577275.1 uncultured Lachnospiraceae bacterium
ATTATTTTAGAAATAACTATTGATATATCCGCAAAAATGCTATATATTAATAATAATTAAAACAGAAAAATTGTTTTAATTATTATTATTAAACAAAATTTCTGTTTAATAGTCTTTGCAAAGGCACAATGTTACCAGACAAACAAAATATTTTTCAACGGGAGGAAAAACAATGCGATTTAAAAAAATTATGGCATTATGCATGACAGTTGCTATGGTTGCGTCCTTAGCCGGATGCGGCGGAAAAGATTCGGCATCAACGGGGTCGGGTGAAACAGACACAAACACGAGCGCAGACGCGGGTGAAACGGCAGATGCCGGTTCAGAAGAGGATGCACAGCCGGAAGTAGCGCCGGGCAAGAAAGGTACAATTGAATTCTGGACGGTGTTTACAGGGGCTGACGGCACATCCATGCAGGCAATGGTGGATGCTTATAATGCCACAGACCCGGATTACACCGTAAATCACCGGGCTATAGAGGCAAATGACCTCTACCTGAAAATGCCGCTGGCAATTCAGTCAGGCGAAGATGTGCCGGATGTTTGTATCAACCATGTTGAACGTGTACCTCTTTTTCAGGAACAGGGTCTTTTAACAGATTATACGGCTTATCTGGACGGTTCTGCGGTCAGCAAAGACAATTATAATCCCAAGGCGTGGTCTATGACGGACATTGACGGCGGCCATTACGGAATTCCTCTGGATGTGCATTCCTATATTTTATATGTGAATGAGGACCTTTATGCACAGTATGGAAACGGCGTGCTTGACGACGGCGTACTGACATGGGATGAGCTGGAATCGGTGGCGGACGCATGTGTGGCAGATGGTATTATTCCCATAGGTATGGCATGGCTCCGGGTAAAATTCCTGGCTTCCTACGCACAGTTGGGCGGGACTTTGAGTACTGATGGAAATACACCGGATTTCAATAATGATACTGCAGTTCAGGTGTTAAATAACTGGGTTGATTTGATGGACAAGGGCTACGCCCAGAAGGAAGGCGACGACTCCTGGCAGCTGTTCCTGGCAGGAAAAGTTCTGTTTTGCCCGGAAGGAATCTGGATGTACAATAATGTAAAAGAAGCCGGTTTGAATGCGAAAATGTATGATTATCCGGTCTTTGATGCAGGAACAAAAGGAAACTGGACGTCCTCGCATCAGTTCGTGCTTCCGAAGAACGATAACCGTGATGATGAAAAGACAAAGGCTGTTTTAGACTTCATAAATTTCATGGGAAATAACTCTCTGGAATGGGCTAAGGCCGGTCAGTGTCCTGCCCACGTATCTATTAAGGATGTGGCGGAATTTAAGGATATGCCGCAGGCATTTGTAGCAGATGAAAGCGACGAGCTTAAAATTTATGATTATAAGTATTATGGCTATGCCGTAGAGGCTCTCGATAAGGTATTGGGCGAGGTATTGTTTGGGCGCATGACCCCTCAGGAGGCTTTGGACCAGGCCGTACAGGAAACCAAGGACCAGATTGAGATGAGCGAATAGGAATTACCCGAAGGAGAATGGAGGGAGAAGGTATGGCAGGAATGGCGTCCAAAAAGAAGCAGAAAGTGGCACCTTATTTGTTTTTAGCACCGCATTTGTTGATGTTTCTGATATTTTTTCTGATTCCCATGGTTTATGGAATCTATGCGTCCTTTACAAAATGGGATTTGTTCAGCAGCCCGCGGTGGGTCGGAATTCAGAATTACACAACGATTTTTGCCGATAAGGATTCGACTTTTTACCGGCAGTTCTGGAATGGTTTGAAGAACACGGTGGTTTTTGTCATTATGTGTGTGCCGTTTCAGGTATTGCTCCCGCTTATTATTGCAATTTTATTGGATAAGAGGCCGAAAGGGCGAAATATTTTTCAGGGGATTTTCTATATGCCGACTCTCTTCTCCATTACTTCTGTAACATTAACGTGGCTGTTTGTTTTTAATCGTTCATTAGGGCTGTTTAATCATCTGTTTGGAACAGACATCAACTGGTATGGCGAGCAGCCCTGGGCATGGATTACCATTGTGGTCACCACCGTCTGGTGGGGGCTGGGAGGAAACCTGATTATTTATGTGGCGGCACTCTCAGGAATTGACCGGTCAATTTTGGAGGCGGCGTCGCTGGACGGCGCCACCGGCCTGAAAAAATTCTGGAACATTACAGTACCCAGTATCAAGTTTCCACTGGCGTATACCATTGTTGTATCAATTGTTGCACAGTTTAATATTTACGGTCAGCCGTTGATTTTAACTGGCGGCGGTCCCAGTGAATCTACCTTTGTGCTCCTGATGTACATACGTAATCTGGCCTTTGGCACAGGGAAGTCCGTGGCAGGTATGGCCAGCGCCATGTCCACATGTTTGGGATTAATTATCGGAGTCGTATCAGTAGTGCAGCTTGTCATGATGCGCCGTCAGGAAGATTGAGGAGGGGTGAAATATGAAGAAAAAAACAGTGGAAGACAGCGTAGAGCAGCAGGCTTACAGCCCGGCAAAGTCATCCTGGATTGCATTCGGGATTTTATGTGTGATGGCGTTTATTGTGTTGATTCCTTTATTTTGGATATTCATATCTTCCTTTAAGGTGGAACAGGAAGTAATTCAGGCAGGCGGTTTTCTCTATCTGCCAAAGACCTGGACGCTGGACAATTTCAAAAGCTTATTATCGGCGGATAATAAGCAGCTCCCCATATATTTCTGGTTTGTGAATTCTATTATTGTATCGGGGAGCCAGACTTTATTGGCGGTGCTTATTTATTCAATGGCGGCCTATGCTTATGCAAAGCTTCATTTTAAGGGAAGGGACATTATCTTCTATTCGGTTATGTTCCTGTGCTCCTTTCCGGCGATTACAAATATCATACCGATGTACAAGATGATGCATTTGTTCCATTGGCTGAATAAGCCGATTGCGCTGATTATACCGGGGCTGGCGGGAATTTATAATATTTTTCTTATCCGCCAGTTCATGATGGCAATTCCGGACGTAATTTTGGAATCTGCGCGGATTGACGGGGCAAATGAGTTCAGGATTTACAGACAGATTGTATTACCCAGTTGTAAGCCGATATTGGTTGCCGTAGGACTCTTTACTTTTACAGGAAGCTGGAACGATTTCCTGTGGCCGTCCATTGCAATCAACAATCTGGACAGATTGACATTGACGGCGGGGCTGCAGCTGGCAAAGGGCGTATACGGGAATAAGGTTCCTCAGATGAGCGCCATTGCAACGATTGCCATCGTACCGATGATTATACTGTATCTTTTTACACAGAAGTATTTTGTCAAAGGGATTTCGCTTTCATCCGGCGTTAAAGGATAATAGATTATTTTGAAAGGATTTATATATGCAGGCAGAAAACAATAAAATAATTCCAAGAGGAGAATATCCGCGGCCGCAGTTTGTAAGGGATTTGTGGATGAGTTTAAACGGGGAGTGGGATTTTTCCTTTGAATCGTCGGAGTTTGACCTAAAGATTCAGGTTCCGTATGCTTATCAGTCCCGGCTTTCGGGTATTGGTTCAGACAGGATATGCGATGTGGTGTGGTATCGGAAGAACTTCACTTTGCCGGAGGAGATGAGCGGTAAAAAAATCCTGCTTCATTTCGGGGCGGTAGATTATCTGTGCAAGGTCTGGGTAAACGGACAGTATATGACAAGCCACGAAGGCGGTCATATCGGCTTTGAGACGGAGATTACAGGAGCCTTGAAGGAAGGGGAAAATACCGTTACGGTTATGGCGCAGGACCGGATGGCGGATTTGGAGATGCCCAGAGGGAAACAGTTCTGGGAAAAAGAAAGCGCAGGCATTTTCTATACCCGCACGACAGGAATCTGGCAAAGTGTGTGGCTGGAGGCTGTGGAAGAAGGATATCTCGACCATGTATATATAACGCCGGATTTTGACCACATGAAAGCGGAGTTCCAATATGAAATCAAAGGGGCAAAACGGGCGTGTTTAAAAACGCAGGTCAGTTTTGAGGGCTGCGAGCTGGCGGCAGTAACAGTGGACGCGGAGCGGGAGGAAGGAAGCTTTTCCATACTGCTCGACCAGCAGATTCTTTCAAAGTGGAATTTTCAGGAGGACATGGCATGGTCGCCGGAAAATCCAAGATTATTCGACGTAACATACACGCTGCTTCTGGATGGGAAAGCAGTCGATAAGGTGACATCCTATTTCGGCATGAGAAAAATATCTGTTGAGAATGGAAGGCTTCTGTTAAATAACCGGCCTTATTATCAAAAACTATTGCTGGACCAGGGGTATTGGAGAGACTCTCTCCTGACGGCCCCGGCAGATGAGGATTTCGTAAAAGATATTGAGCTTGCAAAAACTATGGGCTTCAATGGCGTGCGCAAGCACCAGAAGATAGAGGACCCCAGATTTTTATATCATGCGGATAAAATGGGTTTTCTGGTGTGGGGAGAAATTGCGGCGGCTTATGTATATTCCCGGAAATATGTCAAAAGAATCACGACGGAGTGGATGGATGAAATTTTAAGGGATTATAACCATCCCTGCATCGTGGCATGGACGCCGCTCAACGAGTCCTGGGGAGTTCCCAATATTAAAGATAATATAGAGCAGCAAAGCCACAGCGCGGCAATGATTTACCTGACAAAATCGCTGGATGCCACACGCCCGGTCATTTCCAATGACGGCTGGGAACACACCTGTACAGACCTTCTGACAATTCATGATTATGAGTGGCGAAGGGATGTACTGGAAAAACGCTACAGCAGTCTGGAAAATATTTTGCAGTCATGTCCGTCAGGGCGTCCGCCTTTTGCAAACGGATGGGAGTATAAAGGCCAGCCGATTCTTGTGACCGAATTTGGAGGGATTTCCTATCAGAAAGGGGAAAAGGAAGGCTGGGGTTATTCCAATGCCGTATCGGACGACGACTTTGCCAGGCGTTATAACGATGTAATATCGCCGCTTTTGGATTCGCCCTGTGTACAGGGATTCTGCTATACGGAGCTTACGGACGTGGAGCAGGAAATCAATGGTCTTTTGACTTACGACAGGGAACCGAAGATACCTGTGGAGGTGATTAAGAAGATTAACGAGGGCGAGTGGGATGGAGTATGCAAAAAGGATTGACATTTTCAAAGGGTTTTTGACGGTACAGATGATTTTTGCCCATTGTATACAGTTTTATACTGACTTGGAAAAAAATACTGTGGCATTACATCTGTCAGAGTACATTAATCTTACGACCTTTTCGGGATTTTTGTTCTGTTTCGGTTATGCCTCTTATCTTGCTTACTTTAGAAAAGAACGCCGGGAAGCTTCCCGGCGTCTTCTTGGTAATGCCGGAAAGATGCTGACTGCTTATTATATATCCTGCTTCTGTTACGCGATTTTTGTGGAAAAGCTTCCTCTCAGGGCAGATAAGGCCGGAGAGCTTTTGACGTTAAAACGGCTGGCAGGCTGGTCGGAGTTTTTGTTCAGTTTCGCGCTCGTTATGATAATGGAGCTGCTTTTATTTCCATTGTTTACGGAAAAGAAAAAATGGGGTATTCCAACGGTGATGGCCGCGGCTGTTTTTGTCTGTTTTCTGCCGCACAGGGAAGTGGGAAGCGTTGTCGGGAGTCTGATTGGGGGATATGGCGGTACTTTTTTTCCTGTGGTTCCTTACAGCGTGTATTTAGCTGCGGGAGTCTGGTTTGCAAGAAAGAAAACGGGATTCAGGAAAAGTATTTTTGCGGTTGCTTTAGCGGGAACAGCATGGCATGTTATTGATTATATATGGATTTCCGGCAGACAGCCTTCACGATTCCCGTTGTCTTTTTCTTATTTAGTGGGAGCGGCATTCTTCCTGTATTTGTATTACCTTCTGGCCGTGGCGCTGGAGGAAAAGACAGATGTATTATTTGTACGCTGTTTTATAAATGCAGGGAGAAACAGCCTGTTTTACCTTTTAGTCAGCAATCTGATAATTTTTTCCGTAAAAGCGTCTGTTTTTCACAGAAAAAGTATGCTTTACAGCTTGGGTTTATTTTTTATTATTCTTATGGTAGTCGGATATCTGAAGCAGATTGTCAGGGGGGATGGCAGAAAACGGTCAAATGTGCTAAAATCATAGAAAAACTAAACGAGGTGTGACCATGGCTAAACCTTTATCGTTGGATTTGGCGGATACGCAGGAGATATGTAATATTGGAAAGGCGCTTTCTTCGCCGGTGCGGCTTGAGATTTTAAAATTGCTCTATGTGGAGAGCCTGAGTATTGTGGAAATTTCCGAAAAGCTTTGCATTGCGCCCTCCAGCGCGGCGCTGCATGTAAAAATACTGGAAACGGCAGGGCTCATCAATGCGGAAGTGCAGCCGGGAACCAGAGGTGCGGTGAAGCTCTGCAGCCGGAAGCGGGATACGGTGACGATTAATCTGGCGGATATCGCCCGGTATGTGCATGAGGTGGTAACGGTAGATATGCCGGTGGGGGCGTACTCAATTTGCGACGTCAGGCCAACCTGCGGGATTGCAGATGAAAACGGGATGATTGGGAATGAGGATTCTCTGACGTGTTTTTATTTGCCGGAGCGCTTCGGGGCGCAGCTCCTCTGGAGCTCCGGCGGTTATGTGGAATATCGGTTTCCCAGCAAGCTTCCCAAAAACAGGATATTGCAGAGCATAAGCTTTACAGCCGAGATTTGCTCGGAAGCGGCAAATTACCGGGAAGACTGGAAGTCGGAAATTACGCTGTGGATTAATGGCGTAGAATGCGGGACGTTTCTTTCCCCGGGAGATTTTGGAGCGCGAAGGGGACGTTATACCCCAAAGACGTGGGTTTCCGGCAGCACCCAGTATGGGCTGCTTACCTGTTGGAGCGTCCGGGCGGACGGGTGCTATATCAATGATGAACGTGTTTCCGATGTGACGGTGGGGAAATTAGGTATCAGTCCTGATAAAGCCATTATACTTCGGATTGGAAATAAGGAAGATGCCCAATATGCAGGGGGATTTAATCTGTTTGGGAAAAAATTTGGCGATTATCCACAGGACCTTGTTTTGAGTCTGGAATATTGAATCCGGCGATTTATAGTGGAGCGGAGAGCGCAAAAGCTCTCCGCCTTCTAACTTTATAGAAAATTCCGTTTTTTATACTCAGCAGCAAAAATCCTCATGACATAAAATCAAACAAACTCATCTGGACAGCCTTTTCCGTTTCGTTATCTTTCGTCTTTTCCGGGCGTTCCCATCTCGCGTTTTCTTCCGGAATTTCCTGTAAAAAGCGGGAATATTCCTGTCCGCATACCAGAATTAGTTCTTCTTCGGCCCGTGTCATGCCCACATAGCACAGGCGGCGTTCTTCTTCCAGGGAAGCGGCTGTGTCTGCGCTTCCAAATTCCAGAGGAAAGCGCCCTTTGTCCATGCCGTAAAGAAAGACCACCGGGAATTCCAGACCTTTGGAGCCGTGGAGGGTCATCAGTGTTACCGCATCTGCGGTGAATTTTCTGCCTCCGTTCCGCCTTACGTCCCCGTCTTCTCCGAAGGTAAGGGTATGGAGAAAGTCTTCCATGGTGGGATAAAGGACTGACATATCTGTCAGTTTTTTGGCGGCATCTTTATTTTCAAAGCGCATATCCTCAAACCATTCTTCCAGAAGCTTCATGGGGCGGGCTTTCTTAATTTTCTTTCGATACTTTTCGTTAAGGAGCGTAAATTGCTCCTCCGGGGATTCCGTCAGCCAGCGGGAAAGCAGTTTTTGGCACAGCGCCGCTGCCGTTTCTTCATGGGGATAGAGGGCATGGTAGAAGAAATACAGTGTAGCGCGTATCTCCCGCTCTGTCAGGAAATCCTCCCGCCCGGCCACCTGATAGGGGATTCCCTCCTGCTTAAGGCACTTCTCAAGCAGAGCGGCCTGCCTGTGAGTCCGGTAGAGTATGGCGATATCCGCAAAGCCCCGGATGGGGCGTTCGCCGTCCTTGCCGCTTTCCTCAGTATCCAGCATATCAATGCCGCCAATCTGGCGGTTGATTTCTTTCACCACAAAGATGGCTTCCCGTCGTTCGTCTTCCGCAGACACGATGCGGAGATGGCGTCTGCCCCTCTTTATGGCAGTTATCTTCCGCTCGCCGCCCTCGTTATGGGAAATCACGCCAAGGGCTGCCTGTAGAATATCCGGTGCGGAGCGGTAGTTTTCCTCCAGCCGTATGGTAATAAGGCCGGGATATTCTGCGGACAGGGACTGGAAAATACCGGGATTACAGCCGCGGAAGCCGTAAATGGACTGGTCCGGGTCTCCAATCACAAATAATTCCTGACCGCCGCGCCCCCATTCTCTCATAAGCCGGTATTGCAGGGGATTGATGTCCTGAAATTCGTCAATTAGCAGGTAGGAAAAGCATTTCCGCTCCCCGGCATTTTCGGGAAGCTCCGCAAGCATTTTTAAGGTCTCCAGAAGAAGGTCGTCATAATCCATTGCGCCGGATTCCAGAAGCAGCTTTTGATAAAATTCATATATGCGTCTGTTTTTTTCGTCGGCCGGTATTACCCCGTTTTTTACCCGGGAAAGCTCCCGGAGAAATGCGGAGGGGGATTCTTTTCTCTCGAATTCACGGAGGGCTTTTTCCGCCAGCTCGGTTTGAAGTCCGGCGTCCGCAATGAGAAAGGAAAGTCCGGCGTCCATCAGGAAACGGTTGCAGATGGCATGAAAGGTTCCAATCTGGACAGCGTTCTTTCCGGCAGATTTTCCGTGAGGCCCTTTCTGATTTCCCGGCAGATTTTCCCCATCCATTCTGGCGCGCATTTCTTCCGCGGCTTTGTTGGTGAAGGTTACTGCGGTGATTTCCTCCGGGGAAACCCCGCGTTCCGCCAGAAGGTGATGCAGTCTGGCAATCAGCGTTCTGGTTTTTCCGGTGCCGGGCCCGGCAATAACCGCGATGCTGCGTCCGGATTGCCTGACTGCTTCCTGCTGTCGCGCATTCAGGCCGCCGGTGGGAAGCGGTAAGGAATTCAGACCGTCGGCGGGCAGCGTTAAGGCATTCGGACTGTCGGCGGATGGAAGGGACTTAACGGACAGTTGCCCTTTTTCCGGCCGCCCGGCCGACTCCGACCCGGAAACTCCTTCTTTTTCGGACGGAGCCTTTTGGGCAGGGGCATCTGCCTTGTTGCCGTCCGTACTTTCCGACTGATTATCCGCCGGTTTTGCGCTTTTTAGCGCCTGAAGCTCTGCTTCCGTAAAAAGGGACATCTGTCCCTGCAAACTGCTGATGTCTTCCGGGGTAAGAAGGCTGATTTTTCCGTATTCTCCGTCAAAGCCCGGTGTGCGTTCCACATGGCCTTTCCGAAGTCTGTCAATTCCCTCCGCAATGAGAGGGCCTGCCTCTTTCCGAATGTCCTCGATGGGAACTTCACGTAAAATAGAGAATTCGGGGCCGAGGACGGCAGTCAGGTGTTCGTACTGTGCCATGGCCTTTTTCCCGGCGGAGGAGATTCCTGTGGATGCGCCGATTACCTCCAAAAGAGGAACAATGCTTTCAAAGGGGCGGCCTGCGGGCAGGACATAGCCTTCCTCGCGGTCCGCCAGCTGTTCCACGCGGTTTAGCACGCCGATGGTAATTTTTTTCCCGCATACAGGGCACTTGTTCCCGTACTTGACAGTTTCGGAAGGGCTGATGCAAAGACCGCATTTCCTGTGGCCGTCAAAGTGATATTTTCCCTCCTCGGGGAAAAATTCGATGGTGCTTGCCAGACCATTTCCCTTTTGGATAGCACCGGCAAGTCCCTCATAGGACAATTCTATGTCAAACAAATTCGCTTCTCTGCCCAGTCTGGCAGGCGAATGGGCGTCGGAATTGGAGATGAGCTGGAAGCGGTCCAATGCGCTCACCCGCCAGTTCATGGGCGGGTCGGAGGAAAGTCCTGTTTCCAGGGCATGGATATGGGGGGTTAAATCTTCGAAGCATTCCTCTATATTATCAAATCCCGAAAAAGCGCCGAACAGGGAAAAATGAGGCGTCCAGATATGGGCAGGCACATAAATCCCCTGGGGGGTGGTTTCCAGCATGATTTCCAGCAAATCCCGGCAGGGAATCCCAAGGATGGGACGGCCGTCGGAATGGATATTTCCTATCAGCTCCAAACGTCTTGCCAGCGCTTCCGCGGCATCAAGGCCGGGCAGAAGCAGGAGGCTGTGTACCTTTCGCACCCGGTCCCCTTTTTTATAGATAGAGCTGATTTCCCCGGTCACAACAAAGCGCGGACGGCGGGAGGATGCGCCCTCCAGCCGGTATTCCTTTTTGAGCACATACAATCCGTCCTCCGCCGGTTCCAGCTTTTCCGCCAGTTCTTCCCGCCATGCAGGATGGGTAAAATCACCTGTTCCAATGATATCGATTCCCTTTTTTCCGGCCCACATATCCAGATATTCCGGTGTGCAGTCCCGGCTGGTGGCCCGGGAATATCTGGAATGGATATGCAAATCTCCTATGTACATTTTAACCTCGTTTCTTCTGTGGTTTTACTTTGCTTAAGTATATGCCTGTCTTATCAGTATATCTGATTTTGCTTTTGAATACAATATTCAGCGCGGGTCATCCCGTTTTAATACAAAATGCAAAATAACCCATTCCCGTATTAAACAGAAGATTATAGTCAAAGTATCCGGCATAAAATGCCTGTTGGAGCTGTTCAGTCGTCATTAAGTGAATATTTTCCAATTGATACTGTGAGGAAATATGGCAGTTCATGCCAATGTGCTCTACTATCTGCTGTGCGAGCTGTCTGGTGGCGTTTATGACCAGTTTATCCACCTTTTTTAGCGGTATATTGAGCATGGAGCTTACCGCGCGCAATGCCAGACCGTTTTCAAGCACCAGAAAAATCTGTATCCGACTACCCTCATTTGACTGGTATTTCAACCGGTACACAATACTGTCTCCAAAATCTTCGCCGCCGTAATGCTCGCTGACGACTTCTATCTGCAATCTGAATATTTCTTCTATGGTAACTGCCAGCGCATCCTCCAGGACGTTCATGGCTTCTCCGGTATTGTCGTTTCTCCATTTGTTTAAATATTTTCCCGTAATTGCGCGGTCCTCTATCGTTATATGTGCAGTCAGCCATCCAAGACAGATGCCAATAAAGTGATGGATAGATTCCTGTGAATAATTTGTATCCAATAAATCCTTTTCAAGGGCGGGGAGTGTTTTGTAGCGCATATCGTCATGAAGGCGTTTGTGCAGCTGATAGCCCTTATAGTCAATGGACTGCATATATGCTTCCTCGTCGGTAAAGTGCTCTATAGCATAACGTTTAAAGTATTTGATACCTTCAGCACATGCCCACTGTCCATTATTTTCATTTTGGCTTAAATCGATTAGTTTGTGAACAATTGAAAAAAGTTTCCGGTGTGCATTGTCGATGGAATCAACTCCGATGTTAAAATTTTTATTCCATTCTACTTCCTTTGCCATTTCCAGTTATTTCATTTATGGAGTTTGTTATAAGTATATGTCGAGGCATGGCGAAAGGTGTCATAAGTCATTAAAAAAGACTCTTGACAAATGTCCGAAATCAGACTAACATACAAAATGTCTGATTTCGGACAAATTTATGAGGCAGGTAGAAAGAGATGGAAAAAAGGCTTTTGGAGTTCGACAACATTATGAAGGAAAACGACGATATTTACCGCTGTGCCGCCAGGACGCTGGGGCTTTCAGACAGCGCTTTCTGGATATTATATGCCTTTCGGATGGAAAAGGAAGAGCTTACGCTGAGGGAGATATGTAATGTTTTATACCAGCCCAAGCAGACGGTTCATTCCGCGCTGAAAAAGATGGAGAAGGACGGCTATATCCAGACAGAGGGAGAAATGGAGGACCGCCGCAGCAAGCGTCTTAGCCTGACAGCAAAGGGAAAACGGCTGGCAGAGGAAACGGTTGACAGAGTGATTGCTCTTGAATGCAAAGCGTTTTCGGGAATGAGCATGGAGGAGCAGCGTTCGTTCATGGGGTTGTTCCGTAAATACACATTATTATTGAAGGAAAATATGAAGGAATTAAATGAAAAGAAGGAGGAGGAATAATGGCTATTCAATTATCTGACCATTTTACATACAGAAAATTATTTCGTTTTTGCCTTCCGTCCATTGTTATGATGGTATTTACCTCTATCTACGGGGTGGTTGACGGGCTTTTCGTGTCGAATTTCGTAGGAAAGGTGCCCTTTGCAGCGATTAATCTGGTTATGCCTTTCCTCATGATACTGGGCGGGTTCGGCTTCATGATAGGAACGGGCGGATGCGCCCTGGTTGCCAAAACTCTTGGGGAAAAGGATACGGAAAGGGCAAACCGCTATTTTTCCATGCTGGTGAACCTGACGGCAGTCCTGGGTGTCATACTTTCCGTCATTGGAATTGTTTTTATGCGTCCTATATCCGTGATGCTTGGCGCAACGGAGGCAATGCTGCAGGACTGCGTCGTCTATGGCAGGGTGGTTTTGGTGTTTAACAGCGCGTTTATGCTGCAGAACGTATTTCAGTCCTTTCTGACGGCAGCTGAAAAGCCAAAGCTGGGGCTTGCGGTCACAGTGGCGGCAGGAGTGACGAATATGGTGCTGGACGCGCTGTTTATCGCCGGATTCAGGTGGGGAGTCACGGGAGCTGCCCTGGCGACGGGAATCAGCCAGTGTGTGGGAGGGATTTTGCCTTTTATTTATTTTTTTCGGCCCAACAAGAGCCTTTTGCGGCTGGTAAGGACAGGATTTGAGGCGGATATTCTGTTAAAGGCATGCGGAAACGGCTCCTCCGAGCTGATGTCCAATATTTCGGGTTCGCTGGTCAGCATCGTATATAATTTTCAGCTTTTGAGATTCTCAGGAGAAAACGGCGTGGCGGCCTATGGCGTTTTGATGTATGTACAGTTTATTTTTATTGCAATTTTTATCGGCTATACCATCGGGACAGGGCCTGTGGTGGGCTACCATTACGGAGCAGGCCATTACGATGAGCTGAAGAATCTGCTGAAAAAGAGTTTTCTGCTGATGGGAACGGCGGGAATTGTGATGATGCTTCTCTCCCGCGGGCTGGCGCGTCCCCTGGCTGCCATTTTTGTGGGGTATGACGCGGAACTGCTTGCCATGACGGTTCATGCGTTTAAGCTGTTCTCCTTTTCGTTTATTCTGGCCGGGTTTAATATTTTTACGTCTTCCTTTTTTACGGCCCTTAGCAACGGCGGGATTTCGGCGGCGATTTCCTTTTTGCGGACGCTGGTGTTTCAGCTGCTGTCGGTATTGCTTTTGCCGCTTGTGCTGGGGCTTGACGGCATCTGGTGGGCGATTACGGTTGCGGAGGCGTTTGCGTTTGTGATTTCCGTGGGATTTCTGGCGGCGAAGAGGGGGAGGTATCATTATATGTGAGGAGTGGCGACGGTCCGCACCGGGCATAATCTTAACTGTAAGCAACACCTATATTGACGCAGGAGGATATGCACATGAATGATTACAGCAAAATCACAGCCCTTTACTCCCGCCTATCCGTG
>CAJTMW010000041.1 GCA_910577275.1 uncultured Lachnospiraceae bacterium
GAACCCACGTGTCCAGCTTGGAAGGCTGGTGTTCTACCATTGAACTACACCCGCATATTATCTTTATCCGGCGGTCACAGAAACGTCCCGGCAACACCGTATGCTGTGAATCGGGGTGACAGGATTCGAACCTGCGACCTCCTGGTCCCAAACCAGGCGCTCTAGCCAAGCTGAGCCACACCCCGCAAAATCCTGCTGCACACTCTCACGCAACGCAAAATTTATTATAAAAGATACCCCTGCTTCTGTCAACAATTTTTTTAAATTTTTTCTTATTATATGTAATTTATGGTAAAATGCGCATCCCCGGCCTTATCCAGCTCCATTATAATATAGGAAGCTTTTCTTCCCTCCTGTCTCGGATAAGACAGGCTCCCCGGATTGACGGTTATAAGCCCCGGCTCGATATCCACCACAGGCTTATGGGTATGGCCGTACATCACAATATCCGCTCCCCGCATTCTGGCTTCCTTTTTGAGATATTCATTTCCCATGGAAACGCAGTAATTATGCCCGTGTGTGAGCCAGACCCTGTATCTGCCTATCTGAAAATCCTTTTCCCTTGGCAGGTCCGAAAAGAAATCGTTGTTTCCCACAACCATCTGAACCGGACATCCGGCGCTCTGCGCTATCAGATACTCGCTCCCCTCAATATCCCCGCAATGAATCACCATATCCACCGGCGCCGATTTTTCCAGCGCCTTTAAATAGTTGTCGTTTTTCCGGTGCGTATCGCTGACAATCAAAATTTTCATACACTCTCCATCTCCCGGCCGCCGGCCAGTCTTTCTTTCATTGCCCGGAGCGCCTTTCCCCTGTGGCTGATTTTATTTTTTTCTTCCTCTGTCAGCTCCGCCGTGCTTCTTCCATATTCCGGGACAATGAAAATCGGGTCATATCCAAAACCGTTTTCTCCCTTTTCTTCGTAGCCAATCCGTCCCTCCACTGTGGCAAGCTCCGTCAGCGTCTCTCCGTCCGGGAGTGCACATGCAATGGCGCAGACGAATCTGGCAGTCCGCTCCTCGTCCGGCACGCCCGAAAGCCGTTCCAGCAGATTCCCGTTCTTTTCGTGATAAGAGGTTTCCTCCCCCAGGTATCTGGCGGAATAAATACCCGGTTCCTTATTTAAATAATCGATTTCAAGGCCGGAATCGTCCGCTAGCACAATCGCCGCTTCCCCGGCTTTTTTTGCGGCTTCGGCTACCGCCTGAGCCTTTATGACGGCATTTTCCGTAAAGCTTTTTCCGTCCTCAACAATGGAAATATCAAGTCCCGCTTCCTTCATGGAAAGGATTTCCACCGGCATTCCATCTATCGCAAGCCCGTCAAGAATCATCCGTATTTCCTTCATCTTTCCGGCGTTGCCTGTGGCAAAAATAATCTTCCGCATTTTCCTCATCCTCCGCACTTTTCCTCTCCCGCTCTGCCTGCAGACAGTTTAAAGCGCCGTCCTGCGCTCCGCTCCCTTTCCCGGCCTGGGGCACGACCCCTGTTCCGGCTTAGGGCACGGCCCCCGCTCCGGCTTCGGGCCGGGGAACTGGTAAAAGTAGGTTTTCATCATTCCGTTGTAGATTTTCCGGTTCTTTGCCGCTTTCAGTCCCATGACGTTCTCCGCGCTCTCATAGGCGGTAATGAGATACATGGACCAGGAATCAAGAGCCTTAAAGCGTTCCCCAAGGGTTCCGTAAAGTTCCGGCAGGTTTTCCTTCTCCTCCACCCGCTCCCCGTAAGGGGGATTGGTGATGAGAAATCCGTATTTTCCGCTGTGGCTAAGCTCGGACACGGCCCGCTTCTGAAAGTGAATCATACGCTCCACTCCCGCCAGACGCGCGTTTTCCATGGAAACGGACACCATTTTTTCATCGATATCATATCCCTGAATATCGGTGTAAGCGTCCATCTTAACCTGCGCCCTTGCTTCCTCAAACGCCGCCCTCCACTTTGCCCCCGGCACAAGATGCTTCCATGCCTGGGCCGTAAAGCTCCGGTTCATTCCCGGCGCCATATTAGCCGCCATCATAGCCGCCTCTATGGGAAAGGTGCCGCTCCCGCAGAAAGGGTCCACCAGTATCCGGTCTCCCCGCCACGGCGTCAGCTTTATCAGCGCCGCCGAAAGGTTTTCCGCAATAGGCGCTTTGGCGGTCAGCCGCCGGTAGCCTCTTTTATGTAAGGAATCTCCCGTGGCGTCTAACGCCGCCGTCACCTCGTCCTTCATCAGGAACACCCTGACGGGAAAGGCGTCCCCGCTCTCGGGAAAATACCCCGTGTGATAGCCGGCTTTCATCCGCTCCACCATGGCCTTTTTCATCACCGACTGGATATCCGAAGGGCTGAACAGTTTGCTTTTGATGCTGGCCGCCTTTGTCACCCAGAACTTTCCGTCCTCCGGCAGCCATTCCTCCCATGGGAGGCTCTTTGTCCCCTGAAATAGCTCTTCGAAAGTTTCCGCGTGAAAGCTTCCCACCTTAATCAGAATCCTCTCCGCCGTGCGGAGAAAAATATTTGCACGGCAAACGGCGGCCTCGTCACCCTTAAACGTGATGCGGCCGTCCTCCACCTTCACAATCTCATATCCCAAATCCGAAATTTCCCGCTTCAATACAGCCTCAAGCCCGAAATGGCATGGGGCAATCAGTTCGTATGTTTTCATAAATCCCTCGTTTCCGTTCTGCCCGGCAGGACCTTCAACTGCCGTCTTCCGGCTTTTTCCTGCCACATTCACCTATTATACGGTATTTTATGAAATAATACCAGTATGCTTTTTCGAAAATCACCGGAATCTGAAAATTGATTTCCGTGTTCGAAAAATGACAGACAATCCGTCGATTTATGAATGGTGCCGCCGAACTGATACGAAATATCCCCGGCGCTAGTTCGTCCCTCCATGCCTCACAATCCTGTAATAAGCCCTGGCCGTCACCATATAGCTGGCCCCGTACACCGCCGCAAACAGGACGATTACGCCCGCGGTACTGAAAATCAGTATATCGTTCCGGTGAAACGACAGCACTGCCATCAGTCCTTTCACCATAAACATTCCCGCGATGGTGTGGGAAATTGCTCCTATCAGCGGCAGGGCGAATACCGTCAGTATCTGCCTGTGAACCGTGGTTCGGATTTCCCCATCGCTCATTCCCACCTTCTGCATGATATCAAAGCTGTTCCTGTCCTCGTATCCTTCCGTAATCTGCTTGTAGTACATAATCAGAATCAGGCACATGAAGAAAATCATCCCGAACAGGATACCGATAAACAAAAGCGCGCCGTACATGATTTCCTGGTCGTTTCTGTTCTCCGCGCCGTTTGTAAGCTTTGAAAAGCCCGGGCGGCTCTGGCACCACTGACCGAATTCCTTAAGGAAATCCTGTTTTTCCCCGTCCTTTCCCTCCAGAAGTATCTGCACATACTGAGTCCCGCTTTCCAGAAAGGCCTCCATATCCTCCACGCCGTTAGCCGCTCCAAAGGCTCTTATGCACGCCTCCTTTACCTCGTCGTCCTTTACCACCATAAGGTAACCTGCGCCGAAGGTATTGTCCTCCGCTTTCGGGTCCGGGAAGAAATTATCAGGCTCCTCCTTTACCAGAAATTCTTTTCCATAAAAAATAACCCTGTCATAGCCGTAGTCCCTGCCGCTGCAATAGATAAGGGCCTCTCCCTCCCCAAGGGAAACCTCTCTGTTTTCTATACGGTTGTATTCCTCCTGTGTCATAATCCCCAGTTCGTAATCCTCCGCATATGCCTCTATCCCTGCCGCCTCATCTTTCTCGTGCCGGACCACGAAGCTGTTCTCCTGCTGCCGGACCGGAAGCGTCATTTTCTCGTAAATATCCGCCCGCTCGACCTTTTTCCCGTATTTTTCCCCGAGAGTTTCAATCTCCTCATACACCTCCCGGGGCTCCACCCTTTCGTCCCTGTAATGAACCGTCATGTCGTAGGGCTGGACATAATGCACCAGACTGTCCATCCCCGCATAAAGCGTTACCGTGCAGGTTATCGTAATCAGTACCATGGTGGAAAAAATACAGATATTGGAGAGCCCTGCGGCATTCTTTTTCATGCGGTAAAGCATGCCTGAAATGGTGATAAAGTTTCCGGCCTTGTAGTAAACGCGCTTTCTGGATTTCATCCACTTCAAAAAGGCAATACTTCCCGCCGCAAATAAAAGGTAGGTTCCCACGATTACCCGGAAAACCGCCTGGAAAAAGTCGGTAAATATCCTGCTGTCCACCTTGGAGGTGACAGAGCAGTAATACCCTCCTGCCAGAGCCGCCGCTCCCGCCAGCGCAAAAAACCAGAGGAATTTCGGCTCCTTTTCCCCTTTCCTGCTCCCGCTCATCAGCTCAATGGGGTTCGATTTCCCGATTTGTATCAGCCCTTCCGCAAAATTAACCATATAGACGGCCAGAAAATAAACCATGGTTTCCCGGAGCGCTTCCATCTGAAAAACAAAGCCAACGTCCACCGGCAGCCTGCACATCTTAAGAAGCAGCATAAACAGCAGCTTTGAAAGCGCCATTCCAAAAACCACGCCGCCTGCAAGCGCAAAGGCATAAAGCAGCGCCGTCTCAAAAAACAGCATACTGCCGATGTGCTTTTTTTCCAGTCCCAATATATGATAAAGCCCGAATTCTTTCTGCCTCCTTTTCATCAGAAAGCTGTTTGCATAGACCAGAAAAAGCATCAGAATTATCACAAGCAGGCTTTTTCCAATCCGCAGCATTATCCATGCATAGGTGCTTTTGGGAAGAATTGAGATAATATCGTTTTTTAAAATGGATGCATACACAAAGTATGTAAACACCGAAAATATTCCGGCTGCCAGATAGGGAAAATATACGCTTCCGTTTCTCATAATCCCCTTCCACGCCATTGCCGGCAGAATTTTCCATGCCGTTGATTTTCCTGTTTTTCCCATAAACTATGCCTCCCCTCCCTCTGACAGAGCCTCCGCCCCGCCAGATGCTTCCGTCCTTTGCAGCACCGTCAGCGCATCGGATATCATTTTATACATTTCCTCATTGCTCTGATTCCCCTTGTAAATCTGGTGGAAAACGCAGCCGTCCTTGATAAACAGCACCCGCCCCGCATGGCTTGCCGCCTGAATGCTGTGAGTCACCATCAATATGGTCTGCCCTTCCCGGTTTACTTCCCCGAACAGCTTAAGGAGCTTTCCCGACGCCCGGGAGTCCAGCGCCCCGGTGGGCTCGTCCGCCAGAATGATATCCGGGTTTGTGATTAACGCCCTGCACGCCGCCGCGCGCTGTCTCTGCCCGCCGGAAACCTCGTAGGGGTATTTTTCAAGGATATCCGGGATGGCAAGTCTGTCCGCAAGAGGCTTTATCCTGTTTTCCATCTCCTTATGGCCGGTTCCCGCAAGCACCAGCGGGAGATAAATATTATCCCTCAGGGACAGGGTATCCAGCAGATTAAAATCCTGAAACACAAAGCCCATATGCTCCCTCCGAAAGGTGCAGATATCCCTGCGCCGGATTTCCGACAGGTCCCTCCCCTTTAACAGAACCTGTCCGCTCGTCGCCTTATCCAACGAGGCAAGGATATTTAAAAGGGTTGTCTTGCCGGAGCCCGACTCTCCCATAATCGCCACATATTCTCCCTCCTCCACGGAAAAATTCACATCCCGCAGCGCCTGTACCTTAACGGCACCAAGCCTTGTAGTGTATACTTTTTTAACGTTTCTTACTTCTAACAATGACATACGATTCAGTCCTCCTGTGCTGTATTTTGCTTCTGCCCTGTATTATAGAAAAAGAAGAAATGCCCTGCCATTCATCCGGCTTACATTTCTTCCCTGTAATCTTACATTTTTGTCACATACGGATTTTCAGACGGCAAAGGCTGTACCCGCTACCCTTACGGCTCCTGGAAAAATCCCAAAATCACTTTCGTGCCCTTTCCCTGAGCCGACTTCACCGTGATGGTATGCGACATTCTTTTCATAATCTGCTCACACAGATAAAGCCCAAGCCCCGTTGACCTTTTATCCATCCTGCCGTTGTACCCGGTAAAGCCCCTCTCGAAAATTCTCGGGAGGTCGCTTTCCCTGATACCGATTCCCGTATCCTCAATGACGAGATAAGAGGCCGCCCCTTTCCTCTCTCCTCCCTCCGCATCCGCACCGTAAATGGCGATACCGCCCTCATGGGTGTACTTTAATGCATTGGAAAAGACCTGCTCCACCACAAAGCACAGCCACTTTTCGTCTGTCACCGCCCTGATTTCAAACTCCTCCATGCGGAAGGAAAGCCCGCTGTGTAAAAATAAGACGGAATACTTCTTAACCGCCTGCTTCACAATCTCCTGCACATCGCATTTTCTGAAAAGGAAATCCGAAGACAGGCTGTCCAGCCTTGCAAAATAAAGCGCCATCTCCGCATACTGCTCAATCTTAAACAATTCTTCCTTTTCCTTCTGCCGCCCTCTGACATGCCTGACGCTTTCTTCCTCACGGGGAAAATCTTCCTCATCCCCGGCGCTTTCTTCCTCCTGCAAAAGCAGACGCATAGCCGCGATAGGCGTCTTAATCTGGTGCGTCCACAGGGTATAATAATCAGCCATATCCTTTCTTCTCTCGTCGTATTCGGTAAGCAGCTTCCTCTTTTCCTTCTCCGAATCCTCCAGCATCTCCCGGTATAACTGCTCCGGCAGGCTTTTCGCCTCCGGGAGTCCCTGCGTTCTCTCCTCTCCCCGCTGCAATGCGCGCATCAAAGCCTGACATCTCCTGTAATAAGTCAAAAAATCCCACAGGAAAAATAAGAAACCGAAAAACAGCGCAAGCTCCAGAGCATACAGCATATTCCGGTAAATCTGCCTGTAGCCGTAAAGAAAGCTTACCATAAAAAACAAAAACGCAATCAATATGTATCCGAAAACCAACTTATATTTTTCTTTCAGATAAGACTTCCCTATAACGCCAGCCGTCCCCTTTGTTTTCTTCGCACTCATCTCAGCTGATACCCTACGCCCTTTTTGGTCAAAATGAAATTCTCGATTCCCGCTTCCTCCAGCTTTTTCCGAAGCCGGTTCATGTTCACGGTCAGCGTATTGTCGTCCACAAAGCACTCGTTATCCCACAGCCGTTTCATAATACTCTCACGGCTCACCGTGCTCCCCGCCTTTTCATACAAAAGCTGCAGGATACGGAACTCGTTTTTGGACAGCTCCAGCTTTGTCCCCTGATACAAAAGGCTCATATCCGTGAGATTCAGGATAACGTTTCCATGCTCCATAACCGAAGACTGGTTTTGAAAAGAATAGGTTCTCCGCAAAATTGCCTGCACCTTGGCCAGAAGCACCTCCAAATCAAAGGGCTTTACGATGAAATCATCCCCGCCCATGTTCATTGCCATGACGATATTCATGTTATCCGAGGCCGACGAGACGAAAACCACCGGAACCTGCGAAATCTTCCTGATTTCCCCGCACCAGTAATATCCGTTGTAAAAGGGCAGCCCGATATCCAGAAGTACAAGCTGGGGCCCAAAGGAGATAAACTCCGGCAGGATATTTTCAAGGTTTTCCACACAGGCTGATTCATATCCCCAGCCTGAGAGATACTTGCAGATTTGGTTTGAAATGATGTTGTCGTCTTCGACTATCAGTATTTTATACATGTTCCTCCCCCCGCCGTTCGGCTCATTGCTCGCGCAAAAAGGCACCCTCCAGGGGTGCCTTTCGCCAAATCCATTTTAGTACTCGTTGTTCTTTTTGTTGTTGTCCTTGCAGTTAGAAGAATTGGAAGAGCTGTTCTTCTGGCTGTTCTGGCTGTTCTGATTGGATTTGTTTTCCTGGTTCTGATTGTTCTGGTTGTTCTGATAATCATTCTTAGCCATAATTTTGTTTCCTCCTGATTCATTAGGTTACAGGAGTAGTATTTTCTCTTTTTTCAAATTTTATACTATGTATTTTTAAAATTTATCTGTTCCCCGTCCATAATCCAGTCCGTTTCGGTATTTTTCCGGGTCTTTCATCATATCCGCCATTGTCCGAAACGCCTGCATGGCCATCTTTTCCTTATTGCAGGTCCGGGAATTCTTCCCCGTATCCTTTATGAGATTATAGCGGTTCATCTGCCAGACATACAAATCGCACAGGGAATAGCCGCATGTCTTAAGCTTATCCGAAAAGGTGTGATGCTCCACGTAATAAATAAATTCCTCATACAACTGCCTCCGGGACAAAATATCCGGCCAGAGCCCGTCCGCCCATTCCCGGGACAGCTCCGCGTAATCGCAGATTGCATAAAAAGCCTGACATACTTTTATCTTCGTCGCATCATACAAAATGCCCTGCATGAAATCACTTCCTTATCTGTTCTTCAGCCATATGCCTGCAGTCAGCCGCATACCCGACGGATATTTACAGCAGCGGCGCTACAAGCCTGGATATCCTTCCCGTCACTTTCTGATACAGGGGGATTTTCCTGTAGTAATCTATGGTAACCTCCTGACACTTTAAAAGCGTGTCCTGAAAATCTTCTTCCACCCTTGCCGCCGTACTGCTCTCATAAAAACAAACGCCGCACTCAAAATGATGGTAAAAACTCCGGTAATCCAGATTTACCGTCCCCACCACGGCGGAGATATCGTCGGAAACAAAGGACTTGGCGTGCACGAAGCCGGGCGTATACTCATAAACCCTGATGCCCGCCTCCAAAAGCTCGGGATAAAAGGTTCTTGCAATATAATATACCACTTTTTTATCAGGAATATGAGGCAGAATCATCGCCACCTCCACACCCCGCCTTGCGGCGTAGCGCATGGCATCCAGAAATTCCCTGTCCACAATAAAATAGGGCGTCATAATGTGCACATATTTTGAAGCGCTCTGAATCATGGACGCATATACCGTTTTTGCCACCTCTGAGCTTCTGGTGGGCGTCTCCCCGTATGGTATCACAAAACCGTCGTGAACCTCCGGGCCGTCAAACACAATATCCTTCAGATATTTGTCGTACTTTTCATCGCCCGTTTCCGACACGTTCCACATCTGCAGATACATCACCGTAAAGCTCCTGACGGCGTCGCCGGTGATTTTTACCGCCACATCCTTCCAGTGCCCGAAGCGTTCCTTCTTATTGATATACTCGTCCGCCAGGTTCACGCCGCCCGTAAAAGCCACCTTTCCGTCTATCACCACGATTTTTCTGTGGTCGCGGTTGTTCTGCGACGTGGATAAAAACGGAACAATCGGTGCGAACATCTTGGCCTTTATGCCGTATTCCTGCAGCTCTCTCGGATATCTAAGGGGAAGAAGAACGATGGAACACATGCCGTCATACATCACCCGCACTTCCACGCCTTCCTTTACCTTTTCTTTCAGGATGTCCAATACCGCATCCCACATGTATCCCCGCTCTATGATGAAGTACTCAAGGAAAATGAACTTCTCCGCTTTTCTTAATTCCTCCAGCAAATCCGCAAATTTATCCTCCCCCACGGGATAATATACGGCGGTGGAGCTGTTATATACCGGGAAACCGGCTGTATGCTTCATATAATGGGCAAACCCCTGAAACTGCGGCGGGCACTTTTTAAGGGCGTTTTCAGTTTCCTCGTCCGTATAGAGCTTTCCTTCCGTTTCCCCTATGCGTCTGCCAAGCTTCACCTTGAGACCGAAACCGCTGAAATTCCCCACGATAAACACGTAAATCAGCGCCCTCAGCACCGGGAACAGGCAGATGGGAATAATCCAGCTCATCTTAAATTCCGTGGGCTCGTCCCTGTTAATGATAAAAATTACCAGAAACGCTCCCAGAATGCTCATACTTTCCCATATCAGCGGATAATAACTCCGAAGCCATACGAAGCTGCCAAGCAGCGCAAGCGCCTGCAGCACTATCATCAAAATGATAATCAGCGAACGGCCGAATACCATCTTAAATATGGCGTTAAGCAATCGTCTCATTTCTCCTCTTTTCTGCGCCGCATTACCGCCTTTGGGCGCTTTGCCCCGGAAAGTCCGCCACGCGGCGCAGACGCAGACTCCCCAGCGTAAAACCTTTATACCTTCAGTAAATGGAGTATCTCCTCAAAGCAGACTCCGTTTTTATCTTCAATCCCCATTTCCAGGGATTTTTCCATACATTTTTTTATAAATACAGCGGCCTTTTTCACCGACTCTGCAAAAGAAACGCCGTTTACCGCATCCGCGGCAATGATTGCCGAAAATAAATCCCCTGTGCCGCAGCACTCCTTTCCAACCCTGCGGTTGCGGAAAATTAACGGCTCCTTTCCTTCCTCAAAGACATAATTTGCCAGATACTGTCCCTGGCTGATTCCGGTGATTACTATCTTCCCGGGACCTGCCTCCGCAAGCCTTCGGGCAAGCGTCCAAAGCTCCGCTTCCTTCCATCCTTCCTCTTTATAGGGTGTGTCCGTCAGCTTACATGCCTCCGTAAGGTTCGGCGTGATAATATCCGCAAGGGATATGAGACTGCGCATTTTCAGGCACATTTCTTCCGTATAGGTTCCCGCAATCTTTCCATGGTCGCCCATCACCGGGTCAACCACCACAATCGTATCTTTCCCCCGAAAGCTCCTGATGAAATCCTCCACAATGCCAATCTGCGCCCCGGAGCCCAGAAAGCCGGACATAATGCCGTCAAACTTAAGGTCGAGCTTTTTCCACATGGAGAGGTATTCGGCAAGCCTGTCCGTGTAATCGTCAAAAAAATATTCCGGGTAGCCCACATGGTTGGAAAGAATCGACGTCGGCACCGGACAGCATTGGATTTTCATATGGGAAATCACCGGCAGCGACACCGTAAGGGCGCATCGCCCGAAGCCGGTCAGGTCGTTGATTGCCGCTATCTTTTTTTGTTTAAGTTGGGACATTTTGATTTCCTTTCTGGCCTCCCTCTGCTCCGCTGTGCACATTCGGGTGCCTCCGGCTCCCTCATTCGCTATGCACGTAGTGACTGGTGATTCCCTCCACTCCGCTGTGCACATTCGGGTGCCTCCGGCTCCCTCATTCGCTATTCACGTAGTGACTGGTGATTCCCTCCACTCCGCTGTGCACATTCGGGTGCCCTTCCGGGCTCCCTCATTCGCTATTCACGTAGTGACTGGTAATTCCCTCCACTCCGCTGTGCGCATTCGGGAGCCTCCGGCTCCCTCATTCGCGGGCTTCGCCCTATCACTTCGTAATCTGACAAAATCGCCTGCTAGCAGGCGTTTTGTCATCTTGCGAAGTGGCACAGCTCATTGCTGTCGCGTACATTATACCGCATCTGATATAAAAAAATATAGGGCTTGGGGAGAAAATTTATTAATATTTAACAAATTCCTTTTCCGTGGGGCGGGATGTGGTGACATGGGGAAAATTTTTGTGTATAATTGTGCTTGTCTTTTCACATTATCTTTTTATAACTTATTTGCGTTCTGGAAAGGGCCAGGCGAAATTATAACCGGAGGTGTTTTGTAATGGTGACAAACGATGTTCTTTATGTGGGCGTTGACGATAGGGATATTGACCTTTTTGAAGGGCAGTTTGCGGTTCCGAACGGCATCGCTTATAATTCTTATGTGATTCTTGATGATAAAATTGCGGTGATGGACACGGTTGACAGGAGAAAAAAGGATGCGTATCTGGAAAATCTGGAAAAAGCTCTTTGCGGCAAATGTCCTGATTATCTGGTGGTTTCCCATGTGGAGCCCGACCACGCTTCCAGTGTGAAGGCTTTCCTTGAAAAATACCCCTCCGCCACAGTGGTGGGCAACGCCAAAACCTTTCAGATGCTGGCGCTTTATTTTGACCTGGATTTTAGCAACGCACTCACAGTAAAAGAGGGCGATACCCTTTCTTTGGGGAAGCATGAGCTTTCCTTTGTGATGGCTCCCATGGTTCACTGGCCCGAGGTCATGCTCACCTATGACAGTTTTGATAAGATTCTGTTCAGCGCGGACGCTTTCGGAAAATTCGGCGCGCTGGATGCGCAGGAGCCCTGGGACGACGAGGCCGGAAGATATTACTTTAATATTGTGGGAAAATTCGGAATGCCCGTCCAGACCGTGCTGAAAAAGGCCGCCGCGCTGGACATTCAAATCATCTGCCCTCTCCACGGCCCTGTTTTAAAAGAAAATTTAAGCTATTACCTTGATAAATACAACACTTGGAGCAGCTACGCCCCTGAAAAGGAAGGCGTTTTCATCGCCTACGCCTCCCTCCACGGCAATACTGCCGGCGCGGCCAAAAAGCTTGCGGAAATCTTAAGGGAAAAGGGCTGCCCGGAAGCCGTAACCCTCGACCTTGCCCGGGACGACATGGCAGACGCCCTTGCAAAAGCGTTCCGCTACGGCAAAATCGTGCTGGCCTCCTCCTCCTACAACGGCGGCGTAATGCCCTATATGGAATTTTTCCTCCATTATCTGAAAGGCAAAAACTTCCAGAAACGTCAAATTGCCCTCATAGAAAACGGCTCCTGGGCCCCATCCGCCAAAAAGACCATGACAGACATCCTCTCCACAATGAACGGCATCACCATCCTGGAGCCCTCCATCACCATCCGAGGCGCCGTTAAAGAAGAAAATATAAAAGAACTGGAAACTCTTGCCGACGAGCTGATAAAATCATAAAACAACACCGACTCTTGCCGACGAACTCCTAAAATCATAAAACAACACCGGCTCTCTCCGACGAGCTACTAAAATCATAAAACAACGATGGCTCTTGCCGACAAACTCCTAAAATCATAAAACAATACTGGCTCCTTCAACACTTCCGGCCTGCACTCCAATAACGCGGAGGCAGCCACAACCCGGGAGCGTTGTATATCTTGAGTCTGCAAATAAAAAGTCAAGCATAAATTTGTGAACTTTGAAAAATTTATACAG
>CAJTMW010000042.1 GCA_910577275.1 uncultured Lachnospiraceae bacterium
GCCCCGCCGCAGACGCCTGCCCATCTGTCCGGCTGCGCCCATCCTGTCCGCAGGTCATTCAGCACCCACGCCTCATACTCCGGGTCATTTTTCATCGCCTCAAATCCCGCTTCTGAAATATGGATGGAAATGCTCTCCGACATACGGGTCGGGTGCATGGGAATCTGTGAAATTTTTTCATGGATATACTGCTTATATTCATCCATTGTCATATCCTTTGCTGAAACAGTTCCAGCCTTTCCTGCTTCTGATGCCGTTGTGCTTTTTTCCGCCACCCTGTCACAAAAAGATAAACTTTCAGTCTTGCCGCCCTTTGCTTCATTGTTTTTCAAAAAATTGCTGTATGTCCTTGTCATGTAGCTTACATTGATTGTGTTATTCATGGTTGCTCCTTTCCTGCCTCAAGCAGTCCTTCCCCCGTGGCAAAACCGCTTATATCAAAACCGCCGTCACTTAATTTATCGGCAGATTTTCTGTTATTTTGGGATGCTGGGAACGAAAGACATATAAAATGGAATGAAATGCATAAATGCAGTACGGCAATTCCCAAAACAGGTCTAAAGTTTTTCGCCATTCGTCCGATATGGGGGGCAGTTTTCTGAATAGGAAAAAAGGGCCTGTGAGCCCTTTCCTCATTTCTCCTTAATGCAGTTTCAGTAATCGGGAAATATTTTCCCCTAATGCCATTTTTGTGGCAATGGAAGCAAAAGCCGCCTCTATGCCACCGGAGTCAAAGACCCCGCAGCCCGCCGGAGCATATCTGTTGCTCCGGCAAGCTGCGGGGGATAAACCGTTCTATTGCACTCTACACAATCATTTTACACATTCCCAAGCGCCTGATTTAAGGCCGACATCATCTGCTCAATCTGAGCCGCCGCCTCCGCGCCTGCAAAGCTTGCCAGGGATTTCAGGGGCATTCCCTTCATCATCGCCTCCATCATCGCTGCGTCCGTGCCCAGCGGGTTTGCGTTTTCCTCTGCGCCTCCGCCCATCATGCTTCCCATCTTCTCCTGCATGGACTGCATCATCTGTCCCACAATCGGAGCGGTCACGGGATGCGCCATAAGCTCTCCAAGGGTGGTTGACCCGCTGACATACAGAGGGGGGCGTTTTGCAGTCTGGAAAGAAAGCTCTCCTTTCAGGGCAATCTCATCGCTGGCGTGTCCCACCAGAACCTCATAGGTGCCGGAAGGCGCATACCAGTCGGAAAGTCCCTCATGGTAGAAAGACAACTCTCTCGCGGTCAGGGTAAATTCCACTGTCTTCGTTTCTCCCGGCGCAAGCGCCACCTTGGAAAAGCCCTTCAGCTCCTTCACCGGTCTCCCTGCCGTTCCGTTTTTGTCGCTGACATAGAGCTGTACCACCTCTTTGCCTGCCAGGCTGCCGGTATTTTTCACGTCCACGCTCACCTTCACGCTGCCCTCATCGCCAAGGATTTCCGAAGGCATCTTCAAATTGCTGTATTCGTATGTGGTGTAGGACAGACCGTGTCCGAACGCCCAGCGCACCGGCATCTTTTTCGTGTCATAGTAGCGGTAGCCCACGTAAACGCCCTCCGCATAGTCCACATTCAGCCCGTCTCCCGGGAAATTCAGATAGCTCGGGTTGTCCTCCAGCTTCACCGGGAAGGTTTCCGCAAGACGGCCGGAGGGATTCACTTCCCCGTAAAGAAGTCTGTCCGCGGCCTCTCCCACGCCCTGTCCGCCGAGGTACATTTCCAGAACTGCCGCAGCCTTATCCGCCCAGGGAGCTTCTATGGGGCTTCCGTTGTGAAGTACCACAACCGTGTTCGGCTGTACCTTCAAAACCTCCTCAATCAGCTTGTTCTGGCACGCCGGAAGCTTCATATCCTTCCTGTCGTAGCCCTCGGATTCTATCACGTCGGGAAGTCCGGCAAAAATCACCGCAGCCTCCGCTTCCTTCGCCGCATTCACCGCCGCCAAAAGCTCCGCTTCATTCTCCTCGTCCTTATCGGCGGGGAAGCCCTTCACGTAGGATACGGCCCTGCCTTTGCTCTTTGCGCTCTCCAATGCTGACGATACCTTGCTTGCGTTGATATGGCTGGAACCGCCGCCCTGATAGCGGGGCTTTTCGGCATACTCGCCGATATATACAATCTTTTTATCTCCACTTAAGGGCAGCACGCCGTTGTTTTCCAGAAGCACGGCGCATTCCGTCTCGATTGCCACCGCTTTCTCATGGTCTGCGTCCCTGTCGAACACGGCCTCGGGATGGCGGTTATCCGCATAGGAAAATACCACCTTCAAAATATTTTCCACCGCCTTATCGAGAAGCGACTCGTCCAGATTTCCGTCCTTCACCGCCGCCACAATCTTGGCGTCGTTGACTCCGCCGCTGCCGGGCATTTCCAAATCAAGACCTGCCACGATTCCCTTCACTCGGTCCGCAACTGCGCCCCAGTCCGTCATCACATAGCCTTCAAATCCCCACTCGTCCCTCAAAATTTCTGTCAGGAGATGACGGTTCTCGGAGGCATAGGTGCCGTTGATTTTGTTATAGCTGCACATAATCGTCTTTGGCTGGGCTTCCTTCACCGCCGTCTCAAAAGCGGGAAGATAAATTTCCCTGAACGTTCTCTCCGAGAGATTGGAGGAGCAGCTCATACGGTTAAACTCCTGATTGTTTGCCGCATAGTGCTTCATGCTCGTACCCACGTCCCAGCTCTGTACGCCCTTAATATATGCGGCTGCCATTTTGCCCGCAAGGTAGGGGTCCTCCGACAAATACTCGAAATTCCGGCCGCAAAGAGGGCTCCTCTTGATATTGACAGCAGGCCCAAGGAGCACGCTCAAATCCTCCGCCTGGCATTCCTCGCCAAGAGTCTTTCCCATCTCGTTCATCAGCTCTGTGTCAAAGCTGGAAGCCGTGGCGCAGGCCGCCGGGAAGCAGACTGCCACAATGCTCTCGCCGATTCCAAGGTGGTCGGCGCTTTCCGGCTGCTTGCGCAGTCCGTGAGGGCCGTCGGATACCATAACCGCCGGAATCCCAAGGCGTTCCACCGCTTTCAAATGCCAGAAATCCTCGCCGGAACACATACCGGCCTTTTCCTCCAGTGTCATCTCTGAAATGATTTTTTTGATGTCTCTTTCCATTTCACACCCATCCTTCCATAAATTCTGCGGGCAACGAGCCAGGCGGGCATGCTTGCATGCACATTTGGCGACTGCCGCAGGGGTCAATCCCCCGCCAGCTTGCTTCGGGGTTGTTGACTTCATTCAGCAATCCCGCGAAACGCGACAGGGTTTGTTGTATATATCAAATTTTACATGCTGTCTTGCAGAATGTATTGCCTGATTTTAACTTTATTTATCTGTTTTTAACTTTCCAGAAAATTTTTGTCCACATGAGCTTTCCGGTAGCTTGCCGGCGTCTCCCCGGTCACCTTCTTAAACACTCTGGTAAAATAACTCTGGGGGGAAAGATTCATATACTCCGCTATCACGGCAATAGAACGGTTTGAATATTTCAGAAGATTACAGGAAATCTGTACCTTTTCCCGCATCACGTACTCCATCAGCGTCATTCCCGTCTCGCCGGCGAAAATCCGCGAAAGATACACCGGATGCAGCCCCACCGCCCCGGCAATTTCAGGAACGGAGAGCTTTTCGTAAATATGCGCGGCAATATATTCCCGGCTCTGCTCCACATAACGAGAATTATTATCCGTCTTTTCCACCGCCTTTCTTCCAAGCCGCATAAATTCCTGAAACGTATAAACCATAGTGCTCTCTATTTCCATCACATCCGCCGCCTTTGAAAGCTTCTGCAGGGCAACGTCGCTCAGGGCATAGGCCACGTTCTCCTCCACCCCCGCCGCAATGGCATATCTGGTAATCAGGGTAATTCCGCTGACCGCGGCGTATTCCAGGTTCTTTCTGGGGGATTCCGACATCAGACCCGCTCCCCTTATCACATCCCCAAAAGGATTATCCGTTTTCATCTGCAGGATATTCGTGCCGTCGATGTCCGCTTTCCCCTCCACGAACCACTTCCACATCTGATTTTCCCGTGCGAAAGAATGGTGTCCCCTGCTGTGTTCCGCCTTCTGGAGCCCATACTCGGATGCCTTGGCTGATATTTCTCTCTGAAACCGTTCTTTTGCCATTCCGTAGTCGATTTCAATCCCCGTCTCATATTTTTCAGACAGCAGTCCATGCCCAAAAGCTATGGTCTCCTCCATTGCCCAGATATTCCCAAGTGGTATCCGGCAGATTTCCCCTTTCACCCCGCGCTTCTTTCCATAGAGACGGTTATCGTATTTCGAGTGCTCCTCAAACACCACAGGCCCCCATATCACATAACGCCCGTGGCCATGAAATACGTAATACCAATAGCCCCCGTCGTTATGCATCCTGTACCTGTCTCCTGCTTTTTCCGCCCCCTGCTCCCGCAAAAGCCCGCTCAGCTCCCGGTCTGAAAGCGCCGGGTCCTGTTCCCCGAAGCCTTCAAAGGGGAGAGCCAGAGGATTCCCGCTTTCGTCCAGAATCCTGCCCGCCAGAGAATGTAAATGGTAAATATTACTTAAAATAAAAGCCGCTTTGTCCATTGTATGCCCTCGTTTCCTGTTTTCAAAAAACCGGTATACTCAAATCATAGACCAAGTGGCTTAAAAAGGAAACTGTTTTCTACTCTCTGTTTTTCAGCGCCTGCGCCGGAAGAATCCCGTTTACCTTTCTCATAAGAAGCGGCATGCTCACCAGATACAGCGCAAGGATTGCTCCGTAAAGCCCCGCGTACATCCGCCAGCTAAAGGAAAGATTCAAGCCCACCGCCACGTTGGCTGTCAGATAGGGATATACGGCGTCCACAATGGCTTTCGACAGCGGTATCCCCACAGCCGCGCCTGCCGCCACGACCACAAAATTGCCGTCCAGATAAAGCCTTCGGATTTCATTTTTTCGGTAGCCGAAAATTTTCATCATGGCAACGGAGGAAGCGCAGCGGTCAATCATCACTTTCAGCATCAGGTACATGACCACGAGGAAAACCAGAGCTGAGACGAGGGTTACCATCCGAATCATGGGCCACATCTTCTCCGTAAAGACGGCCGCGCTCTTTTCCACCGCCGCCTTTGAAGCCGTGGCGTAGAGCCTGCCGGAATCGATTTCCAGCGCCCGGGACGCAAACACCATGTTGTAGTAGTCCTCTTTCACCCCCATCAGCTCCCTCAGGCTGCCGATATCCATAAAAGCGGTCATTCCCGCAGAATAAGGCACAATCCCGTCCACGGTAAAGGCGTATCTTTTCTCCTTGTCCTCATCATTCAATATCAGGTCGTCCCCCGCCTTTAAGCCGTATTTGTCCGCCATGGCCGAGGAGACCAGCACACGGCTCTGCCCCCGCTCCACCGGCGCGTCAAAATACGGATTTTCCGGGGAAATGCCGAGAAGCAGCACGTCAAAATTGTACCCCATCGCTTCTTTTTTCAGCGTCACGCCATAGGCCGCTTCTCCGCCCTCCGGCGCCGTTTCCTCCGGGTATTTGTAAGTGTACAGGTATTCGTATCTGGTATCCGCCACGCTGTCCGTCTTTACATGCCTGCACAGCACGTAACAGTCAAGGCCAATCATACAGACCAGCAGCGCAAGAAACATCCCCAGAAACACAGTGAATGCCGTCCGCTTTTCCCTCAGAAAATGCCGGATTCTGAAAGCGTGGAGAAAGTCCGCCTCCCCAAGGTCCGCCGCCTTTACCTTTGCCCCCTTCTGCTCCCTGCGGATAAGGGCGAGGGCGGGCTTTTTCAGCTTTCCGTAAATAACCGGCAGATTCGTCAGCACCGCCGCGGCAGGAGGCATGAAAATACCATAAAAAAATAAATACGGCTGATATGCCACGGAAAAATCCGGTAGGGAAAAATAGCTGTATGTCTCCCTCATCTGCCCCTTTACACCGAAACTGCTGTAACCCATCACCGTGCCGATTATTCCCGCTGTCAGGGCAAGCGCAGCCGGCAGAAAAAGATAGTGACACAGCAGCTCCTTTCTTTTCACCCCCAGAGCGTACAATGTCCCGATGGCCTCCGACTCCCGCTCTATGGTATGGACTGCATAAACGGAGATGACATAGGAAAGCAAAAGGAGAACCAGCACGCCCGCAAAAAGCCCCGTGGCCTTGTTGATGACCACATCGTCCGCCGCGCCGCCGATGCGGATATTGTCCTTTGCCGGTAAAAACCTCGTCAGGGCGGGAAGTCCGCTATCGGAAACCAGTCCCTGCAGCAGCTCTTTCAGCTCCCTGTCTGTGAGCCTGCCGTTTAAGAGATACGCATATACATATTCCTCCGACTGCAGGCTGCCCCCTTCCCTTTTCAGCCGTTCATAATCGGCGTCCCTCACAAAAGCGGTTCCAAACTGACTGCTGTCTGCCACATTGTCCGACAGATTTCGGTAAGGCGCGTCGTAATCCGGCGTGGTTCCGATTCCGCATATGAGAAAGGAGTGTCCGCCCGCCTGTATTTCATCTCCTACAGAAATGCCCTGCTCCTCGCAATAACGTTTTTCCAGAAGAATTTCCCCAGCCTTTTGGGGGAGCCTGCCTGCATCCGCCTGGGCCCTGTCGATTTCCCGCCGCATTTGTGACACACGCAGTATGGAGCCGTCCCCGGCCTCATAATCCAGATAAAAATGCTCCTCAAGGGTAATCCCGGCTTTTGTAAGCGTTTCTTTTTCTGTATCGCTCAGCGGCATGAACAGACCAAACTGGCCGTCCTCCACCGACTGCTCCTGCGCGGCGGCGGCGCTTCCCAGCATCACGGTATCTGCCGCGGCAACCAGACTGATAACAATATACATCCCGAGTATAATCATAAGCCCCAATGCCAGATAACGTGACAGGTTTTCCCTTAAATCCCGTAAAATCCGTTTTCGTAATATTTTCTGCATTTTATAAATCCTCCAGTTCCGCCGCCGGTATTTTCTTCCCGTTGCGGTAATTTCCCTTAATCTGCCCGTCCTTTAAGAAAACCACCTGGTCCACCATATCTTTGACAGCGTTGTTGTGGGTGACGATGAGCATGGTGGTTTTATACTTTCTGTTTATCTCCTCAAGAAGAATCAATATCTCCCGGGAGGAACGGGAATCCAGCGCGCCGGTGGGCTCATCGCACAGAAGCAGTCCGGGGTTTTTAATCAGCGCTCTTGCAATGGCGCACCGCTGCTGCTGTCCGCCGGAGAGCTGGAAGGGAAATTTATCCCGGTGCTCCGTAAGCTTCAGCGTATCCAAAAGCTCCGCAAGATTCATGGGACGCTCAGAGAGATACTCGCAGACCTGAATGTTTTCCTTCACCGTCAGGTTCGGCACAAGGTTATAAAACTGGAAAACAAACCCCAGCTTTTCCCGCCTGTAATCAGACAATTTCTCCTGCGTCAGGCCGCAGATTTCTTTTCCCTCCACCCTGATGGAACCCGAATCCATAATGTCCAGACCGCCGATGCCGTTTAAAAGCGTGGATTTACCGCTGCCGCTGGCTCCCTGTATGACGCACATATCGCCCTTTTCCACCGACAGGGACACACCCCGCAGCACCCTTGTAAAGCTGCCTCCCTCGCCGTAGCTTTTCTCAATATTTGTGACTTCCAGAAACATACCTTTTCCTCCCGATTCTTCCTTTTTCTTTGACTTACTAAAGATACGCAGATTTACATAACATTGTTATGTTGCGGGTCAAAAGAAAGGCTATGGGTTTCCCTGCCGCATAGCCCGTAAACTTTTCTTTCCCTTCTCACGGTTTCCCAACAAATGCTCCTGCCCAGCCTGCCACCAGATAAGAAACTATCTGTTCAATATATTTCAGCGCTTTCGCCTCGTCCCTCTCATGGGTCAGGAGATGGACAAAAGCGTCTATCTGCATATGGGCTGTCCAGTGCAGAATATACTTATCCGGCTTCGGCGCTCCCAGCCTTGCGGAAAGCTGTTCCGTCAGCTTATTATAATGCCGCTCCAAAACGTCTGCAAACCTGTCTGTGACAGTTTCATAAACGCTCCCCTGACTTTTCGTCAGCAGAATCAGGACAATATCGTAATGCTGATACAGATAATGCACAATCTCCCTGGCGGCGCCGATATCCTCCGACGCGTCGCCTGTCAGCGCCGTCTTTGCATCGGTTGCAAGCTCCATGGAAAAGTGAGCGTGAATCATCTGCGTCAATCCCCCCAGGGCTTCCTCCACAACCGCCGAAAGCAAATCCTCCTTGTTTTGAAAGAAAAAATACAAAGCCCCCGTAGTCACTCCCGCCTTTTTGCAGATACTGCGCAAAGAGGCCTTCATATAACCCTTTTCCAGAAATTCCTGCCTTGCGCATTCCGTCAGCTTTTCCCTTGTGGCTCTCTCGTCAGGCATACCGCACTCCTTTGCAGGTTTACATAACATCGTTATCTTCTATTAAAATAGCACAGGTGGTAAGTCTTTGTCAATGGCTGCGCCAGTTAAAACTTATCGTTAAAAATGATTTTCACATTTTTATTCCTGTAAATGAAAATCCTGTCTATTAGAAACACTACCGTTGCCCGGTCAAGCTCCGTGATGCTCCCATACCTTTCAAACTGCTCCCACCGGCGTTTCCCCTCCGCGGCTTCCTCTGCAGCCCGGTTCATTTTCTCCCTGATTTTCTCCCCTTCCCGCCGGGCCTGCTCAAGTTTTAACCGATAGCTTTTTTCAAATTCCCCGTACTCCTGCCTGTCAATCACGCCCTCCGCCAGACTCTCGCAGAGGGAATCCAGAATCCGCCGGTATTTTTCCGCTTCCTCCTGCTTTCTCCCCAGACGTTCCTCATATTTTCCGATAAGGCATTTTTCTTCCTGCGCCGTCTTTTGCCATTTGAGTAAGGCCAGCGTGCCCTCCCTCCAACATGGGAGGCAAGTCTGTGCATCGCCTGCCGAGGCAAAATCCTGCCCATTGCCTGCCGGGGCAGAATCCTGCGGTTCCCGCCGCGCCTTAATCTGTTCCTGCAATTCTTTTTGCACGATTTCCATAAGCCGCTTATGGGAGATGCTGTGGGAAAAGCAGGTTTTCTCATTCTTGTGGTTCCCGCAGACATAATAAACATATTTCCTGTTCTTTGCGGGCACTGTCTTTCTCACCATGGGCCCCCCGCACTCCCCGCAGAAAACCATGCCTGAAAAAATCTCCACCGCTCTGCCGCCAGGGCTGGTTCGGGTATCTCCCGCCAGAACCTTCTGGACGACCGCAAAGGTCTCCTTGTCGATAATAGCTTCATGGGCGCCCTCCGCGATATCCCATTCGCCCCGTGGCTTTTCCATGCGCCCTTTCACTCTCCAGCCGGGCGAAGCGCTTTTCCCCTGTACCAAAGTTCCTGTGTAGACCGGATTTTTCAGTATCCGCAATACCGCCGAGGCATTCCACGAGGGACTCCCACCGCCCCGAAAAGGCGTCGCATAGTTCAATCCCAGCGACTTCTTATAGGCCATGGGCGGCAGCACCCCTTCTTCATTCAGCCCGTCGGCAATGTCCCCGGCGCTTACCCCGGCAAGCTTTTGACGGAAAATGTCCCGCACCACCTCCGCGGCAAAGGCGTCTACTGCCAGACGGTTTTTATTCTTCGGGTCCTTCCGATAACCGTAAACCGCAAAGGAGCCCACAAAATCTCCCCTTTTCCTCTTTACCGCAAGCTGGCTCCTGATTTTCACGGAAATGTCACGGCAATACGCCTCGTTTATCAGATTTTTAAAGGGAATCAGCAGCGCGTCCATCTCCCCGCTTTTGTTCTCGCTGTCATAATTGTCGTTGATGGCAATGAATCGCACCCCGAGACGGGGAAAAATTCTCTCTATGTATTCCCCCGCATCCAGATAATTTCTGCCGAAGCGGGACAGGTCCTTTACCACGATGCAGTTGATTTTGCCTGCTCTTACCTCCTCCATCATTTCCCGGAAGGCCGGTCTTTCAAAAGCTGACGTTAGATAACGATACTTTATGACAATGCCATAGAAAAAAATCAATAAAATTTTTTTGAGCCATTGACAAATCCTTTGATTTGAATTATTATAACAGCGATATATAACAGTGTTATAGACAGGGGGCAGAAAATGAGCGAAGCAGAACAGACAACACTACACTTAATCCTTTCAGCCGCTATGCAGGAATTTCTTGAAAAAGGCTATAAGTCTGCTTCCTTACGGAACATTGTCAAAACGGCGGGCGTAACGACAGGCGCGTTTTATGGCTACTATGACAGTAAAGAAGATTTATTTGAAGCACTGGTAGGCGAGCATTACGACTTTCTTTTAAGCCGTTTTTGTAGGGCGCAGAAAGAGTTTGCCGATTTACCACCAGAGGAACAGCCAAACAATCTAACTACTACTTCTGGCGTATATCTATATGAAATGCTCTTGTATGCCTATGAACACTTGAATGAATTTAAGCTCATTCTTTGCTGTTCAGAGGGAACGCGCTTTGCAAAACTGATAGATGAAATGGTGGAAATAGAAACAAAAGGCACGCATGATTATTTAGCGGTTCTTGGAAAGTTAGGCAGACCTGCGCCGCCTATTGATGAACGGTTGGAACATATCCTGATTACAGGAATGTTTAATACTTTTTTTGAATTGATTATACATGAAATGCCGATTGAAGAAGCAAAGCATTATCTGAAAGAAATGAGAGCTTTTTATACTGCCGGATGGCTGAAAATTATGGGGCAATAAAAACGAATAAATTCGTTAGGGCAATCTGCCCTATAATTTTTACACATAGGTTAGTTAATACTAACTTTTCAAAGTCAGCACTAACCCAAATAAGGATATTCGAGGGCGGTCATTCTGTCCTCATATCATAAAAAATTTTTAAGTAGGAGGTAGTCATTATGACACAAAAAACAGATACCCGTACAAAATTGCTGACAGTCCCACCGTTCAAACTTATGCTGTCTTTGAGCATACCAGCTATTATTGGCAGGAAAAATGATTTTAATGAGTAGACAAAGACATTTATATTTGCAAATGTAAAGGAGGTTTTTCAATGAAGAAACAGTCAAATCTATCAAGGCTGATGGGTTATGCCGGAGGGCACAGAATATTAACCTATCTTTCTTGGATACTGTCCGTAATGAGTGCGCTGCTCTCTCTTGTGCCTTTTTGGTATATATGGCGTATCATTCACGACATACTGGAAGTTTCCCCGGACTTCTCACAGGCGGGGAATGTTACAAGCTACGGTTGGTCTGCGGTATTGTTTGCGGTTATCTCTATTGTTGTCTACATAGCCGCTTTGATGTGTTCGCATATGAGCGCGTTCCGGGTTGCCGCAAATATCCGAAAAGAGCTTATGCGCCATATTACAGCCTTGCCGCTTGGGGTAACGGAAAAGTATGGAAGCGGAAAGCTGCGGAGAATAGTAAATAGTTCCAGTGCCGCTACGGAAACATATCTTGCACACAGGCTTCCCGATAAAGCGGGGGCGATTGCCACCCCCATAGGGCTGCTTTTCCTGTTGCTTGCCTTTGACTGGCGGTTAGGGCTTTTAAGCCTTGTTCCCGTTGTGCTTGGTTTTCTGATTATGATGAAAATGACCGGGAAAGACATGGAAAAGCGCATGGAGCAATATCAAAATGCGCTTGCCGATATGTCAAATGAAGCCGTTGAATATGTGCGGGGCGTACCCGTAGTAAAGACTTTCGGGCAGACAATCTTTTCTTTCAAACGCTTCAAAGACGCGATAGACAATTACGAAACATGGGTAATCGCATATACAAAAGGGCTGCGTCTGCCTATGATGTTCTATACAACGGCAATTAACGGCGTATTCGCGTTTCTGATTGCCGGGGGTATTCTCTTTACAAGGGGCGGCGTAACAAATGAACTTCTGTTAAACCTTATCTTCTATATTGTGATTACGCCTGTCATTGGTACGACGCTCACAAAAATTATGTTTATGAGCGAGGACGCAATGATTGTAGGGGACGCAATTAACAGGATTGATGAAGTGCTGAACGAAAAACCATTATCTGAAAGCAGCGTGAA
>CAJTMW010000043.1 GCA_910577275.1 uncultured Lachnospiraceae bacterium
GCCGCAGCCACGGTCTGCGCTTCCGGCTCTTTGGGCTTTGCTTTAGGCATTTGTGTTCACCTCGCTTTCTCAATGTGGGTTTATGGGAAAAAGAAAAAAGGCGTGTACCCAGCCCCCAAGATGGGGCAGGATACACGCCTATGTAACCGTCTGCGGACGCAAAAAAAGAGCGGATACCGACCGCCGGATTTCTCCGACAGCGATACCCGCTCTATGAAGTCTTGCTTTGTCTGATGGGCGTCCTACCCTCCTTGCGCCGCCCTGCGCTTTTGTTATCCTCTGTTTTGGGTCAAAAAACAGAACTAACATCACAAAGTCCCGTGTTTTCAGGGCTTTCTGAGTTTAGTTCTAAAATAACACAATCATCCTTTACCACAATACAATAAATTTCCCCCTGCTCCGCCTTTTTTAACAGAGCGCGCACTGACGGGCGGTCAAAATTTTTCCCGCTGCAGCCGTCGTCGCAAAACTCGAGAATATCCGCCTTCCCGGCCTCCGGCAACCCTCTTAAAAAGCCCCTGAGAAGATTTCTCTGATTTGCGATGCTGTCCGATTCCCGCTTTGCCGCCCCTTCCATATCCTTATCCTCATCGGAGATGCGCAGGTAGATTGCGATGGTAAGTCTGCCTGTATTCATAAAATATCCGTTCGTCCGTATTTATAAGATTATTATTCGGAGAAGTTCTTTTGATAGAACCGCTTCTCCCGGCAGGGTTCATAAATTCTCTTATATTTTTGCGCAGCGAAGGTTGCGTTTTTCAAAAAATTAAACATCTGTTGCTTGACAAATTTTTCTCCCAGAGTAAAATAGTTCTAAAAAGAACAAAAAGAGGTGAATTATGCTCCCCCTAAATCCCTGGGAACATCCCAATGCGCTGAAAAAGCTTTATTCCAGATGTGTCGGCGACGTCTGCGTCAGGCATAAAATAAGCCGTATGGAGCTGGACATTCTGCTGTTCCTTGCAAACAATCCCCTCTATGACACCGCAACCGATATCGTGGATATCAGATATCTGTCGAAATCCCAGGTATCGGCCTCCATCAGGCTTCTGGAGGAATGCGGCTACATCAGAAAGGAATATACGGACAGCAACCGGAAAACGGCTCATTTAAGAATATGTGAAGCTGCTGCGGAGATTCTCCGGGACGGGAAAGCTGCGCAGGAAAAATTCCTTTCAATCATGATGGAAGATTTTTCCCCAGAGGAGCAGATTTGCATGAAACAATATTACGACCGCATTTACCATAACATCAGCCGTTATCTGAAGGAGGAAGATTGAAAATTAAAATTTTAATCCAAAGAGTTTTTTGTCTGCGCAGCGCCCACAAACTCCGTTATGCGCACGGACTCAGCAAAGCTGAGTCCAAAAAACAGCAGAAATGAGGATAAAAAAATGATATTTAAATTTGTAATTTGCTTTATTGCCGGTATAGGAGCCGGACTTGGAACCGGTTTTGCGGGCATGAGCGCCGCCGCTGTCATCAGTCCCATGCTGATTACCTTTCTTGGGCTCCCGGCCTATGAGGCCATCGGGATTGCCCTTGCCAGCGACGTTCTTGCAAGCGCCGTCAGCGCTTATACCTACGGAAAAAACAAAAATCTCGATATCCGCAACGGAATCGTCATGATGGCCGCGGTTTTGCTGTTTACTCTCGTAGGAAGCTTTGTTGCCAGCCGGGTTCCCAATACCACAATGGGAAGCTTTTCCGTATTTATGACGCTGCTTCTCGGCATTAAGTTTATTGTAAAGCCCGTCATGACCACAAAGGAATCCATGGCGGCCGTCAGCGCCGGGAAGCGTATCGTCCAGTCCCTTATCAGCGGAACCATGGTCGGATTTATCTGCGGCTTCGTGGGAGCGGGCGGCGGAATGATGATGCTGCTTCTCTTAACCAGCGTTCTGGGATATGAGCTGAAAACAGCCGTGGGAACCAGCGTTTTTATTATGGCCTTTACCGCTTTTACAGGCGCGGTGAGCCACTTTGCCATCGGCGGCATGCCGGATATCTGGTGTCTGGTTTTCTGTGTGGCCTCCACCCTGCTCTGGGCTAGGATTGCCGCAAAATTCGCCAACAAAGCCAGCGCCGCCACCTTAAACCGGGCCACCGGCGTGGTGCTGGCGGTTCTGGGGACTGCGATTCTTGCGGTAAACTACTTAAAATAATTCTTTATGAGCGGAAAGCCTGAAAGCTTTCCGCCCTTTTTCTTCCATGATTTCCGGCTATGGTTCGGATACGTTCCCGCTCCTTTTTCCCTTCTCCATCCTCTCCTGTGCCCTCTTAAAAACCCCCTCATCCACAAGAGCCTCATGAGTGCCCCGGACAATCACCCACTCCTTTTGCGGAATGCGCTGCCGCCCTTTCCCCTCATAAAAGGACTGCCGCCTGCGTCCCTGCACCATATGCCCCAGATAAACCTCGCCTGAAAGAATATTTTTGATGGTCGGCGGCTTCCACACAGCTTCTGCGTACCGCCTTGCTTTCGCCTCCCCCTTTTGATAACGGTAACGGGCAGGCGACGGGATTTCCCGCCGGTTCAGGCTTTCCGCTATCTGACGATATGCCGCGCCACTAAGGAACAGGTCAAATATTTCCCTGACCACCGGCGCGGTTTCCGGGTCGGGCTTAAGGCGGCGGGGATGGTCCGCGCATTTCCTGTAGCCGTAGGGCGCCCATGTGCCGATAAACTCGCCTCTTTGCTGTCTGAGCGCAAGGGCGGAACCGATTTTCCGTGAGATATCCCTGCTGTAAAATTCGTTCATCATATTTCGCAGGGGAATGAGATACCCTTCCTCACCCTTTTCCGCCGTCAGGGAATCAAAGCCCTCCGCAACTGCCACAAAGCGCACGCCCAAAAGGGGAAACAGCCTTTCCAGATAGTTCCCGGCTTCCAGATAATTTCTCCCGAAACGGGACAAATCCTTTACCGCAATACAGTTAATCTTCCCGCTTTTCACGTCGCCAAGAAGCCTCTCAAATTCCGGGCGGTGAAAATCCGTACCGCTTTTGCCGTTGTCGCTGTACATTCCCGCAAACTCCATATCCGGCTGCGCTTCTATATAATGAAGAATCATCTCCTCCTGAGTTTTTATGGTATCCGCCCCCGCTCTCCCGCCGTCCTCCACAGAAAGACGCACATAGCCGCCGGCGCGATAAATTTTCTCCTCCTTCGGCTTTATGGGCGCCGCGGACAGGGGATTGACTTTTCGCTTTGTTCTTGCCATAAAAACACCTCCGGCTCACCATATGAACCGGAGGCATGTCATTATTCCTCTTTGACTCCTTCGCGCCAGACTCTCCCATATATTGCTTTCGGATATTCTCACACTATCTGGAAAGCAAAGCATACTACACACGAAGATTATTTTATTATTTTCTCAATCACACAGCTATGGGGCTTGTTCGGATTATTCCTGTCATAATTCACCCCTGCCAGAAGAATTTCCCCTGAATATCCTTCAAGCGCCCGGGTATACTGTCTGTCCTTAATCTGCTGTATCGCCGCGCTTACCGTCCCGTCATATTTCAGTTCTATCACCAGCGCGGGATTACGGGTATGGGGAAGCGGCAGAAATACGATGTCCGCAAAGCCTTTTCCTGACGGGAACTCCCGCACCAGTCTGTAATCCTTCCTTGCACTGTAATAGGCAAGACCGATTGCACAGGCCAGCGAATTTTCATCATTATATGTCAGCACGGACGCCACTTCCATATGCGCCGCATCAAGCCCTTCGGCAACTCTGTCCGCATCGCCGCTTAACGTATCCTTCAGCAATTTTTCCGACGCCTTGAGAACGCTCATGACCTCCGGCCATCCTCCCACGCTCATGGCGTTCTCAAACTCCTCAATAATTTCCTTATTGGGAATAAAAGCCTCCTTTTTCTTTGCGTCGTAAGCAAGATAGCCAAGATGAATCAGCAATGTAAGCACATCATCGCCCGTCTTTAGTGTACGCATATCATTCTGAAAGCTATGGGTATTGACTCTCACGCGTCCTCCGCCAAGCATCTGCACAATTTCGCCCTTAAGTCCGTCAAAATCCATATCTATATAAACCTTCAACGCATCGTACACCTCCGTTGAAGTCCAGTAATTGGAATAATCCTGACAGCTCATCGCTTCCACAACAGATTTTGGATTGTAGATATGCTGAAATTTCTTAAATTGATAACCGTCATACCAGCTGCCGGTCTCTGCAAAATCCATATCAAATTTTTTACAAAGCGCTCTGACCTCGTCTTCCGTAAATCCAGTGTATTCCTCTAACGCCTTCTGGTCTGTCATCGAGTATTCCCAGAACATATTTAGCGCGGAATGTTGCCCATATTTTCTTACCGGGAGAATTCCCGTCATATACGCAAGGGCGACATAGGGCTGGTCTTTCAGAAGATTTCTCAGGAAATCAAGATACTGTCTCTTCAATGCCTCCGACTCTTGCCTCTCGCGCATTACACAGTCCCACTCGTCAATCAGAAAAACAAACTGCTTATCCGTTTTTACATAGAGTCTCCTTAGCGCGGCGGCAAGCTCCATATCCTTCGTTTCCAGAACTTCTCCATATTCCTCCCAAAGCTCGCAGACCACTTCTTTTGTCAGGTAGTCCGTTACCTCCCGCTCCCCCGCCTCAATCAAAAACTGCTGCATATTCAGACAAATAACGTCATACTGATTGAGATACTGCAGAAACGTCTTTTTTTTCTCTATTTTGCGTCCCTCAAATAAAGCCCCTGAATCGCACCCGCGGCTATAGTATGCCGCAAGCATTTCAAGCGCCATGGACTTTCCAAAGCGGCGCGGCCTGCTGACGCAAATATACTTTTGTTTGGTATGCATACACCTGTTTGTATACTCTATCAGTCCGGTCTTATCCACATAGATTTCCGAATTGACTGCTTCACGAAAACCTGCATTTTTCGGATTCACATATATTCCCATAAATCACCTCTCCTCAATAATTTTATTATATGGGAGAGCAGGTAAATTAACAAGCATATTGTTATTATATTATAAAACTGTTACGCCCTCCCAGGTATCTGATTAAAAAATATATAAAAAAAATAAACCTTGACAAAAGGTGTCAGGATATACATGATAAAATTATTGAAAAGAGAAAATTGGAGGAGGAACAATGCAGAGTGTAAGAATTTATGAAATGCCGGCCTGTAAAATGGTCTCGTCTGGAACAGGTATGCCTGGAGAAGGAAAATTAAATCTGTTTGACGAATGGTTATCTTCCCAAAAAAGAGGGATGTTCCCAAAAGATTTCCTGTATTGGACAGGAGAAGGTTTTGTCTGGCTGTATATATATGAAGATGGAATGGATGTTCCGGACGAATTTGAAATAACAGACTTCCGGGGTGGTCTTTATGCTGTGGCAACCGACATAGACCGGAAAACAGATAAGGGGCTTATGGACACGGAGGTAGATAAGTTTCTAAGTGAAAACGGATTTGAGCGTGACGCATCACGTTCCGAATTAGGAAATATAATTACGTCGCCGCTTGCGAAAAAAGTAATGGGGTATGAGCAGATGGACTACTATATCCCAATAAAAGCAAAATAAACCCATTTTTGCAGAGGGGTAAAAATGAGTGAATCGGTATTTGGAGGGGAGCTATGTACGAGAGAATGCTGAATAAGCAGGTTATTCCAACTGTAGAGGAATTGGCAGCGCATTGTTCGGAAAATGCAGAACGCTTTTTACTGATAAATGATTGGCTGACTGCTGCGTTTCATACAGAACAAAAAGTGGTTTTTCCTTATGGCAACAAATACGGCTGGGGAATCGGACATTATAAAAAGAAAAAGCTTATGTGCAATATCTTTGCCGAAGCTGGCGCATTTACAGTTATGATGAGATTAACAGATGCGCAATATGAAACGGTTTATGAGTCGCTGAAAAAATACACCCGGGAACACATTGATAATAAATATCCCTGTGGCGATGGCGGCTGGATACATTATCGGGTTACCTGTCAGGAACATTATGAAGATATTAAGAAACTGTTAGAGGTAAAATGTTGTAACAGTTCAGCCATGCAGAATTGAGTGTACAATTTGTACGTGGGAGCTTGCTCACTAAGGGCAAATTGTATACTCAATTCTATAGGGCGGACGCCCGACATGAAATAAGTCACCAGCCAATTCATGATATTGTCAATCATTACGTAAAATCTGGTGACTTATGAATGGCATGGCTGAACTTTTACAAAATGTTTGTGAAAGATTTTTTCAAATCTTTCCTCTATGGGAACCGAAGAAAGTGTCCGGCGCGCATTTGACGTTTTGCGTGACGGCGGAGCTGTTATCGACGCAATCCATGAGCTGCCATGGAGTAAATGCTGCGCCACTGTCATTGATAAGTATGGAGTATGCTTGTGGATTGCTATTTAACGGACAGAGCATTTTGATGCAATTAAACGCAATATTTTTTGTTTTATCATAATCAGAAGGAGGTCTTATTATGAGATTGGACGGATATGGGTTGTTTGTCAATGATATGGGAACAATGATTCGGTTTTATCGGGACGTACTTGGCTTTGAAATCAAAGAACCGCAGGCAAAGTCGGGGGAGAAGCTCCTACTACGGCTTCTCCTTTGACCTTTTGAAAATATCGAAACATCCTTCCCTGGTCACATTCCATACCGGGTTTGTGCTTTATGTAATAAATCTGAATGTCCTACTTCTCCAAAAATCCCAGGAACTTCTTCCACTCCATGTAGCCCTTCAAATCCCCATAGTGATACGATGATTCCATAAGGTCATTCACGATTTTTGTCCAATCAAACTTTTCTGAAAAGCTCCATGTGCCTGCGCTTCTCTGCTCCGCATTCTTCACGGCTTTTGCGACTGCGGCTTTCAGGACGGTGTCCTCAAAGCTGCCTTTCCCGCTTTCCTTCAAATGGGCAGTATAGGCATACATTTCCGCCGTATCGCAGTTCTCCGGGTCTACCTTTGACACATCCACCATCTGCTCTGTCACGTTCCCCGATTTATCCCATGTCTTGACCTTATACACGGGATTTGCCGCATCAAAGTCCTGCGTCTTATAGACGGAAATGGATGAACCGCTCACAACATCCGCCCATGCGCTGATTGCAATATCCCCGGAGCCTTCTTCTGCACCGTGGAGAGTGGCCGTTGCCTGCACCGCCTGTTCTGCAAAATTCCTTCCTGCCACATTCCTTTCTGTCCTTCCTGTCTCATGCCCTGTCGCCGGGTATCCTGCTCCTATTCCGTTCACATTCATTTTCTTAATCTCCTCCATTATTTTTGTCAGCCCCTCTGTCGTTCAGAGCCGCATCCGCTCCCTCGTAATAAGTCCGAGCGGTTCATTGTCTCCATGCAGAAATGTCCTCTATGTTCCCCGACCAAATTTCATACCGGCCTTCACCTCCTCTCACTGATCTGCCTGGGATACCTGCCCTGTCCGGCGCGGCTTTGGCGATCTCGACATCTTCCATTCCTTTTTGGATGACGCTTTGGGGATGTACTTATCTTTTCCGATTTGGTCTGTCTGTATTCCATTCCTTTCTCTCTTTAAATACCGTTTTTTCGTTCCTTACAACATCTCGATAAATGGGAATTTGCTAAGAGCATCCGCAAATCAGACGCACATTGTATGTGAGTAATTTTGGGATAAGCTCTATACCAATCCGAAATGCTTCGAAATGAAAATCCTCTAACTCAAATCCTTTCCTCTTGGTACCTACCATGGCCGCTTTGAGATTGTTGATTGCTTTGTGCAGTCACTATCACTTCCGTTGTCCAATAAATCGGGCTTTTCCCAAAAAGGAACGCCTCAAAGCGGAATGTCGCAAACCTTATAACAAAAATATGTTCCTGGAGTAATATTGTCATCGTCATAATATAGCAACCCCAGTTTGCTGAACCGAAATATCTGCTTATAATCGCTTTTCATCAATGCATCATAAGCTCTTTGATAGGATTCATAATCCGCACCGCCAATAGCAAACGTCATATGAAAAACATAGTCATCATCATGTTCTGCCGGGCATGGTCCAAATAATTGATATAATTCCTCGTTTAATCTTTTCTGTGCATCTACAAGTTGTGGTGTTTCTTTTACCCGCAAACTCATACATCCCGATTCAGCTCCGCCCAATACGTTAGATGGGAATACATCTATATCCACAAATTCAATATCAAATGGACTTAATTCCTTTACAAATCCATCAAAGAATACTTCCATATTCTCTAAAGATGAAATCGCAAATGGCTGCTTTAGGGAAACATGCTGTGGCAGTCTTGCCATTTCAAATCCCATCTTTCCATACCTATGTGCTTCCAGCATCAACCGTCTGCCATAATTCTCTGCATCGTTATCTGCAATTAAAACTATCGTCGCTTTCATTTTGAATACCTCCCAAATCCTAAATTTGTCGATATTTTATTTTATATCCGTTTTTCCACAAATGAAAATAATTTTTCATACTTCCCGTTCATCAAAACGAAACAGTAACCGGGCAGCAATAAGCAAGAATATTCACTGTACAAAACAAAAGTGTATTATACATCCTGATAATAATGCTACTATTAACCCTAAAACAATTCCGATACAAGCGCCTTTCACATGGAACATATAATCTCTATATTCTTTTTCCATATCTTCTGTGCCAGATATTCTCAGCTTCTTACTATGACAGAAAATCCCCCAATCTAAAACAACCAAATCATAGATATTCACAACTAAAAATATGATAAATACATGAATAAAGGTTGTGCTAAAATTCTGACATCCAGACAAATAGGCAACGCAGGATAAAACAATCACAAAGAATATTAACCCAAATATTTTTTTGCCTATATGAATTTTTTCTCTTTGCTTAATCGTTCCTTTGTATTGTGGTAGTTCTTCCACCCTTTGTCTAATCTTAGGCGGATAAGACATAATCATATTGATAGGGTCTTTATATGATGCCGGTAGAATTACTAATGTAAAAAGCAAACAACACACCACACACTGAATAAATAAAATCATTTTTCCCTCCGCATACTTTATCTTCAACTTTTCTTACAAATCCCGATTTGTCTAATACTGAATTGCCAGTTCCTATTATATGATTTCAAAACTCAAAATGCGCTTCCAGTGGTATCTTGAAGTATTGTGCAAGGCTCTCAAGCAATGCCTTGTAATATTCATCATTGTTCGGTTTTTCACAGCAAACCTGTAGCAAAAATACCATTAGATGCTTCTCTTTATCCTTATCCCCCAATCTAATTTTGTTTTTGCAATTCCTGCAAAGAATATAATTCCATACTGGCCATTACCTCCTATTCCTGTTTCCCAATCTGCCAGAACGCCAGAGATGCCTGCCCCTGCCTTGTCAGACTGTGGCTTATCGGGGATATACAGCCGTGGGGCAGCCGTTTTCAATCAAGATTTGCTTTTACAAAAAGTAAGGATATCATTAATCCACTTTCCATACCGCAGATACCCGTCCCAATTTCCAAGCGTTTTCATGTCATTCATAAGTTCATGCGCCATTACCATATAATCCGCTTTTTCGTGGTAGGAAGTGCCATCCATCTTATCCTTCAATATTGACATGGTCATAAAATTGCTGTCCGACTTATTTCCGGTATGCGCATTTAACGCAAGTAGCTCCGTATAAGAGCAGCTATTCGGATTTACCTTGCTCACATCCACCGTCTGCTCGTATTCATTTCCGTTTATGTCAGTGCCTTTCACAAGGTAAACCGGATTGTCCTCTGAAAAATCATCCGCCCGATATACATTTGCGCTTTCCCCCGTCTTTACATGATGGATGGAAAATACTGCGTCGGGGTCGATATGTACCACGTTTCCTGTTGATTTCACATTCGCCCCGAATTCGCCCTTCGTACTGCTTTCTGCTTTCCTTGCTCCCTGCCATGCCGGATATCCTGCTGTTCCTATTCCGTTAATATTCATTTTTTCAAATCCTCCAATCTTCCCATCAGGCATCAAAAGTTTTATTTTATTAAAGAAACATTAGCTTCTTCATTGGATTTTCTTAACATTTCTTCCATCGCTTTCACATATTCATCAAAGGTCATAACCACAGAAGACCCCACAAAACTATAAAGAGTATTTACTGCATTTGGGAATGCATTTGCCAATGCCTCCCGTAAAGTTGGTCCATTCTTCTCTGCCGCTTTCACTCTGTCATCAATTTCTTTTTGTATTTCTTCCGCCGTCCTGACTGTTGCAAAACTGCAGGAACCTTTCACCCCATTTCGTTCCATTGTATTTTGTCCCATAATACTGCGGTCAAAATACACCGGCACGGATGTATAGTCATTAAGGCTTTGCTGCCACTTGTCCATCGAAAGGTAAGCGTCCCAATTCCCGGAACTTTTATATTCCTCCATAACCTCCTTTATCGCCGTACTGTAGTCTGCCTTATCTAAATAAGTTTCCGCCCCTGTCTTTTCAAACAGGATATCTGCCCTCTGCTTATCCCCTAAAGATGTATTTCCCGTTTCCTGATTAAGCATCATAAGTTCAGCATAGCTGCAATTTCTGGTGTCTATAATCCATGCATGGTGCTTCCTTTCAAATTCCTTTCCCTCTGCAGTCCTGCCCTTTAATATGTAAATTGGCGTATCCTCCGAATAAATGTCTGAACGATGTATCTCAACACTCTCCCCTGTCTTTGGATTTGAAAAAGATATCAACGGTTCATTTACTTTACTTCCTCTGTTTATATCTTCTATTTGAAAATTAAAATTCTTGTTTAAAACTCTCTTTTTACCCGTCATATAATTCGAGTTGATTCCAGTATTATTATCAATACAATTTACTGACATAATGTTTTCCCTCCGAAATAGTTATATTTATTGGCGGTTCTTCTGTCGTTCAGAGCCGCGCCCGCTCCCTCATAATAAGTCCGAGCGGTTCACTGTTTCATACAAAACCATCCTCTTATGTTCCCCGACCAAATTCCATACTGGCCTTCACCTCCTTCCAAATTATCCCCGGCAGAGGCACAATCCGACAATGCCGCCAGATTTTCTTCCAGATATTTTGCTTTTTCCGGGTCGTTCATGCATTTCTTCAGGAAAGCCCCCGATACGGATACCGTTGTCGGAACACCCTGCATGGAGGTTGTACCCGAATTCATATAGTTGTACTTGCCCTGCAGGTATTTGGAATAGTCATTGACATAATTCTCATCCTCCTTCAAAAATCTTACCTGCGGCCCCCGAATTTGCCAAAACGGAATCGGAATATACGGCCTCTTTTGCCCATTGCGCCATCAGTCGCCTGTGTGCATCGCTTTTTTCCATCGCTTCCTTCGCATTGGCTTCTTCCTGCACCCGTTTCTTTTCCTGCTCCTTTTTTATCTG
>CAJTMW010000044.1:0-1327 GCA_910577275.1 uncultured Lachnospiraceae bacterium
ATCGTTTTCTTTCGTAAATACAGTCTGATGCGCATTGGAGTGTGTCTTGCTACGGATATATTTGTCGGTGGTACTGTAATAGTCCAAAATCTGCTGTTCCTGCTTTTTATTCATGGTCTTTGCCCTCCTGTGATATGGATTGATATGATTGATTGGTTTCGGTGTTGATATATGATTTTTTCTCGTTACTTGTTGGGAGATTTGATTGCGGAATACTGTTGTTGGGTATTTCTCCGCTTGGGGAATAGGAGTTCATTTCATACGGTAATTACCGCATGAAAAAAGACTATAACCGTTACTGTCATAGCCTTTTAAGGATTGAGGAAGTCCCTTTTTTATTTGTATTTGTTTGTCGCCCCTCCGCACTATCCAACATCCGTTGCGCAGATAACACAATCCACATCTTCCCTGTGCATCAGCCCCGCCAGCACCTCATACTGCTCTCTGGTGTCCGGCTTTACCTCATACTGCCATTTTTCCGGCTTGACGGGCAGGCTCCCATAGGTCCATTTTTTCCACCTCTCCACATAGCTTTCCGGCTGTGCCAGCTCCACCAGATGCCCCACGCACCAGCTCACAAGATAACCGTTCCCTTCCATGTACCTGCCCTTCATCTTTGTTATCCCAACCACTTCTGCAATACTTTTCCCTACGCTCATCTTTTCCGTTATCACTAACTGCATTGTTGTTCCTCCTTTTCCACAAAAAAACAGAGCATATAGATTTTCAGTTTCTATATGCTCTGCCGCTGTTATTATATTTGATTTTTGATTGTTACGACTGATTACGCCAACTGCATAACCTCCGCTTCAAGTTCCCTTAACTCGTCTGACGATAATGAGGGGACGCACAGCGCAATTTCATCAAGTGACAGCTTTCCCATTTTTATCATTCTTTCTGCTGTTTCCCTGTCTGCGTCATGCCTTTCACTTCTGATAAATGATTTCATTATCTGTTCTTCATCAAACAAACTCATCATGATTGTCACAACCTCCTTCTCTCTCCGCGCCAGATATTCCCTTAAAACATTCCTGTCCCTGCATACACGGATTGTCTCCGTAACTGCTTTCCTCGTCATTCCATGCTTCCTTGTCTGCTCATTAAAAACCTTACAGAAAATGATGTACTGATTTATGATATCATCTGTAGCGCTTTCACAGATAACCTTTGCTTTTACCTCAATATCTATATCCGCGCCCTCGAAAAATTCTCTGGACAAAGATATTTTATCAGGTTTCCTCCCTTTGTTTCCCGTAAAAATCACGTAAAGTTCAGGCTTCGGCATTTTTACTTTCCTGCTTTTGTAATAGTCCTGGCAGGTACGCTG
>CAJTMW010000044.1:1843-10787 GCA_910577275.1 uncultured Lachnospiraceae bacterium
CTCGTCGTCCTCATCTATAAAATCTTCCCCCTCTCTGCGGTAAGACCGGAAGAAATAAATCCCTCCAGCTGCAATTCCGATAAGCAACGCCAAAACCCCATAGGCAAGCGCCGGGCTCCGCTTTTCTTCCATATCATCCGGGGACGGCTCATCCAGAGCTTCCGTTTCCTCCTCCTTTGTATCCTCCGGCTCCTGTTCCTCAACACTTACCGGAACCGCCGACTCGACAACTGCCGCGTCCCCTTCCATGACCTGATACGTGATACCTGTCACGTTCAGCAAATCATTCTCGGAAATTTCCGTCAGGAAATACACGTTATCGCCGTTTAGCGTATTGTCGATAATCAGGTAAAAGACCTTCCCATTCTCTGTCTGAATCGTATAAAACTCCTTCCCCATGCTTTTACTGCTTTCCGAAACCCCATCAGGCAAAGCGCCGTCCGCTTTTTCCGGCTGCGCATTTTCCTCCATGCTCCCGCCTTTTTCCTCCGCAGTATTTACATAATCAACCACCGCCGCCCTGGCTTTCTCAGGCTGTGTCGGCAAAGCGCTCACCGGCAATTCCGACGCGCTGCTTTCTTCCCCCTTCGCTTCCGGATTTTTATAATACGGATTCTTAATGGTATAAATATCAGATACGTTCCCCGCCATATCCATAGCCTGCACCGTAAAATTCTCATAAACCGAATCCGCCTGCTGGAGCCGTATCTGCACCGTCCCACCCGTAAGGTCGGTAAACTCCTGTCCATTGACATAAACCGCCTTCACGCCGGAAGTCCTGTCCATTGCCTGAACCGTCAGCATCCCTCCGCTGATACCCGCATTCAATGAAGGCTTATCCTTGTCAAAACACTGAATACTCCTGTTTTCCTCATATACTTTTCCATTGGTATCCGTAACCAGCACATAGACACTACAGTCCTCCGTTATCCGTACTTTCATAGAATCCGTAATATCCGCATAGCTCCCGCTCTGCCCAATTCTGGCCTCCACCTTCTCCACCGTAAAATCCGGCGAATGTGCGGCATCCTCCACGCTTACCCTAACCTCCGCATTGCCGTACCTGTACCACTTATCCGGCTGTAAAATACTGATTCGCACTTTCGGGGAAATATATGCACATTTTCCATAATCCTCCGCGCACACAGCACACGCGGCGTTTATCCTCCCAGAGGTACATTTATCCGTACAGATACAGGAAATATCCTCTATCCCGTTTCCGGAAACCGTCTCCCCCATCTCCGGCTCCCCCTCCGTTAAATCTGCTTCCGGTTCCCCCTCCGCCAAATCTGTTTCCTGCTCTCCTTCTTCCGAACCAGCTTCCGTCATTTCCCCGCTGGCATGAACCAGAATCGTATTTCCATTCCCCATAAAAAAAGCCCCTGCCGCTATCAGAATAAATACAGCCAGCAAAAGCACTAAAAAAGCCCTGTTAAATTTTCCCATTTTCAATTATCTCCTTTTCCGCCTCCAAATCATTCCTCCGTTCCTTAAGAAATTCTTCAATCTCTTTTTCATTTAAGGAATTCAGAAGCTGCAACTGTTCCGGCGTAATGCCTATCTTTCTTGTAACCTTCAATATCTCCATTTCATCCATTTCCTTTTTCTGGTCCTGGAGCTGTTTTTCCTTTTTCCTTAATTTCTCCATCTGCTCCCTGACCCTCAAAAGTTCGGATGCCACTTTTTCCCTTGTCAAACTGTCCCTCCTTTTTCCCAAAAACCCCTTTCACTCAAAGCCTGCCAAATCCGTAGAAATGGCTCTGCCAGTAAGACGAGGTTCCGATAGACGTATACTGGACAGGGTCCCCCGCATGTATCATGATTCCGTTCCCACAGTAGATTCCCACATGGGTCACAGGCCTGCCCGCCTGATACGTCCCGGTAAAAAACACGATATCCCCCGCCTTTGCCTCCCCTGCGCTTACCGGTATGCACTTCTCATAAATCCCCTGCGCCGTGGTCCGCGGCAGCTCATGGACGCCGCTGTGCGTAAACACCCAGCTTACAAAACCCGAACAGTCAAATCCCCCCGGCCCGTAACCCCCGAAAAGGTACGGCGTCCCAAGGTACTTTTCCGCCTCCGTCATAAGCCTCTGCACAGCTTCCGCATCATAACTACCCGGCGGAACGATGTTTCCCGTCCCATTGCCGCCGCCCGGCGTTTCCCCGTACAGAGTGCCGTCGCCTGTGTCAAAATAAAAAATCGGATTATAATAAGTGCCGTCATGCACAACCTCCAGATGAAGATGGCTTCCTGTACTGCTCCCCGTACTTCCCGTAAGCCCAATCTGCATCCCGCTTTCCACATCCTGCCCGGCGCTTACGCTGACTGCACTTAAGTGGGCGTACTTCGTGGTAAATCCCTTATCGTCCCCGATAACTACATAATTCCCGTATTCGCCGTCATAACCGGCAGCTTCCACAACGCCGCTGTGCGCTGCATAAACGCAGGTGTTTTCCGGGACGGCAATATCTATCCCCCGATGCAGCTGACGCTCCCCGGTGATGGGATTCTTTCGGTATCCATAATAACTGCTCACATAAGAATACCAGTACAAATCAAGAGGCGTATCAAACTGCTGAAGCCCGCCCTTTGTCTCCGTGTATGCGGCAAAGATTTCCTCCTGTTCGCCGTCCATCCGGCCAGCCGCTATTTCCTCTAAAGGCGTAACCAAAAGGCTCACCTGCAATATCCTGACCTCCACATTTTCCATGACAGGATTCTCTTCCCCGTCAAATACAGGATTGCCGTCTCCGTCCTCCGCCTGCACTGTCCGCGTCTCCGTTACCGGATTTAATTCAAGCAGATACATTTCCTGAAAAAGGCTTTCCAGCTCGTTTTCTGCCTCATAAGCAGTAAACTCTATGTAGATTGCGGAAAGATAACTGATTAGCGTAAACGGATTATGGCCGATTTCCGCTAAATTATACTGGTATTCATCGTAACCCGGATAATCCTCCTCTATGTTGTCTATCTTTTCCTGTAGCTCCATTTCCTTTTCGGTAAACGAAAGTTCCGCCTTATCAATCTCCTCCGGTTCGCTTAAATAACTTCCGGCGATAACTATGGAAAACATCTCCCCCGCTACCGCCCCGCATGACGAAAACATAGTCAGAAGAAAAAGAAACAGCAGAATAAAAAGCCCCGCCGCCCCGATAATAGCCGCTTTCCTTTTCACAGCTTCCTCCAGCTTTTTAAATACCCCTATCGCGGTATTTTTTGTGAAAGCAACCGTTTTTTCTGCGCTTTCCTCCGCCAGCTTTTTCCGGTACGCTTTTGCATACTCTTTCTTAATCCGTCGCTTTTGAATCCGCTTCCTTACCAGCTTTTTCTCCATCTCCGGATTCTTTTCAAGGTATTCCTGATAGCGGGCACCCACCTCAGCCTTTACCGCCTTTTCCTCCAGAGCGGATACTTTTTCCCCCAGCCGCCGCTCCCTGTCCTTTTGCTTCCTGTCCCAAAATTCCAGAACATGCGACGCCTGCCGCCCGGCCATGAAAAAAGCTTCCGCCCCGGCATTATCCTCCCCATACTCCTTCTCCCGGTTGTGGGAAAATTTCCGGCTCCCATACCTGAATCCCCGCGCAATGCCTCCCGCAAAGGACTTCCCCGGTAACTCTTTTTCCCTCTCCACCGCCTTTAAGACAAATTTCCCTTTCCCGGTTTCCTCGTCAAATACCCGCTCCCAATGGTAATCCCTTGCTTTTGGCGCCCTGTCTTTCGCCTTCTGCAGCTTCCTTCCCGCTCTTTCCGCTTTCTGCCGCTTTCTTTCCAGCTTCCTGCTCCCGACAAACGCGTCGTCGCCGCCCTCCTGAAAACTATCATTCCCGCCCGGCTCCTGCCTGTCTGTCCAAAAATCCTCCTTTTCCGTAAAACGCCTTTCCGACGAAAGCCCCTCTCCATTCCCCGACAGGCTTTTATCCGTCCGGTATATTCCTTTTCCCGAATCCCCGGCTTTTTTACCGCCACGCCTCTTTTTCGGGATATCCGGCTTTTTTTCTTCTTCCCTGAAATAGTTATCCTTTTTAAACTGTTCCTCCTTCCCTCCCGCCAGCTCTCTTTTTTCTCCCATCTGCCTACTTCTTCTTTTTCCCAATAACTCCCTTCACCCCTCTCCCTTTACGTCCCTGTCCTGATGTCCGCCATGCCCCGCTCAGGGAACAGCGGCAGTACAATCCTTCCGGGACTTTCGTTCAGCATTTTCCTTGCCGTCTCCACATAATCCAAAAGCTCCCCGCAGTATAGCCTCTCTGCTTCGCACATCTTCTCCTCCAAAACCTTTTCCCGCCTCCATTTCTCAGCCAGCGCTTTCCTTTTCCCCGCATATTCCTCCAACAAACAGAGGATAAAATGGATTTTCAGGAAAATATAAAACTCCCTGCTCCCCGCTCTTGTTAACCCGTCTGTGATATCCCTGTCCATTTTTTCAAAAAAACCTTCCGCCTCCTTCCGGGCCGAAAGAATACCCGCCGTCCTCCTTATCTTTCCTTTTTCCAGATAGTCCACACGATACAAAATTTCCTTCCCTGCCAGCGGTGGTTCCCCCAGCCTGTCCCCTGCCGAGGAAACAGGACGGGGCCGCAGAAAAACCGCCCCGTCCCCTTCCCTGTAAACAAACGATACCCACGGAATCCCTTTTTCCATCTCTCCCTCCGGAATTGCAGAACCTGACAGAAATTCCTGAAAAATTTCATCGGTGGAACCTTCTATTTTTCCTGAAAGCCTGCGGACGATATCTCCTCATGCTCCTTCCTCTGCAATGCACTTTCCGGCCGTGTATTCATAATCGCATAGGTCTTTGTATCGGTAGGATATCTGTCAATAAACGGTATTACAACGTTATCAAATTTAATCAGCCCGCTTCCCGGCTCCGCGCTGGTTACATACTCAAGCTGCTTGTCGGAAAGCTCCAGCTTATCGGCGAGAATCCTCTGGTCAGGTGCGCTCTGGTTCAGCAGATAGATAAAATCACTGTTGCCAAGTATGCCCTCCACATCAGGCGACATTAAGAAGTCCGAGACATTCTGAGTCAGCCCTGTGGGTATGCCGCCCCATTTTCTGAAACGCTTCCAGATTTCTATGGAATACAACGCTGTCTGCCTCTCCCGCAGCAGGACATGGAATTCATCACAATAATATCTCGTCGCTACCCGCCGTTCCCGGTTCATCGACACCCGGTTCCACACCGCGTCCTGCACAATCAGCATCCCAAGCTCCTTAAGCTGGCTCCCCAGCTCCTTTATGTCAAAGCATATGATTCTGTTTGCGGAATCCACATTCGTCCTGTGGTTAAAATAATTCTGCGAGCCATTGACAAACAGCACCAGACAGTTTGCAATCCTCACCGCCTTTTCCCTTGCGTCAGCCGCAAGATGCGCCGCCACATTATCCGGCTCATACTTTATAAGCGCATCGTATAAATCCCCCAGAACCGGCATATTCCCCGGCTCCGGACATTGAAAATACTTTTGGTACACTTTCCCGATACACTTATCTATTATCCCTTTTTCATCGTTTGTAAGCCCGTCTTTTCCGCCTGCTATCACGTCGCACAGGGTAATCAGGAAATCGCTCTTAAGGCGCAGCGCATCTTCATCCCCTATATGGCTTTTCTGGATATCCATCGGATTTAAGTAGTCGGGCGAGCCTGCCGCAAGACGTATCACCTGTCCGTTAAGCGCTTCTATCAGCGGGAAATACTCCCCCTCCGGGTCACAGACGACAATATCGTCCTCCGTCATCAGGAAACACCCAAGTATCTCCCTTTTCGCCGCAAAGCTCTTGCCGCTTCCCGGCGTCCCCAATATCATGCCGTTTGGCGTGCGCAGCTTTTTCCGGTCGGCAAGAATCATGTTGTTTGACAGGGCGTTTAAACCGTAATAAAGCGCCGGGGAAGGCATAAACAGCTCCTGTGTGCTGAAAGGGACTAAAATCGCGCTGCTCTTTGTGTTCAGCACCCGCTCGATTCCCGTGTCATTGCACCCAATCGGCGCGGAAGCCATCAGCCCCTTTTCCTGTAAATACTGCAGACGCCGGAGATTACAGTTTGCCTGCTGGATAATGCCGGACACCCTCTGCACAAGGCTCTCCATCTCCCTTTTGGTACTGCCGTAACAGGTGATAAGGAACGTCATGCTAATCATTTTCTGGTTACTGGTATTTAAATCCTCCAGCAAATCCAGCGTATCCTTCTCATACAGCAGAATATCCGTGGGAAGAATATCCATATCATAACCGCTCCGTACCGCCTTTTTCTGCTCGTCTATCTTCATTTTCTGGACATTCGTCAAAGTACTTTTCAGCATTTTTACCGCCCGCAGCGCATCCAGCGTCTCCATATGTACCGTCACCGTGATACTGTCGTCAATATCCAGAAGCCGTTTCAAAAGCCCGTCGCCGAGCCTTGGGGCCGTGATATCCAGAAAAGACACACAGCCATAGATATTCCCTGACTTAAAGCGCCCGGGGCTCCTGAAATCAAACCCCGGCGGCGCAACAAAATCCCTTTCCGTCCTCCCCGACCGCTTTAAATCCTCATAGGAAAACCGGAACGGCTCCATACTGTCCTGATTGAAATACTCGTGGAGCACACAAAGACGTTCCTTCCCGTCCATCACCCTTACCGCCGTTCCGATGCCACGCAAATTTCTGATAATCCCCGCTTCGATTCCCGCAAGCCTGCTCCGGGCCTCCTTATAGTTTTCCGCCTCTATCCCAAACACAAGATATTTTGACTTGATGACGCCATTATTGCCCCTTGTCATCCTGTTTTTCAGCATCCGTGAAAACTCCCTGCGGATATCGTCAAAACCGTCCTCCTTTGCCGGAATATGAATCCTGCGCACCAGAACCTCCTCGCTGACCTTACGGTTAAATAAAAAGAGCTGGAATTTTATTCCCGGCTCAAAATAATTGATTAATTCACTGTATGCCTGCAGAACGTCCCCCTGCTGGGGGGCGTCCAGTAATTCATAATTGATATCATAAAACTCAACCATCTTTGTATAAAATGTATCGGTTACTTTACAGATGCCGTTTTGATAGAGCCTGCGGAAAGTAATCGTCTCCTGTGCGGTTTCCGGCACTTTCCTGCGCTTTTCCCCTCCCGCAAGGATACGGCGCAGCTCCTTTATGCGTTTTTTTTCCAAAGCGGTGAGCCTGCCGTCCTTTTTCCCTCTTTTCCTTTCTTTCAAGTCTACAAAGCTCCTTTCTTAATTTTTCCCTTTCCTCCAATGTCCTGTAGAGGCTCTCCGACCGGTACGGCCTTATCCCCGGCGTTAAGAATTTCTGACGGATAATAAAGTACAGGATTTTCTCAGCCGGGAACCCGTTCCTCTCATACATCGCAAGGAAGAAAAAAGGCAGCATAACCGCCACCATAATCACGGCGGCAGCCTCCGTCCCCAGCACGTCCTTTGCGAAAAAATAAAAGGGGATTCCCGCCGCCGCCGCCCCGCTGAAACATATAATCTGCCTCTTTGTCAGGTTAAACGCCACTTTTGTCTTAATTCCCGACAAATCCTTCGGCACCGCCACAGATATCGCCATCAAAAACCACCCTCCTCTCCGTGATTCCCATTCCGTGTTTTACTTTTACCCAACATATGTTTTTTTCAACTGAATGCGTTAATGCGTATTAAAAATCGACCGTGACAGCCCGCCCGTTTTAAAAAGGCTAAAGCACAGTATAACGGTATATGCCGATATCTGCCAGAGGGCGGAGTGGAGGTCTCCGGCAACCGATATACCCGATACCAGCGCGGAATAAATTGCCACACACACCATGATAAAAAACCCCTGAAATGCCATTGCCACAAGCCCCTTAAAATAATTTGTCCCGATGCTTCCCCATTCCCTGTTTGTAAAGGTGGCGAAAGGTATCGGGGATACTGATATATAAAGGTATATTTCTATCATGCGCCCATATAAAACGACGGTGATGAGGACTGACATGATTTTCATTCCCATGCTGACCACCATTGTTTCCATTCCAAGCCCAATCAATTCACCGATTCCCATAGCCCCCATCTGCCCGTTAGCCATTACCGCAAGCGTCCCCTGCACGTTAATGCTTGCAGAGTCCGTTATTTTCCCTCCCGCCGCCTGTATCACATGGTTCCCCACGTCAAACACCGCCATTGTGATGTCAAACGTATTGCTCACAAGCAGCACGGCAATACAGGCTTTCATCAGATAACGGAAAAACAGGCCGCTGTCAAAATCATGCATGTTGTTTTTGTCCATCACCATGGTAATCAGCTCATAGCACAGGACAAACGTGATAACCATCCCGGCTATGGGGATTACCACATCTTCGGACAGGGATTTCACCATGTCAAATATCCGTGGATTCCATGCCCCCGGCGTGATGGCAACCTCCCCCGCAATCGCTTCGGCCCTTTCATTTACATCGGTAAACATCCTGTCTAAATTGGAATATATCCACTCCTTCAGCATGTCTTTTATAAAATCAGTGATTCTCTGTATAATCCCTCCCATAGCTTATACTTACGAGAACAGAGAAGAAAGCTGTGGTATCACCGTCTGTGCAATAATTACAATGCCCCCGCCCGCCATGAGCTGTGTTATCCCCAATTAGTAGGAACAATACAGCTTTCTGGCGGGCGGCGGCACGTCAAGAAATATATATGGAGTTTTTAAAGAATCCCCCGGAGCAGGGGAGCGGTCAGCCTGTGACCTGCTCCACTTCCGGTATGGGTTTGAGATTAAAATGAATTTCGATAGAAATGTGTCTTGTCTTATCGCTGTCTATGGTTTCATGGACAACGATTTCTTTAATCAGGCGGTTTAAGGTGGAAACGTCCAGTTCGGTGATGTCCTTATATTCCTGTATGGATTCCACCCACTGCCTTGCGTCCACGGCAAGCCGGATTTCATCGGCAAGGCGTTTCCGGCCTTCCTCAACCTTGGCTTTTAATTCCG
>CAJTMW010000045.1 GCA_910577275.1 uncultured Lachnospiraceae bacterium
CTGTTAATCCTCCTTCTCCCAAAATAAAAAGGCAGGAACAGATTAGCGATACACAAACGGAATATCCGTTTTAAGAGCTAATTTAGTCCTACCTAAATAATCGTTGTATTAAGTTTTCACCTCTCATTCCACTAAAAGCCAAAGCCCGACCATATTTGTATCGACCATATTTGACTTCCGTAATGTAGGTTTTGAATTGTTCAGCGCTGCCCATTCTTAACCCCAATTAGGTATAAAAAATAGGACTAAATTAGGCTTAACCCCTTGATTTTACTGGGTTTCTTCTAACTTAGCCCTATTATAACACGGGCATCAATATAATCGGTGTCTAAAAGCTCCAGACTTTTTTCCACGGTTCCCTCCGTCAGATACTGGCTTGCCCAAATTTTTGTGGAAAGGAAGATTTCCTTCCGGAGAACTCCCGATTCTTTAATGCCGCGGCCCACTGCGCGCTCATTCATATAGGCCTGCGCCGTGTCAATCATGCGGTAGCCGCAGGTGAGGGCGTCATATACCGCCTTCTGCGCCTGTGCGGGGCTCATCATAAAGGTGCCGATGCCCACTGCGGGCATTGTAATTCCGTTGCTTAAAGTAAAGTTTGTCATTTTATAAGTCCTCCTTTTCCGCGCATTGTACGCGCGTTGTTTCTAATTCATTGTCTGGTCGTTGGATTGCACCAGCTCGGTCAGTGTGACGCCGGGATTGCGGTACCGGGCGTTTGGATTTGGCTCCTTTAAAGGGATATTGCCAAACCGGATTGCCATTTCGGGGCAGGCATGTATGCAGGCGAAGCATGCCTGACAGCCCTCTTTTGTGTTGACGGCATGTTGATTTTCCAGATGAATGCATCCGGCCGGGCAGATACGGGTGCAGATGCCGCAGCCGATACACTTTTCCGTGATGATATATTCGGCCCAAAAGGTTTCCGGCGCGTTGTTTACCCGCGCAAGATAGCCGCGGTGGATTGCCCGCTCCGCCAGACTTGCTTTCTGGACAGCAGTTTTCCGGCTTTCAATGTCGGCTTTGATGCGGGCTAACTGTTCGTCCGTCCCTTTGTCGGCTGCCGCCTGCTCTTCCATATCAAAAGCAGGAAGAAAATTATCCGCCATCAGCACAGTGTTGATGTAGTCCGTCTTTTTCCCGATACGCTGGCAAAACTGTTCTGCGAGCTTTGCCGCGCCGCCGTGTCTGTTTCCGTAGGTCAGCACGATGTAGAAGTAATCTGTGCAAAAATCGGCTTTTGTCAGAAATTCCTTCACCATCCCCGGCATTTCATGACCGTAGACGGGGCAGACGATGCCGATTTTTTCCGCGGTATGGGAAAGCTTTTTTCTGCGCAGCATCTGGGGAATGCTGTAAAGCTCGCTGTCTAACTGCTTTGCCGCATATAAACTGTTTCCCGTTCCCGTAAAGTAGAAAATCACAAAATCCGCCTCCCTTCTTCTGCAATCCTCCGCATTCGTTTCGTATGCCGCAAACCGGTAGATTTGCGCTGCTTTTTGCTTCGCTGCCTGTTAGCTATATTATAGCGGATGACACATAGAAAAGTACAATAGCAATTCCGCAATCTGGATTGCACAAAATGCAATCTGAATATTTACAATCAGCTTTTTTATATGGTAGGATAATAAAAGGAAGAGGGAGGGAAACCGATGCTGGAGCTTCATATTTTAGAGCAGTTTGTGACATTTTATCATGTGGGGACTTTGGTGGAAACGGCGGAGCAGCTTCATATTTCGCAGTCCACGCTTACCAGAGGGATGCAGCGGCTGGAGGAAGAATTCGGCGTATCGCTTTTTGTGAGGACAAAGAACAGTATTTCTTTCACAGAAGCGGGAAAAATGGCGGCTTCTGATGCAGAAATGGTATTGCGCCAGTGCGATAATATGCTGTACCGGGTTCGGGATTTTGACCGGAAAAGCAGGACAGTTACCGTGGGCTCCTGTGCGCCGGTTCCTGCCGCGGAGGTGCTCTCCCGTCTGACCAGCCTGTTTTCCGGGGCAGCCGTCTCTTCCGAGCTGAAAGGGATAGCAGATTTGCGTTCAGGGCTGGGCGACGATACCTACCAATTGATTGTACTGCCTTATCCGCCAGAGGAGACGGATTTGATTGCCGTACCCTTATGCACGGAGCATTTATTCTTTTATCTGCCCGGAAACCATCGTTTTGCCGGGAGAAAGTCTCTGGCCGTAAGTGAAATGAACGGGGAAAACATGCTCTTGTTTCAGGACATCGGTTTCTGGCATGACCTTGTAATCGAGAAAATGCCGGATTCAAGATTTCTTCTGCAATCCGAACGTTATTCTTTTCTGGAGCTGGTGCGGAACTCCACAATGCCCTCCTTTACAACCGACGCGGCGCAGTATGAGCAGACAGAGGGCGGCCGTGTGAGAGTTCCCATCGAAGATGAGCAGTTTAACGTGACGTATCATCTGGTATGTAAAAAGGAAAATAAAAATAAATTCCGCCTGCTTTTTGATGCGGTAAGCGCCGCAATGTGACGCTTATTTCTGCGGGCAATGAGCCGGGCGGGCATGCCTGCATGGGCATTTGGCGACTGCCCCCTTGCCGGGGCGGCATTCACGACTCATACAGCCGACGGATTCGTTCCCGGCAGCTGCAGTCGTCGGAAATATCAGACAGACCGCCGACCTGGCTTAAGGAGCCTATTAAAGGAAGGCTTTCGAACACCGTACCCTTTAATTTTGCCGACATGGCAAAAGCAAATTTTTCTGCAAAAATGACCTTGATGTTTCTGCCAAAGTAGGATTCAATTTCATACGCCACATAATCCGTAAGTCCGCTTGCATTATGTAAATCCGCCACCAGTGCCTGCGCTTTTACAAGGCTGTCCTCACGCAAGTCGGGGGAGGCGGCGTGAAGGGCAGAGTCTATCGTCTCTTTGATATTCGCAAGCAATGAGCCGGTAGATTTATCTGTCGTAGAAAGTCTGTTGAAGGCGGTCCCGAACCACTTGCTGTAGGGGGCGTAAGTATCTGCATAAAGAAAGCACAGACGCATCAGACGTTCGGCGATTCTCGCGCAGATAATCACGGAGCCGGCTTCATCTTTGCATTCTCCGCACCGCCGGACAAAAGCCTGCTCGGAGGCAATGATATTCCAGTTGGAGGCAATCAGGTAGGCTTTCACATCACGGGGATAATATTTTAAAGGCGATATTTTGTCCATAACGCCCAAGTCGTCAATAAACATGGTTCCCGATACCAGCGAAAGCAGCCGGTGTTCCGAAAAAGTAAGCCAGTCAAGAGGCTGTAAGCCGGACAGGTCCGCGGTGCCGATGCGCTCTGTCAGAAATTCGTCAAAGGTCTGTATAAAAATAAGAGGGTTTACCTTTCCGCTGTCAATAAATTTTGCATGACGGACGCCGTTATCGTTGGGGTCGGGCTCTGAAAAATTCACGCTGTAGCCTTTATAGCTGTAAGGCAGCGTTTCTGAGAAAACGCTCATTATTTTTTGCCCTTCGGCAATATCCTCCGGCTTTAAAAACAGATAAAAGCGGGGCCCCCACATATGGTCTGCCGATACTTCATCATCATACCCGAGCACATCGGAGCCGTAACCAATCAGCCCGGCGGAATATTTCAAATCCGGGAAATGCTCATCCAGAATCGGTTTTGCAATTTCCAGAAAAAACCCCCTTGATAATTCTAATCCTTTTATAAATTCTGACATCATATTCTCCATTTCCGCACAGCCTGACATCCGCTTTTCCGCCGGTTCCGACAGGCGTTTTATACATTCATTTTCCTTGAATAAAATCCCTTTTCGTCCTTTTCAATCTTCAAAATAAAATCAAATTTATTATACTCAATGCACATCCAGAAATCCGGCTCAGGAAAAACATCCTGATTATTACTGTCAAAAAAATGCGCTCCGCCGTCATATTGAAGCTGTTTCACGCGCCTGTCCATATCCGGCAGTTCTTCTCCCCGCAGGATACTTGCAATATATTCCGCGCACAGCTCGTCCTCCTTCGCGGGCGCAACGCCGCCGTTCCCCATGCAGACAAGGGAAACCTCCGCAGGCTGCTTTTGCGCAATATAACGGGCAATTGCCTTTGCGTTTACCAGACTGCCCGTGATAATTTCGTCCGCACCTTTTGCGTTTACAATTCCCTGTGTGCCCGCGCTGGTGGTGTGGATAACCGTTTTTCCGCGCAGGTCGTGCTTTGCCGTTTCGGAAGGGGAATTGCCGTAATCAAAGCCCTCGCACTTTTTCCCCTTGCGCTCACCGATAAGCAGATAATCGGGATTGGCTTTTTTGAAGTCGAAGGCTTCCTCAATGGTTCCGACCGGACGGATGAGGGACACTCCCATGTTATACAGGTAACATTCAAGGGAAAAGGCGCGGAAGACATCTATGATAACGGTAAGTCCGGTGGCTTTTTTCGCTCCTTCGATGAGGTGATAGGTGCTTATTTTTATTAAATCATTATTTAACATTTCCATTTTGCGGGCAAATCCTTTCTCTGCGAATAATTGGGAAATAAGTAATGGATGAACAGCAATATTTTATCATGGGGCGGGAATTGGTGTAAAGATACAGTTCTTTAAAAAGGAAGCAGAGTGTGCTATATTTTAAATAAGGAAATCGGAAGTCAGTGCAGGAAAGGGTGAGGTTATGACAGAAGTAAAAATAAAACAGGGACGCTTACAGGGTATAGAGAAAGACGGTTATACCGTATTTATGGGAGTTCCCTATGCGGCTCCGCCGGTGGGCGCTTTGAGATTCTGTCCGCCGCAGGAGCCCGCGCCGTGGGAAGGCGTCTATCATGCCGGCCATTTCGGAAAAACCTGCTGGCAGGAGCGGGAGGAGAAGGATTCCTTCTACGATATTGAGTTTTACCAAAACACCGACTATTTAACGGATTTCGACGAGGACTGTCTGTATTTGAATATCTGGGTTCCGGGAAATGCGGCGCAGGAAGGGCTTTCCGCGGGAAATTTTTCAGAAAAAAGTCTTTCTGTACAAGGATGTTCAGCGAAAAGCCTCTCTGCGAAGGGGCGTTCCGCGGAGAGCCCTTCGAACAAAAAATTTCCGGTAGCTCTCTGGATTCACGGCGGAGCCTTTAACCACGGATTCGGACATGAAATGGAATTTGACGGCGTGGAGTATGCAAAGAGGGGCGTAATTCTGGTATCAATTAATTACAGAGTAGGCGTTTTCGGATATCTGGCTCATGAATGGCTGAGCAGGGAAAGCGCGCACGGCGTCAGCAGCAATTACGGAATGCTTGACCAGATTGCCGCACTGAAATGGGTCAGGGAAAATATCGGGGCTTTCGGCGGCGACGCTGAAAATATCACAATTTTTGGCCAGTCCGCCGGAGCAATCAGCGTCCAGGGGCTTGTCTCCACAGACCTGACAGATAATTACATTGCAAAAGCAATCATGCAGAGCGGCGGCGGATACGGGACTCCTCTGGCAAATATGATGACGCTTACAGAGGCGGAAGAGACAGGGAAGGAATTTGCTCAGTTCTGCAAGGCGGAATCACTGGAGGAATTACGGAATATCGAGGCGGGGGAATTGCTTGAGAAGCAGACAGCTTTTTGCAGGAAGTATCCTGAGAGGGGACTGATATTTATGCCTGTTATCGACGGCTTTGTGCTAAAGGAAAGCTATAATTCCTGCATGGAAAGCGGGAGAATCAAAAGGATTCCATATATGATTGGCTCAACGTTAAATGACATCGCGACCTCGCCCAGGCAGTTGGAAAAGGGCATCCGGGGACTGCTTTATGACGGCTGTATTCAGTTTGCGCAGATGATGGAAAAGCTGGGGCGGGAAAACGGCAGTACCAATGCAGTTTACGTTTATGATTTCAAAAGGCAGCTTCCCGGGGACAATGCGGGGGCTTTCCACTCTGCGGAGCTCTGGTATATGTTCGGGACGTATAAAAGGTGCTGGCGGCCATTTACGGAGGCGGACGCAGGGCTTAGCGAAAAGATGCTGGACGCATGGACCGGGTTTATGAAAGGCGGCGCGCCGGGAGGGGAATGGGAGAGCTACGGGGAAGAAAAGCCGTATGTGCAGGTGTTTGATGTATGAATTTCGACCTTAAGAAAAAGAGGAAAGCATCAGAAAAGCGTCCGATGCTTTCCATGTCCGTAATTATATTTTTTCATACTTTTCAATCAGGCAATGGTGCTCCTTCGTCTTTTTATTATAAGAGATTCCTACGAGAAGAATTTTACCTGTATAATGTTCAAGGGCAGAGAGATATCGCTTTTCTTTTATCTGCCTGACAGCGGTGGCAGCGTTTTTATTCCACTTTAATTCCACTAACAAGGCAGGATATTCTTCCGAGTATTCCGGCTTCGGGATAAATACAAAGTCCGCAAAGCCCCTTCCGGCGGGCAGCTCCCGAACGGGTATGAAGTAGTACTGCATTGCGCTTAGATACGCAATTGTCAGAACACTGGAAAGAGAATTTTCGTTGTTATACGTAATGGTTGAGGCATATTCCATGTGGATTTTTTCGATTCCGGCGGCAACGGCCTCATTGTCCATATCCAGTGTTGCATCTAAAAGCTCAGAGGATTCCTGCCAGAACGAAATGAGCTCGTTCCATTTTTTTCGTTTTGTTGCGGTAGCAAATTCCTGACGGATTTCTTCATTTGGAATGAAAGCGGTCTGCTTCTTCTGGTCATAAGCCAGATATCCCAGATGTATCAACAGCGTAATTACGTCGTTTTTATCCGTAAAGCTGACCATATCGTTCTGAAAAGAACTCACATCGACACCTACGTCTACGCCGGAAAGCATTGCAATAATATCCGTTTTCAGGCCATCGAAATTCATATTAATCAAAGGGACAATCGATTCGTAAGTCCCGGTATCCGACCAGTAGTTTTGATAATCTCCCTCCATCATCAGGCTCACGACAGCATTGGGGTTATATACATGGCAGCCGCCAAGCTGGTATCCATCGTACCAGTGCTTTACCTTTTCAAAATCTCTGCCGTATTTTTCACACAGGTTAATAACCTCTTCTTCTGTAAAACCAATATAAGAAGCCATTGCTCCGGGATTTACCATTGTATATTGGTTGAAATTGTTAAGCGCCGACTGTGTTTTCAGCTTTTTGACAGGCAAAATTCCTGTCAGATACGCAAGATAAATAAATTTAGTGGGCTCGGTTCCTTTGAACATTCCACGGAGAAAATTGATATATTCATTTTGTACCGACTGATTTGCCGCCTCGTCGCGGATGAGCACATCCCATTCGTCGATAATGACGACGAACCGTTTTCCGGTTGTATTGTTAATGAGCGACAGGGCTCCTGATAAAACCTCTGTTGAATCAGGCAGAATCCCCGGATATTCGTCATTCAGCTCATCAATGATACTCTTTTCAATATAAGAAACAACTTCACCGGCTGATTTTACCTGAGCAAAAAACCATTGGACATCAAAATGAATCACGTCATATTTATTAAGATGCTCCTGAAAGGAAGGGTATTTTCCGATGTTCATTTTTTCGAACATTTTTAAAGAGTCGCAGCCCCGGCTGTAATAAGCCGCAAGCATGTTTGCGGTAATTGACTTTCCGAAACGGCGGGGGCGGCTGTTACAAATCAACGCCTGATTTGTGTTTAACTTTTTATTTGTATACGCTAGCAAGGCTGTCTTATCAACATATATCTCCGAATTAAGCGCAACCTGAAAAGCGCTGTTATCAGGGTTCAGGAATCTTCCCATGTCTTTCCGCTCCTTTTTCAATACTCCGCAAGACGGTAACTTATGTGAGATGTAAGTTTTATACTATATTTTAACATAAAAATATTGTATAATAAAGTGAAAGAACAAAACAATCGAAAGGCAGACTCACCGCAATGAAACAAACCTGTTCCTATAAAGAATTTTTTAAAAACCTATACAAAAACACGACTCAGGCTTACGCTTTTTGCGCCCGGACGCCGGAGGAGGCCGATGCATGGAAAGAAAATTTCCGCTATGCCATCAGGCAAACTCTTGGCATTGCCGAACTTGAAAGGCTGTTCCCTCAGTACCAAAGCGGGGCTGACAACGCCGTTACGCTGGCGGATACCGTGAAGGAGGAGGGCTACACAAGACGAAAATACATTTTGGAAACCCTGCCCGGCGTTCATATGCCTTTTTATATGCTTGTGCCGGATAAAGTATCGGCGCAGAATCAGGGAAAAGGGATGATAGCCATACCGGCTCACGGAGCCAATAAGGAAGTAGTGGCAGGTGTGCCCGCAAACAAGGCGGTTATTGACAAGCTTCAAAGAACGCCGAAGGAAGCCTATGGCCTTTCCTTTGTCCAAAAAGGATATGTGGTATTCTGCCCGGACCCGCCGGGATACGGAGAGCGTATGGAGCCCATAACGGGGGAGGAAAGCGGTTTTACGCCGGATTTTAAACAGGACCCGCTGGGAAGCTCCTGCAGAAATCTGGCGCTCACGGCGGAGGCTCTGGGTCTTAGCCTGATGGGGCTGGAAATCTGGGATTTGTTGCGGCTTTTGGACTTTGCGGCGAAGTGCCCGGAGGTGAACCGGGAGAAAATCGGCTGCGCCGGATTTTCGGGCGGCGGTCAGTATACTATGTGGCTGGCTGCGTTGGACGAACGGATTAAGGCGGCAGTAGTCAGCGGCTATGTTCACGGTTACTTTGACAGCATTCTGGATGTCCATCTGTGTTCCTGCAATTACGCGCCGGGGCTCTGGAAGCTGGGCGATATCAGCGACTTTTGCTCCCTGATTGCGCCGAGACCTCTTTTTGTGGAGAACGGAACCTGCGACCCGGAAAACGGATACAGGGGAATTGCCGGGCCGAAAGAACAGGTGGAAAAAATACGGCAGGCATACCGGCTTTACGGAAAGGAAGAAAATCTGCGGCATGTAACGCCGGAGGGTACGCATATGTGGTACGGGGAGTGCTTTGATTTTGTGGAGGAGGCGCTTGGGTGAAATTACATGTAAAATTTCATAAGTAAAAACTCCGGCAGTCCGGCACCTTTGCGCGGGCTGCTTTTTGTGCGGGCAATGAGCCGGCCGGGAGTACATTCACTCATATCTGGCGAATGCCGTGTTCAGCGGGCGGGGGGAAGAAATCTTCCCCCCG
>CAJTMW010000046.1 GCA_910577275.1 uncultured Lachnospiraceae bacterium
GCCCTCGCCGCCTCCACCGTGATATAGGGCAGCTCGCTCACCCGGATTCCCGTGGCGCAGATAGTTTCCATCAGAAGCATCAGACGCTCCTTCCCTTCCTTCTGCGCCGTGGTTATCAGACGTTCGAACTCTCCTTTTGTCAGCTCCTTTGACTGTGCCCTGAACATCCGGCGCTGGATACGGAGAAATTTTACCCGCAGTTCCTGCCAGCCCATAAAGGAAAAGAAGCCGTTCAGAGCGGAAAGCTTTCCGTTTACGGTGACAGGCGCATATTCCTGTTTCTGTAAACGCTCTTTCCACTCTATAACAGCTTCTTTGGTTACCGGCCTGCCGCATAACCATTCGCAAAAGGATTTTATCTCTTTCACATATTTCTCAATAGTTGCAGGCTCTCTTTCTTCGCTTTTCAAAAAATCCCTGAATCTGCAAATATCATTTTCCGCCATTGTGCTATCGTTCATCTTTTTCCCTCCTAAAGGTTGATATAATGTCCTTATATTAACCTAAGAGGACTTTTTTATTCAAAAAGTATCAGCAGCGGGAAATTTTTGATAATAATTTTACACTATTCACAATTACAGCTTTCCGCCGACACGTGCATTTTTCATTCTGACTCTCTCCTCCAGCTCTTCCAGTGACATACTTGCCGGCGGCATCCCGCAGATTTTCAAGACGTTTTCCAGTATCCGCCCGGCGTCCTTTCGTGAAAGCTCCGGCGCCGTTTCTTTTTCCTCTTTTATCAGTCTTCCCATCTCTTCCTCCTTAAGGCGCAGGCCCGTTCTTTGGCTGTTACCTCTCTTTGCAGGCTCATTTTCCCGTCCGCCTTAATACTGGTACTTTTTGGAATAGTTGCTCCCGTCTCCGATATATTCCAAAATAGATTCGCTGCCCCCGTTGGCGGAGGCAAATGTCGGGTCCATGCGGTGCCACTCTTTTCCGTCAAAATAAATCGCGCCGTCTATCCAACCTTCCTCCTCCGTCCACACGCTTATCCACGCATGGTAGGCCGTCCCCGCATATCCCACAATCAGCTTGCATGGAACTCCCTGGCTCCGAAGCATTCCCGCCATCAGGGCGGCATAGTCGAAGCAGATACCTTTTTTGGAGGAAAGCACACTGTCTAACACCGGCAGATAGCCGCTTTTTACGTTCGCCGCCTTCTTGGTGTCGTAGGTAAGATTTCCCACCACGAAATCGTAAATCTTTTCCACTTTTCCCATAGCCCCCTCCGCGCTTCCCGCCAGCTCTGCTGCCTTGGCAAGGGTGGAAGCCGCGCCGCCGTAGTCCACGTACTGGTTCGGGCGGAGAAATGGCGCAAATTCACTTCCAAGCGCCGCCTGAAAGGAACAGGACAGCACCATGGCATATTTGGAATCCGCCACATTTTCCAATATTGTCACCTGATAGGTTCCGTTTCCCTCCGATAAAGGGAATGTGGCCGTAACGCCGGGCGTCAGGTTGTAAGTATAAGTAGCGCCGGGCCCGGCAACCTGGGCTTTCACCTTTCCCACCGTACCGGTATATTTCGCCGTCACATATCCGTCCGCTGTGTTGGAATAATCAATCACAGCCCTGTCGTTCTGTACTGTCTGCGCGCCGGAAGCTATCTCCGATGCATAAACCTTTTTATCCCCCAACCACAAAAATATCGCCCCATATATAATAAGAAAGAAAACCTTTGCCATCTTCTTTGTTTTCATGCCAAGACACCTCTCTTTATTCCTTTATCATCCTGTCTTTTTTGCCACCACCACGAACCGCCCTTCTTTCTCATGGTAGCTGCAGGTGGAGAGCGTAAGAAGCTCATCTCCAAAGGCTGCGTCCGCCCCCAAATCATAGAGGGACGACGCCTTTACCCTGCTTATATATTCCTCAAAGCTTTCCTTTTCCCTCAAATCAATATACCAGTAATAGCGGAAAGCATCCTTTTCCTTCAAACTGTATATCCGGCTGTAAAAAGCCCCGATTACCTGATACTCCCCTTTTTCCGTCAGCGTGTCGAAGCGGATAACGGGGTGCTCCCTTGCATAGCTTTCCTGACTATACCGGTCAAGATTCCCGAACATGGTGCCGTCTCTCATGTGGTGTCCGTAGATGATGGTGTTGCCGCCACCTGAAAAGCACCCCTCGCCCGTAAAAAGGCTGCCGCTTACCGCTTCTTTTTTGTCGAAGCCTCTTCGCAGATAATATTCGGGGTCGTCCGGCGTGCTCATGACCGGATAATCAATTCCCAAATCCTCTATAGTAAGCCAGCCTGACAAGTCCTGATTCTGCGCCCATAACTCCCGATATTCGGGTAAAATAAACGTCTCCTCCTGCACCGGGCTTTCCCCGTTTTCTTCTTTGTCCGAAGGTTTGGTCTGTAATTCCTCTTCTCCCTGTTCTCCGGCCTGCCGAACCTTTTCCGCCAGCAGACGGTTCGCCTCCCGCTCGCGCATTTTCCGGCAGCCGTCACGTAAAAGCATGGCTCCCGAAAACAGGCATACTGCCATGAGTATCAGAAACGCCGACACGCATATTTTTCTTTTCATAAATTTCTCCGTATTTAAAGAGGCAGCGCCGGCACAGACGCCGACGCTGCAATTACCGGAACTTAAAATTCTATCCGGTTTTTCTGCTCATGCATTTTCCCTTAACGGTTCTTTTTCCCGCGCCAGAATTCAGGCAGAAGGAAAATCATACCGCCCAGAGACATCATGAACAGCATCATCCAGTGGTTTCCTGACACATCGCCTGTCTCAGGTGCGCCGATGTTTGCAAGCGGCACTTCTTCCTCTGGAATGTATACATAGTCTTCCGTCACAGGGTCTTTTACCTTCACAAATGCCTGCGGCACTTCCTCGTCAAGGATAATTACCGTATCCGGGCTGTCGATTTCCACAACCGCAGGTACTTCCTCAAGTACCGGTATTTCCTCGTTCGGCACATAAGTAATTTCTTCCGTCACAGGATTTTCCACCCTCTCGTATACCACCGCACGGGCCACGTCCTCATCAGGGATTACCACAAGGGTATCCGCATCATCCGGTGTAACTACTTCCGGAATCTCCGGCACCACCTGAATAACTCTTGTAGGCGGCGTGGGAGGGGTAGGAGGCTCCGGCTGTTCGGGCTCTACCGGTTCGGGTTCAACAGGAACGGGAATCGGCTCGGGCTCGTCGGGAACCGGAACTGGCTCGGGCTCGTCAGGAACCGGATTAGGTTCGGGGTCATTGGGAACCGGGTTCGGCTCGGGCTCGTCGGGAACCGGTTCAGGATTCGGCTCGGGATTTTCCGGGTCCGGATTCTCGGGGTCCGGATTCTCAGGGTCGGGATTTTCCGGGTCCGGATTCTCAGGGTCCGGATTCTCAGGATCCGGATTTTCCGGGTCCGGATTCTCAGGGTCCGGATTCTCAGGGTCCGGCTCGTTGGGGTCATTCTTGGTAAAATACAGTTTTAATACTGTTCCTGACGCTTCCAAAGTCTCTGACAATACATTCCTCGTATCTTCTTCATCAAATGTATAGCCTTCTACCGCTTTATCCTCGTCCGTTACCTCTACTGTACTTCCAATGGAACCCCTACGGGTTTCGGTCTTCTTTCCAATCAGATTCTCGTCGGTGTCATACCAGTTTACCATATACTCCACTTCCTGTGGCTGGTCCTTGGTAAAATACAGCTTTAATACCGTTCCTGACGCTTCCAAAGTCTCTGACAATACATTCCTCGTATCTTCTTCATCAAATGTATAGCCTTCTACCGCTTTATCCTCGTCCGTTACCTCTACTGTACTTCCAATGGAACCCCTACGGGTTTCGGTCTTCTTTCCAATCAGATTCTCATCGGTATCGTACCAGTTTACCGTATACTCCACTTCCTGTGGCTGGTCCTTGGTAAAGTACAGCTTTAACACTGTTCCTGACGCTTCCAAAGTCTCTGACAATACATTCCTCGTATCTTCTTCATCAAATGTATAGCCTTCTACCGCTTTATCCTCGTCCGTTACCTCTACTGTACTTCCAATGGAACCCCTACGGGTTTCGGTCTTCTTTCCAATCAGATTCTCGTCGGTGTCATACCAGTTTACCATATACTCCACTTCCTGTGGCTGGTCCTTGGTAAAATACAGCTTTAATACCGTTCCTGACGCTTCCAAAGTCTCTGACAATATATTTCTTGCATCGCTTTCAGAAAACGTATAGCCTTCTACCGCTTTATCCGCCTCCGTTACCTCTACTGTTGTCCCAACGGTTCCTGTACGGGTTTCGGTCTTCTTTCCAATCAGATTCTCATCGGTGTCATACCACTCCACAGTATAAGAAGTGTTTTTAGGCTGAATTTTCTCCCACACTGCATAAAGCGTAGTGTCTGCGTTAATAGTAAAAGTGTCGCCTGCTTCATATACAACGTTTTCAGCTTTTGAATCTGTATCCCATCCTTTGAACGTATAGTTTGCTCTTGTATTCGTGCAGGTTCTTACCGTGACTTCTGCGCCCTTGCCATATTTTTCTTCAGCATATTGTGCCCCTCTGTCCATATAAGTCAGAGTTACCTGTACCGGCGCGTTCTGCTCCCACACGGCATAAAGCGTTTTCTCCACAGAACCGCCATTGTACCCGCTTACTGTCTGAGACATCAGGTAATTAGCTCCAGGCTGATATCTTGGTGACTGAGCAGACGCTTGCTCCGCCCATCCCTTGAAGGTATATCCTCCTCTGATAGGCTGATTATTCGAAATCGTGAAAGTGTGGCTCTTGGTATACTTATCATTCGTGCTATAGGTCTGCGTTTCCGGCGCGCCCGAGCCGCCATTGGCATTATATTTCAAAGTAAAATTCCAGAGGGAGCTGCTTTCTCCACCGCCGCCTTCCGGTCTGTACCCTTTAACCCAGTAAGTCATTGTTACATTATTTACATTGCATGACCACTCTACACTGGCTCCCTGTTGCTGGTCTCCGGTCGGGAAATACCAGTTACCCACAACTTTTGTAACTCTTCCGAACGTCGCCCCTTGCGCAAAATAGCTTAAGTTTGGTATTCGATAGGTCACAGATTGTATCAGTTCCGGATTACCTTTTGCAACGGAATCTTCACCTACCTCATAAACCATACCATTACTCTCATCAAAAACACGGACGTTAATTTTGATAGTTCCATAGTTCTGATTTGCTCTGAATGGTGTTACCGCCTTGATATTTGTTTCTGCACTAACCTCTGGACCGGGAAACTGCTCTTCATCAACATTATTGTCAGCTATCTCATAATTAATTGAAATAACAATATTATTGATTACATTTTCTACAATATACTCGTTCCCCCTACCTGTCGCATGAGCTCCTTCAACCTGCGCGACTTTCCAGCCTTCATCAGCCGTCACCGTAAAAGTAAAACTGTTTCCATTCTCAACCAGCCCTCTATAGGAGTTCACGTCAATTGTTGTTCCATCAACCTGAATACTCCCGTTCGATGCACTTTCTGCTGAAAACTCAATACTGCACTTTTCTTCCTGATTTTCTTCATTCGGAAGAGCATCATCTCCATTTGCTAATTCGTCCTTCGTGGAATCCGCCTCAGACAAGTCCTCATCTTCATTTAAGGAATCGTCCGCCTCCGTATCATCCAAATTATCTGACGAATCATCCTCCGTCACATCATCACCAGACGGTTCGTCTGCTAAATCGTCATCGACGTCATCCTCATCGTCTCCGTCATCTGCATCGTCCGGGGTGTCTGAATCGTCCTGACCGGTCAAATCCCCCGCAGCTTCTTTCGGTTCGTTTTCCCCATCGTTCAGATTCACATCTTCCACATTCGGAACCTCACTTGCCAAAGTGGAAAGCGACATACCCATGCACAGTACCAGAACCAGAAACATCGCAAGGTAACGCCTGATAGTTCTCTTTCTTATTTTCATAATATATCTTCCTTTCTTTGCATAATAAATTCTTTTCCAATGCAAAGCCTGGGCGGCCAGGCTGACGTAGCACTTTTCCGCACCTTAGTCCCTATAGCTTTGCGTCCCGCCGTTTCCGGCGGTTTGCCAACTTCTTCGCGTTTATTTACACGGACCATCCCTCTATTCCGCTCCGCCACCCGACAGCCTGAATAACGGAGCATCAAAAACCGGCGGAGTCATATCTTGCGTACACACTTTTCCATCCCCCTTCCCTCCTGTTTTTAAGTCTCGCAGGTTGTGGACAGAATCAACATTCTGACTATTAACTCCGGCCTTAAAGGGTAATTTTTCCCGCCGGTAAGGGCAAAATTTTCTTTTCCGGCACATTTTTTTAAAAAATATGAACGTAAAGATAAGACCGCAAAAAATCTTTTTCTGCGGCCTTGCTCTCCTGCGCCCAAAATTCATAAAATAATATTGAAATTCTGAATTTGCCTGTGCTATAATAAATTCGTAGTATGTAATGTGTTGTCTGGTTGTGGTCAGAATGTTGATTCTGCCTACATTATCATCTTCATCATTTCCAGTTGTCTCGCATGTTCCTCCCCGGTTGTCAGCAGATAAATCCTCGTTGTCTCTATCGAGCTGTGTCCCAGAACGTCTGCCAGCTTCACGATGTCCTTGCAGATTTTATAAAATGCCGTTGCAAACAGGTGGCGGAGGTTATGGGGAAATACCTTGGTGCTTTCCACATCCGCCTTTTCGCAGAGTTCCTTCATCTCCCGCCAGATTTGCCGCCTCGAAAGGCTAGTCCCGTTTCTGGTAAGAAAGATTTCTCCCGTGGAGATGTTCTGCTCCTTTGCGTATTTCAGCAACTTTCGGCGGAGTTTTTCCGGCAGCATGATAAAGCGTATCTTTCCTTTCAAATCCACCTCCGCGCGCCCCGCCCTCGCCGCCTCCACCGTGATATAGGGCAGCTCGCTCACCCGGATTCCCGTGGCGCAGATAGTTTCCATCAGAAGCATCAGACGCTCCTTCCCTTCCTTCTGCGCCGTGGTTATCAGACGTTCGAACTCTCCTTTTGTCAGCTCCTTTGACTGTGCCCTGAACATCCGGCGCTGGATACGGAGAAATTTTACCCGCAGTTCCTGCCAGCCCATAAAGGAAAAGAAGCCGTTCAGAGCAGAAAGCTTTCCGTTTACGGTGACAGGCGCATATTCCTGTTTCTGCAAACGTTCTTTCCACTCTATAACAGCTTCTTTGGTTACCGGCCTGCCGCATAACCATTCGC
>CAJTMW010000047.1:0-3947 GCA_910577275.1 uncultured Lachnospiraceae bacterium
ACGGGGAGATTTTATTTTGTCAAAGTTCAAATTTCATTCTCTATAGGAATGCTTTCTTTTTCCGTCACACAATTTTGTCCGGATTTCCCTGCTGCAGCATGACCGTCACATGAAAAACATCCCCTTTCACTTTTATGTTTACCCCACCAAAATATCTCCCGGCCACATCATGCACATTTTCAAGGCCAATCCCATGTTCCGCGACGATATCCGGCAGGACGCTCTGTTTTGTTGTAGCCGGAAACGGACTGCCTTCTCTTACAGGCACATCCCCGTCAAAGCTGTTCTCGACTTCCAGCAATAAAAACTGTTTCTTCCGTTTCAGCATAAGACGTATGAAACCTTTCCCCTGCTCCAGCTTTTCACAGGCTTCTATGGCATTATCCAGAAGGTTGTTCAGTATGATTCCCATATCAAACACGGGAATTTCCCCGCCGTACCGGAAATCTGCATCAAACCGGATTCCTGCCTTCTCCGCCCTGCGGCATTTATCATTGAGAATGACATCCGTAACCGGATTCCCCGTCACATACTTATATTCCAGTTCCTGCATGGTCTCATCCATCCGCCGTACATAGTTCTCTATTTCCCCATACTCCCCGGCTCCTGCCAGCCCCTGGATATTCGCCATATGGTTCTTCATTTCATGGCGCACCCTGCGGATGCTGCCATAAAAATTCTCCGCTTCCTCCAAACGCTTCTTCATAGCTTTGACCTGCTGTTCCTCCACAAAGGCTTTTTGTCCTTCTGAAAGCAGAATCCGGTACCTCTGCCAGAAATAAATAAGCGCCGCTTCCCCTGCAAATATGAAAACCGCTATCATGGGAATCTTCCAGAGCAGGTCTGGCTTTTCGTCAAACAGCAAAAAAAATTCTGTATCTATTTTTACAGCTATCAGCCCGTTTACCACCCCTACAATCATGCTCCCTACAAAATTCAATACAGAAAGCAGAAGGACATCCTGCCATGCCATAATATCCACGCCTTTGATGAGCCTGCAAAGGATAAGCGTCATTGTCGCCAATAATACCGCATAAGAAATTACCAGGCAAAACATTCCAACCGCCATACAACGGTACATTTCCTGTAGATAGCTATCCTGCACCACATCCAGGCTTTTCAGCATTGCATTTATTATTTTCTGGTAAATACTGTTTGCCATCAGATAGCCCAGACAATGGAAATTATAGAATGCCAGTATGATAAAAAACGCTTTCTCTATCTGCTTTTTGTAACATATCCCGGCATAGCCCATTATTGCGGAAGCTAAAACACCATACCGAACCCATGAAGCCCATGGAAGAAATCCGCTCCCTATATTTGCAAGGATAAACAAAACAGCCGCAATGCCATCCCTTTTCCATTTTTTCCCCCTGAAAGCCGCCGCCCACAAAACAAGGAATACTATGGCTTGTATGACAATCTTCCATATATCCAATATGTTGTTTATTATTTCAAATTCTGACTGGCTCATAGGCTTTCCTCCGAAATGTAATCCATGTATGCCTGCACAAAGCCGTCATATTTATACCTTGAAAGCAGCAGCTTATCCCCGTTCGCCATCCTTACCTCCGTCCTGTCATACCCCTCCACATGGAAAAGGTTGATAAGGTATCCCCGGTGGATGCGGTAAAACTGCCCCATGAGTTCTTCCTCCAAATCCCCAATCTTCGCATAATATTCCATATTTCCGCTTTTCAAATACAGGATGATATTGTGATTTCGGCTTTCCATGTAATAAATATCATTCAGCGGTATCGCCTTTCCCTCGCCGCCATACCGGATTACAAGCTTTTTCTTCCGCTGCTCCGCCTCCGATACAATCTGCCCGGACAGAATTTGTCCGGACAAAGACTGTCTGTATGCCCGTCCCAGCACCTCTGCAAATTTCTGTTCATCCACGGGCTTTACCAGATATTGGAACGCCCCTACGTCAAACGCATCATACACATATTTCTCATACCCTGTCACAAAAATGATGATGGGCTGTTTCTGTGCCTCCATGCCCCGGATATGCCTTGCCAGCCCCATGCCATTAAGACCTGCGCCAGAGCCTCCCGTCTCTATGTCCAAAAATATAATGTCATACTCCTTACCGTCCGAAATGTACGCATCGGCAGAGGCATATTCCGTGATGCTGCATTCCCCGCCCTGCTTTTTGATAAGCGAAACGAGGTAAGACCTTATATTTTTTTCATCATCACACACCGCAATTTTTATCGTTTCTGCCACCTCCAGTCTTCAACTAACTTATCGGAAAAATCAGGGCGATTTCTAACGCCTGCTTCGCGAATGGTTAATCTGGCTGCGTGAATCGCAGATTTTGGTCTAAACTGCGGCGGTCTTTGCATATCAATAGTGTCTTTTCCAGCCTTGCCACATTTATCTCATCATGAGAATTGTAATTCTGTTTGTCAGGCTTACAGGCATTACTTTGGAAAATACAACCAACAGCTTATTATATATTCCCGGGATGACCAGCCTTCTTCCTTTCATCATCTTACGGTAAGCAATCCCCGCCACTTTTTCCGGCTTCATAACTCCAATCCTGAATAGCCATGTGTTTTGAATATTTGCTTTTGCCGCAAATTCCGTCTCCGTTGCTCCCGGACATAAAGTAGTTATCTTTATCCCTGTTTTACCAAGCTCGCCGCATAAAGCATTTGAAAAAGACATAATATATGCTTTTGTAGCAGAATAAACGGCATCTGTGGGGGACGGGATAAAAGAGCCTGTTGAGCCTACATTCAGAATTCTCCCGTAACCGTTTTCTTTCATATGTACTAATATACGTTTTGTCAATTCTGTTACAAACCGTATATGCATATTTATCATTTCAAGCTCCCTGTCAAGACTGGTATCCACAAAAAAGCCACACTCATTAAAGCCCGCGTTATTTACAAGAACATCAATGGTGACCTTCCATTTATCTATATCCGCCATTATCAAACCTGCCGCACTCTCCTGTGTCAAATCCTGAACAATGTATTTCACTGCCACATGGTAGGCCTCCTGCAAAGCTGCCTGCTGTTGCTTTAACTTCTGCTCATTCCTCGCAACAAGAATCAAATCATATCCCTCATCTGCGAATTTTTCCGCAAAGGCTTTTCCGATTCCGCTGGTGGTTCCCGTAATCAAAACCGTTTTCATTCTTCCTTCCCTTCTTTGTTTTTAAACAATTCCCATTCTTCCAGATATGTTAAATCCCTGCTTGACGGCTCCTTTAAAAGTTTTTCATAAAATTCCGACTTTTCGCGTGTTAAGGCAAGCGCATTTTGCAGTTGATTCATCTGTTCCTGAATATCCCTGATGTAATCCTGAACCATGCCATACCGCTGTTCCATTGTTTTCCCACCTTGTACCAACAGGGCAATATATTTTTTAACTGACTGGATTGGCACATTCGCCCTTCTCAGGCATTGAACCATTTTTATCCATTCAATATCTGAATCCGAATACTGCCTGTATTTCTGGCTTGTCCGGGAAATCTGCGGCAATAACTGTTCCTTTTCATAATACCTTAATGCTGCTGTCGATAATCCCGTCATTTCTGCTGCTTCTTTTGCTGAATACATATAAATCCACCTTTCCCTGTTATCATAAACTATGAAGTGCGCTTCAAGTCAACAATTATATTTTAGCATACAGATTGACTTTTATAAAATATTCCATTGAGTGAAAACTGTTGACTCCCCCCAATGGCACAAAATTAGTCCGATATAGTGGAAACGCAAACCGCCGTGTAAGCATATTAACTCTGATTCCCCCGCTTTCCAAGCGGTTTCTGCTGTCAGACCTGCCTGCGGAAACGGCAGACCGCCGCATATGGCGGATGAAGGCCATAGTGCGGCGGTTTGCTTAATCAATGGTATCTTTTCCAGCCTCGCCATAATTATTTCATCATAAGAATCGTAATCCTATTTGTTAGGCTTATAGGCATTACTTTG
>CAJTMW010000047.1:3956-7095 GCA_910577275.1 uncultured Lachnospiraceae bacterium
GTCATTTCTGCTGCTTCTTTTGCTGAATACATATAAATCCACCTTTCCCTGTTATCGTAAACTATGAAGCGCGCTTCAAGTCAATAATTATATTTTCGCATACAGATTAGCTTTTATATATCCTTTATCTCAGCAGAGCCATACTTCCCGTCAATTTGTTTACCTTCTTTTTCGCCCCGCAGATAGCAACCCCATAATAATTCAGGTCCGTTTCTGAAATCTCCTTCATCTTTTCAATAAACTCAACATAGGTCTTACACCCCTGCGCAAGGTCTGAGAAATCCACCACCGTCAAGTCCGAAAACTCCGGCTCATACAGCCTTTCACGGATAGACCTGATTGTCTCCACATTCCCCTTTAAGATTGGCACTGGAAATTCAATAATCCCCAAATGCCCATTGCCTGTCCTGTCATACACATCTGCTCCTACGACCTCCGGCATCTGCTTCCCCAGCGTAATGCCCATAATCGCCGCCGTGTTCGCTATGATGCCAAGGGGCAGGTTCTCGTCAATCACCATGACGCATTTTTCATCAACATAAGAATGCTCTTTCCCTTTAGAACATTCGTTGTTTTGTAAAAGCATTTTCTAATCCTCCTGTTTTTTGGAGGATTTTTCCTCCTGTTCTTTGGAATAATCTCTCGGAATCTTTAAGCCAGTAAATATCAGGCTTTCAGATTCCTTTTTTATTAAAATCCCCACTTTTTTGTCTGAAACACTTGACAAATTCTTCGAAAAATGCGGCGCTTTGCGCCCTTATTTTTAAAACATATTTTTCGATTGGAGGCGGTTTTATGTTACCTGTTAATTCTGGCGGTCATGCCGCCTGTCAAAACTTTCTTATTGAAAATCTCCGTATATATTATCCTGAACCTTCCTCTATTCCACCTTCCACCTGGGATATTATTGAACGCTTCTGGACTCTTGACCTGACTTATACGGATGAACTGCTCCGCAACAAATATTCCGTCTTTGGGCCTAAACCCAGAACTCCTTCCTGTATGCACCGTCCCTATCTACTGTCTATCGATTTTAAGGTCGATTCCATCACCGACCGGGCTGCTCAGTTAAAGCTCAATCCTCTTTATGCAATCCTTAGCGGCTTTGAGTTTGGCAATCCCCCCGGCGTTGGCACTTTCTATGACTTTTTTGACAGGCTCCGGGACTTCGGTTCTGCCAACCTTTCCATCGCCGGTGACGGCACACCCTTTGTCACTTCCGCACGGGAACGCAGGCGCCGTGTCTGTGACTGTGCGGATAATGGCATTGCTGACTGCGGATGTGACCGCCATTTCTCCCAGCCGGACTGCGACATCGGATGGGATTCTTCCAGAGACTGCTTTTATCATGGCTACAGCCTTTATATGATGGTCGATGCCAGCTCCGAAAGTGACCTCCCCGTCTTTCCCCTCCTGAATCCTGCCTCCAAACATAATTCCCTCGGATTTCTGGAAGCCTGTTTCAGAATGAAAAGCGGGGCATCAAAGAAAAATACAAAGATGACTTTACCATTGGCAAAGACGGAATTCCTGTTTGCAAAGCCGGGCGGAAAATGAACCATGACGGTTCTGAGCCTTCCAAAGCCCGCTTAAAGTTCCGCTGTCCCCTTGCCAGCCGTAAATATGGCTGTTCCTGCCATGCCCCCTGTTCTGGTTCCAAATATGGCAGAACCGTTCATCTTGCCATGAAAGACAATCCGAGGCTGATTAATTTCCCACCCCGCGACAGTGAAAAATGGAAACTGGAATACAATGCCAGGACATCGGCAGAACGTTCCAATAAACGTGAGAAAATAGACTTCAGGTTAGAAAGCGGCAGACACCGCTCTACTAAGATGTGGTACTGCCGCCTCTATCACATCCTCATGCTACAGCATTTGGATGACTGTGATTTACCCTTTGAATCCACCCTGCGAAAGTTGATTTTAGAAGCGGTATAACCCCTTAACCATTATATATCATTTCCCAAAGCATAGCGACAGTTATGTCTCTTTTCCATGTCCATTTTTATTTCTTTTGGATAATATTTACTTTTCAATGTTCTCTGCCGGTGATTACTGGCTATAATCACTCAGGATTCCGAGAGATTATGATAATATAATAATCAGTGGCAAGCAGATAAAGTTCGTTAAGGATATGACTTGACAGGAACAGTGTCACGTCATTTTCCTCATTCAGCCTTTTGAGCAAGCTGCGCAATTCGAATATGTTTTTAGGATCAAGACCGTTTATCGGCTCGTCAAGTATAAGCAGCCTCGGCTTACCGACAAGAGCCATTGCTATACTAAGTCTTTGCTTCATGCCCATAGAGAATTTTCCTGCTTTCTTATCCTTAACCTCGGTCAGCCCCACCATTCCAAGCAGCTTATCACATATTTCCTTGTCTGGATTACCGATAAGGATACGCTGCAATTCAAGATTACGGTAAGCAGAGTATTCCGGATAAAGGGCAGGAGCTTCAATGGTACTGCCGATATGTCGGCGCATTTTCAGAATATCACACGGTTTATTCTTCCCGAACAGCGAAAAATCACCGTTTGTCGGATAAAGCAGCCCTGTCAGCACTTTCATCAGTGTGGTCTTACCTGCGCCGTTCTCACCGATAAAGCCGTATATATGCTTATTTTTGAGACTAATGCTTACATCATCAAGAGCCAGGAAATTACCGTATTTCACGGATATTCCGTGTGTTTGCAGGATAATGTTTTCCATTTCGCAGCCCTCCTTTCATTATCCAAATGTGCGCTTAATCTCGTCACGTTCCCTTTGTGCTTCCACCCAATTTTCCACATATCCGCAATCACAGCAGACATAGCGTATAACCGGGATTTTTTTCATCAATGTAAAGGTCGAAGTATAAATATTGTTCCCGCTGGCGTGACGGTTTTGGTTATCGGGAACACGAACAATATTTTGTGAGCTGCATTTAGGACAGCGTTTTGTATTTTTCATGGTATTATATCCTCCTTACGACAAGTGATAAGCTTAAAACTTCAGCTATGACAATGCAGAGCAAAAGCTGTAATTAAATAAGCCTTTTTCAGATTGCCCGTTGACAGTTCTTTCAGCAAAACATCAGTGTATTCTTCAAAGTGAAAACCATGTATCAATTCATCAATATCAGATAACTTCCTGCCGT
>CAJTMW010000048.1 GCA_910577275.1 uncultured Lachnospiraceae bacterium
TGCGGCAGGAGAACGAAGAAATGCGGCAGGAGAACGAAGAAATGCGGCAGGAGAATGAAGAAATGCGGCAGGAGAATGAAGAAATGCGGCAGGAAAACGAAGAGATGCGGCAGGAGAACGAAGAGATGCGGCAGGAGAACGAAAAGGTGCGCCAGAAAAACGAAATGATGCAACAGGAGAATGTAAAGATGCATCAGGAGCATGAGCAGATGCAAAAAGAAAATCAAAAGATGCATCAGGAACATGAGCAGATGCAAAAAGAAAACCAAAAGATGCATCAGGAGAGTGAAAAGATACAAAAAGAGAACAAAGCGATGCATCAGGAGAACCAAAAGATACATCAGGAAAATGAAAAATTGAGGCGGGAGATGGAGAATCAATATCATCAATCCTTCATTAATATGGTAGCCATTCTGCGCAGCGTAGGACTGTCGGACGAGGATATTGTGAGCAGGCTTTGCGCACAATATCAATTGAATGAGACGCAGGCAAAAGAATATCTGTAGAGCGGCTTTTGTATGTTGGGGCATCACCGGAATCTGAAAACTGATTTCCGCATGTTCGGGAAAGGAAACATGACAGGAGCGCAAAAGTGTGGTAAACTTACATGGAAAGGCAGAAACTGTCTTTTCAAAGAGTCTGTGTCTGCGCCGCATCCGCAGGCTCTCCGGTCTTACAGGCCGGCGCATGGGCTTAAGATTAAGAAGACGGGTCTGTAAAGCAGCGCAGAAAAGAGGAAAAAATGTGGGCATATGAAAGTGTATTTTATCAGATATATCCTTTGGGATTCTGCGGAGCGCCGTTTGAAAATGACGGCGTACCGGAGAGCAGGATTTTAAAGGTGGAGGAATGGATTCCGCATATGAAGAAGCTGAATGTGAATGCGGTTTACTTTTCACCGGTATTTGAGTCCGATACGCACGGATATAATACGAGAGATTACAAGAAAATTGACACCAGGCTTGGCACCAACGAGGATTTTAAGCAGGTGGTGAAAAAGCTCCATGACAATGGAATCCGGGTGGTTCTTGACGGCGTGTTCAACCATGTGGGCAGGGGTTTTTATCAGTTTCAGGACGTGGTGAAGAACAGGGAAAATTCTCCCTATCTCAACTGGTTTCACATTAATCTCGGCGGGAATTCCAACTACAACGACGGTCTTTGGTACGAAGGCTGGGAGGGAAACTATGATTTGGTGAAGCTGAATCTTAAAAACGGCGAGGTGGTTGACCATATTCTGGATGCGGTGAAATACTGGGTGGATGAGTTTGACATTGACGGGCTGCGCCTGGATGTGGCTTACTGTCTGGATGAAAATTTTGTGCGCAGGCTGCGGAGCTTTACGGAGGGCTTAAAGCCGGAATTTTATCTGCTCGGGGAGATGCTTCACGGGGATTACAATCGTCTTATGAACGATGGTATGCTTCATTCCGCAACGAATTATGAGTGCTACAAGGGACTTTACTCCAGCTTTAACAGCATGAATATGTTTGAGATTATCCATTCCCTGATGCGGCAGTTCGGGCCGGAAAACTGGACGCTTTATAAGGGGAAGCATCTGCTTTCCTTTGTGGATAACCACGACGTGACCAGAGTGGCAAGTATTTTAAGCAACGAAAAGCATCTTCCGCTTATTTATGCGCTCTGCTTTGGTATGCCGGGGATTCCCTGCGTTTATTATGGAAGCGAGTGGGGAGCAAAGGCGAACAAGAGCGAGGGGGACCCGGCGCTTAGGCCGGATTTTGCAGAGCCGGAGTTTAATGAGCTTTCCGAGTGGATAAGCAGGCTGGCAAAGGCAAAGCAGGAATCCAAAGCTTTGAATTACGGAGATTTCCGTTCGGTGGTTCTCACCAACAAACAGTGTATTTTTGAGAGAAAGACGGAAGGGCAGAGGGTACTGGTGGCGATTAACGCTGACAGCGAGCCTTACACGGCGCATTTTGACGCGGGCTGCGGGCTGGCCGAGGATTTAATCAGCGGCAAGACCCATGATTTCGGCGGAGGAAGCGAGCTGCCGCCGTACAGCGCTTATTTCTGGAAAATGGAGCGGTAGATTTACCGGTATGGCTTTGACGGACGGGAGAGCGTTTTAGCAGGCCGAAGCGTTATAGAGAATTTAGAACAAAAGCGACAGATACGGACAGGGTGCATATTAGCGGATATGCACCCTGTCTGTATATAAAAAGTTATGAATCACTCACAACAGATATGATAGCATGAGAAAGAGGAAAATTATAGCATTTCAGTTGGATTTTTGTTAAAATAATCAGGTAATCATTTAGCATTGCGGCGGGAGCGCACAGCAAAGCGGAAAGGCGGCTGTGCGGTATGCCAACACGGAAAGGCGGCTGTGCGGCATGGCAGCGCGGAAATGAGGAAAATATGGCGGAAAAACCGGTAGATGAAAAGAAGCTCCGTTACATGGAATTTGTCAGCAGGGAAGCTGGCTGGCGTCATCATACCCATGCGGAGGATACCTGGCAGTTTGAACTTCTACAGGCCGGGGATATGCGGGCGGTCGAGGAAGGGATTATAAGATTCCGCTCGGTAAATAACGGTCATTTGTCGGATGACCCTGTGCGGAACAGGAAATATCTTTTTGTAGCCTCTGTGACCCAGGCGTGCCGGGCGGCGATAAACGGCGGAATGGATACGGAGAGAGCCTACAATGCCAGCGACCTGTTTATTCAGAAAATGGACACTCTGGCGACAGAGGAAGAAATATGTAAGCTCCAGGTGGATATGATGACTTTTTACACAAGGGAAATGGCGGAGCTTGACAGGAAGCGCGTCTATTCCAAGCCTGTGGTTATCTGCATGGATTATATTTATAACCATCTGCACGAACCGATTCGCATACAGGCTCTGGCGGAGCAGGTGGATTTAAATGCCAGCTACCTGTCCACCCTGTTTAAAAAGGAAGCGGGCTGTTCCATTTCGGATTATATTCTTTCAAAAAGGATGGAGGCAGCGCGGAATATGCTGAAATATTCTGAATATTCCTATGCGGAAATCAGCGCAATTCTGGCGTTCAGCTCTCAGAGCCATTTCAGCAGGATTTTTAAAAAGGAAATGGGATATACCCCGAAGGAATATCGGGACAGATTTTTTCAAAACTGAAATTACACATAAAAACATATTGACAAAATAATATTATATGACGTATAGTATTTATAACACATAATACTATACGTCATATAATATTATAGAAAACTATAATATCCCGGACTGCGAAGCTTTTCAGGTCAGGGGGAAAGGAGGAAGGCAGTTATGGTGTTTAACACGGGAGCGGCGCTTTTAGACGCGATTGTTCTGGCGGTTGTGTCCAGAGAGCCGGAAGGGGCTTACGGGTATAAAATCACTCAGGATGTCAGGCAGGTGATAGAGCTTTCGGAATCCACATTGTATCCGGTGCTTCGGAGACTGCAGAAGGACGAGTGCCTCGAGGTCTATGACAGGGAATGCGCGGGCAGGAATAGGAGATACTACAAGACAACGGAAAAGGGGCGGCTGCAACTAAACCTTTACGAGGGCGAATGGATTAAATATTCTGCGAAGATTAATCGTATATTTGAGGGAGGAATGAAAAATGAGTAGATGGGAATTTATGAGGCAGCTGGAGAAATTACTCTCCGATATCTCGCCTAACGAGCGGGAGGAAGCCCTTCAATATTATAATGATTATTTTAACGATGCGGGTATGGAAAATGAGCAGGAGGTAATCAAAGCCTTAGGTTCGCCGGAGCAGGTTGCAAAGATAGTGAAAGACGGGCTTGGCGATGGCGGCAGTCAGGGGGAATTTACGGAAAACGGCTTTTTAAACAGCACGGTGCGGCAGAATGAACTGATGAGAAAGGAGGCTGGTTTCGGGAAGGATGCCGGGGCGGCGCAGGAGGGTGAAGCTGCCAGAGAAGGCGAAAATATCTTTGGCCAGAATACAGATACCTTTGGGTACGGGTATTCGCAGAGCGGCGATGATACCCGGGAAGGTTATGACTCGTTTAGTCAATCAGATGAAGGAAGCGGACAGCCGCAGAAAGAGAAGAAGGATTTGCCGGTGTGGGCGATTGTACTGATAGTTTTTGCGTGTATACTTGGCTCGCCGGTGATTCTGGGGCTGGCATGCGGGGCGCTTGGCCTTATCATCGGAGTGCTCACAGCAGTATTTGCAACGGTTTTTGGAATCGGGCTGGCGGCTGCGATTTGCTTTATCGTGGCGGTTGCCCTTGTGATTGCCGGTTTTGGCGTGCTGATTCCCCATCCTTTTGAAGGTATCGGGCTTTTGGGCGGCGGCTTCATCTGCGGAGCCCTTGGGATTTTGTTTATGCTGCTTACCGTGCTTTTGGTCACAAAGGTAATACCGGCAATCTGCCAGGGAATTGCTTCTATATATAACAGTATTTTCAGAAAAAAAGGAGGAGCAAAGGGATGAAAAAATTTATAAAAGTGAGCCTGATGACCGCCGGGGTTTTAGGAGTGCTGGGATTTGCGTTCTGTTTAATCGGCGTTATAGTCAGCGGAAGAAATTTTATGATGACGGTGAGAAACGATGTACATGCAGACAAAAGGCTTGCCGTTGTGGAGAGAGTGTTTGAGGGCGTGGAGAAAGGCATCAGCGCGTCAAAAAGCGGAAAGGCGGCAGATTATACGGACTACACTCACCACGTCGCGCCTGATAAGCTGACGGTGAATAATTCGGAGACCACGGAAAGCGAGTATGAACATCATATTGAAACAGCGGGCATAAAGGAGCTGTACGTTTCACTTGGTGCCGGAATCTGTACCATAAGCGAAAAGGATGAAGCGGACGGGTTGATTGACCTTTATGTGAACGGGAAGGGCGGCTTTGATTTTTATATAAAGGATAACACCCTCTACGTGGAGGGCTTTAAGGGAAACCAGCTCTTTAACGTCAATCAGATTGATAATGAGATGACGCTTCGGATTCCCAAAGGTATGGGATTTGAGGAAATGGATTTGGAAATCGGCGCCGGAATTATGGAAATCGAGAACCTGAAAGCAAAAGAGCTTGACGCGGTAATAGGAGCCGGAGAGCTTAACCTTAATAAGGCGGAAATCGTTGACTTTTCCGTGGAAATCGGCGCCGGAAACCTTGTTGCAGGCGACATGCACGTGTGGGAGGCGGATTTGGAGGTTGACCTCGGCAACTGCAGCTATGAAGGCGTTATTGAGCAGGAGCTGGATGCGGAATGCAATATGGGAAGCATGGATTTCCTGCTTAAGGGAAAGGAAAAGGACCACAACTATGAAATTGAATGCAGCGCCGGGAATGTGGAGATAAACGGTTGGGAATTTACCGCGCTGGGAACGGAAAAATATGTGAACAACGGAGCTGCCACCACCTTTGAGCTGACCTGCAGCATGGGAAATATTACGCTGGATTTTGCGGAGTAGTGACAGGATGAGCAAAAGGTTCCGGCAAATTTTAAAAGGGAATGACTGCCCGCGGAAAATCCTGCGGAGAAAGGAGAGCGTATGATTACATTGATTGTACTGCTGGCGTTACTGATTGTATTTATGGCGATTGGCCTGTGCTTCCATATAGCGGGAGGGGTACTGAAGCTGGCTTTTAAACTGATATTCTGTCTGCCATGCGCCGTTATCTGCGTTGCGGCCGGAATTGTCCTTTGCTGCACGCTGATTTTAATACCTGTAGGTATTGGCTGCTTTAAGCTGGCCGGAGGCCTGCTGAATCCTTTCAGAATGTGTGTATTATAGGAAATCTTATGATTTTTCCTGTAAGATGTAAAATTATTATCAAAAATTTCCCGCTGCTGACACTTTTTGAATAAAAAAGTCCTCTTAGGTTAATATAAGGACATTATATCAACCTATAGGAGGGAAAAAGATGAACGATAGCACATTGGCGGAAAATGATATTTGCAGATTCAGGGATTTTTTGAAAAACGAAGAAAGAGAGCCTGCAACTATTGAGAAATATGTGAAAGAGATAAAATCCTTT
>CAJTMW010000049.1 GCA_910577275.1 uncultured Lachnospiraceae bacterium
CCTGCGCTCCACATCTCCGCATGGCACTCCTCTTTTGTTGCCCCGTAATAGATGGTGGAATATGCCCCGCCGCAGACACCTGCCCATCTGTCCGGCTACGCCCATCCTGCCCGCAGGTCATTCAGCACCCACGCCTCATACTCCGGGTCATTTTTCATCGCCCCAAATCCCGCTTCTGCCGTCACTTAATTTATCGGCAGATTTTCTGTTATTTTGGGATGCAGGGAACGAAAGGCATATAAAATGGAACGAAAAGCACAAATGCGGTACGGGAATTTCAAAAAAGGGCCTGCAAGCCCTTTCCTCTTTCTGATTTGCGATTTACAGATTTTCAGGGTACCATAGAGGTTTGCCCCCTGTCCTATCTTTTCAAGTCCTTCTTTGCTCTGCACCCCAATTCCCCAATCTGCCAAGAAGCCGGGGATGCCTGCCGTATCAGACTGTAGCTTATTGGGGATATATACCCATAATATTTGTTTTCTGCTATGCCCTGGCATCAAAACTATTCTGCGTATCTCCCATATTCACCGCTTCTTCACCCGCCAGCGGAATCCCTCTCTTCGCATTCCCCCATGCCTCATTGTAAATCATGCACATTTCCGTCTGTCTGGAAGCCTCCGCATTGGTGGTATACATCGTCCACCCGTTATTGGAATAAGTCGCCACCATTTCCCCGTTCTTATCATAAAACTCTATGTAATCGCTGTTCCCCGATGGCAGTTTCTGATATTTTACTTTCCCTTCCAGCAGCGTTGCCACAAAATCTATCGGCTTAAGCACATTCTGCCTGTTCCCCGAAACGGCTTTCAGGCCGGAAGTGATGAGCCCCTTTCTGTCCGGGGATACTTCCGATGTGTAGCTTTTCATCAGCCTGTTAAACCCTTCGGATTTATTCTGGAACTGTCCTTTTGCAAAATCCTCATAAGCCTGTTCCCAAATCTGCCTCCGGTATTCCTTATCACTTGTGCCGCTTTTCTTTTTGGAGAAAACATATTTATCATGAAAGTCGGGCAGATGGATACCGCCTATGCTTTCTGTCCCTGAAAAATATCTGTTCTGCAATGAACCATTGGACGAACTTACCTGCATTATTTCACCCTCTCCTGTAAATTTACTTTTCTACCTCTGCGGAGCCTATAAAACCTTCTTGAACTGATATTTATACATATCGGAATACATATTTCCAGAGGACTGTGGTGTAAACCACTCACCCAGTGCGCCCATGTCCACCGCAAAACCGCTGTCCTCCACGGAAAACGCCCCATCCTTAAACCAGAGCTGTGAAGTGAAATCGGGAATCCCCAAGTCGCCGCTTATCCTGATATTCCCTATAATATCAATCAGCGCATCCTTCATCCGTTCTATTTTGGCATTGTCCTTTGTCTTGTTAATCAGATTGGCCGCCTTGTCCGGCAGACCTCCAATCTTCCCGTCAGGCGTCAGATAAAGATTTTCCAGGGAAATATCCTCCCCCGTAACCCCTTTCAGGTAGCGCCGGACTTCCTGAATGTCCGTGGCATACCGGTATGTGTTGGATGGCAAATCCCCCACGCTGTCTGCAATGCCTATGTAATACTGATACATCCGGTCACCGTACTTTTCATCTATCAGCTTCTGCACCTGTTCCCGGACAGTGCTATCCTCTATCCCGTCCACGGACACATCCCCGCTGCTCCCAATCCTTACACGCATACCTTCTATGTCGTCACGGGAAATGCCCATGCCCTCCAAATCCTTAACAAAATCATCCGAAAAGCTGTTTTTCAGCTCCGCTTTATTCTGCGCCTTTTCCATGTCTTTCAGATTGGCGAAAATCTTCACATATTCCATTTCCGCATCGCTTAAATCCTTCCCCTCCGCCATGTCCTTAAGCAGTTCGTCCACCGTGCGCCCGCCCTTGTACTTCTTTTCTTCCGGCAGGCTGTCAAACTGCTTCCGGTGGAGCTGTTCCAGCTCTTTTATATAATTCTGCTCCGTCTCCCGCAAAACCGCATTATACTGGTCAAGATATTCCCGCCAGTTTTCATCCTTCCGGCCGTATGCGTTGTGAAGATTCCCATATGCTTCCCTGACGGCGTCAGTCTTTTCATGCTCCTTATTTTCGGAAACATGGAAACTAATCTTATAATAATCATCCGGGGAAACTTCCTCCCCGTTTCCGCTTTCTACCTTAATGCAATATTTGTTAGTCTGGATATCCCAATTAGGGACGGTCAGCTTTTTCCGGCCCTCGCCATCCCACTCTGCTTTCCCCACCTGGTTGCCGTATTCATCATACAGGGTAAGGTCGTAATCACAGCCCTCTGGCATATCAATGTAAGCTTCAACGCCAAAGTAATTCCGTTGGAAGTTCATAAATGGAATGGAAAAGTTATAAAAATCCATATCCTTATCATCGCTGAGACTCCCTTTCAGGCTGCTGGTCTCGTCCTTAATCAGAAAATTCAAATCCAGAAATGCGCTGCCTTTTTCCTTATCCAAAACCTCATAAGTGGTATGCTGCCTGCGGTAAGTGTTGTTGCTGCTGAGAGTGCAGGTGTCCTCCTGCAATACCATATTTTTCCGCATTTTCCCTTCAAAAAAAGCCCTTGATTCTTTTATTGACATTAAATAAACAGGCTTGTTCCTGAAAGCCGCTCCATATGCGGAACCTGCATCATTTACTGAATGAATTCCCATTTCAAATCCTCCGTTATTTTCAATATTATGTCTCGCCTAATCTGCCGGAACGCCGGGGATGCCTGCTGTTCTGCCGGAATCCTGTATAAATCCAAAGAATATGCCTTTTTCAATCCGCACTCCCTTTATGCGGTTCCGCCGAAATAATCTCCCCCTGCACGTTGGATTCATCTGAACCCCCGTTCAGTTCATCTTCGTCAAACTGCGGCTCCACCGCTATGGGGTCATCATCATAAACTGCCGTGCCGTTATCCTCAATCTGATGCACGGCATCCGGTGCGGGGCTTCCCTGTGTGGTGCATCCGCTGATTGTGGGAATCATTATTGCTATAGCAAACAATATCAATAATCTGCTTTTCCATATTTTACTAACATGCATTTCTCAAGTCCTCCAATTTGTTTGATGTAACAGCCCCCTGCTAATCAGAGCCCCCTCGCCCCCTTGCGGTAAGTCCGGGCATGATGCCCGCATTTATCCGGGCAATGGATTGCCGCCTGCCGCAGTTTCCGTCATGACATTTGATTCATAGGCACTGGAAGCCGCCGCCATCTGCCTGCTGCCAGCCCAAGCCTTCGCCTGCCTGCTTCTCTCCTGCTCCGCCTTTGCAACCTTTTCATCCAACAATTTCTGCTGCTGTCTCTTAGCCTGCGTCCGCTTTTCCAGATATTCTTCCAGCAGTTCCTTCTGCCTGTCTTTCTTTTCGCTCGTCCTTTTGTAGAAACTGTTCTGTGAGCGCGCATCAAATTCCGAATCATATCCAAAGGGCCATGAATCCGCCCTGTACTCATTCAGAGTCGCACCGACAGTTATCAGCACAGAGCAATTCCTCGGCGCATAGGAATCCCCCAAATCCCTCTGGATTAGTGAAAGAACCTTCTCCCTGTATTGCGGGTCTTCTTTCATCGCCTTGAATGCCGCCTCCGAGATATTGACAGCGGCATTGCTTACCGTCCCGTGGTTGGTAACTTTAGAAAGGTCCTCATAAAATTCCTTCTTGAACAACTCCATTTCTTCCGCTTCCGATAATTCCTGTGTACTGCCTGTTTTTTCCAGCGCGAACTTTTCCGTGCCATTCACATTTTTCGTGTTTCTCTTTGTTTCCACATTGTTCTGATAAAACTTAAGTCCTATTCCGCTGATAGCCATTTTCAAATCCTCCTATCTCAAAATTTGAAATTTGTCAATATATCTCCCGATATATTTTTAAATT
>CAJTMW010000050.1 GCA_910577275.1 uncultured Lachnospiraceae bacterium
AGGCGGGGAAACCAGAGAGGGAGAGCTGGCGGATATGATGGTCAGGGTCAGGGAAAATATGGTTCCTTATGAAAAAGGGGATTATCTTCTGACGGACGACAAAGCGCCTGTGGAGCTTTTGGGAATGCAGGTGATTGACGACTTGATTGGAGATGAAGTGCAGTATTATAAGGGGATTTATGAGGAAGAAGGGATTGAGGGGTTGCTGCGGCGTCTGTAAATCCGGGAGCGTTGTATGTCTTTCGTCGCCGCGCTCTCGCTCTATAAAAACGTAGCAGTACTAAACTCGGCTCGCAGGCCAGCCTCTGTTAATAAATGCTTCTGTACGGTATAGGAATTGCAACTGCTACGGAATCCCCTGTGTTTCATATTTTTTTATAAATTTTTAAATTTCTTTTTTGGGGGGATTGCATTATTACCTACATAGTGTTAATATGAATTTATAACTACAGAATGTTAATATAAAAAAGAGGAGAAGAATATGGCACAGCAGATTTCTGAATCTGAAATGGTATTAATGAAAATCATCTGGAAAAATGGAGGGGCGGCTTTGTATTCCGTTATTATGGAGGAATTGGAAAAGGACGGGAACGAATGGAAGAATAATACTGTACTCACGCTGCTTTCCCGGTTGGGTGAAAAAAAGTTCCTGAAAGTGAAAAAGATTGGCAGGAAGAATGAATATGTGGCTACGGTGACGGAAGCGGAATATCAGACCATGCAGACTCACAGCTTTCTTGATAAAGTCTACGGCGGGAATGTGAAAAATCTGGTGTCAACCTTGCTGCGGCAGGATATTCTTTCGGCAGACGAATTGAAAGAAATTGAAACATTTTGGAGAGAAGAAAATGAATGAATTTTTAAAAATATTATTGTCGCTGTCTGTTTCCGGCACGCTGTTGCTGCTTCTCTTTCTGGGATTGAAGCCGCTGTATAAAAACAGGTTCAGCAGGCGTTGGCAGTATTATATTTGGATAGTTGTCGCGCTGCGGTTTCTGCTTCCCATTACTTTCAATACTACGATTGTTGGGAGTCTGTTTGAAAAATTCGACACAGTCCCAGCTGGCAGCCCCCTCGCAGAAACAGCGAATGAAATCCCTGCAAGCCCCAGTATATTTGTCCCGGCAGATGCGGGTAACAGCAAAGCGGAGCCGATACAGGCAAACCGGGATATGACAGCCGCCGCCTTGCTTAAACCATTTAACATATCTGCCTGCCTGTTTTTTATCTGGTCAGCATTGGCACTTGTTTTATTTGTCCGTAAGATAACGGTTTATCAGGGATTTGTCCATTACATCAAGACAGGCAACACAGAGGTATCGGATATAAAAATTTTGAATCTGCTGTCTGATTGTGAAGAAAAACTGAATATCAGGACAAGGGTGGAATTATCCTGTAATCCGCTGATTGCTTCCCCTATTATGATTGGATTCTTTCGGCCGGGAATTATTTTGCCTGTCCGCGAATTGGAAGATAAAGAGCTGTCTTATATCTTTATGCATGAACTAACCCACTACAGGCAGGGGGATATGTTTTACAAATGGCTGATACAGATTGTCGTGTGCGCCCATTGGTTCAATCCTTTTGTCTATCTGCTGGAAAAGGAAGTGAATAAATCCTGTGAGCTGTCATGTGATGAAAAAGTCATATCTGTACTTGATGACCAGGAAAAGCGTGAGTATGGGGACACACTGATTTCCTTTTTGAAGTCAGACAATCCCTGCAAAAGTTCTTTGGCTTCCGTCACTTTGACAGAGGGAGCTAAGCAATTAAAAGAAAGGTTAGGTGCGATTATGAAATTCAGGAAAAAATCAAAAATGATGATTGCTATTACCGCTATTTTTACGGTTGCTTTTTGTGTCTGCTTTTTTGTAACCGGCGCATACGCCGCCTCTAATGGTATGAAAACGTGGAAGAACAGCGAAATATTAAATGAATTAACAGAAGACGGAGTATACTACATCTTTTGTGACGGTGCAGAAGAAGACGACAAGCCCCTTTCTTCTGTTTCTGCCGGAAGCATTAAGCTTGTATTGGTACGAAAAGATAGTTATACCTCTATCGGACCATTTGACAATATGGGAACGCTCATGGAAGATGTTGCCAAACAGTGCGAGTATATGGACACCCTTACACAGGAAGAAACGGAATTAGTCATGGAAGCCGCCGCAGATATTTGTGGAAATGCCGAATCAGATAGTAAAAATCCAGTTTTTGAAATGGAATTGGACAAAAACTATTTTTGAGAGTAATTTAGTTCAGGAAAGAGAGCGTTCACGTAAATAGGACTCGAGCAAAATCGCTATGCGACCACCTTGACAGGTCATCGCACAGCGGTTTTGTTCAACAAGAATTTGAATTATCCTTTCACATAATTTTGATACGGCCTATCATTAAGTGAACCTTTACAGCCTAATTTTTTAGCAAATACTATAAAAAACAATTTATTTAACGGACTTAATACATTGTTGAGAAAGATTTCTTTTTTAGAAAAATATTCCGGTCCTGCAAAGTCATTTACCGCTTCTTTATTAAAGTAATTGTTTTGGGCATAATATTTCCCCATGTTATAAAAAGGTTCTGTCATTTGTTTTCTCATTTTACCATCTATAAAGCTGACTGCAAACATACCGCCTTTTAATAAAGTTCCGTTGTACTCACATCCTAATAAAGACGGTAATGTTTCCAAATAGGATTCGCAACACCTTAACTGGGATGCCTCTGCAAACCCGCCCTGCAATAAAAATCCTATTTTGGTATTCCTGTTTTGCTTTGGTTTTAATGTTTCT
>CAJTMW010000051.1 GCA_910577275.1 uncultured Lachnospiraceae bacterium
GTGCTGGCCATCGAACACATAGTAGCGGCCGTCCCGGCAGCTCACCTTCGGCTCGTTGGCGATGCGCTCATCGAACTCGGCGGCGATCCTACGGACCCGGTCCTCGTTCAGTTCACGCTGATAAGTAGTGCGGGGTATCTTCAGCTCTGCGCTGTTGATGGGAAGCTCCCGGCAAAAAAGGTCCTTGCTGTTCATTCTGTGCGTCCTCCTTCGATGTCTGCGATATACTGCTTCATTTTCTGCATGATCTGGATGAGTTCCTGCCTGTAATGGCTGTCCGACAAAAGCCGTGGATATTCCTGAAAGATGCGGTCAAAAAGCTCCATGAACGAGACGATCTCGCCATCCAGGGAACAGAGTACATTCTCCTCGGTGCTGGGGGCCTTGTCCCGCTCCATCTCAGCCGATATTTCCGCGATCTTCTGCATCTCGGCTTTTCTTGAAGCGGCTGGCGGGGCTTTGTGGTAAGCGGGGCGGGGCTGTCATCCTTGGATTTCTTCAAGTCGGCGGCCAGTCTGGAGCGTTCTTCCGGGGCGGCTTTTGCAACTGCGGCCACTGCTGTCTCCGTGGGCTTGATCGCTCCCGTGAGTATCTCCTGCTTGATGCCGGGAAGGGCTTCTTCGGCGGCATCCACACCCTGGGCATACCAGCCAGCACGCATGACATAACTCTCGCTGGTGCCGGCGTCGTCTGCTATGCGCTGTCTGGTAACTGCCGCATTCTTCGGTTTCAACTGTTCATTTTGAACAGTTGATTTTGCTGTCGTGCTTTTCCTGTCACCGCCATGTGCCATCTTCTCCGCCTCATACCGCTGCCCAATCAGGTATTTCTTTTGCTGGGGCGTCAGGTCCCGCCTGCCAAGCTGGTGTTTGCATATCCACGAAAGAGCTTCATAGCGGTTGTCAAAAGACATCTTGTGGACCGCGTAGGTCAGTTCCGGGTGCTTCTGGATAATCTCATAGCGGTTGTGGCCGTCCAGGATCGTGCCGTCCCAGACGATGAGCGGCGAAAAGACCGCCCCGTCCGACAGGATGTTCTCCTCCAAAAGGGTGAACTCGTCCTCCGTCAGTGGCGGTATCTTGTCCCGGAACTCCGGGTCGATGATGAGCCTGTCCATCAGGGCGCCTCCAGTTCCGTGGGGAGGAAGGCGTCCTCGTCCAGATGGAGGCTGACCCGCAGGGCGGCGTCGATCTGCTCCATCTGCTCCCCGGTGAGCTTCCCCACATAGCCCCGCACCCGCCGCTTGTCGATGGTGCGTATGACCTCCAGCATGAACAGGGACGGGTCCAGCCCCTCCGCATCATCCAGCACCACATGGGTCGGCTGCTTGGGTTTCTTAAAGGTCCTTCTGGTCACGGCGATCACAATGATGGTCGGGGAGTGGTAGTTGCCCGTGTCGTTCTGGATAATCAGCACCGGGCGGATGCCGCCCTGCTCATGGCCGATCACCGGGTCCAGGTCTGCATAATAGACTTCGCCGCGGTGGAAATCGTGAAATTTGTGTTCCATATGGTATCTACCTCCTTCTTCTGGTATGTAAAGGAACGGCCCAGCGCGGCAAATGCCGTCTCCAGACCGCCCCTCAAATTTCATAAAGCGTGTTCTTGATCCCTATTTGTCCCCGACACCCCGGAATCACGGGAATCATCAGGCTCGTCAGCTTGCGAAGCTGCTCTCATAGGCGTCTAACCTCCCCACCTTCTTTGTGGCCGGGCCGCGAGTTACGGAAGTATCATTATCGCTGTTCGTTGTCATCGCCGAACCAAGAGCAACTTGGCATTTTCAGTCGGATAGATCGCTCCCCCCGGAACCGGGGATCATGGCGCTCCGCTGTGCAGGCTATCCCAGACAGTAACGTAGTCTTGTCTCCAAGACTTCCTGATGACTGGATATTCAGTTTTCAAAGTTCCCTGAGAAAACTGAATCTCCATCGGCCCTGCCGAGCTCCTGAGAACTTGTCCTCTCAGG
>CAJTMW010000052.1 GCA_910577275.1 uncultured Lachnospiraceae bacterium
AGGCAGTTCATCGATGGATTATTCCAATCGAATGACCGGCCTGTATGGGATATGCTTCCCCGGCGAAGTGCCGCAGCGACTTTTATCAGGGAGATGGAGGAGCCTTGACGGAAACGAGCGCACCAAGGGGAGCGATACGCCGCTGTGAGATTCAGGGGAGGAACGACATCAGGGAGAACCGGCAAAAATGAACACCGAAACGCTACCGAAACACAACAAATTCACAGGGGATAGTTCCCCCTGTCCGTAATACTATGGGGGATTTTTAAGCGGCTCTATGCCCGTATTTTCCTTGAAAATCGCCCCGAAACGATACACAAAAACCTGCTATCCGCCCATTCCCGCTGTTCTGGCTGAAATGGGCGGATTTTCATGAAAGGAGGTACAATGCCGAGAATGCCTAAGAAGTTGAAGAAAGAGCTTGCTTTCTTCCTCAACGACCGGGAGCGTAGAAGCTACAACGAGCTTTGCCGGAAGTGTCAGCACGAGTGCAAGCAGAGCTTCCGGGCGGTTATCATTGACTGCCCCCGCTATTTATCCAAACGAACAAAAAGGAGGACACCCACTGAATGAACTATGAATTTATGACAGCCGACACGCCCCTGCCGCCCTGTATGCCCTTGCCGTGGGCGGTCTTGCGTCTGCCGGTCAGCAGCACAGCCAAAGTCATGTACGCCCGCCTGTTAGATGAAACCCTGACAGACGGGATTGAGGACAGCAACGGGATTTTATTTATCCGTTTCCCTGTCCTAAAACTGGCCGCAGCCCTTTCCCGCAGCTATCAGACCTGTAAGCGTTCTTTGAACGAGTTGGAACAAGCCGGAATGATTATGCGTGTCCGTCAGGGCGTGGGGGAAACCAATCACATTTACGTTTTACTTCCAAAGGAGGGACGCCGTTATGAATGAGAAGCTGGAAAAACTCAATCAGACGATTGAAAAAGGGGAAAAGAAGCTGCGCCGGTTGGAGCATGAAGAAAAAATGTTGCAGCACCAGGCGAAGCAATTAACCCGGAACGAGCGGACGCACCGGCTCTGTACCAGAGGGGCGGCACTGGAAAGCTACCTGCCCCACCCGGAGCTTGTGACCGATGAACAGGTCAGTCTGCTTTTGAAATTGCTGTTCCGTCAGAGTGAGAACCGAAAAATCATGGAGCAGGTACTTGCCGGGGAATCGGAAAAACCCTAAAAGACCACACGCCGGAAACGGCGAAGATGGCTTCCAGAGCGGCAAGCCGGGGCTTTCCCCTCTGAAAGAGGGCGCAATTATACACCACTTGGGGAAGTGGTGCATTGCGCCCTGCCGGGGCGTCCTGCGGACAGTAGATGATTTCCACAGATTTTCAATCTGCTCCAATCATCACAGGGGAAGCTACCCTTCCCCTGCGCTGGCTTTGCCAGCTACTCTTTTGTGGGCTTGCCACCCGAAAATCTTTCAGAAAGCATATTCCATTTAGCAAGTTAAAGCTGTATAATAGTGTCAGCGATAAATCGGAATCGGGAGGTAAATTTATATGAGTGATTTTGCTATTCGTTTTCTTAATAGTGAAGGGGAACCTATTACACAAGAAACTGTAGACAAACTGGTGTGCAAAATTCGGGGAAATCATTGTAGGTCTGCATGGTTAGCTTTGGATGAATATGGCGAAGAGGACTTTCTTTCTGTAGATATTGAGAATGATTGGGTGGCTCTGGCTTTTAACACATATGGTGAAGATGAAGAGGCTCATATGTATATGCCTGTCAATTCCGAATATGGCACATCCAAAGAGGACGCTCCTGTAAATATCAGCGGACAGACTCCGGTTCTCAAGCGAAATGCGCTCAATGATTTGAATCTGGTTGCTGAATGTGTTCTCCATTTTGCTAAAACAGGAGAGCTGTATCCAAAGTTGAAGTGGGAGGAAGTAG
>CAJTMW010000053.1 GCA_910577275.1 uncultured Lachnospiraceae bacterium
CCCACACAAATAAAAAACAGATTTCTTTTTCGGGCGGTGTCGGTCACGGTTGGAGATATTTCTTCAATTTCCGCCTTTACTTTCTCCTTTGCAATCGCAACAGATTTCTGTATTGCCGAAGCGGTGCAATGCTCCATAGCGGCGATTTGGTAAAAATTGAACTCATACTCGTAGTAGAGCAGGAAACGCCGCCTTTGTATCTCTGGAAGGCTCCCAACCGCCTTATAGAGCGTTTCATTCCGTTCTTCCTCAACCATGCGTTCATCAAGGCTCTTAGGCACACGCAACGCCCGTCTGTAAAGGGTTTCGTCCCATACCTCGTTAAACTCCCTGTGCCGCTCGTCCCATTAGAAAAGATTCCTGTTCCTGCGCTCCATCTGCCGAAACTCCATAAAGAACTGTTCCGACACTTCCAACTCGTGGGATTTGCCCTGCCCGTCCTTAAAGCTGATAAAATACCTTGTGCCGCTTTCCGTGGATTCCTCCCGAAGCGTGTATGCCTTAACCCTGTATGCCATCCTGTTGTCCTCCTGCAAAAAATGAGTGAGGGGATTTCCATCCCTCACCCAGTAGCCCGCAGGATGGCAGGCTGTTTTAGAAGCTATAAAATTTTCCGCAGCTTCTTCCGCAGATGGTCTAACCTCGCATAGATGGCACCAGTCGTCAAATGCACAAGCGGGGCAATCTCCTTTGTGGAATACCCCTGCATTTTCAGCAGGACGATTTTCAAGGTACGCCCGTCCACCGTGACTAATACTTGATAGAGATTTTCGCTCTCAATCTCTTCCAGTAACTCCGCAACCGTACCCACTTCCGCCTGCCGCTCCCTGCCTGCCATGTCCTCAAGATATTCCGCAACGTCATTCGTCCATCGGTAAAACCGCCTGTTGGAATTGAAGTCTGCCCTGTCCGCCATGCGTATCTGCTCAATGGTCGCTTCATCAACGCCGCACTCTCGTAACACCTTTTCCTCCGCTTCTTTCCAGATACGCCATTTCCTGTCCTCCCGTCCGTGGTTGTATGCCATTCTTACTTCCTCCAATCAGAATTGATTGAGAGGGCAGAGAAAAGCCCCCTCATCTTCCCAAAGGAAAAAACAAGGGGGCTGAACGCCTTAAATTTTAATTTTCTATTATCTTTCTTAGTTTTATTAGGATTCTGGCTTTGCGTTTGTTTACAACGCTCTGGGTTATGCCCAACCTCGCCCCGACTTCACGCTCGGAAAGTCCGTCAAAAAAGATTGCCTGTATCAGCTCCTGTTCACTATCCGACAGCAAAGGCAGGGCGGCTTTCAGCCTGTCCACCATGACCGCATTGACAACGGTTTCTGCAATGTCCACCGCTTCATCAGTGATAAAGTCCAGAGGATTCCCCTCGCTGTCCGTAAATCCGTCGAGAGATAGCAGTCTATTCTTTGTATCTAATTTTTGCAGATAACGCCACCGTTCCTTGTCACGGTAGAAGTCTGTGTATTGCTCCCTCACGACTTCAAGCAGACAGCCTTGAATGGGGATAAACAGCTTGTCCATATAGGTCTGGTCGGATTCCCTGCAACGGCAGAACTCCGTGTAGGATAATTCCACATAGCCGCCACTT
>CAJTMW010000054.1 GCA_910577275.1 uncultured Lachnospiraceae bacterium
ATAGAGCCGGTATTGGCGGACAGCGAAGTGGTTTGGCTCTTTCTTTTCCAGAGCCTCAAACATCTGGTCGATAGGGTTCTGGAACGTCTCATCGTCCTCCCGGACTTCCATAGCGTTCAGGAAGGTGATGAGCGTCCCGAAGTTCTGCTCCTCCACGGGCGCGATATAGTGGATATAGGCGATGAGCGCCGTGTAAAGGAGCTTCTCGGCTTTCTCCCAGAACTGGTCCCCGCCCTTGCTCTCGCCCTGCGTGTTCACCATCAGCGTTGTCACCAGCTTCAGGATGTCTTTCTCCGAGTGGATATAGGCGAAGGGGTTGTAGTGCATCGACTTCTTGAAGTTGATCGTGTTAAAAATCTTGATGCGGTACTTGTTCCGCACCAGGACATTCCCACATTCCTCGACGATACCCCCTTTGGGGTCAGTGATGACATACGAACTGTGGCACTGCAAGAGGTTTGGCTTGAGCCAGAACCTGGTCTTGCCGCTGCCGGAGCCGCCGACGATCAGCACGTTCTTGTTCCGGGCGGTCTTGGGGTCCTTGGGGCGGCTGTTCATGGTGAGGCTCTCCGTCCGTGTCAGGATGACATTGTTCTCAAACACGGGGTCGGCAAAAGGGGCGATGTCTTTTGGACCTCCCCAACGTGCCGAACCGTATTCCTCATTGTGGCGGTATTTCTTGGCGTTCTTGCTCCGCACATACACCACCAGCCGGAAGGTCGCGCCGATGGCAAGCCCGATTACAAGGTCGAAGGGGTGGAAGCTGGGCATCGGGTTCCCCCATGCCGCACCCATCGAACTGCAAAAGCTGATGATCTTCGTGCCTAAATCCGCGTCGGCGGCGATACGCCACGCCTCCCCGATATTGGTGCAGAACAGCCCGATGATGAAATAGGGCAGATTCAGGATGATGAGTTTTTTCGTCTTATCGTTCATCGCTCACGCTCCTGTTTCTTCTCCCGTGTCTTGGCGGGGATGGACTTGGCAAGGTCTTTCAGGTGCGCCAGGGCTTTCAGGACGCTGGGCCGCTTCTCCTTGTGGGACAGCTTTGCGGAATACTCCTTGAAAGCGGCGGTCAGCACGTCGGCGTCCCTCGCCTTGAAGAACACCATGAAGCGGGGCGGCTCCTGGGACACGTCCTTGCGGATGGCGTAGTCCACGCCGTACTTGTTCAGCACCCTCTCAAAGTCCTTGATGCCGCTCTTGGCGATGTCGATCTGCTGCGCTCCCTGGTCCTTGCGGATCAGCTTCTCCACCGTCATTTTGCCGTGGTCTCCCTCTGACTTCACCCTTGCCCGGTACTGGCAGTATTTTCGGAACGCCGCCACCAGTGTCCGCCCGGTCAGCTTGCTGGTGCTTATCATCAGGTTTACTGTTCTGTTTTCAACTTCCTCCTGCAAATCTCATTCCCCCTTTCTGCGGAAACGGCGGCGGGGG
>CAJTMW010000055.1:0-227 GCA_910577275.1 uncultured Lachnospiraceae bacterium
CTGGCTCATATATTATTTTAAACATAACGATTCGTACTATAAATCGTTTCAGTCCTTCAGCTTTCGCCTACTATGACATCATCTGACTCCCTCTCCAAACCTTTTTCGACCATACCCTTAGGTATGTGAGTAGGGTCTCCCGAGGTAAGACACTAATCTTTCGTTCCACAACCTCTTGATTTACAATTTCGGTTTACGTTTACCCTTAGGGCTTCGGTTTGTATTGC
>CAJTMW010000055.1:260-1065 GCA_910577275.1 uncultured Lachnospiraceae bacterium
TGTTCGTAGGCTCAAGAACTTTGCTACACCACTTCCTTCATCCATACCATTACTGATACCGACTTGTGGTTCGCTACACTTGGCGGTAAATACCCGTGACTGGACTTTCACCAGTAAGATTAGCGCCATGCTCGGCACACAATAATAAAGACATGGCTATCCGCCATGCCCTGAATTTATCTATCAAATTCTATCAATAAACACCGCAGCTTAATCTTTCATTCCAAATGTCCGATATAACCCGCTCTACTGTCCACCAGTATACGTAAAATCCTTACAATTATTACCAACTTGTCTTATACCACATAATAAATTTTGTAATTCTTATAATAATCCATACGGACACCCAGACCCAACAACACTGGATCATCATCTAACTCATTACGCTCTGGAAAATTCTGTAGTTTGTTTATTTGTTTACGGATACCTTGTACTGTATTGACTCCCGCAAAAGAATTTTTTAAATCAAATGCAATATAGTCAGCAGCAAACTCCAAATCCTGCTCTGCCAAATCAGATTCTACCTTAACCCATCTATCACACTCTGCATTACTTCTATCTGCTGTTGTTCCAAGGTTTCCGCATAAATTTTATCATGTTCTACGTTATACTTCCTCTTTTTTCCAGCCATAATACCACGTCCATTGATAAAGTTCCTTTAACTTTTGTCTATAAACTTCATCTTCTGCCGGACGCTCAAGGAAATCCAGCGCACCCATTGATAATACTTCAAACTGATCCGCTATGCTGCTCTGTTCCAAGAGTACCAATATGGGCTTCTTTGTCATACAATTCATTTCCAGTA
>CAJTMW010000056.1 GCA_910577275.1 uncultured Lachnospiraceae bacterium
CCACTGCACGATGATTTGTTTGTCTACCGTGGATTAGATGAGGAAGATTTGAAAAACATCTTTTTGGTTGCGGAGTATGTAAAACTCACGCAAAACTAAATTCCAGCTTGTCATTCTGAAAATTTAACTGAATAACCACAGCACGAACCGCTGCTACATGGAAGCCAACAAACCATGCAACAGCGGTTTTTTCTTTACCGTTTTTTCCTCTGGCTGATAGGCGTTCCCATTTTCTTTGATTTTTTGAGAATCCGAATCAGCCAGCGAAATTCTTCGTCTGACAGATTTTTATAGTTGATACCAAGCTGCTTGCAGTAAAGGACAACGAGCTTTTCATCCCGGCTGCCCTTGAAATTTTCGACCGCTTCCAGATTTTCTTTCAGTTCATCGGCAACGGTGGTCTGGGGCGCACTCACTGTCCTTTTTGTGAGCTTCCCGAATATCCCGGATAATGAGATTGAGGTCATCCAGAACCATGTGGCTGAAATATTCATCATCGCTGATATGGGCAGCTTGTAGCACTTTCAAATGCGGGTCATCTTCGCCGGGGCGATACCGTTCAATGATTTTATGCCGGACGGTATCGACAAGAGCGTTGAGATTTTGAATCTGCATGGTGGCAATCCCATCCACATAAATCTCAATATCCGCAAGAAACTTGATAAAGTCCTTATGAGTGGCAAGCTCACAGAGCAGACGGTTGTTAATCCGACCGCTTTTCAGAAGTGCCACCATCTCATCATTCAAATGCAGCTCTGTTAGTGGCGTGTTGATCTGCTCCCGGTTCTCTGTCCGG
>CAJTMW010000057.1 GCA_910577275.1 uncultured Lachnospiraceae bacterium
TGGCAGGTCTGGGGGCTTCGGGAGAGTGCCGCCGCAAGTTTCATAATAGGGAAGCGGATAAACAGAATCCCGTTGCTGTCCTCGGTTCCCCTTGTCAGGATTTCATCCAGCAGGCGGGCATACATGACCTTTGCCGTATTGCTGACTGGAAGCCGGAGCATTGCCTTTGGGAGCGGCATACAGGGCGGCAGGGGTGTACTGGCTATCATAAATTCACAATTCATTGGATGGTGTCCTCCTTTTGGCTCGTTTGGATTGGTAGCGGGGGCAGTCGATCATGACAGCCCGGAAACTCTGCTTACATTCATGCTGGCATTTCCGGCAGAGTTCATTGTAGCTTCTGCGCCCCCGGTCGTTCAGGAAGAAAGCAAGCTCTTTCTTCAACTTCTTTGACATTCTCGGCATGGTGCCTCCTTCATAGAAAAACCGCCCGATTCAGCAGTAACAGCCGGAATGGGCGGGCAGTGGTTTTTTGTGTATCGTTTCGGGGCGATTTTCAGGGGAAATACAGCCGTAGAGCCGCCCCAAAATCTCCCTTGGTATTACGGACAGGGCAGACTATGCCCCGTGAAATTGTTGTGTTTCGGTATCGTTTCGGTGTTCATTTTTGCCGGTTCCCTCTGCTGTCGTTCCTGCCCCCGTCTTTGGCGGCGTTTCGCTCTCCTTGGTACGCTCGTTCCGGTCAGGGTTCCTCCGTTTCCCTGCCGGAAGTCGTTGCGCTACATCGCCGGGGAGCATATCCCATACAGGCCGGTCATTCGATTGGAATAATCCATCGATGAACTGCC
>CAJTMW010000058.1 GCA_910577275.1 uncultured Lachnospiraceae bacterium
AATCCCCCAAATTTGAAGAGCTTATGAAGCCTTATTTTGCGGTTCGTTTGAAAAGCAGAGTATTGGCGGTGTAGAAGGTTTGGCATCTATAATTAAAAGAGACGATTTTGATTATGTACTTTGGTTGAGAAGGTATTTTAATAAGATGGATTTGAATTAGAGGAACAGCAATTTTCTGTTGGTATGTGCAAAGATGAGATATTAATAAATAGAGTGCCAATAATAAGTCTTTATTTACAATGTAATTACCATGTAGTACAATAGAAACAAAAGGAGGGCTGATGTCGTGTCTAATACATCATTGCTGCAAGTGAGGACTTCCGCAGAAGATAAAGAAAAAGCTTCGGAGATTCTGGAAAAACTGGGAACCAATTTATCGGCGGTGGTTAATATGATGATAAAGCAGATTATCCTTACGGAAGGGATTCCCTTTGAAATAAAAATAAACCATCCGGCATATACCAAAGCAGAAGCGGTAAAGGAAGTGGAGGCTACAATGGCTTTTGAAGAGATGAAGCTGACAGAGGAAGATATGCAGATACTATATGCATATAAAAACGGAGAAGCATCGGGAGATGAACTTAGGAAACGGATCGTAGGAGAGGCCGGATAATGCCAGATAAGCCCATTCAGGGTAAATTTGATCTAAAACACCTGCAGTCTGTCCATAGGTACATCTTTCAGGATGTATATGATTGGGCAGGAAAAATCAGGGAGGTTGACATTGCAAAAGGGAACATGTTCTGTAATGCAAAGTTCATAGAAAGCCAGGCGGAAGAGATTTT
>CAJTMW010000059.1 GCA_910577275.1 uncultured Lachnospiraceae bacterium
CTGAACGACTGAGGGGCTGCCGTTAAAATAATTGATGACAATGGAGGATTTGAAAAATGAGCGTAAATGGAATAGGAACAACAGGATATCCGGCATGGCAGGGAGCAAGAAAGGCACAGCAGAATGCGGCAGGAAGGAGTTTTGCGGAGCAGGTAAACAATGTGGCAGGCGCAAAGCCACATACATCTATTGTCTATATGAAAACGGATGATATGCTGTACTCTGGCGGTAACGGGACAGGGCTGTCTTTCTACATCAAATATGCGGAAGGCTCAACAGAGGATGATCCGACTGTGATTGCAAAAGGTGTTGATGAGAATGGGGATGAATTCGAGCAGACCATACATATCAACAAGATAAATCCCCGGAATGCTTCATTAGTGGAAATGACAGCATTGGAATCCTATATGGGTGTAGATAAGAATGGAGGGCTTACATCATTACCGCCTGAAACGGGAATGATGGGATTGAACGATAGGACCAATTTCATGGATATGTTCCAAAAGCAGATTAGCGATATGAAACTGTTGAGCCAGAAAAAAGCTGCGGCATATTACCAGTACAGTATGCAGGCGTATTGGGATTTCATGAACAAGAAATAGAATCCAATAGACGTATATCCCCGATAAGCCACAGTCTGACAAGGCAGGGCAGGCATCCCCGGCGTTCCGTCAAAGCAGAGAGAGGTGATTGAAATGGATATAACAGGAATAGCAAAAAGCCATCATGCGGGCATCCCAAAGCCATCATCCAAGAAGGACTGGAA
>CAJTMW010000060.1 GCA_910577275.1 uncultured Lachnospiraceae bacterium
GGAACTTATTCCCCATATAGACGTTCTGCGCCGCATCCTGTTATCTTCTCCCGGAGGGAGTCAGACAGCTTCCATTCCTTCTTGGATGATGGCTTTGGGATGCCCGCCTGATGACTTTTTGCTACTCCTGTTATATCCATTTCCCAATCACCTTCATTGCTTATCAGGGATAACTCCCTTTACTACACCGAATAACTGGGATTTCGAATAAAGGTAGTAAACAGATGTGCTATGCACTTTTCAATTCTGTCTTTATCACTGCTGCTTTCAAAGCCCGATAACCCATCAACATCCACTCCTATATAATTTGCTATCGCTTCCAGTGGTATCTTGAAGCATTGTGTAAGGCTCTCAAGCAATGCCTTGTAATATTCATCATTGTCCGGTTTTTCACAGCAAATCTGTAGCAAAAATACCATAAGATACTTCTCTTTATCCTTATCTCTTAATCTATAATTTTCATTACTGTATAACTGCCGTAATTCTTCTTCTGGTATTTGTGTTGCTATGCTGATGGAAGCAAAATCAAATCCCCAATCCAAATATTGTTTTAGCAATTCCTGTAATGAATATAATTCCATACTGACTTTCACATCCTCTCACTGATCTGCCGGAAACCGGGGATGCCCGCTCTTTTTTCTTACATAACCTCCCCATCAATAATCAAAATCACATCTGCATATGTTTTGCTCAGATAGGTTTTATATTCTTCAATTTTTTCAC
>CAJTMW010000061.1:0-327 GCA_910577275.1 uncultured Lachnospiraceae bacterium
ACCGGAAGAAAGGAAGGATTTGTCCAAGCTGTACTGTTTTCCGGAGAGAAAAGTAATGTCAGTTGCTGACCGGAGCCCCCGTTATCTGGAGGCCAAGCGGAGTATTTGGGGAAGGAAGAAAAGGAAAAGTCAAAAAAGCGTCAGAATGCAGTCAAAAATGAGAAATTATGTTCCGGCTGGCATAAATTCATTACGGATTGGCGTCATGGAAAAAATAAATGGCGTAAAAAATAGTCTGATTGGCGCTACGGGATAGTGAATAGGCGTCAGATTCAGCAGATTTGGCGCTATTAGGATAAAATAAACGGATTTCAAGGGGGTTCGGGG
>CAJTMW010000061.1:456-711 GCA_910577275.1 uncultured Lachnospiraceae bacterium
AAGCTTCAAAATTGGTTGCAATCTGATCTTGAATTATTATAATAATATCATAGGATAAGATTTTGAACATAAAAGGTGATGGTAATGAACAAAATAGAATTTTTTGCAAATGATAGATATTTGGTATTGAAAATATTATATGAACATCAGATAGAGATTAATAATGCGGAAATATGCCCTATTACACAGCAGGAGATCGTAGATGATCTTGGATGCAGCAAGGCAAAGGTAAATATAGTACTAAATGAGTTGAAT
>CAJTMW010000062.1:0-401 GCA_910577275.1 uncultured Lachnospiraceae bacterium
AATAACCTGCTGCAGAACGCGCTGGAAGCCTGTGGGAGGATGACGTCGGGGGAAAGATATATCTCCCTTTCCGGCAGCAGGAAAAACAGATTTTTCCTCATATCTGTAAAGAATTCCTTTGAGGGGGAGGTGGTATTTGATAAAAGCACAAATCTTCCGGTTTCCACGAAAGCTCCGGAAAGTTCGGGAGGCCCGGCCCCGCTGCATGGCATAGGTTTATCGAATGTCAGGCGTGAGGCGGCGAAATACCTGGGAAATGTGGACATTAAAGTCAGGAAAAATGAGTTCAGCGTAACAGTGCTGTTACAGGAAAGGAGCAACCATGAATAACACGATCAATGTAAACTACATGACAAGAACGTACAGCAATTTTTTGAAAAACAATGAAGCAAAAGGCGGCA
>CAJTMW010000062.1:409-702 GCA_910577275.1 uncultured Lachnospiraceae bacterium
CCGATATGGCACTCCGTACAGCAAGCAAAAGGGCAGCAAGGCTGAAAGCCCGTCTTTTTGTGACAGGGTGGCGGAAAAGAGCCAGAATGTATCAGAAACGGGAAAGGCGGGGGCTGTTTCAACAAAGGACATGACAATGGATGAGTATAAGCAGTATATCCATGAAAAGATTTCACAGATCCCCATGCACCCGACCCGTATGTCGGAGAATATTTCCATCCATATTTCAGAAGCGGGGTTTGAAGCGATGAAAAATGACCCGGAGTATGAGGCGTGGGTGCTGAATGACCTGC
>CAJTMW010000063.1:0-432 GCA_910577275.1 uncultured Lachnospiraceae bacterium
GGCGGAGAAAGGCGGTCGGGCATCCTTAAAGGATAAACTTTCACAGATGAAAGCGAAAACAGACCAGCAGAAAAAAGCGCCGGAACCGGACAAGGAAAAAACAAAGAGCAAAGCGGAATGTTTATAAATATCAATAAAAATATCCAAAGCGGGAACAGATAGGGCAACTTATCTGTTTTCTGCTTTTATGGAGGAAAAGGAGAAATAACCATATGGCAGATGCAAATGTAAACACAGTTTCCATAACAGAAAAGCAGAAAGTAAAAGAGATCACTGACAAGCTGGAGGAAGGCTTAAAGGAGCTTTTTGAGAGCGAGAAATACAAAAGCTACCTCTCCACCATGTCAAAATTCCATAATTACAGTTTTAACAACACGCTCCTGATAGCCTTACAACGCCCTGATGCCAGTTTAGTCGCAGGATACCAGGCAT
>CAJTMW010000063.1:478-693 GCA_910577275.1 uncultured Lachnospiraceae bacterium
AAAAGGGAATCCGTATCCTTGCCCCTGCTCCTTATAAAATAAAAGAGGAACGGGATAAATTAGACCCTGTGACCGGAGAGATCATGCTTGACAAGGACGGTACGCCGCAGACGGAGGAAGTCGAGATTAAAATTCCCGCTTTCCGTGCAGTGTCGGTGTTTGATGTATCGCAGACGGATGGAGAACCGCTTCCGGAACTGGAAGCAAAAGAGCTT
>CAJTMW010000064.1 GCA_910577275.1 uncultured Lachnospiraceae bacterium
TGAATTATTACGGAATAGCAGATATGAAGAAGAAGATAGATGACCTCAACTCATGGCTGTACCACAGAATCCGCATGTGTATATGGAAACAGTGGAAGTTACCTAAAACCAAGAAAAGAAACCTTATGAAACTAGGGATACCGGAATATTTTGCACATCAGGCGGCAAACAGCCGCAGGAAATACTGGTATGTATCGGGAATGGGAGCGGTCAACAGAGCATTAACAAAAGAAAGACTGATAAACAGTGGCTTTTATGACTTAGCCACAGCCTATCAGTCAGTGCACGTCAACTATTGAAACCGCCGTGTACCGAACGGTACGCACGGTGGTGTGAGAGGACGGCGGTTAATCACCGCCTCCTACTCGATTACCTAAAATGGGAGAGAAGGATTCGAGAAAGTAATTACAGGCATAGTTTTTTCCACTAAAAGCACTGAGAATGTTTGGAACATAGGATCTGCTGACATACAGAACAGTATCATCAATAAGGATGATATCATTATTTTGTATGGTTCTGATTTTGCTCAGGAAAAAAGTGCACATGATGAATCCATATGGATACAGGGTAGTCAATTCCTGACTGAGAGTTCCATATTTTTATAAACTCCGTGTGAAGTATGGATGGCGAT
>CAJTMW010000065.1 GCA_910577275.1 uncultured Lachnospiraceae bacterium
GTTTATCATCCTGACTGGTGCCGAATATATTCACATCCGTTTCTTTCTTGATACTGTTTTTGTCAGTGTCCTCTCTCGAAATTTCTGTCTGCGATCCCATGCTGAAATTTATGATTTGAAAAATAACATCCTCCGCATAGGTTATGTTTATATTCGTTTCATCCGATTCATAACCGGGAGCTGCAATACCTCCCTCCATTGAGCCATCCTCATTTATGATCAGTGTCCGAGGTGTTATGGTGCATCCCGCATCTGAAAAATCAACAACTCGCCCGCTTAGATTTGCCCCGTCATAAAATACACCTTCTTCGTGATTATCTGCAATCTCGCCGCTGTTTTTCGCATCAGTGTTATTCATATCTTCCTGACCGCCCTCTGCCTCATTGCTGCTGTTTTTTCCATCCGCCGCAATTTCCTCGTTATAGCCGCTCTCATTTGTCATATGCACATCTGACGGCTCCGGCTGCTCATTTTCTTTTCCTGCACATCCCGCCATGCCCATACACAAAACCACGGACAAACAAAGAACTCCTGCAGCTTTCAACATCTTTTTTCTCATCTTCCATACCTCTTTTCTTTTTATTTGGCTTTTTGCCTGTTCTATGTTTCATTGAACATATTCAAAGAA
>CAJTMW010000066.1 GCA_910577275.1 uncultured Lachnospiraceae bacterium
ATACGAGCCAGCCTCCAAAAAAGTTTCATTTCTATCACCTACATCCGCTCCTCACCTCCGGGCAGACCGCAGAGGCAAAGCATTATGCGCCTCTGCGGAATAGGGTGTAAGCAACATCTCTTTATGCCTTGATGTCAAAACTGCCCCCTGTGGATGACGATGTGCCGGATACCGCCGCAACAATATTCTGTGTAACGCTTTTCACATCCGTGCCAGTGGCAGATACCGTGAACGTACCTTCCATCCTCTCTTTTCTTTCTGCCCGCCGTTCCGCTGCCTTTTCTTCCTCCGCCTTTTTCTCCTTGCGCCTCTCGGCGGCCTTTTCCTCGGCTGCTTTCTTCTCTTTCGCCCGCCGTTCCGCATTTTCTTTTGCTATCTTCCCATCGGGGTCACTTGTTCCGGAGATTGCTACTGAAATATTCCCATTTGCATCAACACTGTAGCTGAGATTTGTCAGAGTTCCTCGACAGCCTGCTACTGCGCTTTTCGCACAATCCGGAATCGCCGCCAGATTTTCTTCCAGATACTTTGCTTTTTCCGGATCGTTCATACATTTCTTCAGGAAAGCGCCCGATACGGATACCGTTGTCGGAACACCCTGCATGGAGGTTGTACCCGAATTCA
>CAJTMW010000067.1 GCA_910577275.1 uncultured Lachnospiraceae bacterium
ATCGACTTCTTGAAGTTGATCGTGTTAAAAATCTTGATGCGGTACTTGTTCCGCACCAAGACGGCCCCGCACTCCTCGACGATCCCCCCTTTTGGATCAGTGATGACATACGAACTATGGCACTGTAAAAGGTTGGGCTTGAGCCAGAACCTGGTCTTGCCGCTGCCGGAGCCGCCGACGATCAGCACGTTCTTGTTCCGGGCGGTCTTGGGGTCCTTGGGGCGGCTGTTCATGGTGAGGCTCTCCGTCCGTGTCAGGATGACATTGTTCTCAAACACGGGGTCCGCGAACGGCTCGATGTCCTTTGGGCCGCCCCATCTGGCGCTCCCGTATTCCTCCCCGTGGCGGTATTTCTTGGCGTTCTTGCTCCGCACATACACCACCAGCCGGAACGCCGCACCGATGGCAAGCCCGATGCACAGGTCGAAGGGATGGAAGCTGGGCATGGGGTTCCCCCATGCTGTCCCCATCGAGGTGAAGAAGCCCAGCAGTTTTGTGGAGATGTCCGTACCCTCTGCGATGCGCCACGCCTCGCCGATATTGGAGCAGAACAGCCCGATGATGGCATAGGGGAGGTT
>CAJTMW010000068.1 GCA_910577275.1 uncultured Lachnospiraceae bacterium
AGTTACGATTATATCTTGATTGACTGTATGCCTTCCCTCGGCATGATTACCATAAACGCCTTTGCCTGCGCCGACAGTATCCTGATACCCGTACAGGCGGCATACCTGCCCGTCAAAGGCTTGCAGCAGCTTATTAAGACGGTGGGAAAGGTAAAGCGGCAGATTAACCCGAAGCTGGAGATTGAGGGGATTCTGCTTACAATGGTGGACAGCCGGACGAACTACGCAAAGGACATCAGCTCCATGCTGAAGGAAGCCTATGGAAGCCGGGTAAGGATATTTGCCAATGTTATTCCCATTTCCGTCCGGGCGGCGGAGATTTCAGCGGAGGGCGTCAGCATCTACAAGCATGATCCAAAGGGGAAAGTGGCGTCAGCTTACGATTCTCTGACAAAGGAGGTGCTTGCAGATGGGCAGTAATATAAAATCAAGAAGCGCATCAAAGGTTGCTCTGGAAAGTTTTGATGATTTGTTCGGCGGAAATACCGCACAGGAAAACGGGGTGGAGCAGATTATCAATGCGCCGCTGGCAGAGCTTTATACGTTCAAAGACCACCCGTTCCGGGTGGAA
>CAJTMW010000069.1 GCA_910577275.1 uncultured Lachnospiraceae bacterium
TCATGCCTTTGGAAACAAAAAACTCCCGGCAGTAGTCACGGATAAGGTCGGCGTACTGTTCCGGCGGGATTTCCCTTGGGATGGCAAGCACGAACCTCCGGGCAAGCTGGGAGTTCCATTGTTTTTCCTGTGCTTCGGCAGAGTTCCATAAAGTGTTGTGGTCTGCATACTCCGGCGGCGCATGGGGCGGGAGCATGATTTCTTTGTGGGTGACTTCGTTCTTGTAGGGATAGTGTTTCTGCTCTTGGTCGTATTCAGAGAACAGTTTCTCGCCGCTCTGGTAGGCGGCGGCAGAAACAGCGGATTCATTGTTGCTCCGCTTGATGATGGTGATTTTACAGTGCGGGCATGGCAAGTGTGCGCCCTCCTTTCTCCCGGATTCCGGGCATAGAAAAAGCAGGATACCTTTTCAGATTTCCTGCTTGGGTGTGCCGCTGGTGGGCGGGTATTTAGTTTTTTGATGGGCTATCCGTTCAACAAATGGGAAGTTGTGTTTTTCACTCTACTTCCTCCCACTTCAACTTTGGATACAGCTCTCCTGTTTTAGCAAAATGGAG
>CAJTMW010000070.1:0-206 GCA_910577275.1 uncultured Lachnospiraceae bacterium
TCGTGGAAAATCTCTTTGAGTGGGTAAAACTGGACTCCGGGGAACAGATTTTTCATTTTGAAGTTTTAGACCTAAACGAGTTATCACGGAATATTATCGTTGACTGGATTTCTGTTTTAGAAAACAGCAATTTTGACTATGTGTTTGATATACCAGAAACAGAGTATCTTATGCGTATAGATGCAAACGCTTATAGTCGCATCCTC
>CAJTMW010000070.1:277-556 GCA_910577275.1 uncultured Lachnospiraceae bacterium
GAAAATGATCTGCAAGCCAAAATCACTATGACAGATAATGGAAAAGGAATATCTCCCGATCATCTTCCGCATATTTTTGAAAGAATGTACCAATGCGATCAGTCACGGTCTGCTGGTGGAAATGGATTAGGCTTATCAATCGTAAAAGAACTTGTAGCTGCTCACAAAGGAACAATCACCGTTGACAGCACTCCCGATAGGGGGACTACATTTACCTTATTACTTCCGAAATCCCTGTAATAATACGGGGATTTTTCAGTTTGTCAAATTTCGCTTAAC
>CAJTMW010000071.1 GCA_910577275.1 uncultured Lachnospiraceae bacterium
AAAAGCGATTGCAGGAATACTTAAGGATCATCAGAATTTTTGGGAGCAGTTTAACCGCATTATAATCTATTATGACAATGGCCAGATTGAACTTACCAAAATTCTGACTTCTGTTTTTAATACGCTTTATGCCCATGTAGAGTTCCGAAAAGTTAAGCCGGTAGATTATAAATTGTTTCAGGCGGCTGACCTGATCTGTACGATGGAGTTACTTGCGGAAAAAGCAGAATCCAACTCATTTTCGAGGTCAGAGCAGGAATTCTTCTGCTCAGTACGTGACTTTAAAAAGAACTATCTTAAGCCGTTATTGAAGAAACATTTGTAGGGAGCAGGTGTGTTGGAATGGAAAAGGATATTGCGGATTATGCGAAAGACGGCAGGCTGACGGAACCGTCAGACGGAAAGCGTTATGAGTGGCAAAAAATGATTGATGCGGTAAAGGCGTTAGGCAGACCGCTTACGGACGAGGAAGCCGAGCAGTACCGGGTAAAATAGCATGGCACGGCAAAACCGCAATTTGTCGAATCGCAAAATAGGGTGGGGTAAATT
>CAJTMW010000072.1 GCA_910577275.1 uncultured Lachnospiraceae bacterium
TATCAAATGGGGTATAAGGCAATCTGGCAGGATATCCAGACGGCGGCTTCGGGTGCTTGGGAACTGATTAAAAATGTGATCCTTGGGCCGGTTCTTTTGCTGATCGATTTGGTGACGGGGAATTTTACGAAGCTGAAAGAGGATGCCCTCAATATCCGTTATGCCCTGTGTCTGTTTCATGCCCTCTATGAGCCTTTCAAAGCGTTCCTGCGCTTGCCTGTCAATGTCGGCAAGATAGGTGTTGAGTTTGCCGTTTGTGAGAAGATTGATGTATATAACCCTGCGGTACTGCTTCAGATAATCCAAGTGTCGCTGTCCCCATATACCTATGGGCTTCTCTTCTTCGGTTGGTAATCTCAACTCTGGGATGAGATATCCATTTTCTTCGTGATATGTGCCGCCTAACTGTTCAAATAGTGATTTCATATGCAAAAACTCCTTTTCTGTATGATTTGGTTTCTGCGGGGTATCTGCAAGCAATGTGTCAGCAGGCTGTATGTATATACTATCTTTAAGTTAAGTAATCCCCCTGCATCACGCTGCTT
>CAJTMW010000073.1 GCA_910577275.1 uncultured Lachnospiraceae bacterium
CGGAGCGTGTCGAAAGTGCTTTTGCGTTACTTTCGCAGAAAGTAACAAAGGCTATGCGCCGTATCCGGAGCTCATTACCCGATAGGGAGAAAGGGAAATTGATTGAAACGGACTATCAGCGTTATGACAGGGAAAGGCTCTGTCAACCATAACAGCAGAAAATTCCATGCAAAGAACACTGACCCGAAGCGGAGTTGTATGAATGTGGAATACTGTGACGAAAATATCAAAGATGTATACCACGAATTATTTGATGAAGCACTTGCTCAGTACAATGAGAAGCAGACAAGAAGTGACCGCATAATTCATTGGAAAGGGAGAAGATTATGGAACAGGTTTACAGGATTGGCATTGACCATGGGTACGGAAATATCAAGACCGCCCACCACATTTTTGAATCCGGCGTGATAGAGAGGGAGAGGGCATCAGAACTGGTAGGGATGACCGTAGAGTTTGAGGGGAAGTTTTACGAGAACGGCTCTACCCACAAAGAGTACCAGATGGATAAAGTTTGGGATGAAGATTATTATAATTTGA
>CAJTMW010000074.1 GCA_910577275.1 uncultured Lachnospiraceae bacterium
GTCAATTTGAAATCATGGGTAGTGCCGTCAGAAAAGGGGATTTGAATTGTCTGCCCCAATTCATTTGAATAGCCCAAACTATCCAAAAAGGATTCCTGTACTACAATTTCATCCTCCGAATCTGGTAAATCTCCCGAATAGGGCATACTTTGGGATTTTAGCATATCTGCATTTGCATAAGTAAAATTCACGGTTGAATGGTTTACCTGTTCAGAAAATGCGTTAAAAAATTCCCCAACCCACGCAATTTCTTCTTGCTTGTATAGTTCCTGTCCCTGTTGTTCAGAAATCGCATGATACATAATCTGCGCTGTTTTTTGGTTGCGGTTCTGCGTTTCCTGCATAACCCCAAAACCATAGAGGACAATAACAGATAGCAATGCGCTGGCAAGTGCAATCGTCAACACAATAAAGATATTTCTTTTTCGATTCGCCGATATACTGCGGTTTGATATGCGCTTTACTATGCCGCTGGTATCATTTTCAAAAGGCCATGTCATAGCCTGCCACCTCCTTACTCCACAATTTGTTCCT
>CAJTMW010000075.1 GCA_910577275.1 uncultured Lachnospiraceae bacterium
TGGCTGTTACATAAAAGGAAATCGGAGGGCTTGAAAAATGCGTGTCAGCAGAATACCAGCATTACTTATTACGGCAATGATGATTCCCACGATCAGCGGATGCACCACACAGGGAAGCCCCGCCCCGGATGCCGTGCATCAGATTGAGGATGGCAGTCCGGCGGTCTATGATGATGACCCGATAGCGGTGGAGCCGCAGCTTGACGAAGATGAGCTGGATAGGGATTCGGATGAATCCAACGTGCAGGGGGAGATCATTTCGGCGGAACCGCATAAAGGGAGTGCGGAATGAAAAAAGTAATTGCAGTAATTTCAGCTAGGGAGGTGTTTGTCATGAAGTTTGACAGGGGAAGTTAGGCGGTATGTCTGCATGGAGGTAATGAACCGCTCGGACTTATTACATGGGAGCAGGGGCGGCTCTGAACGACTGAGGGTCTGCCATTAAAATAATTGATGACAATGGAGGATTTGAAAAATGAATATTAACGGAATAGGAACAACAGGATATCCGGCATGGCAGGGAGCA
>CAJTMW010000076.1 GCA_910577275.1 uncultured Lachnospiraceae bacterium
TAAATGTTGTCTGTTAATACATTTTTGATTGTTATATCATTCAGATCATCCTCTGTAACATCAGTATCTTCCGGATGGAGTGCTTTATACAGTTGGAGAAGGTATTTCTTATCCTGAAACAAATCCGTAAATACACTGTCTTTGATCGTGCGCTTCATGATCCCTTCCTGATCTTTCTTTCCGTTATCTGAAACATCAGCACTGTTTTTTTCCAATCTCTTCACCTGCCTTGTATTTGTTTCCTTTTGTTTTATAGTACCATAAATCGTAAATTTTTCAAAGGCGTTTCTAAACCCCATGAATTTTTCTTTTTATCATTCCGATCAGTTCTGAACAGCCATTATTCCCAGCACTCTGCTCTAAACTAATATTATGAATCCAGCCATGCTTCCATATGCCATATCCAATACATCCGGTATGCATTCTTCCATACAGCGGTACTTATCCCTCAGCATCTCTTCCAGCAATATCTGGCCTCCATCTACTTCCTGCATATCCTCCCCAAGCTCATGCTGGTCATAATA
>CAJTMW010000077.1 GCA_910577275.1 uncultured Lachnospiraceae bacterium
TACAGCCTTCTAAGGGACAGCTTCAAGGATGTCCTGCAGGAGCTTATGGAGGCCGAACTGGATGCCTCCCTTGGTTATGAAAAGAACCACAAAGGCGATACCCCCACATCCAACAAACGTAACGGACATTCTCCCAAAACCCTCAAGAGCCAGTATGGGGAATTCCAGATCGATGTCCCAAGGGATCGGGATGGGGAATTCGAGCCAAAGCTCATACTTTTCTGTCTGATACTCCTTACCGAGCAGATACCTATTCCAATACGCAAGATTGGATAGCGTATCTAAATCATGCCTCTAGCCCTATTACAGATAATGCAATCGGGAAATATCCCATCACATCATTCAAGCATTTCTTATGTATAGGCATTCGACTACTGCTTGAAGATGAACTTGTTATCAAAAAATGCAAACTATGTAATGGATATTTCCGCGTGAAGTATACTTCCAAGGAAAAGTTATTCAGCCATCCGATTCATACGGAATTTACGAAAGCATATAACAGGCTGTACGCC
>CAJTMW010000078.1 GCA_910577275.1 uncultured Lachnospiraceae bacterium
GTAATTGCCCTGACGCTGTACAAGGATATGGACTTATTTGCATTGCCATATCCACAAGTTTCTGAAAAATGGCGCAAAAAAACAGGGAAACAAATCTGAATCATCAGTTATTCCCTGCTTAATGGCTGCAATATTAAATTTTCCACGTTATCGCTTTACACCGTTTGAAGTCCTGCAAGCTGTTCTACCTCTGCCACGCTGAGTTCAGAACATTCTGCAATTTCCTCGATTGTCAGCTTTCCCATTTTCAGCATCCTAAGTGCTGTCTGCTTTTTTGTTTCACTAATGCCTTGCTTTATTCCTTGATTTAAAATAGTCCTTGCACTTGTTTCAATCAATGCTCCGCTCATCATATCACCTACGCCTTTCTGCACATTCTCGTATTTCTGTGCAATCTCTTTAACCACATCGCCGGAAAGCTCTATGATTGTGCGTTTGTCAAACGCCCCGATCACTCCCTGCTGTTCCAGTTCATCAAGCCTTTCTAAAATTTTCTGATACTCCGCCTTCA
>CAJTMW010000079.1 GCA_910577275.1 uncultured Lachnospiraceae bacterium
CTCACACCACCGTGCGTACCGTTCGGTACACGGCGGTTCAATCAACTTAACAAGTTACTCGCCTTTCGGCGTAGTAGTCCGACATGGAAACTAATCCAAACCGGGTTAGTCTCTCTTTCGTAACAGCCACATTCATTGCTCCTCTTTGGCATACATAGGCTATTCTTGCCCCTGTATATGCCGTTGACCACGCATATTTGCGGCTGATACCTAATTTTATCAGGTTCTTTGCTCTATTCTGCGGTGTTTTCCAATGCTTCCATATGCACATACGAAGCCGGTAGCGGATTTGACTGTCTAGCCGTTCGCATAACCCTTTCATGCTGCCGATTTTGAAATAGTTTATCCATCCTCGGATAAGTTGGTTGAGCTTCTTGACTTTGTATCCATTGCTCACTCCCCAACTCCTGCATGTGAGTTTCTTCATCTGCTCCCTGAACTTTGCCGCCGCTTTCGGGTGGGGTCTGGCTTTATACCCTTTGGCAAATGAGTCATAGTAGAATCCAAATC